>NZ_JAERQY020000001.1 GCF_016735495.2 Lysobacter sp. MMG2
CACCGCTACAACCATCACCGCCCGCATCGTTCACTGGGCGGGCTTTCACCCGTCCACTACGCAATGGCACACTCGCCGAACACCTCTACTTTCGACTGACTCGAAAAAGCGAGGACGCTACAGGAGGCTTCAAGTCCGCCGTACTTGCTCTTCCACTTGTAATAGGTCGCCACGCTGATGCCGGCCTGGCGACAGGTGTCCTTCACCGGCACCCCGGCGTCGGCCTGCTTGAGGATCGAGACGATCTGCGTCTCGGTGAACTTCGAAGTCTTCATCGCAACCTCCTGGCGGAAACATGCCAGAAAGTTCTACTTTTAACTTCTGTGGCAGGTGGGGGAGCTTACGACTCGAATACGGCCAGCTGGGCTCGGAGGGCTGCGTTCACCGGCGTTGGCGCTCCAGCAACTGCCCTATGGCGGAATTGATGGACTCAAGGGCGCGAATTACGCCATCCATCACGAAGTCTAGGGCCAACCCATAGCCGTCACTCAATTGGCCGGTGTCAAAGCCCATGTCCTGGAGCGTCTGAATGCACCTCCCGACCGCCTCGTGCGCGTCCGCAACGCGAAGGTCATTGTTCAGGAACAGCGGCGCCATAAGTGGGTTCCTGGCAGCCCATCCGTCCGGCTCCCGTTGCGATTCGAAGGCATCTAGGGAGTCTTCGTCGTCGTTCAGTCGCTGCAGAACATTCAACTGCGCCTCCAGCAGTTTCAAGAGCCCGAGGTCGTTGAGCTTGCTACGAGGGCAGCCGGCCTTCTCCAGCAACGACTTCAAATAGCCATTGGGAATCTTCTGCAGGATCTCATGGAGTTGCTTGCACCTCGAAAGAAATGCCTGCTGGGTCATGTCCAACGGCGCGACCTGCGCTAGCTTGCACAAGTTCTGATACGCCATCCAACCGTTATCGGCCAGCTCCTTGCGGGAAAATCCAGTCATTTCTTCGGCGGTCTTCTGTAGCCCAGTGCTGGCACCAAGATGCGAGAGGTTGTCGCCGAGAATGATAATCTGGTCGAGAAGACGTTGTGTCTTCGCAACGATGTGCTCGGCATTCATGTCCATATGCGCGATCTCGTCGCGACCGAGTGCGTGCTCGTATGCATGAACGATCTCGCGACCGGGTTTCGGCTTATACAACTCGCGCATTGAGACCCTGACCAGGTTGCGCCCGACACGGACGCAATCCGTAAAGCCCCATTGACCCTTATAGGAAGGGCTGCAATGCCATACTCCTTCGATCCGGACAGGCGCTGTGTCGTAGAAGGTGCTTTGCTCGTATCGTTCAAGGAACCGGTCGTCCAAGAAGACCAGCTTCCGGGACATCAGTGCGTTGGCGCACTCGGAAGTCATAGGTTCCGTATCCCCCGGCCAGACGATGCCATCCGCGCTTTGCTCGGGGCAGAGTTCGCACGATACGGCTGCCACCGAAGCCCATACTTGGAGCAGCAATCCGCTCTTGTACTCACGAATATCTAGGTTGTACCAGACAGGCCCTGTCTCAGGCTTTAGATCGATATGTCCTTCGGCGCCCATCAGCCTACGGATCTCGGGGTGATCGGGGAGCTTCTTCTTGTAGTAGATCGCCCTGACCCCGCGCGCCGATCGCAACCATAGATACTTCCTCAGGTATTCATTGGACATCGACCAATGAATATTGCGAGTCGACCTCCAGAAGTACTCGTTGGAAATTTCGCCCTGCGCCACGGCGAAATCCGGCAGGCCAAGATCGTCATAAATGAGCTTCTGGTGGTCGTTGCCGATGCAGCGGGGAGTCAGCCCCAAGGTCATCCAGACCTTTTCGGCCAGATGATATGTGTAGAAGGAACCGCTCCCCCAGGACGCGACGATGTAGTCGTGCCCCGATAGGGAAGGTTGATACTCCGCAGCGTTTCCTCTTCCATCGAACGGTACAGAATAGGCGACAACGCCATGCCCGGCTTCATTGAGAACATCCAGTGGCGCGTCGCTACCATCCTGGACCACGGCCATTTGGAGATAGAGGACTTCCTCGTTGAGATCGCAGTCCGGTGCCTCATACATGCGGGCGACCTCGACGGCCTCCCGGGGGTTGAGGCCAACGGGCATCAGCAGGTTGCGCAGCCGCTCGGGAATAAGATCGGCGTGCAGCGGAAAGGCGGCAACGTAGTCGAACGGCATGGGCGAGGGCTTCATTACAAAGGTTCAGCCTTCTATTTAAGCAATCGTGCCGCCGGATTGTCTTCAGCAGCTCCTGCTTGAAAATACCCAAGCACGCTCGCCACCGAACGGTGCTCGGTCATCGCCATCACCGCCGGCAGAGGGACACCTTGCTTCCCCGCCTCGGTAACGAACCCCGACCGCAAGCTGTGCGCCCCAAAGTCCCCCTCCAGCCCCGCCAGCTTGGCCCGTCGCTTCACGATCGTTGCCACCGAGCCCGAGAGGAGGGCAGGGCCGACCCGTCCCTTCCAAACCCGCCGAAAGATCGCTCCCTCGTGAATTCCCGCTGCATCGAGCCAAGCAGCCAGCGCCTCGGCACTGCGACCCAGGATAGGCTTGTCCGGAGTCGAGTCCACAGTGACACCACCCTGCTGGGTCTTGGAATACTCCAGCCGATAGATGTAGCCGTCTTCGCCGACTTTGCGCAGGTCGCGCAGGTCCGCAGCGGCGATCTCGCTGCGCCGGCGACCGCCGCTGGCGAAGCCGAAGCAGAGCAGGGCACGGTCGCGCAGGCCTTCCAGGCTGTCGTCGCAGGTGGCCAACATCGCCTCCAGTTCGGTACGGGTGATTGCGGTCTTCTTGCTGGGCCGCTCGCCGCGCTTGACCGCAGCACGCCGGGCCCGGCTTAGCAGCGTGCGGACGCTGGGCAGCTCACACGGGTTGGCCAAGCGCTTGAGCTTATGGGCGGTGGACAGCACAGCCACGCGCTGGACCACGGTCGACAACTTCAGCGGCCCTACCTTGGCCTTGAGACCGGCCGCGACCAGCGCTTGATCTATTGCTGGCGGGAGCTCGCTGACCAGTCCGTTCTTGTTCTTGCGCTGGATGTGGTCAACCAAGAACTGGATCACCACGGCCTCGCTGGTTGGCAGAGTCAGATCGATGCTGAATCGGGCTTGGTGCCAGCCGGCCCAGTAGCGCAGGGCGGTGGCGTAGCTGCGCGTGGTGTTGGCGGCGGCCGCTTCGGCGAGGAGTTCGCGCACGGCGGCGGCTGCCTGCTGCGCCAGCTGGTCGGGTAGCGCCAGGTTTGCAGCCGTCGCTGGCAAGGCGAGCAGCGTGCTATTTCGCTTCATACTATGTAATGTACATTATGAATTAGGACGCGTACTGGCGATAATCATCACTTATCGCCAGTACGTGTCAACAGAGCAGGGCAGCCCAGTAGGAGGCGCTTCTATGGCGCGAGGCATCACCGAATCCGGCGTGCACGGCGCCGCCGATGCGCTGGTCGCCGTCGGCGAACGGCCGACGGTGGAACGCGTCCGCGCGTACCTGGGTACCGGTTCGCCGAACACCGTCACGCGCTGGCTGGAGACGTGGTGGCAAACCTTGGGCGCGCGGCTGACCGCGCAGGCCGCGAAGGTCGCGCTGCCGGCGGCGCCCGACGCGGTCGTCGCGTTGGCCGCGCAATGGTGGGAGCTAGCGCTGACCGCCGCCCGCGTCGAAGCCGAACGGGCCATCGCCGAGGAGCGTGCTCGGCTCGACAAGGCACGCACCGAACTCGACGAGCAAACACTCGGCTGGCAGGCGCAGATTCAGCAGCACGTCGCCATCGCCGAGGAAGCGCAACAGCAACTGGCCACCGCCGACCAGCGCCTGTCCGACGTGCAACGCACCTGCGATGTGCAGGCCGAACAACTGCGCGACCTGGGGGCGCAACGCGACGCCGCGCACCTGCGCGCCGAGCGCGTAGACGCCGAGCTCGCCGGCCTGCAGGCGCGCGTGATAGAGCGGGAGGAGGCGATCACGCGAGAGCGGGATGCGCAAGTTTTGCACGTGCGTGCCGTGGAGAATCGCACGCACGCCGAGGTGGATCGCGCGCGACAGGAAATCAGGCAACTGCGGGGACAGCTCGCCACGCAAGAGCGCGATCATGCGGCCGAGCGCCAGGAGTTGCAGCACGAACACACCGTGCTTCGGACCGCGACCACCGAGGCGCAACGGGAGGCCGCGGCGCAACGTGCTCGGGCCGATGCATTCGAGGCGCACTTTGCCCAGCTGGGCTCCTTGTCGACGACCCTGCAGGCGGCGCTGCTCCAGGCCAGTACGGCCCCGCCCCCGACAAGGCGCAAGGCGGGCGCAACGCGACGCCGCCCGTAGAACGCTCACGGCTGGACGCCGGCCGGTGACATTCACTTCGTCACATCACGTGATGTGACGAAGTCTGCGTGGCGCAGGGAAGCGACCAGCCCCTTCCAACCAGGTCGGCTCAGCGTATAGTGACTAAGATATCCTTAGGCAAAAAAGAAGAATGAGTAGTGCGGCCAGTACCAAATCGTATGGTTCGATTGACCAAACTAGATAGGCTACAGGCATGAACAGCGTGCTAGTTGCTACCGACAGCGACGGTTGGAGCTGAATTGGCTACTTGGCGCTGATCGACGGGCACTACACGGTGTGCGCTCCCACTCTCGATAGGCTCGCACGGCGACTTCACGCACTTGGAGCCCAGGAACATCACATTACCTGAAGAGGGCGATCGCGCGATGTCCTTGAAGGAGCACGAAGCATTTCGAGCGACGTGGAAGGCAGTGGTACTTGGAAAGGGCTGAACTGCACCGTCCCGGACACACCATGCCAAGCTTAGGAGCTTGCTGTGATCGGACCAACCTACTTGTTTCTCGACACCGAGTGGGCCGACGTGATGGGCTCAGAGCTCGTCAGCATTGCTTTAGTCAGCGAGGATGGCGAGCGTGAGTTCTATGCCGAAAGGGATCCACTGCCATCATTCGCTACGGACTTCGTGCGCCACGCGGTGTATCCGAGCCTCGATCGCGGCACGGTTGCCATGTCGGATGCGGAGATGACGACGGCGCTACGACGCTTCCTTTTCAGCATTCGCCAGTCTTATGTGTTGGCGGACTACCCAATCGACCTGCAGTTGCTCAAGTACGTATTGGCAGGCTTCGATCTGCCAGACGAACACGCTGCGGCTTGTGGCCCGATTCCCTCCCCAGTGATGACACTGATGGGTCGCGAAGGGCTTACAACAGTGCTGCTTGAAGACTGGTTTGCGGCGCATCCCGAACAGGCCAAGCGCCGCCATAACGCTTTGGTCGACGCGAGGGCGCTTCGGATGGCGTGGATGGCCGCTACCGGTCGAATCGATCCGCACTGGTCCAAACTAAGAAGCTAGCTACGTCGTGCAGAGGTCAACAGGATGAGTTCGCCATCGGACACGCTGTTTCGCTGGTATCAACTGACTGAGCGCGAGCGCCTTGTTTGGGCCAGCGCGTTTTCCCAGTTCGTCGGCGCGCCTCTGGACGCCGCACGTGCGGCCGATGCCAAGGTTGTGGCTGTGAAGGGTTTGGACATTGACCAGTACACGATGTCGCCGGAGCACGAGCTGGCCAAGTCGAACCTGGAGGTCCCGTTTGAGGCCTTCGCTCCCTGGTACCGGGTCGCCTACCGCATCAGCCACCGGCTTGGCTGTCAACCACTGACGGACGAGGACGTCGCTCGGGCGTACGACGCCTATCAGCGCAGCCGCTGCGACTTCTATTGATGAGGTCACAATGAGTGCGCCGCTGCGGCGCCTTCGAGCAGGAGTGATGTGATTTGACATCACCTTGCCGTGGTTCGGTCTGAAACTGGAGCGCAGCATAGCGCGTGCTAGCCTTCAGCGATGCACCTCCTGTCGCGAGCGGCATTCCGAATACCGGCGTGATCCCTGAGATCACGCCCCCGTAGCTCAATGGTGAGAGCAGCGGATTCATATCCCTTAGCGCCAGATAAGCGGCCGGTGTCGGTTCGAGTCCGACCGGGGGCACCAATTTGTCGGCAAGCGGCAGTGAGAACCACATCTCTAATCGCCAGCTGGAAGCGGAGGATGGCAACCTTCGCGCGGTTGAAAGATCCCACTTTATGGGCGCACGCGCACATCCATCGCCGATCACGAAGGGCTGCAGCAGTCGACGGATCGTTGTTTCATTCGATGTCTTAGGAGTACTCTCATTCCGGCTCCGGTTTCACGTGCCGCCGCTCGACAGTACGACGGCTACTTGCGTCCAATGAGAGGTGGGCAATGAGAACCCAAATGCTCGACGCACTAGAGGCCCTCGCGCAACCTCAAGGCTTCATCTATCAGGACGAGATCCCGGGTGAGCATTACGAGGCATTCTGGACGTTCACCGGCGCGCAGACAGTGTTCAAGGGGCCTGACGGGCGCCCAGCCATTCCTGGCTCGGCATGGCTCGAGTACGTTGCCTGGCTTCGTGAGGCGCAAGCGGACCCGAGTGCAGTCACGTCAACAACGAAGTTCGAATGGCGCCAACGTACTGGGCGCTGGATCTAGGCGCCCCGAGCGCACATCACCGCAACCGACCAGCGACCCAGATTGAAATCTGCTGGGCTAGCGGGCAGCTGAGCACTCAGATTTCGTTCTGGAGGGTTGATCGGCGCTCTTCATGGGACGCATCAGTCGGCGCTGGTTCCTTCATGGATCACTGTTCGTGGCGCTGGACCTTTCTGGGACGCCTTAGTTGACGTTACTGGCTCGCTTTAGTGGTCGTGGTGGGCCGCAATGGGCGGCGAAGAACACCTGGCTTCGCGAGGAACGAGTGGCCCCGAGTGAGGTCACGGCGACAACGAAAGCCGAATGGCGCCAGCGAACTGGGCGCTGGATTTAGCGCTCGGCGAGACCGCGGTGACGTGATCCATCCCAGTTCATGGGACGCCTCGATCTTGAAATCTGCGCGCCTGGAGTGACGGCGAACGCTTCCGATCCTACACAGTGCACCGTGGCAGCTGGGGCGCTTCTTGGTCGCGACGGAGCGGTTTGTCGGACGCGAAGGGGACGAATTCTTGTTGGCAGACAACGGGTGATCTACCAATTTCTTCGATCAGAACCTATCAAAAACAGCGATCCCGGCAACGGCGGCGACCCCAACGATCACATTACTTCGCATAATGCATATTATGTCAATTCGCCGCAGGGGCTGGCTGGCGCGACTCAGACTTTTCGCCTTGCGGCACAGCTCTTGCCTTCCCAAGCTGGGATTCGGCTTTTGGCACAGGGGGGCTGCATGACTGACGTCGATTTCGACGGCGATTGGAACGGATGGCGGCTGCGAGGCCGCAATCTCGTTTCCGAGGACGGCCAACGCATGACCGTCGAACGCCTGCGCGGCCTGATGTGGCGCGACAAGATGGAGCTGCTCAAGGTAGTCGTCATCGAACTGGCTGAGATTCGCCACCGGGGAACCGTCGCCTCGTAGAGGTTCCCACCAATCCTATGACTTCGGCATCTCCGCCAGGTACTTCCTAGTCAGCAATACGTTATCGATCCAGTTTGTCGTCAATTGGACCAACACCTTCAGATCCTCCACATCTTTTGTGTCCCACTTGCGCAAGTAATGAGTCTCGTCATTACCCAGCCATGCTGCGCGCGCCGCACACTGCTTCACGTTCTCGTCCAGGACGTAGTTATTGATACATGCCGACAACGTTTGAGACCGGATGTCGTCGGCAGCTTCTCGATTACCTGAGATCGCGAAGTCCTTGACAAGGAACTCAAGAGCTTTTCTGAGCCCGATGCCGACCAATTGATCTAGGCCGGCACTCTTCGCTGCCTCAACCTGCTGGCTAATAGCGGAAAAACTCGGAGAGATGTTGGCGACCAACGTTGGAATCGATACAGCTTTGGGCTTCCATGGCTCAACGCTACTGAGTGTTCCCGTGGTTCCCTGCGTGGTGCCCATGCTCGTAATGCGGTAGTTGGCAACAAAAACTAACTCGCATTCTGCCGACGTGCACCGATGAACTGCTTGCAAGGATGCGTTACGTACAGACACGTAGGCGCCGAGGAACTTGGCGTGGACGTGGCGATGGCACCATGGGCATTCGTCAGGATGTCGGTTGATCCTAGCGCTCTGGGCGGTGCCGCCCAAATCGTGTGCAGTTATGTTGATCACGCCCCCTCCGAATCATTGCTCAAGGTCATTTGCACGCCTCGCGCACGCTGTCGTCAAGTTGCTGAAGTAGTTCGTAAGTGCGGCGCATGCCTACAGCCGCCAGAGTGCTTTCGCGAGATGCCTTGGCGGCGTCGCACGCCGAGGCACTTCGGGCGCCATCCGCGCGCACACGATGACCTACCGCCCCCGAGCTTGTGCCGGCCAAGCCGGACAAATAGCGCGAATCGGCCTCGCCCTGCTTTCGCTGGTAGTAGCGCCGCCAGAGTTCTTCATTGGTGGGCGGCTGTTCCGGCGTTGCATCCCAAGTCTTGGCGTGCTGATAGCCAGCCGGACAAGGGCCGCTGTAGTAGTGCACTGCCCCGCCCTTCCCCATGCACTTATTCACCACCTGCGCCGAAGCGCTGCCGCACATCAGTGCGGCGAGCAGCAGCATTCCTTGTCGCATCGCTCCATCCATCCCCCTCAGGACTGAGACGAGCGTAGCAAAAAAGGACCGGCGGTCAACGACGCGCAGACACCCCCCGTCCGGCTTCGCTATCGCCGTAATCCGGGGCTCCGCGACGATCTTCCGACCCGATTCGTTGGAACCATCAACCCCCTTCACGGCAAAATGCCATCAATCCGCCACAGAGTTCAGCACCAGATGCGCATTGGGATTGATTTCGGCACGAGCTATTCGGCTGCCGGCGCCGTCATCGAGGGCAAATTGCAGTTGATCCAGTTCGGTGCCGACCAGCAGTTTCGGACCACCGTGTTCTTTCCGCAGCGGCTTCCGGACCTGTCCGAGTTCGAGCTCACCGACGCCCTGCAGGACGAGATCCAGAAGCTGACCGGCGAGTTCCGGCGAGACCAGTCCAAGCGACATGCGGAGCTCCGCGCACGTCGCGAAGAAGCGATGAGGCGGCCGGAACCGCAGCGGACCCATGAGCTGAACATGATCCCCTCGCCTCGCGTTCGAACGGATCTGGAACTGGAAAGGGATGCTCGCGCGCTCGTGCGCCGCCGCTGGGCCGCCGAGGAGATGCGCAAGGCGATGCTGGAAGGCGCGGACCTGCAGCGGGCGTTGTACGGCGAGGAAGCGGTCGATGCCTTCATCGAGGGCAGCGCAGGCCAGTTGGTGGTTTCGCCGAAGTCGATGCTGGGCTACAGGCTGGAAGCACGTGCGCGCGACACGTTGCTGGGCATCGCCACGCAGTTGCTCCGGCACATCCGGCTCACCGCCAGCGCCCAGCTCGGTTGCGACGTTAGGGCGGCGATTCTGGGGCGTCCGGTGCGTTTTCGCAGCTCCATGAAGGAGGCTGGCGGAGTGCAGGCACTGGAGATCCTCACGGACGCGTCGTATGCCGCCGGCTTTGACGAAGTCGAATTCCTCGAAGAGCCGGCCGCGGCGGCGTATGGCTATCACCAGGGCAGCGAACGCCCTCGCCGGACGTTGATCCTCGATATCGGTGGCGGAACGACGGACATGGCCGTTGCCGATGTCGGCGGGCCAGGGGCTGCGCCCATCGTGCATGGTTCATGGGGCGAGCCGGTCGGCGGCACCGACGTGGACATCGAGTTGAGCATGCGCAGCGTCATGCCGCTGTTCGGCAAGGGAGTGACGGACACGCCGGTGCATCGGTTCTACGAGGCGTCGGCCGTGCAGGATCTGCAACGCCAGGCGAAGTTTCGCGAGACGTCGTTCGAGCACGTCGTCGCTCCCTATGGCCATCGGCTTGAGACCTTGAAGGAAGCAGGTCACACCGTGCGCCTGAATCGCGCCGTCGAGCGCGCCAAGATTCGACTGAGCGAAGCCAGCAACGTGACGCTGGGGCTCGACTTCATAGAGGCCGGTCTGCTCGCGCACATCGATGCGCAACGATTGAGCGACGCGGCAACGCCCTTCCTGTTCCAGTTGCGCTCGTTGATGGAGCGTGCCCGTGCCGAACTGAACGCACCGCCGGAGACGGTCTATCTCACAGGCGGCATGTCACGCTCGCCTTACGTGCCGCTGCTCGTCAAAGAGATCTTCCCGGACGCCGAACTGGTGGCCGGCAATGCATCGCTGGGCGTGGTGACGGGACTGGCTCACGCGGCGGCCAGCCACAGAAGCGACCAGAAGTAGCCCCGATACCAAACGTGTCCACAATTGGTGAATCACGGTACCCCTGTCCCACCAAACCCGGTTCAGACGGGCAAAACAGAGGGCTTTGCGCTGCATGGCGATCAATACTCGCCGCGCAGGATTTCCGCTTAGGGGCGAAAGTGGCGTTGTAGGTAGCGAGCGTTGACGCCGACTTCGCGCTCGATACTGCCTCGATCCGCACCACCAACAGGTGCGCCCGCAGCGGCGTGAACCTGGCCACGGAAGGCGATGCCATGACCTTCGTGAATTCACTCAAGAACGCTAGTCCGGGCCGTATCGGCCCGTCGCGAGATCGCGAACACCGCTTTTTCCGCTTCTGTGCCGACGCGGTTTCAACGAAGGCCGCTGCGGTGAAGAGCCAAGCCTGGGTTGTCAGATGAACCTGCTGGTATTCACCCCTGTGCGACTCCTGGGCGATGGCCTGGCGGCTTCGCTCGCCTCCCGCCGCGGCGTTGACGTTCGCGCCGTTGTCAACGCATTCGCTGATCTGCACGCCGCCATCCAGGCGCACGACGTCGATCTGATGCTGATCGATGTCACGCAGGGCATCGACCTGTCGGAGGTGCGCGCGATCGCGCAGGCGCACCCGGACATCCTGTTGGTGGCACTCGGGCTGGACGAACAGCGTCAGAACGTCATCCGCTGCGGCCGGGCCGGCTTCACCGGTTACGTGCCGCGCGATGCTTCGATCGAAGAGCTGTGCAACGCGCTGTCGGACGTGGTGCACGGCCGCCTCGCCTGCCCTGCCGAGATTTCGTGCGGCCTGTTACGCGCCTTGTTCCGGATGAATGAATCGCCCGACGACCCTGGCGTGACGGGCAAGCAGCTCAGTCGGCGCGAATGCGACGTGATGCACTTGATCGAGCGCGGCCTGTCGAACAAGGAAATCGCGCGAGAACTGTGCCTGAGCGTGTCCACGGTGAAGCACCACGTGCACCACATCCTGGAGAAGCTGGAGTTGTCGCGGCGCACGCAGGCGATGCATCGCGCGCGCGAGGAGCCATGGATTGCGCAGCCGGAAGCGGTGAAGCATCTGGAGGATCGCGGACGGGCTCCGTGAAATGACGTCCGTGGCGACGCGTGCACTCAGAGGCTGTTCCAGGGACGCTTCGCCGGAATGTACGCCTCCTTGTCTTCGATCAGCGAACTGAAAGGTGGGCCTGGCAGGCCTGTGGACATGGTCTTGTCGAACTTGCGGTAGAAGGCCTTGCAGGTAAAGGGATTGACCGTGTGGTCGATGTTGGGGAACACCGGCTTCTTGCCCCGTGGAGGGACCGATACCGCGGAGTGATCGCTTTCGCGCTTCGTGGTCGTGTCGCTGTAGACATGGTCCACCAGATACCCGGACAGCGCTCCGTAGTAGGAGATCGCAGGCTGCCACGGGAACGTGGACGTTTCGAGGAGGAATCGCTCTACCTTGCCGACGCAATCGTCATGGTCCTTGCCCCGAAGATGCGTTCTTTCCGGCGTGAGCCTTCTGACATTGGACAGGAACCTTCCCGTGATCAGCGAGTAAGTGAGCACGAAATCCGACCAGTGCTCCAATTCCTGACCAAGAATCATCGGCTCGACCTCGGGCATCACTCGTTTTATGACCTTCTTGAATGTTCCTCCCGTTTCGTACGGGCAGCCCGAGACACTTTGATCCTGCACGGGGAAACTGCGGTCCGGCTCATCCGAGAAATCGCCGACGGTGATGAAGATCTCGAACCTGGGTTGAGGCAGTTCCCAATCCGCGATGCATTTGAAACACGGCTCCGGCAAAACAGGTTCCGTGCGCACGCTCACCGGCTTCAAGTTATCGAAGCCAGGAATGTTCGCGCCCAACGGCGGATTCTCCGGGATGTGCGCACGAGACACCTGCCGCTTCCTGACCACGTCGAGCAGCTCATTGCCGTTGATCCTGGTGATGCTCGGCAGTGGAATCGGCGGAAGCGGCTCTGCTTCCATGCTGACGGGGCCGTCGTTGCAGGCCGGTGTCGGCGGCTGCTTCAGCATTTGCGCATCGAGCGCGGCGATCGTCCGTGATCCCACGACAGGATCGGAAGGTGAGATCCCCGCTTGCGCCTTGTACCTTGAAACCGCGCTTGCGGTTTCATTGCCGAAGCTCCCGTCCGCGCCCCACTTTGGCAGCGGGAACCCGAGGTCCATCAAAGCCTGCTGGACTTTGAGAACCGCATCTCCCGTCGCGCCGGAATGCAGGAAGTGCTCCGCCTTTCCATCGAAGATGCTCTCCAGCCGGGCATCGCCCCTGAAACGCTCCGACTGCAGGCCTTGTCGCTCGGCAGGATCACGGGCATCCCCGTCTGCCTGCGCCAGACGCGCCCTGTCCATCACATTCCGAATTCCCTGATTGCCAACACGCTGCTTGAGCGTTGTTGCGCTCGACGACTCCCGCTCGTTCGACGGTCGGGCCGCGATGGAGGGCGAAATCGGGCGCCGCTCGATACGGTCGGTCTTACGGTCTGCGGCGGACTCATGGATCATCGCGAATCCCGACGGTGCGCACTTCTGGGACAACGAAACAGGACTTCGTTCGAGGACACCAGGAAACGTCCGCGCCAACGTCAGTCGGGCTTCAATCTGTACGCCTTTCCGCCACTGTCCACTTCATACACCCAGGTCCTTCCGGTTTCATTCACCACGATCAACAGTCTCTCCACGCGGTTCTTGCGAACGGAGGAACGTATCCGGCCGGCCATGTCCTCTCCGACAACCTCCTCCAGCCTGTGCTTCATCGTGTTGAAGTTCCTTCCGGTGATCCAGCTGTCGCTCAACTGCGGCCCGCTCCTCGACTTGCCCATCTTCACCGTGTGCAGATCTCCATCGAACCCTTGAACGAACTTCGTCTCGGAGATCGTGTAATCGAAGTGGGTTCGATCCTTTGGCATCCATACGTTGTCGATGCCCGGGCCTCGGTCCGGATTCTCGGTGCGCGTGATTCCGCCCAGGTTGGCGTACTGCTTGTCGAGCATGTGGTCGGAGGCCACCTCACCGAAGTTACCCTTGGTCGTCTGATGCAGGCGGATATCGTCGACCGCAAGGGATGGATACCCGTCGTAATCGAAATCGTCAGGCAGGTGCCGCCTGGTGTAGAAGTCCAGTTCATCGGTGATATCGGGATTGAGGAAGTCGCCGACGCAGTCTTCCGATGCCCTGCACCAGCCCTTTGCACCCCGTTGGCGTTTCCATCGGTGGCCATTGGGCAATTCGATTTCGATGGCGTCTCCGACCACTCTTACGGGAGACCGGATCGCCGTCGCGAACTCCGCTTCCAGGTACTCGGGCTTGAGCTTCTTCGCGTCCGTCTCACGACGCGCTTCTTCAAGAAGGTTGGTTCTTTCCGCATCGCCCATCCTCTCGCCCTTGGGTCTCTTCTCCTTCAGCCTCTTTGCCGTGGATGCGGAGACCTTGGAGAGCACTTTCTGGCCCAGCTTCTGAATCAGCAGTTGGAACGTCGTCTCGTACACCTGGGCCAATTTCGCCGACGCCTGCTGGGTCTGCACCACGCCCTTGGACTGCTTGGCTTCATCCAGCACCTCGACAAACGACTTGATCAACAGCGCAAGCTCAATCTTGTCCCGGACGTCATCGAACAGTTCCAGCAGGTTGTAGATGATCGAGATCGCCCTCCCCCACGGCCCCAGGTATCCGACGCCGGTCATGACGGCCTTCTTGACCGCCTTGTCCTTGACATATTCCTCGAGGATCTCCCAAAGAATCTTGTCGAGATTGCCGAGCAGCGCGACGATGCCCTGCGCGGCGAATCCCTTCGTGATGGACCATTCCACGGCGGTCATCAGTCGGATCGAAGGCTCCAGCGCAATGATCTTGCTGTCGGCGTTCGCCAGTATGTTCGCGAACGTCGTCAACTCGGATGCGTTGAGCTGGTTGATCAGATTCGGGCCGATCGCCTGAGCGTCCGCGCTGACCTTGCTGAGGAACAGGTACGGATTGACGCCGCTGGTTTGAATGCCGGCCTTGACCTTGGCGGCCGAGAGCGTTGCGCCCAGGGCCAGCCCCCTGGGTGCGTAGTTGTAGAAGTCCTCGATCGCGCGCAGTCCGGAAGGATGCGACTTGCGGAAGGCGCTTATGGCCGCAGCGTCGAAGTAGCTCCACCGGAATGCGGACGCCGTCAACCACTTGTCGAGGGCGGCCTGTCCAAGCGATGCGAGTACGTACGCCGTGAGGCCCGTGGTGTAGGCCTTCATTACGGCAGTGTGCAGAGGCACTTCTTCATGCATCACGAAATGCCCATACAGCCAGGGAATGTCGGGCATCTTCAGCAGCTTGGAGATCGACCGCTTCTTGACGGTCGAATACTCCTTGATGCCCAACGAACGGCTGTACGACGCGGGAATGCCGTTGCCGTAAAGATCCCAGCCCAGGTCGTTCCAGCTTTCGTAGTAGGCCGCCTGCGTGCCGCGTTGCCTGGACTTCGTGGACTCGACCAGTTCGGTCGAAGGCGACACCAACGGGTGGATGATGTTCCAGGCGAAGTTCGGGAAGGCGTTTCCGCCATCCCATTGCTGGATGTGTTCGTCGTCGATGAAGCTCGAATCGGTGAGATCGGGCTTGAGCATGTTGGCCTTGAACCTGGCCAGCGTGTCCTCCTCGGTATTGGAGGGTGCGTCGTAGGTTTCGATCAGCCACGCCAGATACTCTTCCTCCGGATACTCCTCGCTGCCGAAGGAGTTCACGACCGAATCGTGGTAGGCGGCCTTCTGAAGCCGGAAGTCCTCGCTTCGAAGCATCAGGATCTTGCGCTCGGCACTCGCGCCGTGTCCGACCCAGGTCGTTGCGTAGTCCAGATCCTCCTGGAAGCGGCTCTCCCTTTCGCTGAGCTCCTCCCCGGATTCTTCTTCGTGCTCCTCCTCCTGTCCCGGCGGGTCTTCCTGCTCCAGCAGATACAGCAACTCCAGCACGACCCCTTCGGGGACGAACGTCGGCGCAGCTTCGGTGGCGGGTTCTTCCGGCTGCACGCCGGGCTCGTCGTCGCGCTGCACGGTGCCGGTGCTCGCGCCTTTCTGCTGCAGCACGTGGGTCAGTTCGTGCGCGAGCAATCGCTGCCCTTCTTCGGAATGGGGCGCGTACTGGCCTGGCGCGAAAGCGATGTTCTGGCCGACCGTGAATGCCCTGGCATTGATTGACTGGGCGATGTTTCCCGCCTCGGTGCCGGCGTGAATGCGCACCTGACCGAAGTCGGCGCCGAATCGTGGCTCGAAGAAGTTCCGGGCGAACGAGGGCAGCGCACTGCCCTTGCCTGTCAGCGCGTTGATGCTGGCCGACAGCGAGCTATTGAACGGTGCGGCATTGGCGGACGCTTCCTTTCTCTGGACCTGGGTGTGGTCTTCCTCTTCCTCACACTTGGCGCAACGTCGCTGGATGGTCGCGTCGGTGGCCGCGTGCGAAACATGCGGTGCCGACGGTGCTTCCGCCATGCGCATGACCTGGTCGGCCACGTGGTCCGCTTCGCGTTCGAGGATGTCACCTGGCTGGCTGATCGAGAGCGAGGCGCCTGTTGTGGCATGGTTCGGCGCGGCCATGCCCGCGCTGGATTTGGCGGAGATCTGGCCGGCAATGGCTTGCGTGCCCCGGTTGCCGAGGCGCTGCTGCAAGCCCGTTCCGATCGCGCTCGCGCGGCCCGCCACCACGGGGGCGCGCGCGATCGCCACGGGCCGTCGTTCGACGGTCGAAGCTTTCACCGATTTGCGTTCGCGGTCCATTCCACGCGTTCCGCTGCGTCACACCCCGGACGATGACGTGCCCGGGGCCGGCATCAGCGCGGGCCTCGCTTCGGCGAGCCCGTCGTCGCCCTCGCTGCCGCAACCTGGACGTCCTGCGGTTGCGACTGCGCCGCCTGCTCCTGTTCCACCAGCGGATCGCGCATCAGCACCGGACGGATGAACCGCCGCACGCTGTGATCGGCTCGCCACGGCCGGTCGCGCTCGGTCGTCGCGTCGATGCGCGCCAGAATGATGCAATCGCAATCGCAGCAGTCGCAGCCTTCGTCTTTGCAGCCGCATCTGCCGGCGTAATGGTCTGCGTGGCATGGATCGGACGGGTCCGCGCACTTGCATGCCGAGCCACGAAACGCCTCGCGGCCTGCCGACTCCTGGCATCCGCAGCCCATCGGCGCGTCGAGCACGCGGATCTCGAAGGCGTCGCGCTCGCGCGTGCACAGCGCCGGTGCTTCGTCGTCTTCGTCGGATGCGCACATCGACGTCCTCGGCGCGCAGCATTTGCTGGTCCCGCACAGCACGACCCAGAGCGGACCGGGAACGTTCGCATCGCACTCGCTGTCGAGTTCGAACTGTTGCCGCTTCGGCACATGCACCGGGTCGCCCTGGCAGTCGATGGCCAGGCCGCACTCGACGGTGATGCGGACCTTGCCGCAGTGCTCGCTCGCATCCACGCGCAACCCGCAGACCACGCCGCATCCGAACAGCGACCGGATCATCATCCGGTTGAGTTCGCGCGTGTAGGCAGGCAGCAGTTCCAGGTCGCCGTGCTCGAGCAGCATGCCGGGACCGAACTTCGGCCGCACCAGCGTCGACATGGCCTTGTGGATCGCCAGGGGCTTGGGAGTGGTGGTCATGGCGCAACTCCTTAGGCGTCGCTCTGCGCGACACGGAAGTTCGAATGGAAAGTGCCGCCCGGCGTACCGTTTCCGGTCGGGGCCGGCAGGAGGCCGACGGCATTGGCATCCACGGCCTGTCCGTTGCAGTCGATGATGAAGTCGCCGAACACGGCGATCTCCACCAACGCTTCGTCCTTGTTGAAGATCTTGTGCCGCTTCACCGTGGCGTCTTCCGCCCAGCCCGCTTCGACCACCAGCACGGCGCGCGTAATGTGTTGCGGGTCCGGGCCGCCGGAAGTGATGACGTCGATGATGGGTACGCGACGCGACTCTCCCCAACCGGCTTCGTCTTCGGCGATGGTGACCGTCATGGAGAAGCAATCGGGCTTCACGGTGTCCACGCGCACGGGGCGCGAGAACTCGACCCAGTAGTCGCGCGTGACGTTGCGGCCGCTCTTGACGGGATTTTCCTGGCCGAACGACGCCTGGAAGTCGCCGTAGTCCACGAGCGCGTCCCGCCGATGCCACGGCGCCCAACCGATCGCGCTGATCCGCGTGAGGTCGCAGCCCCGGATCAGGTCGAACAGCAGATCGTTGCGTTTGACCAGTCGTCGCGGACCGCAGGCTTCCACGTCATCGCCGAAGCCCCAGTTGCCGCAGTCGTCGCGCTGCAACTTCACGCAGGCCAGCGGCACGCCGTGGTGCAGATCGACGCGAACGCGACCGCATCGCTCGTCGATTTCGGTCAGGCAGCCGCAGTCCTCGTCGAGTTGAAGGCCCGTGAGGTGGTCGCACAGGCAGCGGCAGCCGCCGCGCTGCACCGGTTGCCTTGGCTTGTGCGTCGCGCTGCGCTCAGCCTCCCGCGCGGTTTTGTCGTTCGCATGCTCATCGCAGCACGGGCCGGTGCCGCATTCGCAGGCCAGCCCGCACTCTTCAGTAGCGCAGCACGCGTCGCAGCGGATGGGCCTCAGCGAGAACCGCACCGTCTCGCACACGTGGTCCCATTCCTTGCGCTCGCAGCTGCACGGGTCGTGGAGGTCGACCGGATCCATCGGCTGTTCGGCGTAGTGCACGCTCAGCAGCCAGCAGTCGTCATCGCACTCTGCGCGATCGTGCGACGGTTCCTTCTCGTCGCGTCGATCCGGATCGTCCGGCGATACGCGCCTGCCCTTCGCGTCGAGCACGACCACCGCATCCAGTCCCACCGCGCCCGCGCGCACTCGAACCAGCTCGCGGCCGCAGGCGTCCAGTGCGAGCCCGGATCCGATCCCGAGCGCCCTACCCTCGCCCTGCTCTGCGCGTGGCGCCTTGATCGCGAAGCCGTATACGACGCCCCACCCGTGGATGGCGCGATTGAGCAGGCGTCGGCGGTCGATGAGGTAATCCTGTTCGACCCGGAAGGCGTCCGCGGTAAGGCGCTTGCCTTCGAAGTAGCGGTTGCGCAGGCCGGAATAGCAGGCCTCGTCGGAACAGCATTCGCGTTGTGAGTCAGCCTGGCGATGCATGGCGATTCCTCCTGTCCTTCAAAGCAGCCGCGTGCCGACGTCGGCGCCTGTCGCACCCAGGCGCGCGCCGCGTACGGGAAGTCGGGCCACGCCGGTGACGGCGTCGTCGCCCAGATGGGGCGTAATCGTTCCTTCCAGGGTCAGGCCCGCGTCCAGTCGCCGACCCTGCAAGGCACGCGCGGTGATCCAGCGCACACGCACGCGGGTGGTGAACGGCGCCAGGCCAGCGAGCGCGGCCGGCAACCATCCGGCCCAGGCGCGGCGTTCTTCCGCTGTCGCTGCGATATCGATCCGCACGGACGCAGTGAGTCGCCACGGAGTGCCGACGTCTGCATCGCAAGGCAGACGCATGCGGCCCAGGCGAGCGCCCGAGCCCAGTTCGGCACGCGAGCGCGGCGGGCCGCCGAGCATCGCCGGAAGCGCGCTGCCCTCGCAGCCGGCGCCGCCAACAGTGGCGAAGCCGAACTGCGCGATCGCGTCTTCGATGCGGAAACGCCGCGGCCTCTCCGGCATCAGGCAGGAAAGGAAGGTCTCGATGCCGGCACGCGTTCCGCGCTGGCTGGCGAGGTGCTGCGCATGCGTGACGATGCAGCGCTTGTGCGCTTGCGCCAGGGTGTCGTCCCACGGCAGGCCCAGCCAGCGCGCCATCGCATCGAGCCATTCCTCCGGCGCGGTGGCCGGGTGCACATGGCTGCCCAACGCGGCGATGCGGGCGTCGAGCCCTTGCGTGGTGGTTTCGAGCACGCCGACCAGTGCACGCAGGAAGCTGTCGGGAACGGCTTCCTCGCGCCGGTAGATCGAGGGAAGGTATTGCATCAGCGTGCGGCCTGGGTACAGCACGGCCAGCTCGTTCAGCACCGGCAGAGCGGCTGCGCCGGGACTGGCGATGATGCGCACGCACACCCACACGTACGGATCGCGCGTATCGAACAGCGGCGCGACGCAATGCGTCGTCCTGTCGCCATCCGCGCCCTGGAACGCCATCGGGGCGTACCAGATGCCGCGCTCGGCGAGGATGCGCTGCGTTCGCTCGCTCGAAGTCAATGTTTCGTCCGCCGCGAGTTTTGCAAGGCGATCGCGCACGGAACGATCGCTGGTGGAGGCATACGACAGGGAAAGCATCGTGCCCGGCGGCAGCGTCGCGCTGGCTTCGATGCGCAGCCAACGGCGGCCGTCCTCGCGATCGGGCGAATGCAGTGCGGGCGTGAGGAGCACGCATTCCAACTCGGCGGCGTCGTCGGGAACGGCCTGCACCGCGCCGAATCGCAACAGCCCGCGCGGGCCCGTCACGTACACCGCATCGCGTGCAGCGGCGACGCCCGTGGCGGGAGCGTCCCTGCGATCCAGCGCGATGTCGCCGGACGCGGTGCCGTCGCCGTCGAACCGCATCACCCGGGCTTCGCCGCCCGGGCCGGCGTCGACGCCCGCCAGGAACACCGCATCGCGCGCGTCGCTGCCGAGCGCGGTGGCGCTGAAGCAGTGATGCATCGCGGCGACCGACTTCCTTGCGCGCGCGGTGCCGCCGGTTTCGTCGAACCACATCAGTTGCGCGTCACGACCCGAGCCGAGCACCACGAATCGCTTGCGAGTGCGCAGGAACACGAACGCCGTCGCCGCGCGCACGCCGTCCAGCTGTGCGGTCACGTCGAGCCGTCCTGCGCAGTCCACGCGCAGCACCTGCCAGCGACCTTCGCGTTCGGCGAGCACGAACACGCCATCGCGTCCGTCGGCGGCGATATCGACGGCGCGCCAATGCGACAGGTCGATCACATCCAGGCGAGTGAGCGAGTCGAGTTCGAACCGTTGCAGCGAACCCGTGCGCAAGCTCCACACGCCCCAACGCGTCACCAGCAATCTCGTCGCACGCGCGATCGCCGCCGGTGCGGGCCCGATGTCGGGCGTGTCGTCACCGGGCGACAGGCGGTACAAGCGGTCGGTCGCATCGTCGTGCCACAGCACCTGCGCGCCGGGCGCCACTGCCGGCGCCCGCGCGCCCTGGCTCGGGAATCGCTGCGCAACGGTGGCAAACGGCAGGGAGGGCCGGATCGTATGGGTGGAAACCGCGCCCGGGTCGATGCCGATCGACAGGCACGCGCGCCAGTGGGCCTGCTGCGTGAATCGATAAGCGCGCTGCGGATCGGCGCTCATGGCGCGCTCCCCTGCCCCGCCCGGCGCACGTCCACCGTGCTGTGCACGGCGTCGAATCGCGGCAGTCCCTCACGCGGCATGGTGATGATGTGCACTTCATCGCCGGAGCCGCGCCGCAGGCGCAACGACACGATCCGCGCCACGCCATCCACAGCGCGGAGCCATCCGGCCACGTCGCCATGCGAGACGGGAACACCGGGCCGTCGCGCCGACGGGCCGGTGGTCGCCAGTCGCGCACGCACGGCGTCCAGCGCGTTGCGTTGAACGCGGTCGACATCGCGTCCGGGCGATGCCTCCAGTGTCGCTTCGACCACCACGGCGCTATAGCGCGGGCCGATCACGGCCAGTCGGGTGCCCAGCGGCATGCGCGGTTCCAATCGTCGCTGCACGGCCCTACGCCACCGCCGTGTTTCCGGCGTGCGCGGGTCATCGCCGGCTTGCAGGCCACGCATGGCCACCAGCGTTACCGCGCCGGTGTTCGGCCGTGCTTCGTTCGCCGGCACGATCCAGGCCCGCGCGACCTCCAGCAGCGGCAACGCCAGCGCGGCGCGCACGATGTCGTCGGCGCTCACCAGTGCGTGATCCTCACGCACGCGCCGACGTGCTTCGCGGCGTTGTGCGCGCCAGTCCTGCGGGCCTGCGCCGCCGGCCACCGCGTCCGGATTGACGCCGAAGGCCTCGCCAAATCCCTGCACGTGCCAGCGTCGGTTGCGCGCGACGCTGCCCTGCGCGCCGTCGCTCACCGCATACGACACCCGCACCTGCGCACCATCGCGGGGCACGCGGCCGTTGATTCCGTTTCCGAACGTGATCCGGTCGGACGCGATGTCCAGTTCGTACACCGCATCGTCGGGCCCCTGCGCGGCCAGTCGGTCGCAACGTCGCCACGTGCTGCCGACGGCGGCTTCGACGACCTCGACCCGCACCGGCGCTTCCGACGCCGCAAAGCGCAGCCCGGGCACGTCGAGCTGGAAGCTCCAGTCAGGCAGTGCGCCGTTGGCGATATGCACCTCGCCTTCGACCGCGCGACCTTGCACGATGGGGACCACGTTGGGCGCGATCTGCAGCACGCGCGGCGGGCGTGCGAGACCGTCCGGCGCGCGCAATTCCAGCGTGAAGCGCCGCGGCGACGAGCGGACGGCGGAAAGATCCAGAACCAGCGCGCCGCTGCGCAGCAGGCCCTGGGTGGTGTCGGACACGATGGCCAGCGGATACCGCTCGGTGTCGGTGACGAGTTCGACCCGCAGCGGCGATGACGACGCGGCAACATCCGGCTGCATGCCCGCGACAGGCGACGCGGCGCGCACGCCGAGCGTCCAGCATGCGCCATCGGCCTGCGCGCGTTCCGGCGGGAACAGGCCGTCGTCGCTGCGGCACTCGAAGTCGATCGCCAATACATCGCGCGAGCGTGCATGCGCGCCGAAGGGCTGGAACGCGTGACCGGGTCGCCGGTTCACGGCGGTGTGGTCGAGCGCGCGCCCGTTCGCCAACCGCGTCGTCAGTGCGCGTATCTCGCCCGGAACCCATAAGAGCCTGTGTTCCGGATGGAACATCGGCCCGTCCGACTTGACCGGCCGGATGACGGCGTCCACCGGAATCACCACGCTCTGCGCAAAGGTCACGACAGGCGCGCGCGGGTCCTGCAGGTCGGGCCAGATCAGGCCGCGTGCCGGCTGCGTGCCGCTGGGCAGGAGCGCAAGCAGCGCCGCGTACGCCGCGCGCTCGTCGCGCCGCGTGTGTCCCGCCGCATAGAGTTGCGCTTCGGCCACCCACGCCAGCAGCTCCATCAGCGTGATGCCCGGATCGTGCGCGTTGTGGTCGGTCCATTGCGGTGCCAGCGCGGGCAGTTGCGCGCGCCCGATGGCCAGCAGGTCCTGGAACCGGCGGTCGAAGCGAACCTTCACCAGACGGCTCATGCGCCCTCCTCGCCCGGATCGAAGACCAGCTGCCATGCGTCGTCGCGCAGGACGACCAGGTCGGAGCGACGGATCGACGCAGGCCACGCGCGCTCCACCGCTTCGTCGACCCGCTCGTGCAGCACTACGTCGAGCACGCCGGCCAGCCGCGGTGTATCGACGAGGGCGAGCGCAATGTCGCTGGCGTCCGGACTGCATCCCAGCGGCCAGCCGTCGCCGTCGGCGCCGCCCGTGACCGGATCGAACCACGCTTTGATGCGCGCGCGCACCGCGCCGCTGACGGCACCGGCATCGTCGAGGCGGACCACTCGCAATCGCAGCTGCGCTCCGAGCCAGCGCAGGGTCGGGCCGGCGATGCGAAGCGCGCCCAGCCCGACC
This sequence comes from Lysobacter sp. MMG2, assembly GCF_016735495.2. Lineage (GTDB taxonomy): Bacteria > Pseudomonadota > Gammaproteobacteria > Xanthomonadales > Xanthomonadaceae > Lysobacter_J. Next base: position 22,758 of record NZ_JAERQY020000001.1, read on the forward strand.
GGCGAAACGCCGAGCAGCAGTCGCTCCAGTTCCCGTCGTTGCGCCGCGTTCGGCACGGGGTTGCCGCCGCGCATGACGACGACAAGCCGCACGCCGCCGCGCGTGACGAAGCAACGCGCCTGCGCGATGTCGGGCGAACTCTGCAACGCCAGGTCTTCCAGGTCGGATGCGCTGATCGCACGGTTGCGATGGCGCAGGCGCGCGGTGCCGAAGCGCAGGATGCGTGGTGCGTCCTCCGGCGGCGCACCACCGGCGGCCTGATCGGCGGCGGATACCGCCTCCACACTGCTCACCGGCGAAGCGAGATTGAGCTTCGCGCGGGCGGCGACGGCGTTGGCCGGCACGCGGTCGCTGCCGTCGGCGGCGCGTTCGGTGCGCTGGTAACGGAAGGCAACGATGGAGTCGCGGCCCACCGGGGGAATCATGCCGTGCGTGCCATCGCCGAAGACGACCTCACCCGTCGCTTCGTCCAATGCGTACACACGTCGGGAGGCATCCTCGTCGGCGGGATCGAACACCTGCTCCCAGCGCACCCAATCCCCGGGCAGATTGGGCACGTCGCTGAGGACGCGCGCGGGGTCATCGGCCGTGAGGTCAGCGCGCTCTTCTTCGCCCAGCGGTTCGCGCACGCGCAGTTCGAGCGTGCCTCGCAACACGGGCGGTCGCGCGAGCACCAGGGTCAGGTCCGGCGCGCCTTCGGACGAACCGAGGCGTTCGTACGCCATCGTTTCCGCGGCGGTCGCCCACGCGGCATTCAGATGCGCGCCCAGCAAGGTCGGCGACCAGGCGTCGGCGTCGCCCGAGGGCGTGATCCGCAGCCAGCGCAGCGTCGTGCCGAACAACTCGCGCGGCGTGGGTTGTGCGTCGAAGACCAGCGTGAGCATCCCGCTCTCCCCCATTCCGCGCGTGTCGTCCTCCACGACCAGCGGGACGAAGCGGTCGGCCACCAGTGCGTCCACGCGCACGGCGGCGTGCGAGACCTGAGAGGCATCCTCCGCGACGCGCAAGTACAGACGAACAGGACCGCCGGAGAGCGGTCCCTTGAAACCCAGGAAGAAGGCGCGCCCCGCAGACGGCACGGCGTTAGTGGACGTCGCTGCGCCAGCAAGCAGGTCACCGGGCGACTGCGTACCGCTGCAGGCGCACTCGGGCGCGCATGCGGCGTCGTCTTCGGGCACCGCGGCACCGGACAGACGGCCCAGGAGAACGGGCAATGGCACGAACGCTTCGACGATCGCATTCGGCGTGCGATTGGCATCGCTCTGGTCGAGGATGGAACCGCTGTCCTGTGCGAGCACGAAGGTCGGCAGCACCGCATCCTCCGTCGCGTAGGACACGTGCAGCCGGGCCACGTAAGGCGCGCGGATCCCGTCGGTGTTGCGCTCGATCGTCTGCCGGGTTTCGCCCGGCGTATTGGTGGGCGTGGTGACGACCGTGACTTCTTCACGTCCGTAATCGCCACCGATCAGGCGCGCGCGGATCCAGTGGCTCGTCTTGCCGGACCAGTCCGTCGGCCGCAGGTCGGCGGGAACCTTGAACGTGATCGCGCCGCTGCGCTTGAGGTGCTGCGTGCCGGCGTCGTTCGCGCCGAGGTTCCACCAGCCCGTGCCGTTCCAGTACTCCCACGACAACGCCGGGTTCGAGGTGGTGTCGGAAAGCTCGGCCGACCACGTCCGCACCGCCTCATCGACGTAGAACTCCACCCTTCCCAGGTTGATCGGCGGTTGCACCACCCAGGGCGTCGCCAGGTCCACCAGCAGCGGATGCCCGTTGCCGTCGACGCGGAACGCATGGCCGCGCTGCCAGACGGGATCGCCGCCCGGCAAGGCCAGGAGCGTGCGCTGCAGCAGCGCCGCGTCCCAGTGGCCGCTGTTGGCGGGATCCAGCTCCAGCAACGGCACGACGCGCCTTTCATCGGGCACCGGCGATGGCGCGGGCAACCGATAGCTGACCTGCTCTCCCGCCGGCAACGGATTGGGCACGTCCAGTTCGCGGTCGAGCGTCGCGATCCGCGTGGTGTTGTCGAAGTCGTCGACCTGATAGACGTCCATCGACAGCGAGGTCGTGATGAGCAGGCGCGTCTGGTCCGGGGTGATCGGCTCGTTGCCTGCGATCAACACCGTGTCCAGCGCAGCCGGATCGACGGCGGACTGACCCGCCGGATCGGCGGCCGGATACACCACGATGTCGCCGTCGATCGCCTGCACATCGAACGCGAACAGCACCTGCCCGCTCTGCTGCGCGGTCGATGCGGCCGTCGCGACCTCGAAACCGCCCAGCACGGGAAACGCGACCTGGTCGAGCGCCTGCAGCGGATCTCCGGGACGGGTGATGATCGCGGTCATCAGCGGCGCCGTGCGCTTGGCGCAATCGGCCGGATTGAATAGCGCCACCAGCACCTGGCTCGACAGCACCGGCACGATCAGATGCGCGGGCAGCACCGTCGGCACGCCGGCGGCGGGACCGAGCTCGGCCGGGATGTGCGTGCTGAACGGCAGATCCGACAGCGCGGGCTCGAACGGCGACCAGCGCACCAATCGTGTCGTGCCATCGGATGCCGCCAGGCATGCGGCGAACACGCCGTGCACGTTGGCCACCGCCGCATCGACCGCACCGCCAAGCACGCGCGCAGTCCCCAGCGCCGCATCGGCGACGGCCTGCTGCAGCAGGGATCCCGGGTCCGACAGGAAGGCAAGCAGGCTCGGCCCCGACATGCCGGTACCCACGGCCACGGCGAGCAGCGTGTCGTCAGCGCGCAGGATCGCCGCGGGCGTCATCGTCGGATCCACGCCCGTGCGCAGCGTCGTGCAATCGGCCTGGAGCGGCGCGCCGCCGACCCTCACTGCGTACATCGACAGATCCCTGGCGACGCCCACGATCCGCTCCGGCACCGTGGCCGCGGCGGTCGCGACGAAGATCGATGCGATTCGCGTGAGTTCGACATCGGCCGGGCCGTCCTTCGCAGCGACCTCCGTCCATTCCGGGGCGGCTGCGTCGGGATCGCAGGCATAGAGTTTGGCGTCGCGCACCGCGAGCAGTACGGCCGATGCAGGCAGGTACACCAGGCTGTCGATGAGCGGCGTCGCCTGCCCCGTCGGCGGCGGTGCGACCGGCACCGCCGGCAGCGAGGTCCAGCCGCTCAGGCGGCCTTCTTCCAACTTCACTTCGCGCCAGCACCACACGCCATCGTCGGCCGCCACGGCCACGACGAAGTCGTCGCCCTTGTCCCAGATCGCCAAAGCGCCCGCGCGCAGCGGCATGGGCGCGGCATCCACGGTGGCACCGCCGGCGGCGGGCGACGGCGGACGCAGCGGCGGGCGATCGCGGAAGCGCGAGAGGCTCGCCGTGCCCGCATCGAAACCGAGCAATTGCAGACCGCCATCGCGCGTCACCCCGGCAAGGACGGTGTTCGCAAGCGGGCCCGTGCGCAGGCATGCGAACCCCTGGAAGCTCAGGTCTGCCATCTCGAAGCACAGTTGCACGCGCGCGTCCTTCTTCGAGAAGGCTTCGGCGCTGCCGATGTAGAACGCGTCGAACTGGCGCGGCTCCCGGCCGAGCGGATAGAAGGCGCCATCCACGACGAGCGGCGTCGTGTTCGACATCGCTTCGAAGCCGACGGAAGGTTTGTCCGCCACGCTCTGGCAGCTCGCGCGGCTGGGCGTGTAGTTGATCCGGACACTGAGCCGGTCGGCGGCGAGCAGCACGCGGTCGACCTGGCGCGCGACGGCGCGGATCCACCGTGCGCGCTTGCCGGGCACGACCTCGCGCGGCTCGATGGCGCCTTCGGGTTTGCGCAGGGTCAACGCGTTGGCGTACTTCTGCTCGTCCGCGCGCACCAGTTCCTGCCATCCCGCCGCCACGGGATCTTCGGATTCGACCTTCTTTCCCCAGTACTCCCACTGCACTCCCGCCAGGTCCTGCGCGCCGACGATGTCGAACGTCGCCTCGGCGGTGATGTCGAACAACTCCATGCCGCCCAGGTAAAGCGCATGCAGCTGTTCGTCGTTCCACAGTCCGTCGAAGGGAGAGAACTGCGTGAGCTTGCGCACCGTTGCGCCTTGCGCCAGGCCGCTGCGCAACGGCGGCTCGATGGTGACCAGGCCCTTGTCTTCCTGCGTGATGCGCACGCGCTGTCCGTCGGATTGCAGCACCATGTCCGGTGACAATCCCTCCGCCGGATCCAGTTGGAGCCTGGCGGCCCCGGGTGCGGCGAAGCTCTTCAACAGCCACTGCTCGGGCAATGGCAGCAGCGGTTCCAGCGACGCCAGTCCCGGCGGCGGGAGATGGAAACGGTCGGCTTCCACGCCGACGATGTGCGTCAGCTTCGACGGCACCAGTTGCACGTCGGTTTCCGTTTCGAACACCACGGACGCGCCGTCGACGTCGGCCTGCAATCGCGTCTGCGCGGGCGCCAGGACGGCATCGACCGCCTTGTCGCCCAGTTTGAACGCCACCGGCGCGCGCGCCGGCCGTGCCGCTTCGCCATGCACGCCGAGCCAGTCGAACAGCCCGTCGCGCAGCTTCTCGCCAGCGCCGTCCAGGCGTTCGGCGACTTCCGCGCTGAACCGCGCCGCGACCTGCAACAGGGCCCGTCCGAAATCCGGTTCGTCGTCGGCGATGGCCCAGTCGGGAATCCACGCGCGTGCGCGCGCCTGAAGTTCGGCCATGAACTCGCGCGTGCGTCGCCGGTCCATGCGCGGCGGGAGGTGCGGCTTCATGGCGGCCCTCCTTCGCGGAAGTAGAACGGAAAGACGAGGTTGCCGGTCTGGTTGGTCTTGCGGACGCGATACTCGATGGCGACCAGGAGCGTGCCTTCGCGTGCCTGCGTTTCATCGACCTCCACCGCGAGCACGTCGATGCGCGCTTCGCATCGGCGCAGCGCTTCTTCCACGGTCGAGCGGATGCGCTGGAGCGTCATGCTGTCGATGGCTTCGAACACCAGTTCGTGGATGCCGCAGCCGAAGTTGGGCCGCATCACGCGTTCGCCCGGCGCGGTTTGCAGGATGATCCGCATCGACTGGCGGATGTCTTCCTCATACGCAACGCTGGCGACCCGTCCGGTGCGCGGATCCAGTGCGACCGGCCACGCCCAGCCGCGCCCCAGGAAGGCCTTCTGCTCGTCCATGGCGCGGTCGTCGCTCATCCGATCATGACCGTCATGGCGCCCAGCACGATGGGGTTCGGCGCGCCCGCCTCCACCACCATGTCGCCCTGGCGCGCGGCGGGGAGCCCGCCGATGAACACGGTGAAGCTGCCCATCACCACGACGCCGCCGACATGCGGCTTGGGTCCGTCCGACAACGGACACGCGTGCGTATCGGCCAGTGCGCGCCATGCCGGCATGCCGCCGATCAGCACCGTCGCGCTGCCCGGTCCGGGGCCGAGCGGCGTGCCGTGGCTGGTGGTGTCTCCGAGGCGGGCAGCGGGTTGACCCATCGGTGCGCTCCTAGTTGATGTTCACCAGGCCGCCGCGAATCGTCATCGTGGCGTTGGCCTTGAGTTCGAGCGTGCCGGTGGCTTCGATCGAGATCGTGGTGGCCTTGATCTGCAGCGATCCGATCGCCTCCAGCGCGATGGCGCCGCGGGTGTTGTCTATCGAGACCGTGTTGCCCTTCCCGTCGTCGATCAGGATGCCGTCGTCGCTCAGTCGCACGAGGCCGCCGTTCTCGTGCCTGAGTTCGACCACGCCCTGCGTCCCGTCGTCGAACAGCAGCCAGTGGCCCTTGCGCGACTTGAGGATCCGCTTGTCGTTGTTGCCGTCGTCGTTGGCGATGGGCGGTGTGTCCACGCCGTTCCACAGACCGCCCAGGATGAAGGGGAAGCGCAGGTCTTCGCGTTCGAACGCAACAAGCACCTCGTCGCCGACTTCGGGGATGAGCACCAGGCCGCGGTCCTTTCCGGCCATGGGCGTGGCCAGGCGTGCCCAATGGCTCTCGCGATCGTCGAGCCACGGGAAGGCCACCCGCACGCGGCCCAGGCCTTCGGGGTCCTGGTTCTGCGTCACGATGCCGACGGCCAGGCCTTTGGCGAAGCCGCCGGTCTCCAGACCGGTTTCCGATTGCGGAGGCGAGAGGAGGTTCACAGCGCGGTCTCCCGGACACGGAAGCGCGTGCGATAGCCGCTGCCGTCGATGCGATGCGTGGCTTGCTGGATGTAGTAGGTCTTCGAGAACGGCGTGCCGATGCCGTCGATCTTCACGGTGCGGTCGGGTCGCAACTCGGGCAGGCCGATCGATTCGACTTCGCCGGTGAGGAACTCACGCGTGCGTTCGCCCAGCGCGGCTTTCGCTCGCTGGTCGGCCTCGGCTTGCGAGAACACCGGCTGGCGCAGCCGCAGCACCGGCTGCCGGCCCGGTGCGCGGACCAGTGCGCCCAGGTGCTCGGCGATCGTCTTCGCGCGCGCTCCGGCCAGGTCGGCACTGGCGCGACCGATGAAGGTCGTCTTTCGCGCCGTGTCGCTGCCGATGACTTCGACCTTCGCCACCTGCCCGGCCAGGTTCGCCTGCGGCCTGAAGCTCAACAGTCCCCGGCCCCACTCCAGGTGCACGACCGGATCGGATTTCACGCGCGGCCCGCTGAAGTGCAGCGTGGAACGGTTGCGTCCTTCGACATCGACGTAGAGTTCGAAGTGATCCTGTTCGACGTGGTTGCGCTGGGCGAGCTTCTTTAGGAAATCCCAGTCGCTCTCCTGGTTCTGTTCGATCTGCGGACGTCGCTCTTCGGTCTTGTCGACGACCACGTCGAGGTTATGGAAGCGCGCGATCTGCCGCACGACATCACCGTCGGTCTGGTTGCGCCAGCTGTCGGAGTTCTTGCCCAGGGTGAGCAGGAAGCCCGGGTCGTAGCCGGACACGATGAGCTCCGGCGCGCCGCCGTCGGGGAAACTCGTCGACACCTCGGTGATCACGCCGTTGATGACGGTGGGCATCGACTTCGCATCGCGGTAGCCCATGCACACTTCGATGCTGGCGCCGAAGGCGAACTGGCCGAGCAGATCGTGACCGCCCTGCCCCGTGCGGAAGGCGCCGGCGGCCGGGTCGAATGCATCCACCACGGTGAACGTGAAGTGCCATGCCGAGCCGAGCACCATGTCGACTTCGACCTGGCTCACGGCGACCTGCAGATCGCGCACCAGCTCCTGGCCCGCCAGGCGGACCACGAAGCACGGCGCGTAAAACTCGCCGTAGTCATGGGACAGTGCGACGAGTTCCATCCGGATTCTCCATCGGCGGCAGTTCCAGCCAGTCGCCCGGTGCGATCTCGCGCGGGTCGTCGAGGTCGTTGGCCAGCGCGATGCGGACCCATTCGTTGGGATCGTCGTACTCGCGGGCGGCGATCCACCACAGACGCTCGTCCCCGACGACGACGCGGCGCTTGGTCTTGTCGGCCGACTCGCGACGCGGGTCTTCCAGTTGCTGACGCAGGGTTCGGTATTCCTTGAAGCTCACCGACAGCGTCACGCGCGCGGGGTTGCCGTCGGGATGGAACATCGTGACCTTGCGGCCCAGGCGTTCGATCACCGCCGAGAACTCCAGCGTGCCCCAGCTGAAGCGCACGGGCGGCGGCGCGTGCAACGATGCATCGATCACCAGCAGCGATGTCAGCGCCTTCAGGCGCGTGCCCAGCGGGTTGTTCTCCTTCTGCAACAGCGAGGTCGGCCCCTGCCGGTCGGTGGCATCGTCGAGGAACAGGTCCATGCTCAGGCGGTCGGACTCGCCGTTGACGAATTGCAGCAACGGCGCGCCGATGCCCGGTACGGGCGTCGCCTTGTAGGTGTTGGAACGTTCGAAGGTGTATTCGGTGGGGTTGAACAGCACCGTGATCACTTCGTTCTGGCGCGAGCCCGCCAGCACGGTGATGGTGGCCTTCTTGAGCTGCGATTCGGCCATGGTGTCCTCACAGTCCCCGGCGTTCGCGTTCGATGCGCGCGCGCCGGTCGATGCGGCGGATCACGTCGTCGGCCAGGCGGTCGACGATCGCGGGATCGAGCACCTGCGCGCGCATCGCGGCGCGCACCTGCGGGGCGAGGTCGGCGGGTTCGATGGGTTCGAAGGCGGTTGGACGCGTCGTCTCATCGGTCGTCGGATACGGCGATTGCGCGAGCGTCTGCACGCTTGCCGGCACGGCGGCGGGCGGCGGCGCGCGCCAGATCAGATCCGGTGAGCCGCCCATCGACTGCGACGGCGACATCGCGTGGCGTGCGCCTTGCGTATTCGGGGAACTAGCGCGCGATGCCCTGGCCCGCATTGCAACGGCGGACAGGCGCTGATCCTGGGCCTCGATTCCGCCACCGCCGTGCACCGGCCGCGGCGTCCGCGCGGCCTGTACGCGCAGGGCCGCAACGACCCGTGCACCGACGGTCGGCGCCTGTGCGCGCTGTCGCGCGTCGGGCAGCGCCATCGGGTTTGCCGCGCGGTGTGGGCGCAGTGGATGGTCCATCCGCGCGCGCCGCGCGCCGGCTCTGCCCACAGGCGCAAGCGTGTTTTCCACTGGCGAGCTGTAAAGCGCACGAGCCGGCGTCATCTGCGAAGACCGCAGCGTCATCGAGGACGAACGCCCATTCACCGCAGCGCTCGACAATGCGGGCGACGTCATCTGGCCACCCATCTGCCGCGCGTGATGAGCGAACCCAAGGTGCACGTGAATTTGCATCCCCATCACGCGACTTCGCATGCCGATACGCGCAGCCGTTGACGCATGCACACGCCGGTACCGCAACAACAGCGGCAGCCATGCCCGTCCCGGTGTCCGCGCCGGGCGCCTGCGCACGAACCTGCGTGCCGCCAGGCACGCGAGCAGCGCCAGCTGCGGCCGCGCCTTCATGTCGCCTTCCTCAAACCGTGATGCGCCAGCTCCAGCGTTTCCATGACCACCTGCGACGATGCCGCATCGAGGTCGGACGCCGACCACTTCACCGGAAGCGCATCGGTGATCTGCCATGCCCAGGCCTTGTCGTTGGCCTCGTCCTGCAAGCGGATCCACAAGGTGCGACGTTGCGCGTCGCCGTCCGCCGCCGCCTGCGCCCACTTCCACAGGTCGTCCATCGCCAGGCCGCGCTCGAGCACCAGCGATGGATACGTCACCTGGCCCAGCAGCTTGTGTTCGTACTCGTTGACGCCGCCTTCCCTGTACGACTCCACCCGCACTTCGCGCGACAACCCCTTCACGCGCAGGAAACCGCCGCTCACCAGGCCCTCCATCTCGACCAGGTAGCGGAAACCGCGGAAGGGATCGCGACGCGTCATCGTGCCCTCACAGTTCGAACGGATTGGCCGGCGCGCCGTCCAGCGCACGGTTCATGCGCGAGATCTCCCGGCACCAACGCCGCCGCTCGCGATGCTCCAGCTCCATCAGGTCGCGATGGGACCAGTGGAAATGGTGGGCGATGAAGGCCATTTCCTCGTAGAGGACGGGCACGGGATAGGCCTTCATGCTTCCCCCAGGACGGCCAGCCTCGGCGGCGCCTGCCTGGCGTCGACGTCGTCGACGGCGTTGAGCTCCTCGTAGAGCCGCTGCAGGTACGCGAGGTCGGACGCGTACAACCCTTCGATGACACCGGTGTGGATGTCCGGCAACGTGCCCAGCCGCACGATGACCCGGGCCAGCACGATCACCGCCAGGTAGGCCTCGTTCTGCTGCACGCGCGGGTCGCGCAGCGGCAGGATCTCGTCGGCCGCCGTCGCCAGGCGCATGACGCCGTGGCGATGCAGCGTGCCGGTGTCGTCGAGGTAGCCCTTGGGCAACTCGAAGTCGATTTCGGTCCGGAAGCCCGGATGCGGATTCGCGTTCATCCTGCCCTCCTCGTCAGCGGACGCGCTCGATGCCTTCGTTGACCAGCTCGAGCAGTTCGATCACCACCTCGTTGCCCTTGGCATTGAGGTCCGACGGGTCGTACTTGACCGGCCATGCGTCGCTGACCACGAAGCGCGCGGCGTCGGCGCCGGCTTCGTCCTGTACGACGATCACGACCTTCTTGCGCCGCTCCCGGACCTGTCCGGACGACACGTCCATGTGCCACTTGTAGAGATCCAGCGCGGTCGCGCCGATGGTCATGCCCCACTTGAGCGTGATGTTTCCGTACTTGGTCAGGCCGGAAAGCTTGCGCACATGCGGGGGATCGGTGCCTTCGCGGTAGTCGACCGCGTCGATCGTGGTGTCGCCGATGGCGACTTCGCTGAAGGCCGCCTGGGTGATCGAGTCGATCTCCAGGCGGTAGCGGAAATTGCGCAGGGGGTCGATGCGTGCCATGGCTCACTCTCCTAGCGCTGGGGCTCGGCGGTGTTCTGGAAGATCCGGAACACGACGAATTCCGCCGGACGCACCGGCGCGATTCCGATTTCGCAGATCAGCCGTCCGTTGAGGATGTCGTCCTGCGTCATCGTGGTGCGGTCGCAGGTGATGAAGAACGCCTCTTCCTCGGTGCGTCCGAACAGCGCCCCCAGCCGCCACTGCGTGCGCAGGAACAGGCGGATCGTGTCGATCACGCGCGCCCACAGCTTGTCGTCGTTCGGCTCGAACACGACCCATTGCGTGCCCTCGTAGATCGAGCGCTCCAGGAAGATGAAGAGCCGGCGCACGCTGACGTACTTCCACAGCGCGTCGGAACTGAGCGTGCGTGCGCCCCAGACACGGATGCCGCGTCCGGGGAACTGGCGGATCGCGTTGATGCCGCGCGGGTTCATCTGGTCCTGCGTGCTGTCGTCGGTTTCGGCGGACAGTTGCAGCGCACCGCGCAGGATCTCGTTCGCCGGTGCCTTGAACACGCCGCGCTCGCTGTCGGTGCGCGCGTACACGCCCAGCGTGTGGCCGCCGGGCGGCACCAGCGTGCGCGCGCCGGACTGCGGATCGGAGATGTAGATCCACGGGTAGTACAACGCCGCGTACTTGGAATCGGCCACCGCGTTGCGAGGCTCGAACGTGGTCGGCGTGGTGGTCTTCTGGCAGTCCACCACGGCGAAGCGGTACTTGAGGTTCTCGCAGTGCGTGATCAGCTTTTTGGCGATGTCGAAATCCACGCCTGGTGCGTAGACCAGCGAGACGTCGCGGTAAGGGTCCAGTTCCAGTGCCGCCAGGCCCTGGGGGTCCGGGCGCTGCGGCAGCGCGACCCTGCCTTCGTAATCGGCCGGATCCGGCACGCCTCCGTCGGCGCCGTTGGCCGACAGCGCCAGCGCGGTGGCGGTCTTCTGCGGAATCGCGCCGACGGGTGCGTTGGTCGGCGGTATCAGTGTTGCCAGCGCGGAACTGTCGAGCAGGCGCTTCTCGTAGTAGTCCGGCGAAGCGCGGTTGCCGACGAGGTCGTCGAAGTTCTCCGAATACGAGGGGAACGGCGGCTTCGTCGGGTCCTTGAACCACTCGGTCGGGTCCTGCGTGGGCGCCGTGGCGTAGTACGCCAGCTGCAGGCGGAAGCCGACGGGAACGAGTGTGTTGCCCGGTCCGGGCCGCTTCGTCGAGCTGTCGCTCACGTAGGCGTACACGCGTTTGCCCCAGGCCCCCGCCCCCACCGCACGGACGAGGAAATTCTGCGGCAGCGCGACTTGCGCGGGCGTCGCGGTGTCGTCGGCGATGCGGCATACGAACAGGCGTTTTCCGCCGTTCTCGAAGAAGCCGTTCACCGCATACGGCAGGAACTTGTCGGTGGAGGTCACCCCGCCGAACCAGCGCTGGTAGTCCTTGTAGCTGGTCACCATGCGCGGCATGGTCGGGCCGCGCTCTGCTTCGCCGAGGAACGCCGCGGTGCTGGTCGGCACGCCCTCGATCGGTTTGGGACCGCGTTCGATTTCTTCGATGTAGACGCCGGGATGCAGGTACTCAGGCATGGCCGTTCTCCGGTGTTCGGGGCATCACGCGCCGGACTGTTTGGGGGTGTCGGATTCGCAGGGCGGTTGCGCCGGAGGGCAAGGCTTGGGCTCCTCCGGCTCTTCGGTGGGCGGTGTGCACGGGTCGTCCTTCCCGTTCTTCTTGCGGTACGGGCCGCAGTCGATGGGGCCGGAGAGTTCGGCCATGAAGGACGCTTCCAGGGCTTCGGTTTTCGACTTGATCTGGGCGGCCGTGCGTTCCAGGTCCTGCTTGGCGTTCTCCAGCAACGCATGCGCCTCGGCGAGCAGTTCTTTCGCCGGCAGGTAGCGTTCGGTCACCAGGCAGCACAGCAGGTCGGCGAGCCCGTTGGGATCGATGAGATACGGCAGCGGCGCGCGAAGTCGCTCGATCACGGTTCCGGCGCTGGTGTCGGGACCGCAGCACTCGTCCGGATCTTCGTTCCCGCAGGTGCAGATGTGGGCGTAAGGCTCGACCTTGGGTTTGGCCATGCCCTCCCCGCGCGGCCGTATCGCCCAGTGCGCCGGAATCAGCTTCACGAACAGCGTATAGATCGCCGCCGCCGGATCGGTGCTGAGCTGCGCGCGCGCACTGTCGAGCAGGGCCTGGTTGGCGGTGAGCACCTCGTCCAGCGTGGTGGCCGGATCCTCCCAGGCCGCCAGCACGGCCTTGATGCGGTCGTACACGGCCTGGCGATCGTCGCGGTTGCGCTCGTGCCAGCTGGCAAGTTCGCGCAGCGTGTCGACGCTGGTGGGGTAATTGCCGTAGCCGTTCAACCTGCGCTCGAGCGTGCGGATCTCGTACAGCAGCGGACACAGGCGACATTCGAGCAGGCATTCCCAGCAACTCACGCTGCACGCGACATCGCTGGCGAGCTTGCCGATGGCCGCATCCTGTTCATTCCAACGCTTGCTCAGGCCGGTGAACTTCTCGCGCGTGTAGCCCGCGCGCGCGGCGACCATCTTGTCCTGCAAGGCGCGCAGTTCGTCGGCGAAGTCCTTGGCCATCGCCGCCTTGTCGGCCAGCTGCGATTGCGCGGCGATCACACTGTCCAGGCAGGAACCGCCGTTGCCACCGGGCCCGGGTGGGCAACAGCACGGCACCGGGCAATCGATGGGATCGGGCAGCTTGGGCGGCTCACGCGTCGGGAATGGCGTGCACCTGGGCTCCGTCGGCTCGGCGGGCGGACACGGCTTGGTCGATTCGCTCATGGCGACGAACTCCTTGGCATCAGGACAGCTGGTCCCAGGCATGGATCGCGTTGCGCACCCGCCCCTGGGGGTGTGCGAATTCGACGAACTTCTCCACGACCGGCAGCACCGCCGGCGTGCGATTCGCGAACAGCCTGAGCTTGACGTGGCCACCGGCGTCCAACTGCGGGAGGTCGGCGGGGAGGAAAGGAACGAAGGCGGCGAACTCGCCGCGACTGTCGGTGAAGAAACGTTGCGCGGGCGGGTGCCACGTGGTGCCGTCGTCGTCCAGCCATTCCAGGCGGATCGATGCGCCGGGGACCGCGATGGGGGCCGTGCCCGGCAACGGAACGGTTTCGACGAGCGCGCCCAGGATCGCCGTCGTGCCCGGCGCGAACGCGTAGTTCGAGCGCGGCTGCAACGCAACGGTGTGCAGCGGCAACGACACGTCGGCCGGCGCGAGTTCCACTCCCGCGAACGGCAACACGCCCGGGTCGATGGCGATGCCGTCGAAACCGGTCAGGTTCGCGCCGCGCCAGACGAACAATCCGCCGTGGTTGAGCACCGGCCTGCTGCCCACGCCTTTCGCGGTGACCGTGATGCCCTGCGATATGCGCCGCAACGTCACGGCATCGAGCACCTCTACGGCCAACATGCCTTTGCGCGACCAGCCGTCCTCCTGCGTCCAGGGGCGCTCCAGCGGTTCGTACACGTCGAAGGGACGGGCCATGGCTAATCCACCGGAACCGTGGCGCGCATGCCGACATCGAGGCTGTCTTCGAGCACCACCTGCGCCTGTTCTGGCGGCTGCGCCGGATCGATCCACACCGGCGAAGCCAGATAGGCGACGGACGTCCGGTAGTTCGCCGTGGGGAACAACGCCCAGATGCGGCTGGTTTCCTCGGTGGTGAGTGGTTCGAGGGTTACCCGCACGACCTCCTGGTTTACCGGCGAACCGGTGATTTCAGGCACCGCTTGCAGCGCCTGCATCGCGAAGCCCAGCACGCGCAGCAGCGGTTCCTCGCTCATGCCGGGGCGCGTTCCGACGGTGAGCAGGTAATACAGATCCAGCGGCAGCGCATTCTCGTGGACGATCACGGCGGGCGGCGGCGTCTGCGCCGCCACGCGGTGTTCGCGGTTGCGAAGGCTGGCATTGGGCGCGATCCGGTAGAGGAACAGGATCAGCGATGCGCCGACGGCATCCTGATCGTCCAGCGGCCCGATGAAGACGGTGCCGGGATCGCCCGAGGCGACGACGGCCTGTTGCAGGCGCGCTCCCAGTGCCTGCGTGACGCGCAGGATGGCATCGGCGTTCATGCCACCCTCCGCACGTCCGGGTCTAGCTGCACGGGCGGCATGCCCAGCTTTGCGAACTCGGCGTTGGCCGCGCGCGCGATGTGCGGCAGGCCGATCTTCGTGCCGGCAGCGGCGGCGATGAACGCCGCGCGCAGCGTGATCTGGCGGATGTGGCCGCCGGTGAGGTCGATGCGCCGCCCCAGGTGCCGGAATGCCGCCTCATCCAGCGCATGCGATTGCGGAGGCAGGCAGCGCTGCCAGATGCGTTCGCGGGCCTCTGCATCGGGCCGCGGAAAGTCGATGATGAAACGCAGGCGCCGCAGGAACGCGGCGTCGAGGTTCTGGCGCAGGTTGGTCGTCAGGATCGCCAAACCCTCGTAGGCCTCCATGCGCTGAAGCAGGTAGGCGACTTCGATGTTCGCGTAGCGGTCGTGCGCGTCCTTCACCTCGCTGCGCTTGCCCAGCAGCGCATCGGCTTCGTCGATCAGCAGCGCGGAACCCGAGCGCTGCGCATCCTCGAAGACGCGGTCGATGTTCTTCTCCGTGTCGCCGATGTATTTGCTGACCACGCGCGAGAGATCGATGCGCAGGATCTGGATGCCGAGTTTGCGCGCCACCGCCAGCGCCGCCATCGTCTTGCCCGTGCCGCTGGGGCCGTGGAAGAGCGCGGTGACGCCACGGCCATACGGCAACTGCTCGCCGAACGCCCAGTCGCCCAGCACGCGCTCGGACAGCAGCACGTTGTCGACGATCTCCAGCAACTGCTCCTTGCGATCCTGCGGCAGCACCACGTCGTCGAGCGCGAAGATGGGATCGATGCGCTCGGTCATGCGCGACAGGCCTTCGGATGCGACCTGCTTGCAGGCGGCGAGAAACGCGTCCCGGCGCTGGGTCGGCGAAGAGCCGCCTGTCGAACGTGTCGCGGCCAGGCGCATCGCTTCGTCGATCCCGGAAATGGACAGTCCGAACTGGCGCATGGCGTGAGCGGCCTGTTCGTCATCGATCTGCGCGCCGGTGCGCTGCGCCGCTACACGCAACGCGGTGGCGCTGTCGGCGCCCGACAAGGGCGCTTCGATCATGCTGTTGAACGCCGCCGCGCCGAGAAGCCGGGCCAGTCGCGCGGCGTCGTTGCAGATCAGACCGGTGCGGCAACCGGTAGCGGCGATCGCGGCGAAGAGACGGCGCTGGGCGTCGTCCGCGTCGGAAAGCCCGTCGGCACTGCCGTGGTCGAGCACGAGCGGGTGATCGCCCAGCAGCGCGGCGCGACCGATCCGAATGCCGAGGTCCTCGATGTCACCGCTTTCCGGCGATGCGGCATAGGCGACATCCACGCGCATCAGCTGCGCGTGTTGCGCGCGCGCACCGAGCTCCAGCAGCGCCTTCCACCCGGCGGCATCGTCGCCCGGCAGCAGCAGCCATTGCGTTTGCGGCGCCGTCGCCAGTCGCCGCAGCAGGACGTCCGCGCGCGTGCGCAGCGACGGCGTGTCGATCAACTCCGCGCCCGGCCACGCCGCCAGGCGCAGCACGCGACGCAGGCGCGCGTCGCGCGACAGCGCGTCGTCGTCGCCGAGGATCCAGGCCACGATTGCGGGATCGAGCCGCAGTGGCTCGTCGGCGGGCGGAAGCCATCCGCTCGTTGCGTCGAACACGCGCCAACGGGCGAGATTGCCGGCCGCGTCCAGTTGCAGGCGGACCTCGACCGGATCGCCAAGCAGTTCCGCGCACAAACCCAGCGTGGCCACGCGGCGACTGAGATCATCCAGCAGCACGCCGATGCAGCGCTGGTAACGCGGATCCAGCTCGGGCGCCAGCGCGAGCAGTACCGTGCGGAGTTCCAGGCCCGTCAGTGACATCGTGGACGCGAGTGCGGCCAACGGCTCGTCGCGTTCGCCGGCGGCAGAAAGCGCGCGTTGCAACTGGGCATCGGCTTCGCGCAAGGCTTCGCTGGACTCCGACGCTTCGCGCTCGCCGCGCACGTCCAGTTGCTCGACGATGCGCGTGGGTGAAACGGTCAGACCCGGCAGGTCGCCAGGCGTCGTCGCAGTGGACGCAGCGGCGTGTCGGAGTAACGCGTGCAACCACGCCAGGCCCGCGCGGAACAGTGGCCCGGCGGCCGGCATCACCGCATCGTCGTCCATCCGCGCCATGTTGCGTGCCGGCGCACGCGGTTCGGCCAGCACGCGGATCTGATCGAGCAGGTTCTGCAACCCGATATCGTTGAAGGCCGTGCGCACGCGGTTGCCGAACGGCGCATTGACGCGGATGACCACCAGCCCCGCGCGATCGTCCAGTGCGCGCTCCGCGATTTCGGTGTCGGCGTCCGGCCCGACCAGCACCAGCACGGCCGGCGGATCGCGCGGGATCGCGGCCAGCAATGCCTCGATCTCCGCCTCGCCTACCGCCCGCCCCCCGACCAGCGACATGTCGACGCAACCGGCGACCGCGGCCGCAATGCCTTCGGCCTCGATATCCGGCGACGTTTCGGCAACCACGACATGAATTCGCGCCACTGGGCCGACTCGCTGGGGAATCCGGCCTTCGTTCTCCCATGCACCCCATCCACGGGCAATGCGCCATCTGGGACCACCGATGGTCTATCGGGACAGCAGTCCCCCGATGGCTCCCGGGGGCCATCGCGTGAGGATCCCGCGATGGATCCTCGCTGGATCGGAGGATCGGGCGCCGTTGGATGCGTGGTGGTTCCCGCCAGGTCGATATGACCGTGATGATTCAGGAACGCGTCGGCGGCCCCCGCGAGAGCGGCCCGGGATGCTCGGATCATGAACACGGTGCGATGCTCGAGGCATTGGAGCCGAGCATCGAAGGTTCGGATGCAGGCGCAGTCAAGTATGAGTAGCGCAAATACTGTAGGATGCCTGACAAGGCATAAGCTCCTCAGCGCGACCGCCTGTTCACGCGCTTCGCTCGGACCTCAAAGCGTCCGCCCGCATCGCTCCCTCTCACGCGTGACCCTCTCCTGCGTTCTGCGGAGAGGCGCCTCAAGGGAGCCCCGATGCCAGGCCATTCCACCCGCAAACCAAGCCGCGATACACACGCGCGCTTCGGGAACCGATGAACTCACAAAGCCGCCACGCGCGAGATGCGGCCCGATGCAGCCAATGCGATGCCGTCTGCTGTCGCCTCACGGTCGTGCTGCAGCCCGAGGATCGCATTCCATCCCATCTGACCACGCGCACCACCGGGGACCTGCTCGTCATGGCACATGACGAGGATGGCTGGTGCGTGGCCCTGGATGGCGCCCGCATGAACTGCGGCATCTACGAGACGCGCCCTTCGGTGTGCCGTCGATTCGTCATGGGCGGCCCTTACTGCATTGCGGTCCGCAGCGAGTACGCGGCGGAACGCTCGCGTGCCATCGATCTACACCTGCAATGAGAGGAACTGTTCCCATGTCCACCACTCGCCAGCGCGGTTATGGCCCGCTGTACACCTCGGGCTTCCAGACGTCGTACGACAAGGGAGGCACCCGGGAACGCTTGGCGGCCGACATGGAAGAGTTCGACAAGGCGGGCGGCCTGATCGAAGTACTCGGCGTCACGCCATTGCGACGCAAGCCCGCCAAGCCGGACGGAGCGAGCAAGGATGCGCCTCCCGTGCCGCCCACGATCGCCGCCGCGAAACTTCCCAAATCCTGAGACCACGCGTTCGCCCGACTCGCGACGCGTGACGACCTTTCACCCCATGGAGACATCCCGACTTGGCAAAGCCCAACTATGCATTCGAGAAGCGCCAGCGCGAGATCGCGAAGAAGAAGGAAAAGGACGCCAAGCAGTCCAAGAAGCGAGCGACGCGTGAGGACACACGACCCGACCCTGCCTCCGCAGCGGAACCCGAGAAAGGCCGTTGACGATTCCACCCAGGCTGCGCGCGCCCACGGGCGCGCCTGCCACGAAAGCCAAGCGCGATTAGCCATGCAACCCCAGGAATGCTGATGAAGCCCATGATCGCGATTTTCCGATTCACCATCAGCAACGGGCAGAGCATCGGCCCGGAGCGCCTGCAGCAGGTCTGGGCGCAGGCCTGCCGCACGCCGGACGTCAGCGTGGGACGCAAAGTCGGCCTGCGCAGCGGGGACCGACCGACCTATTCGCTCTACGGACGACAGAACCTGGCGAACCTGGTGGAGATCGAGCAACGTCTTCGCGCGTTGTTCGAGGAACTGCACATCCGCGTCGCGCTGGTCAGCGTGGATCGCCTCTAGGCGACACGCCGCGCCGCCAGCGCCACGGCATCCGCACCGGCCGGATAGTGGAGCCTGCCCGTGGTGTCGTTCGCCGCGCGCCATGCCGCTTCGGCCACGTCCTGCTCGCGCGTCACCGCCTGCACCGTCGAAAGCGCGTCGAAGAATCGCTGCGCGAACGGTGCATAGGCCTCGGTAATCAATCCACGCATGCGCGCTTCGCCGTTCGCCGCGAAGTGCGTCGTGGGCGCGTAGCCCGGTTCGACCAGCTTCACGGCGATGTCGAACGTCGCCAGTTCATGCGCGAGTGATGCGGTGAAGCCTTCGATCGCGGTCTTGCTCGCGGTGTAGGCCGCGACCAGCGGCATCGGTGCCAGCGTCGCGCTGGAGGTCACGTTGACGATCACGCCTGCGCCGCGCGCGCGGAACTGCGGGATCACCGCCTGCGTCATCGCCATGGTGCCGAAGGTGTTGGTGTCGAAGATCTCCCGCACCGTCGCCATCGGCGTGGCTTCGAACGCACCGAACAAGCCCAGGCCGGCGTTGTTGATCAGCACGTCGATCGGGCCGCTTCGCTCCAGCGCCGCCGCGATGCTGTCGGGCCGCGTCACGTCGAGCGGCAGCACGAGCATGCGTGCATCATCGGGCAACAGGTCGGCGTGCGGCGTGCGCATCGTCGCCACGACACGCCAGCCCTGCGCATGGAAGTGGCGCGCGGTCTCCAGGCCATAGCCGGAGGAACAGCCGGTGATGAGGACGGTTTTCATGGGACTCCAGGACGGGGTGGGTGCGGACACGTTAGGCCGGCCTTCCCGTACGATCCATGCTGGATAGTCTGGATTTGTTTTGAGATAGTCCGGCCATGCACGATCCCCTGTCCGACGTCGTCCGACTGCTCCGCCCGCGCGCGGTGTTCGCCAAGGGCATCAGCGGCGCCGGGCGCTGGTCGGTCCGCTATTCGCAGTTCGGCGACCCCAGCTTCTGCGTGGTGCTGGAGGGCCGCTGCACGCTGGCGGTCGACGGCGAGGCGGTAATCGCACTGGAAGCCGGCGACTTCGTACTGCTGCCGGCGACGCCGGGCTTCACCCTCTCCGCGCAAGAAGGCGTGCTGCTGCCCACGCTCCTCGACCCCAGGCAGATCCCCTCCTCCACCGACGACGTACGCCACGGCCGCCAGGACGGACCCGCGGATGTGCGCCTGTTCGGCGGCTGGTTCCAGTTCGACGCGGATGCCCCGGCGATGCTCGAATCCCTGCTGCCCGGCGTCGTGCACGTGCGCGGCGTGCCGCGTCTTTCGCTGCTGGTGGGACTGGTGGGCGAAGAAGTGCGAAACGATCAACCCGGACGCGAGGTCGTGCTGTCGCACCTGGTGGGAATGCTGCTGGTGGAGGCGCTGCGCGAGACCGCGCGCGGCTCCCGTTCGAGCGGATTGCTGCGTGGCCTCGCCGATGCGCGGCTCACGGCGGCCCTGCGCTCCATCCACGAACGGCCCGCGCATTCGTGGACCATCGCGAAGCTCGCCGATACCGCGGCCTTGTCGCGCTCGGCGTTCTTCGACCGCTTCAGCCGCACGCTCGGTGTGGCGCCCATGGAGTACGTCCTGGCGTGGCGAATGGCGCTGGCGCGGGATCTGCTGCGTCATCACGACGCAAGCGTCGCCGACGTCGCCGAACGCGTGGGCTACAACAGCACGAGCACCTTCAGCACGGCGTTCCGCCGCCATGTGGGGGCCTCGCCGATGCAGTACGCGCGTGCAGCGCGGTCGGATTGACCGCAAATCGGCACGACGACGCGGCTTCGCTCATCCGGCTGCCTGCGCATCCCAATCCATCCACTCGCCCGGCGCGATGGGATGGATCGCCACGGATTTCGCGCGCGCCGCCTGGTGCAGGCGGCCGAGCGGATCATCGACCTCCACATACTCCTGCATCCCCGATATGCCGTAGTGGATGGGCACCAGTCGGCGCGCGCTCAGGATCTCCGCGGCCGCCACCGCCTGCTCCGGCGTGAGCACGCCCGGCTGACCGCTGACCGGCTTGCGCCAGCCGAAGCGCGCTCCGTTGATCGGCAGGAAGGCCGCATCGAACGGCCCGAACTGGCGGCCGATCCGCCACCAATGCCCGTGCCATAACGTGTCGCCGCCGTGGAAGATCCTGCGACCGCCGGCCGACACCACCCAGGACACCTGCGGATCACCGTAACCGTCCGAGGCAGGCACGGCGGTGGCGGTGAAATCGCCGATCAACTGCGGCTCCCACAGCGCGCTCGGTCGCGCGCGCGCACCTTGCGGGATCGGCAAGGGCAGCGTTGCGTTCGGGTACGCCAGCGTGCCGCCGTTTCGAAGAGCGTCGGCCGCGGCTTTCGCGTCGAAGTGGTCGGGGTGCGCGTGCGTGATCAGCACGCTGGTATCGCCGATCGCATCGCCAACGGGCACGAGCGGATCCTTGAGCGCGCTTCCCCACGCGTCCGGATTGACCAGCGGGTCGATGAACATCGTCGCCTGCGGCAATTGCAGGCGGATGCCGGCCCAGGCCAGTCGCCTGATGCGCAAGCCGCTCGCGGTGTCCGCCGGCGCGAAGGCGCGTCCCGGAAGTGCGACGGCGGCCGTCAGCGCGGCGCACACCGACAGGAATCTCCTGCGCCGCAGGTTCATGCGCGATCTCCCACGGCCGCAAGCGCCGTGTCCAGCGCGAAGGTCGACTGGGCGAGGATCACCTCCAGATTGCGCTGATGCCATTCCCGTTCGAACGCGACGGGTTCGACGCCCGCCGCCACGCAGTCTTCGATGCGGATCGCGCCGATGCGCGCCTCCAGTTCCTGCACGGGAGCCTGCGAGCGGATGCGCACCACCGTCTCGCGCAGGCGGTCGAGGTAGTGGATCGCATGGTCGAGCACCACTGCCGGAAACCGCCCGATGTGCCCGCCGATGACCGTGCTTCTGCCGAACTGCCGCATCCGGCCGATGGCAGCGCGCATCAACGCGGGATCGGCCCGGGAGAGATAGACGATGTTGCCGACGATGTTGTCGCCTGCGCACACGAGGTCGGCGGTGGGGACGTCGACGCTGATGTGGTCCATCGTCTTGCCGGGGTTGTACAGCAGGCGCAGTTCGTTGCGCCCCCAGCGAATGGCCATCGCGTCGCCGAAGATCACCTTCGGCTCGCGATAGAGCGCATCGGCCGGCCGGTTCTGCGAAAGGAAGGCGTGGCGGTGATGCCGGTGCGCCAGCGTCATCGCATCGGGAAACTGCGTCAGGCCCGCCATGTGGTCGCTCATGTAATGCGTCGCGACGATCACGCGCACGGTCTTGCCCATCTGCAGGCACAGCACGTCGTGCAGCCAACGGGCGTCGGCCTGGCTGCCGAGCGAGTCGACCAGCAGCACGTCGTCGCCATCGATGAAGGCGGTGGCGACGGACTCGTGTTCGTCGCCGACGAACATGAGGACTTGGGAACCCAGATCTTCCACTCTCACGATGCACGCCCTTGGCTTCGACGGCGTCATCGTGGTTCACGCTCCAAAGCCCGACAAACGAGATGTTTTGCGCCTCGCATTAGAAAAGCTAAGCTGGCATGACGACCACGCCCGCCCCTGCGACACCCCCGTGAAGCCCCGCCGCCCTGCCCCGCTCAACGCCTTGCGCGCCTTCGAGGCCGCCGCACGCAGCCTCAGTTTCCAGGCCGCTGCCGCGCAGTTGTTCGTGACGCCGGCGGCGGTCAGCCATCAGGTGAAACACCTGGAGGACTACCTGGGCGTGAAGCTCTTCCAGCGCGGCCATCGCGCCGTGCAGCTGACACCCGACGGCGAAGCGCTGTCCGCGTCGCTGGGCGAGGTGTTCGGACTGCTCGACCTCGCGCTGGACCGCGCGACCGCACCGGCCGTGGCCAGCCTGCGCGTCAGCACGATGGAATCCTTCGCCGCGAAATGGCTGGCACCGCGCCTGCATCGATTTCATCGGCTATGCCCCGACGTCAGGCTGCGCATCGAGACCGGCAATGCACTTGTCGACGTGGCCCACGGTGGCGCGGACGTCGCCATCCGCTACGGTTCCGGCGGGTATGCGGGCGTGGACGCGCAGCGGCTGATGGAAGCGCCCGTGTTCCCCATCTGCGCGCCTTCGCTGACGAAGCTTGCGACGCCCGACGACCTGCGGCACCACACGTTGCTTCACGACGAAAGCGCGGCCGGCCGTCCGGGCGTGCCCGACTGGTCGGCGTGGCTGGCAGCGGCGGGCGCGAAGCACGTGGACGCCGGCCGTGGTCCGGTGTTTCCCAGCATCTACCTGGCGCAGGAAGCCGCCGCCGCAGGGCACGGCGTCGCATTGGGCATCGCGCCGCTGGTGGAAGAAGACCTGCACAACGGCCGGCTCGTGAAGCCGTTCGAGCTGGTCCTGGACAACGCTTATGCGTTCTGGATCGTGCGTCGCCAGGGCGCGCATTCGCTGCCGGCGGTGGACGCGTTCTGCCAGTGGTTGTGCGCGGAAGCCGCGCAGGATGCGATGCGCGTGCCTTCGCCCGCGGGTGCGTGAACATCGCCTCTCCAGTCATGCCGCTTGCATATATCTGGAATCCAGTAAATAAATTGGATCAATGCCAGCGCGGCGCTCATGCTTCGGTCACCCCACCAAGGAACCGACTGCAATGTCCGCCGAGCTTCTCTTCTCCCCGACCCGCATTGGCGCGATCGAAGTCAGCAACCGCATCGCGATGGCCCCGCTCACGCGGTCCCGCGCAGGCATGGACGGCGTGCACACACCGCTCGCCGTGGAGTACTACCGCCAGCGCGCCTCGGCGGGCCTGATCATCACCGAGGCGACCAACATCTCCCGCCAGGGTCGCGGCTATGCCTACACCCCGGGCATCTACACCGATGCGCAGCGTGATGCATGGGCCCGCGTCACCGACGCCGTCCATGCCGAAGGCGGCAAGATCGTCATGCAGCTGTGGCACGTGGGCCGCATGTCGCACGTGAGCATGCAGGAGAACGGCATCGCGCCGGTCGCGCCCTCCGCGATCCAGGCGGGCGGCAATGTGTTCACGGAGAATGGATTCGAAGTCCCGTCGATGCCGCGTGCGCTCACGCTGGACGAGATCGCGGCCGTCATCGAGGACTATCGCACCGCCGCGTTGCGGGCCCGCGAGGCGGGATTCGATGGCGTGGAAGTCCACGCCGCCAATGGTTACCTGCTCGAACAGTTCCTGCGCGACAGCACCAACGTGCGCGAGGACCGTTATGGCGGTTCCATCGAGAACCGCGCGCGCCTGCCCATCGAAGTGGTGGAAGCGGTCGCGGGCGTCTGGGGCGCCGACCGCGTGGGGCTGCGACTGTCCCCGCTCTCCACGGCCGTGGGCAACACGCCGCTGGACAGCACGCCGGTGGAAACGCACGGTTATCTCGCCCGCCAACTCGGTCATCTGGGCCTGGCCTACCTGCACGGTGTCGAGGGCCAGCTGCATGATGGAAACGGCGCGGACGCATTCGACTTCCAGGCACTGCGCGCGGCCTTCGGCGGCACCTACATCGCCAACAACGGTTACGACCGGCAGTCGGCCATCGATGCGATGAGCGCCGGACGCGCCGACATGATCGCCTTCGGCAAGCCGTTCATCGGCAACCCGGACCTGGTCGCCAAGCTGCGCGCGAATGCGCCGCTGTTCGAAGCCCCCGCTTCGGCGTTCTTCGGTGGCGGCGCGGAAGGCTATACGGTCTTCAGCGGTACACCTGACCTTGCCAGCGCGGCCTGACGCACGGTCCGTCCCTCTCCCGCACGGGAGAGGGACACGGCGACTCAGCGCCTGCGCTGCAGCTCGCGCACCACGTCGCCAACGAGCGAACGCAACCACTGATGCGCGGGGTCGTGCCGGTATCGCACGTGCCACGCCATCTCCACCGGAAACGTCCCCAGGTCCACGGGCGCCGGCAACACCTTCAGGCGCGGATCGCCCGCGAGGCGACGGCAGATCAGGTTCGGCAGCGTCGCGCAGTAATCCGTCACCGCGATCAGCTCCGGGATCGCGAGGAAGTGCGTGACCGAGACGGCCACTTCGCGCCGCACGCCCTGCCGCTCGAGCATCTGGAACAGGCCCGCGCGCAACCGTCCCGGAGGCAGCACGTTCACGTGCTTGAGCTGCTCGTACTGTTGCTTCGACAGACGCTTGTTGACCACCGGATGATCGGCGCGCACGACGCAGGCGAGGCCTTCGTCCATGAGGTGCTGCACCACCAGATTGTCGGGCGGATCGATCACGCGCCCCAGGACCAGCGCGGTTTCGCCGGAAATCACGCCGGTTTCCGCCAGGTCCGTGCCGTACGGCGTAAGACGCAGGCGAATGCCCGGCGCCTGTTCGCGCAGCCGCTCGACGAGCGCGGGCATCAGCACGAACTCGACGTAGCTGTTGGGCGCCAGCGTGATCAGGCGCTCGGCCTTGGCCGGATCGAACTGCTGCTGCCCCAGGATGAGTTCGTCCAGGCTCGCCAGCGCGGCGGCGATCGCCGGAGCGAACTCCACCGCCTTCTGCGTGGGCGCCATGCCATATCGCTCGCGGATGAAGAGCGGGTCCTGGAGCATGTCGCGAAGGCGCGACAGCGCATTGGACAGCGCAGGCTGCGTGATGCCCAACCGCTGCGCGGCACGCGTGACGCTGCGCTCGTCCATCAGCGCGAGGAAGACCGGCAGCAGGTTCAGGTCGTAGCGCATGCGGTCATGGTGTCAGCAAATGACTGCAAGTCCACTCATGGATTCCATGAATGGCGGTACGCGCCGACCGACGGAGCGGCAGGCTACTTCCCCGCCCCGCCCACCAGGCGACGCATCGTCGCCACCAGGGCCTCCGGGTCCGGCGATCCGTCGTAACGCTGGCCGTTGATGAAGAGCGTCGGCGTTCCGTTCACGCCACTGCGCACGCCGCCCATGAAATCGGCCTGGATCCTGCCGTCGAATCGCCCTTCGAACGCTTCGCGCAGGTCCACCGCGCGCAGACCCAGGCCGTCGCCGTACTCCATCAGGTCCGAAGGCCGCAGCGCGTCCTGGCGTTCGTACAGCAGATCGTGCGCTTCCCAGAACTTTCCGTCGGCCGCCGCCGCTTCGGCGAACTGCGCCGCACCCAGCGCATACGGATGCGATTGCGTGATCGGAAAGTTGCGGAACACGAAGCGCAGGTCATCGCCCATGGCACGCTGCACGGCCTGGATGACGGGGTACGCCTGGCCACAGTACGGGCACTGGTAATCGCCGTATTCCACCAGCGTCACCGGCGCGTCCGCGCGGCCTTGTGCATGATCGGAAGCGCCGACCGGAATCGTGAGACGGCTCATTGCACTGCCTCCCCGCCTTTGCCGGCGAGCTTGTCGAGCGCGTCGAGAATGCCGTCCGCGCCCGGATTGATGCCCAGCGCGGAGACATGACTCCAGCGCACCACGCCTTGCGCGTCGATCACGAACAGCGCCCGCTCCGACGTGCCGTCGGCTTCGCGATACACACCGTAACTGCGTGCGACCGCACCCTTGGGCTCGAAATCGGCCAGCAGCGGAAAGTGCAACTTGCGCTCCTGCGCGAACGCCGCGTGGCACCACACGCCATCCACCGAGATGCCCAGCAGCTGCGCACCGTAGCGCCGGAACTCCGGCAGGATCTCGTTGTACAGCGCCATCTGATCGCCGCAGACCGGACTCCAGTCCGCGGGATAGAACGCCAGGATCACCGGGCTGCCACGCAATTCCTCCAGCGAGACCTTCTGGTCCGGCGTCGAAGACAGCGTGAACGGCGTCGCGGGCGTGCCGGCTGGCAATGCCGTGGAAGCAGAGGTGGATTGCATGTGGATCTCCTCGCGGGGGAGTTCAGCGCGACGCGCGCGTGCTTTCGAACAGGAACCAGCTGCGACGCTCCGTCTCGTCGATCCAGGTTTCGATCAGGCTGGTCGAGGCGACGTCGTTGTAGCGATCGCACACGCCGTGCGCCGCGCGCAGGAAGCCGGCCAGGCGCCGGTTGTCGTCGGCCAGTTCGGCCAGCATGTCCTGCGGCGTGACGTAGTCGGCGTCGTTGTCGAGCAGGCGCTGCATGCGCTGCACGTGGCCGATCGAGCGCAGCGTGCTCCCGCCGACCTTGCGCGCGCGTTCGGCGATCGGATCGGTCATGGCGAAGATCTGGTCGGACTGCTCGTCCAGCAGCAGGTGGTAATCGCGGAAATGCGGGCCCGACATGTGCCAGTGGAAATTCTTCGTCTTCAGGTACAGCGCGAACGTGTCCGCGAGCAGGCCGGTAAGCGCGGCGGCGATGTCGCGCGAGGCCGCCGCACCGATGTCGGTGCGCGTGCGCAACGGCGCGTCCTGGCGGGACTGGAGGGGCAGATTCATGGACGGTCTCCTTGGGCTGCATCCGCGTGGGGGAGCGGGATGGCCGGGTGATTCCCGGCGATGGCCAGACTATCCACCGCGTCGCGGCGCCTGTATTGGATGATCGTTTCGTCCTCTCATACCTTGGTTTACCTGCGCGCGCGCCGGTGGCTGCGCGGTGTCGCCGGGTGCTAGTGTTCGGCCACGGCAGCGCATGGCCGCCGCCGCCCGGCGCAGCCGGGCCTGCTCGCGGAAGCCCCTTGATGTCCTCGACCCTGCGCCCCCACCGCCCTTCCGCGCTCTCGCGCGCCGGCCATCCGGTTCCGGCCGAACGCAGGCTGCGTCTGGTGCTGCGCCTGTCCGCGGCGGTGCTGATGCTGGCGATCTTCGCCCTGGATACGTTCACCACGCTCGAAGGCGCCGTCGCGGTGCTCTATGTCGTGGCGGTGCTGCTGGTCGCACGAACGTACCGGCGCGGCGACATCGTGATCGCGGCGGTCGGCACCGCGGCACTCACGCTGGTGGCCTACGTGGACATGCACGGCACCGCCCCGTTCGGCGCACAGACCGTGCGCGCGTTCGTCAGCCTGGCCGCGATCGGCATCGCCGCCGTGCTCGCACTGCAGAACCAGAGCGCGATGCGCACGCTGTCGGACCAAGCCATGCTGCTGGACCTTTCGCACGACATGATCTTCGTGCGCGATGTCTCCGGCCGCATCACGTCCTGGAACCGCACCGCGCAGGAAGTGTACGGCTGGCCTCCGGAGGATGCGGTGGGCCGTCGCGCCGACGAACTGTTGAAGACGCGCTATCCGGGTCCGCGCGAAGCGGTGGAGAGCGAACTTCTGGACACCGGTCGCTGGGAAGGCACCCTGGAGCAGACGACGCGTTCGGGCAGCACGCTCGTGCTCGACAGCCGCTGGGTGTTGCAGCGCGACCGCGCGGGTCGCCCTGTCGCGGTGATGGAAACCCACACCGACGTCACCGAACGCAAGGCCGCGTACGCCGCGCTCGTGCGCAGCGAGCGGCGCTATCGCCGCATGTTCGACGCCAGCCGCATCGGCGTGGTGGAACAGGACTGGAGCGCGGTGCGTGCGGAACTGGACGCGCTGGATCTACAGGACGCCGCCGCGATCGAAGCGCATGCAGCGGCGCACCCGCAGTTCATCCGCCAGGCGCGCCGCCTCGCGCGCATCCGGGACGTCAATCCCGCATTCGCCGCGATGCTCGGCGCCGTGGGCACGGCCTACCCGGCTTCCGTCGATGATCTGCTGGGCGAAAGCGACCGCACCTTTGGCGAAGCACTGGCCGCCTTCGCGCGCGGCGATGCCTTCCACGAAGGCGAATCCGAGATCATCGGTGCGGACGGGCGCCGCGTGCCGGTGCTCTTCGCGATCACCTTCCCTTCGCCCGAAGACGGCGACGCGAATGTGCTGGTCTTCGTCATCGACAACACGGAACGGCGGCAGGCGCAGGACGCCCTGTTCACCGCGCAGACCGAACTGGCCCACGCCGCGCGCGTATCGACCCTGGGCGAGCTGACGGCTTCCATCGCGCACGAAGTCAATCAGCCGCTGATGGCGGTGGTGACCAACGGCGAGGCCGGCATGCGCTGGCTGCGGCGCGAAACACCGGATCTTCCCGAAGTCGAAAGCGCGATCGCACGCATCATTTCCGAAGGTCGCCGCGCGGCGGAGATCGTCCATCGCATCCGCGCGTTCCTGGCGAAAGTCCCCGTGCAGCGGCAGCGCATGGAGGTCGCCTCCGTTGTCGAGGAGGCCGCGCGCCTGGTGCAGCACGAACTCGCCCGCGAGCGGGTGAAGCTGCGCGTGGACATCGCTGCGCACCTGCCCGCCGTCGACGGCGATCGCGTCCAGTTGCAGCAGGTCCTGGTGAACCTGATGGTGAACGCGGGACAGGCCATGGCATCGCAGCCGGCACCGCGAATGGTCACGCTCACGGCCGCGCCTGCGTCGGATGGTCAGGTCGCCATCCGCGTGCACGACACCGGGCCCGGCATCGCGGCGGAACATCTCGCACGCCTGTTCGATCCGTTCTTCACGACGCGGCCGCAGGGCATGGGCATGGGGCTTGCGATCAGCCGAACCATCGCCGAAGCTCACGGCGGCCGCCTCCATGTGGAAAGCGAACCCGGCCACGGCGCCGCGTTCACGCTGCTGCTGCCGACGGCACGGCCGGATGCAACGACATGACCAAGCAAACTCCGCCGCCGCCCGCCGTGCCGCTGGTTGTCGTCGTCGACGACGAGACCGCGGTGCGCGAGTCGCTGGACAGCCTGTTCCGGTCGATCGGCTATCGCACGCTGCTGTTCGCCTCGCCGGCGGAGCTGCTGCAGAGCACGCTGCCGGACGGCCCGGGCTGCATCATCCTCGACGTGCGCCTGCCCGGCATCAGCGGGCTGGACGTGCAGGACGAACTCGCGCGGCACGGCATCGCCCTGCCCATCGTCTTCATGACCGGGCACGGCGATATTCCCATGTCGGTGCGCGCGATGAAGGCCGGCGCGGTGGACTTCCTGCCCAAGCCCTTCCGCGATCAGGACATGCTCGACGCCGTGGCCGCGGCGATCGACCGCGATGCGCGACGACGGGCACACAGCGCGGCGCTGGACGGCGTGCGCGCGCGTTACGAAACGCTGACGCCGCGCGAGCGCGAGATCATGGCGCACGTCGCCACGGGACTGATGAACAAGCAGGTCGCCGGTCTGCTCGGGCTGAGCGAGATCACGGTGAAGATCCACCGCGGCAACGTAATGCGCAAGATGGGCGTGCGCACGCTGGCCGACCTGGTGCGCAATGCCGAGGCGCTGGGGATCTGCCAGCGCTGACCGGGCGCGGATGCAAACCTCCGTATGATTCCCGCGCCGCCCGCGGGGAGGCATAAAGGAGGCTGGCCGTCGAGCACGCATGTGCGCGCTTCTCGGACCGAAGGACTTCCGATGACCCGCGTCCCCACCATCGTGATCGTCGACGACGACGATGGCGTCCGAGTATCCCTGTCGAGCCTGGCGCGGTCGCTGGGGTACCAGGTGCGCGCGTATCCCTCGGCGCAGGCATTCCTGCGCGACACCGAAGCCGGCGATCCCGACTGCCTGGTCACCGACATACAGATGCCCGGCATGACGGGCGAGCAGCTGCGCGATGCCCTGCTCGCCGCCGGTCGGCGCTTTCCCGTGATCTTCATGACGGCCTTCCCCAACGAGTCCTCGCGTGAACGTGCGATGGCGAGCGGTGCGTGCGCCTACCTCGTCAAACCGGTGGACGGCGCGATGATCGCCCGCTGCCTCGCACGCGCGCTCGCCGCGCCGCGCGTATGACCCACACCATCGTATGAGGCATCGAACCGCACGTACGATGTTCCGCCCGCCTCCATCGGCCTAGTGTTTCTCCTGCACCACCCCACCCCACGGAGAACCAGGCAATGAGCACCATCACCACCAAAGACGGCGTCGAGATCTTCTACAAGGATTGGGGCCCGAAGACGGCCCAGCCCATCGTCTTCCACCACGGCTGGCCGCTGTCGAGCGACGACTGGGACACGCAGATGCTGTTCTTCCTCGCCCAGGGCTACCGCGTCATCGCGCACGACCGTCGCGGCCATGGCCGCTCCAGTCAGGTCAGCGAAGGTCACGACATGGACACCTACGTGGCCGATGCGGCGGCCGTGTTCGAAGCACTGGACCTTCGCGGTGCCGTGCACATCGGCCATTCCACCGGCGGCGGCGAAGTCGCGCGCTACGTCGCGCGTGCGCCGAAGGGACGCGTCGCCAAGGCGGTGTTGATCAGTGCCGTTCCGCCGCTGATGCTCAAGACGCCCGCCAATCCCGGCGGCTTGCCGATCGACCTCTTCGACAGCCTGCGCGCGGGGCTTGCGGCCAACCGCTCGCAGTTCTTCCGCGACTTCGCCTCCGGCCCGTTCTACGGCTTCAATCGACCGGGCGTGAAGGCGATCGAAGGCGTGATCGACAACTGGTGGCGCCAGGGCATGATCGGCAGCGCGAAGGCGCACTACGAGGGCATCAAGGCGTTCTCGGAAACCGACTTCACGCAGGACCTGAAGGCGATCGACGTGCCCACGCTGGTGCTGCACGGCGATGACGACCAGGTGGTTCCGGTGGACGATGCCGGCCCGCTGTCGGCCAAGCTGCTCAAGAACGCCACGCTGAAGCTATACCCGGGCTATCCGCACGGCATGTGCACCACGCACGCGGACGTCATCAACGCCGACCTGCTCGCCTTCATCCGCAGCTGAACACACGCGATCCCCCGCGTCGTCCGGTGCAAGGATGCACCGGTGGCGCCCTCCATCGAGGCAAGACCATGAACACGTTGAACTCCACCCGACGTTGGACGTTCGCAGCGTTGATCGCGCTGGCGGCGTCGTTCGCACTCTTCCCGGCGGTCGCGCAGCAAGCGCCCGTCACACCGGCCCGCAACGTCGTCCTCGTCCACGGCGCCTGGGCCGACGGCTCGAGCTGGGCCGAGGTCATTCCACGTTTGCAGGCGGCCGGCTTGAACGTGACCGCGGTGCAGAACCCGTTGAGTTCGCTGAAGGATTCGGTCGACGCGACGCGGCGTGCGCTCGCGCAACAGGACGGCCCGACGGTGCTGGTCGCGCATTCATGGGGCGGCACCGTGATCAGCGAGGTCGGCAACGATCCCAAGGTCACCGCCGTGGTGTATGTCGCCGCGCGTGCGCCGGATGCGGGCGAGGATTTCGTCGCGCTCTCCGGCAAGTTCCCCACCGGCCCGGTGCGCGCGGGCATCCAGACACACGACGGCTATACCACGCTGTCGAAGGACGCGTTCCTGTCCTACTTCGCCAATGGTGTCGCACCGCAAAAGGCCAATGTGCTCTATGCCGTGCAGGGCGCCACCGCCGCGACGCTGTTCGGCGAACGCACCACGCAGGCCGCATGGCGCGACAAGCCCGCGTTCTACGCCGTGTCGCGCCAGGACGGAACGATCAATCCGGATCTTGAGCGCTTTCTCGCAAAGCGCATGAAGGCAACCACGATCGAAGTGGATGCGGGCCATCTTTCGCTCGTGTCGCATCCGAAGGAGATCGCCGATCTGATCCTGAAGGCGGCGGGCCAGGGAAAGCGGTGAGCTTGCGCTCCCTCCCCTTGCACGCAGGGGGAGGCGTCATTCACACGGCGCAATCTTCGCGCGCTCGGCCAGCCGGACCAGTTCGGCCACCGAGCGCACGCCGAGCTTCTGCATCACACGAGCGCGATGCACCTTGATCGTCTTCTCCACGATGCCAAGCTCGGACGCGATCTGCTTGTTGAGCCGGCCCGACAGGACGTACCGCAACACTTCGCGCTCACGCGGGGTCAGGGTCATGATCAGCGCGCTGACCTCGCATCTCTCATCGCGCACGCGTCGTGCTTCCAGGTCGAGGTCGATGCCGCGTCGCACCGCGTCGAGCAATGCGTCCACTTCCACCGGCTTGGTCAGGAAGTCCAGCGCACCGGCCTTCATCGCACGCACGGTAGAGGGAATGTCGCCGCAACCGGTGAGGAAGATCACCGGATGGGTCACGCCCTGCCCCTCCAGCAAGGCCTGCAACTCCAGCCCGCCCATTTCCGGCATCGCCAGGTCGAGCACGATGCAGCCGGGCACTTCGGGATCGTAACGGGCCAGGAATTCGCGCGTGGACTGACTGAGCGACACCTCCAGCCCTTCGGTTGCCAGCAGTCGCGCCAATGCCTTGAGGACGCCAGCGTCGTCGTCGACCAGATGAACAAGTGCGGTGGTGGTGGACATGGCCGCTACTCCACGCCTGGCAGATCGAAACAGACCCGCGTGCCGCCGGCTTCCCGGTTCTCCGCCCAGATGTGCCCGCCGTGGGCCCGCACGATGGTACGGCAGACGGCCAGCCCCATGCCCATTCCGTTGGGCTTGGTGGATTCGAACGGGCGAAAGATCGTCTCCAGCATCGCTTCCGGAATGCCCTGCCCGCTGTCCACCACCTCGGTGCACACCCCCAGTTCCGATCGCACGGTGCGCACGGTGACGATGCGCTCGCAATTCTCTTCGGGAAGTGCGTCGCAGGCGTTGAAGATCAGGTTCAGCAGCACCTGTTGCAGCTGAATGCGGTCGCCCACCACGCGCGGGATGCCCGGCGTGAGATCCATGCGCCACGCCACGCGACGGTTGAGCAGATCGTTGCGCATCAGGCGGATCGACTCCAGCACCACTTCATTCATCAGCAACGGGTACTGCTCGCGGTGCTCCTTCTTCAGCAGCCCGCGCAATCGGTTGATGACCTGGCCGGCGCGACGGTCGTTGTCGACGATGTCGCCGAGGATGGCCTGCACTTCGCCGATGTCGGACGGATCGCGGCGCAGGATGCGCTGGGCGGCCTGAGCATTGCTGAGGATCGCGGCCAGCGGCTGGTTCAGCTCGTGCGCGAGCGAGCCCGACAACTCACCCAGCATGGTCACACGCGAGAGATGCGCGATGCCTTCACGCTCCATCGCCATCTCCATTTCCAGTTCGCGGCGTTCGGTCAGATCCGTCACCGAGGCCACGACGTGCGGCTGGTTCGCCAACGTGAGCGGGCTCAATCCGACCTCGATGGGAAACTCCGTGCCATCGCGGCGCACGCCCACCGGGTCGATCTCATGCCCCATTTCGCGTGCAATCGGATGCACCGCGTCATGTCGATGGTGCTCGCACTTGCGCAGGTCCGGGCACGTTGGCAACAGCGCATCGACATGCATGCCCACCATGTTCGCGTCTTCATAGCCGAATACGCGCGACGCCTGCAGGTTGGCGTAGCGAATGATGCCCTGCGCATCGGCGAGCAGCAGCGCGCTCGGTGCGGCTTCCAGCAGGATGCGCAGCACTTCCTGCTCGTTCTTCAGCCGCGTCACGTCGCGGGTGACGCCGCGCACCAGCGTCGGCTGACCGTCCGCGGTGGCTTCGACACTGCCGGTTACGCTGACCCAGCGCCGTTCGCCGTCGTCGCGCACGATGGGATACTCCAGCTCCCAGGAAGGCCGGCGCATCGCCTCGGCGAAGCGGCGCTCCAATGCCTCGCGCCCCGGTGAGCCGGTGCGGCCGAACAGCGCCCTGCGCACGTCGAGATCGCCCGGCGCACCGCCGAGAATCTCGCGATTGCTTGCGTTCTCCACGTAGCCGTCGACCGCCACGTCCCACGACCACAGCCCCAGCCCGGGCGCGGACGCCGCCAGTTCCAGGTCCTTCTGCACGCGCTGACGGCGGACTTCGCTCTCCTGCAGCAGATGGGTGAGGCGCTCGGACTTGAACAGATCACGCCCGAGCTGCCAGCTCATCGCCAGCACGACGATGACGAAGCTCGGCGTGGCGGTCAGCGGAATGCGCGGCACGCCCAGCGCCATCAGCAGGGCCGACGACATCATCACCACGATCAGCAGCAACCAGCCGCCGCAGATCACCAGCACCGAGCTGCGGGTCTC
Organism: Lysobacter sp. MMG2; assembly: GCF_016735495.2. GTDB lineage: Bacteria > Pseudomonadota > Gammaproteobacteria > Xanthomonadales > Xanthomonadaceae > Lysobacter_J. The sequence continues at coordinate 57,057 of NZ_JAERQY020000001.1, forward strand.
CTCGGCGGCCCGGATGCCGCGGAAGATCGTCTGGAGCAGATAGACCAGGAGCAACGCGTTGCTCGCCTGGCTCAGCAGCACCCAGGGGTTGAGCTCACCGATCGGATAGTGCACGGACGCCTGCCACCACTCGGTGCGCGCCACGGCGGTGATGGAGCGGAAGTTGAGGTTGACCGGGCTGGCGAAGTTGACGGCCAGCGCGGCGACACGCAGCGACACCGCGCCCAGCGCCAGCCAGCGCGAGCCCAGCCCGAACGACACATGCACCACGTACACCATCGCCACGACCATCACGGCCACCGGCAGGTGCATCCATCGGATGAGTTCGCCCATGCGCTGGGGCGAGGTGGCGTACAGCGCCGCCATTTCGAGCAGGATCAGCGCGGCGACCGCCACAGCGGCGATGGCGAAGGCCAGATGCACGCCCAGACGCTTCTGGGTCAGCCATACCAGCCCGTGCACGAGTCCCAGCACCAGACTCGCGGCCGCGAGCATCGGCCATGTCAGGGCGACCCAGTTCATCGTCATCCTTGCCTGGAGGGGACGTCGCCGTTTCCTGCGTATCCGCACAACGCGGACGCGACGCGAAAACGGCCACGCAACGCGAGGGCGCGGGTCGGCACGCTTCTTGCCGCGCGGACACTTGATCCGTTTGGGGCAGATGCGCCGAACAATGTACTCCTGTGCGCAATGAAGGGTGTGTTGGGCCAAGGGCCAATTGCGGGGGAAGGACGGCTCGCGCGAGGTTTGCGGCGATGCTCGGACGATCGCTCACCATTGCCGTGGTGGATGACGAAGAAGACGTGCGCCGTGCGCTGCACCGCCTGCTTCGGTCCGCCGGATTCGAGGTCCTGGTCTATGCATCAGGCAACGAATTCCTGCGCCACGCGCAAGACAGCGCGCCCGACTGCGTGGTCCTGGATCTTCACATGCCGGGGCTGAGCGGCTTCGACGTGCAGGACGCGCTCCAGCAACGCAAGCTCAGCGTGCCCGTGGTGGTGCTGACCGGAAACGACACGACCGAGGGCCGCCAGCGTGCGCTCAACGGAGGCGCCGAGGCCTACCTGTGCAAGCCGGTGGACGACGAGTCGCTGATCGGCGCGATCCTGGGAGCGGTGGAACATCGCGGCGGCGTGGCGCCCCGCGACGCGGGGAAAGAGCCATGAATCCGGATAACCGCCATGTCCGCGGGCGCGCTTGCGCGCCGCATTTCGTCCTGCTTGCGCTTGCGACGGCGCCGTCCCTGGCGCACGCCTCGTTGTTGAGCGGCGACGCCCTCGACGCCGCCGCCAATGTCGTCGCCTGGCTGGCGCTGATCATCGTGCCGGTGGTGCTGATCGCGGTGTTCTGGATCGTGCACATCCTGCCGGAGAAGATCGCAGAGAAACGCCGCCATCCGCAGCTGGACGCGATCAAGACGCTGTGCCTGCTGTCGCTGTTCTTCGGCGGCCTGCTGTGGCCCTTGGCCTGGCTGTGGGCCTACACCAAGCCGGTGCTGCACCGCATGGCCTACGGAACCGACGTCGACGACCGCCACGGCCACGGCGGCGATGCGCTCACGCCGCTGCAGGATGCTGAACGCGCCGCGCCACCGGAACCGCAGGCGCCCGTCGTGGATGCTCGCGCCACCGAATCGCAGGCCGAAGTGGATGAATTGCGCCGCCGCATCCGATCGCTGGAGATGGCGATGGCGATGGGCAATGCCAACGCGAAGCCGCAACGGCCCGCTGTGGCCGGCGACGAGGAGTGAATCATGGAGATCATCCTGCTGCTGATCTACTCGTTCTTCGTCTGGCTGATCTTCTTCAAGTTCAAGTGGCTGCCGTGGAATTTCGTCTCGCAGATCATCGTGGTCTCGCTGCCGATCTTCGCGCTGACGGCGATGATCCTGATCCTCAACGTGGTCGCGCCCTCCTCCTCCGACGTGCGCGTGATCAACTACGTGGTGCAGGTGGTGCCGCGCGTGAGCGGGCGCGTGATCGCCGTTCCGCTGGAGCCCAATCGCCCGGTGAAGAAGGGCGAGGTGCTGTTCCGCATCGACCCGGTGCCCTTCCAGCAGGAGCTGGCGGCGCTGGAGGCCAAGCTGCCGGAGATGGAGGCCAAGCTCGATACCGCGCAGGCGTACCAGCGTGAACTGAACGAGCAACTGCGCCAGGCCAGCTCCACGCGCGATGCGCTCAATTCGCGTCTCGCCCTGGCGATCAAGCGCGAACGCCAGACCGCCGAACTCGCCTCCACCGGCGCCGGCTCCAAGTTCGACCACGAGCAGGCGCAGACCGAAGCGGCCAGCCTGCGTTCGGAACTGACCTCCACCACCGCGCAGATGGCGCAGGTGCAGCAGAAGATCTCGGCGAAGACGCCCGGTGGTCAGCTGTCGGAAGTGGCGCAGGCGCGCGCGGCGGTGGAACAGCTCAAGGCGCAGATCATCCAGGCGCGCTGGCAGCTGGAGCAGACCACGGTCTACGCGCCGGCCGACGGCACCGTCATCAACCTGCAACTGCGTGAAGGCTCCTTCGCCGCCAGCCTGCCGCTCACGCCGGTGATGAGCTTCGTGGAGAAGGAGCAGATCGTGCTGGCGATGTTCTCGCAGAACGAACTGGCCAACGTCGCCCCCGGCAACGAGGCGGAGATCGCGCTCAAGACGCACCCCAACCGGATCATCAAATGCGCGGTGGATTCGATCGTCTGGGCCTCGGCCACGGGCCAGCTGCCGATCAGCGGCATGATTCCGCAGAGCGGAACGACGCCGCTTCCGCTGGGCCGCATCGCCGTGCGCCTGCGTCCGACCGGGCGCGACGCCGACACCTTCATCGCGATGGGCGCGCAGGGCCAGGGCGCGATCTACACCGAACGCGGCAAGCTGCTGCACATCATCCGCAAGGTGATCCTGCGGGTGGGCAGCAAGCTCGACTGGCTCGTGCTGAAACTGCACTGAGGCGACGATGAGCCCGCGCCCGGCGAGCCACTGCGCGACCAAGGCGATTCCGCTGGGGCTCGCCTGCGTGCTCACGCTCGCCGCCGGCTGCGCGGTATTGCCCGAGCCCACCGGCGATGAGGTGCGAGAACAGGCGCTGGGCCAGGTCGCCATTCCGCCGAACTGGTCCGCGCAGGTCAGCGCCGCGCGCATCGACGAGGACTGGCTGGCGAGCTTCAACGATCCCACGCTCACCCAGCTCGTGCACGAGGCGCTGGCGAAGAACCCGGACCTGATCATGGCGGCCGCGCGCGTGGAGCAGGCGAACGCGCAGGTCGACATGGCCGAGGCCAACCTCAAGCCGGCGATCGGGCTGATCGGGCGCGGCGGCTCCAAGCCGATCTCCGACCTGGTGCCCCTGCTCAGCGGCGTGATGCTGCGCCTGAGCTGGGAGATCGACCTGTGGGGCCGCATGCGCTACGCGCGCAACGCCGCCCGCGCGGCGCGCGATGCCAGCAGCGCCGATTACCGCTATGCGCAACAGTCGCTGGCCGCGAGCGTGGCACGCGCGTGGTTCGTGGTGAACGAAACGCGCATGCAGGTCGCGCTCGCCGGCGAGATGGCCGATGCCGGCCAGCGGCTGGTCGATCTGTCGGGCGATCGGGTGCGCGTCGGTGCGGGCACGCAGAGCGAGGTCATGATCTCCCAGGCCAACCTCGCCACGTACCAGGACGCGCAGCAGCAGATGGAGCTCGCGCATCGCCAGGCCTTGCGTGCGCTGGAGCTGCTGCTGGGCCGGTATCCGGGCGCGACGCTGGCCGCGCGCGGCACGTTGACGCCCTTCCCTGCGCCGGTGCCGGTGGGGATTCCGATGGACGTGCTGGACCGTCGTCCCGACATGATCGCCGCGCAGCGCCGTGTCGCGGCCGCGTTCGACCGCGTCGGCGAAGCGAAGGCGGCGATGCTGCCCACGCTTTCGCTTTCCGCCGGGTACGGGCGCATCAGCAACAAGGTGGTCGAGACGCGCCAGGATCTGGAAAAGACCATCAGCAGCACCTCCGCCACCGTGATCGCGCCGATCTACACCGGTGGTGCGCTGACGGGCCAGGTGCACCTTCGCACCGCCGAACAGAAGGAAGCCGTGGCCGACTACGCGCGCCGTGCGCTCATCGCGCTGGACGAAGTCGAAGACGCGCTCAACGCCGAACGCGTGCTGGCCGAGCGCGAACGCATCCTGAGTGAGGCCACGCAGGCCAACCGAGACATCACGCGCATGGAGGAATCGGCCTATCGCATCGGCCGCTCCGATCTGCGCGCGGTGAGCCAGCGCCAGCTCGCGGCCTGGTCGGCCGAGATCGCCCTGCTGAGCGTGCAACGCGAACGCCTGAGCCGGCGCGTCGACCTGCACCTCGCCCTGGGCGGCAGCTTCGGTCAGATGCAGGACGTGGCCGCGAACGAAGCGCTACCGAACGAGTCCGCCACACCCGCCACCACCCAGTGAGGAGTCGGTCGAGATGAAATGGCTGCTCATCCTCATGCCGATCGCGATCGCATTGGAGCACTTCGCTCCGGAGCGCTCGCTGCTGATCTTCCTCGTCGCCGGTGCCGGCATCATCCCGCTGGCCTCGCTGATGGCGCAGGCCACCGGCTCGCTTGCCGTGCGTCTCGGGCCGGGCATCGGCGGGCTGCTCAACGCGACCTTCGGCAACGCGGCCGAGCTGATCATCGCGCTGGCGGCGCTGCGCGGCGGCCTGCACGACATGGTCAAGGCGTCCATCGCCGGCACGATCATCGGCAACATCCTGTTCGTGCTCGGCGTGGCGATGGTGGTGGGCGGTGTGCGCCATGGTGAACAGCGTTACGACGCCCGCTCCGCGCGCACGCAGGCGACGATGCTGACGCTGGCGGTGATCGCGCTGATCATGCCCGCCGGCTACGGCGCCATCGTGCCCGACGCCGGGGAAGCGCTGAACTCCATCAGCGCCTGGATCGCAGTGGCGCTGCTGCTGGTCTACGTCGCCAACGTGGGCTATACGCTGGCCGCCGGTCGCGCCGCCAACGCGCGCAAGGCGGCGCAGGCCGCCGATACGGCGTCGTCATCGCACGCAGACGCGGCCCACGCCCATCACGGCCCGTTGTGGAGCCCGAAGAAGGCGGTCATCGTCTTGGCGGCGGTGAGCCTGGGCATCATCTGGCTGAGCGAGATCCTGGTCGGCGCGGTGGAACCGGCGAGCGAGGAACTGGGGCTGTCGGACGCCTTCACCGGCGTGTTCGTGCTGGCGGTGATCGGCGGCGCGGCCGAACAGGCCACGGCGATCGTCTCCGCGCGCCAGAACCGCATGGACCTGGCGATGTCCATCGTGATGGGCGCCAGCGTGCAGCTCGCGCTGCTGGTGGCGCCGCTGCTGGTGCTGCTGAGCTACGTGATGGGGCCGCATCCGATGGGGCTGGTGTTCGGGCCGGGGCTGGTGCTGACGATCGTGTTCTCGGTGCTCATCACCGGGCAGATCACCAGCGACGGACGCACCGACTGGCTGCGCGGCGTGCAGCTGCTGGCGGTGTACCTGATCCTGGCGGCGGTGTTCTTCTATGTGCCGGATGCGTCGGGCTGAGGATGGACACGCCGATCTCCCGCAGCCCGTCCTCATTGCGCCAGCACCGTTACGCGATGCTGTTCTTCTCGCTGCTGCTGACCATCGCCATCGGCCCGTTGCTGGAGGCGATGCGGTTCGGGCGCACGCTCATGGAAGCCTTCCTGGCGGTCAACCTGGTCGCCGCGGTCTTCCCCTCCCTGCTGCTGGGCGAGCGCCGCGTGCTGTGGGGCCTGATCGCCGTGGCCCTGGCCCTGCGCTGGATCTCCACCACCCTGCCCGGCACCGCCCTGCAGGTGGCGGCGGCGATGGCGTGGGGCGCGATCGCGCTGATCGCGGCCTACCGCGCGGTGCGCTATTCCCTTGCCAGCGTGCGCATCCGGGCCGAACGCCTGTACGCGGCGCTCAGCGCCTACCTGCTGATCGGCGTGTGCTGGGGCGTGGTCTATGCGGCGGTGGCGCGGCTGGACCCGGGCTCGCTGTTGGCCGGCGGACTGGTGCCGCCCCGTGGAGTCTCCATGGGAGACGCGATTTATTTCAGCTTCGTCACATTGGCGACGCTAGGCTACGGCGACTTCGCGCCGGCCACGCCGGTGATGAGGGGGTTGGCGGTCTTCGAAGCCATCATCGGGCAGCTCTACCTGGCGATCATGGTCGCGCGCCTGGTCGGGCTGCGCACGGCGGCACAGTCACGTTGAACCACACAATGTCGATGGGAGGCACCATGAACACCCGCATTGCCCTTCCCCTGGCAGTCCTGCTGGCGATGACCTCGATGCAGGCCCGCGCGATCGAGCCGCTGGACACCTTCAGCGCCCGCATCGGCGGCTACATCACCGAGTTCGACACCGAAGTGCGGGCCGACGGCGAGACCGAGTCGGGCACGCGCATCGACCTACAGCGCGACCTCGGCCTGGACGAAAGCAATACCGTCGCGGTCGTCGGCGTCACCTGGCGGCCGTTCGACAACCACGAGTTCGGCCTGTCCTACTACCAGGACGACGCGTCGGCCTCGCGCACGACCAACCGGTCGATCACCTTCGAGGACACGACGTTCGAGGCGCAGAGCACGCTGCGCGCCGAAGTGGACCTGGACGCGTACGACCTCTACTACGTCTGGTGGGGCGTGAACAATGACCGCTGGGCGCTGGGCCCGCGCGTCGGCCTGGTCTGGTACCGGATGAACCTGGAGCTATCGCTGCAGGTGGACGCACAGGGCAACCGCATCGACGGCGCGATCCGCGAGGACGTCGACGCCGACCTGCCCGCCCCCAGCATCGGCGGCAGCTGGCGCTGGGCACCGCTGGACGACTGGCGGTTCTCGGCGGACGTGGGCTATTTCTCGGCCGACATCGACAACATCGATGCGGACATCACCTTCGGCCGCCTGGGCGTGGAGTGGTTCCCGTGGGAGCGGGCCGGTTTGTCGCTGGACTACACCGTGCGCAGGATCGAAGCCGACTCGCGGCGCGATGACTTCATCGGCAACCTCGACTTCACCGACAGCGGCATTCGCCTTGGCGCCGTCTACCGGTTCTGACGACAGCCCATGGAGGCCGGCCACCGCCACGTGATGCGGCATCTCGCGGGGACGATGCTCGGCATCGCCCTGGCCGCGTTCGCCTGCGCCGCGAGTGCGCGCCAGCCCGCCCCCGAGCCCGCACCGCCACCGGCCGCCGCCGCCCCGCCTGCCCACGCACCGGCGACGCTGCGCTACTTCAACCGCGACATCGTGACCTTCCGCGTGCCGTTCTTCGGCAACTCACCGACGCGGCGCGCGGAGGTGGCGCAGGCCAACATCGCGCGCATCGTCGATGAACCCGGCATGGCGAAGGTCGGCTACCAGGCGGTGCCGCAGGGCGTGGCGATCCTCCTGTCGGGACAACTGGTCACGGTGATCGTGCCGGCCGACCGCGACGTGCTGGGCGGCCAGAGCCTGGATCAGCTGCGCGCGCAGACGATCACGCGCCTGGACACCGCGGTGCGCGCGGGCGAACAGGCCCGCATGCCGCAACGCGTTCTGCAGGGCCTGCTCTGGGTGGCGGTGGCCACCGTGGCCGCCATCGCGCTGCTGTGGCTGTTGTACCGGCTGGTGCTGCGCGTGCGCCATCGGGTCGACGCCTGGGTCGTCGCGCGGCTGGCGCAACTCAAGAGCGAATCCGCACGGCAGATGCTCGCCGGGCTCATCGCCAGTGCGCGCGGGCTGGCGCGATTGGCGATGTGGCTGATCGTCGCCCTCACCTTCGAAGAATGGCTGCGTTTCGCCTTCGGCCGCTTCCCTTACACGCAGCCGTGGGCGGCGGCGATGACGGGCTGGATCACCTCGCGCACCGTAAGCCTGGGCAATGCCATCGTTTCCGCGCTGCCGGGGCTGTTCAGCGCGTTCCTCATTTTCATCCTCGCCCGACTGGTGTCGCAGGCGCTGCGCGTGACCTTCCACGGCGTGGAAGCCGGGCGCTTCCAGTTGCTGGGGATCGACCAGCAACTGGCCGAACCCACGCGCAAGATCTTCACCGCGCTGATCTGGCTGTTCGCGCTGGCGATGGCCTACCCGTACCTGCCTGGCGCCGAAACGGATGCGTTCAAGGGCCTGAGCGTGTTCGTCGGCCTGATGATCTCGCTGGGCGCCTCCAGCATCGTCAGCCAGGCGGCGGGCGGCCTGACCCTGCTTTATTCGCGCACGATGACGCCCGGCGACGTGATCCGCATCGACGACACCGAAGGCACCGTGCAGCAGATCGGCCTGTTCACCACGCGCCTGCGCACGCCGCTGGGCGTGGAAGTGAGCTATCCGAACAACGTCGTGCTCGGCGGAAAGTTGCAGAACTTCTCGCGCAATCCCGATGGCCCGGGCATGTGGATCGAGGCCAAGGTGACCATCGGCTACGACGCGCCGTGGCGGCAGGTGCACCGGCTGCTGCTCGATGCCGCGCAGCGCACGCCGGGCGTGCAATCCACGCCGGCCCCGTTCGTCGCCCAGGCGGCGTTGTCCGACTTCTACGTGGAGTACGTGCTGCGCGCGCGCATTCCCGATGTGCAGCAGCGCCTGATCGCACGCAGCACGCTGCACGCCAACATCCAGGACGCCTTCAACGAAGCCGGCGTGCAGATCATGTCGCCCAACTACGAAGCCGACCCGGAGTCGCCAAAAATCGTGCCCAAAGCGCATTGGGACGGGCCCACGCAGGGCGGTTAGCCGACGGGAGGCGGCCGCAGCGCCTTCACACGCACGGCGGTTGTTGGGCCAAGGGCCAATTTTCCCTGCATTTTTCCGGGCATAGGCTTTGGCGAGGATTGCTTTCACTAGCCTGAGCCGTCGTGCTCCACGTGAGCCGCCCGGTCCTGGCCTGCACTGCCAGAAGCTTGTCGCCGCCATGCGTACGGAGCACGGGTATGAACCAGGATCCTTCCCAGAAAGAATCGCCGCGACTTGCCAACGTTCTTGTCGCCGCTTCGCTGCGCGCCGACCAGTGGCGCCACCTCAACGCCGCTGCTCGCGCGTGGGCCGGTGGCGGGGCCAATGCCGCGCAAGGCCGCGAGCGTTGCACCAAGCAGTTCGCTGAAGCCATGCGGCTTGAACAATGCTGGGCCTACCCTGGCGAACGGCTGCTGGCCGCGCTGCGCCAGGCGCTGGCCGACGGCGATGCCGCCCTGTTCGCGCGGCTGGTGCAGAAGGTGTCCTCGGCGATCCTGTCGGGCGATTACCGGCGCGACGAGAACGCCTGGGAGCTGGACGACGATCTGGACCGCAACGTGCTCGATGCGCTGCCGCCCGACATCCTCGGCGTGCAGGACAAGCCCTACTTCGAAGTACTGGTGGTCACGCCGGCCGATCCCGCGCAGTGGTTGCGCTCCAAGGACGAAATGCGGCGCATGCGGCGAGCGGAAGATCCCTTCCACTATGCCGTCGTGCATGCCGGCAGCTTCGAAGACGCTGCGCTGGCGATGATCGTCAACCACGACCTGCAGGCCGTGGTGCTCGTCGACGGCTTCGGATTCTCCTCCCATCACGACATCCCCGATCTCAAGGACTTCGTCTCCCGGCACGTGTCACTGGATGCCGACGACGTGCGGCCGGGCACGATGTCGCTCACGTTGGCCCGCACGATCAAGAACTCGCGGCCCGAACTGGACCTGTACCTGCTGACCGATCGCGCGCCCGAATCGGTCGCCGGCAGCGACGAGGCCGCGCCGCTGCGGCGCGTGTTCCACCACGTCGAAGAGCCGATGGAGATCCATCTGTCGATCATCGACGGCGTCAACGACCGCTACGAAACGCCCTACTTCGACAACCTCAAGAAGTACGCGATGCGGCCCATCGGTACGTTCCATGCGCTGCCCATCGCACGCGGCAAGTCCATCTTCGGATCCAACTGGATCCGCGACATGGGCCACTTCTACGGCACCAACATTCTGTTCGCCGAGTCCTCCGCCACCACCGGCGGGCTCGACAGCCTGCTGGAGCCCACCGGCAACATCAAACGCGCACAGAATGCCGTGGCGCGTGCGTTCGGCGCCAAGCGCGCGTACCTGGGCACCAACGGCACCTCCACGTCCAACAAGATCGTCGTGCAGGCGGTGTGCAAGCCGGGCGACATCGTCATCGTCGACCGCAACTGCCACAAGTCGCACCACTACGGATTCGTGTTGAGCGGCGCGCAGCCTTACTACGTCGAGGCCTTCCCGCTGACGCAGTACTCGATGTACGGCGCGGTGCCGTTGCGCACGATCAAGCAGGCGCTGCTGGACTGCGCCGCCGGCGGCAAGCTGGACCGCGTCAAGGTCGTCGACATGACCAACTGCACCTTCGACGGGCACATGTACAACCCGCGCCGGGTGATGGAGGAATGCCTGGCGATCAAGCCCGACCTGATCTTCCTGTGGGACGAAGCCTGGTTCGGTTTCGCCCGCTTCAACCCGATGCACCGCCGCCGCACCGCGATGGGCGCGGCCGCCGTGCTCACGCAGCGTTACCACAGCCAGGCCTACCGGGACGAATACGCCGCGTGGAAGGCCAAGCGCGGCGAGTTCGACCCGGCCGATCCGGCGCTGCTGGACGAACGCCTGCTGCCGGACCCGGACCGCGTACGCATCCGCGTGTACCAGACCAATTCCACGCACAAGTCGATGTCGGCGTTCCGCCAGGGCTCGATGATGCTGGTGTGGGACGAGGACTTCCATCACGTGGAAGGCCCCTTCGAGGAGGCGTTCTTCGCGCACACCTCGACCTCGCCGAACCTGCAGCTGATCGCGTCCCTCGACCTTGCGCGGCGCCAGATGGAACTGGAGGGCTACGGCCTCACGCTGCGCATGACCGACCTGGCGCTGAAGATCCGCCGTGCGATCAACACGCACCCGCTGATCTCGAAATACTTCCGCGTGGCCACGCCGGAGGACATGATCCCCGCGGAGTTCCGCGAGTCGGGACTGCGGGATTACGGCCCGCCGGATTCGAGCTGGCTGGACGCGATCGAGGCACTGGATCACGACGAGTTCGCGCTCGATCCCACGCGCCTAACGCTGATCTGCGGCGCGGCCGGGTTCGATGGCACGCAGTTCAAGGGGCTGCTCGCCGAACGCTTCGACATCCAGATCAACAAGACCTCGCGCAACAGCGTCCTGGTGCAGACCAACATCAACAACACGCACAGCGATGCGGCGCTGCTGATCAAGGCGCTGGCCGACCTGTCGCGTGAGATCGAATCGCGCCTGGCGCAGGGCGGCGCGCTCGACCGGACGGTGTTCGACGACCGTGTCCGCGCGTTGATGACCGACGTTCCGGACCTGCCGAACTTCAGCCGTTTCCACGACGCGTTCCGCGACCAGCCCGACGGCGCCAGCAACGAAGGCCACATGCGGCCCGCGTTCTTCATGGCCTACGACGAAGACAACTGCGAGTACGTGCGACTGGGCAGCGAGGACATCGACAAGCGTCTGCGCGACGGTCCGGAAATGGTGTCGGCGAACTTCGTCATTCCCTACCCGCCCGGGTTCCCGATCATGGTGCCGGGCCAGGTCATCGGTGCCGACACGATCGCGTTCATGCGCAAGCTGGACGTCAAGGAGATCCACGGCTACCACGCCGCGCAGGGCATCAAGCTGATCAAGCCGTCTGCACTGGCCGGCCGTCGCGCCGGCTCGCTGCACTGACCGACTCAAGGACGCAAGGAGACTGCCGCCATGCAAGGGTTCTTTCAGTTCCTCGCCGACAATCCGTACATCCTGCTGTTCTTCACCGTCGGCATGGCGGTGCTGGTCGGAAAGTTCTCGGTCAAAGGCTACGGCCTGGGCATGGTCGCCGCGGCCGTGGTGGTGGGTGCTGCGCTGGCAACCTGGGCGTCCACTTACGGCGTGAAGCTGCAGCTGGACAACTTCGCCAAGTCGCTCTTCTACTACCTCTTCATGTACGGCGTGGGCCTGCGCGTGGGCCCGGCGTTCTTCAACAGCCTGAAGAAGGACGGCATCACCTTCACCATCCTTGCGGTCATCTGCGCCGTCCTCGGCCTGGTGCTGGTGGTGATCGCCTCGAAGATGCTCGCCCTGCCGGCCGGCGCGGCGGGCGGCATCCTGGCCGGCTCGCAGACGATGTCGGCCGCCATCGGCACCGCCGAGATGGCCGTGGAGCAAGGCGCGTACAAGCTGCCTGCGGGCGTCACGGCCGAACAAGTGTCGGGCATGATCGCCCTCGGCTACGGCGTGACCTACATCTGGGGCACGGTCGGCATCATCCTGATCTGCAAATACCTGCCGCGCTGGTGGGGCGTGGACGCGCGCAAGGCCGCGCGCGAGTACGAACTCAAGCACGGCGTGCGCAACGTCGATGACGCCGCGCTCACCGGTTACCGTGGCGGCGGCCTGCGCGCCTACCGGCTGGACAATGCGCAGACCGCGGGCCAGAGCATCGCCCAGCTGCGCAAGACGTACCCGCAGTATCGCGTCGCCAACGTGCGGCGCGGCGATGAGGTGCTCGGCGCCGCGCCGGACCTCGTACTGCAGCAGGGCGATGTCATCGCACTGGGCGGACGTCTGCAGGACCTCACCGACAACCTGGGGCTCATCGGCGCCGAAGTCGACGACCCGAAGGCCTTGAGCGTGCCGCTCGACCAGGCCGAGATCCTCGTGACGGAGAAGAAGTTCGACGGCCAGCCGCTGCGTGCGCTGGCGGCGGAGGACTTCGCCGGCCAGGTGCAGGTGACGCGCGTGGAACGCTCCGGCGAGCCGCTGCCGTTCGGCGCCGATACGCCGCTCAAGCGCCTGGACGTGATCTTCGTGACGGGCCTGAGGAGCGCTGTCGACAAGGCCGCCGGGCTGCTGGGCAAGGTCGCGCGGCCGAGCACCTCGACCGACCTGCTCACGCTGTCCGCGGGCATGGTGCTGGGCCTGCTGGTGGGCAAGATCAATGTGCCTGTCGGCGATTTCTCCGTGGGCCTGGGCAACGCGGGCGGGTTGCTGCTGTCGGGCATCCTGGTGTCGTCGGTGGTTTCGCGCCTGCGCTATTTCGGCAGCACGCCCAACGCCGCGCGCAACATCCTGGAAGACCTGGGGCTGGTGACCTTCATCGCCATCGTCGGCATCAACGCCGGTGCGACGCTGCTGGAGCAGCTCACCGGTTCGATCGCGGTGAAGATCTTCCTCGCCGGCTTCATCGCCAGCACCATTCCACCGTTCATCACCTGGGCGATCGGCTACCACGTCTTCAAGATCAACCCGGCCGTGCTGATGGGCGGCGTGGCGGGATCGCGTTCGCACTCCGGCCCCGCACGCGAGGCGGCGAAGGAGATCGACAGCACGGTGCCGTGGGTCGGATTCCCCGTGGGCTACGCGGTGTCCGGCGTGCTGTACACCGTGTTCGGTTACTTCGCGATGGTGCTTTCGCAATAAGGAGGAGCCATGGAGGCTTACCGTCTTGTCGCGCGCGCAGCTCCCATGGCGACCTGTGGGCTGCTGTCGATCGCATTGGCCTGCTCCGCGCATGCGCAGACGCAGGCCGCGCCGCCTGCCAGCGTGGAAGACGACGAGTACGTCGAGGCGGAGCCGTCGTCCACCGAACAGGGGCAGACGCCGCTCGACGAGGCGTTCGCCCCGCGCGACCGCGCGGCGTGGATACGCGAGACGCGCCGCAAGGCGTGGCAGGACACCAAATGGGACGTGCAGGCGCGCACGTTCTACCTGGGTCGCGACAAGTACGACAACACCGAAAGCGAAGCGTGGGCGCTGGGTGGCTCGGTCGGCTTCAAGACCGGCTACTTCCGCGAGCGGTTCGCCTTCGGCGCGACGGGTTATACCTCGCAGAAGCTTTACGGCCCCGAGGATAAAGACGGGACGCTGCTGCTGAAACCCGGCCAGGAAGGCTACACCGTGCTGGGCGAGGTCTACGGCGAATTCCTGATCAACGACGACACCCGGCTGAGCCTGGGCCGCCGCGGCATCGACACGCCCTACATCAACCGCAACGACGCGCGCATGACGCCCAATACCTTCCAGGCCATCACCCTGCAGGGCCTCTACGGCGGCGACGAAGGGCGTCCGGAGTGGCGCGTGGGCGGCGGGTATTTCGATGAGATCAAGGAGCGCAACTCCGACGAGTTCGTCTCCATGGCGCAGGACGCGGGCGCGCCGGACGGCGTGGAGCGCGGCGTCTACGCGCTGGGCGCCAACTTCAAGAAAGGCGCCTTCTCGGTGGGTGCGATCGGCTACTACAGCGATGACATCATCCAGATCTTCTACACCGAGGCCCGCTATGGAATTCCGCTGGCCGAGAAGCTGAAGCTGCAGTTCGCGTTGCAGTACTCCGACCAGTCGAGCGCCGGCGACGACCTGTTGCGCGGCACGGACTTCTCCTCAGACCAGTGGGGCGCGAAGGCCGAACTGGGCTACGGCGGCGCGCTGTTCACTGCGGCTTACACGCGCGCTGGCGGCGACACCAACATGCAGAACCCCTGGAGCGGTTACCCCGGTTACACCAGCGTCCAGGTCGAGGATTTCAACCGCGACGGCGAGGACGCCTGGCTGCTGCGCGCCGGCTACACCTTCCAGACCATCAAGGGCGCCAGCGTCTACGCGCTGTACGTGGACGGCTCCGATCCGCAATCGCCGACCGAATACGCCAAGGACGAGTACGACTTCAACTTCCAGTGGGCCATCGGCGATGGCTTCCTGCAGGGCCTGCTGATCCGCCTGCGCTACGCGCACGTGCGACAGGAAGGACCCGTCGAGTCCGACCTGGACGACGTCCGCCTGATGGTGTTCTACGACCCACCGAAGCTGTAAGGGCGCCGCCGCGCGACCGGGGGAGGCCGAATGGAGTGGTTCTCGTCGATCCTGTCGCGCTATCCGGAACTGGCGGTGTACCTAGCGCTGGGCATCGGCTACGCCGTGGGCGGCGTGCGCGTGCGAGGTTTCGTGCTCGGCGGCGTCACCGGATCGCTGCTGGCCGGCATGCTGCTGGGCTGGGCGTTCGAGGTGCCCGTCTCGGCGACCGCGAAGTCGCTGGTGTTCCTGCTGTTCCTGTTCGGCATCGGCTACGAAGTCGGTCCGCGCTTCCTCTCGGCGATGAAAGGCGACGGTTGGCGATTCGCGGCGCTCGCCGTGTTCATGCCGACCGTGGGGTTGCTGGTCGCGTGGGGCGTGGCGAGCGCGCTGCAGCTGGATCCCGGGCTGGCCGCCGGCATGCTGTCGGGGGCACTGACCGAATCGCCTGCGATGGGCACGGCGACCGAGGCCATCCAGGCCTTGCCCATCGACGCGGAAACGAAGGCCCGCTACGTGGCGCATGTCGGCGTCGGCGACGCGCTGTGCTACGTGTCCGGCGCGCTCGGCGTGATCCTGACCTGCACCGTGATCGGGCCGTGGCTGCTGCGAATCGACCTGAAGGCGCACGCGATCGCGCTGGAGGCCCGTTACGGCATCGTGCGTCAGCGCGCCGGCGTCGCATCGGCCTGGCAACCCTTCGAGACACGCGCCTACCGCGTGCCCGCCGACGCGCCCATGGCCGGCCTGGCCATTGCCGCCGCCGAACGCCTGATCGAAGGCGCGCGGCTGTTCGTGTATCGCCTGCGACGCGACGACGTACTGCTGGACGCCGATGCCTCCACCATCGTGCACGCCGGCGACGTGGTGGCCGTCGGCGGCCGGCGCGAGGTGCTGGTGGGCATCCTGGGAGAGCGCGGACGTGAAGTGGATGACGCCGACCTGCTCGACATTCCGATGGCCGCGCACGAGGTCTTCGTGTGCAAGGCGCGCTGGATCGGGCACACGCTGGCGCAGATCGCGCAGTGCGACGAGGTCCGCGCCGTCTTCCTGCGGCGCATCCTGCGCAACGGGCAGCAAATCCCCATCGGCACCGGCACGACGATCGAACGCGGCGACATGGTGCAACTGGTCGGCCCGGAGCAGGCGGTACTGCGCGCGGCCGGCGAACTGGGCGAGATCGTGCGCGCCAGCGACGCCACCGACTTCATCGTCGTGGGCTTCGCGATCTTCCTGGGCGCGGTGTTCGGCCTGCTGGCGGTCGTGCCGGTGGGGCGCATCGACGTCAGCATCGGCACCAGCGTCGGCGCGCTGCTGGCGGGGCTGGTGGTCGGCCACGTCCGCGCGCGTCGCCCGCTGTTCGGCCGCATCCCCGACGCCGCTGTGAAGCTGATGCAATCCTTCGGGCTGGCGGCCTTCGTCGCGATGGTCGGCCTGGGTGCGGGGCCGCATTTCCTGCTGGCCCTGCGCGAGTCGGGCGTGGGGCTGTTCTTCGGCGGCGTGCTGGTCACGATGACGCCGCTGCTGCTGGGGCTCTGGTTCGGCCGGCGCGTGCTGCGGATCGACCCGTTGCTGCTGCTGGGTGCGATCTCCGGCGCGCAGACCTTCACCGCCGCCCTCGCGGCGCTGCAGGAGAAGTCCGACAGCCCGATCGCGGTGATCGGCTATACCGGGTCGGTGGCCGTCGCGCACGTGCTTCTGACCACCTGGGGCACCGTGATCGTGCTGGCGATGGCGTGACTGCGATGGACGTCCGTGCGTCGCCTGCATCGCCCCCCGCCACCACGCGACGGACGCCACGACAACCGGACAGCCGGCAAAGCCAACGCAGGGTGCGCGCGTAGACTGGCTGCGGCCGGCACTCATCCGGAGGGGACCATGCTCACCGCCCTGCCCTTGCTGGACGATGTGCTCGAGCATCATGCCGCGCAGCTCGGCCGCGACTTCGCCGCCTATCGCAACCACGCCTACCGTGTCGCCAATTTCTGCTGCGTGCTGGCGGAGATGCACGGCCGGCGCGTGGACGACGACGTGCTGCGGGCCATCAGCATCGCGGCGGCGTTCCACGACCTGGGGATCTGGACGGACGGCACCTGGGACTACCTGCCGCCGTCGCGCCGACGCGCGCACGATTGGGTGCACGCGCACGGCCACGGCCATTGCGATTGGCAGGTGGACGAGATGATCGGCCAGCACCACAAGCTCACCGCGTACCAGGACGACACGCTGGTGGAGACCTTCCGCTTGGCCGACCTGGCCGACGTCTCGCGCGGCCTGGTTGCCGGCGGCATTCCGCGGGCGTTCCGGCGCGAGGTGTTCGCCCACTATCCCAACGAGGGCTTCCACCGTCGGTTGCTGCACTTCTCCTGCCGGCACCTGCTGCGCCACCCGCTCAATCCCATGCCCATGCTGCGCTGGTGAGACGGCGCCGCCGCCGGCTATCGAAGGGCGGGTTGATGTAGATCAACCGGGTGCCTTGGGCGAGGCGGATCATCACGCCATCGGCCGGCACCCCGCCCGGCCCGGAAGCCCGCCATGAAAGCCGACGTCACCCCGGCGATCCCGATCGAACTCCACCATACGGTGGCCGGCCTGTCCGACCGCATCGCCTACGGCATCACCCGCACCCTGCGTTTCTTCGCCGACACCCTGTTCGCCAAGCGCTACGGCAATCGCGCGATCGTGCTGGAAACGGTCGCCGCAGTCCCGGGCATGGTCGGCGGCGCGCTGCTGCACCTGCGCTGCCTGCGCTGGATGCGCGACGACGAAGGCTGGATCCGCACGCTGCTGGAAGAAGCCGACAACGAGCGCATGCACCTGATGACCTTCATGGAGATCGCGCGGCCGAGCTGGTTCGAACGCATGATGGTGCTGATCGCGCAGGCGCTGTTCTTCACGTTCTACCTGGGCCTGTACATCGTCTCTTCCCGCACGGCGCACCGGTTGGTCGGCTACTTCGAGGAAGAGGCCGTCGTGAGCTACACGCGCTACCTGGAAGAGATCGACGCCGGACGCATCGAGAACGTCGCCGCGCCGGCGCTCGCCATCGACTACTGGCAGCTGCCGCGCGATGCCCGCCTGCGCGACGTCGTCATCGCCGTCCGCCAGGACGAGGCCGGCCATCGCGATGTGAACCACGCCATCGCCAGCCAGTCTTCGAGTGAAGTGCCGGCCACGCATCGGTTGTAAGCGGCCATCGCCGCCTCAGTGATCCAGCAGGGGCGCGGCCAGTTCGTCCATCGGTGCACGGTCGAGCAGTTCGACCTCACGGCCGTGCACCTGGATCCATCCATTGCCCTGCAGGCGCCGGAAGATGCGGCTGAGTGTTTCCGGCGTCATCCGCAGGTGGTTGGCGATGTCGGCGCGCTGCATCGACAGCTGGAAGCGGCGCGGCGAGAACCCGCGTGCTTCGAGCCGGCGCGACAGTCCGATCAGGAACGCCGCGACGCGTTCGTCGGCGCTGGAATCGCCGGCGAGCATCGAGGCATGGCCGATGTCGCGGCTCATCAGGCGGAACAACTGCCGCTGCAACCCCGGCAGGCGCCCGGCCAGCATCGACATCTTCGGGAACGAGAAGCGGCACAGCATGACCGTATCCAGCGCGACCGCGCTGCACGGATAGGTGTTGCCGTCGATGGCGTTCAGGCCGATGACTTCGCCCGGCAGATGGAAACCGAGCACCTGCTCCCGTCCGCTGCGGTCGATCGTCGTGGTCTTCACCGTGCCGGCGCGAACGGCGGCGATGGCGTCGAACGGATCGCCCTGGCGGAACACGAACTCGCCCTCCTGCAAGGGACCAACGTGCTCGACCAGCACGTGCAGTTCCGCCAGCGCGCTCTTGTCCATTCCCTCGGCCAGGCAGGCCTGGGAGAACGCGCAGGTCGTGCAGAACTGCAAGTCGGTTCCATCGTTGGAGAACACCCGCGGGTTCAGCCGGGGAAATACGCTTTGTTCCATCGTCCACACCGGAAGGGATGGCGTGCGCGCGGCGCGCCGTCAGGGATCGTATTCAACCATGCCCGGGCCCATCGCACGACGATAGGACGCTGATGCGCGGCGTGAAGGCGCGCCTGATGCCCTGCGCCCGCACGATCAGGCCGGCGCCCGGCTCCTCCACGCGAACAGCCCGAACGCGGCGCACGCCGCGGCAGCGAACCACGCAAGCCCATCGCGCGAGAGGTGCATCGCCGCACCGGCCAGCAACGGCCCCAGCAGTGCGCCGATGCCGAACGCCACCGACATGCCGGCGTACACCTGCACCAGCTGGCCTTCCGAATAGCGGCTGCCGACGATCGTCACCACCAGCGTGTAGATGCCGACGAACACACCGCCCCACACGAACAGCAGGGCATGCCCGAGCCAGGCGACGCCGATCGCGAACGGCCACAGCAACGCGCCCAGCGCCGACAGCGCACTGAACGCGAGCACCAGGCGGCGACGATCGAACCGATCGCCCAGCCAGCCGATCGGCAACTGCAGCACGATGGCGCCGACGAGCAATGTCGCCACGAGCGCGGTCGCCCCCTGCTCGCTCCAGCCCAGCCGCATCGCGTACATCGGCAGGAACGTGAGGCCGGAGGTTTCCAGCGCGGCATTGAGCGCCGTCGCCGCCATCGCCACGGGCGCATGCCGCAAGAGCCCGACGACACCGCCCGACAACGGCCGATGCGCGAACTGCGGCGACGGCGCGCGGTCGAAGACGACGAACGCACAGGCCGCCATCGCCAGCGCGGCGCCGATCAGGAACGGCACCGCATCGCCGGAGCCCACATGGCCCAGCAGCAGCGGACCGATCGCCAGGCCCACCGACACCGCCGCGGTGTAGATCGCCATGTTCGTCGTGCGCGATGCCTCGTCGCTGAGATGGCTCGTCCAGCTTTCGGTGGTGACCAGCACGCCTTCGGAGCCGATGCCCAGCACGTAGCGCAAGGGAAACCACAGCCATACCCATGCGCTGGCCGGAAACAGCATCAGCACGACACCGACCAGCATCAGCGCCACGATGAGGATCCGCCGCATTCCCCACCGGCTGGCGGCGCGCGGCAGCATCCACGCGACCGTGAGCACGCCCAGCGCATGCATCGCGGCATTCAGGCCGATGAGCACTTCGCCGTGGCCTCGGCGTTGCAGTTCCAGCGCGATCAGCGGAGACGACAATCCGTACGTGATCCCGAACATCGACGCCGCCGCGACGATCGCGATGGCGGTGCGGCGTCGCGAGGGCACGCTGTCCTGCGCCGTCATGCCGCGCGGGCTCCGCGCTGGCGCAGCGCGCCCTGCAGGCGCAGGCGCAGCGGAAGACGGTTCGTGCGGCCCAGGTGCTCGCGTTCGACGACCCGCTTGAGCGCGCGCCCGTAGTCCAGCACGAGGCCGGGCGTCCAGGCCATCGTCACGCCTCGATGGCGCAGCATCGCCGCCAGCCAGAGGTAGGGATCGAGCAGGAGCAGGAAGAACGCGCGCCAGGGATGGCGGTGGCCGACGCTGCCTTCCAGCGCGCATTCCAGTGCGAGCGAAGCCGCGGTGGAGCAACTGCGGCTGGTGAGGTTGTAGGTGCTGTCCTGGCGGTAGTCGAGCCAGAAGCGGCGCAGCGAGGCTTCGTTGTAGCGGCGGAACTTGACGCGACGATCGGGGGCGCGCCAGTTCGCGACCTCGATCTCGTGGGTTTCGTTCCAGCGGCCGGGCACGTCGTTCTCGGTGCCCGCACGCAACAGGCGGGCGAAGTCGTCGGGCGAGTGGTCGATGTCGACCGCCGGGTACAGACTGATGTAGACGTCAGGGTGCAGTTCGAGTGCGGCATGCCCGGTCGATACCACGCCGTTGCGGTCCACCGCCGCGATGTAACGGTTCACCACCGGACGCGGCACGGGCGACTCGATGGAACCCGTCGCGGTCCACACATACAGCGTGAGTTCGCCCTCGCCTACGCGCTGCTCGCCGTCGCGCAGAACGCCTCGCGAATGCCATGGCCGGGACTGGAACATCGGCAGTTCGGTGATCGACGCGCCCGCCGGCAGGTTGCGGAGCTGCAGCCCGAGCCGCACCAGCGTCAGACCCGAGATGATGAGTGCGACGCTCATGCAGTACGGAATCACGTAACGGTGCGGCCAGGGCCAGTCGGTGAGGATCAGCACGGCGAGCACGATCTCGATGCACGCAGCGAAGATCGCCACCGGCCAGCGCCGGAAGCGCACGACCCAGGCCGATGCGATGCGCAGCAATCCATCGGCGCAGAACACCAGGCCGAACAGCACGCTGTCGGAAATGCCGTGGTCGAACGGCACGTCCATGATCATCAGACCGAACAGCAGGAAGGCGAGCGCGCGCGCGACCAGCGGGGCCTTCGCACGGCGCGAGCTGGCCCAGACGCTCGCCAGCACGAGGACGCTTTCCACCACGAACAGGCCGCCGAGCACATCGGTGGCGATCGCGAGCGCGCCGCTGGATACATCCAGGAACACCAGCGCGCCCAGCGCGATCCACAGCGCGCCCAGCAACGGCAGCAGGCGCCATTGGCGCTTCACTGCCTGGGTTCCGATCAGCAGGATGGCGAGCCGGACCATGCGCGTTTCCCGGGGCGTGCAGGCGTCTCCCGCGCCTGCGGCCGACTGTACACGGCCGCGCGCGATGCGACATGGGCCCTGCGGCGTCCGGGCACTCACCGTTGACGCAGACCGAGCGCGCCAGGGCGCCGTTGGACTGACACCGCCGCCCCTCCCCTGCGCGTCGCGCGCAAGGGCCTCCACGATTTCACGCCACGCGGACAGCCCCGCGCGGGATTGGAAACCTGAACATGGCGCAGCGTACATCCCGCCGCGACGCTGCTGCGTTGACGAATCATTGCGCGGTTCTTCACGCGCGCCGGCATGCCCGATTCCTATAACAAGGTCACACCACACGACAGGAAACGAGCACATGGCACGCACGTCGAAGTTCGATGCAGCCCAGGTCCACGAGTTGCTGCTGCAGGCGCTGGAAACCGAGCGTGGCGGCATCCAGATCTACACCGCCGCGATCAAGGCGGCGCAGAACAAGGACCTTCACAAGGAATGGAAGGAGTATCTGGACGAGACACGCACGCACGAGCAGGTGCTCACGCGTGTGTTCGAGCAATTGGGCATGGACACCGAGGAGCAGAGCCCCGGGCGGGCGATCGTCGCGCAGTTGGGCAAGTCGCTGGTCGAGGCAATCGAAACGGCGATGAAGACCGCCGAGCCGGCCGCCGCCGAACTGGTCGCCGCCGAATGCGTGGTGCTGGCCGAAACCAAGGACCATGCGAACTGGGAACTCATCGGCCAGGTCGCGCAGCAGGCGCGCGCCGACTACGCCGGCATTCTCAAGCAGGCGCACGAGGCGGTCGAGAAGGACGAAGACCATCACCTCTATCACACCAAGGGATGGGCACGTGAGCTGTGGATCCAGTCGTTGGGTTTCCCGGCGGTATTGCCGCCGCCCGAAGAGGTGAAGCAGGTGGAAACCGCCATTGGCGCGTCGCGCGCCGAGCAGTCGCGCGAGGAGATGCTCAAGCGCCACTGATCGCGGAGTGCGCATGCGCCGAAACGACGAAGGCGGCCGGTATCGGCCGCCTTCGCATGGATCACAGGGACAGTGATCGGGAAAAGTTACGAACCCAGCCCGTGTTCGCGTGCGTAGGCGTAGAACTCCAGATCGCTCTTCACACCGAGCTTGCGCATCGCCTCGACCTTCTGGCTGCTCACGGTCTTCACGCTGCGGTTGAGCTGCCGGGCGATCTCCGACACCGTATGACCCAGCGCGAACAGACGCATGACCTCGCCCTCGCGTTTGGACAGCGTGGAGGTGGCATCGGCCGCGTCGCCCTGCGCGGATTCAATCTGCTTGCGAACCGTGGAGCTGAGGAAGCTGCGGCCTGCCGTGGCAGCGGTCACGGCCATCGGCAGTTCCTTCATCGCGTCGGACTTGCTCACCACGCCGCGTACGTTCTGCAAGCGCGAAATGTTGTTGAGCACGCCGGGGTTGGCGAGTTGGGTGAGCACGACGACGTGGCGCTCCGGCCAACGCCGGCCGAGCAGCTGCAGCAGGCTCAGGCCGTCCGCGGCCTGTTCACCGGGCATGTTGAAATCGGTGACGACCACTTCGCAGTCGGTGCTTTCCAGGACACGAAGCAGCTCATCGGGCGATGTCGCCTCGGCAACGACACGCAGCCCCGGATGCTGTTCCAGAAGCGCCCGCACGCCACTGGAGACGATGGGGTGGTCATCGGCGAGAACAATCTGGAATACCAAGTGGGCTCCTTGCATCATTCCTGGAATACGGTGGCTTCGCCGCCGCATTCGATGCCGGCGGGGGCCGGCCACTTGCATACGCTGGAGTATATACCTGCCCGTTCAGACAACCGTGAGTGGCTCCCCCCCTCTATTCAGACACGTTAGACTATGAAAATGTCGCATCTCGTACTCCGTGCGCTGCTCTGCTTGATGCTGGTTCTCAACGGAACCGGTTACACGGCGGCTGCCACGCAGATGGGACTTGCGCATCTGGCAATGAGTGCGCCCGGCGAACAGGCCGCCACACCACCTTGTCATGGCGAATCGTCACACGATGAAGTGGCGGCCATGCATGCGCACGCCGATGACGATTGCGCGACCGCGGGCATGGATGATGGTGCTCCGGACTGCTGCCAATCCTCGCACTGCAACTGCGACTGCCTGCAGCATGCGACCGCCGCCATCGCCATTTTTTCCGTTCCGGCCGGTCTTCCGCCGGAGCGCCATAGGGCACAGCCGCGTCAGATCGATCGCCCGTCTCCGCCGCTGCCGCATCTGCTCCGACCACCTATCGGCTGACTCCGTGCACACCGCAAAGGTGTGCTGATCCGACGTTGCGTTCCCGGCCGCCTCGCGGTCGTGGACCGCATCCTCATGATTCACGGAGCCATCCCATGAAGTTCGATCCACTTCGCCAACGCGCGGCCTCGCCGTCGCGTCGACGTTTCGTCACAGGCCTGGCGGCCGGTGGCGTCGCCACAGGCGCGGGCCTGTGGCATTTGCCCGGCTCGGCCGCTGAGTTCCGGGGGCCCCAACCTCAGACTCTTTCCGGCACGCAGTTCGATCTCGCCATCGATGCAGCGCCGGTCAACCTCACCGGGCGCACGCGACCGGCGGTGACCGTGAACGGCTCGCTGCCGGCGCCCGTGCTGCGCTGGCGCGAAGGCGACACCGTCACCCTTCGCGTCGCCAACCGTTTGCCCGTGGCCAGTTCCGTGCATTGGCACGGCATCCTGCTGCCGGCCAACATGGACGGCGTGCCGGGCCTGAGTTTCGACGGCATCCATCCCGGCGAGACGTTCACGTACCGCTTCGACATCCGTCAGTCCGGTACGTACTGGTATCACAGCCATTCGCTGTTCCAGGAGCAGGCCGGGCTCTACGGCGCCATCGTGATCGATCCGCGTGAACCGGCGCCCTTTGCTTTCGATCGGGAGCACGTGGTGCTGCTGTCCGATTGGACCGACCTGGATCCGGCATCGCTGTTCCGGCGCATGAAGAAGATGGCCGAGCACGACAACTTCTACAAACGCACCGTCGGTGACTTCATCGACGACGTCGCCCGCGACGGCATGTCGGCGACGCTGCGGGACCGCGGCCAGTGGGGGCGCATGCGCATGACGCCCACCGACATCTCCGACATCAACGCACACACCTACACCTACCTGCTCAACGGCCATGCGCCGGCGGGCAACTGGACGGGTCTGTTCCGCAGCGGCGAGAAGGTGCTGCTGCGCTTCATCAATGGCTCGGCGATGACGTATTTCGACGTACGCATCCCCGGCCTGAAGATGACCGTCGTCGCCGCCGACGGCCAGTACATCCATCCGGTCACCGTGGACGAGTTCCGCATCGCCGTGGCGGAAACCTTCGACGTGATCGTCGAACCTTCGGGCCAGGACGCCTACGCGATCTTCGCGCAGGACATGGGCCGCACCGGCTATGCACGCGGCACCCTCGCGGTGCGTCACGGACTGGAAGCGCCGCTTCCCGCGCCCGATCCGCGCCCCATCCTGACGATGGACGACATGGGTCATGGCGGCATGAATCACAACGCGCACGGCGCCAAGGGCATGGAGGGCGGCTGCGGCGCGAACATGGGCATGAAAGGCATGGAAGGCGGTTGCGGCGCCAACATGGGGCACGGCACGCACGCGATGGCCGACGGCATGAACGCCATGCCGTCGCATCCGGACAGCGAGCGCAACAATCCGTTGGTGGACATGCAGACGATGTCGCCGGCACCGAAGCTCGACGACCCCGGCATCGGCCTGCGCGACAACGGCCGCACGGTGCTCACCTATGCGGCGATGAAGAGCCTGTTCGACGATCCGGACGGACGCGAGCCTTCGCGCGAGATCGAACTGCACCTCACCGGCCATATGGAGAAGTTCGCCTGGTCGTTCAACGGGCAGAAGTTCATGGATGCCGAGCCGGTCCGTCTCAACTATGGCGAGCGCATGCGCATCGTGCTGGTCAACGACACGATGATGACGCACCCGATCCACCTGCACGGCCTGTGGAGCGACGTCGAGGACGAACAGGGCAACTTCCACTTGCGCAAGCACACGGTCGACATGCCTCCCGGCACCAAACGCAGCTACCGCGTGCGTGCCGACGCGCTGGGCCGCTGGGCCTATCACTGCCACCTGCTGTACCACATGGAAGCCGGGATGATGCGCGAAGTGCGCGTGGAGGAGCGCGCATGAGGCGAACGCACACCCTGCTCGCATTCGTGCTCGCCGCCGGTGCACCGACCGCGTGGGCGCAGCATGCATCCCATGCGCCCACGCCACCGCCGACGACGCACGATCACGATGCGCATCCGGCACCGACCACGCCACCGGCTGATGCGCACGATCACGCGCAGATGGGGCACGCAATGGACGCGCCGCGCGAGCCTGTCGAGCCCATTGCGCCGATCACCGACGCCGATCGCGCCGCTGCGTTTCCTGCGCTCCAACACGACATGCACCATGCCAGCGAGTGGAACAGCTTCGTGCTGATCGATCGGCTGGAAGCCGTCGATCTCGACCACGGCCGAGGCGAAGCCTGGGAAGCACAGGCGTGGGTCGGCACCGATACCGACCGACTGTGGCTGCGCAGCGAAGGCGAACGAGCGCGCGGCGTGACCGAATCGGCCGACCTGGAGGTGCTGTACGGACGCAGCGTCTCGGCATGGTGGGACGTGGTGGCCGGCCTGAAGCACGACTTCAAGCCGGGCGACGCGCGCGACTGGGCGGCGATCGGCGTGCAGGGCATGGCGCCGTACAAGTTCGAAGTATCGGCCACGGCCTATGTGGGCGAGCGCGGCGCCACAGCGGCCCGGCTGGAAGCGGAGTACGAACTGCTGCTGACGAACCGCCTCATCCTGCAGCCGCGCGTCGAGGCGACGCTGTACGGGAAGGACGATCCGGACCGTGGAATCGGCTCGGGGCTGTCCTCGCTGGAAGCGGGCCTGCGACTGCGCTACGAGGTGACCCGCCGCTTCGCGCCCTACGTCGGTGTGGGCTGGGAGCGCGCCTACGGCGACACCGCCGACCACCGCCGCGAGGAAGGCGAGCCGGTCGAGGACACACGCCTGCTCGCCGGCCTGCGGCTCTGGTTCTGACCGATGCCTACCACGACGCGCCACCGGCTTCCCACGCCACCCGCCCCAGGCGGGCGGCGGGGAGTTCGGTGGCGCGTTGACCTTCCCATGGTGGGAAGCCAGATCCTTCGCCCATCCGGACCGATTCCGATGGAGCGAGCATGAATCCCGTCGCCGTATCCCCCGCCCCGCTGCGCCTGCCGATTGCGGGCATGACCTGCGCCTCGTGCGCGGGCCGTATCGAACGCAGCCTGGCCGCGCTGCCGGGCGTGCTGCGGGCCAGCGTCAACCTGGCCACCGAGAGCGCCGACGTCATCACCGACGGCAGCGTCGCCCTGCCCCAGCTCACCGAGGCGGTGGTGCGCAGCGGCTATGCGATCCCCGAGCAGTCGATCGAACTGGCCGTCGGCGGCATGACCTGTGCCTCGTGTGCAGGCCGCATCGAGAAGAGCCTGCGCGCCGTACCCGGCGTGATCGAGGCGAGCGTGAATCTCGCCACGGAGCGCGCGCGTGTCCGCGTGCTGCGACACGTGACCGTCGAAAGCCTCGTCGCGGCCGTGGAGGCCGCCGGTTATCGCGCCCAGCGGCCCGATGCGACCTCCGCCGACGCGACGCCCGCACATGCGCACGGCGACGCGGACGCACGCGAGCGCCGCCACCTGTGGCTCGCCGTGGCGCTCTCCCTGCCGCTGGTGCTACCGATGCTGGCGACGCCGTTCGGCGTCCACTGGATGCTGCCGGGCTGGGTGCAGTTCGCGCTGGCGACGCCGGTGCAGTTCTGGCTCGGCGCGCGTTTCTACCGCGCCGGTTGGCGGGCACTGAAGGCCGGCACCGGTAACATGGACCTGCTGGTGGCCCTCGGCACCAGCGCCGGCTACGGGCTGAGCCTCTACCACCTGCTCACTGGCGGTCCTCACGCAGCGCTGTACTTCGAGGCCTCCGCCGTCGTGATCACGCTCGTGCTGCTGGGCAAGTGGCTGGAAGCACGCGCCAAGCGCCAGACCACCGAAGCGATCCGCGCCCTTCAATCCTTGCGCCCCGCCAACGCACGCGTGCGTCGCGATGGCGTTGAAACGCAGGTGCCGATCGGACAGGTCCGCATCGGCGATTTCGTCGTCGTGCTTCCCGGCGAGCGCATCCCGGTGGACGGCCGCATCGTCGAAGGCCGCACGCATGCGGACGAATCGATGATCACCGGCGAATCGCTGCCGGTCGCACGCTTCGAGGGCGATCGCGTGACCGGCGGTGCGATCAACGGCGAAGGCCGCATCGAAGTCGAAACCACGGCGATCGGCGCGGAAAGCGTGCTGGCGCGCATCATCCGCCTGGTCGAGGACGCACAGGCGAAGAAGGCGCCGATCCAGCGGACGGTCGACCGCATCAGCGCGGTGTTCGTGCCGATCGTGGTCGGGATCGCGCTGCTGGCGCTGCTTGGCTGGGGCCTGTCGACCGGCGACTGGAACCGGGCCATTCTCAACGCGGTGGCGGTGCTGGTGATCGCCTGCCCCTGCGCGCTCGGGCTGGCGACGCCGACGGCGATCATGGCCGGCACCGGCGTCGCCGCGCGCGCCGGGATTCTGATCAAGGACGCCGAAGCGCTGGAAACCGCGCACGGCATCGACGTGGTCGCCTTCGACAAGACCGGCACGCTGACCGAAGGCCGTCCCGTGGTCAGCGAGGCGATCGCGCTGGATGGCGACACGAACGCCCTGCTCGCGCAGGCTGCGGCCGTGCAGCGCGGCAGCGAGCACCCACTGGCCCGCGCCGTCGTGCAGGCCGCGGTCGAACTCCCGCAGATGACCGCGCAGGACGTGCAGGCCCTCCCCGGCCGCGGCCTGCGCGGAACGCTCGAACGCCAGACGGTCCTGATCGGCAGCGCCCGGATGATGCACGAAGCCGGCATCGATACCTCGCCGTTGTCCTCGCGCAGCGAGGAGCTGCTGGCGTCGGGAAACACGCTTTCCTGGATCGCGACGGCCGCGCGCGATGAGCCCCCTCGCCTACGCGGCGTCCTCGCTTTCCGCGACACGCCACGCGCCGGTGCCCGCGAGGCCATCGAACGGCTGCATGCCCTGGGCGTGCGCACCGTGATGATCTCCGGCGACAACGCCGGCGCGGCCCATGCGGTCGCCACGCAGCTCGGGATCGACTCAGTGCGCGCCAACGTCTTGCCGGAGGAAAAGGCAGAGGTCATCGCCACGCTGCGCAGCGATGGCACCGTGGCGATGGTGGGCGACGGCATCAACGACGCCCCCGCGCTGGCGGCGGCCGATGTCGGCATTGCGATGGTCAGTGGCACCGACGTGGCCATGCACGCCGCCGGCGTCACGCTCATGCGTGCGGAGCCGGGCCTCGTCGTCGATGCCATCGCGATCTCGCGCCGGACCACACGCAAGATCCACCAGAACCTCTTCTGGGCCTTCGCCTACAACGTCGTCGGAATTCCGCTGGCGGCGTTCGGCCTGCTCGATCCGGTGATCGCCGGCGCTGCCATGGCGCTGTCGTCGGTCAGCGTGATTTCCAACACTTTGCTGCTGCGCCTATGGCGCGCGCATCACCACTGACGCCGCAAGGAGCCACCGATGCCTCGAATGCCACGACCCGAACTCGCCGACGCCCGGCAACAGGGCCTGCACAACATCGGCGAAGCCGCGCAGCTCAGCGGCGTCAGCGCGAAGATGATCCGTCACTACGAAAGCATCGGCCTCATTCCGCCGCCGAGCCGCACGTTCGCCGGCTATCGCCTCTACAACGAAGCCGACGTGCATCGCCTGGGTTTCGTCCGTCGCGCGCGCAGCCTGGGCTTCTCGATCCGGCAGATCGAAGCCTTGCTCGGCCTCTGGGACGACCGCTCGCGCGCAAGCCTGGAAGTGAAGCGGCTCGCGCAGTCGCATGTGGACGAACTCAGCGCAAAGATCGCCGAGATGCAGGCGATGCAACGCACACTGCAGGAGCTGGCCCGCCGCTGCCATGGCGACGACCGACCGGACTGCCCGATCCTCGACGATCTGGCCAAGCGCGCGCACGAGGCCACCGTCGAGCGCACGGCGCCTGCATCGAAGAATGCGAAGCCCGCACGATGAGCGCCCGGCCCGCCATGCGTCACGCAGAAAGTCGGGCATGCGCCTGGCGGACGTGTCGTTGCTGAAACACGGGCACACAAAACGCAACAGGGCCCCGTTTCCGGAGCCCTGCTGCGTTTCACTATTTGGCGTCCCCACGGGGATTCGAACCCCGGTCGCTACCGTGAAAGGGTAATGTCCTAGGCCTCTAGACGATGGGGACAAAACTGGTTTGTAACTTTGCAGCGGCATCTCCGTGAGGAGATGGTGGAGCCAGCCGGGATCGAACCGGCGACCTCCTGCATGCCATGCAGGCGCTCTCCCAGCTGAGCTATGGCCCCACGTGCTGGAAAGACGAAAATTCTAGCGGGCGTTCAGCGATGTCGTCAAGCGTTCGCTGCCAGATTTTTTTCGTCGGTGCCGCCGGAAATGGTCCCGGCGTCAACGGGGCGCAATGTTGCCACACCATGTCCCCGCTCCGCTAGATACTCGAGCCACTTTCCGAGAAACGTGTTCATCCGCGTGCGGTGATCGAGGACTTCCGCCGCCGGCGGGTACATGCCGATGACGTCCTGCCAGCGGCGGCCGACGTAGCAGTTGGTGACTTCCAGCTGGCGCGCATCGTGATAAAGGCGCAGGAACGCGGAAGGGTCCTGCTGGCCGGTGACCGGATCGCGCAGCGCGTACGTCAAACGCAGCTCGGTCGTGTACGGGTGGCGCTCGATCACGTCCAGTTGCAGATCCAGGCCATCACCGACGCTGGAGTGGTAGCTGCCGACCGCCAGCGCCGCGGACGGGAAAAGCCGCTCGAAGCGGACATGGTTTTCAGCGTACAGCCCCATCAGCCAGCCGAAGCGGCTGATCCTGGGAATGCGTGCGCGGCGGGTGGCGAGAGACTGGGACATGAGCATCGATATGGAGACGATGCTACACGGCACAACCTCTTCGCGGCAGCGTTGACGGGGGCCACGGGTCGGCCTACGGTAAGCATTCCCCGCGACGGTTTTTCCAGGCCTTCCGGCCCGGCTGTTCAGAACATCTCGCGGTGGATCCCCAACGTCGTCAGGACCTTGCTCGAGATCTCCTCGATCGAGGTGTTCGTCGTGCTCAACGTCGAGATGCGCTCGGCACGGAACATCGCTTCGGCGGCCGCAACTTCGCGCTTGCAGGTCTCGAACTTCGCATAGCGCGAGTTCGGCCTGCGCTCCTGGCGGATCTGCTGCAAACGCACCGGGTCGATGGTCAGGCCGAACAGCTTGTTGCGGTAAGGCCGCAGGCGCGGCGGCAGGCGGTCGTGCTCGAGGTCTTCCTCGGTGAGCGGGTAATTCGCCGCACGCACCCCGTAATGCAGCGCCAGGTACACGCAGGTGGGCGTCTTGCCCGCGCGCGACACCGCGACCAGGATCAGGTCGGCTTCGTCGTAATCGATGCTCTGTCCATCGTCATGGGTCAACGCGAAGTTCATCGCATTGATGCGGCGATGGTAGGTGTCGAAGTCCGCCATGCCGTGCGCCTGGCCGATGCGGCGCTCGCGGGTCTGGTGCAGCTCGCGCTCCAGCGGTTCGATGAAGGGCGCGAACACGTCCAGCATCAGCGCCCCGCTCTCGGCCAAGGCCGTGCTCACTTCGGCGTCCATGCAGGAGTTGATGACCACCGGTCGCACGCCGTAGGCCTCGGCTGCGGCCCGGATCTTCTCGCCCACTTCACGCGCCCGCTCCACGCTGTCCACGAACGGGATGCGGTCGGTCACGAAGCGCGTCTGGGTGAACTGGGTCAACAGGCTGTGGCCGATGGTCTCGGCAGTGATACCGGTACCATCGGAGACATAGAACACGGGACGCACGCCTGCCATCGGGTTTTCTCCTGAACTCGCCGTTCACAATACAAAAAACGCCGATGAATCAAGCTTGTATGCCCTCGGCGTGCAGGCGATCATATCCGGATCGCCGCGCACCACGCGCCCGGGTGCGTTGCCGTCCCTCTTACCAGATCGTCTGGAGATCGCCCGCTTGAACGAGAACATCCTCTGGCTGCACGCGTTGCGGCTCACCGATCTGGCCCGCGTCGGCGGCAAGAATTCTTCGCTGGGCGAGATGATCGGCAACCTCGCCGGGCTCGGCGTCTCCGTTCCCGGTGGCTATGCGACCACCGCCGAGGCCTTCAAGTCCTTCATCGACCACAACAACCTGCACCAGCGGATCTACGACAAGCTGGCCACGCTGGACGTCGAGGACGTTCCGGCGCTGACCGCCGCCGGCGCGGAGATTCGCGGCTGGGTCATCGACGCCCCGCTGCAAGCCGACCTCGACGCCGACATCCGCAAGGCCTACAAGCAGCTGTGCGACGAGAACGGCGGCGGCGACGTCGCCGTGGCCGTGCGCTCCTCGGCGACCGCCGAGGACCTGCCCGATGCCTCGTTCGCCGGCCAGCAGGAGACCTTCCTCAACGTCACCGGCGCCGACGACGTCGTGCACAAGGTCAAGGAAGTCTTCGCCTCGCTCTACAACGACCGCGCGATCGCCTACCGCGTGCACCACGGCTTCAAGCACGAGGACGTGTTCCTGTCCGCCGGCGTGCAGCTGATGGTGCGCTCGAACGTCGGTTCGTCGGGCGTGCTGTTCACGCTGGACACCGAATCGGGCTTCCGCGACGTCGTCTTCATCACCTCCAGCTACGGCCTGGGCGAGATGGTCGTGCAGGGCGCGGTGAATCCCGACGAGTTCTACGTCTACAAGCCGACGCTGCTGCAGGGCAAGCAGGCCATCCTGCGCCGCGGCATGGGCGCCAAGCAGCTGCGCATGGTGTATTCCGACCAGCCCGGCGAGCGCGTGCGCACCGAAGACACGCCGGCCGAGCTGCGCAACACGTTCTCCATCAGCGATGAAGACGTGCACGAACTCGCCCGCCAGGCGCTCACCATCGAGAAGCACTACGGCCGCCCGATGGACATCGAGTGGGCGAAGGACGGCGTCAGCGGCAAGCTCTTCATCGTGCAGGCGCGCCCGGAGACGGTGAAGTCGCGCGGCCATGCCACGCAGATCGAGCGCTACCAGCTCACCAAGCGCGGCGACGTGGTGTGCGAAGGCCGCGCCATCGGCCAGAAGATCGGCACCGGCGTGGCGCGCGTGGTGCGCTCGCTGGCTGACATGAACCGTGTGCAGCCCGGCGACGTGCTCGTCGCCGACATGACCGACCCCGACTGGGAGCCGGTGATGAAGCGCTCGGCCGCCATCGTCACCAACCGCGGCGGCCGCACCTGCCACGCGGCGATCATCGCGCGTGAGCTGGGCGTGCCGGCCGTCGTCGGCACGGGCAACGCACTGGACACGATCCAGGACGGCCAGGAAGTCACCGTCAGCTGCGCCGAAGGCGACACCGGCTTCATCTACAACGGCACCCTGCCCTTCGAGCGCCACGTTGCCGATCTCGACAAGATGCCCGAAGCCCCGCTCAAGGTGATGATGAACGTCGCCAACCCCGAGCGCGCGTTCGATTTCGCGATGCTGCCCAACGCCGGCGTCGGCCTGGCGCGCCTGGAAATGATCATCGCCAGCCACATCGGCGTGCATCCCAAGGCGCTGCTCGAATACGACCAGCAGGACGCGGCGACGAAGAAGAAGATCGACGAGAAGATGGCCGGCTACAGCAGCCCGGTCGATTTCTACGTGGATCGCCTGGCCGAAGGCATCGCGACCATCACGGCGTCGTTCGCGCCGCATCCGGTGATCGTTCGTCTGTCGGACTTCAAGTCCAACGAATACGCCAACCTCATCGGCGGTTCGCGCTACGAGCCGCATGAAGAAAACCCGATGATCGGCTTCCGCGGCGCCAGCCGTTACGTCGATCCGAGCTTCAGCGAAGCCTTCGCGCTGGAATGCCGCGCCGTGCTCAAGGTGCGCGAGCAGATGGGCCTGACCAACTGCTGGGTGATGATCCCGTTCGTGCGCACGCTGGACGAAGGCCGCAAGGTCGTCGAAGTCCTGCGCGCCAACGGGCTGGAACAGGGCAAGGGCGGCCTGAAGATCATCATGATGTGCGAAGTGCCGTCCAACGCGTTGCTGGCCGACGAGTTCCTCGACATCTTCGATGGTTTCTCCATCGGTTCGAACGACCTGACGCAGCTCACGCTGGGCCTGGACCGCGACTCGGGCATCGTCGCCAAGCTGTTCGACGAGCGCGATCCGGCGGTGAAGAAGCTGCTGTCGATGGCGATCAAGGCCGCGCGCGCCAAGGGCAAGTACGTCGGCATCTGCGGACAGGGCCCGAGCGATCATCCGGACCTCGCCGAGTGGCTGATGGAGCAAGGCATCGAGTCGGTGTCGCTCAATCCCGATACCGTGGTCGACACCTGGCTGCGATTGGCGAAGGCAAAGGCGAAGGCCGCCGCCTGATGCCGAACGGCGCCATCGCGACCCGCGCCTGAACCATCTGCGACGCCGCGACGCCCCGCTTATGCGGGGCGTCGTATTTTTGAAGGCCTGTATCGTTCACATCGCGCGCCGAGCGGGCGCGTTTGCAAGGAGGTCCCGTTTTGTCCGCGAATCCCAGCCCCCAGCCTCTGCTGCAGGATGCATTGCCCGACTTCACCAAGGAACTCGCGCCGCCGGCCCACATCAGCACGCTGACGGCCGACCAGTTCTGGACGTGGGCGATGGACGTCGGCATCAAGATCGGCGGCGCGCTGCTGGTGTTCTACATCGGCCACCATGTCGCGAAATGGGTCGTGCGCGCGACCGGACGCGCGTTGACGCGGGCGCACGTGGAAACGACCTCGCAACAGTTCATCAGCCGAGTGCTCTACATCGTGCTGGTGATCGTGTTGCTGCTGGCGATCCTGCAGGGATTCTTCGGCCTCGCGCCCACGTCGTTCATCGCCATCCTCGGCGCCGCCGGCCTCGCCATCGGCCTTGCATTGAAGGATTCGCTGTCGAACGTGGCCTCGGGCGTAATGCTGGTGACGCTCAAGCCGTTCCGCGTAGGCGATGTCGTGCAGATCGGCGGCAGCAGCGGCACGGTGGAACAGGTGAGCATCTTCCAGACGCGGCTGCGCGGCGCGGACAACCAGACCATCGTGCTGCCGAACAACCTCATCACGACGGCGCCGATCGTCAACCTCACGCCCGACACCCGCCGGCGCATCGAGCTGATCATCGGCATCGGCTACGAGGACGACATCGACACCGCGCGCGAGGCCATCATGGCCATCATGCGCGCCGACAAGCGCATCCGCGACAAGCCGGCGGCCGACGTGGTCGTGTACGAACTGGCGGACGTGGCGGTGCGCCTGGGCGTGCGCTGCCATGTCAGCAACGCGGACCACTTCGCGACCAAGTGCGATCTCAACGAGCGCATCAAGAAGGCGTTCGACAAGGCGGGCATCAGCATCCAGGCGGCGCAGCGCGACATCCGCGCGCAGCGGCGCATCACCGAGGCCGCCATTCGTAACGATGCATCCAACGACCCTTCGCCGCCACCGGCGCAGTCGCCTTCGCCCGAGCAGCAGACGCCGCCCGAGCTGCGCTGAGCCTCAGGCGTCCGGCAGGCCGCCCAGGCGGCCCATGGAGACGCGGTAGTGGCGCAGCTCCGCGATGGAGTCGCGCACGTCGCTCAGTGCCGTATGGCGGGCGTCCTTGTTGACGCCGGCCAGCACGTCGGGCGCCCAGCGACGGGCGAGTTCCTTGATCGTGCTGACGTCCAGGTTGCGGTAATGGAAGTGCTTTTCCAGCCGCGGCATCAGGCGGTGCAGGAAGCGGCGGTCCTGGCAGATCGAATTGCCGCACATCGGCGATTTCCCCGCCGGCACCCACTGCAGCAGAAACCCCACCGTGCGGGCCTCGGCCTCGGCCACGCTGACATTGCTGTCGAGCACGCGCTGCCACAGGCCCGAGCGACCGTGCTGATTGCGGTTCCATTCGTCCATCGCTTCCAGGCGCGCGAGCGAATGCGAGATGGCGAGCTCCGGCCCTTCGGCAAGCACATTGAGCTGCTTGTCGGTCACCACCGTGGCGATCTCCAGGATGGAGTCGCGGTCGGTGTCCAACCCGGTCATTTCCAGGTCGATCCAGATCAGGTGTTCGTCGTTCGAAGAAGGGACGGCCGCCATGCGCTCGCACTGGAATGAGGTCCGGAGCATCATACAGGCAGCCCATCCCGCGGCTTCGCACCGCACTCACGGAACCCATCGATGCCCTCGCCCGTTCCGATCGACCCTTCGCATTACGCCGTCGTCTCGGCCATGATCACCCCGGCCTTCTTCCTGACGGCCGCCAGTTCGTTGCTGATCTCGTCGAACAACCGCCTGGCGCGCGTGGTGGACCGGATGCGTTCGGACATCGAAGTGCTGCGTGGCCTGCCGCAAGGGCCGGCGCGGGTCGAACAGGAAGCGCGCATCGCGATCCACCGCCGCCGTTCGTACCTCGTGCTGGCCTCCGTGCGCATGCTCTACGCGGCGATCAGCGCCTTCGTCGGCACCAGCCTGGGCATCGCCGTGGATGCGTTCTTCGGCTATCGGCTCGACCTGCTGCCGACCGGACTGGCGGTGATCGGCGTGCTGTTGATGTTCGGCGCGTCGGTCTGCCTCGGGCACGAGGCGAAGCTCGGCCTGCGCATGCTGGACCGCGAGCTCAACGAACAGCTGGCGAAGGACAGGCTGGACGTGCGCGGGGAGTAAGGCGGCCTAGCCGGCCGGCGGAACGTCCACCTTGCCCCGCTTGCGCCGGAAGTACGCCGTCAATCGCGCCCCCGCCTCCTCGCCCAGCACGCCGCCGTCGACGCGCACACGATGGTTGTGGCGCGGATCGGCGAGCAGGTCGAACACGCTGCCGGCGGCGCCCGTCTTGGGATCGCGCGCGCCGTAGACCACGCGGGCGATGCGGGCGTGCACCATCGCCATCGCGCACATCGCGCACGGCTCCAGCGTCACGTACAGCGTCGAACCCAGCAGGCGGTGGTTGCCCAGGCGCTGGCCGGCCTCGCGCATCGCCACGATCTCGGCGTGGGCCGTGGGATCGCGCAGGGTGATATTGCGGTTCCAGCCCTCGCCGAGCACGTCACCGCCGGCCGAGACCAGCACGGCGCCCACCGGGATCTCGTCGTCCTCACGCTCGGCGCGCTCGGCCAGCGCGAGCGCGTGGCGCATCCAGCGCACGTCGTCGTCGCTGATCGGGGCCATGTCGGGCGTTTCCTGAACCATCGCGACAGGATGCCCGACGCGACGCGGCCACGCCACGCTCGACGCGTCCGGGCCGCGTTCCCGCCCCATCCGATCAGCCGGCGAGCGGTCGAAAATGGCAAAATTGGCGTTCCCCGCGTCGAAGCGGACAGCCAGCCACCGACGGCCCCGCGCCACGGCCGCCCGCCAATCTCCAGGACCAGGTCCCCGAACCGATGTCGTCGTCCATGAACACCCAACACCGCAAGCCGCTCCCGGGCACTTCTCTGGAGTATTTCGACGCGCGCGCAGCGGTCGAGGCGATCCAGCCCGGCGCCTACGACGCCCTGCCCTACACCTCGCGCGTGCTCGCGGAGAACCTCGTGCGACGCTGCGATCCGGCCACGCTGGTGGATTCGCTGAAACAGCTGATCGAACGCCGCCGCGACCTGGACTTCCCGTGGTTCCCGGCGCGCGTGGTCTGCCACGACATCCTCGGCCAGACCGCGCTGGTCGACCTGGCCGGCCTGCGCGACGCGATCGCTGATCAAGGCGGCGATCCGGCCAAGGTCAACCCGGTCGTGCCGGTGCAACTGATCGTCGATCACTCGCTGGCCGTGGAATGCGGCGGCTTCGATCCCGATGCGTTCGCGAAGAACCGCGCCATCGAAGATCGCCGCAACGAAGACCGTTTCCACTTCATTGACTGGACCAAACTGGCGTTCGAGAACGTCGACGTGATCCCGCCGGGCAACGGGATCATGCACCAGATCAATCTGGAGAAGATGTCCCCGGTGATCCAGGCGCAGAACGGCGTCGCGTATCCCGACACCTGTGTGGGCACCGACAGCCACACGCCGCACGTCGACGCGCTGGGCGTGATCGCCATCGGCGTCGGCGGCCTGGAAGCGGAGAACGTGATGCTCGGCCGCGCCTCGTGGATGCGCCTGCCGGACATCATCGGCGTCGAACTCACCGGCAAGCGACAGCCGGGCATCACCGCCACCGACATCGTGCTGGCGCTGACCGAATTCCTGCGCAAGGAGAAGGTCGTCGGCGCGTACCTGGAGTTCCGCGGCGAAGGCGCCTCCAGCCTCACGCTGGGCGACCGCGCGACGATCTCGAACATGGCGCCCGAGTACGGCGCGACGGCGGCGATGTTCTTCATCGACGAGCAGACGCTGGACTACCTGCGCCTCACCGGACGCGAAGACGCGCAGGTGAAGCTGGTGGAAACCTATGCGAAGACCGCCGGCCTGTGGGCCGATGCGCTGAAGAACGCGCAGTACGAGCGCACGCTCACGTTCGATCTGTCGAGCGTGGTGCGCAACATGGCCGGCCCGTCGAACCCGCACAAGCGTTTGCCGACCTCCGACCTCGCAGAGCGCGGCATCGCCGTAAACCTGGACGCGGCGAAGGCGCAGGAAGCCGAAGGCCTGATGCCCGATGGCGCGGTGATCATCGCCGCCATCACCAGCTGCACCAACACCAGCAACCCACGCAACGTCATCGCCGCCGCACTGCTGGCGCGCAACGCCAACGCGCACGGTCTCACGCGCAAGCCGTGGGTGAAGTCTTCGCTGGCGCCGGGCTCCAAGGCCGTGCAGCTGTACCTGGAAGAAGCGAAGCTGCTGCCAGAGCTGGAGAAGCTCGGCTTCGGCATCGTCGCGTTCGCCTGCACGACGTGCAACGGCATGTCGGGCGCTCTGGATCCGGCGATCCAGCAGGAAATCATCGACCGCGATCTGTATGCGACGGCGGTGTTGTCGGGCAATCGCAATTTCGACGGACGCATCCATCCTTACGCGAAGCAGGCTTTCCTCGCCTCGCCGCCGCTGGTGGTGGCCTACGCCATTGCCGGCACCGTGCGATTCGACATCGAGCGCGATGTGCTCGGCATCGACGCCGACGGCAAGCCCGTCACGCTGAAGGACATCTGGCCGAGCGATGAGGAAATCGACGCTATCGTTTCCCAGAGCGTGAAGCCCGAGCAGTTCCGCAAGGTCTACGGGCCGATGTTCAATGTGCGCGTCGAACAAGGCGAGCGCGTGAGCCCGCTGTACGACTGGCGCCCGCAGAGCACCTACATCCGCCGTCCGCCGTACTGGGAAGGCGCGCTGGCCGGCGAGCGCACGCTGCGCGGCCTGCGTCCGCTGGCGGTGCTGGGCGACAACATCACCACCGACCACCTGTCGCCGTCCAACGCCATCCTGCGCAGCAGCGCGGCCGGCGAATACCTGGCGAAGATGGGCCTGCCGGAAGAAGACTTCAATTCCTACGCCACGCACCGCGGCGACCACCTCACCGCGCAGCGCGCCACCTTCGCCAACCCGACGCTCGTCAACGAGATGGCGGTGGTCGACGGCGCGGTAAAGAAGGGATCGCTGGCGCGCATCGAGCCGGAAGGCGAAGTGGTGCGCATGTGGGAAGCGATCGAAACCTACATGGACCGCAAGCAGCCGCTGATCATCATCGCCGGCGCCGATTACGGCCAGGGTTCCTCGCGCGACTGGGCCGCGAAGGGCGTGCGTCTGGCGGGCGTGGAGGCCATCGTCGCCGAAGGTTTCGAACGCATCCACCGCACCAACCTGATCGGCATGGGCGTGCTGCCGCTGGAGTTCAAGCCGGGCACGAACCGCCTGACGCTGGGCATCGACGGCACGGAGGCCTTCGACGTCGTCGGCACGCGCAAGCCGCGCGCGGACCTCACGCTCGTCATCCACCGCAGGAATGGCGAGCGCGTCGAAGTGCCCGTCACCTGCCGTCTCGACAGCGACGAGGAAGTGTCGATCTACGAAGCCGGCGGCGTGCTGCAGCGCTTCGCGCAGGATTTCCTGGAGTCCTCCCGCGCGGCGTGAAGCGGCGCCGCGCTCGTTCGTTCCGCACCCAAAAGGAGTAACGACATGCCTGGAACCGTCACCCTGCACCGCGTCATCCGCGCGCCCGCCGACCGCATCTACCGCGCCTTCCTCGATCCGGATGCGATGGTGAAGTGGCTGCCGCCGCACGGTTTCACCGGCAAGGTGCATTCGATGGACGCGCGCGTGGGCGGTGGCTACAAGATGTCGTTCACCAACTTCGGCACCGGTGGAAGCCATTCCTTCGGCGGCACGTACCTGGAACTCGAACCCGGCAAGAAGCTGCGCTACAACGATCAGTTCGACAATCCCGATCTGCCGGGCGCGATGGAAGTCGAAGTCACGCTGACGTCCGGCATGGTCGGCACCGAACTCAACGTCGTGCAGAAGGGCATTCCCGATGCGATCCCGGTGGAGTTTTGCTACCTGGGCTGGCAGGAGTCGCTGGAGATGCTGGCCAAGCTGGTGGAGCCGGAGATTCCGGACGGCGCGTGATCTAAAGCCGTCTCCGTCCTCGCATCCTATGCCGTCATTCCCGCGAAGGCGGGAATCCAACGCGACGCGACATCACCTCTTCCGGAAGGCGTGACACCACGGATGGCTGGATCCCCGCCTTCGCGGGGATGACATCAAACAGCGCGGCAGCTTCAACGACACAACCTCAAACAGAAGCACGGAACGAATACGCCATGCCCCACGCACCCCAGATCCGCATCCCCGCCACCTACATGCGCGGCGGCACCAGCAAAGGCGTGTTCTTCCGCCTGGACGATTTGCCGGACGTCGCGCGCGTAGCGGGCCCCGCGCGCGATGCCTTGCTGATGCGCGTGATCGGCTCGCCCGACCCCTACGGCAAGCACACCGACGGCATGGGCGGCGCGACGTCGAGCACTAGCAAGTGCGTGATCATCTCCAAATCGTCCCAGCCCGGACATGACGTCGACTACCTCTACGGCCAGGTGTCCATCGACACCGCGTTCGTCGACTGGAGCGGCAACTGCGGCAACTTGTCCTCGGCAGTGGGTCCGTTCGCGATCGCCAACGGATTCATCAACGCCGAACGCATTCCGCACGACGGCCACGTCACCGTGCGCATCTGGCAGGCGAACATCGGCAAGACCATCGTCGCGCATGTGCCCGTGAGCAACGGGCAAGTGCAGGAAACCGGCGATTTCGAGCTGGACGGCGTGACCTTCCCGGCGGCGGAGATCGCGCTGGAATTCCTCGATCCGTCCGACGACGGCGAGGACGGTGGCGCGATGTTCCCCACCGGCAACCTCGTCGACGATCTCGAGGTGCCCGGCGTGGGCACGTTCAAGGCGACGATGATCAACGCCGGCATCCCGACGATCTTTCTCGACGCCGCGGAGCTGGGCTTCACCGGTACCGAATTGCAACCGGCCATCAACGACAACCCGAAGACGCTCGCGATGTTCGAAGCCATCCGCGCGCACGGCGCGGTGCGCATGGGCCTCATCGCCGACGTCGCGCAGGCCGCAACGCGACAGCACACGCCGAAGGTCGCCTTCGTCGCGCCGCCGCAGGATTACGTGTCGTCCAGCGGCAAGCGCATCGCGGCCGGCGACATCGACCTGCACGCTCGCGCGTTGTCGATGGGCAAGCTGCACCACGCGATGATGGGCACGGCCGCGGTTGCCATCGGCACTGCGGCGTCGATCCCGGGCACGCTGGTGAATCGCGCGGCCGGTGGCGGCGAACGCGAGGCGGTGCGCTTCGGCCATCCGTCGGGCACGCTGCGCGTGGGCGCGCAGGTGCGCAATGTCGACGGCCAATGGACCGTGACGAAGGCGATCATGAGCCGCAGCGCACGCGTGCTGATGGAAGGCGCGGTGCGCGTGCCGGGCGATTCGTTCTGAGCGCTGCGTAGCGCCCAGCTCTTCGCAAGATGGGTGACCCGCCGCTTCGCGGCGGCGCCCCCTCCCCAACCCTCCCCTGCACTCAGGGGAGGGAGCAACCGGCAACAAAGCAAAGCCCCGCTATTCGCGGGGCTTGCTTGTTCGGCCGGCAACTCGCGTCGCGGTTACTCGCCGCCGTACACCCAGGTCTTCGACTCGCCGCCCTGCGACAGGATCTTGCCGTTACGGCGGATCAGCGTCTCGGTGAAGCGGCTGCGGACCATCGTCATGTCGCCGATCTTCCCGATCGACACGCCCTTCACCGTGGCGCGCTTGTTGCCGTCGCTCAGTTCGATGGAATCGATCTTCTGCTCGAACATGGGATGCAGGATGCCGCCGCTCGCGTTGGAGAGCTTGCCCAGCACGGTCAGCGACTGCTTGATGTCGGCGCAGGCCTCCTCACGCCGCTTCTCGCTGCGCTCGGTAGCGGAACCGTTGAACGACACGTCCTTCACCAGATAGTCGTCGGTCATGAGCTTGCACAGCGGCTCGCCGTCGAGTTCCGCCAGCAGGAGGGTCTGGTCCCCATAGAACTTGCGGACGGACGACTCGTTCATCGTGCGCCCGAAATGGAAATACCACGCTGCCGCGGCGATCAGTGCGACCGCCAGTACGATCTTCTTCATTGTTTCCCCCTGTTGATCCGTCCTGGTTCAACCGACGCATGGCGGGCTTTTCCCCTGCCCGCCAACGCCGTCACGCGAAGCCGCTCATTCCCACTCGATCGTGGCCGGCGGCTTCCCGCTGATGTCATACACGACACGCGACACGCCGCGCAACTCGTTGATGATGCGGTTGGAGACGCGACCGAGGAAATCGTACGGCAGGTGCGCCCAATGCGCGGTCATGAAGTCGATGGTTTCCACCGCGCGCAGCGCGATCACCCATTCGTAGGCGCGCGCGTCGCCCACCACGCCCACCGACTTCACCGGCAGGAACACGGCGAACGCCTGGCTGGTGCGGTCGTACAGATCGGCCTTGCGCAGCTCTTCGATGAAGATGTGATCGGCGCGGGCCAGCAGTTCGGCGTGTTCGCGCTTCACCTCGCCCAGGATGCGCACGCCCAGGCCCGGGCCCGGGAACGGATGGCGGTAGACCATCGCGCGCGGCAGGCCGAGTTCGACGCCCAAGCGACGCACTTCGTCCTTGAACAACTCGCGCAGCGGCTCGACCAGGCCGAGCTTCATGTCTTCCGGCAGGCCGCCCACGTTGTGGTGGCTCTTGATGACGTGCGCCTTGCCGGTCTTGCTGTCGGCGGACTCGATCACGTCGGGGTAGATCGTGCCCTGCGCCAGCCACTTGGCGTTGGCGAGCTTGGCGGACTCTTCGTCGAAGATCTCGATGAAGAGGTTGCCGATGATCTTGCGCTTGGCTTCCGGGTCTTCGACGCCGGCCAGCGCCTTGAAGTAGCGGTCGGCGGCATTCACGCGCACGACCTTCACGCCCATGTGCTCGGCGAACATCGCCATCACCTGGTCGCCTTCGTTCCAGCGCAGCAGGCCGGTGTCGACGAATACGCACGTCAGCTGCGTGCCGATGGCCTTGTGCAGCAGCGCGGCGACGACGGACGAATCCACGCCACCGGACAGGCCGAGGATCACCTCGTCGCTGCCGACCTTCTCGCGCACGCGCTCGATCTGGTCTTCGATGATGTTGGCCGCGGTCCACAGCGTCTTGCAGCCGCAGATGTCGGCGACGAAGCGGCGCAGCAGCGTCTGGCCCTGCTTGGTGTGCGTGACTTCCGGGTGGAACTGCACGCCGTACCAGCGCTTGTCCTCGCGCGCCATCGCGGCGACGGGAATGCGGTCGGTGACGGCGGTGACGGTCCAGCCCGGCGGCGCCTTGGCGACGTGGTCGCCGTGGCTCATCCACACATCGATGCGCGGTTCGCCGTCGTGGTCGGTCAGCCCGCCCAGCAGCGTGTCGTGCGCGACCAGCTCGACTTCGGCGTGGCCGAACTCGCGCGCGTCGGCGGCTTCGGTTGCGCCGCCCAGCTGCGCGGCCAGCGTCTGCATGCCGTAGCAGATGCCCAGGATCGGCAAGCCGCTGTCGAAGACTTCCTGCGGCGCCTTGGGCGCGCCCTGCTCCG
Organism: Lysobacter sp. MMG2; assembly: GCF_016735495.2. GTDB lineage: Bacteria > Pseudomonadota > Gammaproteobacteria > Xanthomonadales > Xanthomonadaceae > Lysobacter_J. The sequence continues at coordinate 100,499 of NZ_JAERQY020000001.1, forward strand.
TGGTCGACTCCGGGCCACCCGACAGGATGATGCCCTTCGCGCCGAACGCCGCGATCTCGGCCGGATCGTGGTCCCAGGCCCAGATCTCGCAGTAGACGCCGATCTCGCGGATGCGGCGGGCGATCAGCTGCGTGTACTGCGCGCCGAAATCGAGGATGAGGATCTTGTCGCTGTGGATATTGGTCATGGAGCCGGGATTCGGGATTGGAGATTGGAGATTCGCAACAGCGAAGACGATCGTCACCGGACTGGAACCCGGCGGGCTTCTACGAATCCCGAATCCCGAATCCCAAATCCCGTGGGCTAGCGTCAGCCAGCCCGATAGTTCGGCGGTTCCTTCGTGATCTGCACGTCGTGCACGTGGCTCTCGCGCGCGCCGGCGTTGGTGATGCGCACGAAGCTGGGCTTCTTGCGCATGTCCTCGATCGTCGCGCAGCCCACGTAACCCATCGTCGCGCGCAGGCCGCCGGCAAGCTGGTGCACGACGCCGCGCAGCGGGCCGCGGTACGGCACGCGGCCTTCGATGCCTTCGGGCACGAGCTTGTCGGCGTCGCTCGCGTCCTGGAAATAACGGTCCTTGGAGCCCTGCTCCATCGCGCCCAGCGAGCCCATGCCGCGGTAGCTCTTGTAACTGCGGCCCTGGAAGAGTTCGACTTCGCCCGGGGCTTCCTCGGTGCCGGCGAACAGGCCGCCGACCATCACGGTCGATGCACCAGCCACCAGCGCCTTGCCGATGTCGCCCGAATAGCGGATGCCGCCGTCGGCGATCAGCGGGATGCGGTCCTGCAGCGCCTCGGCGACCATCGCCACGGCGGTGATCTGCGGCACGCCGACGCCCGCGACGACGCGCGTGGTGCAGATCGAGCCCGGGCCGACGCCGACCTTCACCGCGTCCGCGCCGTGGTCCATCAGGGCCAGTGCGGCATCGCCGGTGACGATGTTGCCGCCGATGACCTGCAACTGCGGGAAGTTCTTCTTCACCCACAGCACGCGTTCGAGCACGCCCTGCGAGTGGCCGTGCGCGGTGTCGACCACCACCACGTCCACGCCGGCCGCAGCCAGCGCTTCAATGCGCGCCTCGGTGTCGCCGCCCACGCCGACGGCCGCGCCGACCAGCAGGCGTTCGCTGCTGTCGTAGGCGGCGTTGGGGTTGTCGGACTTCTTCTGGATGTCCTTCACGGTGATCAGGCCGCGCAGCTCGAAGCCGTCGTTGACCACCAGCACCTTCTCGATGCGGTGCTTGTGCAGCAGGCTCAGGACCTCCTCGTCGGCGGCGCCTTCGCGCACCGTCACCAGGCGGTCCTTCTTGGTCATGATGTGGCGGACCGGATCGTCCAGCTTCGTCTCGAAGCGCATGTCGCGGCTGGTGACGATGCCGACCAGCTGGCCGCCATCCACCACCGGCACGCCGGAGATGTTGCGTGCGCGGGTGAGCTTGAGCACTTCGGCGATGGTGGTGTCGGGGCCGACGGTGAACGGCTCCTTGATCACGCCCGCTTCGAACTTCTTGACCGAGGCGACCTGCGCAGCCTGGGCCTGCACGCTCATGTTCTTGTGCAGGATGCTGATGCCGCCCAGCTGCGCCATGGCGATGGCCAGGCGGGCTTCGCTGACGGTGTCCATGGCCGCCGACAGGATCGGCAGGCGGATGGTCAGGTCGCGGGTGAGGCGGGTCGAGAGCGAGACGTCCTTGGGCAGGACCGTCGAGTGGGCCGGGACGAGCGAAACGTCGTCGTAAGTCAGTGCTTCAGCCTGGATGCGCAGCATGGGCGGGGGCCGGAGAGGGTGAAGCAAGATATTGTAGCGCGAACAGGCATTCACACGCGCGTTGCGGTGTCGGGACGCGGCGTTCCATGCGCCCTGCCCGTGGCTCGTCGTATCCGCGAAAGCGGGAATCCAGCGACTTCAGCCGCGGTCGACCCGCGGGCCGAAGCCCGCCTCAGCGCGCCTGGGTCCAGCCGCGCCCCGTATCCGCCGCCTCGGCGGCTTCCAGCGTGTTCTGCATCAGCGTGGCGACCGTCATCGGGCCGACGCCGCCGGGGACCGGGGTGATCCAGCTGGCCCGCTGTGCGGCGGCCTCGAAGCCCACGTCGCCCACGAGGCGGCCGTCATCCAGGCGGTTGATGCCCACGTCGATGACGACGGCGCCCGGTTTCACCCATTCACCCGGGATCAGGCCCGGCCGGCCCGCCGCGACGACCAGGATGTCGGCATTGCGGATCGAGGTTTCCAGCACCTGCGGCGGAGTGAACTTGTGGCAGCTGGTGACGGTGCAGCCGGCGATCAGCAATTCCAGCGCCATGGGGCGGCCGACGTGGTTGGAGACGCCGACGATCGTCGCGCTTTGCCCGCGCACCGGGCGGTCGGTATAGGCCAGCAGCGTGGTGATGCCGCGCGGCGTGCACGGGCGCAGGCCGAACTGGCGCAGGGCCAGGTGGCCGACGTTCTCCGGGTGGAAGCCGTCCACGTCCTTGCGTGGGTCGATGCGGTGGATCAGCTCGGTGGCGTCGCGGCGGTCGGGCAGCGGCAGCTGCACCAGAATGCCGTGCACGTCCGGGTCGGCGTTGAGTGCGTCGATCAGCGTCAGCAGCTCGGCGTTGCCGGTGTCGGCCGGCAGGTCGTAGTCGATCGCCCGGATGCCCACTTTCTGCGCTGCACGCCGTTTGTTCTTCACATAGACGCTGGAGGCCGGGTCATTGCCGACCAGCACCACCGCCAGGCCCGGGCGCGACTTGCCCGCCGCCACGCGCGCATCGACCCGGCTCTTGAGGTTGTCGAGCAGGTCCTCGGCAATGCGCTTGCCGTCGAGGATGCGAGCCGGAGGGGTCATGGGTGCAGTCATGCCGTGGCGTGGGGCTGAAGGCGACTGGAGTACAGTCGGGCCGTGCATTATCGCTCAGATGCGGGATTGGGGATTCGGTATTCGGGATTCGCAAAAGCAACGCGCTCCCTTCACGGCAAGGCGCATACGAATCCCTGATCCCGAATTCCCAATCCCAGAGAACCCCATGACCGACACCGATTTCGAAACCACCCAGATCGAAGCCGCCGCATTCCGGCGCCTGCTCCAGCACCTCATGCACGAGCGGCCCGACGTGCAGAACATCGACCTGATGATCAACGCCGGCTTCTGCCGCAACTGCCTGGCCGACTGGTACCGCGAGGCCGCCGAGCAGCGCGGCATCACGATGACCAAGGACGAAGCCCGCGAGGCGATCTACGGCATGCCCTTCGCCCATTGGAAGGCGCAGCATCAGCGCGAGGCCACGCCGGAACAACTCGCCGCATTCGAGGCGGCGCAACGCAAACACGCGGGGTAGCCGATGCGTAAACAGCTATTGGGCTGGGCTGCGTTGCCGATCCTCGGTTACGCAGGGGTGTGCGCGTGGTTGTTCTCCAAGCAGCGCGAGCTGATCTACCTGCCCGAGGGCACGCGGACCGACGTGCCGCAGACGGACTTCGCGCTGGCGCGCGACGACGTGCAACTGCACGGCTGGGTGCTGCACCCGCATGCAGGGCGGCCGGTCATCTACTTCGGCGGCAACGCCGAAAGCATCCACCACCGGCGCGACATGCTCGACCGCCTGCTGCCCGAGCGCAGCGTCTACCTGGTGTCGTACCGCGGCTACGGCGCCAGCGGAGGGCAGCCGACGGAAGCGGCGCTGTTCGCCGATGCCCTTGCCGTCTTCGACGAAGTGAGCTCGCGCCATCCGAACCAGCCGATCTCGGTGATCGGCTCCAGCCTCGGCAGCGGCGTGGCGAGCTACGTCGCCAGCCAGCGGCCGGTGTCGCATCTGGTGCTGGTGGCGCCGTTCGACAGCCTGGCGGCGGTGGCGCAGGTGCACTACCCCGTCCTGCCCGTGCGCTGGATCGTGCGCGATCGCTTCGATTCCGTCGGTCGCCTGCGCGGTTATCAGGGCGAGGTGATGGTCGTGCGCGCCGCGCTCGATACGGTCGTGCCGCCGGCCAACACGAACCGCCTGATCGCCGCGCTGGGCAAGCCACCGAAAGTGGTGGAATTGCCCGGCGCCGGGCACAACACGATCAGCGGTGATCCGGTATTCGAGCAGGCGCTGGCGGATTTCCTGCGCTGACGCGAGTGGTTACCCCTCTCCCCTTGCGGCGACCGAAGGGAGTGCAGAGCTGAGAGGGACAGGCCGCCGAAGGCGGCCAGGGGAGAGGGGTGGGACGTTCGAAGTACGCGCGAAATACGCGCTGCGAGCGTCCCTCTTCCGCCCCCCTCGGGGGCGCCTTCTCCCGCAAGGGGAGAAGGGAACGGCGCGATCAGGCCAGACCGCTCGACAGCCTCACGCCGCGCAGAACTTCGCGTAGTCGATGTAGCCCGGAAACTCCCGTCCCGCCGCGCACACCGGGCAGTCCGGGTCCGCGGGCAGGCGCGTCTCGCGAAAACGCATGCCCATCGCATCGAAATGCAGCAGCCGGCCGGTGAGCGGTTCGCCGGCGCCGAGGATGAGCTTGATCGCCTCCGTCGCCTGCAGCAGCCCGATCACGCCCGGCAGCACGCCCAGCACGCCGGCTTCGGCGCAGTTGGGCGCGGCTTCCGGCGGTGGTGGTTCGGGGAACAGGCAGCGGTAGCACGGCGCGTGGCCGCGCTGGCGGCCGGCATCGAACACGCTCACCTGCCCTTCGAAGCGATGCACGGCGCCGTAAACCAGGGGCTTGCCGAGCTTCACGCAGGCATCGTTGAGCAGATAACGCACCGGGAAGTTGTCGGCGCCGTCGATCACCACGTCGGCGCCTTCGATCAGCCGCTCGACGTTGGCCGCCGTGATGCGCTCGGGGAAGGTCTCGATCGACACGGTGGGATTGAGCGCCGACAGCGCGATGCGCGCCGACTCCACCTTGGGCACGCCGATGCGGTCCTCGGTGTGCAGGATCTGCCGCTGCAGGTTGCTGCGATCGACCACGTCGTCATCGGCCAGCACGATCGTGCCCACACCCGCGGCGGCGAGATAGAACGCGGCAGGCGACCCCAGCCCGCCCGCGCCGACCATCGCGATGCGCGCGGATTGCAGCCGACGCTGCCCCGCTTCGCCGACTTCGGGAAGGCGCAGATGTCGCGAGTAGCGATCGTAGAAATCCAGGTCGCCTTCGGCGCGCGCGATCGGCAGGCCCTCGTCGATCCAGCGCGTGGTGCCGCCCTCGACCGATGCGAGTCGGCGGTAGCCCATCGTCGCCAGCGCCTCCGCGGCCTGCAGCGATCGCCGCCCGCTCTGGCAGATCAGCAGCACGTCGGCATCCAGGTCCGGGAGTGCGGCGCGTGGATCGGCTTCCAGCTCGCCACGGGCGATGCCCAGCGCACCTTCGGCGAATCCGGTGGCGCGTTCGTGCGACTCGCGCACGTCCACGATGAGCGCGCCCTGGCGCTGGCGGCGCAGGGCCTCGGCAGGCGCGATGAGTTCGATGTCCATGCGGGGATTATCGCCCCTCATGCCCGTCTCAGGCGTACCGCAGGACCTCGACCACGGCACCGGCCGCCAAACGCTGTGGTCCATCGGGGATCACGATCAGCGCATTGGACTCGCCCACTGCGCGCAGGCGGTGCGAACCGACGGCGGGGTTCGGGTCGGCGCGCAGGACGCCATGCTCATCGCACGTCACCTGCGCGCGCACGAACTCGCGCCGCGCATGCGACTTCTCCACCGGCGCGACCAACTGCGCACGCTCGACCTGACGCGGCTCGGTGTGGCCCTGCAACGCGTCGATCAAGGCACGGCCGAAGCCGAGGAAGGTCGCAAACACCGACACGGGATTGCCCGGCAGCGCCAGCACGCGGGCCTGGTCGAGGCTGCCGAACAGCACCGGCATGCCCGGCTTCATCCGCACTTTCCAGAAATGCACCTGGCCGAACTGCGCGATGACGGCCGGAATGTGGTCCTTCTCGCCGGCCGAGACCGCGCCGCACGTGATGATCAGATCGAACGCGCAGCCGGCGTCGCGAAGCGCAATCTCAACCTGCTTAGGGTCGTCCGGCAGGCGTGGCCACGCGGTGGGTTCCAACCCTTCGGCGCGCAGAAGACCCATCAGCAGTTCGCGGTTGCTGTCGTAGATTTCGCCCGGTGCCAGCGACAGACCCGGCTCGACCAGTTCGTCGCCACTGCTGAACACCGCCACCGTCGGCTTGCGCACCACCGTCAGTGACGACAGCCCGAGCGACGCGGCGAGCGACACGCGTGCTGGCGTCAATCGCACACCGGCGTGCAGCACGCGTTCGCCGGCCTGCACGTCCTCGCCTGCGCGGCGCACGTTCGCCTCCACTTCCGGCGGCGTGACGACGATGACGCGATCGCCTTCGACGCGCGTGTTCTCCTTGATGACCACCGTATCGGCGCCCGCGGGCATCGGCGCCCCGGTGGTGATGCGCACGCATTCGCCCTCGCCCACCGCGATGTCCCGCGCTCGCCCGGCGAACTGCTCGTCCACCAGCCGCAGTGCGGTTTCGCCCTCCATCAGATCGTCGTGCCGCAGTGCGAAGCCGTCCATCGCGCTGTTGTCGAACGGCGGCAAGGCGATCGGCGCGTCGACGTCGCCGGCCAGGATGCGGCCATGGGTGCGCGAAAGCGGCAGCGTTTCGTTGTCGAGGCGGTGCCGGGCGGCGACGTCGCGAATGATCGCGACGGCATCGTCGAAGAGAAGCTGGATCGGGAAGTCGCTCATGCCTGGGGTTTCGTCTGCGCGACGACGCCGGCTGCGGCGAGGTCGTCGGGCGTGTTGAGGTTGCCGAAGCGTACGCCCTGCAGGCGCACGGATGCCATGCCCAGATCGCGCTGCAATGCATGCACCGCGCCGTTGCCGGCGAGCGCATCGGGCATGGCCCGGCGCAGCGCATCGACGCGCCACAGGGCGACCAGCGGCTGAGGACCGTCATCGTCGACGGCGAAGGCGCCCAGCTCGTGCGCGGCGGCGATGAGCGTGGGCAGCAGGCATTCGTTTACGCCGACCAGGTCGACAGGGAGCGTGAGCAGCCACGGGGTCTCGCATGCGGCCGCGAGCGCGTCGAGGCCGGCGAGCGGGCCGATGTCGCGCCCCGTCCTGTCGGTTACGGCGCGCAGGGTTGCGGCCTCGTAACGGTGCAGATCGCGATTGGCGCTGACAAGCAACGCGGCGGTTTCGTGAGCGAACCGCCGTTGCCAGCGCACGACCTGCGGTACGCCGTCGCGTTCGAGCCAGGCCTTGTCGATGCCGCCGAGCCGCGTCGCTCGGCCACCGGCGAGGAGGCCCAGGGTGATGTCGCTTACGGGAATGGGCGGCATGGGGGCAGTTTACGGCGTCGGCGCGAAGGGACCCGCGCAGGCGCAGACCAACCAGGTCATGGGCGACCAATCACTTCGTCATCCCGGCGAAGGCCGGGACCCAGGCTCGCGTCGCATCAGAAAGATGACGGACACCGGCGAGCCAGTTCTGCGGGAATGTGTCGTCAGGCGGTACGGGCCTGGATCCCGGCCATCGCCGGGATGACGCAGCGGCCAAGGCGCTCGCGTGATGCGCGAGCGCGCTGCTGCGTTACTTGCCCTTCTTCACGTGCCGGATCATGCGCCGCTTCTTCGCGACCTGACGCTCGGTCAGCACGTTCTTCTTGCCTTCATACGGGTTGGTGCCTTCCTTGAAGACGAAGCGTACCGGCGTGCCCACCAGCTTGAAGCGCTTGCGGAAGAAGTTCTCCAGATAGCGCTTGTAGGTGTCGCTGAGCGTGCGCAGGCGCGTGCCGTGCACGACGAAGGTCGGCGGATTGTTCGCCGCCGGATGCGCATAGCGCAGCTTGGCGACGTGGCCGCGCACTGTCGGCGGCGGGTTGGTTTCGTACGCGACTTCCAGCGCCTTGTTGACTTCGCTGGTGCTGAATTCGTGCGTGGCCGACGCGTGCGCGCGGTGGATCGCGCGGAACAGTTCGCGCAGGCCCGAGCCGTGCTTGGCGCTGATGCGCACCGCTTCGGCCCAGTCCACGAAGCCGAGCTTGCGCGCCAGCAGCGCCTCGGTCTGCTGGCGCTGGTAGTCGGTCTGTCCGTCCCACTTGTTCACGGCAACCACGAGCGCGCGGCCTGCGTCCAGCGCATAGCCGAGCACGGTGGCGTCCTGGTCGGTGATGCCCTCGCCGGCGTCGAGCATGATCACGGCGACCTGGCACTGCTCGATCGCCTGCAGCGTCTTGACGATGGAGAACTTCTCCACCGCCTCGTCCACGCGCGACTTGCGGCGCAGGCCGGCAGTGTCGATCAGGCGATACAGGCGGCCGTCGCGCTCCATGTCGATGGAAACCGAGTCACGCGTGGTGCCGGGGACTTCGGAGGCGATCATCCGCTCCTCGCCCAGCAGGCGGTTGACCAGCGTCGACTTGCCCACGTTCGGGCGGCCGATGAAGGCCACGCGGATGCGCGCGGGATCGGCATCCAGTTCGGTGGCCGTGCCTTCTTCCGGCACGCGCGCCAGGACGCTGTCGATCAGCGTGTCGATGCCCTGGCGGTGCGCCGAGGACACGGCGACGACGTCGGTGATGCCGTAGCGGGCGAATTCGTTGATCGCGGACTGCGCGTCGAGGCCGTCGGTCTTGTTCACCACCAGCATCGCCGGGCGCGCGGTCTTGCGCAGCCAGGCCAGGATGTCGTCGTCCAGCGCCGAGGCGCCTTCGCGGCCATCGACCACGAACAGCACCAGGTCGGCTTCCTCTGCCGCCGCGCGCGCCTGCCGCGCCGTGGCGCCGGCCAGCCCCTCGTCCTCGCCGGCGATGCCGCCGGTGTCGACGACGGCGAAGGCACGCTTGCCCTCCGGCCGGGCCACGCCGTAGTTGCGATCGCGCGTGACACCGGGCTGGTCATGGACCAGGGCGTCGCGGGTGCGCGTGAGCGCATTGAACAGAGTGGACTTTCCGACGTTGGGACGGCCAACGAGGGCGACGAGCGGAAGCATGGTGAAAGAGCCGGATTGGAGATGAGGAGTGGGGATTCGCCGGGCGTGGCGCCCTGGATGGCGAATCCTCCGGCGCGCATCGGGACCGATGAGCACCGGGCCGGGGCGGCCATGATGACGGCCCGGGCGTGAAAAGGGAAACGGCCCGGGTTCGTCACCCGGACCGTTGCGTGCCCCGCCGTGCGCCGAGGGCGCGGTTACTGCAGGCGGAAGGCGGTCAGCTCGCCGTTGACGTTCTGCACGATGGCGATGCCGTCGGCGACCACCGGGGCGGCCTTCACCGCCTTGCCGCCGACGCGCTGGCGTGCGGCGAACTCGCCGTTGTCCAGCTTCAGCCAGTGCACGTAGCCATCGAAATCGGCGACCACGGCGAAATCGCCCTGCACCGCCGCGCCGGTCACGTTGCGGCGAACCAGCCCGGGCTGCTGCCACAAGGCGCCACCGCTGTTCTTGTCCAGGCCGAAGACAGCGCCGGTGGAGTCGGTGACCACGATGCGGTCGCTGCCCAGGCCGACGCGGCCGGCGCCACCGTGCTCGGCCGACCACATCGGGCGGCCGCTGGGCGCATCGATCGCCACGGTCTGCTTCTTGAAGCTGGTCGCGAAGAGCATGGTGCCTTCCAGCACCGGCGTTCCGTCGACGTCGGCCATGCGATCCAGTTCGGTTCGACCTTCCGGCTGTGCGACGGCCTGTTCCCACATCGGGCGGCCGTCGGTGGCCGACAGCGCCGAGACCGTGCCGTCATCGTTGCCGATGAAGACATAGCCGGGGCCGAGCACCGGGCCATCGTTGCCGCGTACGGACAGCATCGGCACTTCCTGCACCCAGAACCAGCGGCGTTCGCCGTTGGCGGCGTCGAAAGCGGTGACGCGGCCGTCGTTGGAGCGCACGAACACCGAGCCCATGCCGATGGCCGGCGCCGCGATGACCTCGTTGGGCACCTTGGCCTGCCACTTCAGCTCACCGGTGTTTTCGTCGAGGGCGATGACCTCGCCGTCCAGCCCGCCGATCACGACCAGCCCCTCGCCCACGCCGGGACCACCGGACAGGCGCACGTTGCTCTTCTTTTCGGTGCGGTACTCCCAGACCTGCTTGCCGGTCTGCAGGTCGAAGGCGTGCACGCCGCCTTCGATGGCCGCCGCGAAGACGCGCCCATTGGCCACGATCGGCCCCTGGCGCACGCCGATCCGGCCCTCGCCCTTGCCCGCATTCGCCGACCAGATCTTGGACACCGTCACCGAAGGCGTGATGTCGGTCAGTTCGGTCGGCTCGTTGGGCTTGCCGTCGTCCTTCTTCTTGTCGCCGCCGAACCAGCCCTTGATCGTCGAGCAGCCGGCGAGCGAAGCAGCGCACAACAGCACGACGGAGGTACGCAGCAGCATGGAGCGGTGCTTCATCAGGACTTGGCCTCGGGCTTGGCGGGCGTGCCGCCGACTTCGGTGAGCTTGAGTTCGAGCAGGCGGCGGTGCGGCGAAGCCACGTCGAGCTTGGCCATCGCCTCGGTGTACGCCGTGCGCGCCTGTTCCTTCTGTCCGAGCGCCAGATGGGCGTCGCCGCGAACTTCGATGCCGGACGCGGTATCCGCGTCGGCGACCAGCTTCAGTGCTGCGTCGGCCTGCTTGCTCTCGATCAGCAAGCGTGCGATGCGCAGGTTGACGATCTGCATGATCGCCGGGTCGTTGCTGTGGATGCCGCGCAGCGTGGCCAGGGCGGCGTCGTTCTGCTTCGCGTCGACCTGCGAGCGCGCCAGTTCCAGCGAGGCCAGCGCGTGGTAGCTGCTGCCGTCGGCCAATGCCTTGACCTTGGCATCGGCGCCCTTGTCCTTGGCTTCGATCGCATCCAGCGCGGACTGGTACTGCGTGGCCGTGTCCATGCGCTGCTGCTCGCCGCGGTGTTCCCACCACTTCCAGCCGCCGATCGCCGCCAGACCCAGCGCGATACCACCAATCAGGCCGGCGCCGTTGTTGCGCAGCCACTGCAGGACGCGTTCGCTTTGTTCGTGTTCGTCGAGAAGATCGTCAATCGCCATTCGCTGGCTGCCATGCTCTGTCGCCCGCCACGAAGGCGGGAATCCAATGAGGAACACCGGCCCGCGATGCAGGCCGGTGCGGTGAGGATTTCCCGCGGTGCCGGTCAGTCGCCCGGCGTGAGGGAACCGTCAGAGGATAGCGTAAAGCGCGCCACGTTCGCTCGGCTGAACGGCGTCAGATCGACGGTGCGGCCGGCCTGGCGGACTTGGACCGCCGAAGAATTGCCGAGCACGATGCGCGAGACTTCGCCGACCGTGTAATTGCGCTGCTGACCCGTGCCCAGCTCACCGCTCTCAAGCACGCGGCCGTCAGCGCCACGCACTTCGACCCAGCTGTTGCCGGTGAAAGTGAGCGACAACGCCGGCTGCGTGGCGGCGGGCTGGCTCGGCAACGTCGCCATGGAGGCGACCAGCGGCGTGCGATGTCCCGGCGTCGGCGCGGCCGGCTGGGCATTTGTCGCGTCACCTGCGGGAGCGGTCGCCACGTCCAGCGTCTCGACCTGGGTGTCGTCCTTCTTGAGTTCGCGCGAGGCCATCCAGATCGGCACCGCGATGGCCGCCGTCAGCACGATATAGATCGCGCGCCGGGTGGCCTGCTCGAACACGCGGCGATAGCGTGGCGTGTGCGTGTGGCTGACCAGTTCGGACGGTGCGATCGGGCGGGCGGCCTGCCCCAGCTCTTCCTCGAGGGTGACCCCGAGCAGGCGGGCATAGCTGCGCAGCTGACCACGGACAAAGACCGGTGCGCCGAGCTGACTCGAATCCCCCGATTCGAGTTGCCGGATCACCTTGACCGGAATCTTCAGACTGGCAGCGACGTCCTCCTGCGACAGCCCCGCCTCTTCGCGGGCCTGCTTCAGACGCACGCCTATGCTGGCGCCCATCTCAGGCGCGAGTTGGTTCGAGTTCATCGCTTTCCGTCATCCCCCATGCCGGAGCCCTGCGTCTGCGGGAACTCCGCCCTCATTCGCTGAACGTATCTTGCGGCGGCTACCGTGTCGCCGAGTTTCTCTTCGATCTGTGACGCAAGCTGCAACGCAGCGCGATCGGCTGGTGCAGCCGACAAGCGGCGCTCGGAGAATGCACGCGCTTCGAATGCGTTTCCTTGACGGAACTCAAGCTCCGCGAGCGCCCCGAGCGCAGTCGCGTTCTGCGGGTCGAGCGCGATGGCGCGGCGCAGGTCGCGACCGGCGCGGGCATCCTGGCCGGCGCGAGCTGCGCAACTGCCGGAATTGGCCAGCGCCACCGACGGTGTGGTGTAGCGGGTGTCGGTGAGGGCCTTGTCGAACCAGGCCAGCGACTCGGCGGCCCGGCCCTGGCGGCACAGCCACACGCCGTAGTTGTTCTGCACGGCGCCGTTGCCCGGGGCCAGCTCGGTCGCGCGCAGGTAGTGGCGACCGGCTTCGGCCTGGTCCCCGCGGCGGGTGGCAGCGGCAGCCAGTACGGTCTCGGCGTCGGCGGAATTCGGATCCAGCTTCAGCGCCTTGAGCGCTTCCTTCTCGGCAGCGGCGTAGTCGCCCGCGATCAGTCGCATCTGCGCCAGCTCCAGCGAGCGCGCGGCGGTCACGGCCCCCTTGGTGCGCTCGGTGCCGCTGACGTTGACCTCCGGCGAGGTCCGCTCGAAGTCCTGCCGCTTGAAGTCCTGCTTGATGTACGGCGTGCGGCTGCACGCACCGGCCGCCAGCACTGCGACCGCCATGACGGTCGTGATCGTGAGGTTCAGCGGTCGGCCGCGGACATCCATGCTTAGCGGGCTCCTGACATCACGCCGCCTCGTTGCCGAGGCCCTGCGCCTTCAGTTGTTTCTGGAATTCCGCCTGGCGCCGGGTGCGGTCCATGACCTGCCCCTTGAGCTGACCGCAGGCGGCATCGATGTCGTCGCCGCGGGTGCGGCGCACCGGGGCGATCATCCCGGCCTCGTTGAGCAGCTTCTGGAAGGCACGGATGGCCGCGTCGTCCGGGCGCTCGAAACGGGTGCCGGGGAACGGGTTGAACGGGATCAGGTTGACCTTCGCCGCGTCCTTCATCTGCACGGCGTTGTCGAACTGGCGCAACAGGCGCAGCAACTGGCGCGCGTGCTGCGGCTGATCGTTCACGCCCTTCATGAGCGTGTACTCGAAGGTGACCGACGTGCCGCGCTTGCGCAGCGCATAGCGCACGCAGGCGTCCATCAACTGCTCGATCGGGTACTTCTTGTTGAGCGGCACCAACTCGCTGCGCAGCTCATCGTTGGGCGCGTGCAGCGAGACGGCGAGCGAGACGTCGCTCTCCAGCGCGAGGCGGTCGATCATCGGCACCATGCCGGCGGTCGAGAGCGTGACGCGCTTGTTCGCCAGGCCGTAGCCCAGGTCGTCGCGCATGATGCTCATCGCGCGCACGACGTTGTCGAAATTCGCCAGCGGCTCGCCCATGCCCATCATCACTACGTTGGTGAGTCGGCGCTGCTGATGCGGGACGTTGCCCAGGTGGCGCGCGGCGACCCACACCTGGCCGATGATCTCGGCGGTGGAGAGGTTGCGGTTGAAGCCCTGGGTGGCGGTGGAACAGAACTGGCAGTTGAGCGCGCAGCCCACCTGCGAGGACACGCACAACGTGCCGCGCCCCTTGTCGGGGATGTACACGGTTTCGATGGCGTTCTTGGGATCCATGCCGAGCAGCCACTTGTGCGTGCCGTCGGTGGATGCCTTGTCGAACACCACCTGCGGCACGCGGACTTCAGCGTGCTGCTCGAGCTTGGCGCGCAGCGCCTTGCCCAGATCGGTCATGTCGGCGAAATCGGTGACGTAGCGGTGGTGGATCCACTTCATCACCTGGTGCGCGCGGAACTTCTTCTCGCCGAGCGTCTCTTCGAAGAAACGCTCGAGCGAGGCGCGGTCGAGGTCGAACAGGTTGGTCCGCGCGCCGGCCGAGGCCGGCGCGGGATTCATCGTCGACTCGACCGCGTGCTTGGCGGCCACGCCCGCTTCGACGCGCGCGGCCGAATCCATTGCCGGCGTGTCGCCAGCAAGCTGGAGGTCGATGCGTTCGCGTTGCGTGGTCATGGCCGTTGTCGCGGGATGCGCCTTAGCGACCGAACACGTCGGTGGCCGGGAAGAAGTACGCGATTTCGATCGCGGCGTTCTCCAGGCTGTCCGAACCGTGCACGGCGTTGGCGTCGATGCTGTCGGCGAAGTCGGCGCGGATCGTGCCCGGCGCGGCGTCCTTCGGATTGGTGGCGCCCATCAGGTCGCGGTTCTTCAGCACCGCGCCCTCGCCTTCGAGCGCCTGGATCATCACCGGGCCCGAGATCATGAACTCGACGAGTGCGTTGAAGAACGGACGCTCGCGGTGCACGGCGTAGAAACCTTCGGCTTCCTGCTTCGACAGGTGCTTCATCTTCGAAGCGACGACCTTCAGGCCGGCCTTCTCGAAGCGGGTGTAGATCTCACCGATGACGTTCTTCGCGACGGCGTCGGGCTTGATGATCGAAAGGGTGCGCTCCAGCGCCATGGAATCTCTCCGGGTAGGCGGGCCGCCGAACCAGCCTGGTTCGCGCCCGAGGATAACAGAAAAACCCGCGTCAGGACGCGGGTTTAGCCCACAAGGCTCCGGTAATTCTACCGGATCGCGCGGCGGATTTGCACGGACTTCCGGCGCCTCCGGGACGGGTGTGCGTTGACGGTTCAGGCCATCAAGCACTAGCATCAAACAAGCGTTTGATTCACCCTCCGTCACCACCGCAGCCCCACCGCAGGACCCATGGCCACGACCGCCCATTTCTCCACCAAGGACCGAATTCTTGGCGCTGCCGAAGAGCTGTTCGCCCAGTTCGGCTTCACCGGCACCTCCCTGCGCCAGGTCACCAGCCGCGCGGACGTCAACATTGCCGCGGTCAACTACCACTTCGGCAGCAAGGAGAACCTTGTCAACGAGGTGTTCCGCCGCCGCATGGACGACATGAGCGCGCAGCGCCTGGGCGCGCTGAAAACCGCGCTGGAACAGCATCCGGGCGAACTCGAGCCGATCCTGGCCGCCTTCGTCCAGCCCGCGCTGGCGATGGCCCAGGACCGCCACGGCGGCGGCGCCTTCGTCCGCGTCGTGGCCCGCGCCTATGCCGAAAAGAACGACCGCCTGCGCAAGTTCCTGTCGGACCACTACGGCCACGTGCTGCGCGATTTCGCCAAGGCGATCGCCGGCTGCGTCCCGGGCCTGACCAAGGAAGAGCTGTACTGGCGTTTGGACTTCCTCGCCGGCGCCCTCACCTATGCCATGGCGGATTTCGGGCTGATCAAGCGCCCCGCCGGTGTCAGCGAGGCGACCCATCGCGAACGCGCGGCACGCGAGCTGATCCGCTTCGCCGCGGCCGGTTTCAAATCTTGATTTCTTGCTAAACCAAGGACTTGCATACCATGTCTAATAAACTGCTTGCACGGCGCGTCGCCGTGCTCGGCGCCGGCGTGATGGGCGCGCAGATCGCTGCCCACCTGACCAACGCGGGCGTCGACACCGTCCTGTTCGACCTTCCGGCCAAGGAAGGCGACCCCAACGGCGTGGTCGGCAAGGCCATCGCCAATCTGGCCAAGCTCAGCCCCGCTCCGCTGGCCAGCAAGTCGCTCGCCGAGCGCATCACGCCGGCCAACTACGAGACCGGCCTGGAACAGCTGCGTGGCTGCGACCTGATCATCGAGGCCATCGCCGAGCGGATGGACTGGAAGCAGGACCTCTACAAGAAGATCGCGCCGTTCGTGGCCGAGCACACGATCCTGGCCAGCAACACCTCGGGCCTGGGCATCAACAAGCTGGCCGAAGTGCTGCCGGAACAGCTGCGCCACCGCTTCTGCGGCGTGCACTTCTTCAATCCGCCTCGTTACATGCACCTGGCTGAGCTGATCCCGGCCAAGACCACCGACGCCGATGTGCTGACGGCGCTGGAAACCTTCCTGACCACCACGCTCGGCAAGGGCGTGGTGATCGCCAAGGACACCCCGAACTTCATCGGGAACCGCATCGGCGTGTTCTCGATGCTGGCCGCCATGCACCACACCGAGCAGTTCGGCCTGGGCTTCGACACGGTCGACGCGCTGACCGGCCCGGCCATCGGCCGCCCGAAGTCCGCCACCTACCGCACCGCCGACGTGGTCGGCCTGGACACGATGGCGCACGTCATCAAGACCATGGCCGACACCCTGCCGGACGATCCGTGGCACAAGTACTTCAAGGCGCCCAAGTGGCTGGCGGCGCTGATCGAGAAAGGCGCGCTGGGCCAGAAGACCGGCGCCGGCGTGTACACCAAGCGCGGCAAGGACATCCTCGTGCTCGACCTGGCCGCGCAGGACTTCCGCGCCTCGGCCGGTGAGCTCGATGCCGGTGTCGCCGCCCTACTCAAGGAAAAGGATCCGGCGAAGAAGTTCGCCGCCCTGCGCGCCAGCGAGCATCCGCAGGCGCAGTTCCTGTGGGCGATCTTCCGCGACAGCTTCCACTACAGCGCCTATCACCTTGAATCAATTGCCGAAACTGCGCGCGATGTCGACTTCGCCATGCGCTGGGGTTACGGCTGGTCGCTGGGCCCGTTCGAGACCTGGCAGGCCGCGGGCTGGAAGCAGGTTGCCGACTGGATCGCCGAGGACATCGTGGCCGGCAAGGCCATGAGCAGCGCACCGCTGCCGGACTGGGTGTTCGACGGCCGCGACGGCGTGCACGACAAGGACGGCAGCTACAGCCCCGCGCGCAAGGCGCAGGTGCCGCGCTCGTCGAACCCGGTCTATGCGCGCCAGCGTTTCCCCGACCCGGTGCTCGGCGAGAAGTTCTCGCAGGGCCGCACGGTGTTCGAGAACGACGGCATCCGCATGTGGGCCGACGAAGGCGACGACATCGCCGTCGTCAGCTTCAAGACCAAGATGCACACGGTCAACGACCACGTGCTCAACGGCCTGCAGGAAGCCGTCTCCATCGCCGAGCGCGATTTCGCCGGCCTGGTGATCTGGCAGCCGAAGGAACCGTTCTCCGCCGGCGCGGACCTGGCCGGTGCGCTGGGCCTGTTGCAGGCCGGCGACGTGAAGGGCTTCGAGGCGATGGTCGCCAACTTCCAGGCCACCAGCCAGCGCATCAAGTATTCGCTGGTGCCGGTCGTCGCGGCCGTGCGCGGCCTGGCGCTGGGCGGCGGCTGCGAGTTCCAGATGCACGCGGCCAAGTCCGTGTTCGCGCTGGAAAGCTACATCGGCCTGGTCGAAGCGGGCGTCGGCCTGCTGCCGGCCGGCGGCGGCCTGAAGGAATTCGCCGTGCGCGCCTCCGAAGCGGCCGGCCCGGGCGGCGACGTGTTCGCGCAGCTCAAGACCGCGTTCGAAAGCGTGGCGATGGGCAAGGTGTCCGCGTCCGCGTTCGAGGCGAAGGAACTCAAGCTCGCGCGCGAGGGCGACGCCGTCGTGTTCAACGCCTTCGAACTGCTGCACGTCGCCAAGGCACAGGCGCGCGCACTGGCCGAATCCGGCTACCGCCCGCCCCTGCCCGCACGCCGCATCCAGGTCGCCGGCGACGTCGGCATCGCCACGTTCAAGATGATGCTGGTGAACATGCTGGAGGGCTACTTCATCTCCAAGCACGACTACGAGATCGCCACGCGCATCGCCACCGTGCTGTGCGGCGGCGAAGTCGATCGTGGCGCGCTGGTGGATGAGGAATGGCTGCTCAAGCTCGAACGCGAACACTTCGTCGCGCTGGCGCAGATGCCCAAGACGCAGGAACGCATCGCGCACATGCTCAAGACCGGCAAGCCCTTGAGGAACTGAGATTCGGGACTCGAGATTCGGGATTCGCAATAGCGGCTCCCGAAACTCGCACTTCCCGCTTTCATCGAATCCCCAATCCCGAATCTCGAATCCCGTCACGGGAGAAATCAGACAATGACCAAGCAAATCCAAGACGCCTACATCGTCGCCGCCACCCGCACCCCGGTCGGCAAGGCGCCGCGCGGCGTGTTCCGCAATACCCGTCCCGATGAAATGCTCGCCCACGTGCTCAAGTCCGTGGTCGCGCAGGCACCGGGCATCGACCTGGGCCGCATCGACGACGCGATCATCGGCTGCGCCATGCCCGAAGGCGAGCAAGGCATGAACGTGGCGCGCATCGGCGCGCTGCTGGCCGGCCTGCCCAACACCATCGCCGCGCAGACCATCAACCGTTTCTGCTCGTCCGGCCTGCAGGCCGTGGCGATGGCGGCCGACCAGATCCGTCTGGGCAACGCCGACCTCATGCTCGCCGGCGGCACCGAGTCGATGTCGATGGTGCCGATGATGGGCAACAAGGTCGCGCTCAGTCCGCAGGTCTTCGCAAAGGACGAGAATGTCGCCATCGCCTACGGCATGGGCATCACCGCCGAGAAGGTCGCCGAGGAATGGAAGGTCTCGCGCGAGGAGCAGGACGCGTTCGCGCTCGCTTCGCACCAGAAGGCCATCGCGGCGATCCAGGCCGGTGAGTTCAAGAGCGAAATCACGCCGTATGAAGTGATCTCGCGCATTCCCGACCTGGCCGGCAACCTCGTGCGCGTCAAGAAGTCGATCGTCGAGATCGACGAAGGCCCGCGCCCGGATTCGTCGATCGAAGGACTCGCCAAGCTGCGCCCGGTGTTCCGCAACGGCCAGTTCGGCGGCAGCGTCACCGCGGGCAACAGCTCGCAGATGAGCGACGGCGCGGCCGGCGTGCTGCTGGCGTCGGAACAGGCGATCAAGGACTACGGCCTGACACCGCTCGCGCGCTTCGTCAGCTTCTCCGTCGCCGGCGTACGGCCGGAAGTGATGGGCATCGGCCCGATCGCGGCGATTCCGAAGGCGCTCAAGCAGGCGGGTCTGACGAAGGATCAGCTGGACTGGATCGAGCTCAACGAAGCCTTCGCCGCGCAGGCGCTGGCGGTCATCCGCGACAGCGGCCTGGATCCGTCCAAGGTCAATCCGCTGGGCGGCGCGATCGCACTGGGCCACCCGCTGGGCGCGACCGGTGCGATCCGCACCGCGACCATCGTGCACGGCATGCGTCGCCGCCAGCAGAAGTACGGCATGGTGACGATGTGCATCGGCACCGGCATGGGCGCGGCGGGTATTTTCGAAGCGCTCTGACGCCGCACGCATGCAGTACCCGAACGGGCGGCCGCGAGGCCGCCCGTTTGCGTTGCGGCCTTCTCGCCCTCTTCACGTCGCTGTCGCACCGCTGAGCCGAGCATCACGATGCGCCGTCTCGTTGAAGTCGTGTCGCAGGCAGGCGCCGGGGGCCCCCCTTCCCACGCCGGGAGTCATACGCCCTCGCCCCCGCTCGACCTTCGACAAGGAGAACTCCATGTTCAAGCGCAATCCCGCACGTTCCATGTTGATCGCCATGTTGCTGACGCTGCTCGCGGCGTGCGCCACGACCACACCCGGCTCCATGCAGGGCGCCGTGGAAGTCCGCTCCGGCGTGATCGAGCAGATCACCGACGTCCAGATCTCCAACACCAAGACCCGGGGCCTGGGAGCAGTGGTCGGCGGCGCACTCGGCCTGGGCGTTGGCAGCCTGATCGGCGGCGGCACCGGGCGCGATGTGGCGATGGTGCTCGGCACGATCGGCGGCGCGGTCACCGGCAACCAGGTCCAGCGGCGCAACCAGCAGCCGATTCCGGGTCACGACATCATCGTGCGACTCACCAACGGCGTGCTCGTGTCGGTGACACAGGAGCCGACCAACCTGCGCGTCGGACAGAAGGTCTTCATCCAGGGCAGCGGCGAAGACGCCCGCGTGACGCCGGCGAAGTAAGTCCACTGACGACGGAACGAAAGAAGGCGGCCGCGGCCGCCTTCTTTGCTTGCGGGTCTGCGTGATCTCAGGCCATGCGGGTTCCGTTGGGGACGGGTCGCTCGATGGTGGTGATCACCACGCCCTCGTCCGTCGGGAATCCGGTCAGCAGGAATTCCGAGATGAACGGTCCCACCTGCTTGGGCGGAAAATTGATGACGCCGACGATCTGGCGGCCGACGAGATCTTCGGCGGAGTAAAGATGCCTGACCTGCGCGCTGGTCTTGCGCACGCCATGCGGGCCGAAGTCCACCCACAGTTTCCACGCGGGCTTGCGTGCTTCGGGGAACTCCTCCACGCGCTGCACCGTGCCGGCGCAGAGCATCACCTTCTCGAAGTCGCCCCAGCTGATCGTCTCGCTCATCCTGCCCTCGCCCGCTCCACGCGGTCTTTCCATTCGTCCTGGAGTTCGGCCCACCAGTAGCTCAGTTGCGCGCCGATGAAGCCGACGGGCTTCATCGCCGATACCAGCCCATAGTGGCTCAGTTCGCGCCAGCGTTCGTCGCCCTGCGCGATTGCGCTGGCCAGCAGTTCGCCCGCGAACGTCGTCGGTGCGACTCCGTGCCCACCGAATGCCTGCGCCAACCACAGCCCATCATCGATCGCGCCCAGTTGCGGCATCTGGTGCCGCGCATAGCTCATCAGCCCGGACCAGGCGTGATCGATGCGCACGCCATCCAGTTGCGGGAACACCTTGAGCATGTCGGCGTAGAGCAGCTTCTCCACTTCCGCTGGGGAACGGTCGCGCACCGAAATGCGCCCGCCCCACAGCAGCCGCGTATCGGGCAACGGGCGGTAGTAATCGAAAGCGAAGCGCGTGTCATAAACGGCCGCGCGCATGGTCATGATCTCGTCCAGACGCGCGTCCAGGGGCTGCGTCACCATCACGTAGGTCGCGATCGGCAGCACGCCGGCATCCACTTCCTCACGCAATCCGGCCAGATAGCCGCCACAGGCGAGCACGACCTGATCCGCCTCCACCGCACCATCAGGGGTGCGCACGCGCCATCCCCGACCATTGCGTTCCAGCGCGATGGCGGGCGACTGTTCGTGGATCGCGACACCCTGCGCCATCGCCGCACGGGCAATCCCACGTGCGTACTTCAGTGGGTGGAAATGGAACGCCTGGGGCTCGAAGAGGCCATCGTGGTAGCGCTGCGTCCGCACCCGTGCGCGCAGGTTTTCAGTCGCAACCCATTCCCAATGCACGTCGTAGTTCCGCTGCAGCAGCGCCTGTCGCTCACGCAGCACGCGAGGATCACGGAACCAGTTGGCCCACAGCACGCCCGCGTCGACGCGGTCGCAATCGATGGCGTAACGATCGGTGCGGGCGCGGATCAGTTCGACCGCCTGCGTGGTACCGGTATAGAGGCGGCGCGCGCGATCGGGCCCCAGCTCACGCATCAGGCTGTCCTCGCCGCGCGAGAACCCGCCGAACACGAAACCGCCGTTGCGCCCCGACGCGCCAAAGCCCACCCGGTGCGACTCCAGCAGGACGACATCGCGCACCCCGCGTTCGACCAGGCCCAGCGCGGTGTTGAGGCCGGCGAACCCGCCTCCGACCACGCACACGCTCGCGGAACTCGCGCCACGCAGCTGGCCGAACCCGAGCTCACGCTCGGGGACGGTCGCGGTGTAGTAGTTGGAACTCAGGCCGGTCATCGCCATGGACACCTTCGCGGCCGGCGGATACGCGGCCGCTTGCATCCACACAGTCTAGCGACGCGACGGGCCTTCCTGCGCGGGCTCAGCCCAGCTCTTCGACGCCCAGTTCGGACAGCGCGTTCTGCATCAGCTGACGCGCCGAATCGCTCAGCTTCTCGTGGTCGAGCGCATAGCGGATCGTGGCTTCGATGAGGCCAATGTGCGTGCCGCAGTCGAAGCGCGTGCCCTGGAAGCGGTACGCGTTGACCGCCTCTTCCTGCAGCAGCGCCGCGATGGCGTCGGTCAGCTGGATCTCGCCGCCGGCACCGGGCTGCGTGGACTCCAGCAGCGAGAAAATGCGCGGATTGAGCACGTAGCGGCCTACAACGGCGAGGTTGCTCGGTGCCACTTCGGGCTTGGGCTTCTCGACGATGCCGCGGATGCGACCCTGGCGCGACTGGAACGGGTCGGTAGCCACGATGCCGTAGCTCGCGGTCTGCTCATGCGGAACATCCTGCACGGCGATCATGCTCGCGCCCGTGGCTTCGGCCGCGTCCGCCATCTGCTTGAGTGCACCCGGGCCGCGATTCCAGATGAGATCGTCCGGCAGCAACACGGCGAAGGGCTCATCGCCCACGACCGGCTTCGCGCACAACACGGCATGGCCCAGGCCCAGCGCTTCGGCCTGGGTAACGAACACTGCGCGCACGCCTTCGGGGAGCACGTTGCGCACCAGTTCCAGCTGTTCGGTCTTGCCGCTGCGCTCAAGCTTCTGCTCAAGCTCGTAGGCCTTGTCGAAGTAGTCCGCGACGGCGTGCTTGTAGCGGTTGGTCACGAAGATCAGCGTGTCGCAACCGGCCTCGATGGCCTCATCGACCGCGTACTGGATCAGCGGCCGATCGATGATCGGCAGCATTTCCTTCGGAACCGTCTTGGTGGCCGGGAGAAAGCGGGTCCCCAGACCGGCGACCGGGAAAACAGCCTTGCGAATGCGTGCGGACATCAAACCTTCCTGGCGTTACGTGCGGGAAACGCCACCACGGTGGCCGATTCCTGGTAATCAGGATGTGCACCCACCGGCTGGAACTCCGGCACGGCCATCCGCAGAAGGTGGCCGAGCAGGTCCAGGTCGTAACGGACACTCGCGTCGCGCAGCTGCCCGATCGCGTTGTCGATATGCGCGGCCGAAACATCTCGCGGCTCGGCCTGCAGGATCTTGGGATGTGCCGTTTGACGGTAGCGCTCATCCGCGTGGAAAAGCGTCTCGTGCAATTTTTCACCGGGCCGCAGACCGGTGTAAACCACGGCAATGTCGCGCCCAGGATGCTTGCCAGCCAAGCGGATCATCTGCTCTGCGAGCAGGCGGATCGGCACGGGCTCGCCCATGTCGAGGGTGTAGATGGCTTCATGCGTGCCGATCGCCGAGGCCTGCAGGATCAGCTGGCAGGCTTCGGGGATGGTCATGAAGAATCGCGTGACCTCCGGATCGGTCACGGTGACCGGGCCACCGGCGCGGATCTGTTCGCGGAACAGCGGCACGACGCTGCCGGCCGAATCGAGCACGTTGCCGAACCGCACGGTCACAAAGCGCGTGGCGCGCTGGCCGGCCAGCGACTGGCAGGCCATCTCGGCAAGCCGCTTGGTCGCACCCAGCACGTTGACCGGATCGACCGCCTTGTCGGTGGAGATGAGGACGAAGGTGCCCACGTCCGAGTTACGGCAAGCGCGGGCGACGGTCTCCGTGGCCAACACGTTGTTGCGCACCGCCTCTCGCAACTGCAATTCGAGCAACGGCACCTGCTTGTACGCGGCAGCATGGAATACGGCATCGGGCTCGGCGAGCTTGAGCGCGTGCGCGATCACGGCCGGATCGCCGCAGTCACCGAGGACGGAGATGTACTCCAGGTCCGGGAAGTCGCGCTTGAGCGCGGCCTCGGTCGTGGTCAGCGCAAGTTCGTCGATCTCGATCAGGGCGATGCGACGCGCGCCGTGACGAGCGCACTGACGGCAAAGCTCCGAGCCGATCGAACCACCGGCACCGGTGACCAGCACCGAGCGCGCACCGAGCCAGCCGCGAATCGCCTTCCAGTCCGGAAGCACGGGCTTGCGGCCGAGCAGGTCTTCGATCGCGACTTCCTTGAGCTCGCCCGGCAGCGAACGGCCTTCGAGCACATCCTGGAGCTTGGGCACCATGCGGAACGGCAGGCCGGTGCGTTCGCAGGCGACCACGACGCGCTGCAGCGCATTGGCATCGGCGGACGGCATGGCGATCACCAGCAGCTTCGCCGCGGTTTCGCGGGCGATCTCGGCAACGTCCTGCACGCGGCCCAGCACGGGCACACCTTGCACCTTGCTCCCACGCAGACGCACGGCGTCGTCGAGGAAACCCACCGGCTGATAGGTACCCGAACGGCGCAGGTCGCGCACCAGCGCCTCACCCGCATGCCCGGCGCCGAGAATGAGGATGCGCACCGATGCCTTGGTGGCCGATTCGACGCGGCTGTCCTTCCATGCGCGGTACAGCAGTCGCGGCGCGCCGAGCATGCCCATCAGCACGAGCGGATACAGCACCAGGACGGTGCGCGGGACGGTTCCCAGACGGTTGTAGAGGAACAGGCCCAGGACGATGGCGAACAAGCCCAGGACCGATGCCTTCAGGATGTTCCAAAGGTCGGGAACGCCGGCGAAGCGCCAAAGCCCTCGATACAGGCCGACCTGCCAGAACACCAGGCCCTGGGCCGCGAGGACCAGGGCGATCTCGGCCGACCACAGCGGGATCGCAGGCGCATTGGCCTCGATGCCCCAACGCAGACGATGCAGGGCCTGCCAAACAACCCAGACCATCGCGAGATCGTGCGCAACCACCGCAACGCGCGGCAGGCCGCCTTTCAACCGATCACGCCATGAGCTCATCCTTCGCCCCTTCTTCGTCTTTCGAACTGCCAATATTCAATCAGGAAGCTGCGCCCGAGAATTTCTTCTGCAGGGCAAGCCAAAAAAAAGCGCAGCACATATACCACGCAGCTGTGGTACCGGCGATGAAGAACGCATCACGCGGTGCTACCCCCCAGCCCAGAAGTATGACCAATAGCAAAATGGCTGCATAGGCAAGGGTTACGCGACTGTGACCGGTGCCTCGAGCCCAGGCCTGATAGGCATGCTGTGTATGAGGGGTCCACCAACGCTCGCCTCGCAGGAGGCGACGCAGGAGGGTCAAGCCGGCGTCGACCAGGAACACCGAGACCGGGAGCAGGACCAGTGTCGCCTTGTCGCCAAGGCGCGCGCCCGCCACGGCGCACAAGGCGCCCAGGGCAAAGCCGATCGCACCGCTGCCTACGTCGCCCATGAAGATGCGCGCGCGCGGGAAATTGAAGGGAAGAAAGCCCGCGCAGCCTGCCGCCAGGGCCAGCGCCAACAAGCTCCAGGCCCCGCCGGCCAGTGCGGCCAGTCCCAGGGCCGCGATCAGCGCCTGGCTCGCGGCCAGGCCGTTGATACCGTCCATGAAGTTCCAGACGTTGGTCAGCACCAGCGTTCCGGCGAACGCGGCAACGCCCACCAGCACCGAGTCGTACACATCGCCGATGACCAGCGCGAAAAGCGCCGATGCCAGGACATGGACGCCCAGGCGCAACCACGGTGACAACGGCCGGTGATCGTCCACCCAGCCAATGCCCGCCACGAGCAGCAGCCCGATGCCGAAGGCGAGCATCAAAGGCGCCTGATCCGGATGGCGCACTCCCAGCGCGGCCGCCGCGACCAGCAGCGAGATCACGATCGCGATGCCACCGCCGCGCGGCGTCGCCACGGTGTGGCTGCGCCGCTCACCGGGCTGGTCCACCAGCGCTTGCCGGATCGCGTAACGGCGCGCGAGCCACGTGCCCGCCACCACGATGCAGAAATGCAACACCAGCCATTCGAGCATGCGATCAGACCACCGCGTAGTTCAGCAGCGGCTTGATCGTGCCCCACTCCTTGCAGCTCGGGCACTGCCAGTGGTGGCTGCGCGCACCGAAACCGCAACGGTTGCACCGGTAGCTCGGATTGCGCACGAGCAACTGGTCGGTGATGTGCTTCAGATCGTGCAGCGTGGCCGCAGGATCGGCCCCCTCGGCCAGGGTCAGGTCGATCAGCGCCGCTTCGCCTCGCACCGAAGGACGATCCTTCAGCTGGCGCGCCAGGTATGCGCGTGCCGCCGGCACACCCTCTTCGCCTTCGACCATGCGCGTAAGCGCAAGCACCGGCGCGATGCCGCGGTAGTGCTCGGTCATTTCGGCCAGGAACGCGCGCGCGCCGGTGGCATCGCCCACGCGGGCATAGCAATCCAGCAGCGACGGCAGGATCTCCGGCAGGTAGTCCGGATCCACACGCGCCACGCGTTCGAATGCGCGGATCGCGCCGGCGTCGTTGCCTGCGTCCACTTCCAAACGCCCCTCGATCATGCCGGCACGAACAGAGTTGGCATCGGCCTCGTAGGCGCGCTTGACCGCTTCGCGCGCGGCGTCGGTGTCGCCTGCAACACGATGGCGATCGGCCAGCTCGCATTCGAACTGGGCGATGAGCTTGCCCATGGGCTCGCCCGTGGCCTCTTCGTAGCGGCGAGCATTCTCGATCGCCTTGTCCCAGTCGCGCTCGGACTGGTAGATGCCGATGAGATGACGCAGTGCCAGCGGCGCGCGCATGTCCAGCGCGACCAGATCGGAGAAGACGGTCTCGGCGCGATCGAGCAGACCCGAGCGCATGTAATCCTCGCCCAGCGCGAGCAACGCCTGCACGCGCTGCTGGTCGCTCAGGCCCGGACGCTGCACCAGCGCCTGGTGCAGACGGATCGCGCGATCGACCTCGCCGCGACGACGGAACAGATGGCCGAGCGCGACCTGGGTTTCGAAAGTGTCCTTGTCGAGTTCGGCGATGTGCAGGAATAGCTCGATCGCTTTGTCGGGCTGTTCGTTGAGCAGGTAGTTCAGGCCGCGGAAGTAGGTCGTCGAGAGCCGGCTGACCTGTGTGTCGCTATGCCGCTCGCCGCCACGACGGCCGATGATCCAGCCACTGACCGCCGCGATGGGCAGCAGAAGAAAGAACCAGAACCACTCACTGATGAAAGCCATGCATCAACTTCCGGAAGTGGGCGCGATGTTCGCACCCGGACGTTCGGCGCGCGCCAGGCGACGGCGCAACGGCAGGACCACGCTGGCGCTGATCGCCAGACCACCGATCAGCACGCCCAACAGCAGTGCGACCAGCAGCGACACGCCGAGGTTGGTCGACAACCGCGAGAATCCCAGATCGACCATGACCGGCGCGCGATTCAACGCGCCCACGATGGCACCTGCCGCCAGACACGCGATCGCGATGAGGAAACGGAGCAGGCGCATGACGGCCTCCAGGGACCGCGTTGGTCTGCGTTAGCTTAACGGACCTTGTTCGCAGGTCCAGAGGAAGGACGGCGCCAGGGCGCCGCGATGCCCTGCCCTACTCGGCTTCGTCCAGCGGCACCACGCCGCTGACGCGCTCGCGCAGTTCCTTGCCGGGCTTGAAGTGCGGGACGTGCTTGCCCGGCAGCGCGACGGACTCGCCCGTCTTCGGGTTGCGGCCCAGGCGCGGCGGACGGTAATGCAGGGAAAAACTGCCGAAGCCGCGGATTTCGATCCGCTCTCCGGTGGCGAGCGAGCCTCCCATCATTTCCAGGAGCGCCTTCACCGCCAGATCCACGTCCTCGCCCTTCAGATGGGCCTGACGCTGGGAGAGGATCTCGATGAGTTCGGACTTGGTCATGCACGCTCGGGCTGGAATCGCCGCGCGAAGGCGGCCGGTTGCGAGGGGCTCGTATGTCGAAGGCGGCCCGGACGAGCCGGACCGCCTTCGTTTGCAACGCTACAGCGGGTATTACTCGGACTTGTTGCCCAGCTGCTCGCGCAGCAGCGCGCCCAGCTTGGTCGTGCCGCTGGAGGCATCGGCCGAGGCGCGGTTGTAATCCGCCAGGGCTTCCTGCTGCTCGGCTTCGTCCTTGGCCTTGATCGACAGCTGCATCGAACGGCCCTTGCGGTCCGTGCCGATGATCTTGGCTTCGATTTCCTGGCCGACCTTCAGGTACTGCGAAGCGTCTTCGACGCGCTCCTTGGCGATGTCGCGGGCGGCGATGTAGCCCTCCACGCCATTGTCCAGTTCGACGGTCGCGCCCTTGGCGTCGACTTCCTTCACGGTGCCCTTGACGATGGAGCCCTTGGCGTTGGACGCCACGTACTGGCCCATCGGGTCCTGCTCAAGCTGCTTGACGCCCAGGCTGATGCGCTCGCGCTCCGGGTCCACGGCAAGAACAACGGCTTCCAGCGTGTCGCCCTTCTTGAAGTTGCGGACCACGTCTTCGCCGGTGGTGTTCCAGCTGAGGTCGGACAGGTGCACCAGGCCATCGATACCGCCGTCCAGGCCGATGAAGATGCCGAAGTCGGTGATCGACTTGATCTGGCCCGACACCTTGTCGCCCTTCTTGTGGATGGCGGCGAAGGTTTCCCACGGATTGCTGGTGACCTGCTTCATGCCCAGCGAGATGCGGCGACGCTCCTCGTCGACGTCCAGGACCATGACCTGAACCTCGTCGCCGACCTGCACGATCTTGGACGGGTTGACGTTCTTGTTGGTCCAGTCCATCTCGGACACGTGCACCAGGCCTTCCACGCCCGGCTCGATCTCGACGAACGCGCCGTAATCGGTGACGTTGGAGACCTTGCCGAACACGCGGGTGTTAGCCGGGTAGCGACGGGCGATGTTGTCCCACGGATCCTCGCCCAGCTGCTTCAGGCCGAGGCTGACGCGGTTGCGCTCGCGGTCGTACTTGAGCACGCGGACGTCCAGCTCCTGGCCGACTTCCACGACTTCCGACGGGTGACGCACGCGCTTCCACGCCATGTCGGTGATGTGCAGCAGGCCGTCGATGCCGCCCAGGTCCACGAACGCGCCGTAGTCGGTGAGGTTCTTGACCACACCCTTGAGGATCGCGCCTTCCTGCAGCTTCTCGAGCAGCTGCTCGCGCTCAACGCTGTACTCGCTCTCGACCACCGCACGGCGGGAGACGACGATGTTGTTGCGCTTGCGATCGAGCTTGATGAGCTTGAACTCGAGTTCCTTGCCCTCGAGGTAAGCCGAGTCGCGCACCGGGCGCACGTCGACCAGGGAGCCCGGCAGGAAGCCGCGCACGTCCTTAATGTCGACGGTGAAACCGCCCTTGACCTTGCCGCTGATGCGGCCGGTGATGGTCTCGTTCTTCTCGAGCGCCTGCTCGAGTTCGTCCCACACCATGGCGCGCTTGGCCTTCTCGCGCGAGAGCACGGTCTCGCCGAAGCCGTTCTCGATCGAGTCGAGTGCGACCTTGACTTCGTCGCCCACGCCCACGTCGATCTCACCGGCGTCGTTCCGGAACTGTTCGATCGGCACGATGCCTTCAGACTTCAGGCCGGCGTTGATCACCACCACGTCGCCGCGGACTTCCACGACGACGCCGGTGACGATGGCGCCCGGCTTCAGCTTGGCCAGATTGGTCTGGCTCTGTTCAAACAGTTCGGCAAATGATTCGGTCATTGTTGAAATACTCGGTTGAACACACGGGCCGCACCGGCTGTCAGGGCCATCCACGTTGGAAGGCATCAAGCAGCGCGTGGTCGACCCACCCGTTGTGTGGCGCGATGAAGCCACGCCATGTGTTGTGGTTGAACCATCGCGGGATTGCGATGGCACTTGCTTCTGCAGCGGTCGAAACGCACTCAGCGCGCAGGCAGCAATGCCAGCACGCGTTCGACGACGTCTTCAATGCCGAGACCGGTGGTGTCGATGCGAACGGCGTCATCGGCCGGTCGCAACGGTGCCACCGCGCGACTGGCATCGCGGGCGTCGCGGGCGAGGATCTCCCGCAGCAGACCGTCTAAATTAACGGAAACTCCCTTGTCTTTCAACTGCTTATAGCGCCTTTCCGCTCTTTCTTCGGCGCTGGCGGTCAGAAACACCTTGTAGGGGGCGTCCGGGAAGATCACCGTGCCCATGTCCCGCCCGTCGGCCACCAGGCCCGGGGGCTGCCGGAAGACGCGCTGGCGGTCCTTCAGGGCGGCCCGCACCTCGGGAATGGCCGCAATGGCGGACGCGGCCGCCCCGGCCGTCTCGGTGCGCAGTTCGTCGGTGGCGTCCACCCCGTTCACCACGATCCGCAGCTCGCGGGTGGACGGATCCTCGATGAACTCGATCTGGGTATCGAAGGTGCAGCGCACCAATGCCGCCGGATCGGCCAGATCGACGTCCGCCCAGCCGGCGGCCACGGCGACCGCGCGGTACAGGGCCCCGGAATCCAGGTAGTGCCAACCCTGGCGGGCGGCGACGAGACGGCTGATGGTGCCCTTGCCGGAGCCGGAGGGGCCGTCGATGGTGAGGACGGGAACGCTGTTTTGCAGGTTTGGGCTGTTCATACGAACATTATGCAGCCCCGCCTGCGCGACCCGAAAAGCGGGCGTGCGCCCTGCCTCGACGGCGGGCCACGACAATTCTTTCGTGCAACCACTTGATCGATCGGGAATTTACCGGCTAGAATCGCGGGCTTCGTTCCGTATCCACCTATTTACCTGTAGCCGAGGTCTGTCATGAAGGTCCTGTCCTCTCTGAAGTCGGCGAAGGCCCGTCACCGCGACTGCAAGGTCGTTCGCCGCCGTGGCAAGGTCTTCGTGATTTGCAAGTCGAACCCGCGTTTCAAGGCGCGTCAGCGCTGATCCATCCGTTCGGCGCCCAGGCGCCGGACTGAAACGCGAAGCGGAGGCCGCCCCCGGGCGGCCTTCTGCTTTGTGGCGTCCCCGCGCGAAGAACGGCTCTCGCCGCTTCGATCCAAACCTCCAAAACGTGACGGCCGCGCGCTGCCGGGCCGTCGGGGGTTGTGCGTACAATCCCGCACTACCAAGGGGATTCTAGGGGGCTCGTCATGAAGCATCGCATCGTCGCCGTTCCGCTGTTCGCTGTGCTCGCCCTGTCCGGTGTCGCCTCGGCCGACACCTTGCTGGTCGAGCGCGTCCAGGAAGAAAACCAGGCCGTCCTGCCTGCACGTGGCCAGACCATGGCGCAGGTGGAAGCCAGCTACGGCGCGCCCGCGCAGAAGCTGGAGGCCGAGGGTGGACAGAAGCGCCAGTGGCCGACCATCAATCGCTGGGTCTATCCGTCCTTCACCGTGTACTTCGAGAAGAACAAGGTGATCGACGTGGTGGCCAACAAGGCGAGCGCCGAGGAAATCGGGCCCAAGCCGGCCATCCGATGAGGCTATGAACCAGACCGCACACGCACGCTTTCCCGCCGAGTGGGAACCCCAGTCGGCCGTCCTGATCGCCTGGCCCAATGCCGACACCGACTGGGCCGATCGCCTGGGCGAAGTCGAGGAAACCTACATCGCCTTAGTCGCGGCCATTACCCGCTTCCAGGACGCGATCGTGTGCGTGGCGGACGAGGACGTGGAGGCGTACGCGCGTGCGCGCCTGTCCTCGGCCCGGATCGACATGTCGAAGGTGCGCTTCGTCGAAGCGCCCTACGACGATACGTGGCTGCGCGACTCCGGCCCGATCACCCTGCGCGAGGCCGACAGCTTCCGCCTGCTCGACTTCCGCTTCACCGGCTGGGGCGGGAAGTTCGATGCCAGCCAGGACGACCTGCTGGTCGAGCGCCTGACCGACGCGGGACTTTTCTTCAAGAGTTCGCGCCAATCCATTGATTTTGCTCTGGAAGGCGGCGCGATCGACACCGACGGCGACGGCACGCTGCTGACCACCTGGCAGTGCCTGCACGAGCGCCACCCCGAGGCGTCCCGCGAAGAGCTGACCAGCAAGCTCGCGGACTGGCTCCAGCAGGACCGCGTTCTGTGGCTCGACCACGGCTACCTGGAAGGCGACGACACCGACGCCCACGTCGACACCCTCGCCCGCTTCGCGCCGAACGACGCCATCGTGTTCCAGGCCTGCGACGACGCGTCCGACTCGCACTACGCCGAACTCAAGGCGATGGGCGAAGAGATCGCCGCGCTGCGCACGAAGGACGGCAAGCCGTACCGCCTGTTCCCGCTGCCGTGGGCTCAGCCCATCGTCGACGAAGGCCGCCGCCTGGCCGCCAGCTACGCCAATTTCCTGATCGTCAACGGCGCCGTGCTGATGCCCGCCTATGGCGACGCGGCCGACGCCAAGGCGCAGGCCGTGCTGGCCGAAGCCTTCCCGGGCCGCGAAATCGTGCCGGTGCCCTGCCGATCGCTGATCTGGCAGAACGGCAGCCTGCACTGCATCACGATGCAGTTGCCCGAGGGCGTCGTCGCCTGACCATCTACGGACGGCCCCGCCGTCCGCAGCGTTCCATCCACGTTTTCACGTGCGTCATGCGCGCGGCCTACAATTGCGGGCCGCAGCGCCCTGCGCGCGAACCACGATTCCGGGATGAAGATGAAGAAAACCACCCTCCCCGTAGCGCTGATCCAGGAGCGCAACCACGGCGACGCCGAAGCGAACCTGTCGGTGATCGAGCAGCGCGTGGCCGAGGCCGCCAAGCGTGGCGCCAAGCTCGTGCTGCTGCAGGAGCTGCACAACGGCCCGTACTTCTGCCAGCACGAGGACGTGCGCGAATTCGACCTGGCCGAAACCATCCCCGGCCCGAGCACGCAGCGCCTGGGCCCGCTGGCCAAGCAGCATGGCGTGGTGCTGGTCAGCTCGCTGTTCGAGAAGCGTGCGACCGGTCTGTACCACAACACCGCGGTGGTGTTCGAAGCCGACGGCAGCGTCGCCGGCAAGTACCGCAAGATGCACATTCCGGACGATCCGGGCTTCTACGAGAAGTTCTATTTCACGCCGGGCGACATCGGTTTCGAGCCGATCAACACCTCCGTCGGCCGTCTCGGCCTGATGGTGTGCTGGGACCAGTGGTACCCCGAAGGCGCGCGCCTGATGGCGCTGGCCGGGGCGGAGCTGCTGCTCTACCCGACCGCCATCGGCTGGGACCCGGACGACGAACAGGCCGAGAAGGACCGCCAGCGCAATGCCTGGATCCTCAGCCATCGCGGCCACTCCGTCGCCAACGGGTTGCCCGTGCTCAGTTGCAATCGTGTGGGCCACGAAACCTCACCGCTGGGTACGTCCGGCATCCAGTTCTGGGGCAGTAGCCATGTGCTGGGGCCGCAGGGTGAATTCCTCGCCGAGGCGAAGACGGACGAGCCCGAGATCCTGATGGCCGAAGTCGACATGGAACGCAGCGAACACGTGCGTCGCATCTGGCCGTTCCTGCGCGACCGCCGCATCGACGCGTACGGCGACTTGCTCAAGCGCTATCGCGACTGACCGCCTGCGTGCCGCCTCCACGAGGCGGTCACCCCAGGGTCGCTAATTTCGCCGCTCCAATCCTGATGGGAGCGGCGGGCATGATCTGCATCACCGGTGCCGGTGGCACGCTCGGCAGCGAAGTCCTCGCCCAGTTGCAGGCCGCCGGCGCGCCGATCCGCGCCGCCTTCCATTCCGACGACAAGGCCGACGCCGCCCGCGCCCAGGGCATCGACGTCGCGCTCATCGACTTCGAAGACCCCGATTCGCTGCGCGAGGCGTTCGCCGGCTGCGAGTCGCTGTTCCTGCTCGGGCACAACGCCGTCGACCAGACGGAACTGGAACTGGCCGCCGTCGACGCGGCGCGTTCCGCAGGCATTCGCCACATCGTCAAGCAATCGGTGATGGGCGCGCAGGGCGAGGACTACAGCCTGGCGCAGGTGCATCGGCCGATCGAGATGGCGATAGAGGCCAGCGGCATCGGCTGGACGTTCCTGCGCCCGAACAGCTTCATGCAGAACGTCATGACCTTCATGAGCCCGACGATCCGCACCGAATCGGCGTTCTACAGCGCCAGCGACGACGCGCGGATCAGCCACGTCGACGTGCGCGACATCGCGGCTGTCGCGGTGCAGGCGCTGCTGCACCCCGGCCAGCACGCGGGCCATGCCTACACGCTCACGGGACCTGACGCCTTCACGTACGACGAACTCGCCGAAACGCTATCGCATGCACTCGGCCGCACGATCACGCACGTCGCCCTGCCGCCCAACGAGCTGCGCTACGGCATGGCCGACTGGGGCCTGCCCGACGAGATCGCCGATCGACTGATCGACCTGGAACGCTACTTCCGCAGCGGCGAAGCGGCCCTGGTCACCGGCGACATCGAACGCATCACCGGCCGCGCGCCGCGTCGCTTCGCCGATTACGCACGCGAGGTCGCACCGCTGCTGGGCTGACCAGGCAACCGGCGCCCGCGCCGGTTAGGCTTGTCGGCATGCCCACGCCCGCCTCCGAGTCCGCCGCGCCGCAAGCCGACCTGCGCATCCGCGCTGCAGTCGTCGCCGACCTGCCGGCCATCACCGCGCTGTACGCGCAGGAAGTCCGCGACCACGTCGCCACCTACGAATACGACGAGCCGGACGCGGCAGAGATGGCGCGTCGCTGGCAGGCCGTGGTCGCGCAGGGCTATCCGTATCTGGTGGCGGAGCGCAACGGCGTGTTCGCCGGCTATGCCTACGTCAGCAGCTATCGCACACGCGAGGGCTATCGCTGGACCGTCGAGGACACCGTCTACGTGCACCCCGACCACGTTGGACGCGGCGTCGGACGCGCACTGCTGCAGCGGCTGATCGACGACTGCACGGCGCTCGGCCTGCGGCAGATGGTCGCGGTCGTGGGCGACGTGACCAACCTGGCTTCGATTGCCCTGCACGAGAAGCTTGGCTTCCGTACCGTCGGCGTCTTCCAGGGACTCGGCCGCAAACACGGGCGCTGGCTGGACACGGTGCAGATGCAACGAGCGTTGGGGAAAGGCAACGAAAGCGCCGTCGAGGACGCCTAGATGCGCGAGCGCGTCTTGCGGGTGGCCGTCGTTCTGGCGGCGGCGTTGGCGGCGTCGGGCTGTATCGACGACATGGTCCAGGACGCGTTCTATCCGTCGATGTCCGATGCCGTCGCCGACGGCGCGATCCGCCGCGGCTGGATTCCCGACTGGGTGCCGGCGGGCGCTACCCGCTGCGCGAAGTGCACGAGGTCGACACGAGCATGAGCGCGCTGGCATTCGACCTGCCCGCCGGAGCGGAGGCCGCTTCCGCCTCATTGCAGGCCGATCCATGCCTCGCAGGCCGCTCCGCAACGGCTGGAGCGCCCCTGGTGGCCCGAGCCCCAGGAGATGGCCCGGGACCATGATGTCTTCCAGTGCCAGGCCCCGCCGGGCTCGACCTATGACGAATTCGTCGCCCGCCGCCGGGACGGCGCAGGCGGGCTCCACTGGCGAGGCTGGTCTCCCGGGCCCGACGAACGGTCAAAATAAAACGAACGGCCGTGCTATTTTCCCGCCATGACTGTTCTGACCGCCACCAGCAAAGGCGCCGCCACCCGTGAGGCCATCATCGACCGGGCCTACGGCATCGCCTGCGCGGCCGGGCTGGAAGGCCTGTCGATCGGACCATTGGCGCAGGCGGTGGGCATGTCGAAGAGCGGCGTGTTCGCCCACTTCGGCTCCCGCGAAGACCTGCAACTGGCCGTGCTCGATGCCGCTGGCGAGCGTTTCGTCGACTTCGTCCTGCGCCCCGCGCTGAAGCAACCGCGCGGGCTGGCACGCCTGCGCGCGGTCCTCGAGGCCTGGTACGACTGGGTCCGGCAGTCCGAAGGCAGCTGCCTGCTGCTCAGCGCCGCCAGCGAGTACGACGACCGTCCCGGCCCGCTGCGCGATCGCCTCGTCCAGCATGAACGTCGCTGGCGGGTGGAAGTCGCCCGCGCCGTGGGCCTGGCGATCGAGACCGGCGAGCTTTCCGCCGACACCGACGCCGACCAGATGGCCTTCGAGTTGTACGCCCTGGCCCTCGCCGTCCATCACGATGCCGGCCTGTTCGGTTTCGATACTGCCGCCGACCACGGCCGCCGCGCGCTCGAGCGGCTGTTCCGCTCCTACGCCCCCACCGCCTGACTCCCCCACGGAGGCCCCACCGTGTACCCGCTCATCGCCAAAATTAGCACGACCGTTCGTAAAGTAACCGGATTGTATGGACTGAGGCTGTGGTTCGCGGTCGGCAGTCTGGTGGCGCCGCGGGCGACCCTCGTCCGGGCCGCCCGCCTGTTCTGCACGCCGCTGCCCTCCTCCCGCAGCCGCGCTCTGGCAGCGCCCACCTTCGGCGCGCGCGAGGACAGCATCGAGGTCGACGGCCACACCGTGACCGCCTACGTCTGGGGCGATCCGCGCCGCCAGCCCTACGTGCTTTTCGCGCATGGCTGGTCCAGCCACGGCACGCGCGTCGCCGCATGGCTGCCGCGCCTGCGGCAGGCCGGTTACGCCGTGGTGGCCTTCGATCAGCCCGCACACGGCCGCAGCCCCGGCGATCAGGCGACACTGCCCTGCTTCACCCGTCATCTGCTCGCGGTCGGCGCGCACTTTGGACCGGCGGCAGTCGTGATCGGACATTCGCTCGGCGGCGCGGCGACGGCGAACGCCCTCGCGCGCGGGCTGCAGGCCGAACGCGCCGTCTTGATCGCGCCAGCGGCCGACCCGGTGGCCGCGGCGGAGCGTTTCGCGGACCTGCTGTGGATCGGGCGTTCACTCGTGCAACGCATGTTCGACTACTTCGAAAGCCGCATCGGCCTGACATTCGACGAACAGCAGGCGCACCACACCGCGCCGCTGATCGGCCGGCCCGCGCTGATCGTGCACGACCTGGAGGACCGCGACGTGCCCTGGTCCGAAGGCGAGCGTTATGCCCGTTACTGGCCCGACTCGCGCCTGCTGACCACCCGTGGCCTGGGTCACCGGCGCGTGCTGGAAGACGATGCGGTGATCGCCGCCGTGATGCGCTTCCTGCGCGGCGAAACGGTCGGCGACCGCCTGGTTTCCACGCCGAACCTGCCCTTCGGCGTGGCCTGAGACGCGGGTTCATTGCCCGGTCCCGAATGAGGCCCTAAGCTTCCTGCAACCGATTTCCACCGACGGCGCCCCCGGGGCGCCGTCTTGCTGCAGGACCGCTGATGCACATCCCCGCTCTGCCCTCCACCCGTTCCGTCGGGCGGCCCGATGTCTGAGTCGCTGCAGGCGTTGCTCGAAAGCCAGCCCCACGCCATCGTCGAACGCGACGGCGTCCGCTACACCCTGCTGGGCACCGCACACGTCTCGCTGGCGAGCGTGGAGGCCGTGCGCGATGCCGTGGTCAGCGGCGCCTTCGACGCGGTGGCGGTCGAACTGGACCCGCAGCGCCTGCAGGCGCTGACCGACCCGGATGCGATGGCGCGGATGGACCTGGTCGAGGTCATCCGGAAAGGCAAGACCGCGTTGTTCGCCGCCAACCTCGCGCTGGCCGCCTACCAGCGACGCCTGGCCGAGCAGTTGGGCATCGAGCCCGGCGCCGAGCTCAAGCGCGCCGTGCTGGAAGCGCGCGAACGCGACCTGCCCGTGCACCTGATCGATCGCGACGTCGGCCTGACCTTCAAGCGCGCGAGTGCGGGGCTCGGTTTCTGGGGTCGCATCAAGCTCGCCTCGGGCCTGATCACCGCGCTCTTCGTCGATGAGGAAGTAGGCGAAGCCGACATCGAGAAGCTCAAGCAGGGCGACATGCTCGAATCGAGTTTCAGCGAATTCGCCAGCGACAGCCCGGAACTCTACGAAGCCGTCATCGCCGAGCGCGACCGCTACATGGCCGCGCGCCTGCGCGAAACGCACGGCGACGCGCGCGAAGTATTGGCGGTGGTCGGCGCCGGCCACCTGCAGGGACTGGCCCGTCACCTGCGCGAAGAAACGCGCGATCCCGAAGCGATCCGCACCGAACTGGAATCCGTTCGCAAGAAGAGCCGCACGCCGTGGCTGGGCATCATCGTCGTGGCGCTGATCGCCGCCGGCATCGGCGTGGGCATCTGGCGCGGCGGTTTCGCCATGGGCGCCGATCTGCTGCTGCAATGGGTCGCCTGCACCGCCGGCTTCGCTGCCATCGGCTGCGCGCTGGCGACGGCGCATCCGCTGAGCATCCTGACGGCCGCGGTGTTCGCGCCGCTCAAGCCGTTCCGCCTGGGCGTGCCCACCGGCACCTTCAGCGCACTCACCGAGGCGCGCATCCGCAAGCCGACCTATGCCGACTTCATGTCCCTGCGCGACGACGTGCAGAGCGTGCGCGGCTGGTATCGCAACCGCGTGGCGCGCGTGCTGGTGACGTTCCTGCTGACCAACCTGGGCTCGGCGATCGGCGCATGGGTGGGCGTGTTCCGCATTGGCGGGCGCTTGCTGGGCTGATACGACGCCGCAAGGCTTGCAAGAAAAAGGGCCGGAGCTTCCACTCCGGCCCTTTTCATTTCCGTGCCACTGCGCGAATCAATCCACCGAGAGTGCGGTGATCGTCGCGCCACCGGTCGGACCTTCCACCTGCTTCCCCCGCGCGCGACGGACCATGCGCGCGGTATTGGTGCGCAGATCGTCGAGCATCGCGTAGATCGTCGGCAGGAACAGCAGGCTCACCACGGTGGAGAACGCCAGACCGCCGGCAATCGCGCGCGCCATCGGGTAGTACGCCGGACCGTCGCCACCGATCTGCGTCTGCGTCAGCGAGATCGGCACCATCGCCAGGATCGCCGTGCCCATCGTCATCAGGATCGGGCGCAGGCGTTCCTTGCTGCCTTCCACCAGCGCGTCGGTGCGCGACAGGCCGCGACGCCGCAGGTTGTTGATGTGCTCGATCATCACGATGCCGTTGTTCACCACCACGCCCATCAGCACCAGGATGCCGATGAAGGCCATGATGTTGAACTCCGTGCCGGTGAGCCAGAACAGCCAGAACACGCCGAACACCGAGAACAACACGCCGCTCATGATGGCCGAGGGGAACAGCAGCGACTCGAACACCGCCGCCATCACCACGTAGATCATGATCAGCGCGATCAGCAGGTTGAACATCATCTGCTTGTTCGCTTCGGCCTCGTCCTCGAAGGCGCCGGACTCGAAGGTGAAGTTGTAGCCGGCCGGGAACGCCACCGACTTGAGCACTTCCTCCATCGCCTTGCGCGCTTCGGGCACGGTGACCTTCTCGCCGAGGTTGGCCTGGATGGCGACCGTCGTCTGCCGGTTCGCGCGCTGGATCTGCGTGGCCGACGGTTTGATCGCCACGTCCACCATCGCCAGCAACGGAACGGTGCGGCCGTCCGGCGCGCGCACGGTGAAGCTGGCGACGTCTTCCATGCCGAACTTCTCGGCGCCGGCGAAACGGACCCACACCGGAACCTCGGTGTCGCCGCGACGGAACTCGCGCAGCGGTGCGCCGCGCAGTGCCAGGCCGACGAAGCTCGCCACTTCCTGCGCGCTGAAGCCGAAGGACGCCGCACGCTCACGATCCACGCGCACCGACAGCTCGCTGTTCTGGTCGCCGATGTCCACGCGCACATCGCGCAGTTCCTTGCGCTTGGCGAGAATGGGCACGATGTCGTTGGCCAGCTCGACCAGCGTCTCGGTCGAATCGCCCACCAGCTGCACCTGCACGTTCTGGCCGGGACCGCCGCCACCGCCGCCACCGCCCTGGTTGCCGATGCCGATGTTGGCGCGGGCCGACTTCGGCAGGTCCTTGCGAAGCTGCTCGATGATGCCCTTGGACTCGCTGATCTTGGCGACGTCGAAGGTGATGCGCGTACCACCCCAACCCTGCTCGCTGTAATACGAGTAGATCTGGGTGATGTTGTACTTCTTGCGGTTGCCGTCGAGGAACTTCTCGATCTTGAGGATCTCGTCCGACATCTGCTCCTTGGTGTACGCGCCCTTCCACTGGTAGAAGATGTTCGTCTCGGTGCCGTCGTCGCCACCGAACATGTTCTTCTTGGTCAGCATGAACGGCACGATGCTGACGGCGATGATCAGCAGGATGCCGAGCACGGCCTTGCCGCGGTGTTCCAGCGTCCAGCGCAGGAACGTCGCATAGCGCTTCTGCATGCGCGGGATCAGGCCGTGTTCCGACCTCACCGCCGGCGGCGTCTTCAGTCGCGCGGAGATCATCGGGATCAGGCTCACCGCCACCAGCCACGAGGCCAGCAGCGACACCGAGATCGTGATCGCGATCTGCGACAGGTAGATGCTCAGGAAGTTGCGCTCGCCGAACAGGTTCGGCAGGAACACGATGCAGTGGCACAGCGTGCCCGCCGACAGCGCGATGGCGACGTGCTTGGTGCCCAGGATCGACGCACCCACCGGGTTGTCCGGCATGCGCTCGCGTTCCTGGTAGATGCTTTCCACCACCACGACCGCGTTGTCCACCAGCATGCCCACCGCCAGCAGCAGGCCCATCATCGACAGGATGTTGAGCGTGACGCCGGTGAAGTACATGAAGCCCAGCGTCATCACGAAGCAGATCGGGATGGCCAGGGTCACCATCAGCGTCGACGGCCAGTGGCGCAGGAAGAAGAACAGCACCGCGATCGACAGCAGCAAGCCGATGCCGCCGGCCTCGGCCAGTTCCAGCAGCGACTTGGTGACGTTATCGCCCTGGTTGTCGATGATGATGATGCGGATGTCGCTCAGCTCGGGCTGCTTGCGGATCGCCTCCACTTCCGCCAATGCCTTGCTGGACACATCGACCAGGTTCGCGTTGCGTTCCTTGAAGATGTCCAGGCCGATCGCCGGACGGCCGTCGAGACGGCGCCCGTAATTCATGCGCTGCGGCTTCAGGCGCACCTGTGCGATGTCGCCCAGGCGAACGCCGGCGTTGTTGATGACCAGGTCGCGCAGCTGTTGCAGGTCGGCGATCTCACCCACCGGCTGCACGCGCAGACGGCGACCGCCATCGTCGATCTGGCCGGCGGAGATGGAGAAGTTCACCGCCTTCAGCCGCTCGTTGAGCTCGTTGAGGCTGAGGTTGTGCGCGGTCAGGCGATCGGGAT
Source organism: Lysobacter sp. MMG2 (assembly GCF_016735495.2). Classification (GTDB taxonomy): domain Bacteria; phylum Pseudomonadota; class Gammaproteobacteria; order Xanthomonadales; family Xanthomonadaceae; genus Lysobacter_J. Next base: position 140,798 of record NZ_JAERQY020000001.1, read on the forward strand.
CGATCGCGATCTCCACCTCGTTCGGCGCCGCGCCGGTCACGTCCACGCGCGCCACGCCCGGAATGCGCTCGATGCGGCGCTTGAATTCGCGCTCGATCATGTCGTACGAGCCGGTCAGGTCGCTCTTGCTGGCCAGGCGTACGCGCAGGACCGGCTCGTCGGTCGTGGAAAACTTGAAGACGTTGTAGCGCTGCAGGTCCTCCGGCAGGTCGTCGCGGATCGCGTCGATGCGCTCGCGCGCCTCCGACGCCGCGATCGCCACATCGCGGTTCCAGTCGGAGAACTGCATGAAGATCTCGGCGCCGTCGGCACGGGCGTTCGCGTCCATGCGCTTGATGCCGGTCATCGTCGACAGGGCTTCCTCCACCGGACGCAGCAGCGTGCGCTCCACCTCCTCGGGGGTGGAGCCGGTGTAGGGAACCTGGACGAAGATGAAGGGCGGCGAGACTTCCGGGAAGGCTTCAAGCGGCAGGCGGATCGCCGCGATCAGGCCGATCACGAACAGCGACACGAAGAACATGATCGCCGTGACCGGCCGCTTGATGCTGAGCTCCGCAATGGTCATGTCGGCATGCTCCTCAGACCGGCTCGACCTGGCCGCCGGCGCCTTCCGCCGACTCGCCCGAAGGGACGTGCGTGCGCTTGGCACGCTTGACGTAGTACTCGTCCGGGCGGCGATCCAGCAGGTCGTACACCACCGGGATCACCACCAGCGTCAGCAGCGTGGAGACCAGCAGGCCGCCGATCACGGTGATCGCCATCGGCGAACGCACTTCGGCACCCTCGCCCATGGCCAGCGCCAGCGGCAGGAAGCCGAACAGCGTGCACGTCGTGGTCATGATGATCGGGCGCAGTCGGGAACGCGCGCCTTCCACCAGCGCCTCGCGCTTGGGAACGCCCGCCTCGCGCAACTGGTTCACCTTGTCGACCAGGATGATCGCGTTCTTCACCACCAGGCCGACCAGCAGGATCAGGCCGATGAACACCACCACCGACACCGGCGAGTTGGTGATCAGCAGCGCGAGCACCGCACCGACCAGCGCCAGCGGAATGGTGAACAGGATGACGAACGGATGCAGCAGCGATTCGAACTGCGAGGCCATCACCAGGTACACCAGGAAGACCGCCAGGCCGAACGCGAACAGCAGCGCGTTCACCGATTCGGCCAGTTCCTCGCCCTGCCCGCCGATGTGCATGGTGACGCCGGCACCGATGGGCTGCTTGGACACCATGTCCTGGACTTCGCGCACGGCGGTGCCCAGGTCGATGTCGCGCAGGTTCGCCGAGACGATCGCCACACGCACCTGGTCGGCGCGATGGATTTCGCTCGGGCCTGTGGTCGCGACCACGTCCGCCACCGAGTCCAGCGTGACCGGACGGTTGCTGCCCGGGTTCACGATGAGGCGGCGGATGCTGTCGACGGAGGCACGGTCGGTTTCGCGTGCGCGCACCAGCACGTCGATCTTGCGATCGCGGAAGCTGTAGCGCGTGGCGACGTCGCCGCGCACCTTCTTCACCACCACGTCGGCGATCTGGCGCGTGGTCAGGCCGAGCGCACCGGCGCGGTCCTGGTCGAAGCGGATCTGGATCTCCGGGAAGCCCTCTTCCACCGTCGACTTCACGTCGGCGTAGTGCGGGTTGGCGCGCAGCAGTGCGGCCATGCGCTGGCCGGCCTGCTGGATGCCTTCCAGGTCCTGACCGCGCAGCTCGATTTCCAGCGGCGTGGAGAAGCTGAAGAGCTCCGGACGGGCGAAGTCGACCTGCGCGCCCGGATGCGACTGCATCGTCGTACGCAGGCGTTCGGTTTCGGCCGCTTCCACCGCCTTGCTGCCGCCGTTCTCCATCACGACGGTGAGCTTGCCGATGTTCTCGCCGCTTTCGGTCGGATTGGCGTCCAGTCGCGTGCCACTGCCGCTCACGCCGTACAGCGCGCGGATGCCGTCGTCCTTGGCGTGCTTCTGCTGCAGTTCGCGCACCAGTGCATCGGTGTCGCGCAGCGGCGTGCCGGGCGGGAGCTTCACGGTCATCTCGAAGCGGTCCTGCGCCAGCTGCGGGATCAAGTCCGCGCCGAGCAACGGCACCGCCAACAGCGTCAACGCGAACGCCACCGCGGCAGAACCCAGCACCAGCGTCGGACGCTTCAACGCGCTCGGCAGCAGCTTCAGATAGCCGCGTTCGGCGCGGCCGTACGGCGCCATCGCCAGATCGCTCGCGGCGCGCATGACCGGGCCGACCACGGCGACCAGGCCACGCCACGCGCGCACGATCAACCACGCGATACCGAAGAAGAACGTGCGCAGGGTCCAGCCGATGCCGCGCTGCGTGTAGGCCAGCGGCATGCCGATCTTCGACTTGGGCTCCCAGCGCGGATGCGGCGCTTCCTCCGGGAAGGCCATCGGCGGACGTCCCTTGAGCGCGCTCAGCATCGGGATCAACGTCATCGACACGATCAGCGAGATGCCGATCGCGAGCGCCACGGTCAGCGCCTGGTCGCGGAACAGCTGCCCAGCGATGCCCTGCACGAACACCAGCGGCAGGAACACCGCGATGGTGGTCAGCGTGGACGCGACCACGGCCATGCTCACTTCACGCGTGCCGGCGATGGCGGCTTCCAGCACGCCCAGGCCGCGTTCGCGCGCCTTGGCGATGCTTTCCAGTACGACGATGGAGTCGTCCACCACCAGGCCGGTCGCCAGCGCCAAGCCGCCGAGCGACATGACGTTGAGGCTCAGGCCCATCTGGCCCATGAAGAAGAACGTCGTGATGATCGACACCGGCAGCGACAGGCTGATAACGAACGTGCTCCAGCCATCGCGCAGGAACAGGAAGATGATCAGGATTGCCAGCGCGCCGCCGATCACCGCGTCGAACTTGACGTCGCTGATGGCGTGACGGATGAAGGTCGACTGGTCGTCGATGGTCGTCAGCTCGACGTCCGGCGGCACCTGTTCCTTGATTTCGTCCAGGCGCTTCTGGATGGCGTCGGCAGTGGCGACGGTGTTCGCATCGCCTTCCTTGTAGATCGCCAGTTCGACCGCTTCCTTGCCCGCCAGGCGGATGATCGCCTCGCGTTCCTTGAAGCCCTGGCGCACGTCGGCGACGTCCTTCAGGCGCACGGGCATGCCACCGGCGACAGTCGCGCCGCCGGCGGAGTTGGCGCTCTGCACCGAGGCCGCCGCGGCCATCGCTTCGGCCGAACCGGTCTGCGCCGCGATCGCGGCCATCTGCGCCGCCGCGCTCGCGGCCGCGCCGTCGCCGCCGCTCTGCGTGGTGACGAGCATCTCGCGGATCTCGGGCACGTTGGCGAACTGGTTCACCGTGCGCACGAGGTAACGCTGCGAGCCTTCTTCCAGGCGGCCGCCGGAGATGTTGATGTTCTCCTGCTGCAGACGCTGGATGACGGTGTCGATCGGCAGGTTCAGCTGCGCGATCTTCTGCTGGTCGATGTCGACCTGGATTTCATCTTCCAGGCCGCCGCCGACCTTCACCGCAGCCACGCCCTCGACCGGCTCGAGCTTCTTCTTCAGGTCGTCGTCGGCATAGCGGCGCAGCGCGGTGAGCTGGCGCATGGCTTCGGTGTCGCTCGTCGCCTCGGTCTTGGGCGACAGCGCGATGCGCAGAATCGGCTCGGTCGACGGATTGAAGCGCAGCAGCACCGGGGCCTTGGCCTCCAGCGGCAGCTGCAGCACTTCCATCTTGTCGCGGACTTCCAGGCTGGCCTGGTCCATGTCGGTGCCCCAGGCGAACTCGAGCACGACATCGCTCTGCCCGGTGCGCGAAACCGACTTGAGCTTGCGCAGCCCCTTGACCACGCCGACGGCCTCTTCGACCGGCTCGCTGATCAAGGTCTCGATTTCCGACGGCGCGGCACCGGTGTATTCGGTGCGCACCGTCAGCGTGGGGTAGCTCAGGTCAGGCAGCAGGTTGACCTTGAGGTCGCCCAACGCGATGAATCCGAAGAGCACGAAGGTGAGGGTCACCATCATCACCGTCACTCGACGGCGCGTGGAGAACTCCACCAGGTTGAAACCAGGTGTGTGCGCAGGTTGCGTCACGTTCGCTCTCCGCGATTACTGCTTGTTGTCGGACTTGGCGACCGAGGCGACTTCGGGCTTCTTCGCCTGCGGCTGGCCCAGCACCTGCACCACCGAGCCGTCGCGCAGCGCGGTCTTGCCCGCGATCACGACCTGCTCGCCTTCCTTCACGCCTTCGCGGACTTCGGCCCACGAACCGTCCATGTAACCCAGCTTGACCGGCACGCGCTTGGTCTTGTCGCCGGTGACCACGAACACCGCCGGGTCGCCGTCGTCTTCCAGCAGCGCCACGCGCGGTACGACGAGGGCGTCGGCGCGCTGGTCGTAGTCGATCTTGATGCGGCCGAACATGCCCGGCTGCAGGATGCCGTCGCCCTTGAACGCGCACACGACGCGGAAGGTGCCGCTGCCCGAATCGACCACCGGCGAAACGCGATCCACCGTGCCCTGGAAGGTCTTGCCCGGCAGGGCGTCGACGACCAGCGCGACCGGGAGGCCGGCCTTGAGCGTCACCAGCTCGCGCTCGGGCACGTTGAGCGTGGCCTCCAGGCGCGAGGTGTCGACGATGCGGAAGATCGGCGTGTTGATCTGGACGAAGTTGCCGGTCTTGATCGAACGCGAGGCGATCACGCCGGAGATCGGCGCTTCGACGCTGGCGTAGGACAGCTCCAGGTTCGCCATGCGATTGGCGGCGCGGGCTTCTTCAAGATCGAAACGGAGCTGGTCGTTGTCGTTGGCGCTGAGCAGCTTCTGGTCGGCCATCTGCTTGGCGCGGGCGTAGTTGGCCTCGAGCTTGCGCATCTGCGCGGCGGTCTGCGCGGCGGCCAGCTCGGAGCGGGCCGAATCCAGACGCACCAGGCTCTGGCCGGCGCGGACCTGCTGACCTTCCTCGACCATCACGTTGAGGGCAACGCCCGAGGTCTTGGCGACCACCTGCGACTCGGCCACCGGCTCCAGCGGCGCGGTGCCGGTGTAGCTGGCGGCGACGGCGCGACGGGAGGCCTTGGCGACCTCGACCGGCACGGCTTCGGGACCCTTCTTGTCCTCCCCGGCCTTGGCCTGGGCCTCGCCTTCGCCCCCGCCCTTGCAGGCGCTGAGCAGCAACAGGCACGGCAACAGGACGACAGCGGCGCGGGCGAGACCACGGCTGCGATTTCGGGTGAAGTGACGCATGAATTGGACCCCAAGGTGGCTGATGACCGGCCTTTGTGCCGGTGTTGTATATAGGTATATCACCGCCCCAGAAACCCTCCATCCGCCGAAGGTCATGGTGACTGGAGCCACGTCGTGCGTTAGCCGATCGAACATCGCAATGCGGCACGCACCCATCTTCGATGCAGTAAGGGGCGACTTCGTTGCAATGGGATCGCAGGCTATACTTGCCGACTTATGTGCGGCAGGCTTAACAGGGCGCCGCGCGCAGCCAGCTTCAGAAACCTTTCGCTAGCCATTCGAGATTGCGGACTACGACATGATGCGACCGCTGATGATCGCCGCCTGCTTCGTCCTGACCACCGCCGCGTTCAGCGCGTCGGCACAGGATGCCCAGGCTCCCGCCGCTGCTGCCGCTCCGGCCGCGACGACGACCCCGGCCCCGCTCAAGGGCGACGCTGCCAGGGGCAAGCAGTTGACCTATACCTGCCAGGGCTGCCACGGCGTCACCGGCTACAAGAACGCGTATCCGAACTACCACGTCCCGAAAATCGGCGGGCAGTCGGAGCTGTACCTGACCAACGCGCTGACCGAATACAAGAAGGGAACGCGCAAGCATCCGACGATGCAGGCCCAGTCGCAGAGCTTCTCCGACCAGGACATCGCCGACATCGCCGCTTTCCTTTCGACCGTGAAGTGAGCACGACCATGACGAACAAGATCCTCGCCATCGCCCTGCTCGCTTCCATTGCGCTCGTCGGCTGCTCCGGCGGCGACACGCCGGCCGAGCATTCGGCGGCCGACCGCGCCGAAGGCCACACCTCCTCGTCCGCCGGCCTGCCGGCCGGTCATATCGCCTCCGGCGAGAAGCTGGCCCAGACCAAGGGCAAGGCCACCGGCCAGTCCTGCGTGGACTGCCACGGCGCCGAAGGCAACGCCCCGATCGACGAGACCTACCCCAAGCTCGCCGGCCAGTACTACGACTACATCGCGCACTCGCTGCAGGCCTACCGCGACGGCGACCGCGAACACGCGCTGATGTCGAGCCAGGCGAAGGAACTGACCGACCAGCAGATCGCCGACCTCGCCGCCTACTTCGGCTCGCGCGAGAGCAAGCTGCGCGATCTGCACGACGTGCACAGCCACAACTGATCGAACGCTCCACCGTTCGAATGAAGAAGCCCGCGAAAGCGGGCTTTTTCTTTATCGCCGGACCGCTCCGCCCCCGCACAAAGAAAACGGGCCGCTCGTGCGGCCCGTTCCTTGTTCGATTGCGGTTCGGATCAGGACTGGATCGGCACCAGCGTGATCTCGACGCGGCGGTTCTGCGCGCGGCCGGCTTCGGTGTCGTTGCTGGCGATCGGACGGGTCTTGCCGGCGCCGACGACGATGAAGCGCTCGCGATTCAGGCCGCGGCTCTGCAGGTAGCTGGCGACCGAGTTGGCGCGCTGCTCCGACAGCTTCTGGTTGTAGGCATCGCTGCCGATGCTGTCGGTGTGGCCGGCGACCTCGATGACGGTCTGGTTGTATTCCTGCAGCGTGCGCGCGACGTTGTCGAGCACCGGATAGAACTCCGGCTTCAGGTTCGACTTGTCGAAGTCGAAGGTGATGCCGCTGGGCATGTTGAGCGTGATGTTGTTGCCCTGGCGGACCACGTCGACGCCGGTGCCGGCGGTCTGCTGGCGCAGCGCGGCTTCCTGGCGATCCTGGTAGTTGCCGATGGCCGCACCGGCCAGGCCGCCGACGCCTGCACCGACCAGCGCGCGTTGACGACGCTCGGTGGCGTCATCGCCGCTGAGCAGGCCGGCGGCGACACCGGCGAGCGCGCCGATGATCGCGCCCTTGCTGGTCTTGCTCATGCCCTGCTGCTGACCCTGCGGCTGCGGCTGCTGTTGCTGCGGATACGGCTGACCGTAATAGCCGCCACCGCCGGTGGCACAGCCCGCGAGCAGCGCAGTGGTGACGACGGCGACGCAGGCGGCCTTGAGGAAATTCTTCATATGTCGATCCTTGGAAGACGAATGGTGGAACTGAACGCGGCACAAGCTAACCACGTTCACGTCTTTTAGGAGTGATCGACCGCACAGCTTATTCAGTTTGCGGCAGGCATCAATGCTTCGGCGGCGTCGGCATCCAGGCGCGTGTCCCAGTTCCCCATCAGCGACAGATACAGCAGCTTCTCGAATTCCGCACCGAAGCGGCGAATCACTGCGTCGGGATCGGGGATCAATCGACCATCTGCGATCAGACCAAAATGCACGCGACCGTTGTAGCTCAGGATCGAAATGCCCACGCCGATCGAACCGGTCTGCGGCACCCAGAACATCATCTCGCGCAGCATGCAGCCGGCCAGATAAAGCGGCTGCTGCGGGCCAGGCACGTTGGTCGCTACCGCCGTGGCCTTGCGGCTGAAAAGCTCCAGCGCGAGCCCCTGCACCGACGCCGGCGCCATGCCCAACGCGGCGAGCAGCCCGTAGGCAACGATGGCCTGGCGCGATTGTTTGAGGTCTTCCATGCACTGCGCGACCCGTTCCAGTCGACGGATCGGATTGCCCTCGCCCACCGGCAGGTCGAGGAACACCAGCCCGAAGTGATTGCCCAGCTTGCGTGCATGTTCGAGCGGCCGCAGGTTCACCGGCACCGTGGCGCGCAGCGTGAGGCCATCGACGTGGTCACCTCGCTCGATCATGTAACTGCGCAGCGCGCCGGCGGCGGTGGCCATCAGCACATCGTTGACGGTGCAGTCACACGCGCGTCCGACGGCTTTCACTTCCTCCAGGTCCAGCGGCTCGGCCCAGGCCACGCGCTTGCTCACGCCCAGGCGACCGCGCAGCAACGACGGTGGATCGTCCGAAAGCGCCAGCGCATTGAGCAGCTCGCGTGCGATCTCGCCGCCTTCCTTCGCCAGCACCGCGGCGAGGGTCGGATCGCGGTACATCTCCAATCCCTTTTCGACGACCTTGCTTCCCAGTTGCACGTAGCGGTCCACGGCACCGACGCGACGCGCCACCCCGGCATGCTGCTGCTTGAGCCAGGTGCGCGGCAGCTCGGTGCCGTCGTCGGCATCGGGGCCGGTGTCGGTCAGCGAGAGCAGCACCTGCACCAGCGCGATGCCGTCGGCATAGCTGTGATGGATGCGCGCTACCAGCGCCGAGCCACCACCCTCATAGCGTTCGACCAGATGAAACTGCCAGAGCGGGCGATCGTGGTTGAGCGCCGAAGACGCCAACTGGCTGACGAACCGTTCCAGCGTGCGCTTGTCGCCCCGGCCCGGCAACGCGGCATGCTGGACGTGCCAGTCCAGGTTGAAGTTCAGATCGGTTTCCCACTGTGCGCCGGACGGGGTGACCACGGCCTTTTGGCGGAAGCGCCGGTACGACAGGAAGCGCTGCTTCACCACGCGCTTGAGGCGCTCCAGCGACATCGGCTCGGCGAACATCAGCACGCCGGTGATCATCATCGGATTGGTCGGCCGCTCCATGCGCAGCCAGGCGGTATCCACCCGCGACATCGGTTCCCGGCGACCGCGCCGGCGTGCCCTTGCTCGCGTCTGCGCCATGGCCATCCGTTCTCCTGTGCGTCCTCGTTCGAGTGAATCACGCCCCTGCAAGCAGCGTCAACGCGATCATCCGGCGCGCAGCTTGCGATAGGCCGCCAACGCCGCGTCGCGACCGGCGCCCATGTCCACCAGTGGTTGCGGCGGATAGTCCGGGGCGACGCGCCGAAGGGCCGCCGGGTCCTGCCACGGTGCGAAGCGCAGTGGCACCGGCAGCCCGGCCAGTTCGGGCAGCCAGCGCGCGATGTAACGGCCATCGGGATCGAACTTCGACGCCTGCAGCACCGGATTGAACACACGAAAGTACGGCGCGGCATCCGCTCCCGTGCCGGCGACCCATTGCCAGCCGAGCGTGTTGTTGGCCAGATCCGCGTCGACCAGCGTGTCCCAGAACCAACGCGCGCCGTGCCGCCAGTGGTAGCGAAGGTGCTTGGTCAGGAAGCTCGCCACGATCATGCGCACGCGGTTGTGCATCCAGCCGGTGGCCCACAGTTCGCGCATGCCGGCATCGATGATCGGAACGCCGGTGGCCCCGCGTTGCCAGTCGGCCATGCGGGCCTCCGATGCGTTGGCCCACGGGAAGTCGTTGAACCGCGCGTCGAAGTTGTGATCCGGCGTTTCCGGGAAGTGGTGCAGCAGGTGGTAGGCGAATTCGCGCCAGCCCAGTTCGCGCAGGTAGGCGTCGACATCGCCGCCATTGGCGGCGCTGCGCTCGCGCTCCAGCACGGACGCCACCCGCCAGGGCGCGATCTCGCCGAAGTGAAGGTGCGGCGACAGGCGCGACGTGCCGACGCGGTCCGGGCGATCACGCTGCTCGCCGTAACCGCGCAGCGCGCCGTCGACGAAGGTTTCCAGCGCGGCGCGCGCGCCCTCCTCGCCCGGCGTCCATTCGTTCCAGAAGGCGCGATCCCAGTCGCGTTCCGGGGCCAGGTGGAGCGCATCCAATGGCACGCCGGACGGCCCCTCTTCGCTCGAGGGCAGTCGGCCCGCCGCATCGGAGCACAAGCCCAGCTGCCACTGCGCCAGCAGCGCCTTCCAGAACGGCGTGAACACCTTGAACGGCTGCCCCTGCTTGTTGCGCACCATCCACGGCTCGAACAACAACGCGGCATTGAAGCTCTCCGCGCGCAGGCCCTGCTGGCGCAGCGTGGTCTTGATGTTCGCATCGCGGCGCTCGTAGGCCGGTTCGTAGCGACGGTTCCAGAACACCGCCTCGGCACCCGTGGTCGCGATCAGCGACTGCAGCGTCGCCAGGCTCGGACCGAAGAAGTAGCGCAGGTGCGAGCCGCGCTTGCGCAGCGCGCCGTCCAGCGCGGCCAGCGAGCGATGCCGCCATGCGTCGGAGGCCGCACCGGGCTTCCAGTCGCCGCCTTCGTCCGGCGCATGGATGTAGACCGGGATCGGCACGTAGCCGTTGTCGAGTGCGGCCTGCAAGGCGGGGTTGTCGTCCAGCCGCAGGTCATTGCGGAACCAGACCAGCGCCAGCGCTGTCGACTCGCTTGCGGACATCACGGCACCCGGGATCGGAAGGCGACCTCGCCGCGATCAGTATGCCCAAGGCCGGCGTGAATGCAGCGGCGATCGCGCTGCATCCCCGGCTTGCCACGGGGTCAGCCCGGCCCGCCCCGGTACTCGCGCGGAATGCGGTCGTTGAGGCCGACGAGGATTTCGTAGGGGATGGTCCCGGCCAGCGCAGCGACGTCCTCGGCACGGATGGCCTCGTCGCCCTGCCGGCCGATGAGGACGACTTCGTCCTCGTTCCAGGCGCTGTCTTGACCGATGTCGACCATGAACTGGTCCATGCACACGCGCCCGACGATGGGATAACGCTGCCCGCGGATCAGCACCTCACCGCGCGAGGACAACGAACGCGGGAAACCGTCGCCATAGCCGATCGGCACGGTGACCACGCGGGTGTCGTGGTCGCAGCGCCAGGTCGCCCCGTAGCTGACGGTGTTGCCCGCCTTCACCACCTTGAAATACACGACCTGCGAGCCGAGCGTCATCGCCGGCTTCACATCAATGGTGCGTTGCGACGCCGGGTCGGGCAGCACGCCGTAAAGCACGATGCCGGGACGCACCATGTCCAGCCAGGTCTGCGGGAAATGCAGCACACCGCCGGAGTTGGCCAGGTGCCGCAGCGGCATCGGCGCGCCGGCGCGTTCGATGTGCGAGCAGGCGTCGTGGAAGCGCTCGACCTGCTGCAACGTCATCGGCGAAGCCGGGTCGTCCGAGCATGCCAGGTGCGAATAGATGCCCTTGAGCTCGCACCACTTCGAACCCACCGCCGCCTCGATGAACGGCCGCGACGAATAGCTGTGCACGCCGATGCGCTCCATCCCGGTGTCGATCTTGAGATGGATCACCGCACGGCGCTCCATCGCCTCGGCCGCGGCTTCGACCTGACGCAGCTTGTCGAGCGAGGAAACGGTGATCTCCAGATCGTGCGCGATGAACTGCGCCACCTGCGGGCCGAAGATGCCGCCCAGCACCAGCACCGGCGCGGTCACGCCCGCACGTCGCAGGGCGATGCCCTCCTCCACGAACGCCACGCCCAACTGCTCCACCCCCTGCGCCTGCAGATGCAGCGCCACCGGCACGAGCCCGTGGCCGTAGGCGTTGGCCTTGACGATGCCCATGACGGGCACGCCGACGTGCGCACGGATGGTGCGCAGGTTGTGGGAAAGGTGGTCCAGGTCGACCGTGATGCGAGTCGGACGCTCGCTGACGGCCGGGGGCATGCCGGGCGTTTGCTGCACTTCGGTCCCGATGCGGAGGGGATGCGGGGCTTCATTCTAAGCAGAAGCAGCGCCCACGAATGCGCTACGGGCGCAATGCAAGGCGCCGTTCCCGCTCGGCCGGCATCACGCGGACGTCCGGGGATTCCGGCCTAAACGCGCGAGACGGGACTGGCAGGATGCCGGGCGCTATGGATCGCAGCGCCGCTCGACCACCGTTTCGGTCTTCTTCTGCTGGTTGTCCTGGATCTTGCGACCGGCGAACGCGCCGCCGACGGCACCGGCCGCCGTGGCGATCTTCTTGCCGCTGCCCCCGCCCACCTGGTTGCCGAGCAGGCCGCCGGCGAGGCCACCGACCACCGTGCCGGTGATCTTGTGCTCGTCCTTGACCTCCTTGGGCTTCTCGACTTCGACGTCGTAGCAGCGCGGTTGCTTGGTGCTCGCGCTGCTCTTGGCGGCAGTGGAACTCTTGGTCTGCCAGGCGGCAGCGTTAGACGTCAGCGCCAGGCCGAGCGCGCCCAGGATCAGGGCGGGAACGAATGTGCGGGAACGACGCATGGTGACGACTCCGATGGGACCATGCCCCAACGCTGCACCGTCGTTCGTTAGGGCGACGTCAATCCGCGCCTTCGTCGCTGTCCATGCGGATGTAGTCGAATCCCGCGTCGCGCAGGTACTGCGCGAAGAACCGACCTTGCGACGGTGCCGTCATCATCCCGGCATGCAGTTCGGGGGGCACATCGAAGTAACGGTAGACGGCGCCGCCTTCGAACTCGACCTCCAGCAGCCGCCGGTCCGGGTCGTAACCGACGCTGACGATCGCCTGAGATTCCACATGCTCGCGCTCCATGCGGCGCAGCGTAGGTGCTGCGCCGTGAGCCGTGCGTCGTCGCGCTTACTCGAAACTTCCGACCGAATCGTGCGAGAGGTTGTCGAAGCGCGTGTACTCGCCGAAGAACTTGAGCTTGCACGAACCCGTCGGGCCCGAACGCTGCTTGCCGATGATGACCTCGGCCAGTCCCTTGTCCGGCGAGTTCTCCTTGTTGTAGTAGTCGTCGCGGTAAATGAACATGATCATGTCCGCATCCTGCTCGATGGCGCCCGATTCGCGAAGGTCGGCCATGACGGGGCGTTTGTCGGTACGCGTTTCCAGCGAGCGGTTGAGCTGCGAGAGCGCGATCACCGGCACCTGCAGTTCCTTGGCCAGGCCCTTGAGCGAGCGCGAGATCTCGGAGATTTCCGTCGCGCGGTTTTCGCTGTTGCCAGGCACGGACATCAGCTGCAGGTAGTCGATGACGATCAGGCCCAGGCCGCCGTGCTCGCGCTTGAGGCGACGCGCCTTGGCGGCCAGCTTCACCGGCGACAGGCCGGGCTCGTCGTCGATGAAGATCTTCACCTCGCGCAACTGGCGGATCGCGCCGGTGACGCGGCTCCAGTCCTCGTCTTCCAGCTGGCCCGTACGCAGGCGCTGCGCGTTGACGCGACCGACCGAGGAGATCAGTCGCATCGCCAGCTGCGAGGCCGACATTTCCATCGAGAACACCGCCACCGGCAGCTTGCTGCGGAAGGCGGCGGTCTCGGCCATGTTCAGCGCGAGCGTGGTCTTGCCCATCGCCGGACGCGCCGCGAGGATGATCAGGTCGGTCTTCTGCAGGCCGGCCGTCATCATGTCGAGCTCGGTATAGCCGGTCGACAGGCCCGTCACGCCGCCGCCGTTGGTGTAACGCGTCTGCAGGGTGTCGAAGGCCTCCGACAGCGCCTTGGTCACCGGAGTGAAATCGGTCTTGCCGGTCGAGCTGGCCTGGGCAATCGCCAGCACCTGGCGCTCGGCCTCTTCCAGGATCTCGCTGGAGTCGCGGCCGTCGGGCTGGAAGCCGTCGTTGACGATGCCCGTGCCCACGTCGATCAGCTGCCGCAGGATCGCCTTGTCGCGGACGATCTCGGCGTAGGCGACGATGTTGGCGGCCGAAGGCGTGGTGCTGGCCAGCTCGATCAGGTAGGCGCCACCGGCGACCTGTTCGCTCAGGCCCTGCGATTCGAACCATTCGCCCAGCGTGACCGCGTCGAACGGCCGGTTCTTGTCGGCCAGTTCGCGGATCGCGCGGTAGATGAGCTGGTGGTCGCGACGGTAGAAGTCGTTGTCGTGAAGCTGGTCGGCGATCCGGTCCCAGGAATCCGGCGCCAGCATGAGGCCGCCGAGCACCGCCTGCTCCGCTTCGATCGACTGGGGCGGCACGCGCAACTGGTCGACCCGCTGCTCGCTGCGCGTCTCGAACCGCTTCTCACCGCGAAAACCAGTTCGTGCGCTCATGCCCTCAGTCACCCCTTCCCTGCGCCGTGATGGCGGACATGTCGTTGTCGCGGGTCGGGCATCGTAGACGCGGAACGCGTCGGAGCGTTGCAGATAAGTCTGTGGATATCGCGTGGATACTCATGCGCCGCATGAGCGCACAGGCGTGTCGCACACGATGAGACGACGGACGGTAGGCAAGCTGCGCCCCACGCAAGGGCGCAGGGACTCAGTTCGCGCTGGCCTGCGCCCCGATGCGGGCGCACAGGCCGGGCGAGATGACGGAGAGCAGCTCGTCCAAGGCCTCGTCGCGCCAGCGGCCGACACGTCGCGTCTGGCCGGTGCCGGCGATGTGCTGGTCGATCAGGCGGGCGATGATCGGAAAGAGCGCGTCGCCATCCGCCTCGCAGGCTTCGCGCAGGCTGGCGGCGATCAGGTCGGGGAAGGACGGCGCGACCTGGCGGGCGGGTGTGCAGGTCTGCAGGCCGGAGGGAGTCAGATCCAGTGACGGGTCGAACGAGAAAACGTCAAGGCTCTGGTCCATGGCGGCAACGTCAGGGTGGGTAGCGCGACTCTGTCACGCACGCGCCCACTACCCTATCGGAAGAATCCGAAAACGCTCCAGACCTTTCCGAACGCCTCAAAGAGAAAGGGCGCCCTGGGGCGCCCTTTCCATGAAGCCTTGGTGCAGTAACCGGATCAGGCGACTTCGCCGACCACGATGACCTTGACGGTGGCTTCGATGTCGGCGTGCAGGTGCACAACGACTTCGTGCTCGCCGGTGCGACGCAGCGGGCCTTCGCCCAGCACGACTTCCGACTTCTCGACCTTGTGGCCCAGCTTGGTCAGCGCCTCGGCGATATCGCGCGGGCTGATCGAGCCGTACAGCTTGCCTTCGGTGGAGGCGTTGGCCGAGATGGTCACCTCGACGCCGTCCAGCGCGGCCTTGCGGCCTTCGGCACCCTCGAGGGAGGCCTTGGCCTTGGCTTCGTACTCGGCGCGGCGCGCCTCGAACTCGGCCAGGTTGGCCGGGGTCGCCGGGGCGGCCTTGCCGTACGGGATCAGGTAGTTGCGGCCGAAGCCCGGCTTGACGCTGACCTTGTCGCCGAGCTTGCCGAGGTTCTGCACGTTCTGCAGGAGGATCAGTTGCATGGTGTTGCTCCGTATTCGTTAGCGAGCCTCGAGGCCCGCAGCGGGTTGCGCTGTCCGAAGACCGCGGCGTCTTTCCCTCGCCCCTGCCCTCTCCCGGCAGCGGGAGAGGGGGACAAGGTGTTTCCTCCCAGCGGGAGGAAACGACGTCGCCTTAGGCGTTGTGGTTGTCGGTGTACGGGATCAGAGCCAGGAAGCGGGCGCGCTTGACGGCGGCCGACAGCTGGCGCTGGTACTTCGACTTGGTACCGGTCACGCGGCTCGGCACGATCTTGCCGGTCTCGGTGAGGTACTGGCGCAGGGTGTTGAGATCCTTGTAGTCGATCTCCTTCACACCCTCGGCGGTGAACTTGCAGAACTTGCGGCGACGGAAGAACTTGGACATTTGGGTGATCCTCAGGCGGCTTCGGCGTTGTCGTCGGCGTTGTCATCGGCGGTGCCGACGCTCTCGCCTTCCTCGTCACGGCGACGGCGTTCGCCGCGCTCGGGCTTGTCGCCCTTCTCGTCCTTGTACTTCATGATCAGCGACTGCTCGGTGTCCGGGCCGTCGCGCTTGATCACGAGGTGGCGCAGGACGGCGTCGTTGAAACGGAAACCGTCGACCAGCTCGTTGAGCACGTTCTGGGTGCACTCGATGTTGAGCAGGACGTAGTGGGCCTTGACCAGGTTCTCGATCGGGTAGGCCAGCTGACGGCGGCCCCAGTCCTCGAGACGGTGGATCTTGCCTTCGCCGCCTTCGATCAAGCCCTTGTAGCGCTCGATCATGGCCGGCACCTGCTCGCTCTGGTCCGGATGGACCAGGAACACGACTTCGTAATGACGCATGGTGTGATTCCTTGTGGATGATGGCCGGGCGGGAACGTCATTCACCGCGCGTCCGGATCAGCCCCCCGGGCCCGGAAGTGGGCGCAGTGGAGCAAGGTCTCCCGGCGGCCGGAGCCGCGGGAGCCGGAAATTATGGCCGATTCAATGGCTTGGGCGCAAATGTGCGTGCGCCCTGCCCCGCGGCCCCGCCTCAGGCCGCCTTCTGGGCCTCGATCCAGGCGTCGATGTGCGCTTCCAGGGCCTCCAGCGGCACGGACCCGGTCTCCAGCACCGCATCGTTGAAGGCGCGCAGGTCGAACTTCGGCCCCAGCTGCTTCGTCGCCTTCTCACGCAGTTCGGAGATCTTGAGCTGGCCGATCTTGTAGGCCAGCGCCTGGCCCGGCCAGCCGATGTAGCGGTCGATCTCGTTGACCACGTCCTGGCGGGTCTTGGGCGCGTTGTCCATGAAGAAGGCGATGGCCTGGTCCCGGCTCCAGCCCTTGCTGTGCATGCCGGTGTCCACCACCAGGCGCACCGCGCGCCACATGTCGTAGGCGAGCTGGCCCATGCGGTCGTAGGGATCGTCGTACAGGCCCATGTCGTAGCCCAGGCGCTCGGCATACAGACCCCAGCCCTCACCGTAGGCGACGAAGTAACCCACGCGACGGAACATCGGCACATCCGGCAGTTCCATGCCACGCGCGAACTGGAAGTGGTGCCCGGGCACGGCTTCGTGCAGCGACAGCGCCATCATTTCCCACTTCGGCCGGACCTCGGGCTTGTAGAGGTTCACGTAGTAGAAGCCGGCGCGGGTGCCGTCCACGGCGCCTGGCTGGTAGTAGGCCGTCGTGGTGTCGGGGGCGATGTTGTCCGGGATCGGCCGCACGCCGTACGGCAGGCGCGGGATGGTCTTGAAGACCTTCACCAGTTCCGGGTCGATCCGCTTGGAGATCGCCTCGTACCCGGTGAACAGCTCCTGCGGTGTCTTGTAGAAGAACTTGGGATCGGTGCGCAGGTGGTCGAAGAACTGCGCCAGCGTGCCCTTGAAGCCGACCTCCGCCTTCACCTTCCCCATCTCGCCACGAATGCGCGCGACTTCCTTCAGGCCGATGTTGTGGATCTGGTCGGCCGTCAGGTTCGTCGTCGTGAAATAGCGGGCCACGAAGTCGTAGTACGCCTTGCCGTCGGGCAGATCGACCGCAGCGATCGACTCGCGCGTCTTGGGCAGGTAGTCGTTCTTGAAGAAGGCGTCGAACTGACGGTAGGCCGGCACGACGCTCTCGGCGATGACCTGCTTCGCCTCGCTCTGCAACGCCACGCGGTCGGCCTCGCCGATCGCGTCCGGGAATTTCGCAAACGGCTTGTAGAACGGACTCTTCGTCGGATCGTCGACCAACTGGGACTGGATCTGCGCCGGCACGCGCTCCATCAGCACGCGCGGCGGCGTGTTGCCGGCGGCGATGCCTTCGCGCATCAGCGCCTGGTTCTGTTCGAGCAGCGCCGGCAGGGCGCGCATGCGTGCCAGCCAGTCGCGATAGTCCTTGACGCTGGCGAACGGCAGCACCTCGGCGATGCCCTCCGCGTTCTGCACGCCACCGCGCTGGCTGATCGGGCGCAGGTATTCGCGGTACTTCTGCCGCTCGACGGCCTTCTCCAGATCCCAGGCGAAGACGTCGTAGTTCAGTCGATCCGCTTCGCTCAGTGCATTGCGGTCGATCGCCTTCAAGCGCTGCAGCGCCTGGCGGTCGCCGTCCATGCGCTGCTGGATCGCGGCCATCGACATGTCGGTCCAGCGATCGTTGTAGCGCTTGTCGCCGCGCCAGCTCGCCTCCTCCGGGTTTTCGCGCATGCCGCGTTCCCATTCCTCGGCAAACAACGCGTGCAGCGCCTGCGCGGCCGAACTGGCGGGTTGGGCCTGCGTGGACGGCGTGCGGGTGGGCGCCTGCGCCCATGCGAGCGGCGCGGACAGACCGGCGGCGACGACCGCGGCGAGCAGTGCGTGACGGAGCATCGTGTCGTTCCCCTGGAAAGCGGAAGCCGAGTCTAGCCGTCGGCGCGCGGATGCGGGACCTGTCGGACGTCGGGAACCGGGCCTTCACGAGTGCCGGGATAGCGTGGCGCCTTCGTGCGGACGGAGCCCGATGCGGCGTGAAGATCGCCACGTTCAACATCAACGGCGTGAACACCCGGCTGGACGCGCTGCTCGCGTGGCTGCGCAAGGAACAGCCGGATGTGGCCTGCCTGCAGGAACTGAAAGCCCCGCAGGACGCCTTCCCCGCCCAGGCCATCGCCGACGCCGGCTACGGCGCGATCTGGCACGGCCAGAAATCGTGGAACGGCGTGGCGATCCTCGCCCGTGACGCGGAACCGGGGGAGATCGGCCGCGGCCTGCCGGGCGATCCCGAGGACAGCCAGAGCCGCTACATCGAGGCGGCCGTGGATGGCATCGTCGTGGTCTGCCTGTACCTGCCCAACGGCAATCCGCAGCCCGGGCCGAAGTTCGACTACAAGCTGGCGTGGATGGACCGCCTGTTGGTGCGCGCGCAGCAGTGGTACGACAGCGGCCAGCCGGTGGTCATCGCCGGCGACTACAACGTCGTGCCCACCGACGAGGACATCTACGACCCCAAGTCCTGGCGCAAGGACGCGCTGCTCCAGCCGGAAAGTCGCGAGCGTTACGAACGGCTGCTCGCGATGGGGTGGCTGGATTGCCTGCGGCACGTCTTCGGCGAGGAGCGCGTGTACACGTTCTGGGACTACTTCCGCCAGCACTGGGAACGCAACGCCGGGCTGCGCATCGATCACCTGCTGCTCAACGCGGAACTGGCCCCGCGCTTGCGTGCGGCCGGCGTGGATCGATGGGTCCGGGGACAGCCCAAGCCCAGCGACCATGCGCCGACTTGGATTGAGTTGGGGCCGGGGAAGGCGGTGAAGAAGCGAGTGAAGAAGGCAGTGAAGACGGTGAAGAAGCCCGGAAAGCCCTCCACCAAGACAACCTGAGCCACAGGTTGATTGCAGCTCTTCCCGTTGCCGTCATCCCGGCGAAGGCCGGGACCCAGGCTGTCACGCTGTCGCGGACACATCCCGTCATTCCAGCGAAAGCTGGAATCCATCTTGCTCTATGGAACCGACGCCGCCGCCTCAGACAGAAGCCAAATGGATTCCAGCTTCCGCTGGAATGACGCGGTGAAGTGCGATCACGGGCGAATGCGCGATTGGCCTGGATCCCGGCCTTCGCCGGGATGACGGAGTAGGAAAACACATCGGAACAAAGCGATCACAACCCGTTGCCACCCCGCTAACCGCGACTTCCCCAGCATCGTGGTCCCCACACGACTCCCGGAGCCCGCCATGGCCAGACACCGCGACGACGACCGCGACCGCGAACAACGCCACCGCGACGAGCTCTACCGCGGCCTGCCCTCGGTCACCAACCGCGTCTGGGGCCCCACGCGCGAAGACGACGGGTTCGGCTATCCGGGCCAGGGCGGCTTCGGCGATTTCCGGCAGCCGCCCCGCGACACCGTCGCCAGACCCGAACACGCGCCCCGCATCGGCGGGCATCGCGGGCGCGGCCCGCGCAACTTCACGCGCTCTGACGAGCGCATCGCCGACGACCTGATCGAACGCCTCACCCGCGACGACGACATCGACGCGCGCGAGATTCTCATCGCCGTCGAGTCCGGCGTCGTCACCCTGACCGGCGAAGTGCCCGAGCGTCGCATGAAGCATCTGGCCGAAGACCTCGCCGTCGCCGTGCAGGGCGTGCGCGACGTGCACAACCGCCTGCACGTCGATCGCGGCGCGCATTCGTTCGGCCCGCCCGGCCAGGCCGTGCGCAGCGGTTTCGATCAGCAAGGCAGCGGTTTTTCCAGTTCCTCGTACGACCAGCGCGACGACATCGAAGACCGCGATCGCGACGAGAATCGCCGACGGCCCATGCGGCAGCCGCGGGAGCATTAGGCGCACTTCCTGCTGTCATGCCCTTCCCGCTGTCATCCCCCTTCTTGCCGTCATCCCCGCGAAGGCGGGGATCCAACTCTTCGCTTCATCACCCTTCGCCAGGCATGCAACGCCTGAAAGATGGATCCTCACCTTAGGCGGAGATGACAACCGGGACGTCATCGCCCCCGATGACACCGGCTGCGCACGCACTCAGGGCACAATCGCCACATGAGCGATCCCCACGCGGCCCGTCCCGCCTCCCACCCCAGCCTGCGCGAACGCTTCGACGCGCTGCGCAATCTGCCGCCGTTTCTGCGGCAGATCTGGGCCACCAGCCCGGGACTCACGCTGGCGACGATCTCCCTGCGCGTCGTGCGCGCGTTCCTTCCGGTCGCCACGCTCTACGTCGGCAAACTCATCATCGACGAAGCGGTGCGGCTGGTCGCGGCCGGCAAGGGCTTCGACTCCATCGCGCAGGCCTGGCACGGCGGGCAGCTGGACACGCTGTTCGCGCTGCTGGCATTGGAGTTCGCCCTGGCCATCGGTTCGGACCTGTTGGGCCGCATCGTCAGCTACGGCGATGCGCTGCTGTCGGAGCTGTTCACCAACGCCACCAGCGTGCGCCTGATGGAACACGCGGCGATGCTCGACCTGGAGGACTTCGAGGACCCCGACCTGCAGGACAAGCTCGATCGCGCACGTCGCCAGACGATGGGCCGCATGAACCTGATGAGCCAGTTGTTCGGCCAGGTGCAGGATGCGATCACCGTCGTCAGTTTCGCCGCCGGCCTGCTCGTCTTCGCGCCGTGGCTGATCGTGCTGCTGGCGATCGCGCTGGTGCCGGCGTTCGTCGGCGAAGCGCATTTCAACGCGCTGGGCTACTCGCTCAACTTCGCCTGGACGCCGGAGCGCCGTCAGCTCGAGTACGTGCGCCAGATGGGCGCCAGCGTGGAAACGGCGAAGGAGGTGAAGATCTTCAACCTCCACCGCTTCCTCATCGCCCGCTATCGCGAACTGGCCGAGAAGTTCTTCCGCGCCAACCGCGCCCTCGCCCGCCGCCGCGCCTTCTGGGGCACGCTGCTGGCAGCGCTGGGCACGCTGGCGTACTACATCGCCTACGCCTACATCGCCTGGCGCACGGTGAAGGGCGATTTCAGCATCGGCGACCTCACCTTCCTCGCCGGCAGTTTCCTGCGCCTGCGCCAACTGCTCGAAGGTTTGCTGGTGGGCTTCTCGCAGGTCGCCGGACAGGCGTTGTACCTGGACGACCTGTTCTCGTTCTTCGAGATCGAGCCGGAGATCGTCTCCCCGCCCGATGCGTTGCCGGTGCCGCGCCCGATCGCGCGCGGGTTCGTTTTCGAAAACGTCGGCTTCCGTTATCCGGACGCCGAGAAGTGGGCGCTGCGCGGGCTCGATTTCGAACTGCGCGCCGGTGAAGTGCTGGCGTTGGTCGGCGAGAACGGCGCCGGCAAGACCACCCTGGTGAAACTGCTCGCACGTCTGTACGACCCGGACGAAGGCCGCATCCTGCTCGACGGCCGCGACCTGCGCGAGTACGACCTGGACGACCTGCGCGGCAACGTCGGCGTGATTTTCCAGGACTTCGTGCGCTACCACCTCACCGCCGGCGAGAACATCGGCGTGGGCCGCATCGAAGCGATGGACGACGCCGCGCGCATCCGCGAGGCCGCGCGCCGCGCGGCGGCCGACGAGATGATCGAAAGCCTGCCGCTGCGTTACGACCAGTTGGTCGGCCGGCGCTTCAAGACCGGCGTGGACCTGTCCGGCGGGCAATGGCAGAAGATCGCCATTGCGCGCGCCTACATGCGCGATGCGCAGGTGATGATCCTCGACGAGCCGACGGCGGCGCTGGATGCGCGCGCCGAGTTCGAGGTTTTCCAGCGCTTCAAGGACCTCTCGCGCGGCAAGACCGCGGTGCTGATCTCCCACCGCTTCAGCAGCGTGCGCATGGCCGACCGCATCCTCGTGCTCGCCGAAGGCCGGCTGGAGGCCAGCGGCACCCATGCGGAGCTGCTGGCGCAGGGCGGCCGCTATGCGGAATTGTTCGAACTTCAGGCGGCCGGTTATCGTTGAGCCCCCGGCCGCGACTTTGTCGCTGCGCCCCTCGCCCCATCCTTCGACTGCACATCCGGACAGGAGCCCTGCCCCCATGCGCCATGCCCTGCACTGCACCACGCTCGCCCTCGCCCTTTCGATGACGCTCGTCGCCTGCCAGGCGCGCCAGGGCGAAGGCGACGCCGCCCCGGCCAAGCCCGCCACCGCCGCACCCAAGGCGCTGTCGACGCAGACCGTCGCCAGCCAGAACGGCCAGGTGACGGTCACCACCCTCGCCGGCGGGCTGGAGCACCCGTGGAGCGTCGCCCTGCTGCCCGACGGCGGCTTCCTCGTCACCGAGCGCCCGGGCCGCCTGCGCCATGTCTCTACCGACGGCGCGGTATCCGCGCCCATCACCGGCGTGCCGACCGTCTGGGCCGAAGGCCAGGGCGGCCTGCTCGACGTGGTGCTCGCGCCCGACTTCGCCACCAGCAAGCGCCTCTTCCTGAGCTATTCCGAACCCGGCCCGGACGGCAGCGCCGGCACGGCGGTCGCCACCGCCACGCTCGGCGACGGCGCGCTCACCGACGTGAAGGTGTTCTATCGCCAGGAGCCCAAGCTGGTCGGGCCGAACCACTTCGGCTCGCGCATCGTCTTCGACGGCAAGGGCCATGTCTTCATCAGCCAGGGCGAGCGCAACGACCGTCCGACCTCGCAGAAGCTGGACATGCTGCAGGGCAAGCTCGTGCGCCTGAACCTGGACGGCAGCGTTCCGGCCGACAACCCCTTCGTCGGCCGCAAGGACGCGCGTCCGGAAATCTGGAGTTACGGCCACCGCAACATGCAGTCGCTGGCGCTGGATCCGCGCACCGGCAAGGTGTGGGAAGCCGAACACGGCCCGAAGGGCGGCGACGAGATCAACATCCCCGAGCCGGGCAAGAACTACGGCTGGCCGATCATCACCCACGGCATCAACTACTCCGGCCTGAAGATTCCCGAAGCCGTCGGCACCTCGGCGCCGGGCATGGAGCAGCCGTATCACGTGTGGGAAGTGTCGCCGGGCCTGTCGGGCATGGCCTTCCTCACCGGGCAGCCGGGTTCGAAGTGGAACGACAGCCTGTTCCTGGGCGCATTGGCGGATGGCAGCCTGATCCGCCTGTCGCTCAACGGCGACACGATCACCGGCGAGGAGCGTCTGCTTAAGGACGTCGGCGCGCGCATCCGCGACGTACGCGTAAGCGCCGACGGCAAGGTCTACGTGCTCACCGACGAGACCGACGGCAAGCTGCTGCGACTGGATCCGCCGAGGTGATGGTTCCCTGCTGAATCCCGGCCCCTCTCCTGCTCAGGAGAGGGGTTCGATCAGCCATGTCGCCTTTCCCGTACCCAAGTGCTGTCATTCCCGGATCCCCGCCTTCGCGGGGATGACGGCTTCAGATGCCGCACGATGTTTCGGCGGCCGATCCACACGCAGGGCCACGCCATGATCCGGACGATCCTCCTCACGCTCGCGCTGCTCGCCTCACCGACGGCCTTCGCGTTCGAACGCGATGCCGACCTGCTCGCCATGGACGCCACCTGGAACGAGATGCGCATGAAGCCCGATGTCGAAGGGCTCGAACGCATCCTCGCCGAAGACTGGATGCTCACGCACTCCGACGGCCGCGTGCAGCACAAGGCCGACTATCTCGACGAACTGCGCACCGCCACACGCCGCAACCAGGGCATCGGCAACGAGGACCTGCGTGTCCGCCGCTACGGCGATACGGTCGTGGTCACCGGCACGAGCGTGCAGTCGGGCATCAGCAACGGCCAGCCGTGGAGCGGCCGCTTCCGCTTCACGCGCGTGTGGGTGCAGCGCGATGGCGCGTGGAAGATGATCGCCTCGCACTCCTCGCGCATCGCCGAGGCGAAGTAGCCATCAGTAGGTAGCCCGGGTAAGCGAAGCGCACCCGGGGCACACCTCGCCGCACCGTCCGAACCTGTCGCCTCCGCTTAAAACAGGTCGCCCTGCGCCGTTACCTCATCGGCGCCGTAATCGAGCCGACCGTCGCGGATGCGCGCCGCCTTCGTGTATGGATGCACCTCGCTGCGATCGGGCGCGATGAGGTGGATCACCTCCCTGCCGCGAGATTTCAGGTTGTCGCTGATGAGCGCTCGGTGGCACTGCGTCCAGTGCGCCTCGGCGCACATCACCGCCGTGCGTCGTTGCGCAGCCAGACGCTCCAGGCGATCGCGCGCGTGCTGGAACTCGTCCGTTTCCATGTAGTCCGCGTAGCCGCGGAAGGACGCATTGCGCCATGCAGTGTTGTGCGAATTCGTGCGCGCCGTACGCCGGCCGCCGAGTTCCACCATCGGCACGTACTCGATGCCCGCCTCCAGTAACGCGGCCGCGAGGTACGCGGCGTCGAACTGCGGGTGCCGACGCGAGGCCGGATAGCGCCGCACGTCGGCCACGGCCTGGATTCCGGCCGGCAGCAGCAGATCGACGAAATCGCGCCATTCACGCGTGGAATGGCCCACGGTCCATACGGTTCGCATGGGCCGGAGCATAGTCCGCGCCCGGTCGCCCAGATGAGAATCAATATTGGGTGAAGCCCCCTGGGCTACAATGGCGCCCGATTCCGCCGCTGCCCCACTCCCCCGATGTCCTCCGCGTTTGGCACCGAGACGGTGCTGGATGTCCGTCACTGGACGGACGACTACTTCAGCTTCACCACCACCCGCGATGACGGCTTCCGTTTCGAGAACGGCCAGTTCGTCATGATCGGCCTGCAGGTCGAACAGCCCGACGGTTCGCACAAGCCCTTGCTGCGTGCGTATTCCATCGCCAGCGCGAACTGGGAAGAGCAGCTGGAGTTCTTCAGCATCAAGGTGCCGAACGGCCCGCTGACCTCGCGCCTGAAGTCGATCCAGCCCGGCGATCAGATCCTGATCGGCCGCAAGCCCACGGGCACGTTGCTGATCCACGACCTGCATCCGGGCCGCAACCTGTACCTGCTGGGCACCGGCACGGGACTGGCGCCGTGGCTGGCGGTGATCAAGGATCCGGAAACGTACGAGCGTTTCGACAACGTCATCCTCACGCACGGCGTGCGCAATGCGCAGGACCTGGCTTACCGGGATTACTTCCTCAACGAGTTGCCGCACCACGAGTTCCTCGGCGAGCAGATCGCCGCCAAGCTCAAGTACTACCCGGCGGTGACGCGCGAGGCGTTCGAGTTCGACGGTCGCGACCAGCGCGGCCGCCTCACCGAGCTGTTCGACAGCGGCCGGATGATGGAACACCTGGGCCTTCCATCGCTGGATCCCGAGCACGACCGCGCGATGATCTGCGGCAGCCCGCAGATGCTCGCCGACTTCCGCACGATCCTCGACGGCCGCGGATTCACCGCCGCACCGCGCATCGGCACGCCGGGGCATTACGTGTTCGAGCGGGCGTTCGTGAAGAAGTGAGGACTACGTGGGTCTTCAACCAAGCGAGTTGATCGATCGCACCAGGGTGTGGAGCGCGGTCCATACGTCCGGCAGCACCAGCGGGAGCAGCACCGCGCCCATCGCCAGGAACTTCGGCCATAGGGCCCGCAACGCGCCGCCGAAGCTGAGGTCATCGCCATGCCGGGTGAACATCGCGCCGAGCATCGGGTCCTTCTCCAGGCGCAGCACCGCAACGACGATGATGGCAAAGCTCGCCAGGAGCAGCCCGATCGACATCGTCCTGAGCCAGCGCTCGTATATCGGCGGGTACGCCGTCATCGCCAGCAGAACCGCCAGCGGCGCGGCCAATGCGCACCAGGCCGAGAACCGGATGGCGACCACAAGCAGCTTGAGCTCGGCGACCAGCTGACGTTGCCACGCATCGAACGTGGAAGCATGGGGTGGATACACGCCGTTTCCGTCGATGATGAGCCTCCCTTCGAGGATCCACGCCCGCAGCGGTCGCGACTTCAGGGCCGCAACGTCCTTTCGCCGCAACTCCAGGTTGAACGGCGTCTGGATGGTCTCCTGCAAGGCCTGCGGCGAGGGCCAGTCCTTCATGCCCTTGCGCGCCTGGACGGACGGAATGCTTCTGGACAGCCACAGCGTGACGCGGCCGAGTTGGCGCAGGTGCGAAGCCAGCGTCACCAGGAAAGCCACGCTGCACAACAGGGCAAGCATCGCGAACAACCAGGGATTGCGCGCATCCACGCTCACCGGCCGGGTGTCGGTGAAGTAGAACGTGAAGACCACGATCAGCAGGATGCCCACCGGAATCAGCCAGGGCCGCCTGCTCTGCACGGCATCGGGCCAGTCGAGGGACCGGCCATACACCTCGTAGCGTCGTCCCGCGATGCTCAGGCGCACCACGCCCACGATCGCGAAACAGGCATAAAGACCCCACAGGCAGTACACGGCCCACAGATCGCGGCCATGGGCCAGGTCGAAGGACGCGTCCAGACCGCCCCACCGACCGATCTGACCCAAACGCACCACCGCGACCAACGCCACCACACCGGCGATGACGGTCAGCCCCCAAAGCAGCGCGCGTCCAAGCGTCGCGAGAGACTCCACGGCCTCCGGGTCCTCCACGGGCGCCGGCCGCGAACGGTCCGAAGACGTCGTATCGCGGGCCAGGAACCAGCGGGTGAGCCATCGCGAGTCGGTGACGAGGTGTCCGGCGAAGTTCGACATTACGCTCCCGCCCGGCGTGCCGCGCACCATCCAGACACCGGCCGCGAAAAGGAAGATCGCCAATAGCGCCATCGCCAGGTACCAGGGCCGCTGCAACGCCATGCGCGAATCGGCGGCGACCATGGTGCTTCGGCGCTCCTCGTCCAGGCTCGCGAATCCGGCCAGGGTCGCCACGTACAGCTTGGGATCGCAGGGGCCGCCGGGGCACATCGCACCCATGACGTATTCGGAAAGACCGCCGTCGCGATAACCCGCGGCCCGTTCGCGATAACCGACCATGAGGTGAACGGCGCGAAGCATGTTGGCGGCGTGGTCGGTCGAGAACGGGATGCGCATCGCCTTGTCACGCGCCTCGCCCCGTTGCTTCAGGTTGGAACGGTCACTTCCGCGCCGTCGTGCGCAAGCGTCCACTTCGCCGTCCCGCAAGCAGACGATGGGGTCCAACGCGGGCACGATGACGGCGCCACGACTGGTCGCGCGGTAGTCGGGATGCACCATGAGATAGTCCATTTCCAGCATCACCGGCAACGCCGCCGGCAACGCCTTGCGCACTTCACTGAGCAGGAAGAGGCGGTCGCGCACATCGGTGGCGACGATCACCACCACATCCGGCTTTCCCCATACCCGCATCGAATCGAACATGCGGTGCAGCATGAGTTCGTCAGAGCGGGAGCTCAGCGCCGGCTGGTACGGAGGCGGACGGTCGACGCCCGCCTCCGTGCTGGCCATGTCCAGTTCCAGCAACCGTCCCGAACTACCCGTCGCCTGCTGGCGCGCCGCCAGTTCCGCCTTGCGCAGACGCGAGTGCTCGGCACGTATGGACGAGATGTTCGGCGAGAACGGTTTGACCTGGAACCTAAGGCTTCCCTTGCCCGGGCAACGCGGAGGGTCGTCGTCCAGTCGGTTCGCAAGGTCCCGGGCCCCTCGTCCGAAGGTGGATTCCTCTGCCAGAAACACGATCCTGCGCTCGTGCAGCAGGTCGTTGTCGCACAGGTATCGGGTGAGCGACTGCATCTGCCTGTCGAGCGTCCAGGCCAGTGAGCCGTACTCCACCTTGATGCCGTGGACAAAGCCATGTTGAACGATCCACTGATTGGTCGACACCGACGCCGTGGGACTGATCAGGTTCACTTTGAGATCGCCCGGCCGCCCCGAGCCGTCGCACGTTTCGCCCCCACAGCCGAGCCGGCCTATGGCGACCGCCAGCGACTGCATCGAACCGGAAAAGGAAGGCCCGATCACGTTCAAGGTCTTGCTGCCTGGCGATGGTCGCCGGTTGCAGGGCTCCGCGGGCGACAACGCACTCACCGTCGCCCTGACGTCGTTGAACAGCAGCGCGCACTGGGCAGCCACCGCGAACGCACGCGGCTGGACCCCGTAGCTTGGCGAGTCGCCGACCAGATAGACCAGGTCGTACGCGACGTCGGCGGCGCCCAGGGCCAGTTCGCGACCACGCGCTGCCTCGGCACCCGGTTTTCCGTGTTCCCGCCACACATCCTTTCGGAACAGAAGCAGGCTGGGCATGCCACGATGCTTGCCATCGTAGCTGGCGGTCCCCTGCACGCCTGCAGTGGGCAGAGCATCGGGCTTCCTCGGTTCCCACGAGAAGGCGAAACCGTCCAACTCGTAACCCTTTGCCTGGTAGGCACTCAGCACCGCCGCCACGGCCATGTCGAACGATTTGCCCATCGTCGTTTCGACCGGGTCGGGCACCGTGACCACCGACGCGTGCAGCACGACCTCGCCATCGGGCGGCAGATGGCGCAGGGGTGTGAGCGCGTTCTGCAACTGCGGCGTGGTGATGAAGTACGGGTTGCTCGGGGGTGACACGAGTGCAGGTGCGGATGCGGATGCAGGCTCACCAGGCGCAGGCGCGGCCGAGGATAGGCCGAGCTGGCAGGCCAGGGTCAGTCCAGCCATCCAGTTCATGATGCGGTGGCATGAGCGCTCTCCCGCCGCCATGCGCTGTACGCAGCCTCGCGACCATCCCCGCCCCGAATTCACGTCCCTGCCCATCGGATACCTCCGACGGTGCCAACGCCGGCCTTTCCGGTGACCGGCCAGCGACACGACGATCGCCGGTCGTCAGCCCACGTGAAATCCCAGCGCGACGTGACGATCGTGCGTCGGGATCAGTCGCTGCCTTCGCGCAACCACCTCTGAGCGGCGACCACGTCAACGAACACGCGCGCATCGATCCCGTGGGCGCGCGCGTAGAGTTCGCAATACTCCACTTCCTGCAAGCCGCGAGGCTTCACGTGTGCGATCTTCAGGCGGCGCATCTGCTCCGGATCTGTGCGCACGACCAGCTCAAGCCATTGCGCTTCCGACAGCGGCCCTCCATGCAACTCGTCGACAAGCAGCACCGCACTGGCTCCCGTCTCATGCGCCGCGCGAAGGATCACATGCCAATATGCGATGGCATTGCCCAGGGTTTCCGCACCATGGACGTCCACGCGCAAGCCCAGCGCATGCGGCGCGACCTCGACCTGCAGCGACGACTCGGAGGAAGTGTCGTGCGTCATGGCGGGCTCGGCGGTCGGCTCAGCTCAGCGCGGCCTCGATATCCTTCGCGATCGATTCCGGCTTGTCGGTGGGCGCATAGCGCTTGAGCACGCGGCCGTCTCGGCCGACCAGGAACTTGGTGAAATTCCACTTGATGCCGTCGATGCCGAGGAACCCGCCCTTCTCGTCCTTCAACCACTTCCACAGCGGATGCGCGGCGTCGCCGTTGACGTCGATCTTGGCGAACATCGGGAAGGTCACGTCGTAGGTGAGCGAGCAGAAGTTCTTGATCTCCGCTTCATCGCCCGGCTCCTGGTGGCCGAACTGGTCGCAGGGGAAACCCAGCACGTCGAAGCCGCGATCGGCGTAGTCGCGCTGCAGCTTCTCCAGGCCCGTGTACTGCGGGGTGAAACCGCACTTGGAGGCGACGTTGACGATCAGCAGCGCCTTGCCTTTGAACTCGTCCAAGGGACGCGGTGCGCCGTCGATGTCGGTGGCGGTGAAGTCGTAGGCGGTGGTCATGGCGGTGCTCCGGTGACGGGTTCAAGGAAGGATAGCGCGGACCGGTGAACGACCCGCGCGCGCCGGAGCCGTCATCCCGGCGAAGGCCGGGACCCAGGCCAATTCACCTTCCGAAGGGCGGCGGCGTTGCCTCAAGAACCTGCGATACGGGCCTGGGTCCCGGCCTTCGCCGGGATGACGGTGTGGATTCGTCTCGATGACGGCTTCGGATTTGCTGCCACGACGGCATCGAAACCGCGACCACGATGCCCACCGCACAAACAACAACGCCGGGACAAGCCCGGCGTCGTCGCTCATGCGTTGGAACAGGCAACCATCAGAACGAAGCGCGGAACTCCATGCCCAGCGTGCGCGGCTCGTTGATCATGCCGGTGAGGTTGTTGAAGTCGATCGCGCCCACCACCTGCACTTCGTCGGTGATGTTGCGGCCGAACAGCGCCAGGTCGTACTTGCCGTAGTCCCAGCTGTAGCCCACGCGCAGGCCGCCTTCGGTCAGCGACTTGCCGGTGAATTCCACCGAGTCGTACAGGAAGAAGTTCACGTCGCTGCGGTACACCCAGTCGGTGAAGACGTAGAACTCGTTGCCGTCGTTCATCGGGATGCCCCAACGCGCGGTCAGGTTATGCGTCCACTTCGGCGCCTGCGGCAGGGCATTGCCGTTGATGTTGGCGCTGAACGAGCCGGTGACGGGGTTGAACGTGGTCGGATCGGTCACGGTGCAGTTCGGACGCGCCGGATTGATGCTGTTCGCGCAGGTGGCCACGATCAGGTTCGGATCCTTGATTTCCGTGTCGTTGTAGCTGCTGCCCAGCGTCACCAGCACGTTGTCGGTCACGTAGGCCTGGAAATCCATTTCGAAGCCCTGGCCACGGGTTTCGGCGGCATTGAGCAGGATGTTCGCGTTGCCCTGCGCGCCGCCGACGGCGGTGAGCTGCTGGTCGTCGACCTCGTAGTAGAAGACGTTCGCGTTGATGCGCGCGCGGTTGCCCCACAGGTCGGCCTTCACGCCGAACTCGTAGGAGGTCGAGGTTTCCGGCGTGGCGACGGACTTGGCGTTGAACGCGCCGGCGGACTGGATGCTGCTGCCGCGATAGCCGGTGGCGACGCGCGCGTAGAGGTTCACGTCGTCGTTGATCTCGTACGTCGCCGCGAGGTCCCAGCTGAACTTCTTGTCCTTCGGCGAGGCCGACAGATCGCCGTCGGGCTCCTGCGCCGCCAGCTGCTCCAGCGTGCACTTGCCCAGCAGGACGCACGGCACGAAGCCGGTGTTCCAGTATTCCTCGACGGTCAGTTCCTTCTCGTCCCAGGTGTAGCGCGCGCCGGCGCGCAGTTCGAGCGCGTCGGTGGCCTGCCACGTCGCGGCACCGAACACCGCCCACGAATCGTTGGTCTGGCGAATGCGCTGGTAGCCGTCCGGCGTACCGCCGGCCAGGGAGTCGTAGCTGAAGCTTTCGACGTCGTAGTCTTCGTTGAAATAGAACACGCCGCCCTGCCAGTTCCAGGCAGTGCCGGTGTTGGACTCGATGCGGAATTCCTGCGTGTACTGCGCGTGGCTCGGAATGCCGTCGGCCGTTTCCGAGGCGAACGGAATCACGCCCGGACCGGACAGGCCCGGCGGCAGGAACACGGCGCCGTAGCCGCCGTCGATGTCGCCGCGGCTGTAGGTTTCCACCGACTCGTAGCCGGTGATCGCATACAGCGTGTAGGTGTCGCTGAGGTTCCAGCTCAGGCGCGCGCTGGCACCCTTGCTGTCCAGCTCGGAATGGTTGAGGCCGTCGAGGGTGACGCTGTCCTCGTCGAAGCCGTCGACCAGGTCGTTGGTGCCCGGCTTGATGATGTTGGCGCGGAACAGGCGCGCGGTGCCGTTGAGGTGGCGCGCGTGGACGTTGAGCAGCAGGTCCCAGTCGCCGCCGTCGTACAGGGCCTGCACGCGGGCCGCGGACTCGTCGTAGCCTTCGAAGCCGTCATTGGGGCCGTCGAAATCGTTGGTGACCCAGTCGTCGCGACGCTGGAACAACGCCGAGGCGCGCGCCGACCAGTTCTCGCTGATGCCGCCGCCGACGGCGCCTTCGAAGTTCACCATGTTGTCGGTGCCGACGCCGAGCTTGCCGTAGCCGCTGAACTCCTGCGCCGGACGCGCCGACTCGAACTTCACCACGCCCGCCGGGCTGTTACGGCCGAACAGCGAACCCTGCGGGCCGCGCAGCACTTCCACGCGGTCCAGGTCGAACACCGGGAAGCCCTTCAGGATCGGGTTTTCCTGCACGACGTCGTCGTACACCAGCGACACCGGCTGCGAGGTATTGAGGCGGAAGTCCGTGTTGCCGTAGCCGCGGATGTAGAAGCGCGGGAACGCGCGGCCGAACGAGGATTCGATGTTCAGGCTCGGCACGCGGCCGGACAGGAAGCGCACGTCGGTGCCGCCGGAGCCCAGGACATCCAGCTCCTGCGCGTTGATCGTGCTGACCGAAACCGGCACGTCCTGCAGGTTCTCGACCCGGCGCTGCGCGGTCACCTGCACGGTGTCCAGCGTGGTGGCGGAGGATCCGGTCGTCGTGGGCTGCGCATCCTGCGCGAAGGCGGCCTGGCCCGGCAGCATCAGTGCGATGGCGACGGTCAGGGCGTGGCGGGGAAGCTTGCGCGAAGCTTGCGGCATGGAAGGCATGGAAACGGTCTCGATGGGTGGCGCCAGGCGATAGACGGCGCCAAGGGTTCGAAGGCCGACGCATCGATGCCCCTCTCCGACATGCGATGCGGCGATGCAAAGGGTCAGACCGTCCCTTGACGGCCTCGGCGCGGACCCGGTCCCGCGCCATGGCAGCTCGACATGACGGGCGAATGTTACCAGAGTGTTAAAGGCCCGTACCGGGCCGTATTTGGCGCTGTCCGTTCCTTGCCTTCTCCCCATGCGGAAGAAGGTGCCCGAAGGGCGGTTGAGGGGAGCACGCCAGCATCGTAGCCCGGGTAAGCGCAGCGCACCCGGGGTGCGGTCGCATTCCCGGAGGTCGCGTTCCCGGGTGCGCTGCGCTTACCCGGGCTACGCGGCTGGCGTGCTCGACAGGCACCACCGCCGTCCATGGCGATGCGCCTGGGCTCCGGATCGCCCTGCCCGGCCCTCCTTGGCCGGTCGCCGCAGGCCTAGCGGCCCACCTTCACCGCCGGCGCGAACGGCTTGATCCCCAGCGCCTCATGGATCTCCGCCGGGTAGTAAGCCGTGTCGCCCTTCAGCACCAGCGCCACCTTGCGGATATCGGCGATGTTCTTCGTCGGATCGCCGTCGATCAGCACCAGGTCCGAACGCTTGCCCGGCGTGATCGAGCCCCGCTCGGCCAGCGTGCGGCTGTACTTGGCGCCGTTCCAGGTCGCGACCTGCAGTGCCTGCGCCGGCGTCAGGCCGGCCTGGACATACAGCTCCAGCTCGCGCTGCAGGGTGAAGCCAACCATCTCGTCGGTGCCCGCCACCATCGGCACGCCGGCCTTGTAGGCGCGACCGACGAACTCGACCATCTTCGCGTACGAGCGGTTGTACTTCGCCGCCGTGGCGTCGTCGGGGATGTTCATCTCCGCCGCGCGGCGACCGCGCTGCACGTCCGGCGGCAGGTGGTCGGCGACGTCGGCCACGATCGGCGACATCTCGCCCTCGCGCTGGTGCAGGAACTCGAACGTCGCCAGCGTCGGGTCGATCACCACCTGCTTAGCTGCCAGCGTCTGGATGAAGTCCTGCACCGGCTTGCTGTCCAGGTCCAGGCCGTCGGTCTTGTCGGCGGGCAGGTAGAAGCGCGCCAGCGTGCGCGTGTCGGTCTTGTCGTCGACGAAGAAGTTCAGCATCAGCTGATTGATGTGCTGGATCTCGTCGAAGCCGTCGTCCACCACGTCCTGCGCGCGCAGGAACGCCGGCACGTGGCCGCTCACCCGCATGCCCTTGGAATGCGCGTAGGCGACGGTGTCCTTGAGGATGTCCTTGGGGAACGAGTTGTAGATCTTGATCTGCGGATAGTGGTGCGCCGCATACCAGTCCACCGCCTTCTTCGCGTCGTCCAGGTTCTTGACCACGAAGCCGTTGCGCGCGGAGAACTTGCTCTCGCCTTCGATGAAACCGGCCGGCACGACATCCGGCGACATCAGCGTGCCGTCCTTGATCTCGCCCATCATCTGCTGGAGCGTGGCGTTGTCGTTGCCCATGTCGCGCACGGTGGTGACGCCGGCGGCGAGGTTGAGCCCACCGTCCCAGCGGCCGACATGGCCGTGCATGTCGAACAGGCCCGGCAGCAGCACCTTGCCGTTGGCGTCGATGACGTGGTCGGCGGCCGCAGCCTTCTTCGAGGCGGGAATGATGGAGACGATCTTCCCGTCCTTCACCAGCACGTCGCTGGCGGCGCCGAGCGTGGCCTTCTCGCTGTCGAACACACGCGCATTGCGGATCAGCGTGGTGCCCGCGAGCGGATGACCCAGGCGCTGGGCCAGTTCGACCAGCGCCTGGCCTTCGGCCTTCTTCTGGCGCGTTTCCAGATCGTTCGCGGCGGCCTGGCAGCCGTCCTCGATCAGCTGCAGGAAGCCCGGATAGATGTAGGCGAACAGGCGCGGGTTCTCCCCGGTCGTCGCCCAGGCGAACGTCGGCACCAGACCGACGCCGGTCATCGCCACCAGTTGCACGTCGCGCGTCTGGGTCCCGCACTGCACCTGCGTCTGTTCCACCTTGCGCGAGGTGAGCGTGCCGCTGGGGATCATCGGCAGCTTGCCGTCCGGCCGCTGCGAGAGCGCGTTGAAGGCGACCGAGAAGCTCGCCGGTGAACCGCCCAGCGGCTGGTAGAGCGCCGTGCCCGTGACCGTCTGCGTGCCCTGGTCGGAGGTGGACTTCCACTGCGCCTGATCGCCGTCGCGGCGGAAACTCTCGTTGATCTTCGCGCCGAAGGTGGACGTGCCCTGCACCTGATAGGTCTGGTACGTGCCGTCGGGCGCGAGAGTGAACGCCTCCTTCAGCTCCGGCCCGCGGCCGTTGTCCTTGAAGATGAAATCGACCTTGGTCGTGCCGTCGGCCTCACGGGTCACGATCTGATGGCCGGCCTGCTTGCCCCCGTCCACCAGGGCGACATAGCGCAGCGTCTCCGCCGCCAAAGCATGCGGTGCGAGGGCCAGCAGCCCCAGGGCCAGCGATCCGGCCAGCGCGGCGCGCGCCCGCGTCTGGCGAGTAGTCGTGTTCATGTCCATCTGTGTCCCGGTGTGGCCCGGACCGGCGGTCCGGTGTTCCCGGAGTGTAGCCAGCCTGTGCCCGTACAGGCCGTTCATCTCCCCATGCCTTTCGTCATGGGTCCGCCCGAGGCCCTTCGGGTAGGCTTCGGGCTCCCTTTGACGAGGTTTCCGTACCCATGAAGCACCCTCTCGCCCTGGCGTTGGCCGTGGCTTTGGCCGCAACCGCCCCCACCTATGCCAAAACCCCCAAGGCAGACACCGCCGTGAGTGCGCAAGCCGCGAACCCGTTCTTCGCCGATAGCCCGCTGTCCCTGCACTACCCGCAGTTCGACAAGATCAAGGACACCGATTTCGCCCCCGCCTTCGACGCCGGCATGGCCGAGCAGTTGAAGGAGATCGACGTGATCGCCAACAACACCGCCAAGCCGACCTTCGACAACACCATCATCGCGATGGAGAAGTCCGGCCGCACGCTGAGCCGCGCGACGGCGGTGTTCTACAACCTGGTCGGCACCGACACCAATCCCGCGCGCGAGAAGCTGCAGGGCGACTACGCGCCGAAGTTCTCCGCGCACCGCGACGCGATCAACCTCAACGGCAAGCTGTTCGCCCGCGTGAAGGCGCTGTACGACACGCGCGACTCGCTGGGCCTGGACGCGCAGGGCGTGCGCCTGATCGAGCGCTACTACACCGACTTCGTCCGCGCCGGCGCCAACCTGTCCGACGCCGACAAGACCAAGCTCAAGCAGATCAACTCGCAGCTGGCCGCGCTGGGCACCAAGTTCAGCCAGAACGTGCTGGCCGAAGTGAATGCCTCCGCCGTCGTGGTGGACACGAAGGAAGAACTCGACGGCCTGTCCGACGAGCAGATCGCCGCCGCCGCCGAAGCGGCCAAGGCGCGCAAGCTCGAGGGCAAGTACGTCATCGCCCTGCTCAACACCACCGGCCAGCCGCCGGAGTCCTCGCTGACCAACCGCGCCCTGCGCGAGCGCATCCACAAGGCGTCGGTCGCCCGTGGCGCGCGCGGCAACGAGTTCGACAACACCGGCATCGTCGCCCAGGTCACCAAACTGCGCGCCGAGCGCGCGAAGATGATGGGCTACCCGAACTACGCCGCCTACGTGCTGGAAGACGAAACCGCCAAGACGCCGCAGGCCGTCAACGCGATGCTCGGCCAGCTCGCCCCGCCGGCCGTGGCCAACGCCAAGCGCGAAGCCGCCGACCTGCAGGCGATGATCGACGCCGAGCAGAAGGCCAAGGGCCAGCCGACGTTCAAGCTGGAGCCGTGGGACTGGTCGTTCTACACCGAGAAGGTTCGCCAGCAGAAGTACAGCTTCGACGAGTCGCAGCTCAAGCCGTACTTCGAGATGAAGAACGTGCTGGAGAACGGCGTGTTCTTCGCCGCCGGCCAGCTGTACGGCCTGAAGTTCAAGGAGCGCACCGACCTTCCGAAGTACCACCCGGACACCTGGGTGTACGACGTGTTCAACGAGGACGGTTCGCAGCTGGCGATCTTCATCTTCGACCCGTATGCGCGTGCGTCCAAGCGCGGCGGTGCGTGGATGAACTCCTACGTCGACCAGTCGGGACTGATGGGCTTCAAGCCGGTCGTGGCCAACCACCTCAACGTTCCCAAGCCCAGCGACGGCAAGCCGACGCTGCTGACCTGGGATGAAGTGACTACCGCGTTCCACGAGTTCGGCCATGCGCTGCACGGCATGTTCTCGAACGTCGAGTACCCCTACTTCAGCGGCACCAGCGTCCCGCGCGACTTCGTCGAGTACCCCTCGCAGGTCAACGAGATGTGGGCCGACTGGCCGTCGATCCTGGCCAACTACGCCAAGCACTACCAGACCGGCGCGCCGATGCCGAAGGAACTGCTGGACAAGGTGCTGGCCAGCTCGAAATTCAACCAGGGCTTCGCGACGACCGAGTACCTCGGCGCGGCGATGCTCGACCAGAACTGGCACCAGGCCACCGAAGGCCAGCTGCCGGCCGCCAACGGCGTGATGGGCTTCGAAGCCACCGCGCTGAAGAAGGACGGCGTGGACTTCTACGCGGTGCCGCCGCGTTACAAGACGCCGTACTTCAGCCACATCATGGGCGGCTACGCGGCCGGCTACTACGCCTACATCTGGTCGGAAGTGCTCGACGCCAACTCGGTGCAGTGGTTCAAGGAGAACGGCGGCCTGACCCGCAAGAACGGCGACCACTTCCGCCAGTCGCTGCTCTCGCAGGGCGGCAGCACGGATGCGCTGCAGCTGTTCCGCAACTTCGCCGGCCACGATCCGAAGATCGAGCCGCTGCTGGAGAAGCGCGGCCTGACCGCCGCTCCGGCCGCTGCGCAGCCGACGGGCAAGGCGGCTTCGAAGAAGTAAGCGCTTCGAAGCTCGCGTGAAACGAAAGGCCGCCCGGGAAACCGGGCGGTTTTTTTATGGCTGTCGCATCGACCCGCCATTGCCACCTGGCACTGCCACCTGCCGCCGTTCGCCCTGAGCGTAGCGGCGCAGCCGCGAAGTCGAAGTGTGAGCGGGCCGCAGCGCCCAGCCCGTCCATCCTTCGACTTCGCTTCGCTACGCTCAGGACGAACGGTGACAGGCTGGCGTCGTCCCACTCCGGGTCACGGTGGGGCGTTGCTCACCTTCCCCGAACCCCATTCACCTCAAGAAAAATCTCCCGCGCGAGCACGCCCTGATCTGGCTGGTCGATGAAGAACCCCTGCGCGCCGAGCCCATACAACTGCAACGCTTCGGCAACGACCGACTGCGGCACGCCACCCGGCGTCTGCGCGAGGTAGGTTTCCTCCGCGCGCAAGGTATACGGATGCACCTGCAGCCCTGCCTTCAACGCCCAGCCCAGCATCGGATGGACGATCCCCGTGCCCTGCCCCGTCAGTTCCGCCTTGCCGTCGCCGTCGGCGTCCACCGGCGCGGCCAACGTCGTGCGCGGCAACAGACTGCCCTTCCACGGGCCGACGCCGCTGGCGTAGTTCGCCTTCATCCATGCGAGCACGGCTTCGTTCGCGAACGCACCGTAACGCGTGGCGGCATTCAATCCGCCCGGCACCTGCTGCGCGAGGCCGCCGTAGAGCGCCGCGAGATCGGCGCCGTGGGCCACGTTGTAAGCCACGTCGTAGGGCGTTGCACTGACGAAGTCGTCGTAGAGCTGCACCAGCGGCAGGTCGATGCCCGCCGCCGGCATCAGTTTCGTCTTCAGCTCGATCAGGTTCTCGAACTCGAAGCTCTGCACGTAGATGCGACGCGGGTCGGTGAAGCCTTCGGCGACCAGCGTCTCCACCAGCTTCGCGCCGAGCGAGGTGTGGATCGGCGTGCCGTCCAGACGCCGACCTTCACGCGCGAAGTACGTTGGATGCTTGGTTTCCGGATAGATGCCGATGCGACGTCCGTTGCGGCTTTCGCGCTTCACCAATGCGATGACTTCGGCCAGTGTGGGAATCGCATACAGCCCGTCGAAGCGCGTGTTGCCCGGGCGTATCGCCGGGATCCGCTCCTTCGCACGCAGCGTCTTCAGCTCGGCGAGCGTGAAGTCCTCGGTGAACCAGCCGGTCATCGTCACGCCGTCGATGGTCTTGGTCGCGCGGCGATTGGCGAACTGCGGATGCGAGGCGACGTCGGTGGTGCCGGAGATTTCGTTCTCGTGACGCGCCACCAGCACGCCGTCCTTCGTGGCGACCAGATCGGGCTCGATGAAATCCGCACCCTGGCGGATCGCCAGGCGATAGGCCTCCAGCGTGTGTTCGGGCCGGTAGCCGCTGGCGCCGCGGTGGGCGATGACGATCAAGCCCTGGCGGCCGGGTGGGTCCGACGGACGGTGGCGGTCATGGGTCATCGCCGCATCATCGGCGAAAGCGGTGGGCGTGGCGATGCAGCAGGCAAACAAGGTGACGGTGACGGCGGCGACACGGGCCAGGCGCCCGGACAACAACGTATGCATGGTGCGCTCCTTGCGTTCAGGGGACGCCGGCTCCCCCGTGCAACCGGCCGCGTCATGCTCGTCGTTCAAGATTGCGTGACGTTGACGGTGGTGCGTCAGGCGAATGGTCTTGCATCGGCGCGGCAAAGTGCGTGACGACGTCGCTACTTCCCGCCCGCCAAGCACAGCGGACATTCTCGCGAAGGCGGGAATCCAACGGTCGGGCGCGTCACGTCCTTCGAAGGCCGTGCAGGCTCGCATGCATGGATCCCCGCCTTCGCGGGGATGACGGCATTGGGGCGGATGACGAGATGGCCTGGGTCCCGGCCTTCGCCGGAATGACGGGCTGTTGCCAGAACGAGGGACTGCTCCCCAGCTGTCGGCCCGGAACCTGCGCGCCAGCTCA
Organism: Lysobacter sp. MMG2; assembly: GCF_016735495.2. Lineage (GTDB taxonomy): Bacteria > Pseudomonadota > Gammaproteobacteria > Xanthomonadales > Xanthomonadaceae > Lysobacter_J. The sequence goes on from NZ_JAERQY020000001.1 coordinate 179,748, forward strand.
ATGCGTCGTACGCACCACCGGCGCCAGCGACGGCAGCGTGACCGGCGCGGCGAAGCCAGCGATCGAACGCTCCGGTTCGCGCAACAGCACGCGGCGGACCGTGGCTTCCTCGTCGTTGGGCAGTTCGGCGAGCAGGTTCACCTCGCCCGACACCAGCGTCGCCAGCGGCACGCCGTCGCGATACAGGACGCGCGCCCCCGCCAGCCGCGGCACCTTTTCGCCGGACACGACGGTTCCGACGAGATTGAGCGGATCCACCGCCGAGACGACCACCATCGCCCCGTCGTGTGCGCGCTGGCGCACCTGGCGCATCAGGCCGATCGCCTCCGGCAGCGCGAACTGCTCGCCCGACAGGCCCGAGATGAAGCGACCACCGCGAATCTCGCCGCGCGCTTCGAGCCGGTGGTAGACGCGCACCAGATCGCGCCACGCCGGCAGCCACGGCGCTTCGCGTTCGAGCAGGCGCCAGCACACCACGCCGTAGCGGCGCAGCAAGGTGCGCGCGACGTGTTCGACATCCTCCGGCGTGCGCGCTGCATCGCCCGATGCGTTGCGGCGGATCAGCGCCCAGCGGCCCGCATCCTCGATGCCGAACAACGCCGCGCGACGGCGTCGGCCCGGGTTCGCACTCGGGCGCTTCGACGCGGGCACCAGCAAGGCGCGCAATCCGGCGTAGCTGTCGCAATGCACACGGCCGCGCGCGACGAGTTCGGCCAGCACGTCCTCCAGTTCGGTTCGCAGCAGGTGCGCGCCGATGACCAGTTCATCGAAGAACGAAGCGCCGTGCTCGCCGAGGTAGTCGACCACCTTCTGCGCGCGCGAAGACAAGGCCTCGTCGGCCGCGGGCGGCGGCGCGAGCCGTGTCCACACGCCGGCATCGCGGCGCGGCAGCAACACGACCGGCGTGGCGCGCACCGGCGTGCTGCCACGCGTGTTCGTGCTGTCGGCAGTGCCGGCGCGCAGACGCGTCCACAGCGTGCGGCCCGCGGTGCACAGGTCGTCGAGCCAGGTGATCGAATAGTCGTTCACGCGCGCGGGCAGCAGCTCGCTTTCCCACGCGGCGGCCGGTGCTTCGAAGCCTTCCATCTGCGCAAGCACGCCGGCCAGCGCCTCCGGTCCGTTGACGCGCGCCAAGGGCGCCACGCGCTGCCAGTCGAACAGGAAGCGCATGAAGTCGCGCGGCGCGACCGGTTCGATCTCGCGGCGCAGGCGCTTGAGCGTATAGCGATGGATGCGCGCCAGAAGGTGCCGCTCGCACCATTCGTCCACGCCGATGCCGGGCGTGAAGCGGCCCTGCATCACGTAGCCTTCGTTCTGCAGGCGCAGCAGCGCCAGCTCGACATCGGCCTTCGTCAGCGACAGGTCGTCCGCGATCACCTGCGCCGGCAGCGGCCCAAGTCCCGTCAGGCGCGAGCGCAGCAGTTCGACCAGCGCATCCTCGCGATCCCACGGCTGCGCGGCGTATTCGGCAGGCGCTTCGATCGGCGGGTGCATCGCGACATCGGCGAACACCGCCTGCAACTGCGGCAACCGCTCGGCCGCGACCCACAGGCCGTTGCCGTCGGGATTGCGCTGACCCACGGGCTTGTCGAGCGCCGGCGGTTGCAGCTGCGTGGCGCGGTGCGCCTTGACCAGCCGCTGCAGCCAGTCGGCCCAGCCGTTCTCGCGCACTTCGCGGATCGTGACCACGCCCAGGCCCATCAGCGCTTCGTGCATCTCGTCGGCGCTGCGCACCTGCGGCCAGCATTCCTCGCGCACGGCATCGATGGCGTCTGCGTCCAGGCGGCCCAGGTCGTCGGCGCTTTGCGCGTCGGTGTAGCGGCGCGTCTGCACGGCCTGCGTGCGGCGCTCTTCCAGAGGCGCGTCATCGAGGAAGGCGTAGGGCCGCGCGTTGAGGATCTCTGCCGCGAACGGCGACGGCGCGCTGAGATCGCGCGCGACCACCTGCACTTCGCCGGCCTCCATCGCACGCAGCACGTCGAGCCAGCCGTCGAGGTCCATCGCTTCGTGCAGGCAATCGTGCAGGGTCTGCGCGACCAGCGGATGATCGGGGACTTCGCGCTCGCCGACGAGGTTCTCCGCGCACGCGACCTGGTCCGGGAAGACGGTGGCGAGCAGGTCTTCGGACTTCATGCGCTGCAACTGCGGCGGCACCTTCTTGCCGCCCACGAAGCGTGGCAGCGCCAGCGCGGTGGTCGCCACCCAGCGCCAGCGCACGCCGAACAGCGGCGCATCGAGCAACGCCTGGATCAGCACGTGCTCGGCGGAGGACGAATGCAGGTAGCTGGCCACTTCGATCAGCGGGAAGCTGTGGCTGGTCGACAGCGAGAGGATGATCGCGTCTTCCGTCGCCGCCGCCTGCAGTTCGAAGTTGAACTTGCGGCAGAAGCGCTTGCGCAGCGCCAGGCCCCAGGCGCGGTTGATGCGGCTGCCGTAGGGCGTGTGGATGATGAGCTGCGTGCCGCCGGACTCGTCGAAGAAGCGCTCCAGCACGAGCGTGTTCTGCGTCGGCATCGCGCCGAGTGCGGCGGCGGTGCTGGCAAGGTACTCGATGATCTGTCGCGCGGCTTCGGGAATGAGCTTCACCTCGTCGGTGAGCCAGGCGAAGGCGCCGCTGCCTTCGATGTGCGCCAGGTGCTGCGCACGCGCCTGCTCCTCCTCCGGGGTTGCCTCGATGGGGTCGTCCTGCATCGGCGATGACGCCAGCATCGGCGCCACGCGCGCGGTGACCTCCTCGCGCAGGCGCGATACCGCGAAGGACAACTCATCCGTCCGGCCCGGCGCTTCGCCCAGCCAGAACGGAATGCTCGGCGGCTGGCCCTGCGCGTCTTCCACGCGCACCTTGCCGGGCTCCACGCGCAGGATGCGGTAGCTGGCGTTGCCGAGCTGGAAGATGTCGCCGGCCATGCTTTCGACGGCGAAGTCCTCGTTCACCGTGCCGATGAACACCGACTCCGGTTCCATGACGACCGAGTAATCGGCCGTATCCGGAATCGTGCCGCCCGACATCAGCGCGGTGGTGCGTCCGCCCTTGCGGCCGCGCACGACGCGATTGACCGCATCGCGATGCAGATAGCCGGCGCGGATGCCGCGCCGCGTGGTGAAGCCGTCGGCGAGCATGCGCACGATGGCGTTGAAATCCTCGCGCTTGAGCTGCGCATACGGCCATGCGCGGCGGACCCAGTCGAACAGCGCGTCCTCGTCCCACTCGCGGCAGGCGGCCTCGGCGACGATCTGCTGCGCCAGCACGTCCAGCGGCGCGTCTGGCATGACCAGCGCGTCGAGTTCGCCGCGCTGCACGCTGTCGAGCAACGCCGCGCATTCGATCAGTTCGTCGCGTGTCTGCGGGAACAACCGACCCTTCGGCGTACCGCCGACGGCATGGCCGGAACGCCCCACGCGTTGCAGGAAGGCGGCGATCGAACGCGGCGAACCGAGCTGGCACACCAGGTCCACGTCGCCGATGTCGATGCCCAGCTCCAGCGATGCGGTGGCGACCAGCACGCGCAGTTCGCCGCGCTTGAGCCGCTGCTCCGCGTCCAGGCGCAGCTCTTTCGACAGGCTGCCGTGGTGCGCGGCCACCGCGTCCTTGCCGAGCTTCTCGCCCAGGTGGTGCGCGGCGCGCTCGGCCATGCGGCGCGTGTTCACGAAGACCAGCGTGGTGCGGTGCTGCTCGACCAGTTCGGCCACGCGCGTGTAGACCTGCTCCCACTGGTCGCTCGACATCACCGCGCTGAGCGGCGTGGGCGGCAGTTCCAGGGCGAGATCGCGCTTGCGGGTGTAGCCGATGTCGACGATCTCGCAGTCGGGCGTGCCGTCGCTGGCGACGGCGGCGGAACCGACGAGGAATCGCGCGACCTCTTCGATCGGCTTCTGCGTCGCCGACAGGCCCACGCGCGTGAGCCTGCGCCCGCACAGCGCTTCCATGCGCTCCAGCGAGAGCGTCAGGTGGCTGCCGCGTTTGCTTGCGGCGACGGCGTGGATTTCATCGACGATGACCGTGCGCACGGTTGCCAGCATCGCGCGGCCGGACTCGGAGCCCAGCAGCACGTACAGCGATTCGGGCGTCGTGACGAGGATGTGCGGCGGCTTGCGGCGGTTGGCGGCGCGCTCGGCCTGCGGGGTGTCGCCGGTGCGCACGGCGGTGCGGATGTCCACGTCCGGCAGGCCCATCGCGGCCAGTTCCTCGCGGATGCCGGCCAGCGGGGCTTCCAGGTTGATGCGGATGTCGTTCGACAGCGCCTTCAATGGCGAGATGTAGACGACGGAGGTTTCGTCCGGCAGGCCCGCGGGGGCGTCGAACAGGGCATCGCCGCCGGCATGCTCCAGGCCCTGACGGACGAGCGTGTCGATCGCGGTCATGAACGCGGTGAGCGTCTTGCCCGAGCCCGTGGGCGCGGCGACCAGCGTGTTGCGGCCGCTGCGGATCGCCGGCCATGCCTGCACCTGCGCCGCCGTGGGCGCGGGGAAGGCCTTGGCGAACCAGGCCGAGACGGCGGGATGGAAGGCGCTCAGGGGCATCGGAGGATGGTGATGGGGCGGTGTCTCATTCCGTGAGACGAGGATGGGGCACGTCGCGCGCGTTTATCGCGACTGTTCATTGGGGAACGCAAAACGGGGGTCTTGTCCCTCTTCCGCAGGCGCCGGGGCCGCCTTCGTTCATCTTGCCGCAGCCCCTTGCGACGCGGCATTCGGTGCATACCTAAGATGGGGTCATGTCCGCCCTCGCCAACTCCCCTGCCCCTGCCCCGTCCCCGGCCGCCGAGCGCCTGCGCGCCTGGCTGGCGCCGTTCCGACGCGTGTTCGTGCTCACCGGCGCCGGTTGCAGCACCCGTTCCGGCATTCCCGATTACCGCGATGCCGACGGCCAGTGGAAGCGCACGCCGCCCGTCACCTACCAGGCCTTCACCGGCGATGCGCGCGTGAACGCGCGTTACTGGGCGCGCAGCTTCATCGGCTGGCCGCGCATCGACGAAGCGCAACCGAACGCGGTGCACCACGCCTTGGCCGATTGGGGTGCGCGCGGCGGCATCTCCGCGCTGCTCACGCAGAACGTCGACGGCCTGCACCAGCGCGCCGGCAGCCAAGGCGTGATCGACCTGCACGGCCGGCTGGACGGCGTGGTCTGCCTGTCGTGCCGCTCGCATTCCGCGCGCGCCGACCTGCAAACGCGGCTGGCCGATGCGAACCCCGACTGGGCCGGGCTGGAAGCCACCACGGCGCCCGACGGCGACGCGGACCTGGACGGCCTGGACTTCACCCGCTTCCACGTGCCGGCCTGCGAAATTTGCGGCGGCATGCTGAAACCGGACGTCGTGTTCTTTGGTGAAAACGTGCCGCGCGAACGCGCCGTGCAGGCCGGCGATGCCTTGAAGGCTTCCGACGCGATGCTGGTCGTGGGTTCGTCGCTGATGGTGTATTCGGGCTTCCGCTTCGCGCGGATGGCGGCGGAAGCGGGAATCCCGCTGGCGATCCTCAATCGCGGGCGCACGCGGGCGGATGAGCTGGCTGCGTTGAAGGTCGAGGACGAGGCCGGCGCGGCGCTTGCTGCGGCGCTGGGCGGTTGAGGCAGCGGCGCGCCGGTACCAATACCGTCATTCCCGCCTTCGCGGGAATGACGACTGAAAGCGTGATGGCTGGACGGGCGATTCAAACGCTGGAAGGGCGAAAGTGCATGGCCCAAAAAACGAAAGGCGCCACCCGGCGCCTTTCGCAATTCAAGCGTGGACGAAAGATCAGGCTTCCTGTCCCTTCGCCAGCAGGCTCGCGCGGCGGCTGTAGGCCAGGTACACCACCACGCCCACGACGTTCCACGCCAGGAACCACAGTTGCGTCTTGTGCGGCAGGCTCCAGAACAGATACAGGCAGCCCAGGATCGCCAGCGGCCCCACTACCCACGCCATCGGCGTGCGGAACGTGCGCGGACGGTTCGGATCGCGCACGCGCAGCACGAGCAGGCACACCGCGACCGCGATGAAGGCCACCAGCGTGCCGGCGTTGGCCAGCGCGGCGATCTCGTCCAGACGTGCCACGCCCGCCAGCGCCGCGACCAGCACGGCGGTGAACACGGTGATGGCGACCGGCGTGCCGGTGCGCGGGTTCACCTTCGACAGGCTGCGCGGCAGCAGGCCGTCGCGCGACATCACGAAGAAGATGCGGCTCTGGCCGTAGAAGAACGCCAGCAGCACGGTCGGCAACGCGATCACCGCGACGATACCGATCACCAGCGCCGCGGTGCCGTGGCCGAGCTCGCGCATGATCAGCGCCAGCGGTTCGGCGCTCTTGCTGAAGACGCTGAAGCTCATCGCGCCCACGGCAGCCAGCGCGACCAGCACGTAGATGATCGTGCAGCCGATCATCGAGCCGATGATGCCGATGGACAGGTCGCGGCCGGGGTTCTTGGTTTCCTCGGCGGCGGTGGAGATCGCGTCGAATCCGTAGAAGGCGAAGAAGATGATGGCCGCCGCCGCCATCACACCGCGCTCCATGCCGTCGGCGCCGGTGGACTTGGAGAAGCCATACGGCATGAACGGCTGCAGGTTGCTGCTGTCGAACGCCGGCAGCGCCACGGCGATGAACACGCCCAGCGCGATCAGCTTGAACACCACCAGGAATGCGTTGAGCGTGGCGCTCTCGCGCGTACCGGCGATAAGCATGCCGGCGACGAGGAAGGTGATGACGATGGCCGGCAGGTTGATCACGCCGCCCGCGTGCGGCCCGGCGGCCAGTGCCGCGGGCAGGGTCACGTCCCAGCCTGTGTTTTGCGATACCCATTGCAGGAAGCCGGCAAAGTAGCCCGACCAGCCCACCGCCACGGTGCTCACCACCAGCGAGTACTCCAGGATGAGGCTCCAGCCGACGACCCAGGCGATGGCTTCGCCCAGCACCGTGTAGCTGTAGGTGTAGGCGCTGCCGGCCGCCGGCATCATCGTCGACATCTCGGCGTAGGCCAGCGCGGCGCAGGCGCAGACCATGCCGGCGACGATGAAGGACAGCAGCACGGCCGGGCCCGCCTTGTCCGCGCCCACGCCGATCAGCGTGTAGATGCCCGTGCCGACGATGGCGCCGATGCCCAGCGCGACCAGGTGCGGCCACCCCAGGGTGGGCACCAGCCGCCGCCCTTCCTCATGGACGGTGACCTTGTCGATGTCCTTGCGCCGGAGCCATGACTGCATGGAAGTACCTCGTGTGGAGCGGCTGGGAAGGCGCACATACTGAGCCATCGCACGGTCGGATGCGATGTGCGGTGCAGCTTGCGCGGGAACCGCCCGATGGTGCACGGCACGCCTCGGGCGCGCCGGCGCCGCGAAACGCTCGCAGTTGGAGCCCCGCTCCCGTTCGGGAGAGAGGGGGTGGGGTTAGGGGCGACGTTGCGGCAAGGTCCCTGCCCTCATCCGCCTGCCGGAGAGGGTGCACGAGCCCTCTCCCGCGAGCGGGAGAGGGGTTGGGGTGAGGGCCGACGTTGCGGCAACGTCCGCACTCTCACGCGCGCCCTCATAATCCGCGTTCCCACGCCGCAGGCCGCTCGTTTGTCCCCCGCCGATTTCCGCCGCTACGCGCTGTTCTATCTGGGCTACTACGGCGCGTTGGGCGCCTACACGCCCTACATCGGCCGCTGGGTCGCGGCCAACGGTCACGGCGGCTACGTTGTGGGCGCGATGCTGGCGCTGTGGTACGGCGGGCGCATCGTCGCGCCGCCGACCTGGGCGCGCATGAGCGCGCGCAGCGCCACGCCGGGCCATTGGCTGGTCGCCGGCTGCGCGCTCGCGCTGCTGGGCTTCGCGGCGTTCGCCGGCTTCGACCATGGCGTGATGCTGTTCGTGGCGATGGCGTGGTTCGGCGTGTTCTTCAACGCGGTGATGCCGCAGTTCGAGGCGATGACGCTCTCCGCGCTGGGCGCGCGCAACCACGACTACGGCCGCATCCGCATGTGGGGCTCGATCGGCTTCCTCGTGGTCGCCGGCACCTACGGCTGGCTGCTCGATCGCCTGGGCAACGACGCCTTCGTCTGGCTCACCCTGCCCTGGCTGGCGCTCACGGTCGCGGCGGCCTGGCTGCACCGGGAAGATCGCCCGGTCCCGCAACCGGCCGCGGAAACCACCGTGCGCGGCGAACTGTGGCGCCGCCCCGGCGTGCGCCACCTGCTGGTGACGGCGCTGCTGATGCAGCTGGGCTTCGGGCCGTTCTACGTGTTCTACACCCTGCACCTGCAGGCCCACGGCCACGACGGCTTCGCGGTCGGCGTGCTGTGGGCGATCGGCGTGAGTTGCGAGATCGCGATGTTCTGGCTTGCCCCGCGTCTGGTGCAGCGCTACGGCGCGCACCGGCTGATGACCGCCTGCCTGCTGGCGACCATCGCGCGCTGGACGATCGTGGCGCTGTTCGGCGGCTCGTTCGCGTGGATGGCGCTTGCACAGAGCGGCCATGCGCTGAGCTTCGCCGCCTTCCACGCCGGCTGCATGCGGCGCATGGCCGAGCTGTTCCCACAGCGTCGCGACATGGCCGCCGCGCAGGGGTTGCTGTACGGCTTCAGCGGCGGCATCGGCGGCGTGGCCGGTGCGGGCGTGGCGGCGGTCATGTGGCAACTGGGCGCGGGGCGTTGGGCGTTCCTCGCCGGTGCGGCCATCGCCTGCGTCGCGCTTGCGGCCCATGTGCTGCCGGCACGCGAGCGGCGCGAGGCCGCGGTCGGCGACGCCTGATCGAAGCAAATCTGCCATGCAAGCCACCGCGGTGAGGGCGGCTTCATCCACGCGCGCGCCACCGCCCGTACCATCGCGCTTCGTCCCGTCGAGAACGCACGCATGAAGAAGTGGATCGCCCTGGTCGTCGTCGTGCTGCTGGCCTTGGCGGGTTGGATCGCGGCCGGTCCTTTCCTCACGATCAATTCGATCCGCGAGGCGGTCGCGCAGGAAGACACGGCGGCGCTGTCGCGGCATGTGGATTTCGACGCCGTGCGCAGCAGCCTGCGCGCGCAGGTGGAAGACACGCTGGCGCGCAATGCGGGCGCCGGGATGCAGGACAACCCGCTGGGCGCGTTCGCGCTGGGCCTGGCGAACCGCGCCGCCGGTGGCATCGTCGACATGCTCGCCACGCCCGCCGGCATCGGCGCGGTGCTGCAGGGACGGGGGCTGCTCCATCGCATCAGCGGCGGCGGTGTCGATCCCAACGACGGCCTCGCGCACACCCCGCCTCCCGATCCGCTGCGCGATGCCCGCTATCGCTTTGAATCGCCCTCGCGTTTCACCGCCACGGTGCACAACGCCGACGGCGACCCGGTGGTGTTCGTGCTGACGCGCGACGGCTTGCGCTGGAAGCTGACCGACATCCGCCTGCCGCTGCAGGCCCTGATCGGGCCGTGACCGCCCGTCGCCCGGGCGCGGCGCCAGGGCCGGATTTCACCGTCCGATAACCGCGCCGGGACCACCGTCCGCTCGGCGTGATCCGCGCCGCGTTCCGCAGGTGAACGTCATGATCCGCACCGCACTGCTCGGAGTGGCCGTGCTCTTGTCGGCGGCCGCATTCCCCGCGTCCGATGCCCGCGCCGAAAACCGTCAGATCCGGGCCGTCCTGGAAGGCAGCGAAGAAGTCCCGGCCCTGTCCACCGACGGCCGCGGCAGCTTCCGCGCCCGCATCGCACCCGGCGGCGGCGCGATCCACTACGAGCTGGCCTACGCCGACCTGGAAGGCACCGTCACCCAGGCGCACATCCACATCGGCCAGAAGGGCGTGAACGGCGGCATCGCCGCGTTCCTGTGCACCAACCTCGGCAACGGCCCGGTCGGCACGCAGGCCTGCCCTGCAGCCCCGGGGCGCATCACCGGCGTGATCGTCGCCTCCGATGTCATCGGTCCGAACGGCCAGGGCGTGGCCGCCGGCGAACTGGACGAAGTGGTACGCGCGCTACGCGAAGGCTATGCCTACGCCAACGTGCACAGCACGCTCTATCCGGGCGGCGAGATCCGCAGCCAGCTCGGCGACGACTAGCGGTTGGCGATCCCGTGCGGCACGTGCCCGGCGGCGACGTGGTCGCGCGCCGACAGGATGTTGTGCTCGGAATCGTCGAAGAAGATGTCCGCGCCGAAGGCGTCCAGGAACGGCCCCTTCGCGCGGCCACCGAGGAACAGCGCCTCGTCCAGGCGGATGTCCCACTGGCGCAGCGTGCGGATCACGCGTTCGTGCGCGGGGATCGAGCGCGCGGTGACCAGCGCGGTGCGGATCGGCGAGCCCTGCCCGGTCGGGAAGGCCTGCTGCAAGCGGTGCAGCGCGTCGAGGAAACCGCGGAACGGCCCGCCCGACAGCGCCTGCCCGGCGTGGCTGCGCTCGTGTTCGGTGAAGGCCGCCAGGCCGCCTTCGCGCGAGACGCGCTCGCCTTCGTCGTCGAAGATCACCGCGTCGCCGTCGAAGGCGATGCGCAGTTGGTCGTGGCGCTTTTGTGGCGCCTTCGCCGGCAACAACGTCGCCGCGGCGACGCCGGCGGCCAGCGCGCTGCGCACGTCCTCGGCGTTGGCCGAGAGGAACAGGTCGGCGCCGAACGGACGGATGTACGGATACGGCGGTGCGCCGTTGCTGAAGGCCGCACGCTTGATCGCCAGCCCGTGGTGGGCGATCGAATTGAAGATGCGCAGGCCGCTGTCGGCGGAGTTGCGCGAGATCAGGATGACCTCCACGCGCGGCGCGTCCGGCGGCGCGCCCTCGTTGAGCGCAAGCAGCTTGCGCACCAGCGGGAAGGCGATGCCGGGCGCGAGCAGGTCGTCCTCGTGGGCACGCTGGAATTGCGCGTAGGAATCGATGCCCTCGCGCTCGAACAGCGCGTGGCTTTCTTCCATGTCGAACAGGGTTCGCGAGGAAATCGCGACGATCAACGGATCGGCATCACGGTCGGGCATGGGCCTATTGTGCCCCAAGCCGCCACCGCGGACCGGGCCCGGTCCGCCTTGATGCATCCCTTGCATCCGGGGGAGTAGTGTCCGCGGCAACGGGTCACGCGACGCGGTCCGGCGCGGGGCCGCCGGCTTGTGCCAGTCGAACCGCAAGGAGGACACCATGTCCGCCAGGCCGATCCAGAACGCGGTGCTCCTGGGTGCGCTGCTGCTCCCCGCGTTCCTGCTGCCGGGTTGCCGGCGCGATGCGCCCGATCCCGCTCCCGCATCGGGCACCGCCGTCACCGCCACGCCGGAGGAAGCGCGCAAGATCGCGCGCGATGCCTACGTCTACGGGTATCCGATGGTCGAGATGTACCGGATCATCCACGCCTACAGCATCGACAAGGCGAACCCGCTGTATCGCGGGCCGTTCAACACGCTGCTGAACTTCGATCGCGTGTTCACGCCGGACGACACCGCCATCGTCACGCCCAACGCCGACACGCCCTACACGCTGGCCAACCTGGACCTGCGCCGCGAACCGGTGGTGTTGAGCGTTCCGCAGATGGACCCGAAGCGCTACTTCGTGTTCCAGCTCATCGACCTGTACACGTTCAACTTCGATTACATCGGCAGTCGCGCCACGGGCAGCGGCGGCGGCCACTTCCTGATCGCCGGCCCGGACTGGGAGGGCCAGCCGCCGCCGGGCATCGACAAGGTGATCCGCTCCGAGACGCAGCTGGTGATGATCGGCGGGCGCACGCAGTTGTTCGGCGCGGACGACATGGCGAACGTGCGCAGAATCCAGGCCGGTTACCAGTTGCGGACGCTGTCGGCCTTCACCGCGACTACGCCGCCGCAACCGCCGCCGAAGATCCAGTGGATCGCGCCGTTGTCGCCGCAGGAGACGCGGACCTCGCCGGAGTTCTTCAACCAACTCGCCTTCCTGCTGCAGTTCGCGCCGGTGCATCCGTCCGAGCAGCATCTGCGCGATGGCTTCGCGCGGATCGGTGTCGTGCCGGGCGGCACGATCGATATTGCGGCGCTGGCGCCCGCCGTGCGTCAGGCGCTGGCCGACGGCATGGCCGACGGGCAGAAACAGATCGACTCGCGCCGCGCCGCGGCGACGGGCCGCGCCGACCAGATGTTCGGCACGCGCGAGGAGTTGAACAACGACTACATCGCCCGCGCCACCGCCGCGCAGGTGGGCATCGGCGGCAACTCGCGCGCCGAGGCGATCTACCGCCGGTACGAGATGGACAGCAACGATGAGCTCCTCGACGGCAGCCGCAACCGTTACGTGCTGCGTTTCGCCAAGGGCCAGCTGCCGCCGGTGAACGCGTTCTGGTCGGTCACCGCGTACACGCTGCCGCAGCAGTTGCTGGTGCGCAATCCGAAGGAGCGCTACCTCATCGGCTCGACGATGCTGCAAGACCTGAAGACCGACGCCGACGGCGGCATCACGATCCACCTGCAGAAGGACTCGCCGGGGCCCGCGCTGGAATCCAACTGGCTGCCCGTCCCGGACGGCCCCTTCATGCTGGTGCTGCGCAGCTATTGGCCGCAGAAGGCGATGCTGGAGTACGAGTGGTCGGCGCCGAAGGTGGAGCGGGTGCGGGGTGGAGCGGGTGCGCAAGGGTGATGGCGTCGTAGGCGGGCATGCGATCGCCTCGCACGATTCGCCATTCCGGCGAAGGCTGGGATCCAGGCCGTCATCCGATCTGCTGCATCACGCCTCATGAATCCTGTCATCACGGCGAAGGCCGGGATCCAGGCCGTCACCCGGTCTGCTGCATCACGCCCCATGAATCCTGTCATCCCGGCGAAGGCTGGGACCCAGGCCGTCATCCGGTCTGCTGCATCACGCCCCATGAATCCTGTCATCCCGGCGAAGGCCGGGATCCAGGCCATCACGCGCTCCGCGTCTATCGCGTCATTCCAGCGGAAGCTGGAATCCATTTGCTGTTGCTGTGCCGCTGACAAGCCACTGGTGAAAACGTGAAACGTCCCGGGATTCCCGCTTTCGCGGGAATGACGGGATGGAAAGGCATGAAGGGAATCGCGAAGCTGTGACACGCGTGTCAACGTTTGCAAGCGCTACGTCAGCAGGCGTCGACATGCCATCCATGGCGCAACGCAATCGGCTTCGGAACGCCCGGCCCGGCCATCCATGGCCGGGCGTTCGGCAGGCCGCGCGGCAGTGCCGCGCAAGCGGCCTGCCTCACCCAGCGATGAACTGCTCCGCCAGCATCCGCTCTTCCAGGTTGTGCTCCGGATCGAACAGCAACGTGACCGTGCGGTCGTGCGATTCGCGGATGGTCACTTCGACCACGTCGCGCACTTCGTGCGAGTCGGCGGTGGCGCTGACCGGGCGCTTGTATGGATCGAGCACGCGGAAGCGCACTTCGGTGTCGGCCTTGAGCACGGCGCCGCGCCAGCGACGCGGGCGGAATGCGGCGATCGGCGTCAGCGCGACCACGTTCGCGCCCAGCGGCAGGATCGGCCCGTGCGCGGAGAAGTTGTAGGCGGTGCTGCCGGCCGGCGTGGCCAGCAGCACGCCGTCGCAGATCAGCTCGTCCAGACGCGTCTCGCCGTTGAGGTCGATGCGCAGGTGCGCGGCCTGGCGGGTCTGTCGCAGCAGCGAGACTTCGTTGTAGGCCAGTGAGCCGACGGTGGCACCGGACTCGGTCTGCGCGACCATCTCCAGCGGGCGCAGCACGGCCGGTTCGGCCGCATGCAGGCGCGCGTGCAGGCCCTCGCCGTCGTGATGGTTCATCAGGAAACCGACGGTGCCCAGCTTCATGCCGTACACCGGTTTGCCCAGGCCGCCGTAACGGTGCAGCGTGGCGAGCATGAAGCCGTCGCCGCCCAGCGGTACAAGGATGTCGGCGTCTTCGGGTGCGTGCTGGCCATGGCGCGCGGTGAGCGAATGCAATGCGCGCTGCGCCTCTTCGGCGTTGCTGGCGAGGAAAGCGATGCGGGGCGTCGATGTCATCGGCGGCTCCAGGGTGACGGGGGGAGCATAACCGACGAGGCATGACGTTCGGATTGCCTTGGGACGCAGGCGGCCCGTCCATCCTTCGACTTCGGCCCTACGCTCAGCACGAACGGGGGCGGTCGCGTTGGCTCAGGCGGCAGCGATCGAGCATCACCGTCCGTCCTGAGCGTAGGCGCGCAGCGCCGAAGTCGAAGGATGGACGGGCCGGCGCCGCGCGTTCAATCCACGCAAAAGAAAAAGCCCGGCACCAGGCCGGGCTTCTTCATTCCACTGCGACGACGGTTTACGCCGCCGACGCAACCTGCGCCAGGCGACGCACCGCCACCGACAGCGTCGGGTAGTCCAGCGCCTTCTGGCTGTGCAGGTCGGCGAACATCGCCAGCGTGAAGCGCAGCGAGGAATCGTCGCGCTTGAGCCAGGCTTCGACCTTCTGCTCCGCCGGCTTCTTGCCGCCTTCGGCGAGGATCTGCGAGACCAGCGAGCGCGCCTGCGTGGCCAGCTCGTCGCGCAGTGCGCCGCGGGCCAGTGCCTGCCAGCGACCGTCGACCGGCAACTGCTCCACCTGCTCGTACAGCCACGGCAGGCTCAGCGCCGCGCCGAGCGAGAAGTAGGCCTTGGCCACTTCCAGCGGCGAGAGCTTGCGGGCCAGCGAGATCTCCACGACATCGCAGCCGAACTCCAGCAGCGGCAGCGCGGCGAGCTGTTCGGCCAACTGTGCCGGCACGCCCTTGCCCTTCCACTCGGCCACGCGCGCGTCGTATGCATCGCGACGCACGCCCGAGAGCACGCCCGGCAGCGCGGCGCGAACGGCGTTGAGGCCGTCGCTGTAACGCGCCATCGCATGCGTGATTTCCGGCATCTTGCCCGGACGCGACAGCAGCCAACGCGACATGGAGCGCAGCAGGTGCCAGATGACCTGCAGCGCATCGACCTGCACCGACTCCGGCACCTTTCCGTCGAGCGCGTCGATCTGCGCCCACAGGTCGCGCGCATCCACCGCCTCGCGGGCGATGGTGTAGGCCTCGGCGACTTCGGCCGGCGTGCGACCGGTGTCCTCGGTCATGCGCAGGGTGAAGGTCGCGCCCATGCGGTTGACCATCGAGTTGGTCACCGCCGTGGCGATGATCTCGCGCTTCAGGCGGTGGCCTTCCATCGCCTTGGCGTACTTGGCCTGCAGCGGCTGCGGGAAGTAGCGCACCAGTTCCTTCGACAGGTACGGGTCTTCCGGCACGTTGGAATCCAGCAACTGCTGGAACAGCACGATCTTGCTGTACGACAGCAGCACTGCCAGCTCCGGACGCGTCAGGCCCTGACCGCGCGACTTGCGCTCGGCGATCTCGGCGTCGGACGGCAGGAACTCGATCTGGCGATCCAGCAGCCCCTGCGATTCCAGCGTGCGGATGAAGTGCTGCTTGGAGCCCAGGCGATGCACGCTCATCCGCTCCATCAGGCTGATGGCCTGGTTCTGGCGGTAATTGTCGGTGAGCACCAGCTGGCCGACTTCGTCGGTCATCTGCGCGAGCAGCTTGTTGCGCTCGGGCAGCGTCAGCTTCTTCTTCTGCACTTCGCCGTTGAGCAGGATCTTGATGTTCACCTCATGGTCGGAGGTGTCCACGCCGGCGGAGTTGTCGATGAAGTCGGTGTTGAGCAGCACGCCGTGCTGCGCAGCCTCGATGCGGCCCAGCTGGGTCATGCCCAGGTTGCCGCCCTCGCCCACCACCTTGCAGCGCAGGTCGCGACCGTTGACGCGCAGCGCGTTGTTGGCGCGGTCGCCGACGTCGGCGTTGGTCTCGCTCGTCGCCTTCACGTAGGTACCGATGCCGCCGTTCCACAGCAGGTCGACCGGCGCCTTGAGGATCGCGCTGAGCAGTTCCGCCGGGCTGAGCGCGGTGATCGACGCGTCGATGCCGAGCGCCGTCTTGATTTCCGGCGACAGCATGATCGACTTGGCCGAGCGCGGGAACACGCCGCCGCCCTTGCTGATGAGCGACTTGTCGTAGTCGTCCCAGCTCGAACGCGGCAGCTTGAACATGCGCTCGCGTTCCTTGAACGTCTTCGCGGCATCCGGGTTCGGATCCAGGAAGATGTGGCGGTGGTCGAACGCGGCCAGCAGGCGGATGTGCTTGCTCAGCAGCATGCCGTTGCCGAACACGTCGCCGGACATGTCGCCCACGCCGACGACGGTGAAGTCCGCCTTCTGGCTGTCGCGGCCCATGGCGCGGAAGTGGCGCTTGACCGACTCCCACGCGCCGCGCGCGGTGATGCCCATGCCCTTGTGGTCGTAGCCCACCGAACCGCCCGAGGCGAACGCGTCGTCCAGCCAGAAGCCGTGCGCGCGCGCGATGCCGTTGGCGATGTCGGAAAAAGTGGCAGTGCCCTTGTCGGCGGCGACGACGAGGTACGGGTCGTCGTTGTCGTGGCGCACCACGTTCGACGGCGGCACGACCTTGCCGTTCACCAGGTTGTCGGTGATGTCGAGCAGGCCGTTGATGAAGCGCTTGTAGCAGGCCACGCCTTCGTTGAACCACGCGTCGCGGTCGACGGTGGGATCCGGCAGCTGCTTGGCGAAGAAGCCGCCCTTCGAACCGACCGGCACGATGACGGTGTTCTTGACCATCTGCGCCTTCACCAGGCCCAGCACTTCGGTGCGGAAATCTTCGCGACGGTCGGACCAGCGCAGGCCACCGCGTGCGACCGGGCCGAAGCGCAGGTGCACGCCTTCCACGCGCGGACCGTAGACGAAGATCTCGCGATACGGACGCGGCTTCGGCAGGTCCGGAACCTTCGACGAATCGAACTTGAAGCTGATGTAGTCGGCCGGGCCGCCGTCGGCGCGCAGGCCGTCCTTGTACTGGATGTAGTAGCTGGTGCGCAGCGTCGCATCGATCACGCCGATGAAGCTGCGCAGGATGCGGTCTTCGTCCAGGCTGGCGACGCGGTCGAACAGACCCTTGAGCGCATTGCGCGTGGCTTCGACCTGCACGTCGCGCTTGCCGGCGCGGGCTTCGATCGCCGGCTCCAGCGTGGCGAGCGTGGCTTCGTCGCCGTGTGCGAGCGCCTGCAGCTGGGCGCGGAACTGCTCCATGCCGGCCTTGATCTCGGCCTTGGACTCGTTGCCGGTGACCGGATCGAACTTGGCTTCGAACAGCTCCACCAGCAGGCGCGCCAGCAGCGGATAACGGTTGACCGTTTCTTCCACGTAGCTCTGCGAGAACGGCACGCCGACCTGCAGCAGGTACTTGCAGTAGCCGCGCAGCATCGCGACCTGGCGCCACGACAGGTTGGCGGTGAGGATCAGGCGGTTGAAGCCGTCGTTCTCGGCATTGCCGCGCCAGATCTGCGCGAAGGCCTGCTCGAAGTTCTCGTCGAGGTTGGACACGTCCAGGTTCGGATCGTTGGTCTCGACCTCGAAGTCCTGGATGAACACGGTCTGGCCGTTCGCCTGCAGGCGGTACGGGTGCTCGGAGATCACCCGCAGGCCCATGTTCTCCATCATCGGCAGCGCGTCCGACAGCGGGATGTCGTCGTTCTGGCGATAGAACTTGAAGCGCAGGCCGCCGTCGCCGTTGTGCGCGCGGTAGAGGCTCAGGCGTAGGTCGTCCGGACCGCTCAGCGCGGCCAGGTGCTCGACGTCGTCGGCGGCCACGTCGGCGCTGACTTCTTCGATGTAGCCCGCCGGCAATGCGCGACCGTAGGTGTTGGTGAGCGTGAGGCCGCGCTGCTCGCCGTGGCGGGCGACCAGCCTCTCACGCAGGTCGTCCTGCCAGTTGCGCACCAGCTTGGACAGCTCGGCTTCGATCTTCGCGCTGTCGGTCTCGATCGTCTCGCCGGACTTCGGACGTACGATCAGGTGCACCTGCGCCAGCGGCGATTCGCCGCCCAGCGTGACGGAGGAATCCACGTGCTCGCCGTGCAGCTCGCGCTTGAGCATGGACTCGATGCGCAGGCGAACGTCGGTGTTGAAGCGGTCGCGCGGGATGTAGACCAGCACCGAGAAGAAGCGGCCGTAACGGTCGCGGCGCAGGAACAGCTTGCTGCGCACGCGCTCCTGCAGGCCGAGGATGCCGGTCGCGGTGCGCAGCAGTTCCTCTTCGCTGGACTGGAACATCTCGTCGCGCGGCAGCGATTCCAGGATGTGGCGCAGCGCCTTGCCGCTGTGGCTGTCGGGCTTCAGGCCGGACTGCTGCATCACGTAGTTGTGACGCTGGCGCACCAGCGGGATGTCCCACGGGCGACGGTTGTACGCGCTGGAGGTGTACAGGCCAAGGAAGCGCTCCTCGCGCACCGGCTTGCCCTTGGCGTCGAAGCTCAGCACGCCGATGTAGTCCATGTAGCCCGGACGGTGCACGGTCGCGCGCGAGTTGGTCTTGGTCAGGATCAGCGCATCGACCGAACCGGACTGCGGCATGTAATGCGCCGCCAGCGAGGTCAGCAGGCGCGGCTTGCCCACGTCCTTACCACGCAGCAGGCCCATGCCCGAGGACTTCACCGCGCTGAGCACTTCCGCGCCGCCCTTTTCGACGACTTCGTACTCGCGATAGCCCAGGAAAGTGAAGTGGTTGTCGGACGCCCAGCGCAGGAACTCCTGCGCCTCGCGCTTGCCGGCCTCGCTCACGGGCAGGTTGCGCTGCGCCAGTTCTTCGGCGACCTCGCGCATCTTGGCCTGCATCTGCGGCCAGTCGCGCACGGATGCACGCACGTCGGCCAGCACCGCTTCGATCGCCTTGGCGATCTTCGGCATCGCCTCGGCCGGCTGGCGGTCGATTTCCAGATGCATCAGCGATTCGGGCTGGCCTTCGCCGACGGCGAGGATCTTGCCCGTCTTGTCGCGCTGGAACAGCACCACCGGGTGGCCCAGCACGTGCACGCCGATGCCCTGCTCGGCCAGCGCCATCGTCACCGAGTCGACCAGGAACGGCATGTCGTCGTTGGCGATCTGCACGACGGTGTGGGTGGACTCCCAGCCTTCGCCCTTCATCGTCGGGTTGAACAGGCGCACGAGCGCCGAACCGGGCTTGCGTGCGCGGGCGAAGTCGAGGAAATCGGCGGCCAGCTCGGCCCAGCCCTGCGCGTCGTGCTGCGGCAGCTCGTCGCTGCTCATGCGCTTGTAGAAGGCGTTGATGAACGCTTCGGCCTCGGCGTGGCGCGCCTTGGGCAGGTGCTTGCGCATCGCCTCGACGATCGGCGCAAGCGACACGCTGTCGTCCTTGGTGCCGTTCTTCGCAATGGCCTTGGTGGAGGTGCTCTTTGACGACGCGCGTTTGGCCGGCTCGGCCTTGGCGGCAGGTTTGGCAGCAGCGTTACGTTTGGTGCTCATGGCAACGGAAGTTCCAATGGAAGAAGGCCCACGCTCTTCGCGTGGGCCGGGGGATACGGTTCAGTACGGGCTGTTCGCGGGCGCGATCTGGCGCGAGGCCGCGTGTGCGGCGTTCTCGCGCTCACTCCAGTCGCGACCGCGGTCGACAGGGCAGGCGGTGGGACGTGACGATCCGAAACGTTTCATGTCGGTTTCGTGCGTGCCGGCGGCCCGTCAGCGCAGGCCGGTCTCGTTGCGGGCGATCACCAGGCGCTGGATCTCGCTGGTGCCTTCGTAGATCTCGGTGATCTTGGCGTCGCGGAAGTAGCGCTCCAGCGGCATTTCCTTCGAGTAGCCCATGCCGCCGTGGATCTGCACGGCCTGGTGGGTGATCCACATCGCCGCTTCCGAAGCCGTCAGCTTGGCGATGGCCGCCTCGTTGCTGAAGCGCGCGCCGCCCTTGTCGTACTCGCCCTTCTGCCAGGCCGCGCGCAGCGTGAGCAGCGTGGCCGCGTCGAGCTTGCACTTCATGTCGGCGATCTTCGCCTGGGTCATCTGGAACGTGCCGATGGCCGCGCCGAACGCCTTGCGCTCGCGCACGTATTCCAGGGTCCTTTCGTAGGCCGCGCGGGCGATGCCGATGGCCTGGCTGGCGATGCCGATGCGGCCGGCGTCGAGCACGCTCATGGCGATCTTGAAGCCGTGGCCGACGTCGCCGAGCACGTCTTCAGGCTGCGCGACGTAACCGTCGAACTCGATCTCGCACGTGGCCGAGGCGCGGATGCCGAGCTTGGGCTCGGTCTTGCCGCGATGGAAGCCGGCGCGATCGCCGTCGACCATGAACGCGGTGATGCCGCGCGCGCCCTTGTCCGGGTCGGTCATGGCGAACAGGACGAAGTACTTGGCGACCGGGCCGGAGGTGATCCAGCTCTTCTTGCCGTTGATGACGTAGGTGCCGTCGGCCTGCTTCGTCGCCTTGCAGCGCATCGCGGTGGCGTCGGAACCGGACTGCGGCTCGGTCAGCGCGAAGGCGCCGATCTCGCGGCCTTCGGCGATCGCACGCACGTACTTCTGCTTCTGCTCCTCGGTGCCGAACTTGAGGATGCCGTTGCAGAACAGCGAGTTGTTCACCGACATGATGGTGGAGTGCGCGGCGTCGCCCGCCGCGATCTCGATCATCGCCAGCACGTAGCTGATCGGGTCCATGCCGGCGCCGCCGTACTCGGCCGGCACCTCGATGCCCATCAGGCCGTTCTCGCCCAGCGTGCGGATGTTCTCGAGCGGAAACTCGCCCGTCTTGTCGTGGTGCTCGGCGCTGGGAGCAATCTTTTCCTGGGCGATGCGGCGGGCCACATCCTGGATCAACAATTGCTCTTCGGTGAAGCTGAAATCCACGTCGATACCTCGTGCTTGAGTATTTGATCTTGCGAGCCCGCGAATTGTAACTGGCTCGTGTCGGGCGAGGCCATTGCGCGGCGCCGCATGCGCCCCTTCCCGCCCGTTTGCGGAAAACCCCGCTCCCGAACGCGCGGCGTGATACCGCTACCTTCACGTTGCCCTTGACCCTGCGCGCCTTGCGGACGAAACTTATCGCTATATCGCGATAGGTTGATGAAACATGGATCTGGAAGGCTGGTCCTCACGCTTGAAGGTGTTTGCCGACGCCACCCGCGTCCGCCTGCTCGCCCTGCTGGAGCGTGAGGAACTGACCGTGGCCGAGCTGTCCGCCATCACCCGCCTCGCCCAGCCGCGCGTCTCCACCCACCTGGCCAAGCTGAAGGAGGCCGGGCTGGTGCGCGACCGCCGGGCCGGCGTGTCGGCCTATTACCGCTTCGATGACGGCGCCCTGGACCCCGCCCAGCGCGCCCTGTGGCAGACCCTGCGCGAGGGCAGCGACGACCCGCTGCTGCGCCAGGACGCCGAGCGCGTCACTCATGTCCTGGCCTCACGCGCGGCCGACCAGAACTGGGCGGACTCCGTGGCCGGCGACATGGAGCGCCATTACTCGCCCGGCCGCACCTGGGAAGCCATGGCGCGCTCCGCCCTGCCGCTGCTGGAGCCCGGCGACGTGCTCGACGTGGCCTCCGGCGACGGCGTGCTGGCCGAACTGCTCGCCCCGCATTCGAACCGCTACGTCTGCCTGGACTCCAGCACCAAGGTCGTGCTGGCCGCCTCCGAGCGCCTGCGCAAGCTCAAGAACGTCGAAGTGCGTGAGGGCGACATGCACGCCCTGCCCTTCACCGACGCGCACTTCGACCTGGTCGTGCTGATGCACTCGCTCACCTACGCCGAGCACCCCGCCCAGGCCGTGGCCGAGGCGGTGCGCGTGCTGCGCCCGGGCGGCCGCCTGCTGCTGACCAGCCTGGCGCGTCATGAGCACCGCAACGTGGTGGAAGCCTATGGCCACGTGAATCTGGGTTTCAGCGAGAAGGACCTGCTGAAGTTCGCGACCCGGGCCGGCCTCGACGTCACCAGTTGCGAGACCGTGACCCGCGAACGCCGCCCGCCCCATTTCGAAGTGATCGCGCTGATCGGCCGCAAGGGCGGCGACAGTGCGACCCGCAAGACCACGAGGAAGTCCTGATGAGCGCCCTGCCCTGGCTGAACCCCGCGCGTGCCGAAGCGCTGCAGCACCTGCTGCGCGAGCGCATCCTGGTGATCGACGGCGCGATGGGCACGATGATCCAGCAGCACGAGCTGGACGAGGCGGCCTACCGCGGCGAGCGCTTCGCCAGCGGCTACGACCACGCCTACGACCACGTCGAGCACGTGCACGAGGAAAACTGCGGCTGCGCGCGCGACCAGCGCGGCAACAACGATCTGCTCACGCTGACCCAGCCGGACATCATCCGCGGCATCCACGCGCAGTACCTGGACGCAGGCGCGGATCTGGTGGAAACCAACACCTTCAATTCGACGACGGTGTCGCTGGCCGACTACGGCCTGGAGCACCTCGCGCGCGAACTCAACGAAGCCGGCGCGCGCCTGGCCCGCGACGCATGCGACGCGGCCGAGGCGAAAGACCCCTCGCGCCCGCGCTTCGTCATCGGCGTGCTCGGCCCGACCAGCCGCACGGCCTCCCTGAGCCCGGACGTGAACCGCCCCGGCTTCCGCGCGATCACCTTCGACGAACTGCGCACGGCCTACCGCGAGGCCGCCGACGGCCTGATCGACGGCGGCGCCGACGTGCTCATGGTCGAGACGGTGTTCGACACGCTCAACGCCAAGGCGGCGCTGTTCGCCATCGAAGAGGCATTCGATGCGCGAGGCGTGCGCCTGCCGGTGATGGTGTCCGGCACGATCACCGATGCCAGCGGCCGCACGCTTTCGGGCCAGACGGCCGAAGCGTTCTGGTACTCGCTCCGCCACGCACAGCCGCTGGCCATCGGTCTGAACTGCGCGCTCGGCGCAAAGGACCTGCGCCAGCACGTCGACGTGCTCGCCCAGGTCTCCGACGCCTACGTCAGCACGCACCCCAACGCGGGCCTTCCCAACGCGTTCGGCGGTTACGACGAAACGCCGGAGGACATGGCCGCGGTGCTGAGCGAATTCGCGCGCTCGGGGCTGCTCAACCTCGTGGGCGGTTGCTGCGGCACCACGCCGGCACACATCGCGGCGATTGCCCAGGCCGTCGCCGGCGTAGCGCCGCGCGCGTTGCCTGCGCTGGTCGCCGCGGCCTGACGCGCCTGTCGATACACCAAGGAATTCGCAACAGATGAACCTCGCACTACCCCGGCAGACGCGGCTGAGCGGCCTGGAGCCGCTGCAGATCACGCCCGAATCCAACTTCATCAACGTCGGTGAGCGCACCAACGTCACCGGCAGCGCGCAGTTCAAGAAACTCATTCTTGAAGGCCGCCTGGATGAAGCGGTTGTCGTCGCCCGCCAGCAGGTGGAGAACGGCGCGCAGGTCATCGACGTCAACATGGACGAAGGCCTGCTCGATTCCGAGCGCGCGATGGTCGAGTTCCTCAACCTCATCGCCGCCGAGCCGGACATCGCGCGCGTGCCGGTGATGGTGGACAGCTCCAAGTTCAGCGTGATCGAGGCCGGCCTGAAGTGCCTGCAAGGCAAGGGCATCGTCAACTCGATCTCGATGAAGGAAGGCGAAGCCGAGTTCCTGCGCCAGGCGCGACTCGTGCGTCGCTACGGTGCGGCGGTCGTGGTGATGGCCTTCGACGAAGCCGGCCAGGCCGACACGATCGAACGCAAGGTCGAGATCTCCTCGCGCGCCTATCGCCTGCTGACGGAAGAGATCGGCTTCCCGCCGGAAGACATCATCTTCGATCCGAACGTGTTCGCCATCGCCACCGGCATCGAGGAACACAACGACTATGCGGTGGCCTTCATCGAGGCCACGCGCGAGCTGAAGCGGCGCTTCCCCTTCAGCCACATCTCCGGCGGCGTGTCGAACGTCAGCTTCTCCTTCCGCGGCAACGAGCCGGTGCGGCAGGCGATCCACGTCGTGTTCCTGTACCACGCCATCAAGGCCGGCATGGACATGGGCATCGTCAACGCCGGCGCGCTGCCGCTGTACGACGACCTGGACGCCGACCTGCGCGAGCGCGTCGAGGACGTGGTGCTCAACCGCCGCAGCGATGCGACCGAACGCCTGCTGGAGATCGCCGACCGCTACAAGGGCAAGAAGGGCGAGAAGAAGGTCGAGGACCTCGCCTGGCGCGAGAAGCCCGTGCGCGAACGCCTGTCGCACTCGCTGGTGCACGGCATCGATCAGTACATCGAAGCCGACACGGAAGAGGCGCGCGCGCTGTCGACGCGTCCGCTCGATGTCATCGAAGGCCCGCTGATGGACGGCATGAACGTGGTCGGCGATCTGTTCGGCGCCGGCAAGATGTTCCTGCCGCAGGTGGTGAAATCCGCGCGCGTGATGAAGAAGGCCGTGGCCTACCTGCTGCCGTACATCGAAGCCGAGAAGCTCCGCACGGGCGATGTCGGCAAGTCCAACGGCAAGATCGTCATGGCGACCGTCAAGGGCGACGTGCACGACATCGGCAAAAATATCGTCGGCGTGGTGCTGGCGTGCAACAACTTCGACGTGGTCGACCTGGGCGTGATGGTGCCGGCGCAGGTCATCCTCGATCGCGCGAAAGCGGAGAACGCCGACCTGATCGGACTTTCCGGCCTGATCACGCCGTCGCTGGAGGAAATGAGCCACGTCGCGCGCGAGATGCAGCGCCAGGGCTTCCAGGTCCCGTTGCTGATCGGCGGCGCCACCACGTCGCGCGCGCACACCGCGCTGAAGATCGATCCGCATTACAAGTCGCCCACCGTGTGGGTGAAGGACGCCTCGCGCGCGGTCGGCGTGGCGCAGTCGCTGATCAGCCCGGACCTGCGCGGCAACTTCGTCGCCGCCAACGACGCCGACTACGCCGAGATCCGCCAGCGTCACAAGCAGCGCGGCGACGGCAAGCGCCTGGTGTCGCTGGAGAAGGCCCGCGGCCAGCGTTTCGAGGGTGGCTGGAACGATTATGTTCCGCCGGCCCCGAAGCAGCCGGGTCTGCACGTGTTCGACGACTACCCGCTGGCGGAACTGCTCGATTACATCGACTGGACGCCGTTCTTCAACACCTGGGAACTGGCGGGCAAGTTCCCGGCGATCCTCACCGACGAGGTCGTCGGCACGCAGGCCAGCGAGCTCTACCGCGATGCGAAGGCGATGCTCAAGCGCATCGTCGATGAGAAGTGGCTGACCGCGAAGGCGGTGTTCGCGCTGTGGCCGGCCAACGCGATCGGCGATGACGTCATCGTCGATGCGAACGGCACGACCGCCACCCTGCACTTCCTGCGCCAGCAGGTCGACAAGCCGGCCGATCGCCCGGATTTCTGCCTTGCCGATTTCATCGCACCCAAGGACAGCGGCCGCCAGGACTGGATCGGCGGCTTCGCGGTGACGGCCGGCATCGGCATCGAAGAGCACGTCGCACGCTTCGAAGCCGACCATGACGATTACAACGCGATCCTGCTCAAGGCGCTGGCGGACCGCTTCGCCGAAGCATTGGCCGAACGCCTGCACGAGCGGGTACGCAAGCAGTTCTGGGGCTACGCCAGCGCCGAGACGCTCGACAATTCGGCGCTGATCGAGGAAGCCTACGAAGGCATCCGTCCGGCGCCCGGCTATCCGGCCTGCCCGGAACATAGCGAAAAAGGCACGCTGTTCCGCCTGCTCGACGCGGAGCATCATGCGGGTGTGCGCCTCACCGAGAGCTTCGCCATGTATCCGGCCGCTGCAGTCTCCGGTTATTACTTCAGCCATCCGAAGAGCCAGTACTTCGTGGTCGGCCGCGTATCAAAGGAACAGGTCGAGGACTACGCGCGTCGCAAGGGCGTGAGCCTGGCGCAGGCCGAACGCTGGCTGGCGTCTAACCTAGACTACGATCCGGAATAGCCGTGGCGCACGGGCCGTCGCCGGTCATCGGCATCGTGGGCATCCACGGTGCGTACGGCCGCTGGCTGCGCACGTTCTTCGAAGGCCGCATGGGTCTGACGGTCGTGGGCCACGACGTCGTCGGCGACGACACGATGGCGCCCATCGAGTTGGTCCGGCGTGCCGACGTGCTGATCTTCAGCGCGCCCATACGCCGCACGCCGACACTGATCAGCGAGTACGTGACGCTGGCCGACGGTGCCGAGCGTGGGCGTCTGTGGATGGACGTCACCTCCACCAAGGACGCGCCGGTGGCGGAGCTGCTGCGCTCGCAGGCCGAGGTGGCGGGACTGCACCCGATGACGGCGCCGCCGAAGACGCCGACGCTGAAGGGACGCGTGCTGGCCGTTTGCCCGGCCCGCATTGAAGCATGGCGGGAATGGTTCAAAGGCTTCCTTGCGCTGACCGAAGCCGAATGCGTCACCGTCGAACCGGCCGAGCACGACCGCGCCATGGCGCTGGTGCAGGGCCTGGTGCACGCCGCGCACATGGCGCAGGCCGACGTCATCCGTGAGTTCGCCCCGCCGCTGGGCGGTCTCGAACGCCTGCATCCGCTGCGCACGGTCGGATACGAACTCGACCTCACCGTCACCGAGCGTATCCTCTCGGGCAATCCGGCGATCTACGAGGACATCCAGTTCGAGAACCCGCATGTGCTTCCGGCGCTGGATCGCTTCGCGCAGGCCATCGACTTTCTGCGCGCGCGGGTACGTCACGGTGGCGAGGAGGCACGAGGCGAAGTCCGTTCACGCCTGCTCGACGAGGGCGCGGCGTTTTTCGGGACTTCGACCCTGGCGGCCGGCAGCCACGGATTCGAGCGGCTGGGGTATCTGCTTGCCGATCTGGAAAGCCCGAACTATCTCAACGTGTTCCTGCCCGAAGACTGCCCGGGTTCGCTGCGCGCGCTGCTGGCGGTGTTCGAGCGCCGCGGCATCAACCTCGCCTCGATCCACTCTTCGCGCACGCCAGACGGCGAACTGCATTTCCGCATCGGGCTGGATCCTGCGCAGGTTCGCGCGATGTCACCGGACGACGTTTCCACACTCTCCGCCAGCATCCAGGACGAAGGCATCGGCCGTGTTCTGCACGGTCGCGGCTTGCAGCGCGCATAGCGCCGACCGCGGCCAGTACGTCGTCAACGGTCGCGCGTCAGCTGGCGCAAACGGAACGCGAGCCGGCGTTGATCTTCGACTACAACCCGGAGCGAACTTCGCTGACGAAGGTAGCGACCACCTGGGCGCATTCCTCAGCGCGGATCTGCAGCAGGAAGTGCGGCGCGTCGAAGCGATGCACCTGCATCCCGGGCACGATGCCGGCCAGGACCTTCGCCGCAGACTGGCCGATCAGGCGATCCTGGGACGCTTGCAGACATAGAGTAGGCACGGCAACTGTCGCATTGTCGCGTGTCGCATCGACCGATAGCGCCTCGATCGCACGAACGCGGATCACGTCGGAATGCACGTGCGACAGGGCCAGCCTCAACGCGTCTACACGCTCGCGAGTGCGCCAGCGCCCCCATAGCAAGATCGACAGCATGGAAACGGGCGGGCTGCGAAACGGAACGAACGACGCGCAGCGCGACAGCCAAGCCTTGCCGGGCAGGTCTACCCGTGCGAACGATGCGCATAGGACCAGCGCCTTCATTCCAGCGGAGGCCTCACGCGCCAGGGAAAGCGCGATGGGGCCGGAAAAGGATTCCGCGATGAGGACAAACTCGCCCGCCGGAAGCCGGGCTCGCACGAACTCGTGGAGTTGCCGATAGCCAAGCGGCTCGTCCGGCGGATATGCAACCACCTGGACGTCGAAGTGCCGTCCAAGTGATTGCACGAAATCGGAAAGCAACGAGCCCGTTCCATCCATGCCGGGCAGGATGACTGCCTTCAGCATGCGTGCCTACCGGGCCAGATCATCCGGCATCTGGTACTTCTGACCCGCCGAACCAGGCCGCACCGATGACAGGTGCGCCAGAAACGCCGGTGTCAGCTTGCGGTTGGCGTAACCGCTGATGTGGTCCCCGTCGAAGTACAGGGGGCGACCGCCCTCCTCCACGCGGCATGTCGCCTCCGGGCACAGCAGCGGGAATGGATCCCACACGCTCACGCCGGGGACCTGCGCGGCGATCTGCGCGAAGGCATCCATCACCGGCCGGCGCAAGGCCTGCAAGTCTTCGCGCGACATGGTCAGCCCCTCGTTGCACGCCGGATTGCCGCGACTGAACCAGTCGGCGCAACGGTACGGCGGCGAGCGGAAGATCGGCTTGGGCGCCTCGAACACGATGGAGATTCCGCGCTCGCCGAGCGGCTTGAGCAGGCCGCTCGCCATTGCCTCGGCTTCCTGCCGGCTCGCCAAGGCCGCATCGCCGAAGACGGCGTTGCGAACTTCGGCTGGATCGAAACTCGCCCATTGGTCCGCATAACGCGGCAGGCGAAGCGCAGGAAGGAACAGGACGTCGCCCGCCTGCGCACGCCTTTGCACGTCCGCCAGCGCCGCCTCGCCGAATGCGCGGCAATGAGGCAGTCGGTAGTCGCGCGACGGTTGCAGGTTGATGAAGGAACATCCCGCACGCGTATACAGGTAAACGTCGCGCCCGCTCTGCTCGGCGACGCGCGCCATCAAGCCGGCGTACGCCGCCGCGTGCGAGTCGCCGATGACGAACAGCCGCCCGACTTGCGATGGCTGCGCGCAGGATGACTTCGAGTAGATGCGCACGTCGGCATCGGGCACGGTCTCGACGTGACCGACCGCGGCGCAGTCCGGATACACCGGGCGCGTTTCGCGGCCCATCGGGTACCAGTCTTCGGCGTGCCGCGCGATCACGCTCAGCGACAGCTCCGGCTGCATGCGCCCGACTTTCCGGTACACGCCCATGAAGGCGAAGATCGCCACCACACCGACGCCGATGACGGCCAACTTGCGCGCATTGCGGAACACCGCCGCATGACGGAACGGCGTCTCGATGAAGTAGTAGGACAGCGCCGCCATCGCGAACGTGAGTACCAGCGCGAAAGCCTGAATCGACACGGACTCCAGCCCCACCGTCCATCGCAGCAGCACGAACACGGGCCAGTGCCACAGATAGAGGGAGTACGACAGCCTGCCCACCCAGCGAACAGGACCGCTCTGGAGCACGCCACGCAGCGGGCCACCGGCATCGGCCCGATGCAGGAACGCGAGCAGCCCCAGCGTTCCGAGCACGGGCAGCACCGCGTCGGGCCAGGGCGAGTGCCCCGCACGCGCGGTGATCAGTCCATAGCCGAGGGCGAGGAGCGACAGCACCGCGCCGGCCGTGGCAGCCCACGCGGGAATTCGCGAGAGCGCGCCGGGCGCGTTCGAACGCGTGAGCATCTGGAACAGCAGCACACCGGCGGCCAGTTGCCAGAAACGCGTGGTGAGCATGTAGAACGCCAGCGCCGGCTGCGACTGCGCCACCTGCGTGACGTACACCAGCGAAGCCACCAGGCCCAGCGCGAACAGCGCCATCGACCCGTTGCGCCCGCGCCGACCGTAGGCCCAGGCGAAGAACAGCAGCGGGAAGAGCACGTAGAACTGCTCTTCCACGCCCAGCGACCACGTATGCGTATACGGATTGAACTCGACCTTGGGCGAAAAATAATCGCCGTCGGTTCGCAGCAGGACGAAGTTGCTCAGGCCCACGAAGGCCCAGCGACCGACCTCGTTGCTGGTGTCGCTAAGCCATGCCTGCGGAATGAACAACGCGCTCGCCAGCCCGGTGATCATCAGGCACGCCACCAGCGCCGGCGCGATGCGGCGAATGCGACGCGCGTAGAAGTAGCCCAGGTAGTCGAGCAGGCGCGGCCTGTGGAAGTGCGCCATCGATGCGCTCACCACGAAGCCGGAGATCACGAAGAAGACATCCACGCCCGTGAAGCCGCCCGGCAACAGGCGCGGATCGAGGTGGTAGGCGATGACCGAAAGCACGGCCAACGCACGCAGGCCGTCTATGTACGGGAAATAGCGATGGCGCGTGTCGTCCGTGACGTGCATGCGTCGGAAGTTCTCGAAAAATCGTGGGGCCGAATGGCCGCGCCTACCAGACCAGATCGTCGGGCACCTGGTACTGCGGGTCGGCGTAGGGATCGAGCTCGGCAGGCGCGTTCGGATCGATCTTGAGCGCGACGGCCGGCGCGAAGATCGCCTCGGCCTGCGCAAGCAGTTCGGCCGTCACCAGCAGATAGCGTCCGTCCATCTGCAGCACGCCCAGTTCGCCCGCGTTGAGCGCCTTCAGCTGTGCTTCGTTGACGTAGATGCGCTTGATCTTGCCGCCGTACGGAAAATGGCGGGCGATCTCGGCAGCTGCATCGTTCAGCGACTTGTCCTTGACCAGTTCGGCCAGCTTCGAACGCGCCTCGCGACGCTGGCGCGCTTCTTCCTGCTTGGCGGCCTCGGCGGCGATGCGCTCGTCCTTCTCACGCTGGGCGCGGATGGCGTAGGCCTTGGCCAGATCGATGTCCTCGCGGGACTGCGGCCGACCGCCCGGGCGCGGACCGCCGGGCTTGCCACCGCCCGGTTTGCCACCGTGCGGCTTGCGCTGATCGGGTTTGCGAGGATCTGCGCTGCGCGCGTCCGGCCGGCCCTGCGGCTTGCCGGCGTGGCGGTTTTCCGGCTTGCCGCGACGTTCGTCCTTGGCTGGCGCGGTGCGCTCGGGCTTGGGGGCGGGCTTGAAACCCAGGCCCATCAACTGGTCGCGGAGGCTGTTGCTCATCGTGCTACAGGAAGGATGACGGCTGATGCCGAAGTATAGGCAGCCGGCGCCGTCAGCGCTCGGCCGCAGGGACGAATCGTCGGTGTCCAGTCATGCGGCAGCGCCCGGGAAGGCCTCGGCTGCCACCCTGCCCGCCTCAATAATGCGGCGGCGGCGGTTCCTGCGACGCGTCGGCCGAGAACGGGTTGGCCGCCAGCGCGCTGCGCATTTGCTTGAGTTCTTCCAGCACGCGATGCATCACCAGCGCGTTGCGGACTTCCTCGTCGCGCGCGGCAGCCAGCGCGTCGCTCAGCTCGGACAGCGCCTGCTCCTGGAACGCGAGCCGCGTTTCCAGATCGATGATCCGCCGTTCGAGCTCGTCCTGGTTCTGCGCCATCGTCATTCCGACTGGATCGAGCGCCCGCGCCCGATCCCGTAATACGCCAGCCCCGCGGCCTCGACCTCATCGGGGTGATACAGATTGCGCCCGTCGAAGATCGCCGCATCGGCCAGCGATTGCTTCAGTCGCGAAAAATCCGGGCTGCGGAACTGCTTCCACTCCGTCACCACCACCAGCGCATCGGCGTCGGCCAGCGCGGCGCGTGCCGAGTCGCACAGCACCAGGTCGTCGCGATCGCCGAAGATGCGGTGCGCCTCCTCGCTGGCCTCCGGGTCGTACGCGCGCACCTTCGCGCCCGCGTCCCACAGCTGCTGCAGCAGGCGGCGGCTCGATGCCTCGCGCATGTCGTCGGTGTTCGGCTTGAACGCCAGGCCCCACACCGCGAAGGTCTTGCCGGCGATGTCGCCGACGTAATGGCGCTGGATCAGTTCGAACAGATGGCCCTTCTGCCGATCGTTCACGCCTTCCACCGCGCCCAGCAGCTGCGCTTCGTAGCCGTGCTGCTGCGCGGTGCGATGCAGCGCCTGCACGTCCTTCGGGAAGCACGAACCGCCGTAACCCGCGCCGGGATAGATGAAATGCCAGCCGATGCGCGGGTCCGAACCGATGCCCTGTCGCACCATCTCCACGTCCGCGCCCACGCGCTCGGCGATGTTCGCGATCTCGTTCATGAAGCTGATCTTCGTCGCCAGCATCGCGTTGGCGGCGTACTTGGTCAGTTCGGCCGAACGCACGTCCATCACCACGATGCGCTCGTGGTTGCGGTTGAACGGCGCATACAGGCGCTTGAGCCGTTCCACGGCCGTCGTGCTGCTGGCGCCGATGACGATGCGGTCCGGGCGCATGCAGTCGTTGACGGCGTCGCCTTCCTTGAGGAATTCCGGATTGGACGCGACTTCGAACGCCAGGTCGGCGCCGCGCGCGGCCAGTTGCGTCGCGATCTCCGTGCGCACCTTGTCGGCGGTGCCGACCGGCACGGTCGACTTGTTGACGACCACCGACGGCCGCTCCAGGTGCTGGCCGATCGTGCGCGCCACCGCCAGCACGTACTTGAGGTCGGCGCTGCCGTCCTCGTCGGGCGGCGTGCCGACCGCGATGAAGATGACGTCGCCATGCGCGACCGACGCCGCGGCGTCGGTGGTGAAGCTCAACCGGCCCGCGGCGTGGTTGGCCTTCACCATCGGCTCCAGGCCCGGCTCGTAGATCGGAATCACACCGCGGTTGAGGCCGTCGACCTTGGTCTGGTCGATGTCGACGCAGACCACGTCGTGGCCCACGTCCGCCAAACAGGTGCCCGTGACCAGGCCGACGTATCCGGTACCGAAGATGGTGACGCGCATGCGGTTCCTCTGAAGCGAAAGGCGGAGACGGAAAACGGTAGCGACTGGCGGGTGAACGGCATGCGGCCGTCACCCGCCGGAAGCGTCCCTGCGCTATCCGATCGTTCCCGTCGCGCGTTGCGACCGGCTTACTTGCCGGCGCCCGGCTTCACGATGTCGAGCAGTTCGACTTCGAACACGATCGTCGCGTTCGGGCCGATCGGACCGGCACCCTGCTCGCCGTAGGCAAGCTTGCTCGGAATCCAGAAGCGGTACTTGCTGCCCACCGGCATCAGCGGAATGCCTTCCTGCCAGCCCGGCACCATCTGGCTCAGCGGGAAGTTCGCCGGTTCGCCGCGGTCGTAGGAACTGTCGAAGGTCTTGCCGTCGAGCAGCGTGCCCTTGTAATGCGCGGTCACGACATCGTTGACCGTGGGCTTGGGACCCTTGCCTTCGGTGATCACCTGGTACTGCAGGCCCGACGCGGTGGTCACCACGCCCGGCTTCTTGCTGTTCTCGGCGAGGAACTTCTCACCGTCCTCCAGGTTCGTCTTCGCGTCGGCGATCATCTTGTCCATGCGCTTTTGCTGCAGCTTCTTGGCGAAGGCCTCGCGGATCTCGCCGGCCTGCTTCTCGTCCAGCAGCGGCTTCTCGCCGGCGAGCGAGGCCTTGAGCGCCTTGTTCAGCGTGTCCAGGTCGATCTCGTCCTTGACCTGCTCCAGCGAGCGCGCCATGTCCATGCCGATCATGTAGCTGACCTGCTCCTTCTCCGTCGCCAGGCCCGGAATCGCCTTCGCGCCGTCCTTGCCGGCCTGTGCGGCGGCCGCGTCGGTCTTGGCGGCATCGGCCTTGTCGGCGGGCTTGTTGCAGGCGGCGGTCAGCGCGGCGAGCGAGGCGACGGCCAGGACAAGGCCGGTGTGGCGCGGGGTGAACTTCATCGGGCTAAAGCTCCAGTGAGGAAGGATCGCCGGGAGGAATGCCCGTCCCGGCGTTGCGGCCTGACAAACTGCCAGCGCCGAACTGAACCAAAGGCCTACCGCGCGAACTCCGCGCGGCATACCGCGACGCAGTGCCGAATTACAGGATCGCCATCAGTTCGACATCGAACACCAGCGTGGCGTTCGGACCGATCGGGCCACCCGGCGTACCGTTGGCACCGTAGGCGAGATCGCCCGGGATCCAGAAGCGGAACTTGCTGCCCACCGGCATCATGCCGACGCCTTCGGTCCAACCCGCGATGACCTGGTTGAGCGCGAATTCGGCCGGCTGGTTGCGCGCGTAGGAGCTGTCGAACACGGTGCCGTCGAGCAGCTTGCCCTCGTAGTTGACGCGCACGCGGTCGGTGGCCTTCGGACGCGGGCCCGAGCCCTGGCGCAGCACCATGTACTGCAGGCCGGAACCGGTGGTGATCACGCCCTTCTGCGTCTTGTTCTGGGCGAGGAACTTCTCGCCTTCGGCCTTGTTCTTGCCGCCCAGCTCGGCCGCCTGCGCCTGCATCTTCGCCTGCACCTTCTGCTGGAAGGACTGGCGCACGGCGCCCAGCTCGGCCTCGCTCAACAGCGGCTGGCCCTTGTCGAACGAGGTGCGGATCGCCTGGATAACCACCGGCAGTTCAACCTCGTCCTTGATCGGCGCGAGCGAACGACCGACGTCGGCGCCGACCAGATAAGCGACCTTGTCCTTCGGCACGTCCGGCGCCTTGGTGCCGGCCGGCGCCTGGCCGGTGCGCGCGGCGATGCGCTGCATCAGCGCGGGGCCGACGGTCTGCGCTTCGGTCTCGGTGATCAGCGGCTTGCCGCCGTCGAAGGCGTTCTGGATGGCGCGCTGGAATGCGGCCAGGTCGATGTCGGGCGCCAGCGGCGTGAGCGACTGGGCGATGTCGGTGCCCACCATGTAGCTGGTCTTTTCACGTTCGGTCGTCAGCACGGTCTTGTCCTGGGCAGAGGCCGCCGCGCCGATCAGCGTGGCCGCAGTGGTGAGCAACACGGCGGTGCCGCGCAGAAATGCCTTCATCGGGAACCTACTCCGTATGGGTTTGTCGGCCGGCGTTCTGCCGGCAGCTTGCGATGCACGGCACCGACGATAGGCGCGGCGCGCGACACAAGCCGTGCATTGTCGCGGCATGAACGCGTGGCGGCAATCGTCTGCGTGTCTACCCGCGACGTCGGCACAAAGCCGTGAACGCTGCGCCTGGGCGCGACGCAGGTCAGCGCGACGATGCACCTGCACGCATCGCGGGGCGCTGCCGTCCGTCGCCACGCCTGCAATAGACACCCCGGGCAAAGACAAGCCGATCGTGCGGCGGGATGCTGGGAAGTCCGGTGTCTACCTCCGGGCTGAACAGGGACACCCCTCTCCCGAGACCGTTGGTCGGCCTATGCCATCAGTTGGGTAGAAGCCAGTTGACCGGTCGTATTTTGGTGTTATAGTTGCCTACAACACCGGTCTACTAACGAGCAGGACGTTCACCATGAACCGCAGGTTCCAGAACTCGCTCACCGCCCTGCTGGCTTCCGGCTCGGCCCTCGCGCTTTGCCTGGCGCTGGCGATGCCGGCCCCGCACAAGGCGCAGGCCAACCCGGTCGCGCTGCAGTTCGGCCCGATCGACGCCACCTTCACCCCGGCCGACGCCTCGCTCAGCCAGCAGCAGAACATCGACGCGCTGGCCCGCAGCATCGAGCACCGCGCCGACCAGATCGACACCCTTTCCGACGCCGCCACCCTGGCGGCGGAGATCGCCACCGCCGCGGCCTTGGCCCAGGCGGTGAAGGAAGCCCGTGAAACCGCTGATATCGAACCCGAACACAAGGCAAGGACTGCCGCCCGGCATCGCCGGCAAACCCTAGTCATGCCTTATTTCTCATTCGCACCGCGGGGCTGAACCATGACCGCAATCCAATGGAGCGACGGCGCTCCGATCTACCGCCAGCTCAAGGAGCGCGTCATCGCGATGATGCTCGACGGGGTCCTGAAGCCGGGCGACGCACTTCCCTCCGTGCGACAGGTTGCCGCCGAATACCAGCTCAATCCCATCACCGTCTCGCGCGCCTATCAGGAATTGGCGGACGAGGCTCTCGTCGAGAAACGCAGGGGTCTTGGCATGTACGTGACCGAAGAGGCGGCAAAGAAACTGCTGTTCAATGAACGCGAACGCTTCCTGCGCGAGGAATGGCCGCTGGTGCTGGAACGCATCATGCGACTGGGCCTCACGGCAGAAGAGCTGCTGACCCCGGCCCAGGCAGGTACGCAATGAACGCACTCGCCGAAAACATCTCCACCGCCGCGCCGGTCGTCAACGCTCGTGGGCTTCGCAAGGCCTACAAGAACAAGCTTGCCCTGGACGACGCCGCGTTCCAGATCCCGGCCGGCCGCATCGTCGGCCTGATCGGCCCCAACGGCGCGGGCAAGACGACCGCGCTCAAGGCCATCCTCGGCCTGATTCCGTTCGAGGGCGAGCTGCGCGTGCTCGGTCGCGATCCCCGCACCGAGCGCGATGAACTGATGCGCGATGTCTGCTTCATCGCCGACGTGGCCGTGCTGCCGCGCTGGATCCGGGTGAAGGAAGCCATCGAGTTCGTCGCCGGCGTGCACCCGCGCTTCGACCGTGCCAAGTGCGAACGCTTCCTCGCCCACACGCAGCTCAAGCCGCAGATGCGCGTGCGCGAACTGTCCAAGGGGATGATCGTGCAGCTGCACCTGGCGCTGGTGATGGCCATCGACGCCAAGCTGCTGGTCCTCGACGAACCCACGCTGGGCCTGGACATCCTCTACCGAAAGCAGTTCTACCAGCGCCTGCTGGAAGACTACTTCGACGAGGAGAAGACCATCCTGGTCACCACGCACCAGGTCGAAGAGATCGAGCACATCCTCACCGACGTCATGTTCATCCGCGACGGAAAGGTCGTGCTGGACAACGACATGGAGACGCTCGGCGAGCGCTTCACCGAAGTGCTGGTCAACGGCGAGAAGTCCGGCGAAGCGCGCGCGCTCAAGCCGATCGACGAGCGCGCCCTGCCCTTCGGCAAGACGGTGATGCTGTTCGACGGCATTCCGCGCGAACAACTGGCCGGACTGGGCGAGACCCGCACGCCGGGCCTGGCCGACCTGTTCGTCGCCACCATGAAGGGGACCTACGCATGAATGCGATCAACGAATCCCACGAGCTCCCCCGCTCCACCGCCGTGGCCGCGCCGCATCGGACGCATACCTTCAAGATGCTGATGAAGCGCGAGTTCTGGGAGCACAAGGGCGGCTTCCTGTGGGCACCGCTGGTGGCCGGCGGCATCCTGCTACTGCTGACGCTGATGGGCATCGGTGCGGGCGAAGTGCTGCTGCGCAAGGTGCCGGACAAGGCGACGATCAACGTCGAAGGCGGCAGCTTCCAGGTCAACGGCCTGAACCTGTCGCAGCTCACCGCCAACATGAGCCCGAGCGAGCTGCGCGAGTTCGGCGGCGTGATCGACGCCAGCCTCTACATGGCCGCCAGCTGGCCCTTCATCGTGCTGGCCTTCGTGGTG
Organism: Lysobacter sp. MMG2; assembly: GCF_016735495.2. Lineage (GTDB taxonomy): Bacteria > Pseudomonadota > Gammaproteobacteria > Xanthomonadales > Xanthomonadaceae > Lysobacter_J. Next base: position 216,287 of record NZ_JAERQY020000001.1, read on the forward strand.
TTCTTCTACTGCCTGGGCAGCCTGTACGACGACCGCCGCGACCGCAGTGTGCTGTTCTGGAAGTCGCTGCCGATCTCCGACCGCGACACCGTGCTGTCCAAGGTCGCCAGCGCGACGCTGATGGCACCGGTCATCGCCGCCCTCGCCGCAATCGCGGTGGTATTCGGATCGATGGTGGTCTACAGCCTGGTCGTGCTGCTGCACGGCGGCAACCCGTACACGATGCTGTGGGGCCCGGCGAGCCCGCTGAAGGTCAGCCTGCACCTGATCGCCTCGATTCCGGTTTACGCACTGTGGGCGCTGCCGACCGTGGGCTGGCTGATGCTGTGTTCGTCGTGGGCGAAGAGCAAGCCGTTCCTGTGGGCGATCATGATCCCGGTCTTCGCCGGCATCTTCGTCAGCTGGTTCGATCTGATGCACCTGTTCGACCTGGAAACCGGCTGGTTCTGGAAGAACGTCGTCGCCCGCAGCCTGCTCAGTGCGGCCCCGGGTTCGTGGTTCGATGCGGCGCAGATCGGCGACATCGACGTCGACGGCCCGCAGGCCATCCACTCGGTCCTGAGCCTGCGCACGATGTACTCGGTGCTGGCGACGCCGCAGCTGTGGGTCGGTGCACTGGCCGGCGCGGCGATGATCTTCGGCGCGATCCGTCTGCGCCGCTGGCGGGATGAGGGGTGAGGCACGCCGCGCGGCACTGCCGCGCGGCGTGCCGAACGCCCGGCCACGGATGGTCGGGCCGGGCGATCCGAAGCCCACAACCTGACGCCACGTACGGCAGCCACAGTTTTTCCGAAGCGGCGCTTTTGAAGATGAAAGCGACCGCAAGCCCCCAGATGGCAGGCCACCCGAGCCTCCACCAAGCACCACAAGCCGCATCCGTCTTCGCCCAAGCAACGCCTTGAAGTCGCAGAACCGAGCCCGCTTCCGCTCGACGCCACGGCCGACGCAACCAACGCCGCCGCGCTTGCATCCAAGTAGGGCCTTTCACGGAGAGACCATCGCAATGCGCACCCTGTCCCTGTTCGCCCTGCCCCTCGTCCTGTTCGCCGGCCAGGCCTTCGCCGACGAATGCAAGCATTCGCAGCCGCACAACCTGCAGCTCGATTTCAACGGCGTGAAGACCATCATGTTCGACATCGGCCCGCACGACCTCGTCGTCAACGCCCAGCGCGGCGCCAAGGGCGGCGTACAGGGCAAGGCCTGCGCGTCCAATCCCGACCGTCTGAAGGAGCTTTCGCTCACCCAACAGCGCGTCGGCGACAAGATCATCGTCAAGGCCGAGCGCGCCGACACCATCAGCATCAGCTTCGGCAGCGCGAACTACGCCTACCTCTCCCTCAACGCGACCGTGCCGGACAACGTGCTGGTGCAGCTGAAGGTCGGCTCGGGCGACGCACGCGTCGTCGGCGCCTCGGCGCTGAGCGCCGACGTCGGCTCCGGTGATGTCGAAGCGCGCGACATCCGCGGCCAGGTCACCGCCGACGTCAACTCCGGCGACATCGAACTGGACACGATCGGCTCCCTGCACATCCTGTCCGTCGGTTCCGGCGACCTGAAGGCGCGTCGCGTCAAGGGCGACGTCGTCATCGGCAGCATCGGTTCGGGCGACGTGGAAGTGCGTGATGTCAGCGGCAGCGTCACGGCCGACAAGATCGGCTCCGGCGACCTCGATGCGCATGCCGTCACCGGCAACCTGACCGTGCGCCGCGTCGGCAGCGGCTCGGTCGATCACAGCGGCGTGTCCGGCCGCGTCGACGTGCCCGTCGACGGCTGACCGACCGCCTTTACTTCCCTTCCAAGGAATCCGCGCCATGAACCTGCGTCCCCTCGCCCTCTCCGCGGTGCTTTCCAGCTTTTGCCTGCTCGCGGCCTGCGGGGCGAATCCCTCCGGCCAGCAGCAGGCGCAGCAGAAGGCCGAACAGACCGGCGGAGTGATCTCCGGCGCGGTGCAGAAGGCCTTGACCGAAGCGAAGAAGGAAATCGCCGAAGGCAACATCAACATCGACAACGGCAAGACCGGCAAGCGCGTCGAACTGTCGCCCAAGGGCGATTTCATCGTCGACGGCAAGCCGGTGCCGGTGACGCCCGAGCAGCGCGCGCTGCTGCTGGAGTACCGCAGCCACGTGGTCGCGGTCGCCACGGCCGGCATGAACATCGGCATGCACAGTGCCGACCTCGCCACGCACGCGGTGACCGAATCGATCAAGAGCGTCTTCACCGGCGGCTCGGACGACATCGACGAGAAGGTGAAGGCGCAGGCGTCGAAGGTGGAAGCGGCGGCGCTGCAGTTGTGCAACGCGCTGCCGGGAATGATGACTTCGCAGGACCGCCTCGCGGCCGCGCTGCCGGACTTCAAGCCCTACGCGAACCTGACGCAGTCGGACATCGACGAATGCGTCGACGAGGCGAAGGAGAAGAGCCACAAGTTGACGGCGGATGCCGCGGCCGAAGCGGCGAAGGCGTCCGAGGCGCCGTCGAAGCAGTAGGTCGGCAAAGCGGCCACGGCATTCGAACACATCGCTGCCGTCCATGGCGGGCCTGGATCGGCCCCGGATCGCCCGGCCCGGCCATCCATGGCCGGGCGTTCGGCAGGCCACGCGGCAGTGCCGCGTAGGCGGCCTGCCTCACCCACCCGCGCCGCCCCCGCCCTCGTGGATCCCGCCCCGCGTCAACGCCGTCGGATCCAGCAGCGCGCGCAGCTGCTTCTCCGATAGCCCGCTGGTTTCCAGCGCCACTTCCAGCACCGGGCGTCCTTCCTTGTAAGCCTGCTTGGCAATCGCCGCCGCTTTCTCGTAGCCGATGATCGGATTGAGCGCGGTCACCAGGATCGGATTGCGGTCCAGCGCCTCACGCACGCGTTCCGGCCGCGCCTTCAGCCCGGCGATCGCGTTGTCGGCCAGCAGCCGCATGACGTTGCCCAGCAGCTGGATCGAATCGAGCAGGTCGTAGGCGATCAGCGGCAGCATCACGTTGAGCTGGAAGTTGCCGCTCTGCCCGGCGACGGTGATCGCGGTGTGGTGGCCCATCACCTGTGCGCACACCATGCAGGTGGCTTCCGGCACCACGGGGTTCACTTTGCCCGGCATGATCGAACTGCCCGGCTGCAGCGCCGGCAATTCGATCTCGCCCAGGCCCGCCAGCGGCCCGGAGTTCATCCAGCGCAGATCGTTGGCGATCTTCATCAGCGCCACCGCCAGCGCACTGAGCTGGCCCGACAGCTCCACCGCGTCGTCCTGCGCGGCGATGCCCTCGAACTTGTCGTCGGCCGATTCGAACTTCGTGCCCGACAACGCCGACAGCGCCTTCGCCATCGCCTTGCCGAAGCGCGGGTCGGCGTTGATGCCGGTGCCGATGGCCGTGCCGCCGATGGGCAGCCGGCGCACGCGCTTGAGTGCGTCCTCGATCCGCGCCTGCGCCGAGGCCAGCTGCGACGCCCAGGCGCCGAACTCCTGCGCGAAGGTCAGCGGCATCGCGTCCATCAGATGCGTGCGGCCGGTCTTGGTGACCTTGCCCAGCGCCCGGCCCTTGCGCTCGATCTCGCGGCGCAGGTGCTTCAGCGCCGGCAGCAGTTGCTCGACGGTGGCGATCTGCGCCGAAACGCGGATCGCGGTGGGAATCACGTCGTTGGAACTCTGGCCGAGGTTGACGTGGTCGTTCGGATGCACCTTCGCCTTGCCGTCGCCGTTGGCGAGCGCGGCGATCACCTCGTTGGCGTTCATGTTGCTGGAGGTGCCCGAGCCGGTCTGGAACACGTCGATCGGGAAATGCACATCGTGCGTGCCGGCCGCCACGTCCAGCGCCGCGGCGCGTATCGCCCGCGACACGCCCTTGCCGAGCAAGCCGAGGTCGCCGTTGACCTCCGCCGCCGCGGCCTTGATCAGGCCCAGCGCGCGGATGAACTCGCGCGGCATCGGCCGGCCGGAAATCGGGAAGTTCTGCACCGCGCGCTGCGTCTGCGCGCCCCACAGCGCGTGAGCCGGGACCTGCAGCTCGCCCATGCTGTCGTGTTCGATGCGGAAGCCGCTGGCGCGGCGGGCCTGCTTCGCCATTGCGTGGTCCTCGGGGGTCGGATGGGCCGAGCTTACGCCCGGCGCATGGCGGGCGTATCACCCGCCCGAGGGAACGCGGTGCGGCATCCGCGACGGGCCGGCCGGGCGTCGGTAGTAGAATCGCGGTTTGCCTTCGCCCCACAGACGCCCGCCATGTCCGTTGAAGCCCAGTTGCTCGCCCTGTCCCCGCTCGATGGCCGCTATGCCGGCAAGGTGGACGCGCTCCGCCCGATCTTTTCCGAATACGGCCTGATCAAGGCGCGCGTGAAGGTGGAGGTGGAATGGCTGCTGGCGCTGGGCGCGGAACCGGGCATCGTCGAGCTCAAGCCCTTCTCCGATGCCGCCGCGGCGCGCCTGCGCGCGCTGGCCGACAAGCTCACGCCGGCCGATGCGGCACGCGTGAAGGAGATCGAGCGCACCACCAACCACGACGTCAAGGCGGTGGAGTACTTCATCAAGGAGCGCCTGAAGGACGACGCCGAGCTCGGCCCGGCGCTGGAGTTCGTGCACTTCGCCTGCACCTCCGAGGACATCAACAACCTCAGCTACGCGCTGATGCTCAACGAGGCGCGCCAGTACGTGCTGCTGCCCAAGCTCGACGAGCTCATCCAGAAGCTGCGCGCGATGGCGCACGAACACGCCGCGCTGCCGATGCTCTCGCGCACGCACGGCCAGACCGCCTCGCCGACCACCGTCGGCAAGGAAATCGCCAACGTGGTCGCGCGCCTGCAGCGCCAGGGCGAAACCCTGGCCGGCGCACGCATGCCGGGCAAGATCAACGGCGCGGTGGGCAACTACAACGCGCACGTCGCCTCTTACCCGGACGTGGACTGGCCGGCGTTCTCCGAACGTTTCGTGCATTCGCTGGGCCTGAACTGGCAGCCGTACACCACGCAGATCGAGCCGCACGACGGCATCGCCGAAGTCTGCGACGCGCAGCGCCGCATCGACACCATCGCCATCGACCTGTGCCGCGACATCTGGGGCTACATCTCGCTGGGCTACTTCAAGCAGGCGGTGAAGGCCGGTGAAGTCGGCTCCTCGACCATGCCGCACAAGGTCAACCCGATCGACTTCGAGAACGCCGAAGGCAACTTCGGCATCGCCAATGCGTTGTTCGAACATTTCGCCGCGAAGCTGCCGATCAGCCGCTGGCAGCGCGACCTCACCGACTCCACCGTGCTGCGTGCGCTGGGCACCGCGTTCGGCCATGCGCTGATCGGTTTCGACGCGCTGCTGCGCGGCCTGGGCAAGCTGAGCGCGAACCCGGACCGCCTGGCCGCCGACCTCGACGCCGCATGGGAAGTGCTAGCCGAAGCGGTGCAGACCGTCATGCGCCGCCACGGCCTGCCGAACCCGTACGAGCAACTCAAGGCGCTCACGCGTGGCCAGGGCATCACCGAGGCCTCGATGCGCGAGTTCATCGGCACGCTCGACCTGCCCGCCGCCGACAAGCAGCGCCTGCTGGAGATGACGCCGGGCTCCTACGTGGGCCTGGCGGAGAAATTGGCGCGCGAGATCTGACCGAAACCGGTCACGGCTTGATCACGCTCAGGCCACGAGCCGCGGCGGAGTGTGAGGATGAGCGCCCGGTGCGTGGTGCGCTGGCCTGGAGACGATGCCCATGAACCTCATGGTCAACCTCGATGTCGACGACCTCGCCCGCGCGCAGGCCTTCTACATCGCCGCCTTCGGACTGACAGCGGCGCGCCGGCTCGGGCCGGACGTGCTCGAAATGCTCGGCGCGCAGGCGCCGATCTACCTGTTGCGCAAGGAGGCCGGCAGCGTGGGCGCCGGCGATTCCAGGCGCGACTATTCCCGCCATTGGACGCCCGTGCACTGCGACGTGGTGGTCGACGACCTGGACGCCGCACTGGCGCGCGTCCTGGCCGCCGGCGCCCGCCAGGAGGGCGAGATTCGCGAAGGCCGATGGGGCCGCACCGTCGCCGTCGCCGACCCGTTCGGGCACGGCTGGTGCCTGGTGCAGTTCCTCGGCCGCGGTTACGACGAGATTGCAGGCACATGACCCGGAAAACCCCCACCCCGACGAAGAAGACCACCGCCTCCAAAAAGGTGCCCGCGCGCAACGCGACGCTGCCGATCGAAATCGACGCGCGCCGCCTGCCGCCGCTGGGCATGCCGCCGGAGGTGTTCCTGCGCGATTACTGGCAGAAGAAGCCGCTGCTGATCCGCAACGCCTTCCCCGACTTCCAGACGCCCGTGCAGCCCGAAGACCTCGCCGGCCTGGCCTGCGAGGAGGCCGCGCTGTCGCGCATCGTCATGCACGATCGCGCCAACGACCGCTGGACGCTGCGACACGGGCCGTTCGAAGAGGACGAGTTCCCCGGCATGCCGCACCAGGACTGGACGCTGCTGGTCCAGGACGTGGACAAGTGGGACGCCGACATCGCCGCGCTGCTGCAGCACTTCCGCTTCCTGCCGCGCTGGCGCATCGACGATGTGATGATTTCCTTCGCCGCGCCGGGCGGTTCGGTCGGTGCGCACATCGACCAGTACGACGTGTTCCTGCTGCAGGCGTACGGCCACCGTCGCTGGCAGATCGACACGCGTCCGAATCCGCCGCTGGAGTTCCGTCCCGACGTCGAGCTCAAGCTGCTGCGCGAGTTCACGCCCACGCACGACTGGGTGCTCGGCCCGGGCGACATGCTCTACCTGCCGCCCGGCGTGCCGCACAACGGCGTGGCCGAAGACGCGTGCCTCACCTTCTCGGTGGGCATGCGCGCGCCGTCGGCGGCGGAACTGCTGGGGGATTTCGTCGACACGCTGGCCGCCGACGCGGACGAGGCTTTGCGCTACCACGACCCGGACCTGACGCCGCCGTCGGATCCCAACGAGATCGACGTCGAGGCGATGAACCGCGCGGTCGAGGCCTTGAACCTGCTGCGCATGAACGATCCGGATCGACTGGGCGACTGGTTCGGTCGCTTCATCACCGTGTATCGCGCGGCCGGCGAAGTGCACGGCGGTGGCGAGGCGCGTTCGCGCATCGAGATCGAATGGGACCTGGACCACGGCGCCGTGCTGCATCGCCATCCGTGGTCGCGCATGGCGTGGCGGCGCGCGCACCGCAAGGGCGAGCCGGCGCGGCTGTTCGTCAGCGGGCAGGACCATCCGCTGCCGCCCGAGGACGCCGCCCGCATCGCCGAGGCGGCGCAACTGGATGGCGAGGCGTATGGCGCCCTGTCCGAAGAAGGGCGCGACCTGGTCCAGAACCTGCTCCAGGCCGGCCACTACAGCCTGGTGCTGCCGGACGAAGAAGAATGAGCGGCCCGGCGGCGACGGAGGCGTTCCAGGTCGAGGCCGTCGCCTTCGACCGGGCCCTGGCCGACCTGCGCGCCGTGCGCGACATCGTGTTCGTGCAGGAACAGGGCGTCCCGGTCGAGCTGGAACGCGACGCGCTGGACCCGCTGTGCCGTCACGTCCTGGCCCGCGACCTGCAGGGCCGGCCGATCGGCACCGGCCGTTTGACCCCAGACCGCCGCATCGGTCGCATGGCGGTGTTGCCGCACTGGCGCAACCGCCGCGTCGGCGAGGCGCTGCTCAAGGCCCTGCTCGTGGAGGCACGCTCACTGGGCTGGCCCGAGGTAAGCCTGCACGCGCAGGTCCCGGCGATGGCGTTCTATGCCCGGCAAGGCTTCCTCCCGTATGGCGAGCGCTTCGTCGAGGCAGGCCTGGACCATCAGTCCATGCGCCTGGCGCTGGACGCGGTCAACCCCGTGCTGCGCCGCGACGGCGGGCTGGCCGCGCTGCTCGGCGTGGCCGAGGGCGCCCGCCGGCAGTTGCTGATCTACAGCCGCGACCTGGACCCGGGCCTGCTGGATCAGCCCGAGGCCCTGAGTGCCCTGCGCCGCCATGGTGTCGGGGGCGGTGAAGTGCGCGTGCTCCTGCACGATCCGGACGCACCCCGGCGAGCGCTCGCGCCGCTGATCGCCCTGGCCCAGCGCCTGCCCAGCGCCTTCGCGTTCCGTGCCATCGAGGAAACGGTGGACCGCGATTACCCGTCCGCCTATGTGGTCAATGACGACAGCGGCTGGTACTTCCGTCCGCTGGGGCACCGATTCGACGGCGAAACGCGCCTGGACGACGGCGCCCGCGCCCGCCAGCTGCGCGCGCATTTTGTGCCCGTTTGGGAACGCGCCCGCCCCTGCACCGAGTATCGCGCGCTGGGCATCTGAGCGACGCCGCGCCGGATTCGTGGCGTGAAGACGCCACGACCACACGCGTTCCCTGCGCCAAACCCCGTGTTTCCGCGCCCGCAACACGCCACCTCTTGAACACGGCGGCGCAGCCCAAACGCTATTCCCGGGCCGCATGACGGCCCACGGGTTTTCGAGATCCGTCCGCTATCCCGTTTCGACGTAAGTGTTAGCCGTTTGCCGGCAGCCAAGGGCTATAATTCCGAATCTTGGCGCCTGAATAGCCGCACGCGTGCAATCCGGGCCCTCTCCGTCTCCCTCACCGAGTTTCCCGATCGCCATCGTGGACAGTCTCCTGAAGCAGTTCTCCCAGTCCTCCCAGCTCGGCGCCAACGCCGCTTTCGTCGAAGACCTGTACGAGCAGTACCTGGTTTCACCCGACAGTGTCGACCCCAAATGGAAGGCGTATTTCGACGGCTTCAAGGGTCGCGAAGCCGGTGACATCCCGCATTCGGCGGTGATCGACCAGATCGCCGAAGCCGGCCGCCAGGCCGCGCGCGGCATGGTGTCCGTGGCCGCCGGTGCCGGCGACGAACGCGAGCGCAACATCGGCCGCCTGATCACGGCCTATCGTTCGCGCGGCCATCTGGGCGCCGACATCGACCCGCTGGGCCTGTGGCAGAAGCCGGAAGCACCGGATCTGGACCTGGCGTTCCACCAGCTCACCAGCAGCGACCTCAACGCCGAGTTCAGCACCGGCGGCGTGGGCGGCTTCGATCGCATGAAGCTCGGCGACCTGCTCGCCCTGCTCAAGGCCACCTACACCGGCCCGATCGGCGCGGAGTTCATGCACATCTCCGACGCCGAACAGCGTCGCTGGATCTACGAGCGCCTGGAGAAGGCCGGCGGCAAGTTCGGCCGCACCGCCGACGACAAGAAGCGCATCCTCGAGCGCCTCACCGCCGCCGATGGCCTGGAGCGTTACCTGGGCACCAAGTACGTCGGCCAGAAGCGCTTCTCGCTGGAAGGCGGCGACGCGCTGATCCCGCTGATGGACACCACGATCCGCCGCGCCGGCGAACAGGGTGCCAAGGACGTCGTCATCGGCATGGCCCACCGCGGCCGCCTCAACGTCCTCATCAACACGCTCGGCAAGCCGCCGCGCCACCTGTTCGACGAGTTCGAGGGCAAGTTCGAGCACGTTCACAGCGATCTGGCCCATCAGGGCGACGTGAAGTACCACATGGGCTTCTCGGCCGACGTCGCCACGCCCGGCGGCCCGGTGCACCTGGCGCTGGCGTTCAACCCGTCGCACCTGGAGATCGTCGACCCGGTGGTCGCCGGCTCCGTGCGTTCGCGCCAGAACCGTCGCGGCGACAAGGGCGCCGAGCAGGTGCTGCCGATCCTGATCCACGGCGACGCGGCATTCGCCGGTCAGGGCGTGGTGATGGAACTGTTCCAGATGTCGCAGGCACGCGGTTTCCGCGTCGGCGGCACGCTGCACATCGTCATCAACAACCAGGTCGGCTTCACCACCAGCGCGATGCAGGACGCGCGTTCGACGCTGTACTGCACGGACGTGGCCAAGATGGTCGGCGCGCCGGTGCTGCACGTGAACGGCGACAACCCGGAAGCCGTGGTGTTCTGCGCCGAGCTGGCGCTGGATTTCCGCAACAAGTTCGGCAAGGACGTGGTCATCGACCTGGTCTGCTACCGCCGCCACGGCCACAACGAGGCCGACGAGCCGGCAGCGACGCAGCCGGTGATGTACCAGGTCATCCGCAAGCACAAGACCCCGCGCGAGCTGTACGCCGCGCAGCTGGCCGCCGAAGGCTCGCTCAGCGCCGACGATGCGCAGGCGCTGGTCGACGGCTACCGCCAGAAGCTGGACGACGGCGTGGTCACCACCGAAGTGGTCGAGGTCAAGCCGGACGAGTTCACCATCGACTGGTCGAAGTACCTGTCGGGCAAGCTGACCGATCCGGTCGACACCACGTTCGACCGCAAGAAGCTCGATCGCCTGGCGACCGTCATCAACGACGTGCCGGCCGATCTGAAGCTGCACCCGCGCGTGGCGAAGATCTACGAAGACCGCCGCAAGATGAGCGCCGGCGAACTCCCGGGCGACTGGGGCTTCGCCGAGAACCTGGCCTACGCCACGCTCGTCGACGAAGGCTACAAGCTGCGCCTGGTCGGCCAGGACTGCGGCCGCGGCACGTTCTTCCACCGCCACGCGATCCTGCACGAGCAGACCAACGACGAGTACGTGTTGCCGCTGCGTCGCCTGGTCAAGAACCCGACCGACGTCACCATCATCGACTCGCTCCTGAGCGAGGAAGCGGTGATGGGCTTCGAGTACGGCTACGCCACCGCCGATCCCATGACGCTGGACATCTGGGAAGCGCAGTTCGGCGACTTCGCCAACGGCGCGCAGGTGGTGATCGACCAGTTCCTGTCCTCGGGCGAAGCCAAGTGGGGCCGTCTGTGCGGCCTGGCGCTGTTCCTGCCGCACGGCTACGAAGGCCAGGGCCCGGAGCACAGCTCCGCGCGCCTTGAGCGCTTCCTGCAGCTGTGCGCGCTGGAGAACATGATCGTCTGCACGCCGACCACGCCGGCGCAGGCGTACCACATGATCCGCCGCCAGATGCGCATGACCACGCGCAAGCCGCTGGTGGTGATGACGCCCAAGTCGCTGCTGCGCCACAAGCTGGCGGTGTCGACGCTGGACGAACTGGCCAAGGGCGAGTTCCAGCACCTGATCCCGGACGCCGCGGCGGACGTGAAGAAGGTCAAGCGCGTCGTCGTCTGCGGCGGCAAGGTCTACTACGACCTGCTGGAAGAACAGCAGAAGCAGGGACTGGACGACGTCGCCATCCTCCGCGTCGAACAGCTGTACCCGTTCCCGCGCGCGATGCTGCAGGCCGAACTCAAGCGCTTCAAGAACGCCACCGATGTCGTGTGGTGCCAGGAAGAGCCGCAGAACCAGGGTGCGTGGTACCAGATCCGCCACCACCTGGCCGCCTGCCTGCAGTCGGGCCAGACGCTGCACTACGCCGGTCGCGCACGTTCGCCCTCGCCGGCCGCCGGCCATCTGGCCGACCACGTCGCCGAGCAGACCTCACTGGTCGCCGACGCTCTGAAGAACCCGCTGCGCGGCGAAATCACTGCCGAATAAGTTGCGTACCTCACGGCCGGCTAACCGCCGGCCGTGGAACCTCACACACGATACGAATCACGTCATCCAGGATGCCCGCCCCATGAGCACCGAGATCAAAGTCCCCGTTCTGCCCGAATCCGTCTCCGACGCCACCATCGCGACCTGGCACAAGAAGGTCGGCGAAGCCGTCAAGCGCGACGAGAACATCGTCGACCTGGAGACCGACAAGGTCGTGCTCGAGGTGCCCTCGCCCGTCGACGGCGTGATCAAGGAAATCAAGTTCAAGGAAGGTGACACCGTCACCAGCCAGCAGCTGATCGCCGTCGTCGAGGAAGGCGCGGCCGCCGCTGCGCCGGCCCCGGCTGCGAAGGCCATCGACGCCAAGAACGATGCCGCCGCCAAGGACGTCGCTGCTCCCGTGCAGCCCAAGGCCGCCGCCGCCGAGGCCCCGAAGGCCGCCGGTGCCGTCGAACAGCTCCCGCCGGGCGCTCGCTTCACCGCCGTCACCCAGGGCATCGACCCGGCGCAGGTGGAAGGCACCGGCCGTCGCGGCGCGGTGACCAAGGAAGACCTCGTCAACTACGCCTCGGGCAAGACCGGCGGCGTCGCCGGCGGCGCGCGTCCGGAAGAGCGCGTTCCGATGACCCGCATTCGCGCCCGCATCGCCGAGCGCCTGATGCAGTCCAAGAACTCCATCGCCATGCTCACCTCGTTCAACGAGGTCAACCTGGGCAAGGTCATGGCCATGCGCAAGGAACTGGGCGAGCAGTTCGAGAAGGCCAACGGCATCAAGCTGGGCTTCATGAGCTTCTTCGCCAAGGCCGCCGCGAACGCGCTGCAGAAGCACCCGGTGGTCAACGCCTCCGTCGACGGCAACGACATCATCTATCACGGCTACGCCGACATCTCGATCGCCGTGTCGACCGACAAGGGCCTGGTCACGCCGGTGCTGCGCAACGTCGAGCGCATGGGCTTTGCCGACATCGAGAAGGCCATCGGCGATTACGCCAAGAAGGCCCGCGACGGCAAGCTGTCGCTGGAAGACCTGCAGGGCGGCACCTTCACGATCACCAACGGCGGCACCTTCGGTTCGCTGATGTCCACGCCGATCGTCAACCCGCCGCAGAGCGCGATCCTGGGCATGCATGCCATCAAGGAGCGCGCGATCGTCGAGAACGGCCAGGTCGTCGCCGCGCCGATGATGTACATCGCGCTGTCCTACGACCACCGCATCATCGACGGCAAGGACGCGGTGCTGTTCCTGGTCGACATCAAGAACCAGCTCGAGAATCCGCACCGCATGCTGCTGGGGATGTGAGCCGGGAATCGGGAATGGAGAGTCGGGAATCGTAGAAAGCCCGCTCCGTTCCCACCCTCCCATTTCCCATTCCCTATCCCCCATTCCCGAGTAGAACCATGAGCGAACAGCAGAACTTCGACGTCATCGTCATCGGCGCCGGCCCGGCCGGTTACCACGCCGCCATCCGCGCGGCCCAGCTCGGCCTGAAGACCGCGTGCATCGACGCCGCGCTCGGCAAGGACGGCAAGCCGGCCCTGGGCGGCACCTGCCTGCGCGTGGGCTGCGTGCCGTCGAAGGCGCTGCTGGACAGCTCGCGCCAGTACTACAACCTGCAACACCTGTTCGGCGACCACGGCATCACGACCAAGGACGCGAAGATCGACATCGGCACGATGATCGGTCGCAAGGACAAGATCGTGAAGCAGTTCACCGGCGGCATCGCGATGCTGTTCAAGGCGAACAAGATCGCCACGTTCTACGGCTTCGGCCAGCTGCAGCCGGGCAACGTCGTCACGGTGAAGCAGCATGACGGCAGCACGGTCGAGCTGAAGGGCACCAACGTCGTGCTCGCCGCCGGTTCGGATTCCATCGAACTGCCGTTCGCCAAGTTCGACGGCGAGAACATCGTCGACAACGTCGGCGCGCTGGACTTCACCGAAGTGCCCAAGCGTCTTGGCGTGATCGGCGCCGGCGTCATCGGCCTGGAACTGGGCAGCGTGTGGAAGCGCCTGGGCAGCGAAGTCACGATCCTCGAAGCGCTGCCGGATTTCCTCGCCGCTGCCGACGCCGAGATCGCCAAGGTCGCCGCGAAGGAATTCAAGAAGCAGAACCTCGACATCAAGCTCGGCGCGAAGGTCAGCAACGCCGAGATCAAGGGCAAGGGCAAGTCGAAGGAAGTCGTCGTCACCTACACCGATGCCGAAGGCGAGAAGACGCTCACCGTCGACAAGCTGCTGGTCTCGGTCGGCCGTCGCGCCGCCACCAAGGGCCTGCTGGCCGAGGGCACCGGCGTGAAGCTCGACGCGCGCGGCATGATCGAAGTCGACGAGCACTGCCACACCGGCGTCAACGGCGTCTGGGCCGTGGGCGACTGCGTGCGCGGCCCGATGCTGGCGCACAAGGGCTTCGAGGAAGGCATCGCGGTGGCCGAGCTGATCGCCGGCCTGCCGGGCCACGTCAACCTCGACACCGTGCCGTGGGTCATCTACACCGAGCCGGAAATCGCCTGGGTCGGCAAGACCGAGCAGCAGCTCAAGGCCGAAGGCACGCCGTACAAGGTGGGCACCTTCCCGTTCGCGGCCATCGCCCGCGCCGTCGCCATGGGCGAGCCGGCCGGCCTGGTGAAGGTCATCGCGCACGAGGAGACCGACCTGATCCTGGGCATGCACCTGGTGGGCGTGGGTGTATCGGAACTGGTGCACGAAGGCGTGCTGGCGATGGAGTTCAAGGGCTCCGCCGACGACCTGGCGCGCATCTGCCACGCGCACCCGACCCTGTCGGAAGCGATCCACGATGCCGCGATGAGCGTGGCTAAGCGCTCGATTCACAAGGTGAACTGAAGGCCGGGATTCGTGAATCGGGATTCGGGATTCGTAAGAGCGGACTCCGATGCCCGACACGCTCCCGCTGCAAGCGACGCCGGGCACGCGCCCGGCGTTTGCTTTTGCGAATCCCGAATCCCGAATCTCCCATCCCGAAAGAAGCCATGAAAACCCTCTGCGTCTACTGCGGCTCCAACCCCGGTTCCCGGCCGATCTACACCGAGCGCGCCATCGCGCTGGGCACGCGTCTGGCGAAGGACGGCATCACCCTGGTCTACGGCGGTGGCAACGTCGGATTGATGGGCGTGGTCGCCGATTCGGTACTCGAGGCGGGCGGTGAAGTGATCGGCGTCATTCCCGAGCAGCTGGTGAACTGGGAAGTCGCGCACAAGGGCCTGACGAAGCTGGAAGTCGTCGGCTCCATGCACGAACGCAAGGCGCGCATGTTCGACCTCTCCGACGGTTTCGTCGCCCTGCCCGGCGGCTTCGGCACGCTGGACGAGATGTTCGAGATGCTGACCTGGCGCCAGCTCGGCATCGGCGACAAGCCCTGCGCGTTCTTCGACGTCGAAGGCTTCTACACGCCGCTGATGGGCATGCTCGACCGCATGGTGGCCGAACGCTTCCTGCATCCCGACCAGCGCGACGATCTGTGGCACGGCGACGACCTCGACGCGATGCTCGCCTGGATGAAGGCCTACACGCCGGCGAAGGCGGACAAGTGGATGGATGAGAAGCGGCGGAAGGCGATGCGGTGAACTCGTGAAGCGGCGGCGGCGTGACACGTTGTGGCGCGTCGCGCGTAAGGCTTCCCTGACTCCTCGAACCGTCATTCCAGCGAAAGCTGGAATCCATTTTCCGCTTTCGGCTTCGCGCACGCGAAAGGCAAGATGGATTCCAGCTTTCGCTGGAATGACGAGCTTCATGCGACGGGAACGAAGTCCTTGCGTTTACCTCCTTGCCAGCGGCCCTCGCGGCACGCTCTACGTCGGAGTGACGTCTGATCTGATCAGGCGCGTCTGGCAACACAAGAGCGCCGAGGCCGAGGGATTCACCAGACGCCACCATGTCCATGTACTGGTCTGGTACGAAGCCCACGAGACGATGGAGTCAGCCATCGCACGCGAGAAGGCCCTCAAGGTTTGGAAGCGGATGTGGAAGATTGAACTCATCGAATCCACCAACCCCCAATGGCGCGACCTCTTCCCGGATATCATCGGCTGACACGAATCGCCGCCCCCAGCGAGGCCCTATGTCCACCGTCCCCGCCACGTTCGACGTCTTCCGCATCCACAACGACGCCAGCGGCTACCGCAGCGGCGTCGAGCAGGTAACGCTCGACGACCTCGCGCCGGGCGAAGTGGTGATCAAGGCCGCCTACTCGTCGGTCAACTTCAAGGACGCGCTGGCCGGCACCGGCGAAGGCAAGATCCTGCGGCGCTTTCCGCTGGTGGGTGGCATCGACGTGGCCGGCCATGTCGTCGCCTCCACCGATGCCGCTTTCAAGGAAGGCGACGAAGTGCTGGTCACCGGGTGCGGCCTGAGCGAAATCCGCGACGGCGGCTACGGCCAGTACGCGCGCCTGGAGTCGAAGTGGGTGATCCCGCTGCCCAAGGGGCTGAGCCTGCGCGAAAGCATGATCCTCGGCACCGCCGGCTTCACCGCCGCGCTGGCGCTGCTGCGCATGCGCGAGAACCGCCAGACGCCCGAGCTCGGCCCGCTGGCCGTGACCGGCGCGACCGGCGGCGTGGGTTCGCTCGCGGTGGACATCTTCAGCCGCGCCGGTTTCGAGGTGCATGCCATCAGCGGCAAGGCCGAACAGGTCGACTACCTCAAGCAGATCGGCGCCTCGCAGGTGCTCGGACGCGACGCGTTGGCCACCACGCGGCCGATGGAATCGGCGCGCTTCGGCGGCGGTCTGGACAACGTCGGCGGGCCGATGCTCGCCAGCCTGCTCGCGCAGACCACGCCCTACGGCAACGTCGCCAGCGCCGGCCTCGCCGCCGCGGCGGACCTGGGGACCACGGTCATGCCCTTCATCATCCGCGGCGTGTCGCTGCTGGGCGTGGCCTCGGCCGGCACCGCACGCGACATCCGTGAAGCCGTCTGGCAGCACCTGGCCGACGACTGGAAGCCGCGCCACCTCGATCGCATCTGCACGCGCGAGGTCGGGCTGGCGCAATTGCCGGACGTCTTCTCCGCCATGCTGGCCGGCGGTTCGCTGGGACGTACGCTGGTCGTGATCTGACGCACGGAATGGAGGCGCGGAAACCGCGCTGCCCGCTGTTGCGGGAACCCTGACGCTGGCTACAATCCCCACACGTTCAGGGGGAAACATATGGCGCGCATTCTCATCGTCGACGACTCGCCGTCGCAGCTCATGGGCATCCGGCGCATCGTCGAGAAACTCGGCCATGAAGCGCTCACCGCCGAGGACGGCGCCGCGGGCGTGGAAGCGGCCAAGCGCGAACTTCCCGACATGATCCTGATGGACGTGGTGATGCCGAACCTCAACGGCTTCCAGGCCACGCGTTCGATCACGCGCGACCCGACCACCTCGCACATCCCGGTCGTGCTGGTCACCACCAAGGACCAGGACACCGACCGCGTCTGGGGCATGCGCCAGGGCGCCAAGGCCTACCTCACCAAGCCCTTCAGCGAGGGCGACCTGTCCGACGTGATCGGCCAGGTCATCAAGCCCTGAGTCGCGCGGTCAGAAGAACAGCCGGTCGATCGCTTCGACCAGGATCGCCACGGCGGTGATCCCGCTCACGCCCCAGAGGAAGCAGATGGCGTTGCGCATCCAGCGCGCGCCTGATGGCAGTTGAGGTCGCATGGGGGAATGGCATCAGAGCCTTCCTCTGCGATCCATCAGAAAACTCTGAAAGCGGCCCACCCCAGGGATGGTCGGACGCCAGTCGAATGCCGGCGCTGGCATGCGCAATTCCGACGAGTCCTATGGAATGCCTCGGGTGCGGCCGAGAGAATCACTGGCTCTCACACCAGTGCCCCTCCCAATGCTTCAGAAAATCCTGTCCTGGCCTGCTGTCCTGCTCGCCTTCGCCGTGGCCGCGATCGTCGGCTTCATGGGCTACACGGAACACTCCGAAATGACCCGCCTGGCCGATCACGGCAAGCAGGCGATCGCGCAGATCGAAGAAGTCGAATGGAAGACGAAGCGCGGCATGGACCGCAACTTCGATCTGACCATTACCTTCGACACCGAGGCGGGCCAGAACGTCAAGGAGAAGCTCCGGGTCGACACCGACACCGGCAAGCGTGCGCGCGACGACGATGAGTTCGTCGAGCTCCCGATCGTCTACCTGCCCGAAAAAACCTCGGTGGTCCGCCAGGCAGGCGAAACCAATGCCTCGATGGGCATGTTCGTGATCGCGGCAATCGCGGCGCTGGCGGGCATCGTCCTGCTGGTCCTGCGACTTCGCTCCAGCAAGGCCTGAGCGGCTTCTCGCCGCTGCGTACCAAGGGGCGCCCTCAGGGCGCCTCTTCGCTTTCAGCGCCTCAGACGCGACGCCAGTCGTCGCCGAACGCCTCGCGCATGCGCTCGTAGGCCTCGCGCTGGTCCTCGTTGTGGATGCGGGGCGCGAGCACTTCCAGCTCGACGAGCTGATCGCCCGGTGGCTGCTTGCCGGTGGGGTCGTTGGGCAATCCGCGCCCGCGCAGGCGCAGCTTCCGACCGGACTCGGAATTGGGCGGGATCTTCAACTCCACCGCGCCGCCCAGCGTCGGCACGCTCACCATGGCCCCCAGCGCCGCTTCCCACGGTGCGATCGGCAGCACGTGGATGACGTTGCGCCCGTCCACTTCGAACTGCGGGTGCGCGGCGTACTCGATCTCCAGCAGCAGATCGCCATGCGCGCCCTGCCCGGCCAGGCGGATCACCTGCCCCGGTCGGATGCCCTTGGGCACGCGCACGTCGAGGGTCTTGTTGTTGACCGAAATGCGCACGCTGCCGCCTTCGTAAACGGTCTCCAGCGAGATGGCGAGCTTGGCGCGCGTGTCGCCGCGCGGCTGCGGCCCCGGGCCGCGCTGGCCGAAGCCGCCCCGACCGAACAGGCTTTCGAAGAAGTCGCTGAAACCGCCACCGGCGCCTCCGCCGGCGAAGATCTCTTCGAAGTCCACACCGCCGTGACCGTTGCCGCCGAAACCGCCCGGCGGCGGCTGCACTTCGTCGCCGGGGCGGTAGCCGCGCGCGCGCAGTTGATCGTAGGCGGCACGCTTGGGCGGATCGCGCAGCGCTTCGTAGGCTTCATTGACGGCCTTGAACTTCTCTTCCGCACCCGGCTCCTTGCTGACGTCCGGGTGGTACTTGCGGGCGAGCCGGCGGTACGCCGTCTTGATTTCGGCATCGCCGGCGCCGGGCTCCACGCCCAAAGTTTCGTAGTAATCCTTGAACTGCATGTATGGTCCGTCCCGAAAGGCTGGCCGGCGGCAGTGCCGCACAGGCCGGGAGGTTAACGCACTCGCGGCGAGGCGGCAGTCTTCGCGAGGAACCTTCGCGCGCCTGCCCGAGCGCGTAGTGATGATCGGAAAGTAGGCGCGCCAGGCAGCGCTTTCAAGCGTGTTGACGCCAGCTTCCCCCGCGCCGTCTAGAATCCGTGAAGGCTTCGACACTCACCCCACAGGAACGGACATGACCATCCAGATCGGCGAACGCATCCCTGAAGTCCCGCTGCAGCGCATCCGCGAGGGTGTCGAAACCATCGACACCAACGCGCTGTTCGACGGACGCCGGATGGTGCTGTTCGCAGTGCCGGGTGCGTTCACCCCGACGTGCTCGGAAAAGCACCTGCCCGGCTTCGTGCAGCACTTCGACGAGTTCCGCAGCCGGGGCATCGAGGTCGCCTGCATGGCGGTCAACGATCCCTTCGTGATGCAGGCGTGGGGCGAAAGCCAGAACGTGCCCGACGGGCTGATGATGCTCGCCGACGGCAACGGCGATTTCACCCGCGCACTCGGCCTGGAACTGGACGCCAGCGCCTACGGCATGGGCCGTCGCGCGCGCCGCTTCGCGCTGTACGCCGACGATGGCGTGGTCAAGCTGCTCAACATCGAAGCGCCCGGCGAGTTCCGCGTGTCCTCGGCCGAACACGTGCTGGAAGAGCTCAAGCACCTGTAAGCGGCTGCGCCCGGCAAATCGCTCAACGCAGGACGCGGAAGCTCAGACGCGACCAGGCACCGCTGTCGGCCAGGGCCGTCAGCGAGTGCTCGCCGGGGTCGGCGAAGTCGTGGACGAAGGCGGCCTCGCCCCGGGATTCGCCGATGAGCCGGCCGTCGAGCAGCCAGCGCACGCGGGCATCACCGCCCAGCGCTCGCAATGACAGCCGAATCGCGCGCTCCCCGCCTGGCGCGGGCGCAAGTGTGGCGCGGTCGGCGACGCCTTCGATGCGCAGTTCCTGCGTGGCCTCGCGACCGTCGGGCGTGCAATCGGACGAAAGCGGCGGCAGTCGCGCCGCCTCGCGTGCCTGGCTCGACAGCCACGGCGAGGCCAGCGCGGGCCAGCGTGCGAGTTCACGGCCCTGGCGCACATGCGGCCGCGTGCAGTCCGCCGATAGTCGCCGTCCGGTTTGCGCGTCCACCTCGAAGCGTTCGATCCCGGCGCTCCACAGCCGTGCATCGCGTTCGGCGAAGGTCGGCGGCACCGAGCCGTCCAGCGTCCACGCCTCGCGCTTCTGGCGGCACAGCTGGGGCGCGGCGGGATCGGGCGGAAGACCCAGCGGCCAGCAGACGTCCGCTTTCGCCACGCCGGCCGGTGGCGGACGCAGGTCGGCGTCGGCGCGCTGGCGCGGCAGGCTGTCGATAACCTCGAACAGCAGCGGCAATGCCGTGATCGCGCCGTACTGGCCCGGCAGCGGCGTGCCGTCCGGGCGGCCGACCCAGACGCCGACGGTGTAGCGCCGCGTACCGCCCAGCGCCCAGGCGTCGCGGAAGCCGTAGCTGGTGCCGGTCTTCCATGCCACGCGCGGCCGACCGCGTGTGTCGAACGTGTCCGCGCTGCTGCCCGGGCGCGGGTTGGCTTCGAGCATCTCGCGCACGATCCATGCCGCGCCGGGCGAAAGCAGGCGCCGGTCCACGCGCGGGGCGTCCGGTGTGTAGCGCACGCGGCCGGCCACGCCCTCGCGATTGAGCGCGGCGTAGGCGCCCACCAGGTCTTCCAGGCGGGCGCCGGTGCCGCCCAGGATCATCGTCAGGTTCGGCGTCGCGCCGCTCGGCCATTGCAGTCGGATGCCGGCATGCGCCAGCCGCGCGGAGAAGCGCGACGGACCGACGCGATCGAGCAGGTCCACCGCCGGCACGTTGAGCGAGAGCCGCAGCGCTTGCGCCGCACCGACCGGCCCGTTGAAAGCGGCGTCGAAGTTGCCCGGCCGGTAATCGCCGAAGGCCTGCGGCGCGTCGACGAGCAGGCTTTCCGAATGGATCAGCCCGTCGTCCAGCGCCAGGCCGTACAGGAACGGCTTGAGCGTGGAGCCCGGTGAACGCCAGGCCTTCACCATGTCGACGTGGCCCAGCCGCGTCGTATCGGCGAACGCCAACGAGCCCACGTATGCGCGCGCCTCCAGCGTGGCGTTGTCGACCACAAGCAGTGCCGCCGAAGTGCGTTCGGGCAATTGCGAGAAGTAGGCGGTGACGCGGTCTTCCAGCGTGCGCTGCAGATCCAGGTCGAGCGTGGACGCCAGCCGCACAGCGTCCGGCCGCTCGAATCGCAGCCGTTGCGCGAGCAATGGGGCCAGCCGCGGCGGTTGCAGCGACCGCGCGACCACGGACTCCACGCGCGCGTCTTCCACCTGCGCGGCCGACCACACCCCCAGTTGCTGCATGCGTGCGAGCACCTTGTCGCGCGCGACGCGGGCGCGCTCGGGCTCGCGATCCGGCCGCAGCCGGCTGGGGGACTGCGGCAGCACGGCCAGCAGCGCGGCCTCGGCGTGCGACAGGCGCGAGGACGGCTTGCCGAGGTAGGCCCAACTCGCCGCCTCCACGCCTTCGACCGTGCCGCCGAACGGCGCGCGATTGACATACAGCGACAGGATCTCGCGCTTGCTCAGGTGCACTTCCAGTTGCACCGCGCGCAGCATCTGCCGCAGTTTGCGCGCGGGTGTGCGCGTGGAGGTGCGTTCATCGGGGTGCGCGTTCGCATCCAGGATGCGCGCGACCTGCATGGTCAGCGTCGAGCCGCCGGACACGACGCGTCCACTGCCGATCCATTGCGCACCCGCCCGCAGCAATGCGAACGGATTGATGCCCGGGTGCCGCCAGAACCAGCGGTCCTCGTAGTTCAGCAGCGCCTGCACGTAGAGCGGCGATACCTGTTCGGGTTCCACCGCGTAGCGCCAGATCCCGCCGGCGTCGGCGAAAGCCCTCAGCGGCGTGCCGTCGGCTGCGGTGACGACGGCGCCACGATCGCGTGCATCGGGCAGCGGAAGCGGGAACGCAAGGTCGGCAAGCATCGCGGCGATCAGCAGCAATTGAGCTGCGAGCAGCGATTTCAGCACCGCTCGGCGGCCTTTCCTGCCGCCCGCAACGGCAGGCAGGATCCCGGCTTGTGCCGGGATGACGACGTTCTTCGCCTGCATTCGCGAGCGCTGCAACACCCCGCCTCCGCCTACTTCGCTCCCGGCTGCACCACCGTCAACGTGGCCGGCGCCACCTTGCCGACGCCCCGCAAGTCCGGTCGGTACATGTCTTCCACCAGCGACGGCGGCACCGTGTACGTGCCCGGCGTGACTGCGCGCACCAGGTAGAACACGCGCGCGGTGTCACCCGGCTCGAGCTTGAGCGCGGCCACGTAACGGTCGTCGCGGAACTCCTCGTGGCGCACTTCGGCCGCGTCGTCGCGATCGCTCAGTTCGATGCCGTCGATCACCACGCCCGCCCACTGCTTGGCGTCGCCGAGGTTGAAGTTCTCGATCTCCAGCCCGGCCGGCAGCAGATCGGTGAGCAGTGCGTCGGGCATCTCCCGCAAGCTGCGCACGCTGACCTGCACGATGAGCGCCTCGCCTTCGGCGAGCGAACCGCCGCTCCACTCCGTGCCCTGGGTCGTGTAGTACTTGCGCACGATGTCGATGACCGAGTTGTCGGGTGCAGGCGCCGTGCGCGGCACGCCGGCCACTTCGAAGCTTGCGTACAGCGGCGGCTCGCCCTTGGGCGCGAAGCTCACACCGCGCGCGACGGCCGCGGCATCGAACAGACGGCCCACCAGCCTCGCCGGACCGGCGTCGCTGGCCGCGTCGCCCACCTTCCATTCGCCCGACACCTGCTTGCCCTGCTCGGCCATCAGCGCCTTGCCCAGACGCGCGAGCGCCACCTGCTCCTGCGTGCTCAGCCACAACCAACCGCTATTGCGACGCGCGTCGAGTTCGCGCCCCAGCGCAACGGCACGCGCGTCGAACTCGGGCTTGTCCAGCTTGTGCTCGTGCACCAGCGCGATCATCAGCGCGTCGTCGCGCAGGCGGCTGCCGTAGTCGCCAAAGTAGCCCGGACGGTCCGCCGAGCCGCGCGTGAAGCCCTCGGCGATCGCCTTCGCGCCGCGCACCTTGTCGCCCTGGAGCGTCAGGGCGATGCCCAGGTGGACCAGCGGCAAACCGGTGAGGGCCTGCTTGCGGTCGTTGTCGTACAGCGCACGCAGCGTGCCCAGCGGCGCGCGGTTGACGCGTGCCAGCGCATAACCCGCGTAGGCCTGATAGGCGAACTTGAGGTTCTCGCGCCGGTCGTAGCCGAAGAACGGCGCGCCGCCGGAGAGGAGATCCTCGTTGAGCACCTTCAACGCCTTCTGCAGCATCGAATCGGGCACGGCGAAACCGGCTTCACGCGCGTCGAGCAGGAACTCCACCACGTACGGCGTGATCAGCGGATTGACGTAGTCGCCGTCGCCCCACATCGAGAAATGCCCGGACCCGATCTGCATCGCCGCGAGGCGACCGAACGCGCCTTCCATGCGCGCGCGCCGCTTGGCCGCGTCCAGGCCGGTCGTGCCGAGCATCTTCGCCGTGGCGTCATCCAGTTCCAGCGCGGCGAAGCCCTTGCTGGTGGTCTGCTCCGCGCAACCGTAGGGATACTCCAGCGCGCCCTGCAGCGCGGTGGCGAACGGAATCGGCGGCAGTGCGCTCACCGACAAGCGTGCGTTGACCGATTCGGGCATCAGGCCCTCGGCCAGCGATTCGTCGAGCGCGATCGTGTCCAGCGAATCGAGCACCCGCGTGCGTGCGCGCACCACCGACGGCCACGCCGGCCGCACCGGCAGGTCATAACGCCGGTCGACCTTGTAGCCGTTTCCGTCCACGCGCACGCGCACCTGCGCCACGGTGTAGCCGGCGCGGGCTTGCAGCGGGAAGGTGTACGTCGTTTTCTCTTCCGCGCCAAGCTGCGCCGTGCGCGCACCTTCGGCGATGGAGATCGGCCCGACTCCCGTCACCTGCACCTTGAACGTGCCGGCGCGTCCGGTGAAGTTCTGCACATCGAGCGTGACATTGCTGCGGTCGCCCGGCGCGAGCACGCGCGGCAGGCTGGCTTCGGCCAGCACGGGCGCGCGCACGATGGTCTCCTGCGCGCGACTGCCGTACGTGTTCGCCGAATACACCAGCGCGGAGACGCGCAGCGTGCCGTTGAAGTCCGGCACCGCCAGGCGCACGCGCGCATTGCCTTTCGCGTCGAGCTTCACGGGCCCGGCGAACAGATCGACCGTCTGTACCTTCGCGGTCGGGCGACGGGCCTGCGGCAGCGCATCTAGCGCCATGTCGCCGCCGAAGCGGATCTTCGCCATCTCGCCTTCGAAGCTTTCGATGACGCGTCCGTACACGTCGTAGGCGTCCACGCCCAGCCGGCGTTGTGCGAAGAAATGCGCCGCGGCGTCCGGCACCGGGAAGCGCGTGATGTTGAGGATGCCCACGTCCACCGCCGACACGGTCACGAACGCCTCCTTCCCCGCAAGCTGCGGCGCGCTCGCGGTTACCGGCAGATCGCGCTCGGGCTGCATCAGCTTGGGAACCGACAGACCCACGGCCACCTTGCGATCGCGCCGATCCATCGACACGAATGCGACACCGACCGCGCGGGCCGGCGTGACCTTGCTCGGCGCGCTGCCGCCGCGGAAGACCAGTGCGGTCACGTAGATGTCGTGGCGCTCCCAGTCCTTCGTCACCGGAATCTCGAACGTGCTCCCCGCCTTGGCGTCGATGTCCTGCACATAGAGCATGCGGTCGCTTTCGACCATCAGCAGGCCCTTGCCCGCGTGCGGCGGCGTCAGCGTCACCTTGAGCATGTCGCCGGCGCGGTACGCGGTCTTGTCGAGCGCGAGCTTGACCTTGTCCGGGCGCGCGTCGAGGCCGCGGTTCTCGTCGTTCCAACTCCAGCCGGCGGTGAAGGGATAACGCGTCGTCAGCTTCGTCGCCGGATCGAACACGTCGAGGCGGTAATCGCCCCATTCGACCGGGAAATCCACGCGCGCGACTGCGGCGCCGGGCTGCACGTTGCGGGTCTGCACGTCTTCGTAGCGACGCGTGAAGTCGTAATCCCAGCCGCCGTCGTCGGAGTGGTTCCAGTGGTAATCGCGATGCTCGCGCACCAGCGTCACGCGCAGCTCCTGGCCCGGGCGCGGCTTGGCGTCGGTGCCCACGCGCGTGATCTCGAAACCGACGGTGGCATTGGCGTCCGCGCCTTCCTTGTCGTCGAACAGCGGGCGCACGCCGACCAGCGCATCGGCCGGCCACAGCACGCGCTTGAGGCTGCGATTGACGCTGCGGCCACCGGTTTCGTACACGCTGCCGGTGACGATGGCGGCGATGGTGCTGGTCGGCTTGGCTTCGGCAGGCAGCGCGATGTCCTGCTGCAATTTGCCTTGCGCGTCGAGCGTGGTGTCGACGACGTCGGCGGCTTCCTTCGGCAGCGTCAGCGTGGGATCACCGAAGAAGTAGCCGGGCAGTTGGTCCAGCGGGTGCTGTTCGACGGCCACCGCGAGCTTCGCGGTGAAACGGTTGCCCGCGGCGGGCGCGCCGTACAGGTACGCGCCGTCCACGCTGAGCTTGAGCGCGTCGCCGGGCTTGAGGACGGGCTGGGCATCCAGGTCGAGCTTGAGCCGTTCGGGCAGGAACTCCTCCACCCGCAGCGTCATGCCCTGCACCGCATCCTTGCTGCCGGGATCGGTGCGGAATTCCACGCGCCAGCGGCCGGTCGCCGCATCCACCGGAATCACCTGGGCATGGCGCACATAGCCCTGAGCGTCGGGCTGCAGGCGCGTTTCGAGGAAGGTCTTGCCGTCCGGCTGCACGTAGCGCAGGAACAGCGGTTGCAGCGACTTGCCCGCCTTCGGCACGACCGGCTGGCCGTCCTGGTCGCGCAGCAGCGCCGACAGGCGCACCGTTTCGCCGGGACGGTACAGGTCGCGGCCGGACCAGGCGAACACATCGAACCACGCCTGCTCGCGCCCGCTCACCGCGAACTCGGACAGGTCCAGCGCGGGCTGGTTGAACGGCAGCATCGACACATCGCGGCCGTGGCTGGCAACCAGCACATGCGCGGCGTCGAGCTTGTAGCGCAACAAGGCGTTGCCGTGCGAATCGGTTTCTCCCTTGAACACCGTCTCGCCCTTGGCATCGAGCACTTTCAGCTCCACGCCCGACACCGAGGCACCGTTGAGCAGCGAAGCGGTGTGGACGAACAGCGTGTCCTTGTACGCGCGCGCATGCAGGCCCAGGTCGCTGACGGTGAAGAACGCCGTCTCGAACTGGTCCTGGAACTGCCCCGCCCGCTTCATCACGGCGAAATAAAGGCCCGGTTCCTGCAGCTCCTTGATGTCCTGCAACGGCAGGTAGGTGAGCACGCGTTCGTTGGGCT
The DNA here is from genome assembly GCF_016735495.2 of Lysobacter sp. MMG2. GTDB lineage: Bacteria > Pseudomonadota > Gammaproteobacteria > Xanthomonadales > Xanthomonadaceae > Lysobacter_J. The sequence goes on from NZ_JAERQY020000001.1 coordinate 242,335, forward strand.
TTCCGCCGAGGACGAAGCGGTTGACGTAAACGGGTTCTGCCAGGCGCTCCAGGGGCGTCTTTTCGCTGTACTCGCTGCTGAGTTCCCAACTGCCGCGACGGCCGCCGCGCTGGTACTCGGCGAAGAACTTCGGCAGGTCCTTCTCGCGCACGCGAAGGAACTCGACGTCGACTTCCGGCACGTTGACCGACACGACCGGCAGGCCGCGGCTTTCGCGCGCGGGCAGCACGCTGCCCTGCGAGGCGAAACCGACGACGGGATCGAGCGGACCGGTGTAGACCTGCTTCGTCAGCGGCTGGCCCAGGCGCTCGCCGGACGCGGCGGTGAGGCCGGCCTTGATCGCCACCGAATAATCCTTGCTCGCTTCCACATGCGGAAAGCGCAGCGTCTTCGCATCGTCGGAGAGCACCCAGCTGCCTTTCACCGGGGCGCCGTTCTTGTCGGTGACGGCGATCAGTTCGTCGAACGACTGCGTGCCCACCAGCGGCTTGCTGAAATCCAGCGCGATGGCGAGTTGCTCGTCGCCCTTCTGGTCGGGATACGCGGCCACGAGGGCGAAACCCTTCACCGCCTCGGCCCTCGCCTTCACTGCCTCGCCGCTGGGCGCCGGCAACTGGCCGTCGGCATCGCGCCGGCATCCGGACAACGCCAGCATCGCGATCGCGATGGACGCGATCCAGGTGAGCAGACGGGCGTGGACGATTCCTTCTGCGGCGCGCTTCATGCGATCTCCCCAAGTTTGCGCCGAGTATAGGAGCAGGCGCGCGGGCGCCGCATTGCGAAATTCACGGGGGAAACGGGTTGCGTCATAAGCCGTTGTGCCGCGCGCGGATGAACGTCCGATGGGAGCGCTCACCTTCCGTCCGGGACACCGTCTGTTTACGGCGGCGGCCCGGGCGGTCACGATGACCTGCCCCGTATTCCCGGCCCCGGCCATGACCCTCAGCGAGCTCTACATCTACCCGATCAAGTCCTGCGCCGCCCTGCCCCTCGACGCGACGACCGTCGAAGCGCGTGGTCTGAGCGGCGACCGGCGCTGGATGATCGTCGACGCCGGCGGCCGCTTCATCACCGGGCGGCAGTTCCCGCAGATCACGCTGGTCCAGGCCCGCCCGGTCGACGGCGGCCTGATACTGGAAGCGCCGGGCATGCCGTCGATCCGCGTCGAAGCCCCGCAACCCGCCGCACACGAAACCGTCGAGATCTGGAAGGCGCCGGTCGCGGCCGTCCCCGCCTCCGAGGAAGCCAGCGCCTGGGTCGCCCGTTACCTCGGCACGGACGCGCGACTGGTCTACATGGACGAGTCGGTGCAGCGGCCGGTCAACCCCGTGTACGCGCGGCAGGGCGACATCGTCAGCTTCGCCGACAGTTTCCCGATCATGCTGCTGGGGCGCGGCTCGCTCGACCTGCTCAACACCAAGCTCGACGTTCCGGTCGTGATGACACGGTTCCGCCCTAACTTCGTCGTCGACACGCCCACGCCGCATGCCGAAGACGATTGGGCGCGCGTGGCGATCGGCGAGGTCGAGTTCGACGTGGCCAAGGACTGCACGCGCTGCAATTTCGTCAACGTCGACCCCGCGCTGGGCCGCAAGTCGCACGACGGCGAGCCACTGAAGACGCTGACCGGCTACCGCCGCTTCGACGATGGCGTGACGTTCGGACGGCACCTGATTGCGCGATCGCCGGGCGTCGTGCGGCGGGGCGACGCCGTAACGGTGCTGGCGACGCGGTAACTTTCCCGAACACCGCACGATCACAGCCGCGAAAACAAGAACGCCGCCCGGAGGCGGCGTTCTTGTTCAACACATGGCGATGGCTCAGCTGGCGACCGGACCGGATTCCGTCGCGACCTCGCCCGTCGTGCCGTCCACCGGGACGGCTTCGGTTTCGCTGTCGTCTTCGTCCAGGGAAGCATCGACGCGTTCCAGCGTCTGCAGGCTTTCCTCCGGTGCCATCCGCATCAGCGTCACGCCCTGCGTGTTGCGGCCGACCTGCGAGATCTCCGCCGCGCGCGTGCGCACCAGCGTACCGCCGTCGGAAATCAGCAGCACGTCGTGATGGTCGGACAGCTGCACCGCGCCGATCAGGTTGCCGTTGCGCTCGGTGGTCTTGAGCGCGATCACACCCTGCGTGCCGCGACCCTTGCGCGGGTATTCCTCGAGCGAAGTGCGCTTGCCGTAGCCGCGTTCGCTGGCGGTGAGGATGTCGCCGTCGCCTTCCACCACGATCAGGCTGACCACATGGGCGCCGCCGGTGTTCTTGCCAGCGTCCTCGGCACCCTCTTCGCCTTCCTCGCCCTCGGCCAGGCGGATACCGCGCACGCCGGTGGCCGTGCGGCCCATCGAGCGAACTGCATCCTCGGAGAAACGCACTGCCTTGCCGTTGCTGGCGAACAGCATGATGTCGCGCGAGCCGTCGGTCAGCGCCACGTCGACCAGCGCATCGCCGTCATCGAGATTGATGGCGATCTTGCCACGCTGCAGGCGGAAGGCGAACTCGGTCAGCGGCGTCTTCTTCACGGTGCCGTTGCGCGTGGCGAAGAAGACGAAGCAGTTCTCGGTGTACTCGCGCACCGGCAGCACGGCCTGCACCTGCTCGCCGGCTTCCAGCGGGATCCAGTTGATGATCGGACGGCCGCGCGCGTTCGGGCCGGCGTCGGGCAACTGGTGCACCGGCAGCCAGAACACGCGGCCGGCGCTGGTGAAGGTGAGCAGCGTGTCGTGCGTGTTGACCAGCCACAGGTGGTCGATGAAATCCTCGTCCTTGGTCGCCGCCGCGTTGCGGCCCTTGCCGCCGCGCTTCTGCGCGCGGTAGGTGCTGACCGGCTGGCGCTTGGCGTAGCCGGCGTGCGAGAGCGTCACCACCACGTCTTCCGGCGCGATGAGGTCCAGGATGTCGAGGTCTTCCTCGCTGGCGCGGATCTCGCTGCGGCGCGCGTCGCCGAACTCTTCCTTGACGTTGCGAAGCTCGTTGCGGATCACTTCCAGCAGCACGCGCGGATCCTCGAGGATCTCGATCAGGCCACGGATGGTCTCCAGCAGGAGCTTGTATTCCTCGGTGAGCTTGTCCTGCTCCAGGCCGGTGAGGCGGTGCAGGCGCATTTCCAGGATCTGCTGCGCCTGGGTTTCGGTCAGCTGGTAGCCGCCGTCGACCAGGCCCACGCCCGCCGGCAGGTCTTCCGGACGCGAGGCATCGCTTCCGGCCGCGGCCAGCAGCGCGCCGACCAGACCCGGCTCCCAGCGGCGCGCGAGCATGCGTTCGCGCGCTTCGTTCGGGTTCGCCGAGGTCTTGATCAGTTCGATCATCTCGTCGATGTTGGCCAACGCGACGGTCAGGCCTTCCAACACGTGCGCACGCTGGCGCGCCTTGCGCAGTTCGAAGATGGTGCGGCGCGTGACGACTTCGCGGCGGTGCTTGACGAAGACTTCCAGCAGGTCCTTCAGGTTCAGCAACTTCGGCCGGCCGTCGACGATGGCGACCATGTTGATGCCGAACACCGACTCCATCTGCGTCTGCTGATAGAGGTTGTTGAGCACGACCTCGGCCGACTCGCCGCGCTTGACCTCGATGTAGATGCGCATGCCGTCCTTGTCGGACTCGTCGCGCAGCTCGCTGATGCCTTCGAGCTTCTTTTCCTTCACCAGCTCGGCGATCTTCTCGATCAGCCGCGCCTTGTTGACCTGGTACGGGATCTCGGTGACGACGATCGCCTCGCGGCCGTTGTCGGCCACTTCCACCTCGGCGCGCGCGCGCATGCGCACGCGGCCACGGCCGGTGCGGTAGGCGGTCACGATGCCGGCGGTGCCGTTGATGATGCCCGCGGTCGGGAAGTCGGGGCCCGGGATGTAGTTGATCAGCCCGTCCACGTCGATCGTCGGGTCGTCGATCAGCGCGATGGTCGCGTCGATGACTTCCGACAGGTTGTGCGGCGGGATGTTGGTCGCCATGCCCACGGCGATACCCGCCGAGCCGTTGACCAGCAGGTTCGGCACACGCGTCGGCATGACGGTGGGCTCGAGTTCCTTCTCGTCGTAGTTGGGCTGGAAGTCGACGGTTTCCTTGTCGATGTCGGCCATCAGCTCGTGGCTGATGCGCGACATGCGCGCCTCGGTGTATCGCATGGCCGCGGCGTTGTCGCCGTCGATCGAACCGAAGTTACCCTGGCCGTCCACCAGCATGTAGCGCAGCGAGAACGGCTGCGCCATGCGCACCAGCGTGTCGTACACCGCGGTGTCGCCGTGCGGGTGGTACTTACCGATGACGTCACCGACGATACGCGCCGACTTGTAGTACGGCTTGTTGCTGTGCGCGCCGAGCTCGTTCATCGCGAACAGCACGCGACGGTGCACCGGCTTGAGTCCGTCCCGCGCGTCCGGGAGCGCGCGTCCCACGATCACGCTCATCGCGTAGTCGAGGTAGCTGCGGCGCATCTCGTCTTCGAGATTGACCGGGATGATTTCCTTGGCGAGTTCGGCCATCAGGGTTCCGTTCGTGTGTGTGTCCGCGCAGGTGGCGCGAAGGCATTCCCCAACGAAACCGCCGCCCTGCATGGCCGGTTTCGCGCGCCCTTGGACAGGTCACGAAAACGGCGGGACGGGCCTGTACTGCAGCCCGCCGGAAGCGGCTTCAAAAGGACAGGAAATCATACCACGAAGCGGGGTTTCGAGGCACCCCGATTTTCGGCCAGAAACAAGCACTTGCGGGCGATTTGAACGGCTGTTTCGGAGGCGTTCGCCTGGCGCTCCAGGCCGTCATTCCCGCACAGGCACAATCCGGCCCTCAGGCGTGAAACATCCGCCATGGACGAAGCGATGTCGGCAGGCCTGATCCCCGCCCTTTGCTGGGATTGAAGGGCCGCGCGATGGACCGCAGAGGCTGCGGGAACGCTCAGCCCGCGCCGAACGCGGCCCGCATCGCGGCTTCGTCCGGCCGCTCGATCACGCCGCGCTCGGTCACGATGGCGTCGATCAGCTCGTGCGGGGTGACGTCGAAGACCGGGTTCCAGGCGCCGATCTCGTCGGCCGCCGTGCGCACACCACCGACGGCGAACAGCTCGCCCGGGTCGCGTTCCTCGATGTGGATGGCATCGCCCGATGCTGTCTGCATGTCGACCGTCGACGACGGCGCCACGACCATGAACTTCAGCCCGTGATGGCGCGCGGCGATGGCGAGCTGGTAGGTACCGATCTTGTTGGCGGTGTCGCCGTTGGCGCAGATGCGATCGGCGCCGACGATCACCCACTGCACGTCGCCGGACTTCATCAGATGCGAGGCGGCGGAGTCGGCGATCAGCGTGGGCGAGATGCCGTCCTGCTGCAGTTCCCACACGGTCAGGCGCGCGCCCTGCAGCCAGGGACGGGTTTCGCCGGCGAACACCTTGTCGATGCGGCCTTCGGCCACGCCGGCGCGGATCACGCCCAGCGCGGTGCCGAAACCGGCGGTGGCGAGCGAGCCGGTATTGCAGTGCGTGAGCACGCCGCTGCCCGGTGCGATCATCGCCGCACCCAGCGCGCCCATGCGACGGTTGGCGGCGAGGTCTTCATCGGCGATGGCCTGCGCCTCGCGTTCCAACACCTCACGCCAATCGGCGCCGGCGACTGTCAGGACACGACGCATGCGCGCCAGCGCCCAGGCGAGGTTCACCGCCGTCGGGCGCGCGGCGTTGAGGCGCTGCATCGCCGGTTCCAGTGCGGCTGCGGCGTCCGCGCCGTTGGCGGCTTCGACCGTCCGCGATGCCAGCACCACGCCCCAGGCCGCGGCGATGCCGATGGCCGGCGCGCCGCGCACGGTCAGCGCATGGATCGCCTCGGCGACGGCGTCGCTGTCGGCGCAGGTGACGTACTCGACCACGAACGGCAGCTTGCGCTGGTCCAGCAGTTCCAGGGCCTGCCCGGTCCAGCGGATCGGACGGATGCGGTCGTAGCGGTCGAAATCGATGGCGGTGCTCATTCGGGCGAGTTTACCGGGCGACGTGGACCACGTCGCCCGCCCGTTCCGCCCGGTGGCTCAATACACCTGGAAATCGCCCCGGCAGCCGTTGCTCACCCAGACGCCGTTGTTGTCCCAGCCCCAGCTGCGGCCTTCCACGCACGCGGCCTTCGAGGCCTGCCGCACCAGTCGCGCGTCGCGGCGAACGGTGACGTTGCAGCGGCGCGGGCGATTGTCGTCGGAGCCGCAGTAGAGCGTCTGGCCGGGGTTGTTCCAACCTCCGCCATGGCCGCCACCGTCGCCGCCGCCCCAACCGCCTCCGTTGCCACCGCCCCAGCCACTGCCGCTGGCGAACTCGGCACGGCAACCGTCGTTCACCCACACGAAGCCGCGCCCAACGCCCCAGCTGCGACCTTCGACGCACGGCGACTTGGAGTACTGGCGCACCAGGCGCGCGCCGCGTCCGTCGATGGCGCATTGACGGTAGCGGTTGTCGTTGGAGTCGCAGCGCACGGTGCGGCCATCGCCGCCATTGCCGCCGCCACCGTTCCAGCCGCCGCCGCTGGCGAACTCCGCACGGCAGCCGCCGTTGACCCAGACGAATCCGCGTCCCACGCCCCACGTGCGTCCTTCGACGCAAGCGGACTTGGAGTACTGGCGTACCAGCCGCGCGCCGCGTCCGTCGATGGGGCACTGGCGGTAGCGGTTGTCGTTGGAATCGCAGCGCACGGTCTGCGGCGCGCCGTAGCCTTGCGACTCGTATTGCGCGAAGGCCGACGGCGCCCAAAGCGCAGCCAGCGCCAGCGTCGCAAGAATTCCGAAGCCCCTAAGCGGTTGAGCGGTCATCGCATTCCCCTGTCCGATGAGAGTTTGTCTCAGACTAGCGATGAATCCTTAACGGGCGCCGCACCAGAACGCGTCCGTCCGCGTCGGTTCAGCCGCCGGATTGCTGCCGCTGATGGATCTCGAATTCGGCGCGGCATCCGTCCTGCACCCAGATGCCTTCGTCGTCCACGCCCCAGCTGCGGCCTTCGATGCAGGCCGCACGCGAAAGCTGGCGGAACAGACGCACCCCACCCTTCGTGTCGAGCGGGCAATGGCGATGGCGCTTCTCCACGGAATCGCAGCGGACGATCTCGCCACGCGGCGGTTCGTTGGCGACGTCGACCATCATGCGGAACTCGGCGCGGCACCCGCCGGACACCCAGACGCCGCGCGCGTCGGCGCCCCAGTTCTGGCCGCGCATGCAGGGGTTCTTCGACAGTTGGCGGACCAGTTCGACGCCGGCGCGTGTTTCCGCCGGGCAATGCTGCCAGCGGTTGCTGCGCGACTCGCAGCGGATCACGCGCGACCCCGTGCCGCTGCCCACCGTGCCGCCGTAGCCGAGCACGAAGTCCGCGCGGCATCCGTCCTTCACCCACACGCCCGACGGCGTGACACCCCAGGTCTTGTTCTCGTCGCACTGCGAACGCGAAAGCGTCCGCAACAGGCGCACGCCGCCGCGCACGTCGGCCGGGCAGATGTTGTCGTTCCCGTCCTTGGATTCGCAACGCAGGATGCGATCACCGTAGAAATGCCCGCCCGACTCCTGCGCCATTGCGTCAGGTGCCATCACCGCCCATCCCACCAGCAACGTCGAGACCAACCAGCCGCGCATCATGCACCCCTGTCTTCCAGCCTTCACTGTAAAGGGTCGGGATGTAAACCGGCATCAACGGCCGGCGAAAAGGCGAAAACCGGGACGTCAGGCACGCGCGAAGTCGAACGCCAGCACGTCGGCGATGCGCCCCGTCCCCAGCATGGCCATCATCAGCCGGTCCATGCCCAGCGCGACGCCGGCGCACGACGGGAAGCCCGCCGCCAGCGCCTGCAGCAGGCGTTCGTCGCGCGGCGGTTGCAGGTCCGCGCGCTCGCTGCGGACCTGCAGGTCGCGGTCGAAGCGCGCGCCCTGCTCGGCCGCGTCGGCCAGCTCGTGGTAGCCATTGGCCAGTTCCAGCGGCCCCAGGTAGAGCTCGAAACGTTCCGCCACCGGCACCTCGCCCGTGCGGATGCGCGCCAGCGCGCATTGCGAGGCCGGGTAGTCGTACACGGCCAGCAGCTCATCCGGGCGGAACGAGGGTTGCAGGCGATGCGTCATCAACAGGTCGAGCCAGTCGTCGCGGGTCAGGCCGGTGGGGTCGATCACCACCTCGCCCAGCGCCGCGCGCAACGCGTCGTCGCTCGCGAAGGCGGGATCCAGGCCCAGGCGCTCGCGGTACAGGTCGCGATACGCGATGTACGACAGCGTCGCGCTGCGCCCGACCAGTGCAAGCGCCGCCTGCACCAGCGCCGCCGTTTCCTCCACCAGACGCATGTGATCCCAGCCGAGGCGGTACCACTCCAGCATCGTGAACTCGGGGTTATGGCGGCCGCCGGCCTCGCCATCCCGGAATACCCGACCGAGTTCGTAGCAATCGCCGAACCCCGCCGCCAGCAGGCGCTTGAGCGGGTACTCCGGCGAGGTGCGCAGCCAGCGGGTGCGCGAGGCGCCGTCGGTGCGGCCGCTGAATTCCAGATGGAACGAGGCGATGTTGGGATCGGTGTTGCCGGCCACCGACATCACCGGCGTTTCCACCTCGACGACGTCGCGCTGCGCGAAGAAGGCGCGCACGGTTGCGTTGAGGCGCGCGCGCAGGCGCAGCGCATCGAAGGACGCGGACGGCTGCCAGTCGTTCATGCCGTTACGCGCCATGCTCGGCGAGGAACGCCAGCAGGCGCGCTTCGTCCCACACGTCCACGCCCAGCTCCTGCGCCTTGTCGAGCTTGGAACCTGCGGCCTCGCCGGCGACGACGAAGCTCGTCTTCTTCGACACGCTGCCGGCCACCTTGGCGCCGAGCGCTTCCAGCTTCGCCTTGGCCTCGTCGCGGCTCATCGCCGACAGCGTCCCGGTGAGCACGGCGGTCTGCCCTTCGAGCGGTCCGGTGGCGGCGGTCTCGCCGGCGGGCGTGAGCGCCGCCAGTGTCGCCAGCGACTCGCCCCCGCGCCCCAGCAGGCGCGCATGCTCCGCATCGTCGAGCCATTCGGCCAGCGCCTGCGCGGTGTCGGCCGGCAGGCCGGCGGCGACGAAGTTGTGCTGCGGCGCGTCCAGCAGGGCCTGCGCATCCGGGAACGCGCCGGCGAGTTGGTCGGCCCGCACGCGGGTCACCTTCGGGATTTCCAGGTCGACCAGCAACGTCGCCAAATCCAGGCCGTCGCGCAGCTTCGCGCTGGGCGCATGCGTGTCGGTGATGGTCACGCCGCGCGCGAGCAGGTCGTCGATCACCTGCTGGTTGCCTGGCTGGTCGAAGAAGTGGCCGATCGCGCGGGCCACTTCGCCGCCCACGTCGGGCACGCGCTTGAACAGCGGCCACGGCAACCGGCGGATCAGCGCGATGTCGCCGAACCAGTTCGCCAGCGCTTTGGCCGTGCTCTCGCCCACGTGCTGGATGCCCAGCGCGTAGAGGAAGCGTTCCAGCGTCGTGCTGCGGCTGTGGTCGATCGCCTCGATCAGGTTCTCCGCCCACTTGGTGGCGACCTTGCCGGACTTGACCGTTTCGGGCGTGGTGCCGTCGCGCTCGTCGGCGCGCCGCTTCATCTCCAGCAGGTCGTCGAGTTCGAGCTTGTAGAGATCGGCGACCGATTGCAGGTAGCCCAGGTCCGACAGGTCCTCGATGAAGCGCTCGCCCAGGCCTTCGATGTCCATCGCGCGACGCGAGGCGAAATGGCGGATCGCCTCCTTGCGCTGCGCGGCGCAGGTGAGCTCACCCGAGCAGCGCCAGACCGCTTCGCCTTCCTCGCGCACGATTTCCGAACCGCACACCGGGCACTGCGTGGGCATCTGCCATTCCGGCGCATGCGGATCGCGATACTCGGGAACTACGCGGACGATCTCGGGAATCACGTCGCCGGCGCGGCGCACGATCACGGTGTCGCCGATGCGCACGTCCAGTCGCTTGATCTGATCGGCGTTGTGCAGCGTGGCGTTGGTGACGACCACGCCGGCCACCTGCACGGGCTTGAGCCGCGCCACCGGCGTGGCCGCGCCGGTGCGACCGATCTGGATGTCGATGCCTTCCAGCACCGTGGACTGTTCCTGCGCGGGGAACTTGTGCGCGATGGCCCAACGCGGCGCGCGCGAGACGAAGCCCATCTCGCGCTGGCCTTCGTAGTCGTCGAGCTTGTAGACGACGCCGTCGATGTCGAACGCCAGAGAATCGCGCTTGGCGCCGATCTCGCGGTAGTAACCCAGCAACCCTTCCGCCCCGGAGACGATCGCGTTGAGCGCGCTGACCGGGAAGCCCCAGTCGCGCAGCTTCGCCAGCGTCTGCGAATGCGTCGGCGGCAGCTCGTAACCTTCCACGATGCCCACCGCATAGGCGTAGAACGCCAGCGGCCGCTGCGCAGTCACGCGCGGATCGAGCTGACGCAGCGAACCGGCGGCACCGTTGCGCGGATTGGCGAGCACCTTGCCGCCCTCCTTCACCGCGCGCTCGTTGTAGAGCTTGAACGCGGCCAGCGGCATGTAAACCTCGCCGCGCACTTCCAGCACGGCCGGCCAGTCCTTTCCGCGCAGTTGCAGCGGGATGGCCTTGATCGTGCGCAGATTGGCGGTCACGTCCTCGCCGGTCGCGCCGTCGCCGCGCGTGGCGCCCTGCACGAAACGGCCGTCCTCGTAGCGCAGGCTGATCGCCAGGCCATCGAGCTTGGGTTCCACCGAGAACTTCGGCGCTCTGCGACCGAGTTTCTCCTCGATGCGGCGCTCGAAATCCGCGACTTCCTCGTCGGTGAAGGCATTGCCCAGCGAGAGCATCGGGATCGCGTGGCGCACTTCGGCGAACGTGCCGGACGGTGCGACGCCGACGCGCTGCGTGGGCGAATCCGGCGTGACCAGATCCGGGTGTTCGGCTTCCAGCGACTGCAGTTCGCGCAGCAGCGCGTCCCATTCGGAATCGGGAATGGAGGGATCGTCGAGGACGTAGTAGCGGTAATTGGCGTCGTCGATGCGCTGGCGCAGGTCGGCGATGCGGGCGGAGGGAGTGGAAGTCTTGGCCACGGGCGGTCCTTGGGCCGTCGTCCGGCGGGAGCGCGCATATTCTGCGGGTGTGGGCGTGACGGAGGAAGCGTAGGTCACGTGGCCTTTGCCGAACGCAGCAGGCCGCTCCACGTTATCGGCCGCTCCACACATCAGCCCGCCAGCGCCGTCACTTCTTCTATGCCGTCATCCCGGCGAAGGCCGGGATCCAGGCCATCAACGTTCCCGCGCGACGCTTACTTCCGACGCTACCAGCCTGGATCCCGGCCTTCGCCGGGATGACGGTGATAGATGGCGCCGGCACCGATCAATCAGACGTTCCGCGCCGGAACTGGCCTCACCACCGTGCCGGCTTGGTCAGCGGCGGCGCTTCGCGCTGGCGGTCGTAGGCGCGCAGTTCGTCGCGGATGTGCGCGATGCGCTGGCGGCCGAGCGCGTTGCGCTGTTCGTCCAGCACCACGCCGTCGAGCAGTTCGGCCATGCGCTGCGCGGTGGGCAGCATCATCTCCCACGCGTCCAGCGCGTTGACCGGCGCCGGCAGCGTCAGGAAGAACGCGATCGCCGGCGTCTCCAGGGCCTGGATGTTGGGCATGTCGAAACTGCCCGGCTTCATGATGTTGGCCACGCTGAAGACCGGTCCCCGCTCGGGGTGGTTCTCGACGAGGCGGTGGAACACGCCCATGTGGCCGTAGACCAGGCCGGCCTTCTCGGCGGCGACGACGATGTCCGGACCGTGCAGCTTCTGCCCGGCACGCGCGGCCAGGTAAAGGGTGACGATCTTGTCGAACTCCTCCGTGACGCGGCGGCCGAGCTCGCTGTTGGCGCCGCCTTCCAGCGTGCGGTCGAACAGCTCCAGCTCCGCCTGCGCGGTGGCGTCGCCCGCGGCGCGCCCCTGCGCGGCGTCGCGCTCGATCTGCTCGCCCAGCGTGGGCTCGTGACGGACCGTGTCGCCGGACGGCTCTCGGGTCACCCGCCTGCCCTGCCCCGGCTTGCGCGGGCGGCCGAAGAACACGATCGCGGCGACCAGCACCAGGCCGGCGATCAGGATGCCGATCCGCAGCAGGGTCATGTCGGACATTCGATATCTCCTGAATGATGGGATTGGAGATTCGGGATTCGGGATTCGCAAAGGCGATGACGGCGCGCCGCTTTCATCGAATCCCGAATCTCCATTCCCGAATCCCGGCTCTTACGCCACACCCGCCAGACGCGAGGCTTCGGCCAGGTCGACCGAGACCAGGCGGCTCACGCCCGGCTCGCGCATGGTCACGCCCGACAGCTGCAGCGCGGCTTCCATCGTCGCCTTGTTGTGGGTGACGAACAGGAACTGTACCTGTTCACTCATCTCGCTGACCATCTGAGCAAGTCGCCCGACGTTGGCTTCGTCCAGCGGCGCGTCCACCTCGTCGAGCAGGCAGAACGGCGCGGGATTGAGGCGGAAGATCGCGAACACCAGCGCCACGGCGGTCATCGCCTTCTCGCCGCCGGAGAGCAGCGAGATGTTCGATACGCGCTTGCCCGGCGGACGCGCCATGATCGACACGCCGGTGTCCAGCAGGTCCTCGCCGGTGAGTTCCAGGTAGGCGTGGCCGCCGCCGAACAGGCGCGGGTACAGCTCCTGCACGCCGGAATTGACGCGGTCGAAGGTGTCCTTGAAGCGGCCGCGGGTCTCGCGGTCGATCTTGCGGATGGCTTCTTCCAGCGTTTCCAGGGCGGTGGTGAGGTCGGTGTTCTGGGCGTCGAGGTATTCCTTGCGCTGCTCGGCCTCGGCGTGTTCGGCGATCGCGGCGAGGTTGACCGGCTCCAGGCGGCGCAGCTTCCCGTCCAGTTCGTTGACGGTGCGCTCCCAGACCTGCGCGTCCATGTCGTCGGTGAGCGTGTTGACCACATCCTCCAGCACGAAGCCCGCCTCGACCACGGCCGCGGCCAGCTGCTCGGCCTTGAGCACGAGCGCCTGCTGTTCCAGGCGGCGCTGGCCGATGGCCTCGCGCTGCTGGATGGCCTGGTCGTCGCGCTGGTGGCGGACCTGTTCGAAGCGGCGCAGGTCGTTGTCGATGCCGTCCAGCGTGGTGCGCGCGATGGTGAGGTTCTGCTCGGTGAGCACGCGCTGTTCGAGCGCGACCTGGCGCTGCTCTTCCAGCACGACGACCGGATCGTCGCCGTCGGTCAGCTGCGCGGACAGTTCGCCCAGGCGCGAGTCGAGCTGGCCGCGCTGGCCGCCCATGCGTGCCAGGGCCTGTTCGAGCGCGGTGATCTGGGTGCGCTGCGATTCCAGGGTGAGCGCCAGTGCGTGCGCGGTGTCGCGCGACTCGCGGGCGACGTTGCGCGCCTGCTCGCGGGCCTCGCCGAAACGGCGGCGTTCGCTCTCCAGCGCCTGGCGCGCGTCTTCCAGCTCGGTCATGCGCATGACCGCTTCTTCCTGCAGGTTGCGCGCTTCGCGTGCCTGCTCTTGCGCGGCCTCGAGGTTCTGCGCGATCTGCGCCAGTTCGGTGTCGATCTTCTCGATGCGCGAGCGTGCGCTGTCCAGGCGGCCCTGCTGGCTCTGCAGCTGGCCGGCCAGTTCCGACACGCTGCGATGCGCCATGTACAACGTGCGCTGCGCGTCCTCGCGCAGCTGCTCGGCGGCGAGCGTGCGATCGCGCAGTTGCACCTGCAGCGATTCCAGTTCCTTCTCGCGCGACAGCAGCGTTTCGATCTCGCCGCGCAGCGTCTGGATGTCGCGCTCGCGCAGCAGCGCGCCCTGCTGAGCCGCGCCGGAGCGCAGCACGCGCACCCAGCCGGCGCCCATGCGTTCGCCGTTGCGGGTGATGACGGATTCGCCCTCGCCCAGACGCGCCAGCAGCGCACGCGCCTGGTTCAGATCTTCGGCGGCATGCAGGCGGGCGAGGATGCGGCGGACCGCGATCGGGCCACGCACCTTGGAGGCCAGCGAGGTCGGCGCGAACTCCAACGAATCGTTCTGCGGATCGACCAGCGCCAGCCGCCCTTCGCCGAGTTCGCCGATGGCCTCCACCAGCGTTTCCGGCGACTCCACCAGCACGCCTTCGATCATCTGGCCGAGCGCGCTTTCCACCGCGTTTTCCCAGCCGGCCTCGACCTGCAGCGCCTCGCCCACCCGCGTGGCCGAATCCAGCCCGCGTGCCTTGAGCCAGCTCAACGCCGCGCCCTGCTCCTGGCCGAGCGCGGCGTGCTGCAGGGTTTCCAGCGAGGACAAGCGTCCGCGCGCGGCTTGCGCCTGCTTGCGCACTTCGGCCAGCTCGGTCTGCGTGGCGCGCTGCTGATCCTGCAGATCGCCCAGCGCGCCCTTGCGGGTCTCCAGCTCCTCGCTGAGGCTGTCGATCGAAAACTTCTGCGTTTCGTGCTGTTCCTGCAACGTGGCGAAGGACTCGCTCAGCGCCGTCAGGTCCAGGCCGGAACGCTCGTTGTTGAGCGTCTCGCGGCGGCGGTCGGCGTCCAACACCTGGCGGTCCAGGTGTTCGATGCGCGTGCGTTCCACGTCGGCGGCACGTGCGGCCTCGGCTTGTGCGCGGCTGTGCGCGTCCCAGCGCTGCTGCCAGTCCACGAGTGCGGCTTCCGCATCGCGCAACGCGTCCTGGCGCATTTCATCTTCGTCGCGCAGCTGTTCCAGGCGCGGCTCGGCGTCGGCCACCGCGGCGCGCAGCACGTCGAGCTTGGACTGGTCGCTGCCCATGTGCTCGCCCAGCTCGGCCAGCGCAGCCATCGCCTCGTCACGCGCCTTGTGCAGGCGGTGGGCCATCTCGCGCTGGTGCTGGATCTGCTGCTCGACGCGGGCCAAGGTGCCGCTGACTTCGTAGCTGGCGGCCTGCGCCTTGTTCAGCGCCTCGGCGGCGTCCTCGCGCTTGACGCGGCCGACTTCGATCTCGCGCTCGGCTTCGCGCTGTTCGGCGATGAGCTGCTGCAGGCGGGTTTCCTGCTGGGCCAGCTTCTCGCGCTGGCCCTGCAGCTTCTGGTCCAGTGCGCGATGTTCCAGCGCCTTCCATTCCGCATCCTTGATCTTCCGCTCGGCCTGGATCGCCTGGTACTGCTCGGCCTGACGCGCCTGGCGCTTGAGGTGCTCGAGCTGCTTGCCGACTTCCTCACGCAGGTCGCCCAGACGGTCCAGGTTCTCTCGCGTGTGGCGGATGCGGGTTTCGGTTTCCTTGCGGCGTTCCTTGTACTTGGAGATGCCGGCGGCTTCTTCCAGGTAGACGCGCAGTTCTTCCGGCTTGGCCTCGATGACCTGTGAAATCATGCCCTGCTCGATGATCGAGTAGCTGCGCGGCCCCAGGCCGGTGCCCAGGAACAGGTCGGTGATGTCGCGGCGGCGGCACTTGGCGCCGTTGAGGTAGTACTGGCTGGAGCCGTCGCGGCTGACGGTGCGCTTGACCGAGATCTCGTTGAACGCCGCGTACTCACCGGTGATGGTGTGGTCGGAGTTGTCGAAGATCAGCTCCACCATCGCCTGCGAGACGGGCTTGCGGGCGGAGGAGCCGGCGAAGATCACGTCGGTCAGCGAATCGCCGCGCAGGCGGCTGGCCGAGCTTTCGCCCATCACCCAGCGCACGGCGTCGATGATGTTGGACTTGCCGCAACCATTGGGACCGACGACGCCGGTCATGTTGGTCGGCAAATGCAGCGTGGTCGGATCGACGAAGGATTTGAAACCGGAGAGCTTGATCGTGGACAGACGCATGCGGCGGGCTTGCCTCTGGCGGCGCCTGGGCGCGGCCTTCGAAGTACCAACTGGGATGAGGTTTGTCGTCCAAGTCCTTGAAAGACACGGGCGAGCTACGGCTTTCCAGCCGTTTACAGAGGGAGTATAGCGGGCCGCAACGCGGCGGCGGCCGGGTCTTCGACGGGCGGCTGCGGGTTCAGGCGCGCAGGCTGCGGCCGGTATCCGGGTCGAAGAAGTGCAGGTGGTCGGGGTTGTGGTCCAGGTGGACGGTGTCGCCGACCTTGGGCAGCTTGCGGGGCGGGAGGCGCACGACCATCTCCTCGCCGCCACAGTCCAGATTGAGGAAGGCCTCGTTGCCGACCGGCTCGACCGTTTCCACCCGGGCCGTCAGGCGCCCGGGGCCGGCGTCGGCCAGGGAGAGGTCCTCCGGCCGCAGGCCCACGATCAGCCGCCGGCCGACCTGCCGGCGCAAGGTGCCGAGCAATTCCTCCTCGGCCACCAGAGCGAAGTCCACTCCGTCCTTCAGGCGCAACGCCAGCCCGCCGCCGCGCTCCACCACCTCGCCCTGCAGCAGGTTCATCTTCGGGCTGCCCAGGAACGTGGCCACGAACAGGTTCGCCGGCCGGTTGTACAGCGCCATCGGCGTGTCGATCTGCTGGATGCGGCCTTTGTCGAGCACCACGATCCGCTGGCCCAGCGTCATCGCTTCGACCTGGTCGTGGGTGACATAGATCATCGTCGTGCCGAGCTTGCGGTGCAGGCGCGCGATTTCCACGCGCGTGGATGCGCGCAGCTTGGCGTCGAGGTTGGACAGCGGTTCGTCGAGCAGGAACACCTGCGGCTGCCGCACCAATGCGCGACCGAGCGCGACGCGCTGGCGCTGGCCGCCCGACAGCGCGGCGGGCTTGCGATCCAGCAGCGGTTCCAGTTCCAGCATCTGCGCCGATTCGCGCACGCGACGGGCGACCTCGTCCTTGGACGCGCCGCGCAGCTTCAGTCCGAAGCCGAGGTTCTCGGCCACCGTCATGTGCGGGTACAGCGCGTAGCTCTGGAACACCATCGCGATGTCGCGATCCTTCGGCGCGATGTCGTTCACCACGCGATCGCCGATGCGCAACTCGCCGGAGGTGATCGTCTCAAGCCCGGCGATCATGCGCAGCAGCGTGGACTTGCCGCAGCCGGAAGGACCGACCAGCACCATCAGCTCGCCGTCGCCGATCTCGAAGGTCGCGTCGTCCACGCCCACGTAGCCGTTGGGATACACCTTGCGCAGACGATCCAGCGTGACCTTCGCCATGAATTCCTCGGGAGCCCCTGGGCGGCCTCGACGGACCGTACCGGCATTTTCGACGCGCCGGCGATGCAAATGTCACCGGCGTCCGCTATCCTGCCATGTAACCGTTTTCATGCCTATCCACCCCGTCAGGCCACCGTACCGATGAGTCAAGCGTCCGATCAGTTCGCATTCCCCAAGGGCTTCCTGTGGGGCGCCGCCACCGCCGCCCATCAGATCGAAGGCTCGCCGCTGGCCGATGGCGCCGGCCCGAGCATCTGGACGCGCTTCGCGCACACGCCCGGGATGATGCTCAACGGCGACACCGGCGATGTCGCGTGCGATCACTACAACCGCTGGCGCGACGACGTGAAGCTGATGCGCGAGCTGGGCCTGCAGGCCTACCGCTTCAGCGTGTCGTGGTCGCGCATCCTGCCCGACGGCACCGGCCGCGTGAACCAGAAGGGCCTGGACTTCTATTCGCGCCTGGTCGACGAACTGCTCAACAACGGCATCGAACCGCTGCTCACGCTCTACCACTGGGACCTGCCGGCGGCGCTGGACGATCGCGGCGGCTGGCTCAACCGCGACATCGCCGACTGGTTCGCCGAGTACGCCAGCGTGATGTACCGCGAGCTCGACGGCCGCGTGAAGAAGTGGGTCACACTCAACGAGCCGTGGGTGGTCACCGACGGCGGCTACCTGCACGGCGCGCTGGCGCCGGGCCATCGCAGCAAGTACGAAGCGCCGATCGCCTCGCACAACCTGATGCGCGCACACGGCGCGGCGGTGAAGGCGTATCGCGAGATCGGCAAGCACGAGATCGGCCTGGTGGTGAACATCGAGCCGAAGTACCCGGCGACCGATTCGAAGGAAGACGCCGCCGCCGTTCGCCGCGCGCATGCCTACATGAACGAGCAGTACCTGCACCCCGCCCTGCTCGGCCATTACCCGCCGGAACTGAAGGAGATCTTCGGTGACGCCTGGCCGCAGTGGCCGGCGGAAGACTACGAGCTGATCAAGCAGAAGCTCGACTTCGTCGGCATCAACTACTACACGCGCAGCGTGACCAAGGCCGCCGAGAGCTACCCGCTCAACACCGGCGTCGTGCGCCAGCCGCTGGGCACCTACACCGAGACCGGCTGGGAAGTGTTCCCGCAAGGCCTGACCGACCTGCTGCTGTGGTTCAAGCAGACCTACGGCGACCTGCCGGTCTACATCACCGAGAACGGCGCGGCGTTCTTCGATCCGCCGACCGCGATGGCGGACGACGACGGCAAGCGACGCATCAAGGACCCGCTGCGCACCGATTACCTGCGCAAGCACCTGCGGGCGATCCACGACGCCATCGACGCCGGCGTGGACATCCGCGGCTACATGCTGTGGTCGCTGCTGGACAACCTGGAATGGTCGCTGGGCTATTCCAAGCGCTTCGGCATGATCCACGTGAACTACGCCACGCAGGAGCGCACGCCCAAGGACAGCGCGCTGTGGTACTCGAAGGTGATCGCAAGCCACGGGCGTTCGCTGTCCGATCCGCTGCCCTACTGAGGGCGCGTTTTCGCGACGGGATCCGCTGCCCCATTCCCTCCCTCGGCAGCGGGTCCCGCCGTCTTTGTAGCCCGGGTAAGCGAAGCGCACCCGGGTTCGTCGGCGCATCTGCCCGGATGCGCTTCGCTTCCCCGGGCTACGGGAACCATGTTGCCGCGCGCTGATTTCGTATTCAGTCGCCCGGACATCACCTTGGCGCGCCCGCATCGCAGACAGACGCGTGACGGTCCATTACGCTGCGCGACAACCTGCGCGATGCGCGACGACTCCGCCGTGGTGATGCCTTGAGCGACTCCTCCGCCCCCGAATCCCACGCCCTGCTCGCCGACATCGGCGGCACCAACGCGCGTTTCGCGCTGGCCCGGCACGACGACACCGATCCGCTGCTGATGGACAGCGTGCGCGAGTTCGCCGTCGCGGACTTTCCCTCGCTCGCCGATGCCGCCGCGCACTACCTGGACGTCACCGGCGCGCGTGCGCGCACGGGCGTGTTCGCCGTGGCCGGTCGCGTGGACGGCGATGAGGCGCGCATCACCAACCATCCCTGGGTGATTTCCGCCGCACGCACGGGCGAATCGCTGGGTCTGGAATCGCTGCGCCTGGTCAACGACTTCGCCGCGCAGGCCATGGGCGCCTCGCTGCTGCGTCCGCAGGATGTGGTCGCGCTGGGCGGCATCGGCTGGAATGGACACGATCGCCAGGACCGCACCTTCGCCATCATCGGCGCGGGAACCGGCCTGGGCGTGGGCGGGCTGCTGCGTCGCGGCGGCCGCCATTTCCCGCTGCAGACCGAAGGCGGCCATGTCAGCTTCGCGCCGAACTCGCCGGAGGAGATCGAGATCCTCCAGCAGATGTCGGCCGAGTTCGGTCGCGTGTCGAACGAACGCCTGGTCAGCGGCCAGGGCCTGGTGAACCTGCACCGTGCGCTGAGCAACATCGCCGGCGAAGACCCCGGCCCGCTCACGCCCGCCGACGTCACCGCGCGGGCGAAAGACGGCGACCCGCGCAGCCTGCGCACGATCGACGTCTTTTGCGCGGTATTCGGCGCGGCGGCCGGCGATCTGGTGCTGACGCTGGGCGCATGGGACGGCGTCTTCCTCACCGGCGGGCTGGTGCCCAAGCTGCTGCCGTCGATCGCCCATTCCGGCTTCCGCCAGCGCTTCGAGTACAAGGGCCGGTTCTCGCCGGTGATGGCGCGCATTCCGACCCTGGCGGTGGTGCATCCGCAGCCGGGCCTGCTCGGCGCCGCCGCGCTCGCCCAGGACGTCGCGTAAGCAGACGTCGTCTTGAGGTGGGCTGTGCGAGGATTCGCGCATGGCCGACCGCTCGCCCCTTCCGCGCGACGACGCCGCTGCGGCGTACGTGCTGCACGTGCATCCGAACCACGAGGTCTGGACCTGGGCCGCGGCCGTGGCGATCGCCGCCGAACTGCGCCGCGAACTGAGCCTGCGGCCGCGCGCGCGGCTGCTGCTGTCCGGCGGTGGCACGCCGGGGCCGGTCTATCGCGCTCTGTCGCAGGCACCGCTCGAGTGGGAGCGCGTGGATGTCGGTCTGGTCGACGAGCGCTGGCTGCTGCCCGACGACCCCGACAGCAACGCCTGGCTCGTGCACCGCGACCTGCTGCGCGATCACGCCGCCGTCGCGCATTTCGAACCGATGACGCAGCCCGGCCGCCACATCGAAGGCGCGGTGGCCACCGCCAACGCGCACGCGCGCAACCAGGCGGCCATCGCGGTGCTCGGCATGGGCGAAGACGGCCACGTCGCGTCGCTGTTCCCCGGCATGGAAGGTTTCGACCGCATCCTCGCCAGCCCGCGCGACTACGCGGTCGTGGACGCGCACGATTGCCCGGGCGCGCGCCAGTGGCCGCGCCGCATCAGCCTCACGCCGTACGGTCTGGCGCGCATCCCGCATCGCCTTCTGCTGTTGCAGGGCGAGCGCAAGCGCATGATCTTCGAGCAGGCCGTCGCATCAAACGACCCGCAACGCTGGCCCGTGCTGCTCGCACTGGACAGCAAGCACGGCCGACCCTTGGAAGTGCACTGGTGCGAATGACGCCGGATCAGGCCGGCTCGGAGGCGATCTGCGCCGGTTGCGCCAAGGCAGGCACGGGGCGGCGCGCCATCTCGACCAGCGTCAACGCATAGGCGGCGACCACGACCGCCGCGCAGGCCGTGACCGGCCATTCCGGAAACAGCCACCACGCCGCGAGCAGCCCGAGGGTGCGCACGATCGCGTGCCGGTAACCCAGCGGATGCGCGACGATCCACGAGTACACGACCCAGTGCAGCCCGAGCGCGATTCCCAGGCTCAGCGGCACGAACCGCGGCATCGCGAAGTACAGCGGGATGTGCAGTGCCCACAGCAGGTTGACCATCACCACGCACGCGCCCATCAGCCGTGACAGCGGATTGTCGCGGCCGGTGAGTTCCTCGCCGCGAACGGACGCGACGGCCAGGGCGAGCGGGAAGATCAGCGCCATCGCGAGCACGAGCACGGTGACGCCCGATTTCAGAGGCAGGAACAGTCCGGCGACGCCCGCCACCGACCAGACGATGGTCCCGGCGATCGGCATGGACATGGAACGACGGCTACGGCGTTCGAAATCGATCCTCAGGTCCTGCAACGTGCTCATGGCGCGATCCCCTGTTGGCGTCGGATGCATCGGCGCGTGCCGGCGCGCGTCCAGTCTGACGGCGCCCACGGCCGGCTGTTGTGCCCGAATGAACACAACGCAGCGGGCGCGCCACTCCCCACCGTGGGGATTGGCGCCGACTTCAGGCGGGCGGGCTGGCGCAGCGGCGGCCCGGGAGACCTACACCTGCGGCACACCCCGCGAACGACCCACCTCCGAGCGTGGCGGCGCACCGAACAGGCGCTTGTACTCGCGACTGAACTGCGACGGGCTCTCGTAGCCGACATGGCGCGCGGCGGAGAGCGCCTCCATGCCGCCGGCCATCATCAGGCGCCGCGCTTCGTGCAGGCGCAGATGCTTCTGGAACTGCAGCGGCGACATCGTCGTCACCGCCTTGAACTGGTGGTGGAACGAGGAAGTGCTCATGTGCACGGTGCGCGCGAGTTCATCGATGCTCAGCGGCTCCAGGTAGTCCTCGCGCAGCTTCGCCACGGCGCGCGCGATGCGGCTGGAGCGTGTGTCGGTCATCGCCAGTGCACGCAGGCGGTAGCCGAGTTCGCCGGTGAGCACGCGATAGAGGATCTCGCGCCGCGTCATCGCCGCGAGCATCGCCAGATCGTCCGGCGCGTCGAGCAGGCGCATCAACCGCAACACGGCGTCCATCAGCGGCGCGTTGACGCGCGCGGCGTACAGCCCCGGGTCCACGCCTGAAGGCGGCGGTGCCGGCGACTGCCCGGCGTCCACGAGAAGACTCGCCACGTCGTCCGGGTCGATGTCCAGGCGCAGGCACAGGTACGGCTCATCCGGCGTGGCCTCGATCACCTGCCCCGACACCGGCAGCGTCACCGACACGACGAGGTAGTTGAGCGGGTTGTAGTAGTAGGTCTGCCCCGCCAGCGTCGCGGTCTTGCAGCCCTGCGCGACGATCACCAGACGCGGCTCGTACACGGCCGGCATGCACTCGGTCGGCTGGCTGATGCGGACCACGCTCAGCGGCGCGTACGCGGTGCCATGGACGCCGTCGGACGGCGTCAATCGGGCAATCCGGCCGGCAAGCTCGCGCAGCGCGGGGCAACCGGCATGGTGTTCGGGCGTTGCCGTGGAAACACTGGCATTCATGGCGTTCCGTCACGTTCCTCAACCATGCCGATTATGCCGTCTAGGCCAGAGGTCATGTTGCCGATCCGGTCGATTTGCAGGATCGGGCAATGATTTCGCAGCAATGGACTTTCCAACGCAACCGCCGCGGCGCGACCATAACCGGGACACGAAAGGCCCACGCGTCGTGCCTCACGTCCTGCCGTCCGTCGCGGCGCAGGTCGCGCGGGACGTTGCGGTTGGCGCCGTCTCCAGACGCTTCGCCCCGCAGAGGCCGGCCGCACCATGTGGATTGTCCAGTACGCCCTGAGCCGCCGGTACACCATCGGCGTGCTCGCGATCCTGATCCTGCTGTTCGGCACCCTGGCCGCGCGGCGCATGCCCACCGACATCCTCCCCGAGGTCGGCATCCCCTCGGTCAACCTGGTGTGGACCTACAACGGCCTGCCGGCTGCGGACATGGCCGCCAAGCTCACCTCGTTCTCCGAGGTGGCGATCATGAACACGGTCGATGACCTGAAAGAAGTGCGCTCGGAGACGATCAACGGCGCCAGCATCGTGCGCATCGATTTCCAGCCCACGGTGAGCCTGGATCGCGCACTGGGCCAGATCACCTCGGTCTCGCAGACGATCCTGCGCCGCATGCCGCCGGGCACTTCGCCGCCGCTGGTGATCCGCAACAACGTGTCCTCCACGCCGGTGCTGATGCTGGTGCTGTCCTCGGATTCGCTGACCGAAGCACAGCTGTACGACTACGCGCGCCTGCAATTGCGCTCGCAGATCCAGACGATCCCCGGCATCCGCATGTCGCTGCCCTACGGCGGCGCGGCACGGCAGATCATGGTCGACCTCAACCCGGCGGCGTTGCAGACCTACGGCCTCACGCCGGCCGACGTCACCGGCGCGCTCGAACGCGGCAGCCCCACCCTGCCCTCCGGCGCGATCCGCGAAAACGCGCGCGAGATGCAGATCTCGCTCGACACGAGCCCCGCAACGGCGGCGGACTTCCTCGACATCCCCGTTGCCTCGCGCAACGGCACGCTGGTGTACGTGCGCGACATCGCTTCGGTGCGCGACGGCGGCGCATTGCAGACCAACGTCGCGCGCATGGACGGTTCCAGCGCGGTGGCCGTTGCGCTGATCAAGCTCGGCAACGCATCGGCCGTGGAGCTGGTGCGCTCGGTGCGCGAGCGTCTTCCCGAAATCGAAGCCTCCGCGCCGCCCGGCACGCGCATCCAGCCGATCTTCGACCAGTCGGTGTTCGTCGACAACGCTATCGGCTCGATCCGCCACGAAGCGCTGCTGGTCGGCCTGCTGGTCGCACTGGTGGTGCTGGTGTTCATCGGCTCGTGGCGTTCCAGCCTGATCGTGCTGTCGGCGATTCCGCTGGCGCTGCTCGCCTCCGTCGCGATGCTGAGCCTGCTGGGCTACACCTTCAACGTGATGACGCTGGGCGGCCTGGCGCTGGCGATCGGCATCCTGGTCGACAACGCCGTGGTGGACGTGGAGAACACCAACCGCAACATCGCCCTGGGCAAGGACGTGCGAACGGCGATCCTGGACAGCGCGAAGGAAGTGGTGTTCCCGGAGATGGTGTCCACCATCGCCATCTGCATCGTGCTCACGCCGATCCTGCTGATGACGGGCCTGTCGGCGTGGGTGTTCACGCCACTGGCGCTGGCGGTGATCTTCGCGATGCTCGCCTCGTTCCTGCTCTCGCGCACGCTCATCCCGGTGCTGTGCTACCTGCTGCTGCCGGCGGACATCAAGAGCCGCGCGAACCCGCGCTGGGCGCCCGAGAAGTTGCTGCTCAAGATCAACCACAAGGTCGAGCACACGCTGGATTCGCTGCGCGACCGGCACCATGCGTTGCTGGTGAAGCTGGGCCACCACGGCGGCGTGCTCGCCATTGCCGCGCTGCTGGTGATCGCCATCGGCGGCGTGTCGGCGGTGTCGCTCGGCCGCGAGTACTTCCCGCATGTCGATGCCGGCCAGCTGCGTTTCCAGGTGCGTTTCCCGTCGGGCACGCGTCTTGAGGAAACCGCTGCGCGCGTCACCGACATCCAGCGCGAGATCCGCAAGATCGTTCCGGCCGACGAATTGCAGACCGTCTACGAGCAGATCGGCGTGCCCGACGCCGTGAACCTGTCGCTGGTCGACAGCGCGGTGGTCGGCTCGTTCGAGGCCGAGATCATGCTGCAGTTGAAGACACCGCACGGTCCAAGTCACGAATACCTGTCGAAGATCCGCCACCTCATCGCCCAGAAGTACCCCGACGTGAAGATGTTCGAGCGCCCGCCGGACGCGACCAGCCGCACGCTGGCCGGTTCGGCCGCGGCGGCGTTCGAGGTGCGCCTCATCGGTCGCGACAACGCGGGCAATCTTGCGCTCGCGCGTGAGATCGAACAGCGACTGGGCAAAGTCCCGGGCGCGGTGGACGTCGCGCTGCGCCAGGTGCTCGATCTGCCCGAATACCAGGTGCACATCGACCGCACGCGTGCCGCGCAACTCGGTCTGGATGCGCAGCAGGCCAGTCGCGCCGTGCTCGCCGTGTTGGGCTCCTCCGGCACGGTGACGCCGGTGTACTGGACCGACACCGTCAACGCGCTGGCCTACACCGTGCAGGTGCAGGCGCCGCCGGTGAACATGACCAACATCGACGAACTGCTCAACGCGCCGCTGCGCATCGGCAGCGATGGGCAGGCGGTGCTGCTGCGCAACATCGCCACGGTCACGCCGCGCCGCGTGCCGGCCTCGCTCGCCCGCACGACGCTGGCGCCGACGATCAGCGTGCTGGCCAACGTCGAAGGCACGGACCTGGGCTCGGTCTACGACGCATTGAACGGCATTACCAAGGAACTGGAAGGCCGCCTCAAGCCCGGCAACCGCATCGAGATCGTCGGCCAGGCCGGCGAGATGCAGAGCGCCTACAGCGAACTCGCCGCGGGCCTGCTGATGTCGGCCGCGCTCGTCTTCCTCGTGCTGGTGGTGAACTTCCAGTCGTGGATACAGCCGCTGGTGGCGATGTCCGGCCTGCCCATCGCGATCGCCGGCGCCGCGTTCGCCCTGTTCGTCACCGGCACGCCGCTGAGCGTGCCGGCGCTGATGGGCGTGATGATGGTGATCGGCGTGTCCACCGCGAACAGCGTGCTGGTGACGAGCTTCGCGCGCGGCCTGGTCGCGCAGGGCCACGATCCGGAACTCGCCGCCTACGAATCCGCCGCCGTGCGCCTGCGCCCGGTGCTGATGACCGCAAGCGCCATGGTGCTGGGCATCGTGCCGATGGCGCTGGGCCTGGGCGAAGGCGGCGAGCAGAACGCGCCGCTGGGCCGTGCCGTCATCGGCGGCCTGCTGTTCGGCACGCCGGCCACGCTGATCCTCGTTCCCTCGATCCTCGCGGTGCTCGGCCGGCGCATGCCCGCCGCCGCGCGCCATGCCGCCCATCCCGAAGACGTGCCCGGTGCCGAAGGTGCCGAAGCAGGAGCCACCCCATGACCACCGCCCTCTCCCACGCGCGCTTCACGTCGGCACGGGGTGCCCTGCTCGCCTTCAGCGCGCTGTCGCTCGCGATCGCGCTGACCGGCTGTAACGGCAGCTCGGCCGAAACCACGCCGCCGCAGGTCGTGGCGGAAGTCCTGACCGTGCAGGCCAAGGCCGCCGACAACACCTTCGAACTGCGCCTGCCCGCGCGCGCGCTCGCCGGAGAATCGGCGCAGCTCTTCCCGCGCGCGACCGGCTTCGTCAGCGAACGCCGCGCCGACCTGGGCGACAAGGTCGAAGCCGGCCAGGTGCTGGCGGTGATCTCCGCGCCCGAATCCGACCAGGCCGTGCGCGAAGCCGCCGCCGTGCTCGCCCAGGCCAAGGCCGACCAGGAACTGGCGAAGGTGAACTACGACCGCGCCGAAGTGCTCATCGGCTCCGGCGCGATCTCCAAGGAGCTCTACAGCGACCGCAAGGCCAACTACGACGTGGCCATCGCCGCGCGCGGCGCCGCCGAAGCGCGACTGGCGGCTGCGCGCGAGCGACAGGGCTTCCAGACCGTGCGTGCACCGTTCTCCGGCATCGTCGTCGCGCGCAATGTGGAACGCGGCGATCGCGTGGTCGGCGATGCGGCCAGTGCCGAACCGATGTTCGAGGTGAACGCGCTCGATCCGCTGCGCGTGGTGGTCGACGTTCCGCAGAACGTGGCGCTGCAGGTGCAGGCCGGCGTGGAAGGCGACGTCACCTTCCCCGAACTCCCGGGCCAGACGTTCAAGGCGCAGGTCGTGCGCAGCGCGAATGCCATCTCGCGCGATGCGGGCGTGATGCGTACCGAGCTGCGCCTGCCCAATCCCGACAGCCGCATTCCCGCCGGCATGGTCGGCACGGTCGCCCTGCATCTCGCGCGCGCGGCGCCGGCGATGGTGGTGCCGGTGTCGACGGTGATCCAGCGCGGCAGCGGCGCGCAGGTGGCGACCGTGAAGGACGGCAGGCTCGACTTCCGCGATGTCACCCTGGGGCGCAACCTGGGCAATGACATCGAGATCCTCTCCGGCGTGGCGGCGAACGACACCGTCGTGCTGGCGCCGAACGCGCTGCTGACCGCAGGCAGTCCGGTGAAGGCGCGGGCGTTCGTGGCGGAGAAGAAGTAACCCTCGGCGCTCGCGCGCACCTCGGCCGCAGCGCTGCTCGAGGCGATAAAGACACCGTCATCCCGGCGAAGGCCGGGACCCAGGCACGCAGCCTTGCCGCTGCCATTCCGTCATTCCTGCGGAAGCAGGAATCCATTTTGATCTTCATGGCGCGCGCCAGCGTCACCCGATCGCAAGATCAACATGGATCCCAGCTTTCGCTGGGATGACGCTCGGGTTGTTTCGGCGCTGGGGTTGTTTCGGCGCTGGGGTTGTTTCGGCGCTGCGGTTGTTCGGCGCTTGATAGTTCGAATGCACTGCGCCTGGGTCCCGGCCTTCTCCGGGATGACGGTATAGCTGCTAGACCGAACGGCGGAATCAACGCAGCGCGACTTCGACCTTCGCTCCCGCACGCTCGATCTTCAGCTCGCCCCCCTTCCACTGCGCGGGCTTTCCGTCGATCCGCGTCGCCCCCGGCGCCGTCGCATACGGCCAGGTCAGCACCACACCGCCCGGCGGCACTTTCGTATCGGGCGACAGCGAGAACAGCACACGCCCATCGCGCTCCATCAGCGAATAGCCAAGCGGCCCGTACGTCGTGCGCAGGTTCGAAACGCCGACGCCCTCGCCCGCCAGCCAGCCCGACGGAATGCCCGCGGCGAGCACCAGCGCATCGTCCGCATCGCGCGTGTACGCGAACAGGTCCAACGCCGAACGCACGTAATCCGAAGCAACCCACGCATGCGGCAGATCGCCCACGAAGAACGGCTTGCGCGGCGTGCGCGAGACGACTTCGGCCCATTGGTTCCACGCGCGCGGCTGCTGGTCGGCGAAGAAGAAATCCAGCGCCTCGTGCGCGCGATCGCGCCAGCCCAGGCGGACGAAGGTGCCGATGGTGCGCAGCTCGTACGGCGTGTAGTCCTTCCACTCGCGCGTGCCATCGCGACGGGCCACGAACTCGCGCCAGTAGCGTTCGAACGTGTTCGTCAGCAGGTCCTGCGGCAACCGCCCCTGTTCGCCGCCGGGCGCGAGCGCGATCGTCGTGGAAGTCGCATCGAAATCGCCCAGCTCCGCCGCACCCGGCAGGAAGTCGATGCCGTGCTGCTGCGTCGCCGCGCGCAGCGAGGCGTAGAGATCATCACGGAACTGGTCACGCGCGGCGATGAAGCGCTTCGCATCGTCGTCCTTGCCCAGCCACTGCGCGATCTCCACCGCATCCTTGTAGCCGCGCAGCGCCCAGAAGTTGTCCCAGTACGAGTGCATCGGCTTGGCCGAATAGCCTTCGTGGCTGATCGAGGCCGGCATCATTCCGTAGAACGCGGGATTGCGCGCGCGGTTCGCCTGCGTGCGCTCGCTCAGGCGCAGCTTCTCCATGTACTCGAACGCGCCGACCACGTGCGGCCACATCGATTCGAGCAGGGCGTGGTCGCGGTTGAAGCGGTACACCTCGGCGATGGTGAAGATCAGCTCGCCATGGCTGTCGTTCTCCGGCACCGGATCGCTGCCGCGATCGTCCACGCAGCACGGCACCTTGCCGTTGTCGAATTGATATGGCGCATACCAGCGAAGGAACTCCGTCGCCACGTCTTCGCGGCCCATGCGCAACAGGCCTTCGCCGATCATCGCGCCGTCGCGGATCCACGCGCGCGAATACGAGCGCGTTCCCGGTTGCAGGCGCGGTCCGATGCGGCTGATCAGCATGTGCGCCAGCGCGGTGCGCAGCGTGTCGACGACGTGCTGCCCCTGCGCGGGAACACGCAGTTGCACGCGGTCGAGCTTGCTCCGCCACAGCGCGGCGGTGGCCTCCTGTGCATTGGCGGCGTCGATCGGCGGACGCGGCGGCTGCGGGTCCTTCCCGGTGAGGCGCACGCTCCAGTCGAACTCGCTCGCCTGGCCTGGCGCCAGTTCCACCGAGTACAACAGCGCGCCCGATGCGAGCCCGGTGTCGTCGGACACGCTCGTGGTCGAAGGGCCGACGGCGGCGAACACGTTGCCCGTCTCGCAGCCGTCCGCGCAGAACGAAGACCAGTCCGCGCGCGCCATCCGCGCCACCACGTCGCCCTCGTCGAAACGGCTGGCGAAGGCGGCATGGGACTTGCTCGCGCGCACCGGATTCCGACCCTCGACCAAGACGACGCCTTCGCTCGCGCTGATCGAATGGATCGCACTCACGCCACCGACGGTGCTGAGGAACTGCGTCGGAGGATTCACCTGCATCGGCCGCGCCGCCAGCGCGAAGACGTAACGACGCGGGAGGTCGGACGTGTTGCGCAGGCGATAGCGCGCGGTCAGATGGGAATCGTCGCGCTCGCCGTGCGCGAAGGCGGTGATGTCGAGGGCGAACTCGGCGTGCTGCCAGTGCACCGAGGGAATCGGCAGGTAGCCGTCCTGCAGCGACTGCGTCGTCTTCACGTCCGCCCACGACACGAGCCGGCCGTCGCTCACCACGAACGGCTCGATGCTGAAGGCGCCCTTGCCCACTTCGATGGCGCCATCCTCGCCGATCAGGCCCTGTTCGACGCCGCCGTCCAGGCCGAGGATCGTCCAGTACGGCTGCTCGCCGCTGAAACCGCGCGGGAAATGCCCACGCGGCGCATCCTTCGCGACGGAACGCACGAAGTCGTTCGGCGTCGCCGCGAAGGCCAGCGGCTCGATCACTACGTCCGCAAGCGCGTAGTACGGCGGCGAGTAAGGCTGCGCATCCTGGCCGGCCTCAAATTGCAGGCGCAGGTAACGCGCCTCCGATTCGGGCAGCGCGATCGGGTCCTGGCCGCCATTGCCACTGGATACTTCGCGCACGTCCTGCCAGTCGCGACCGTCGCGAGACAGCGCGATGCGGTACCGCGTCGCCGCGTGACCCGGCGCCCAGCGCAGGGTCAGTCCACCGAACTCACGCAGACGCCCCAGGTCCATTTCCAGCAGTGGCGCGGGCGACACCTCTACCGGCGCGATCCAGGCACTGGCCGCGTCGTCGTCGACGGCGAGCGCCGGAGCGCCGCCGACCATCTCCACGCTGGCGCGTGCCGAAGGACGCGGCGGCGGTGTGGTGTCCACCGGCCGTCGACGGAAGGTTAGCGTGTCCAGGCACACCGTCCCTTTGCCGCCGACGCTGTTGTAGATCGTGAACTCGACCTTGCGACTGTGGCGCAGCGTCGAGTCCGGCGTAGGACCCCATGCACGGCTGATGTGACGTTTCTTGTAGACGACCGGTGTCCACTCCTTGGGAAACTCGAAGCGCGGCTTGTTTACCCACCACACGTTGTCGCCACTGTCGTCGACCAGCTTGAATTGCAGATCGTTGGGCGGCGAGTCGCCACGCACGCGGAAACCGAACTCGTAGTCGTCGGGATAGTCCAGCGGCAGTTCGCGTTGCAGGCCGGCGTAACCGGACACACCGTTGAAATCGTAATCCAGGCACACCGCCTTGCCGTCCGCGCCCGGCACTGTGCGCAGCTTGCCGCTGACCTGGTCGGAGGTGACGACCTGCCACGGCGTCGTGGTTTCGAAGGCGTCCAGCACTCGGATCTCTCCGACGCCCTGCGCCCACGCCATCATCGGAACGAGCACACCGGCCCACGCCAAACGCTTCACCGCTCTCACCCTTTCACGCTCCCGACCAGCAGGCCCTGCAGGTAGTACCGCTGCAACGCCAGGAACAGGATCAACACCGGTAACACCGTCACTACCGACCCGGCCATCATCATCTCGTTGTCCTGCACGTGTTCGCGCGACAGCGAGGCCAACGCGACGGGCAGTGTGAAATGGCCCGAATCGCTGAGCACGATCAGCGGCCACATGAAGTCGTTCCACGCGCCCAGGAACACGAAGATCGCCAGCGTCACCAGAATCGGCTTGAGCACCGGCAGCACGATCTGGAAGAAGATGCGTGTCTCGCTGGCGCCGTCGATGCGCGCCGCCTCCAGCAGTTCGTCCGGGATCGAGCGCGCGTACTGGCGCACCAGGAAAATGCCGAACACGCTCGCCATCAGCGGCACCACCGCGCCGGCGTACGTATTCACCAGCCCCATCTGCTTGAGCATCAGGAATAGCGGCATCATCGTCACCTGCGCCGGGATCACCAGCGCGGCCAGCAACAGTCGGAACACGCGCTCGCGCCCGGCGAACTTCAGCTTGGCGAAGGCGTAACCCGCCATGGTGTTGAGCAGCAGCGCGATGGCCGTGGCGACCGTCGCGATCAGCGTGCTGTTGAGCAGGTAGCGGCCCATGCCGGCACGGGCGAACAGCTCGTGGTAATTCGCCAGCGTGGCGTTGGAAGGCCACAACGGCGGCGGGAAGTGGCTGGCCTCGCCGGGCTGCATGAAGGACACCGACAGCATCCACAGCAGCGGCGCGAGGCTGATCACCGCCAGCGCGATCATCAGGCCGTTGACAATGGCACGGGCCAGGCGCGGGGTCATGTCATTCCGCTCCTTTGCGTCGTGCGAACCACAGCAGGCCGCTGGTCGCCACCGTCATCAGCGCGAACAGCAGGAACGCCACCGCCGACGCATTGCCCAGGTTCCACCACTTGAAGCCCTCGTCGTACATCAGGTACAGCACGCTCACCGTGCTTTGCAGCGGCCCACCCTGGGTGATGACGTAAGGCTCGGCGAACAGCTGGAAATAGCCCGACAGCGTGAGGATGCCGACCATCAGCAGCACCGGCCCCAGCTGCGGCAAGGTGACGTTCCAGAACTGCTGCGCGGGCGTGGCGCCGTCGATGCGCGCGGCTTCGTACAGGTCCTCGGGGATCGACTGCAGGCCGGCGATGAAGATGATCATGTTGTAGCCGAAGTTCTTCCACACGGCGAAGGCGATGATGGTCGGCATCGCCCAGGTGGGATCGCCCAGCCAGTCGATCGGATCCAGCCCGATGGAAGTGAGCCCCCAGTTCACCAGTCCGTAGCGCGTGTGGAACAGGTAGCGCCAGATCACCGCCACCGCGACCACCGTGGTGACCACCGGCGCGAAGAACGCGGTGCGGAAGAACGGCTTGAAAACCGCGACCTTGGAATGCAGCAGCAACGCCGCGCCCAGCGACACCGCGATCGACAGCGGCACGCCGACCACGACGAAGTACATCGTGTTGCCCAGCGCCTTCCAGAACAGCGGGTCCTGCAGCAGGTTCCAGTAATTGCCCAGTCCGACGAAGCGCAGATTCGACAGATCCGCCAGCGAGTAGATGTCGAAATCCGTCAGGCTCAGCGCGAAGGCCGCCAGCACGGGCAATCCGAAGAACAGGCCGATCACCACCAGCGCGGGCGCGGCGAACATCCAGCCGGCGGTGGAGGCGCTGACCCTGGGCGCGATGGTCATCGCGAACCTCCTGCGGCGGCGTCCTGATCCATCATCCAGCGGCGCTTTTCGAGGATGGCGTCGGCGCGGCGGTCGAGTTCCGTCGCCGCTTCATCCACGGTGTAGCGGCCGGCGACCAGCTGCTCGCCGACGATGCGCAGCTCCTGCGCGATGCGTTCCCACTCCGGCACTTTCGGCGCGGGTTTGGCGCGTTCGAGCTGTTCGCGAAACGGCAACGTGTACGGGTCGGTCGCCAGCGCCTGGCTGCTCTCCCACGCACTGCGGCGTGGCGGCAGGTTGCCCGTGAGCGTGTGGAATCGCACCTGCACCTGCGGATCCGACAGGTACGCGACCAGCTTCCACGCCGCGTCCTTGTTCTTCGCCTGCTGGAACACGACGAAGCTCGCGCCGCCGGCGACGGACGCACCCGGGCCGTCCGGACCCGGCAACGGCATCGTGCCCCACTGGCCTTCCATCGACGGCGGCAGGCGCTTGCGGAACTCGGCGATGTTCCAGGGGCCGTTGACGTAGAAGGTGTAGAGGCCGCGGCCGAACTCGTTCCAGACGTTGGAGATCTGGTTGTTGCTGAAGGGCGGCGCCCACTTCTGCACGAAGATGTCGTTGTAGAACGCCAGCGTGCGGCGGAAGCCGTCGCTGCGGAAATTGCCGTAGCGGCCGTCGTCGCGCAGCAGCGGGTCGGGCTGCTGGATGGCGAGGTTCAGCAGCGGCTCGTACTCGTTGAGCGGCAGCAGGATCGCGTAACGCTCGGGCCCGACGTGGCGCTTCACCGCCGCCATCGCCTCGCGCCATTGCGCCCAGGTGCGCGGCGGTTGCTTCACGCCCGCGGCCTCAAGGATGTCGCGTCGATAGAACGGCAAGCGCGTTTCCACGTACCACGGCACCGCGTACACATGACTGCCGATCACGCCGGTGTCCCACGAGCCCCGGAAGTAATCGTCGGGCGACATCGACGGCGTACGCGCGAGGAACGGCTCCAGCGGCGCGACCGCGCGCAGCTCGACAAACTCTGCCAGCCAGGTGTTGCCCAGCCCGCACACATCGGGCAGGCCGTCACCGGCGAAGGCGGTCAGCAGCTTCTCGTGCGCGGCGGTGACCGGCAGTTGCTGCACTTCCACGCGGATGTCGGGATGCAGGCGTTCGAAGTCGGGGATGAGCTGGCGCACCATCTCGCCTTCGAAGCCCATCGCCCAGAAGCGCACCACCTGGCGCGCGTCGCGCTCGCCTCCGCAACCGGCGATGACGAGCGTGGCGAGCATCGCCAGGACGAACATCATCCAGCGCGCGGCTTTCGTGCCGATGCCTGCCGTGCCGGACGCGCGCGCGCGGATCATCGCAGGCTCACTTCGGCTGCGGCTTGGATTCGGGTGCGGGCGGCGGCGTCTGCGATCCGCGGTTCACGCGCGACTCCGCCTCGCCCAGCGCGCGCGCCGTGGCGGCGTCCTTCTCTTCCTTGGTCTGCGGCTTGGGCTGCGTCGATGCGGTCTCGCCCTCCTTCACCGGCTCCAGCCAACCGCCCTTGAAGCCCGCCTTCTGCAATCCGTCGCGGATGTACTTGTTCCGCTTCATCACGTTCCAGACGAAGTCGTTGCGGTAGTTGGCGATCATCGCCAGGATCGGCCCCTGGTCGATGCCGATGTAATCGCTGGCGACCCAGCCCTCGCCCGGCACGAGGCGGCCGGTCTTGAGCGGGATGTCGAAGTCGAAGCTGCGATTGAACGAATCCAGGAAGCCGTAGCTGGAGTACAGGTACTCGCCGTAGCGTTCGTGGATCGCCACGGTGCTGGGAATGACGATCTCCGGCGCGAACGGCAGCGACGCGATGGCCGCCGTCGGCGCGATGGTGCCGTCGTCGAAGGTGTCGCGCAGGCCGGCGCCGCGTGCGGAATAGTGGCGGAACTGGCGCTGTTCGCCGCGGAACTCCTGCAGCGTCTGCTGCGGGCCGTCGCTGGCGGTGAGGCCCCACACTTCCGGGCCGTAGTCCTTCCACTTCATCGGATTGGCGATGGCGTAGGCGCGTTGCGCGTAAGCCGCGCGGCGGCTGTTCTCGAAGTAATCGATGCCGCGCTCGCGCATGTAGTCGTCCTGGATGCCGCGGAAGTCGATCCAGACGTGGCTGTACTGATGGCCGAACAACGGGCCGAACGCGAGGTATTCCTCGCCCTGGTAGACGCCCCAGGAGTCGTTGTAGGTGCGCGTCCACACCTCCCATGCTTCCGGCTCCACCGGATGCGTGGGCGAAGCGAGCGCGAGGATGTAGAGCATCATCGCCTCGTTGTAGCCGGTCCAGTCGTGCTGGATGAAGCCGCTCTCGGGGAACCAGCCCATCGAGATCAACGGCGCGTTGCGCTGCAGCCACGGCCAGTCGACGCGGCGATAGAGCGTGTCGGCGATGTCGCGGATTTCCTTCTCGCGCGGATCGTCGCGGTCGTAGTAACTCTGCGCGAACAGCACGCCCATCATCAGCAGCGCCGTGTCCACGCTGGAGAGTTCGACCCAGCTCTGGTAGCGGTGGCCGGTGTCCATCTCCAGGAAGTGGTAGTAGAAGCCGTGATAGGCGCCCTTGCCTTCCGCCTGCTCGCCGGAGGGAATGT
The DNA here is from genome assembly GCF_016735495.2 of Lysobacter sp. MMG2. Taxonomy (GTDB): domain Bacteria; phylum Pseudomonadota; class Gammaproteobacteria; order Xanthomonadales; family Xanthomonadaceae; genus Lysobacter_J. The sequence continues at coordinate 277,066 of NZ_JAERQY020000001.1, forward strand.
CGCGGAAGAACTTCAGCGTGGTGAGCGTGCGGTCCACCGCCTGGCGGCGGCTGACCCAGCCGTTCTCGATGCCGATCGGGTACGCGGTGAGCGCGAAACCGACCGAGGCGATGCTCGCGAACGGACGCGAGGGATAGCGATCGGGCGTGAGGCCGTTGACTTCGTTCGTCGTGTCCCAGAAGAACTGGAACGTGCGCTTCTCGATGTCGCGGAACAGCGGCGGCAGTTCGAGCTTGGTCGGCTTGAGCGGTTCGACTTCCACCGGAGGCGCGGCTGCGATCGGATAGGTCTGCGATGCCGGCTCGTTACGCCCGCAGCCCGAAATGAACACCAGCACCGCCACCAGCGATGCAGTTCCCCAACTGCGTCGGATCGATTGAAACATCAGCACGCTGTTCATCCAGTAAGAAGACACCCCGAGTCCGCCGACCGCCCCGACGAGGTAGGCGGCCGGCGGACCGGGTCAGAAGTTGAAGCCGAGCGAGAGCTTGAACGTACGGGTCGGGAATGCGACCTGCGAGTTCGGTTCACCGAAGTTGGGGTTCGCCGGGGACCCGAAGTTCCCGGGGAAATCGTCGTAGCCGTCGTAGTTCGCCCAGTCGAAGACGTTCAGGATGTCACCGCGCACCCACATCTTGAAGCCCGAACCGGTGTCGAAGTCCTTCTGCGCCGCCAGATCGACCTGCTTGTAACCGAAGTCGCCATCGGGCTTGTACTGATCGATGAAGCAGTTGTTCGGTCGATCGATGTCGAAGCAGTTGACGAAGTAGCGCGGGATCTTCGACGACAGCGTGATCTTGCCCGAGAGCGTCACGCCCCACGGGCCGTCGTAGAGGCCGGTGGCGACGAGGCGGTGATCGGGCACTTCGGCGTCGTTCCAGCCGTACTGGTTGAGCGTGGGGTAATCCAGCGCGAAGACTTCCGGCGACTCGCGCATCTCCTCCGCGTGGAGGAAGGTGTACGCGATGGTGACGCCCCAGCCGGATTCGGCCGTGTACGGCTTCTCCGCCTTCAGGTACAGCGAACTGGTGCGCGTCTTGAGGCCATTGGTGCCCAGGATCAGGTTGCTGAAACCGTCCAGCCCCTGGTTGAACGGTGAGCCCCACTGGAAGCCGGGCGCGAAGAACGTGCCGTCGTCGCGACGGTTGCCGAGCAACCATGCGAAGCCGTCATGCCCTTCCACGTACGAGATCGTGGCGTCCGTCAGCCATTCGCCCACGGTGTTACGCATGCCCAGGCTGAACTGGTCGGAGTACGGCACCTTCAGATCGTTGTCGAGCAGGAACACCTCACGTCCACCTCCGTCGGGCGACGCGAGCGCGGCCAGCGTCGCCGGATCGAAGAACGCCGGATTCCAGTCCACGCACGGTTCGGTCGCGAGCGGGCACGTACCGTCGCCGCGGCGGAAGTACACGTTGGTGGCCGGGAACGTGGCCTTGGTGACTTCCAGTTGCAGCCAGTCGAAGAGATTGCGGTCGTAGGCGCGTCCCGCACCGCCGTAGATCACGTGGCGCTGGTCGGCGTTGAGGTCGTAGGAGAAACCCACGCGCGGCTGCCAGGCGTCCTTGAACGAGTCGCGGTTGTTGCCGGTGCTGATGTAGTCGTTGATGTTCACGCCGGAGTTCGGCGCGTTGATCGCCGTGGACGCGCGCAGCGCGTCGACCACGTCGGCGGGCGTGACGAAGTTGGTGTAGCTGGGGCTCTTCTCGTAGTCGTAGCGCAGGCCGAGGTTGAGGATCAGGTGGTCGTTGACCTCCCAGTCGTCCTGGAAATAGATGCCGTACTGCTTGTTGCTCGACTCCGCGCTGCCGTCGCCGACACCCGGCAGGGCCGAACCGAACCGCACGTGGATGGGCTGGACGAGGCTGCCGTTGACGTCGTAGGTGAACTGCGGGTTGTACGGCTGGCGCTCGATCGCGCTGACGTCGACATCCTTGAACTTCACGCCCATCTTCATCGTGTGGCCCGTGAGGCCCGTGTAGGTCAGGTCGTCCTGGAAGCCCCAGCCTTTCTGTCCCTTCTCCTGGAAGTCCGAGCCCGCCCCGCTGCGCGTGATCAGGCGCGCGTTGACGTCGCTGCCGTTGAAGTTGATCAGGTTGTACGCCACGCCGTTGTTGAGCGGGCTGGGGTTGAAGCTAGCGTCCTCGTAGGTGATGTGCGCGTCGTTGAGCCAGGCACCATGGGTGAACTGGTAGCGCAGGTCTACGCGCGTTTCCTCGTTGAGCTTGTTGGTGGCGTAACTGGGCAGGTTGGGACCGTTGCCGAGGTTGGTCAGCTCGCTCTCGTCGCGGTACTTGGTGGTGAATTCGAAATAATGGTCCTCACCCAGCAGCCAGTCGATCTTGGCGAAGTACAGATCTTCCTTGAAGGGCGCGATGAACAGTCCGGTACCGGCCTCTTCCTGCAGCGCTGCCGGCAACCGGTCGATGGTGTAGCCCTCGCCCAGCGTCAGCGAGCGCGCCCGGTCGAACTCCTTCGCCTCGTAGGCCAGGAAGAAGTGCGCCGTGTCGCGCAGGATCGGGCCGCCGAACGTGGCGCCGTATTGTTCGGCACCGGTTTCGGCCTTGGTGTCCAGACGCTCCTCGAAGACCGTGCGCGTGCGCCAGTCCTTGGAGGTGCGGTCCCAGAAGAAGCTGCCTTCGAAGTTGTTGGTGCCCGAGCGCGTGGTGGCCACGATCGCTGCGCTGTTGAGCTGGTCGTACTCGGCCTTGTAGTTCTGCGTGATGATCTTGTATTCGCCGATGGCCGATTGCGGGAACGGGTTGCCGCTGGTGGAGTCCTGGCCGCTGATGCCGCCGCGCAGCACGTAATCCTTCTGGCCGACGCCGTCGATGTAGACGTTGATGCCATTGGGAGTGCCGGCGCCGGAGCGGATGCGCGTGGAGCCGTCGGCGCCCTGCTGGAATTCCATGCCCGGCGCCAGATCGACGAAGGACAGGAAGTTGCGCGAATTCTGCGGAAGCATGTCGATCTGCTTGCCGCTTACGTAGGTGGCGATTTCCGATGTCTTCACTTCCGCCAGCGCCACACCGGTGACGGTGACCGTGTCGACCGTCGTGGCGTCTGCGACCGGACCGGTCTCCGCGACGCCGCCGGCCGAAAGATTCAGCGTGGCGGTCTGGCCGACGGCCAGCGTTACGGTCTTGGTCGTGGTCTGCCCGCCGGCGACCGCGTCGATGCGGTACGTGCCGGGCGGGAGGCCGCCGACGTTGTAGGTACCGTTGACGGCCTGCACCTTGCGCGAGAGTCCGGTGGCCGTGTTGGTGGCGGTGATCTGCGCATCGCTCGCGGGGGCCGCGTCGACGGTGATCTGTCCACGGATGGTCGCCGAGGTGCTCTGCGCCATCACCGCGGGGGCGGCGACGGCCAGGCAACTGGCCAGGGCGCAGGCAAGCAGCCTGCGCGACGGAAGGCGGGGGAACCTTGAATTCATATGCTTCCTCTCTCCAAAAGCATGTCGAACCGCATGGAATCGTTTACAGCGAACAGCCACAAGAATCCGTGACGCTCAGCGGGCGTTGGTCACGGAGAACGCGGGGAAGGCGTGGGCGAGCCGCTCGACTCGCGCACGATCAGCTCCGTCGAAAGCACCGACGATTCGCTGGCCGCATCTCCGGCGACCTGCGCGATGAGCAATCGGGCCGCGCGCGCGCCGAGTTCGGCGATGTTGACGCGGATGGTCGTGAGCGCCGGGTGGACGTAGCGCGCCAGAGGAATGTCGTCGAAGCCGGCCACGGCGATGTCGCCCGGCACGTTCACGCCGGCCTGCGCGAAGGCGAACAGGCAGCCCAGCGCCATCATGTCGTTGGCGGCGAACACGGCATCGGGCCGCTGCGCGGCGGCGAGCAACTCGTGTCCGGCACGGTGCCCGGAGGCTTCGGAGAAGTCGCCCTGCAACACCCATTCGGCGGTGCCGGGCAGTCGCTGCGCGAGCGCATCGCGATAGCCGCGCAGACGCTCGTGCGCATCGAAATTGCCGGTGGGACCGGCGATGAAGGCGATGCGACGATGGCCGATGGCGACGAGGTGCTCGACCATCGTCACCGCGCCGCCGTAGTTGTCGACGCCCAGCACGGCGGTGCCGTCGAGTTCGGCCTGGCTGTTGATGAGCAGGGTCGGCAGCGACGGATCGAGGTGTTCGCCCAGGCTCGGCGTTTCGACGAAGGGCGACATGACGATCAGTCCGTCGACGCGTCCGCGCATCGCGCGCAGCGCGGCGCCCTGCTCTTCCGGATTGCCGTGATAGCTGGACACCAGCAGGTGCAGCCGTTGCGCGCGGGCGATCTGGTCGATGCCGCGGATGAGCTCGGAGAAGAATTCGCCGTGCAGGTCCGGCAGGACCACGCCGAGCGTCTGGGTGCGCCGGCTGCTCAGGCTGCGCGCGGCGGCGTGCGGCGTGTAGCGCAGCTCCTGCGCGGCGGCGAAGACTCGGTTGCGGACGTCTTCGGCCACGTTGCCGTGGCCATTGAGCGCGCGCGAAACGGTGGCCACCGATACCTGCGCCACGCGGGCGACGTCTTTAATGGTTACGCTCGACACGCAGGGCCTCCGCGGACAATGCGCGCGGACTGTAATCGTTTTCAAATTCGAGTGTAAAGCAGACGTTATGTCGTTGCGCGAAACGTCGCCAACGTCTGCCTTCCTGCCACCAATCCACGCGACCATTGCTGCGCCGCGACAACGACGCGCAGCCGACTCGCCGGGCTCATTCCGCCTCGGCCGGAGTCCGCGCGCGGATCGCCAATGCGTGGATATCGGTGTCCATCAGGTTGCCGAGCGCGGCGTAGATCGCGCGATGGCGGGCAATCGGCGTGAGCCCGGCGAAGGCCGCGCTGACCACGTCCACCCGGAAGTGCCCTCGCCCGTCCGCCGCGCCGGCATGCCCGGCGTGGCGGTGGCTTTCGTCCTCGATCTCCAGCGAAATCGGGGCCAGGGCCGCCTCCAGCGCAGTGCGGATCGCGGCCGCGCGCTCGGCCCTGGGCAGCGGGCTGCCGCTCACGGCAGCACCTTGCGGAAGGGACGAACCTCCACGCGCTGGTAGACGCCGGCGGCCACGTAGGGATCGGCATCGGCCCAGGCGCGGGCGGCCTGGAGGGACTCGAACTCCGCGATGACCACGCTCCCGCTGAAGCCGGCCGGGCCCGGATCTTCGGCGTCGATGGCCGGGCACGGCCCGGCGAGCAGCAGCCGGCCCTCGTCGCGCAGCGCGGTCAGGCGCGCCAGGTGCTCGGGCCGCGCAGCCAGCCGCTGGGCGAGCACGTCCTTGCCGTCATAACCTTCGATCACGTACCACATGCGCCGTGCGTCCTCGGATTGGGGGAAACGAGCTGAATTGTAGTCGGCAAGCGGCTGGACACGGCCCGGGCGAGGCCGTACCCTTGCCTTCACAAGGCCGGCTGCAGCGGCCCGACGCGACCGGCTCCCCACACCGTCGCCTCGCACGCACCCAGGTGCGCCGCTGCCCCCGACGGCCCCGAGCCCGAAACCCCAAGTCGCCCGCCACGCCCTCGCGTGACGCGCCGGCCATGGCCGTTCGGACCGGGCCCGACGTTCCGACAAGTTCGTCTTAGCAAGTCCGTTGCATCCCCGGTGGCCCCGACGGCCGCCAGCCTGAGCGATATGCAGTGCCGTGGCCCGGAGGGGCCGCCTCCGAATGACCGAAGAACGCGCAGCCGACGCGAGCGATCCGCAACCCGTGGCCGCCCCGGCCCACACCACGCCTCAGCAGCAGGAAATGCGGCTGGCGGTGGTGCACGGCCAGCCCGTGTTGCAGATCCCGCAGGACCTGTACATCCCGCCGGATGCGCTGGAGGTCATCCTCGAGGCGTTCGAGGGCCCGCTCGACCTGCTGCTGTACCTGATCCGCCGGCAGAACCTGGACATCCTCGACATCCCGGTGGCGGACATCACCCGCCAGTACGTCGATTACATCCAGGCCATGCACGAGATGCGCTTCGAGCTGGCCGCCGACTACCTGGTCATGGCCGCCATGCTGGCCGAGATCAAGTCGCGCATGCTGCTGCCGCGCGCACCGAACGAGGAAGGCGAGGAAGAAGACCCCCGCGCCGAGCTCGTCCGCCGCCTGCAGGAGTACGAGCGTTTCAAGAAGGCCGCCGAGGACATCGATTCCCTGCCCCGCCAGGACCGCGACACCGCGCCGGTGCAGGCCTTCGTCCCGGACCGCGCCTCGGTGCGACTGCCGCCTCCGGTGGATCTGAAGGAAATGCTGCTGGCCCTGCACGACGTGCTCAAGCGCGCCGAGCTGTTCACCCAGCACGCGATCAAGCGCGATGCCCTCAGCGTCCGCCAGCGCATGGGCGAGCTGTTGGAACGCTTGAAGGACGGCGCCTTCTATCGCTTCGAAACGCTGTTCACCGCCGAGGAAGGCAAGCTCGGCATCGTGGTCACGTTCCTGGGCATGCTCACGCTGGCCAAGGAGCAACTGGTGGAAATCGTGCAGGAAGCACCGTTCGCACCGATCTACGTGAAGTCGCTCGCGCTGCTCAAGGACGGGGAAGAGATCGAACTGAGCAGCGAGTTCGACGAGCCGGCAGCCAACGATGGCTGACGGCGCCAAGGCGTCATCCCGCAACACCCCGTCGTCCCCGCGAAAGCAGGAATCCGGCGACCTCCGATTCGGCGTCAAACGCTTCCAAGGCACCGGATGCCCGCGTTCGCGGGACTGACGGGCCAAGAGACTGGAAACCGATCGATCCATGGATCAACAACTGATCACCCGCATCGTCGAAGCCGCGCTGCTGGCGGCGAACCAGCCGCTGACGCTGGCGCAGCTGCACGCGTTGTTCCCCGAAGACCAGCCGGCGCCGGCCGACAGCGTCGAGCAGGCGCTGGAAACCCTGCGCGAAGCCTGTGCCGACCGCGGCGTGGAGCTGGTCGAGGTCTCCTCCGGCTTCCGCTTCCAGGTCAAGGCCGACGTCCACTCCTGGGTGGCGCGCCTGTGGACCGAGCGCCAGACGCGCTACACGCGCGCCACGCTTGAGACCTTGGCACTCATCGCCTACCGCCAGCCGATCACGCGCGGCGAGATCGAGCAGGTGCGCGGCGTGGCGGTCAACAGCAACATCATCAAGGCGCTGGAAGAGCGCGAGTGGATCCGCGTCGTCGGCCACCGCGACGTGCCCGGCAAGCCGGCGCTGTTCGGCACCACGAAGGTGTTCCTGGACTACTTCGGCCTCAAGCGCCTGGACGAACTGCCGCCGCTGTCGGAACTGAAGGACATCGGCGAGCTGGAACCGCAGCTGGCGTTCGAAGGCACGCCGGCTCCGATCGCCGCGGGCATCGCGGACGAAGGCGCCGACGCATCCAACCTCGACGGCGCGCAGGCGTCGGATGAGGACGCGGCCGACGACACCGCCGCCGCGAACGACGGCGGCGCCGACGAAGAAAACGCCGCCGGCGCGGCCGAAGGCGAGGCCGACGACACCGGCAGCGACGAAGCCGCCGACGAGAACGCCGGGCACGCGCAGACCGGCGACTCCGTCGACGAAGTCGCCAATGCCGAGGCTGACGAAGACAACACCGAAATCACCGAAGACGAGGTCACCGACCTCGACATCGACGAAACCGAATATGCCCTCCAGGGCGACCCCGAAGCCGCGCCGGGCAAGCGCGCGGCGGACGCGAACGATCACGAGCAAGACAACGCCGTCGAGACGACGACCGTTCCGAATGATGACGAAGCCGAACTGGCCGAGTCGGAGCAACACAAAAATGACTGAAGAAAAGAGCCGCAAGCTCACCCTCAAACGCGCCGCCGATCCGGACGCCACCGAGGCGCCGCGATTGGAAGAGCGCCTGCACAAGGTGCTCGCGCAGGCCGGACTGGGTTCGCGCCGCGCGCTGGAACAGCGCATCGCCGACGGCCTGGTGAAGGTCAACGGCGAGACCGCGCAGGTGGGCATGAGCGTGAAGAGCGGCGACCGCATCGAGATCGACGGACGCCAGTTCGTCGCCAGTGCGCTGACCGAAGCCTCGCGGGTGCTGATGTACAACAAGCCCGAAGGCGAAGTGACCACGCGCGAAGACCCCGAAGGCCGCCCGACGGTGTTCGAGGCCCTGCCCGCGCTGAAGGGCGCGCGCTGGATCGCCATCGGCCGCCTGGACATCAACACCACCGGCCTGCTGCTGCTCAGCACCGACGGTGAGCTGGCCAACGCGCTGATGCACCCGTCCTTCGAAGTGGAGCGCGAATACGTCTGCCGCGTGCGCGCGCCGGAAGGCCAGGACGTCGTGCCGGACAACATCGTCGACCGCCTCGCCCGCGGCGTGGCGCTGGAAGACGGCCCGGCCAAGTTCGACGAGATCGAACGCATCGGCGGCACCGATTCGCACGACTGGTTCCGCGTCGTGGTGAAGGAAGGCCGCAACCGCGAAGTGCGCCGCCTGTGGGAGTCGCAGGGCTGCCAGGTGAGCCGCCTCAAGCGCATCCGTTACGGCGAAGTCGCCCTGCCCCGCGAACTGCTGCGCGGCCAGTCGCGCGAACTCGCCTCCGAGGCGGTGGAATCGCTGCGCAACAAGCTCGGTCTGGAAGACGGCACGCCGTCGGCGCTGACGCTGCAGCCGGTGATCGGCCAGCGCAAGGCCGCCAAGTCGACGATCGACCTGACCGGCAAGGCCCGCTCGCACGGCTACGTCGGCGGCCACAACACGGCCGACGAAGGCCGCGAACTGCGCCGCTTCGACCACGTGCGCGAAGACCGCGGTCGCGGTCGCGGCGGCCCACGCAAGCACGGCGGCCTGACCGTCAGCGGCGAAGCCGCGGCGAAGGCCGGCAACAAGCCGTTCAAGCAGCGCAAGGAAAAGGGTCCCAAGCCGTTGCCGGAAGGCAATCCGGCGGCGTTCCGCACCTGGTACGTGCCCGATGGCGTCGATACCGGCCCGAGCGGTCACCGCAATCCCGATGCACGCGGCCCCCGCAAGCCCTACGGCGACAAGCCGCGCACGGGCGGCGGCGGTCGTGGACCGGGCGGTCCGGGCGGCGGTAGCCGCGGTCCGGGCGGCGGCGGTGCCTACGGCGAACGCGGTCCGCGTCGCGAAGGCGGCTTCGGTGGCGAGCGCAGCGGCGGTGGCGGTTACGGCGAACGCAGCGGCGGTGGCGGTGGCGGCGGCTATGGTGAACGCCGTGGCCCGGGCGGCGGTCAGGGCCAGGGTCAGGGCCAGCGCAGCTCGCGTCCGTACGGCCATCCGGGCAATGCGCCGAGCTTCCCGTCCGATCACGCCAATCCCGGCAGCTTCAACCCGTACGGCGACAAGCCGCGCGCGCCGCGTCCGGGCGGTCGTCCGGGCGGTCCGGGCGGCCCGAAGCCGGCGGGCGGCAAGCCCGGCGGCAACCGTCCGGGCGGCAACCGCGGCCCCGGTGGCGGCGGTCCGCGTCCGGCCGGCGCTGGTCCGCGTCCGGGCGGTCCGCGCGGTGGCGGGCGTCCCGGCGGCGGTCGCGGTCCGCGCGGCTGATCGTTGAAGTAGTGAAAGAAACAGGGCGCCCAGGCGCCCTGTTTCTTTTTGTGGCGACGCGTCCCGTTGCGATGCATTGGTCGCAAGGCGCTTTGCACTCAGGCGCTCGCCGTTCGTCGCCCGGCACGCACCTTCGCGTGCGAATTCACGCCATTTCACCGTCGCTGAACACGCGCGGGGAAAGCATGGGGCGAGGCATACGTGACCGATGCCTCCGCCCTCCCTCACCGGCCGCACACCGGACGACAACCAGGAGCCCGCGCCATGGCGATGGAGTGCACGATTCGTGCGGGCGCGGTCGCAAGCGCGCTCATGCTCGCGTGCGCGGCATCGGCGGCGACGCGGACCGGCTCATTTCAGGTTACCGCCCGGATCGACGCATCGTGCCTGATGCGCGCTCCATCGTCCTTCGACATGATGCCCGCAGCTGCCCGCTCGAACGAGCGTGTGCAGGTGATCTGCTCGCCCGCCGTACCGCACGCGGTGTCGATGACGCCGCGCATCTCCTCCGGCCGTGCGGACCACACGCCCGCGGCTCGCCGACTCATCGTCTTCGTCACTTATTAGTCCGGCCGGGCATCGGGTCCGGTCGCAGCACTGCACATCAGGAGATCCGCCATGCATCCCGTGCTCCTCCTCAAACCGCTGTGCATCGTCACGATCGCCGTCGTTGCGTTCAGCCCGACGACGTCGACTGCCGCTACCAAGACAGCCACGTTCCAGGTATTGGCGACCATGGTCAGCGACTGCACCATCATCAGCGCGCCGAACATCGACTTCGGCACCGTCGGCGTGACAACGGCCAACATCGACACCACCAGCGTGCTGACCGTCGCGTGCACGCCCAGCACGACTTACACCGTTGCACTGGACGCAGGAACCGGCGCAGGTTCGACCATCACCGATCGACGCATGGCCAGCGGTGGCGGTGGCTCGCTGCAGTACCAGTTGTTCCGCGATACTGGCCGCACGCAGAACTGGGGCAACACCACCGGCACCGACACCGTCGGCGGCACCGGCAACGGCAGCAACAACCTGTACACCATCTACGCCCGCATCCCACCGCAGCCGGCACCTGCCGTGGGCAGTTACGCCAGCACGGTGACCGTCACGATCACCTACTGATCCGATGGCGAACACCGGCCACCGGCACGAGGCGGCTCGCATTGCGTCCATCGTGCTGCGCGCGTCTCGCCTTTGCGCCATATCGATCATGGTGTCGGCGTTGGGCATCGCACCGCTGGACGCCGCGACGCGCACCGCTTCGTTCACCGTCAATGCAAGCATCATCAACGACTGCACCATCATCGCCATCCCGAACCTCGATTTCGGCACGATCGGTGTGCAGAACATCGCGTACTACGGCACGAGTAACCTCGTCGTCGCCTGCACGCCCGGCACGGCCTACTCGGTGAGCCTGGACGCCGGATCGGTCGGCGGCTCCACCGTCGCGGTGCGCTCCCTGAGCGGTCCCGGCGGCACCATGACGTTCAACCTCTACCGCGATGCCGGATACACGCAGATCTGGGGCATGACGCCCGGCACCGATACCGCCGGCGGCACGGGCACCGGCAGCAACCAGAGCTACACGATCTACGGCCGCATCTACGCGATGCAGACCACCAAGGCGCCCGGCACCTACACCACCACCATCACCGCCACGATCACCTACTAACCGCGCGGGCACCGTGCCCGTCGGCCTTCACCCGCTGCACGGAGACGCGCCATGAAGTTCACCCAACTGAGCAATGCGCTGCTAGTGACTGCTATGTCGTTCGCCGTTGGCGGCGCAATGGCCGCGTCCATCCACGTCATGCCCACGAGCATCACGCTGGCCCCGGGCAAGGCGACGGCGGTGATGACCATCACCAACGAAGGCGACACGCCGATCAAGGCGCAGGTGCGCGTGTTCGCCTGGGAGCAGCAGGGCAACCAGGATCGCCTCACGCCGACGCAGAAGCTGGTGGCCAGTCCGCCCATGGCGACGCTCGCGCCCAAACAGACCCAGTCGATCCGCGTCGTGCGCGTGGACAAGTCGGCCATCACGACCGAGGAAGCCTATCGCCTGGTCGTGGACGAGATTCCCGATGCGAAGAACGCGCCGAACGTCGGCGTGTCCGTGCAGATGCGCTATTCAGTGCCGGTGTTCGTGCTGCCCAAGGCGACGATGCCGCCGGGCCAGGTCACGATCGCCGCGCACGTCACCGGCAATGCGCTGACGCTCAATGCGCAAAACAAGAGCGACTCGCACGTGCAGGCATCCGAAGTGGTCATCGAACACGCCGGCGGGGCCACCACGCCCGTCGTGGGCGGGCTGCTGGGCTATGTGCTGGCGGGCAGGACGATGCAGTGGACCGTCACGATCCCCGCCAACGCCGCCGCCAAGGGGCGCCCCGTGCGCATGACCGCGATGTTCGACGGACAGCCGCTCAAGGTCGACCTGTAACCGGCAGAGCAGGTTGCGACGACGGCGATGCCTCACGGCGCCGCCCTGCCGCTGCGGAAGGGAGAGGCATTGGATGCGCGCGTACACGCGCACAACGCTGTTCATCTGCATCCTGGGGCTGATGGGCATCGTCTCGCCCACGATTTCGCGCGCGCAAAGCGCCGACGTGCCGCCCGCGTCGTACTACCTGGAGGCCTACTTGAACGGTCGGCCGACCGGGCTGGTTGTGCAGGTGGATCGCACGAACGCCGGCTTGCGCATCTCAGCCGATGAGCTGACCGAGATCGGCGTGCGCGTGGATGACCTCCCGCTCGACGCGGACCGCCAGATCCTGCTCGCCGACATTCCCGGCCTTGCCTTCAACTATGTGGAGGACACCCAGCGCATCGAGTTCACCCTGCCCGAAGCCGGGCTCGTGCCCGAACAACTCGGAGTGCTGCCACCGCCGCCCACGCTGACGCGATCGGGCACCGGACTGGTGCTCAACTATGCTGCGCAACTTCAGAACACGCGGGTGGCGTTCGAAGAGAAACGCCAGGGCCGCCGCTTGCACGTGCCGCTGCTCGGCTCGGCGCGTTACGGCCGGCTTCCTGTCCTGGGCGCAGAGGAGTTCGAAGCGCAGTACGAGCGTCGCAATCGCACGTTCGCACTCAGTACCGAACTGCGCTTCTTCTCGCCCGCGGGCGTGTTCGTCAACACCGGCTACACCACGGTGCAGGCCGGCGAATACGACTACATCCGTCAGGACAGCTACTGGACCTACACCCAGCCCGACGCCCTGCGCACATACACAGCGGGCGATCTGGTGTCCTCGTCACTGACGTGGTCGCGCGCGATCCATCTGGGCGGCTTGAGCGTGTCACGCAATTTCGAAGTGCGGCCGAACCTGGTGACGTTTCCGGTGCCGGCCATCGGCGGCACCGCCGTTGTTCCCACGATGGTGGACCTCTACATCAACGGCCTGCGCCAGTTCACCGGCAACGCCAGCGGAGGCCCGTTCCTGATCGCCGCCCCACCGGCACTGACGGGGGCAGGCATCGCGACGGTGGTGTACCAGGACGCGATGGGGCGCGAGGTCAGCCTCAGTCGCCCGCTGTACATCGATACGCGACTGCTCGGCCGCGGGCTGTACGACTATTCGGTGGAAGTGGGCTATCCACGCCGCAGCTACGGCAGCCGTTCGTTCGACTACGCGGACGATCCGGCGGCCAATGCGTCATGGCGTCATGGCGTGCGCGATGGCTTCACGCTGGAAGCCCACACCGAACTCACGCGCGGCCTCTACAACCTGGGCATCGGTGGCCTGGTGGAACTGGGCAATTACGGCGTGCTCAATGCATCTGCGACGATCAGCGACGGCGACCAGCACGGCATGCAATGGGGCCTGGGTTACCAGTACCAGTCGCCGCATTTCAACATCGACCTGCTGGGCCTGCGCGCGGATGGCGGTTATCGCGACCTGGGCAGTCTGAAGGACGTGACCGTGCCGCAGCGTCAATTGCATGCTTCGCTGGGCGTTCCGCTGGGCCAACGCCATTCGGTCACCCTTGTCTATACGCGCCAGCAAGCCTCGGACCTGGGCGGCTCGCACATCCTTTCGATCGGATACAACGGTTCCTTCGGCCAGCGTTTGAGCGTATTCGCCAACGTGTTCCACGACCGGGACGTGTCCGATTCCCTCGGCATCTACCTCGGCGCATCGCTTTCGCTGGAGCGCCGCGCCAGCGTGGCCAGCAGTGCCAGCCGATACGGCAAGGAGAGTACGGCATCGATCTCGGCGAGCCGTTCGATGGACTACGACCGCGGCGGGTTCGGCTGGAGTGCGCTGCTCGACGGCGGCGATGACGGCTACCGGCACGGCATGGGACGCGTGGACTACCGGGGCACTTACGGCGATGCCTCGCTGCTGCTCGAACACTCCACGCGTGACGATTTCACCTACACCAATGCCACGCTGTTCGCGACCGGCGCACTGGTCTGGATAGACGGCGACCTGCTCGCGTCGCGCACGATCAGTGACGCGTTCGCCGTGGTCTCCACCAACGGCATGGCCGACATCCCCATCCTGCGTGAGAATCGCCTCGTCGGCGCGACCAATCGCGAAGGTCACCTGCTCATTCCGGACCTGCTCTCGTGGCAGAGCAATCGCCTGATGCTGGGAACCGTCGAGCTGCCACCGGACGTGCGCGTGGACGCCGACCGCATGGAAGTGGCGCCGCGCGGGCTGTCGGGCGTGCTGGCTGCCTTCCCGGTGGGGCACTACACCGGCGCCGTCGTCATCCTCGTCGACGAGCGCGGGCAGCCGTTGCCGGTTGGCACGACGGTGACGGTGACCGACTCCGGCCTGACCGCGACGATGGGCTACGACGGCCAGGTGTTCATCGAGCAACTCGGGCCGCGCCAGACTGTTTCGGCCGAAGCGAACGATGCGACGTGCACGGCGGAAGTCCTGTTCGACGCCGCCGACGTGCTGACGACGATAGGCCCCTTCGTGTGCAAATCCTCGCAGGTGCTGCCATGAACCCGACCACACGCAAGCGCCTTTCATCGCTCGCGTTGCAGGCGTGCTTCGCCGCAGCGGTGTGGTTGCTGTCTAGCGGCCTGCCATTGCGCGCGCAGTCGTGCACGGTTCTGATCGACTCCACCTTGAATTTCGGCGATGTGGATCCGGCATCGAACAATCCCACCGATTACGTGGGCACGCTCACCGTCGACTGCAAGAACCTCCACGACCAGTACGTCCGCGCCTGCGTGAACTTTGGACTGGTGACGGGAAGCTGGACCCTGCGGACCATGAAACAGGGGACCAACTCGCTCAACTTCAACTTCTACCAGGACGCGGCCCGCACCTACCTGTGGACCAGCACCTCGGATCCGTCCCGGATGACGTTCATTGCGGATATCTACAACCCGGGCGGGTCGGCGATCCGAACGTACTCCATCTACGGTCGGATACCCGGCGGACAGAAGCCCAATCTGGGCACGTATTCGTCGACCTTCACCACGAACGAAGGCACGGTGCAGGTTGCCGAGTTCAACTCCACCTACGGTCCACCCACCTGCACCTCGTCCACGCCGCCCATCAACTCGCGCTTCTCGTTCACGGTGGTTGCGAACGTCGGCACCAGCTGTTCGGTAAGCGCAACCAACATCGACTTCGGACAGCAAGGCGTCCTCAGCGCGGCCGTCAACGCCACCGGCGTGATCACCACCACGTGCGGCACGGGGACGACGTACAGCCTTGCGTTGAGCGCGGGGAGCGGTGTCGGCGCGACCGTGGGCGCGCGCCGCATGACGCGCTCAGGAGGTAACGAAACGCTCGCCTACGGGCTCTACGTCGATGCCGGGCGAACCCAACCCTGGGGCGATGGCAGCAGCGGGTCGTCCACCGTTGCGGGCATCGGCAACGCCTCGGCACAAACCAACACGGTGTACGCCAAGCTGCCACCGCAAAGCGCGGCGATCGGCACGTACGCCGACACCATCATCGTGACCGTGACGTTCTGACGGCTCCCTGCGGGAAGATACACGCGCGCCGCAACGCCCTCCCATCGTCATGATGTCTCCAGTCGACGGGGAACTGGCCTCTCCGCTTGATGGGGAAGGTGGCGCGAAGGGCGGGATGAGATGCAGCCGCGAAGCGTGTCAGCGCAACAACGCCGGCTGCGCGTCATACCACTCGCGCGCGTGCATCACGTGGAAGTCGCGATTCCCGTTGTTCACCGCCACCGCGGTGCTGAGTACGCCCCAGTGCGCGTACAGGCTGCCGGTGCGGCTCTTCCCGTGCAGGCGCAGGCGCGCCTTGACCTGGTAGCGCTGGTTGTCGGCCTGCACGTTGTCGAGGGTGAGCGTGTCGCCGCTCCACTGCACCTTCGCACTGACCTGCGCCTGCCCGGAGCCGATCAGCTTGAACACCCACTTCGGATAGTCGCGCTGCTTGGAGAACATCGACAGCAGGAAGCCCACGTCCTTCATCGCGACGCGCACGCGTCCATTGATGCTGATCGGCTTGTCCCAGTCCATGTGCGCGCGGTCCAGGTCGATCCGCGTCCACCAGCCGCTGCGCGATTCGCCACCGGGCTCGGTAAAGCTGACGTTATTCAACGAAACCCGGCTGCCGTCGATGGTGAAGTTGCGCCGCTTGATGTCCGCGCGACGCAGGCGCAGGTCGGTGTCCATGTCGGTGCGCAATGCCAGCCCGGCCAGGTGCATGCGCGCGGCCTTCGCATCCACGCCCAGCGTGCCCTGCCCGATCACGCCCGCGCCGTCCAGGGTGAGGTCCCCCGACAGCGTGCCCGAGCCGCCGTCGAAGCGGATGTGCTCGTTGGGCAGGTAGCGGTTGTAGGCGCGCAGATCGGGCACCTTCGCGTTGGCGAAGGTGAGGTGCGCCTTCAACGCGTTGCCGAGCTCCCGCATCGCCCCGGGCTGGCGCATCGCCTCGCGCTCCACGCCCGACAGTGTCTTCAGCGACAGCTGCAGATCGTTGCCTTCGATGTACGGCTGCGACGGCGCATCGTCGGCGGCGACGTTGAAGCGCTGCATGCGCAGGTCGAGGCTGGGCAGCAGTTCGTCGTTCGGACCGGCGTCCAGGCGCGCGTCGGCGCTGGCGCGGCCGCTGATGCGGTTGCCCATGACGTGCGCGATGGCATCGACTTCCGGCACGGTGACGCGACTGCCGCCGGCCACCTTGCCGTCCACCACGCGCACGTCGGCGTCCACCAGCCCCGAGCCGTCCAGCGCCAGCCAGGGCGCATCGCTGAACATGCGCCCCAGCCAACGCAGCGAAGCGAAATGCCAGCGCCCGACGACGTGGCCGGAACTGCGGGGCAGCAACTCGCGCAGGCTTTCGTGCGGCGGCGCCAGCAGAATCTTCGTGCCGCGCACCATCAGGTCCGCGTCGAGCGACACGCGGCCGGTGTGCTGCGCAGGCGTCCTGGCGACCAGATGCATGTCGCGATCCACGTCCAGCGCGACATCGAGCGCGCTGCGGTGCATGGCGCCGGTCGCATCGCGGCCGCTGACGGGTACGTTCCAGCGCACGCGGCTGCCCGGCATCACCTCGCCGCGCGCCAGTCCCAGCTTCACCTGCGCCTTGCCTTCGCCAGGTACGTTGGTCAGCGTCACCTTGCCTTGCGGGTCCACGTCCACCTTGATCGCCGAGGCCTTGCCGTCCAGCTCCAGCGCGGCATCGGTGAGCAGCAGTTTGCGAATGCCGGGCGCCTGCGCGCGCGTATGGCGTGCGATGGCGAAGCGCGCGTCGATGCGGCCGTCGCGCAGCAGCTCTTCCTTGCCCGACTTCAGGCGCGCGTTGTCGAAGTGCGCGGTCGAGGGCATGAGTTCCAGTGCACCGCCGCGCAGCTGCTTGTAGAAGCCGACTTCGGCGCGCCCCTGGCCTTCCAGCACGAGGTCGCCGAAATAACCGCCGCGGATCGAATCGGTGCGGATGCGGTCGAACTGCAACACCCAGCCGCCCGGGCGCGCCTGCGGCGGCGGTGTGCGCTCGCCCTTCATCTGCGCGCCGCCGGTGACGCCTTCGGCGACCACTTCGGGCACGCGCACGGTCTTGCGCAACAACGGCCAGATCGCCACGCGCCCGCTCGCCTTCTCCGCATTGACCGACCAGTACGTGCGGGCGACGTGCCCTTTCATCTTCACGTCGTGCACCGTCGCGCGGCCGGGCCAGAACGTGTAGCCGCCGCCCCACTCGATCTGGAACTTCTCCGGCTTGCGGTTCGCCACCCACTCGCCCAGCGGCGTGTTGATGAACACGTTGCCGGCGATCACGTACAGCGCGTACAGCAACGCCAGCGCGAGTGCGATGCGCGCCACCCAGGTGCGAACGCGGGGCGGCAGGCGTTGCCATGCCTGGCGGGCGGGGCCTGCGTCCTTCGCGGCGCTGTTCATGTGCGCACTAAGCCACAGGGTGGTGCCAAATTCAGGTGAAGAGGCGGTGACGTGGGGCGCTCGCAGGCGCCCTACCCCTCTCCCTGGCCGCCTTCGGCGACCGGTCCCTCTCCCGCAAGGGGAGAGGGCTGGTGCTCAATGCCGCGTCAGCTCCACCACGCGCGGATGCACCAGGCGTTCGAAGTCGCTCCATTCCATGCGCATCAGTTCGCGGTGCGAACCGGCGTTGAATGCGATGCGGCCGTCATCGGCCAGGCTTTCGGCGGCGTACACGTCCATGTTGTAGAGGTTGCCGAACGGCGGCATCGCCCCGACCTCGCATTCGGGGAAGCGATCCTTGAAGTCGGTTTCGCTCGCCAGCGCGACCTCGCGCGCGCCGCTGACCTGCCGCAGCTGCGAAACGTCGAGCCACTCGTCCGAGGGCAGCACGGCCATCGCGAGGCGGCCGTCGAGCTTCACCATCACCGTCTTGGCCATCGCATGGCGGTCGACATGGGCGCGCATCGCCGTTTCCTGCGCGGTGAAGGCGTGCGGGTGCGTCATCGTGTCGTAGCTGACGCGATTGGAGTTCAGGAATTCCTGTAGACGTGGGGACGACATGGCCGGGGGCTCCTCTGCGGTTGCGGGAGGCCGGGCGCGTCGTTCGTCATCGGCGCGGCGCGCGCCGGCATCGGCGGATTCATGGAAACGCGATCATCGAAACGCATTCATCGAAAAGCCGGGCCGCGCGAACGCGGCCCGGCCAGTGTACGCCCGATGCTGCGCTGCGATCCGGACAGCGCGCGTCAGTCCGGATCGCGGTGCGTTACAGCGAGGCGGTCTGCTGCGGCTGCGCATCGCTGCGCGGGCCGGCGTAGTCGACCACCAGCGAGACGCGACGGTTGGCCTGACCGGCTTCGCCCACGGCGCCTGCGTGCACCTGGCGGTTCTTGTCCTCGCCGTAGCTCACCGCACGCACCTGTGCATCGCCCAGGCCCGCGCCGACGAGGTAGTCGCGCACCGCCTGCGCACGGTGCAGGCCGAGGCGGCGGTTGTGCGCTGCCGAACCGGACGGATCGGCGAAGCCTTCCACCGTGATCACGGCCTGCGAATGGCTGTCGCGGATCACGCGGGCGAAGTCGTCCAGCAGCGGCTTGTCCTGCTCGCTGAGCGTGGCGTCGTTGGTGGCGAAGTGCGCGGCGGTGTCCACGCGAGTGCGGCCGGCGAGCTGCGTGACCAGCGCGTCGTGCTTGGCCGAGAGCGCGTCGAGCTGCGACTGCAGTTTCTGATCGGTGGCGCGAAGCTCGGCGATCGTCGCGTCGAACTCATCGCGCTTGATGTACTTGCTGCAGCCGGTGAGCGCGACGGCGCCCAGCGCCACGGCGAAACCGGTGTTGCGGATCAGACGGGTAGAAACCAAGGGATGTCTCCTTTCAATGACCGTGCGCAATGCCGCGCACGCAATGCCTGCGGGACCGGGGGAAGTCGAAACGCAGGCGCTATTGGACGTGTGTCGTGTTGTTGTTCTGCGCGGGGCGCGCGGTCTTGCGTCTTCAGGTTGTTGAGGTGCCGTAATGAATGACACGGCGAACCTTAACGAGCCATTTTCTGAACAGGCGACAGGACGCCACCAAGCGCGAACCCGCGCACGGTTCAGTGATGTCAAGACGATGCTCGCGGGATGCGTACCGCGGCCGTTCATGGAAAAAGCCGGGATTCGGAGTCGGGATTCCGGATTTGAAAAAGCGCGCGACCACCCGGCTGGCACTCCAGGATGAGTTGCGTTGAAGCTGGGCTTCGAAGAAGCGGAAGTCCGCTCTTACGAATCCCGAATCCCGAATCCCGAATCCCCGTTCTTCAGCTCAAACGCATCGGCGTCGAGCATCGCGGGGAAGCGTTCGCGATGCGCCGCGAGATCGGCGGCGGACAGCGTGGCGGTGACCACCGTTTCCACCTCGCCGCATTCGGTGATGGGCTGGCCGACGAAATCGATCACCGCGCTGTCGCCGGCGTAATGCAGGCCGTTGCCGTCGGTGCCCACGCGGTTCACCGCAGCGACGAAGCACAGGTTCTCGATGGCCCGCGCACGCAGCAGCGTCTGCCACGGGTAGCGGCGCGCCGACGGCCAGTTGGCGACGAAGAGCATCAGGTCGAAATCGAGCTCGCCGGCGCGTTCGACATCGAAACGGTTGCGCGAAAACACCGGGAAGCGCAGGTCGTAGCAGACCAGCGGGCAGATGCGCCAGCCGCGCCAGTCGAGCGTGAGGCGGTCGCGACCGGCGGCGTAGCGCTCGTGCTCGCGCGCGTAACGGAACAGATGACGCTTGTCGTAGGTGCTCAGCGCACCGTCGGGCGTGGCGAACAGCAGGCGGTTGTAGACGCCCTCGCCGTCGCGCAGCTGCACGCTGCCGGTCACCGCTGCGTCCAGGCGCGCGGCCTGTTCGCGGATCCACGCGACGGTCTGGCCTTCCATCGTTTCGGCGTTGCCGATGGCGTCGTTGGAAAAGCCGCTGGTGAAGGTTTCCGGCAGGATCACCAGGTCGGTGTTTCCGCGCAGCGGCGCGATCAGGCGGCCGTAGTAGTCGCGGTTGCCGGCCGGATCGTGCCAGCGGGTGTCGCCTTGGACGAGGGTGACGCGCAGGTCGTTCATGGGTGCTCGCGAAGTCAGGGGTTGTTACTTGCCGTCATCGTTTTGTGCCGTCATCCCCTTCGCGGGAACGACAGCTTCGTTCAAAGCTTCTGCAACCGCTCGATCGCCTTGTCCAGCGTCGCCTCGTTCTTGGCGAAGCACAACCGCGCCAGGCGCTGGCCGGACGGTGGCGATTCGTAGAACGGCGAAAGCGGAATCGCGGCGACGCCCTTCTCCGTCGTCAACCAGCGGCAGAACGCGGCATCGTCGAGGTCGCTGACGTCGGAGTAATCCACGAGCTGGAAGTAACCGCCCGGCACGGGCAGCGGCTTCAAGCGCGTGGTGAGCAGCTGCTCGCGGAAGCGGTCGCGCTTGGCTTCGTAGAACGCGCCGAGCTGTTCGTAGTGCTCCGGCTCGGCTTCGATCATCTCCGCGAACGCCCACTGCGCCGGGGCGAAGGTGCAGAAGGTGTTGTACTGGTGCACCTTGCGCAGCTCGGCCGACAACAGCGGCGGCGCGATGCAGTAGCCCAGCTTCCAGCCCGTGCAGTGGTAGGTCTTGCCGAAGCTGGACACGACGAACGCGCGCTCGCGCAGTTCGGGATAGCGCAGCACCGATTCGTGGCGACGGCCGTCGAACACGATGTGCTCGTAAACCTCGTCGGAAAGCAGCCAGATCTGCGTCTCGCGCAGCAGCGCGGTGAGCTGGGCGATGTCGTGCTCGCTGAACATCGCGCCCGACGGGTTGTGCGGCGAGTTGATCATCAACAGTCGCGTCTTCGGCGTGACCGCGGCGCGGATCGCCTGCCAGTCCGGTGCGAACGTGGCCGGGTCCAGTGGCACATGCACGGCGCGACCGCCGGCCAGGTCGATCGCCGGCTCGTAGGAGTCGTAGCACGGGTCGAGCACGATCACTTCCTCGCCCGGCCGCACGACCGCGGCGACGGCGTCGAAGATCGCCTCGCTGGCGCCGGAGACGACGGTGATCTCGGTGTCGGCATCCGGACGGTGGCCGTAGCAGCGCTCGGTCTTGGCGGCGATGGCCTGGCGCAGCGCGGGGATGCCGGTCATCGGCGCGTACTGGTTCTTGCCCTCGCGCATGGCGCGGTCGAGGGCTTCGATCAGGCGCTCGGGGACGTTGAAGTCGGGAAAGCCCTGGCCCAGGTTGACCGCGTCGTGCTCGAGGGCGAGCTGCGACATGACGGTGAAGATGGTCGTGCCGACCTTGGGCAGCTTGGTTTGCAGGGTCATCGCGCGTGGGGACTCGACGTGGGGCGGGAAACCGTTAAGTTTAAGGACGCGGGCGCGGCAACGTCATGACGAACGCTCATCTGCGCATCGCAGGGCCACGATTGCACCCGCCACATCGGATGAGGACACTGCCCCCATGCGCGAGCTGCAGATCGTCGACGCCGCCGAACTGGCCACCGCCTACGCCGCCGCGGAGTACATGGTGGTGCTGGACGGCGATTCCCTGCCGCTGCGCGTGGGCGAGCCCGCGCTGGATCTGGAAGCCTACGCGCCCGCGCCGAGCTACGCCTTCATCACCGCCTGGAATCCGGCCTCGCAGCCGCGCTCGGACACCGCCAACGAAGCCGCTGACGCCCTGCTGGTGGCGCAGCTCGACGGCCTGCGCGCGATCCGCCACGCGGCCTGGGCGCAGGACCTGACGGGCGAGTGGCGCGAGCCGGGCTGGCTGGTGGTCGGACTGGACGACGACACCCTGCTGCGGCTGGCGCTGGAGTTCGGCCAGGCGGCCGTCCTGCACTGGCGGGCGGGCGACCCGGTGCGGCTTCGCATGCTCATGCCCCGCCCGCTCGGCCGTGATGCCGCGCACACCGACTGGGTCGCCGGCTGAGCGAGGCGGTCTGAACCCCGTGGTCGGGCGTCCGCCCGACGCCGGCAAGCGGCGTCCCGCGCCCCTCGCATAAAATGCCGGGCACTCGGCCGACCGGCCGTCCCTGGCCGCCCGATGACGCCCACCGATCGCCCCGCCCCGCCGCTGCTGGCAGCCCGCGGCCTCCGCTTCGCGCGCAATGACGAGCCGGTTTTCGGACCGCTGGATTTCAATGTCGATGCCGGCGAAGCCCTGCTGGTCCAGGGCGACAACGGCGCCGGCAAGACCACGCTGCTGCGCGTGCTGGCCGGCCTGCTGCGCGCCGACGGCGGCGAGATCGACCTGGACGGCCAGCCAGCCGGTCACGCCCGCCGCGCCCGCGCCATCGCCTACCTGAGCCACCTTCCCGGCCTGAAGGCCGATCTGAGCGCGATGGAGAACCTGAACTTCCTGTGCGGCCTGCAGGGCCGCCGCCGGGCGCAACTGCCCGAGAACGCGCTGGCGATCGTCGGCCTGGCCGGCTACGAGGACGCGCTGGCCCGCCAGTTGTCGGCCGGCCAGAAGAAGCGGCTCGGGCTGGCGCGGTTGTGGATGTCGCCGGCGCCGCTGTGGCTGCTCGACGAGCCCTACGCCAACCTCGACCTGGAAGGCATCGAGCTGGTGAATCGCATGGTCCAGGCGCACCTGCGCGAAGGCGGCGCGGCGCTGGTCACCACCCACGGCGCCTACGCCGCGCCACCGGTGCGCACGCGCATGCTGGTGCTGAGCAAGGCCGGTGCGGCATGAGCGCGTCCAACATGCCCAGCCTGATCGGCGCGGCCCGCGCCCTGCTCGCCCGCGACCTGCGCCTGCTCTGGCGCCGACGCGGCGATGCGCTGCAACCGGCGTTGTTCGCGCTGCTGGTGGTGGTGCTGTTCGCCCTGGCGCTGGGCGGCGAGCGGACGGCGCTGGCGAAGGTCGCCGCCGCCGTGCTGTGGCTGTCGATGCTGCTGGCCGGCCTGCTGTCGCTGGACACGCTGTTCCGCGGTGATGCCGAGGACGGTTCGCTCGAACAATGGATGCTGGCGCCGGTGCCGCTGGCCTGGCTGGTCGGCGTGCGCACGTTCATGCACTGGGCCACGACCGCGCTGCCGCTGCTCATCGCCGCGCCGTTCCTGGGCGAGCTGCTGTACCTGCCGCGCGAGCAGTTGCCGGTGCTGATGGCCTCCCTAGCCCTGGGCACGCCGCTGCTGAGCCTCATCGGCGCCGTGGTCGCCGCCCTGACGGTCGGGATGCGGCGCTCCGGTATACTCGTGGCCTTGCTCGCGCTGCCGTTGTACGTGCCGGTGTTGGTGTTCGGCGCGGGCAGCGTGGCTGCCTCGGCGCAGGGGCTGGATCCGATCGGGGCGCTGCTGTTGCTCGGAGCCGGGCTCGCCGTGGCGCTGGTGCTGGCGCCACTGGCGGCCGCCGCCGCGATCCGGATCGCGCTGAGTTGAACCGGTTCGCCCGATCGATGGTTCGAACGGAGCTTCGAGCCGGGCTTTGAGGAAGATCAAAGGCCACCGACCCGGCCGACGCGACAATCCGCCGCAACCCGCCACTGCCCGGACCGAACGCCCGGACGTGGGCTGAGAAACGATGAATCCAATCATCCGCTGGTTCCACAAACTCGGTTCGCCGCCGTACTTCGACCGCTTCGCCGCGCGCTGGGCGCCCTGGGGTTACGGGCTGGGCCTGCTGGTCATGGCCTGGGGCCTGTACGGCGCGCTGTTCCAGGTGCCGGCCGATTATCAGCAGGGCGACAGCTTCCGCATCCTCTACATCCACGTGCCCAGTGCGTGGATGAGCATGGCGGTGTTCGGCCTGATGGCGCTGTACGCGGCCATCGCGCTGGTATGGAGGATCAAGCTGTGCGAGATCCTCGCCATGGCCTGCGCCCCGATCGGCGCCGCCTTCACCCTGATCACGCTCGCCACCGGGTCCATCTGGGGCAAGCCGATGTGGGGCACCTGGTGGGACTGGGATCCGCGCCTGACGACGGAACTCATCCTGCTGTTCCTCTACCTGGGCGTGATCGGCCTGTACAACGCCATCGACGACCGCCGCGCCGCCGCGCGCGCCGCCGGCCTGCTGGCGATCGTCGGCGTGGCGCTGCTGCCGGTGATCCGATATTCGGTGGTGTGGTGGAACTCGCTGCACCAGGGCCAGACGATCAGCCTCTTCGGCGAGTCCAAGATGGACCCGAGCATGTACGCACCGCTGGTGTGGATGATCATCGGCACCAAGCTGTGGTTCGTGGGCGCCCTGCTGTCGCGCGCGCGCGCCGACAACCTGCGCCGCGAGAGCGGCAAGGGCTGGGTCGCCGCGCTTGCAGGCGGGAAGCCTGCGCAGGAGAGGCGCGCGTGAGCTACCAGAACTACGTCGTCGCCGCCTATGCCGTGTTCGTGATCGTGCTGACGTGGGATTACGTCGCCACGAAGCTGCAGATCCGCCGCGAGCTTCGCGGCGCCCGCCTGCGCGCCTCGCGCGAGGCCGCGCGACCGGGCAAGGACGCCGAGCTCAGCCGCTAGACCCGTCCACGTCTTTCCGCACGCCAGCCACCGCCAGCCCGCTTCCGTTCGAGAGTGCCCCCGATGAATCCCGTCCGTCGCCGTCGTCTGCTCTGGGTCATCGCCCTGGTCGTGGCCGCCGGCATCGCCACCGCGCTGGTCGCGATGGCCCTGCAGCGCAACATCGCCTACCTCTACACGCCCAGCGAAGTGCTGCGCGGCGAAGCCGGCGGGCACGCGCGCTTCCGACTGGGCGGCATGGTCGCCGCCGATTCGTTCAAGCGCGCGCCCGGCTCGCTGGAGGCCAGCTTCCTCGTCGACGACGGCGACGCGAAGATGCCCGTGCGCTACACCGGCATCCTGCCCGACCTGTTCCGCGAGAAGCAGGCCGTGGTCGCCACCGGTCGCATGGAAGGCGGCGTGTTCGTGGCCGAGCAGATCCTCGCCAAGCACGACGAGAACTACATGCCCAAGGAAGTCGCCGACAAGATGGGCATGGCGCACAAGAAGCACGACGTGGCGGCGCCCGGCGGCGTCGCACCCGCCGCGCAGGAAGCCAAGTAAGTGCTGGGCGAGATCGGGCAGATCGCGCTGATCCTGGCGCTGCTGGTGGCCGTGCTGCAGGCGGCGCTGCCGCTGGCCGGCGCGCAGCGCGGCGTGGCACCGTGGATGGCGGTGGCGCGACCGGCCGCGTACGCGCAGCTGGCGCTGGTGGCCTTCGCGTTCGTCATTCTCACGCACGGCTTCGTGACGCAGGACTTCTCGCTGCGCTATGTCGCCGAGAACAGCAATTCCCTGCTGCCGTTGATGTACCGCTACACCGCCGTGTGGGGCGCGCACGAAGGTTCGCTGCTGCTGTGGGTGCTGATCCTGGCGCTGTGGACCGGCGCCGTCGCACGTTTCTCGCGCAGCCTGCCGGAGACCGTGGTCGCGCGCGTGCTGGGCGTGATGGGGCTGGTGAGCGTGGGCTTCCTCGCCTTCCTGATCTTCACCAGCAACCCGTTCCTGCGCCTGCTGCCCGCCGCCGCGGAAGGCCGCGACCTGAACCCGCTGCTGCAGGACCCGGGCATGATCATCCACCCGCCGATGCAGTACGTCG
The DNA here is from genome assembly GCF_016735495.2 of Lysobacter sp. MMG2. Lineage (GTDB taxonomy): Bacteria > Pseudomonadota > Gammaproteobacteria > Xanthomonadales > Xanthomonadaceae > Lysobacter_J. The sequence goes on from NZ_JAERQY020000001.1 coordinate 302,958, forward strand.
GTTACGTGGGCTTCGCCGTGCCGTTCGCCTTCGCCATCGCCGCGCTGCTCGACGGGAAGATCGATTCGCGCTGGCTGCGCTGGACGCGCCCCTGGACCAACGTCGCCTGGGCGTTCCTGACGCTGGGCATCGCGCTGGGTTCGTGGTGGGCGTATTACGAACTGGGCTGGGGCGGCTGGTGGTTCTGGGATCCGGTCGAGAACGCCAGCTTCATGCCGTGGCTCGCTGGCGCGGCGCTGCTGCATTCCCAGGCCGTGACGGAAAAGCGCGGCAGCTTCCGCGGCTGGACGCTGCTGCTGGCCATCGCCGCGTTCTCGCTGTCGCTGCTGGGCACCTTCCTGGTGCGTTCGGGCGTGCTGACCAGCGTGCACTCCTTCGCGTCCGACCCGGCGCGCGGTCTGTTCATCCTGATCTTCCTCGGCATCGTCGTCGGCGGCTCGCTGCTGCTGTATGCGTTGAAGGCGCCGTCCATCGACGAAGCCGGCAAGCCGTTCGAGGTCAGCTCGCGCGAGACGCTGCTGCTGGCCAACAACCTGCTGCTGACCACCGCCTGCGCGATGGTGCTGCTGGGCACGCTCTACCCGTTGCTCGCCGACGCGCTGAACCTGGGCAAGATCTCGGTCGGCCCGCCGTACTTCGCGCTGATGTTCACCTTGCTGATGGCGCCGCTGGTGCTGTTGCTGCCGTTCGGGCCGATCACGCGCTGGCAGCGCGAGCAGGCGTCCAAGCCGCTGGCGATGCTGCTGCCGTGGGCGGTGCTCGCGATCGTGTTGGCCGTCGTCGCGTATTTCATGGCACCGCAGGGGCCGGTGAAAGTCGCCGCCGGTGTGTTCGGTGCGGCGTGGGTGCTGTTCGGCACGGCGCGATTCGTGTGGACGCGCGTACGCAGCCAGACGACGGGCCAGCGCTTCACCGCAGAAATGCTCGGCATGACGCTCGCCCACTTCGGTGTCGCCGTGTTCCTCGTCGGCGCGCTGTTGACCGAAGGCCTGACGACGCAGCGCGAGCTGGCGGTCGCGCCGGGCCAGACCGTCGAACTGGGCCGCTACTCGTTCCGCTTCGACGGCGCCGCGCATTCGCAGGGCCCGAACTACGAAGCCGATCGCGGCACCGTCACCGTGTTCGAAAACGACAAGCCGTTGACCGTGATGCATCCGGAAAAGCGCGCCTACGCCAGCGGCGGCCAGGTGATGACCGAGGCGGCCATCGCGCGCGGTTTCACGCGTGATCTGTACGTCGCGCTGGGCGAACCGCTCGGCGGCGATACCTGGGCCCTGCGCGTGCATATCAAGCCGTTCGTGCGCTGGGTCTGGGCCGGCGCGCTGCTGATGATGCTGGGCGGGCTGGTGACCGCGACGGACAAGCGCTTCCGCCGCACCGCCACCGCAGCCGACACGGTGCCCGCGAACGAACCGACCCCGGAGCCTGCGTGATGAGCGAATCCCCGCCCAACAGCGACGCAACGCGCAACCGCTCTTCGACGATGCGCTGGATTCCGCTGGCGATCGTCGCCGCGCTCGGCGTCCTGCTCTTCGCCGGCGTGATGCTCAGCCGCAATCCGAACCGCGAGGCCCTGCCCTCGCCACTGATCGGCAAGCCCGCGCCCGCGTTCCGCCTGCCGGTGCTGCACGAACCCGGCCGCCTGGTCACCGACAAGGACCTGCGCGGCGCGCCGTATCTGCTCAACGTCTGGGGCAGCTGGTGCCCGGCCTGCCGCGACGAGCACCCGGTGCTCACGCGTTTCGCCGAGACCAAGCGCCTGCGCGTGGTCGGCTTCAACTGGAAGGACGAGCACGCCGACGCGATGCGCTGGCTGGAACAGTTCGGCAATCCGTATTTCATGGTCCTCACCGACTACGAGGGCAAGGCCGCGATCGACTGGGGCATCTACGGCGCGCCGGAGACCTTCCTGGTCGATGCCGGCGGCACAATCCGCTGGAAGTACGTCGGCCCACTTACCGACGCGGTGATCCAAAACGAGCTGCTGCCGCAGATCGCGCGGCTCGACGCGGGCAAGCCGCTGTGATGCGCGCGCTGCTGCTCGCCTTCGCGCTCATGCTGGGCACCGGCTCCGCGCTCGCGCAGGTCGCCACCGACGCCTCGCCACTCACCTTCACCGGCACGGCCGAGGAGAAGCGCTTCCACGCGCTGGTCAGCGAACTGCGCTGCGTGATGTGCCAGAACCAGTCGCTGGCCGATTCCAACGCGCAGATCGCGGTGGACCTGCGTCGCGAAGTGCTGCAACTGATGCGCCAGGGCAAGAGCGACGCGGAGATCAAGGACTTCCTGGTGGCGCGTTACGGCGAGTTCGTGCTGTACCGCCCGCAGGTGGAAAGCAAGACGTGGCTGCTGTGGTTCGGCCCGGCGGTGGTCCTGCTGGCGGGCGGCTTCATCGTGGCCGGCGCGGTTCGCCACCGCTCGCGCCGCTCGGCAACGACGACGCCCGACGAACGCAACGAAGTGCAGGAGTGGTGATGAGCGGTGCGATGTGGGGTTTCGTGATCGCCGGCCTGGTGCTGGCCGTGCTGACGCTCACCTACGTGCTGCGACCGCTGTGGCGCACGCGCCGCGTCGCAGGCGTCGCGGTCATCGTGGGGCTGACGCTGGCGACGGCGCTGGCCTACCTCGCCGTCGGTACGCCCACTGCGCTGGACTTCGCGCAGCGTCGCGCGCCCGAGACGCTGGCCGACGCCATCGCGCAACTGGAAGCCGAACTCAAGCGCGATCCGAACCAGGTCGAAGGCTGGCGCCTGCTCGGCCGCGCGTATGTCGCCGAAGGCAATGCCGCCAAGGCCGCCGACGCGCTCGCGCGTGCGGTGAAGCTGGTGCCGGACGATCCGGACCTGCTGGCCGAAGCCGCCGAGATGCGCGCCCTCGCCGCGCCGGAGCGCCGTTTCGACGCGCAGGGCGTAGCGATGCTGCGCCAGGCGATCGAACTTCAACCCATGCATCAGCGCGCGCGCTGGTTCCTCGGCATCGCGCAGCGTCAGGCCGCGCAACCGGCCGAAGCGGCGAAGACCTGGGAGCCGCTGCTCGCCATCGTCGATGCGGCGGCCGCGGCACCGCTGCGCGCGCAGATCGACGCCGCGCGCGCCGAGGCCGGACTGTCGCCGCTGCCGCCGTCGGCGACGCCTGCTGCGTCGGCGCACGCACAGGGCGGCCTCACCGTGAAGGTAACCATCGCGCCCGAACTGGCTGCGAAGGTGCCGGCGAACGCGAGCCTGTTCGTGATCGCGCGCCAGGCCGGCGGCCCGCCGATGCCGGTTGCCGTCGAGAAGCTGCCGGCGACGGATTTCCCGCGTGAAGTCGTGCTCGACGACGGCGACAGCCCGATGCCGACGATGAAGCTCTCGCAGCTGGATCAGGTCGAAGTGCTCGCGCGCATCTCGGCCAGCGGAAATGCGATGCCGCAGCCGGGCGACCTGGAAGCGAAGGCGAAGCCGTCGGGCAAGTCCGGCGCGATCGAACTGGTGATCGATCAGGTTCGTCCTTGATGTTCAGCCCCTCTCCCGATGGGAGAGCGGCTGGGTGAGGTCGGCGGAGCACTCCGTGCAGTGGACGTCTGTGCAGGAGCCGTCATTCCCGCGAAGGCGGGGGCTTTCGGGCCGCCGAAGGGCGGCACTCTCCAAGGCTCCGCGGGCGCTCCGCTTTCCGAAGCGCGTGATGCCTTCACAGTTGGATCCCCGCCTTCGCGGGGGATGACGGCATGACGCGGATTGGGTGAGTCCCGACAGGGCTCACAGAACCTCGAAGGTTCCCGCACGTGGAACGCTCGACCTCCATCTCCACCGATGCCGATCCGCGCCCTGCCCGTTAAGCTTGCCCCATGACCGAATTCATCCCCCCCGGCACCCGCTGGTTCGACCTGCCCTCCCCGTTCCCGATGAAACGCGGCGGCGAACTGCAGGGCGCGCGCGTGGCTTTCGAAACCTGGGGCACGCTCAACGCCGCGCGCGACAACGCAGTGCTCATCGTCACCGGTCTCTCGCCCGATGCGCACGCGGCCAGCAACGAAGCCAATCCGGAAGCCGGATGGTGGGAAGCGATGATCGGCCCCGGCAAGCCGATCGACAGCGACCGCTGGTTCGTGATCTGCGTGAATTCGCTGGGCAGTTGCAAGGGTTCCACGGGTCCGGCGTCGATCAACCCGATCACAGGCGACCTGTATCGCCTCGACTTCCCCGACCTGTCGGTGGAAGACGGCGCCGACGCCTCGGCGCACCTCGTGCGCGGCCTGGGCATCGAGCATCTGGCCTGCCTCATCGGCAATTCAATGGGCGGCATGACGGCGCTGGCGTTCCTGCTGCGGCATCCGGGCCTGGCGCGCAACCACATCAACATTTCCGGCGCGGCGAAGGCATTGCCGTTCTCCATCGCGATCCGCTCGCTGCAACGCGAGGCGATCCGCCTGGACCCGAACTGGAACCACGGCCAGTACGACGACGCGCACTACCCCGAATCGGGCATGCGCATGGCGCGCAAGCTGGGCGTGATCACTTACCGCTCCGCGCTGGAGTGGGACGGCCGCTTCGGCCGCGTGCGGCTGGATTCCGATCGCGCGGACGAAGATCCGTTCGGACTGGAGTTCGAGGTCGAAAGCTATCTGGAAGGCCACGCGCGCCGTTTCGTGCGCCGGTTCGACCCCAACTGCTACCTCTATCTCAGCCGCTCGATGGACTGGTTCGACATCGGCGAATACGGCGGCGGGCTGGCCAGCATCCGGCTGGAGAAGGCGCTGGCGATCGGCGTGCACACCGACATCCTGTTCCCGTTGCAGCAGCAGGAGGAAATCGCCGACGGCCTTCGTGCCGGTGGCACGGAAGCGACCTTCCTGCCGCTGCCCTCGCCGCAGGGGCATGACGCGTTTCTGGTGGACATCGCCCGGTTCGGACCCGCCGTCGCGGACTTCCTGAACGCACTGCAGGCGCCCTCGGAGGGCGCGCGTACCGACGAGGATTGATGCGACGCAAGAAAGTGCGCGCCGGGGCCGCGATAGAATCGCCCCCATGAACGCCACCGACACGCTTCCCGACTTCGACTTCCCCGGCCACGACAAGCTGGTCGCCGCCATCGACGCCGCCGTGAGCCACGGCGACGAACACGCGGTCACCAGCGCGCTGCGCACCACGCTGTGCAGCATGATCCGCGACCGCGACGTGCGCCTGCCGGAGTGCGTGCACGAACCCATCACCGACCACTACGCCCGCCGCGAGCTCTATCGCAGCCGCGAGCACGGCTACAGCGTGGTCGCGATGACCTGGGGCCCCGGCCAGGGCACGCCGGTGCACGACCACAGCGGCCTGTGGTGCGTGGAAGGCGTGTGGGACGGCGAGCTCGAAATCACCCAGTACGAACTGCTCGAACGCGAAGGCGAGCGTTTCCGCTTCCGCGCCACCGGCGGCATGCACGCCGGCCCGGGCAGCGCCGGCAGCCTGATCCCGCCGCACGAGTACCACACGATCCGCAACGCCAGCGACGACGCCGTCGCCGTGTCGCTGCACATCTACAAGGCGCCGATGGAATCGTGCGCGACCTTCATGCCCGAGCAGGGCGAATGGTTCTCGCGCGTCGCCAAGGTGCTGTGCACCGACGACGTCGACTGAGCCTCGCGCCACAGTCCTGACCTTCGGCACCTTGGCCGCGACGCCCCGCGGCAGTAGCGTGGGCGCTCCCGACGACAGGAGCGCCCACGCGTGCTGATCGATTTCGTCCTTGCTTCCCTGCACCACCTGCTCGTCTTCGGCCTCATCGCCATGCTGGTGGCCGAAGCCAGCCTGCTGCGCGGCACGCTCGACCGCCAGGTCCTGCAACGTCTGGCCGGCATCGACATGGGCTACGGCATCTGCGCGATGCTGCTGATCGTGGTCGGCATCGCGCGCGTGGCGTTCGGCATCAAGGGCCACGATTTCCACCTGCACAACCCCTGGTTCCACGCCAAGGTGGGCGCCTTCTTGCTGGTCGGCCTGCTCTCGGTCCTGCCGACGGTGCGTTTCCTGCGCTGGCGCAAGGCGCTGGCGGCCAACCCCATCTATGTGCCCGACGCGGCGGAGATCGCCAAGCTGCGCGGCATCGTCCGCTTCGAACTGCTCCTGCTGGCGGCGATCTTCGTTCTGGCTGCGGCCATGGCCCGCCACGGCGGCCTGGGCCTTTAACCGGCTGCCATCGACTCCGCCCTCGGCTATACTGCGCGCCCGCGCCGGAATGGCGGAATCGGTAGACGCAGCGGACTCAAAATCCGCCGCCCTTAAAAGCGTGTGGGTTCGAGTCCCACTTCCGGCATGCCGCGACCTTTCAGAGGTCGCAACCCCTTGAAGCCCTTGAAAACAGGGCTTTCGGTGGGCACGATGACCTAGCAGATGACCCAGCTAGTGACCTAACGTGCCCCCTTCGTATCTCAAGAAACGCGGCTCCACCTGGTACGTTCAAGTGCCAGTGCCGAGGCATGCGCAAGCCGTCATCGGCGCCAAGACTCTTCAACGCTCACTGCGAACCGGGTGCGAGAAGACTGCGCACCGCGGTCGCCACAGCGTGATTGCAGAGTTCCAAGGACAGATCGCGAGCGCTGGTAAGCCCGAGCCTCGATGGGAAGCCGCTGACCTCGAGGCCTACGCTCGCCGGCTTGCAGCAGGCATCAGTGCGGGAACGGTTGACCGCGAGCAGGCGGAGATCGACTTCGATGCCACCTTCGAGGGCTTCCTGAGCCGGCGCGCTCAGCGCCTGCCGAAGGATTCCGAGGGTGACCCTATCCTTCCGCCCGCGGAGCTTTCTCAGGTTCGCCGCGCGCACACCATCCTCGGGGGCAGCGAAGCGACCCTGTTGGACGTTGCGATCTCGCGCTGGCTCGAACTTGAGGGAACCAAGAAGATCACTCGCGGAGACCTTCAGGACAAGACGCGCTACCTGAGCATGCTGCGCGAGTTCGTCGGCAGTGATGCTCGACTAGTAGATGTAACGCGCCAGAAGGCGGTCGAGTTCGTCGACAAGGTGCTGACACCTTGGGAGGTCACGCGGAAGACGAAGCTGCGCGCGCTACAGGTAATCGAGGCCTTCTTCATCGCAGCCGAGCTGCGAGGACAGGCCGACACCAACCCCTTCATCAACGTCGGGCGGCTCGTGCAGGACACGACCGCGGGGCGGAAGTCGCTGAACCGGCGGAGTTGGAAGCCTGAAGAAATCCATCAGCTACTTCGCGCGATCCCCGCAACTGACAACGCATGGCCCTTCGCCGCCATCATGGCCTTCACCGGCATGCGCAACAACGAAGTAGCCGCGCTCCGCTGCGAGCACGTGGACCGTCGCCGTTGGTGCTTCACCGTCGTCAAGTCGAAGACCAAGGCGGGCACAGGGCGCGTCGTGCCAGTTCACCCGTCTCTGCAGCCGATTGTGAAGCGCCTGCTTGAGACATCCACAGACGGCTGGCTGGTTCCCGGGCTTGAGGCTTCCGGCGTCGACGGCAAGCGTTCGGTGACGATCTCGAAGCACGTCAACCGGATCAAGGAGGACGCGCACCTGCCCGAGGATCTGGACCTCTACTGCCTCCGCCGCACAGTCGTCACCCAGATGAAGCGGGCCGGGGTCGAAACGTTGCTGCGGAATCAGATCATTGGTCACAAGGGAAGGCAGACAGTCGAGGAAGAACACTACCTCGACCCCGAGACGCTAGAAGCTCGCCGCACCGCCCTCGCCCACATCAGCTATGGGGCGAAGGTCGATGCCCTTATGGCCGAACGTTCCCCTGCCTTCGCGTTCGTCCTGCCACCCAAGCGCAAGTTGAAGCGCACGAAATAGTGCGGCTCTGCACGGTCTGTATCGCCATGTGCGACAGGCCCGGCCGATCCTGTGGTTCCTCGCCACTGGAGCACCGCTCGATGAACAGCACCTCTGATTCTGACCCTCATGGGCATCTGAGCGCATCTTCCGACATGTCCCACATCGCCCCTGCAGGCCTCGCTTGGGGGCACACAGCCAACAGCGGCTCGGGTCAGTCAGAAGAGTGGGCAGCGAGAGAGCGAGCACGTAGAGCCGGCAGGCACCGACGCGAGTGGTGGCTTACTCCACACCCGATGGACCGACCGAAGGATTGCTCCACGGGATAGACCGAAGTCCACCGGCTATCACGCCTCAGGGCCTTCTGGACTCGGTGTCGACGAAGAGGCGGAGCCTGCTACCTTCCATGCACCGCCTACGCCAGGACCGCACATGGCCGCTGAATCCTCGACCGCCGAAGTGTGGAACGTCTTCGTGACAGCTGCCAGCGCCGTCGCTGTCTTCTACCTGGGCTGGAAGGCGAATCAACTAGGCCAATCAGCAAACGCCATCGAGAAGCAGACACAGGAAAGAGCGGATAGCGCCGAGCGTCGCGAGGGCCATGTCCTGCTGATCACCCTGCAGCCTGAGATAGATAACACGCTCAAGAAGGCGCAGCTTCTGTACGACCAAGAAGCGAATGAGCTTGCGCCGACCTTCTACGCTGCCCATCAAAATGTTCGCAGCAGTCTAGCGATGGCGCTGGCTGGAATGCAGCTAAGCGCCGTGGAGAAGAACATGGCTCGACTGCATGTTCCCGGCTCGCCGCTTGCCGAGGCGATCGCCAAGGCCGCTGGCCTGCATCGGCTTGCGCTACTCGAAGCGAATCACGCATCGCACCCAGACAACGCGACACTCATGAGCAACGACCAGCGCGAGGAAGCCCACTTAACTATCACGCGCGCCCTGCTGGGCATGGTCGACAACCTAAGCAAGGCGTCGCTTGCCGCACGTTCGGCGCTGCAATAGGTACCGAGGCTACTTCCTCCACCGCTCGGCGGATCTAGCGGGCACCTCCGGGCACCCGCGACGAGGCTACAACCTATCGAAGCTCGGCTTCGGAGCAATGATCTTGGGCTGCTGCGCCTTGATATGCAGCCAGTCCGGCGCGTTCACCCCGACCAGCTTCGTCTGCACTCCGACGAGGTCTTGTTGAGCCGCCTCATCCAGCGCGCCTTCGATGTCCATCACCGTTGCCGTTGGATACTTCTCCAACTGATGCTGTACGCGCTGCCCTTTCGCGCTTGGCTTCGTGTAGTACGGCGGAGGCTCTTGCTTACCCAATGTGCACATGGCACGCCCCACCGCTAAGTACGCATCGTTGTAGAGCCCTGTGAACCCATTCGGATCAGCCAACGTCACGAGCCACAGGCCGTGCTTCTTGTCGAACGAAATGCCGGGCTTGTGCCCGGTGACGGTGGACTCTGGAACAATGCCGATCTTGAGGCCGCGCCCACCTTCGAGCAGGGCATAGTTCGACTTGACAGTTGCTGCCAAGTACCGCTCATTGCCCGCGCCAGTCAGAAACAGATCCGTCTTCCAGATCTTCTTGATGCGGTCGGTCAGTTCGAGTTCGGCAGCCTCTCCCTTCGCCGCCTTGGCTACCCATGTGTCGAACTTGTACGGTCGACCAGATCCGTCCGGCAAGAGATAGGGCGTATGCCCGGCGGCCTTGATCGTCGCCTCAAGAAATCCGAGGTACTTAGCACGTTCGTAACCGAACAGCAGGGACTCTGGCGTGGAGCCCGTGATCGCTTTCGATGCGCGGCGGATGCCATCGTGCACAAGCTCACACACGCGCGGCTCAGCGCCGGTGATCGCCTCGTGCACGGCCCACTCGAACCCGTCCCCTCGCATCCCCTTGTCGCGATCAAGTCTCACGACCTTGGCAAGCTGCCGCATCGTGACGTCCTTGAGGGGCGAGTTGAGGTCCGTCAGGTCCTCGGCCGACAACGAGTCCAACAGCGCGCGAACAATAGACCGCGCAACCGCATACAAGGCCCGGCCGTACTCATCGATCGGAGCGGTCTGCTGGATGAAAGTGATCTTGGCCAAGCGCTTCCCCTGTGCGTCCTGCATAGCTGACGCGCGATGTTCCCGTTACGACGTTGAGCCCGTCAATGGGTATGTCCTGAGGTAACGCGGGGAGCCGAGGATTTGCTGCAAAAATCTTCGGGCGGGTTTCATGAAAAGGAACCTGGCAGCTCCCCCCTCCCGGGGGGGCGACTGTTTCAGCGCCCAGCCTCGAGGCGGATTCTGTGGCAGACCGCACCACGTGACGCGCAGCACTTCCGACGACAGGCATGAAGAAGACGCGCCTCGGGTGCCCGCCTGAGACCAACGAAGGTTGACCGAAATCTGCGGCGATCGTAATGTCCGGCCTAACGTCCATTGCTCCGGTTCGTACATGCCTCCACGCTTCGTCGCCTACTTCCGCGTGTCCACCGCTGCTCAGGGCCAATCCGGCCTCGGCCTCGATGCCCAGAGATCAGCCTGCGAAGCGGCCGTTGCTGCTACCGGAGGGGTTCTTCTGGATTCCTTCGAGGAAGTCGGTAGCCGCGGCGATGACAACCGCCCTGCTCTCGCCCGAGCCATAGCGTTTGCCAAGCTCACGCGGGCGACACTGATCGCTGCGCGACTGGATCGGTTTGGCGAGGGGCACGCGATCCTGGCAGCGCTTGAGAAGTCTGGGGTGGAGTTCGCAGGCGCGGACGGGCTCCATGACTCCGACCTCGTCAGAGCGATCAAGGCGGCCGTATCGAAGGAGGAACGTCAGAAGATCAAGGCGCGCACCGTGGCGGCACTTGCGGCGAAGCGAGAAGCGCTTGCAGCCCTGAACGTGACAGACGGAGGAGACCGGCGACTGGGTAATCCGAACGGGGCAGCAGCACTCCGCCGAGCCGGCAAGGGCAACGTCGCCTCGAACTCGGTCCAGATCGCTGCGGCAGAGGCTTTCGCCCTCTCCGTACGGCCGTTTCTCGCTCCTCTAGAAGGGCTGTCGATGGCGAAGCAAGCCGCCGCTCTCAACGACAGAGGCATCCTGACGCGGGCGGGGGGACGCTGGTACGCTGCATCGGTTAAGTCCGTACGTGATCGACTTGCATCGTTGGGCACTGCGTCACCCTGATCTTCTTTCGTTCCTCTTATGTCCTCCCGTACCAGTACGATCACCGAAACCGCCTACATCCGCCTGCGCGGCTGGGGCTTCTCCCAAGTACGCGCGGCAACCTTGTGCAAGTCCGAGGCCGAACTTCAGGCCACTGGCGCTCTTGGCAAGCAGGCTCGCGCACGGCTTGAGGCCACAGTTCGCGGACAAGCTGCAGCGGGCACCGTCGAGGCTCGACCCAACAACTACGGTGCGGATGCGCTGGGCCAAGTTCGTTTCAACTACCTGAGCGACGCCACCCTTCGGCACTACGCAGGCGTCGGTCCGGCCACGTCAGAAGTCGAGAAGTACGTCTCGCGAGCCGCGAAGGAGAAGGTAGGCGCCAAGGCGGCGTACCAGCGCGCGCTCCACTGCTCAGAACTCGGCAGCAGCGAGGCTCGTCAAAACGCCCCGTCGGTGCCGCCTCGAGCGAAGGCTACGTTGGCCGAGCATGCAAGGCTCGCGGATCTGTCCTTCGAGCACTCCGTGCGCCTTCGCGAAACCGTGGGGCCACGTCAGCTACCCCTCGGGGTGCTCCTGACGGACGCCTACCAAGCGAAGCTTGAGACCCTGTGGGATCGGCGCCACGTCAAGGCGCGCGCGATCTTCGAGAAGGAGAACTCGACTGAGATTTCCCCAACGGCACGCGCCCGCCTGTTGGAGAGGGCTTATAGGAGGGTCTTGGTGGACGAGTACAAGCTCGATCCTCGACAGCGCCAGCGCCGGGCCAGCGAAATCGCGAAGAGGACTGACCACTACGCAGGAGACCCCAGATGGCGCGCCCACTGCACGACCCCAGAACTCCGGGGGTCGCGCTCGGAGCTGCCTGACCCAGACAAGGTAACGGCGAAGGTGAAGGGGAAACCGGGTCGCCCACGGAAGAAGGACGAGCGGCCATCAACAAACGCTCGCCCCCATGAGGCCCACACGCAGGTTCACCCGCTCCTTGCCGAGGAGTTCGTACCCACGGAGTTCGACATGGACGACTACAGCGCCATCAGCGGTCTCGCCGAAGAGGAGGAAGGCGATAACGAAGAAGACGAAGTCAATGCAGCGTCAGCGCCCGACTTCGACATCTTCGACCACATGTCGGTGGCTGAGTTCGAGGCGTTCTACAGCGAACATGAGTCCGACTGACAGGCGTAGCGCTGGAAGCACTGGGGACTATTGACAGAAAAATGATTCCTCGCTCAGCCGCTTTACAGCAAGCTCTCCGAAGCTGAACCCCTTATAGATGAAGGCAAAGCACTGAAGCTTTCCCCCGAGGGTAACCACAGGTGCGCGCAATGCGCCCCTTCAGACGGGACCTTTCCCGGACTGACCAGACCCAAGTTCAACAACTTCGGCAGGCCGTCGCCGTAGCCAGTGGGACACCGCTGGAAGACGCATCCACCACTGGTCAACGCGACCTCCTCCCAGAGCGCTGGCACGCAGCGTCGACCATCCGTGCACCATTCAACTAAGTGCGGCACATGCCCTGCCTCGGGGCGGCGCCCTCCTGATTGCCCTCCAGCAAGACGCCGACGTCTACCTCCCTCCGTGGTCTCCGTCTCTTGGGGAGGCCTCACCCTGTCCAAGGATTCCATGACCGCGTCCCTCAAGCTCTACCCTAAGGCTCCCCGCGCCCACGTCTACGCAGGCAAGTGCTGTTCGGTCGTTGGCTGCGAGCGTCAGCCCCGCAGCTTTCATTCTATGTGTTCGATGCACGCACTCCGTCTTCGTCGCCAACGCTGCCCTGTGTCCGTGTGGCCGACTAGGCAGGTCTTCACAGAATGGAGGTCGGTGGCCCGATGGGGGCTGCACGAGCGCGGTCTTATTGGTACACCCGCCGCTAAGGCGTGCGCTGCCTGGCTTGAACGGGTCGCGAAGGAAACTTGTGGGGCGCCCCCGAAGCTGCAGTACCACCTCGACAGGCTGTCGATGGCCGGCGTGAGGGGCGAGGACCTTCTCGAAAGAACCCTCACCGTCTACCTGCTCCGATGGCATGCATTCGAAGGTTCGAAGATGCATGGCGAGGCCACGTTCCGCGCCTATCTCGGCAACGTGTTTGTCCGCACGGCCCGTCTCGAGAAGAAGGCGCCTGACTGGATCACCGGCAAGTCGCGGGGTGTCCATCGCCCAAGCGGGACGACGCTGGAGGAGCTGGGCTCAGCGATCAATAGCAAGGCAGGTCCAGTGTTGCTGACGCTCGCGAATCGCATCCGGGAGCTTCAGCTCGAAGCTCAGGACGGGGAAACTGAGTTGGTCCGGGTTCTGCGAGAAAACCCCTTGCCCTGAACCGGTGCTGCCTCATGCGAACCCGTGGTGCTCCTCAGGCTGACGTGCGACTGTCGCCCGCAAGACCGGAGGGGCGAAGCCGCCCCTCCGTCAGGCGTTACACCAGCCCAGGAAGAATGAAGGCGAACGTAGCCCCGACAAGCACACAGGCGAAGGCTACCCACCACAGCGCGATGCTGGCCTTGCGAAGTCGTGCGCAAGAACGAGCCAGCCTCGGATCTGATGGACACGGTAGTCGTCGCGCCCGCCACAACAGCACGCCAGACAATCCGAGCATCGCCGCTGCTGCGCCGAACACCCCCGCCTTGTGTTCGGACAGCCAGACCAACTGAGGCACTGCAGCAACCAATCCAGCCAGTGCTGCACCGGCACCCAACGCGACCATGACCGCGGGTAGAACGCAGCAGACGAGGGTGCCGCTGCTTGCGATCAACGTCAGGAGCGAGACTCCGAGATTGCGTCTGAGCGGCGCTTCCGCGTTGGCCTCAGTCATGGCCCTTGACCCGTTGGCGAATCGCATCGAGCGACTCGTCGGTGCGGCGGATAGCCACGACGGTGTAGCCCGAGTCCGTTATCGCCTTGCGCAGGGCAGCATCATCGATGTCCGTTCCATCCTTGAGGTGCACTGCCACGATGCGGTGCTCCAGACTGACGAAGACGCCCTCCGTCGCTGGGAAGGTCTTGAGAGACTTCTCGATGCCCTGAGCGCAGAACGCACACACCAATCCGTTCACGTCCATCTCAACGGTCGTCGCGGACGCTAGGGAAGCGGCCGCCAGCAGGACGGCCGCGAGAAGAAGCTTGACGGGATTTGTCTTGAAGGAGTTCATGGGGAGTCTCAGAAGTTAAACATGGCCATGGCTTGGAGCTTGCCGTCTGTCGTAGCACCGATCTCAACCCACGTGCCGCCCTTGAAGAATCGGACGAGGAACGCTGTTTCGGTCCCGTCGAACAGTCCTCCGGTGTAACGGCGGCCTTGTACGACAAGCCAGGTCGCGAGCGTGTTGTAGTCGTGCTTGTAAGGCGCCCAGCCAAGCTGAAGCGTGTCGATGCGATGGGAGAAGTGGTCGCTTTCCTGCAAGTCCGAACGGAATGCCCCATACACGCGCCGGGTTTCGTAGTCGGCCTGGAAACCTACGTTGCGCGCGAGGTCGCTACCTTCGAAGTCGCTTCCCGTTGCGCGCCCGAGGCCGCCCCAGACGAATACGTTGGCTTGGGCGGCAGGCATGTTCCAGCGCTTGGCAAGCAGGTTCCCGCGCAGGTAGGTGATGTGCCGCTGCTTGCTCCCATCCTCGCTGTCGAGTTCGAGCCAGCCCCCGCCCACCGAGTACCAGTAGCGAGGGGCATAGAACAGCTGAGCCTCGTTCATGGTGCCAGCGCCGTACTCGACCATGAGGGTCGTGCCCTTGGCGAATGCAATCGGCTTGGCTGTTGCCACCATAGGCAACAGCGCGAGCAGCATCAGGGCCGCCCGCTGTATGTGTATGTTCATGGCAGTTTCTTCGTAATCGCCGCGCACGGCGGCGCAGGGCGCGAATGCGCCCGCTCTTGCTGTGAAGAGATCAGGCGATGGGTGGCCTGAAGGGCGCTTCGATCACGCCCGTGAGAACGGGCGGTTGCCGCCACAGCCCTACATCGACGGCAACAGGAATGGCGGCAACCACGCGGGGCAGCTCCGGAAGGAGACCGGTCGCCAGACACGCCGATAGGTCGCAGGTGCGCGAAACACAGCAGTCGCAGGGCTTCTGCTTCGCGGATGCATTCATGGCGCCGCAGGGATCGTCTGAGTGCTCTACGAACTCCGCCGAGGCTGGGCTTCCGGCCGCCTGCATCGCGTCGGTGAGCAACCGAGCCGGCGCCATGAGGCCTGGAACGGCCAGGAACGCCATCAGCAGCAGGTGCAAGACAATGCGATAGGGCGGACGCCGCGTCATGCCCCCTAGTGTAGTCCTTCTTCTGGCGTGTCCACGGGCCTGTTCAGCAGTCCGCGCACAGTATTCTGTCCGCTCGGTTACGCGAACCAGGTAAGGCCCGAAATGAGTGAGTGCTGCGGGTGCGGGAGCACGATGGATGTGGCTGCGATGCAGGCCAAGCAGCGTCGCGTGCTCAAGACCGTGCTTATCATCAACCTTGCGACCTTCGTGATGATGGTCGGGGCGGCTTGGTACAGCCATTCCTCCTCGCTGCTGTCCGGAGGACTGGACAATCTCGGCGACGCGCTTACGTATGCGCTCAGCCTTGCGGTCATCGGTGCGAGTACCCGGGCCAAGGCACAGGTGTCCCTCTTCAAGGGTGCCCTGATCCTCGTGGCCGCAATCGCTGTCGGTGCGCAGATCCTCTGGCGTCTCGCGAATCCCGCAGTTCCTCTGTTCGAGGGCATGGGCGTTGCCGCGCTTCTTAACCTCGGGGCCAACCTCGTGTGCCTCAAGTTCCTTGCGCCCTACCGCAACGATGATGTGAACCTTGCTTCTGCTTGGGAATGCGCGCGTAACGACATCTTCGAGGGCTTCGCCGTGCTGGGTGCCGCGGTCCTCGTCGGCATCTTCGGAGCTGGTTGGCCAGATCTCGTGATCGCTGCCGCCCTGTTGATCCTGTTCCTCCGTTCTGCCATCCGAGTTTTCGGCGCTTCCTTCCAGTCAATGCGAACGGCGTAGGAGTGCTCAGCGCTCGCAGCGGCGAGCATCTGTCTCGTTGGGGAGGCCCTTCGGTTCGCTGACGGGTCACGACGCCCTCGCTTGACACCCCATCTACCAACTTCAACACTGTAATCACCTGTCCGCCCATCGGCGGCAGGTTGCTTGCGTCCTGCGCAGCGGTACTGCCCGATCGGCTTCTGGCTGTCGGGTTCCCATCGGATCTTCTTTCGAAGTCCGGGGGTTCCCTACAACCACCAGAGAGCCATCCATGGCAAACCTCAAGACTTCTCGTCGACGCTCGTTCGAAGACCAGTGCGCTCGCTGCACCTACTGTGCCGCCCTGATGTGGCTTGACCACCCTGAGGAGTTCGCAGCGCGATTCGGCGTAAGGCCTCGGGCTGTGCGCAACTTCATGGCTACGGCAGAGCATCTGACCGCCAGGTCGGATGGAGGCGGCAACGACCCACGAAACATTGAGGCCGCCTGCTGGACCTGCAATCACCGTCGCCACGCACGGAAGGGCCACTCGCCCACGTTGCATCAGTACAGGTCGCGGGTGCGGAAGCTCAACGCTCGCGGGACTTGGCATCCGTCATGGGCATACGACGTTGGCATTGCATCTAGGCATCAGCCATCACCTATGCATGCACTCATGCCGCACGCATCCGCTGTCGGCGAGGTGACCTAACATCCCGCCCCACAGGTGACCTAACAACCCCTGAGGCGAACCACCTAACCCATTGATTCATCGATGCTTACTGCGATAGATGAAGCTGGCGGCTCGAGTCCCACTTCCGGCACCACAGGACGGTTTCAGGGGGTACCGCAAAACCCCAGCCGTCAAATAAAACCCCACAATTCGTGGGGTTTTCTGTTTTATGTGGGTCCACAAGCTACCATCGCGTCTCAACGCTGGGGGGGTAGTTTTGGGGGTATCCCCCTCCCCGAGCCGAAGTTGGGGGTATCGATGTCGACTGAAAAATTGACCGTCGCAAGGATCAAGACCGCCTCGCCGGGCAAGCACTTCGACGGCGGCGGGTTGCATCTGGACGTACGGCTCAACGGCGCGCGCTACTGGCGCTTGAAGTATCGCCACGGCGGGCGCGAACGGCTGATGGCGTTGGGCGTGTACCCCGAGGTCTCGCTCGCCGAGGCGCGATTGCGCCGCGACGATGCCCGGCGCGCGCTGCGCGACGGCCGCGATCCGATGGTTGACCGCCAGCAGGCCAAGATCGCCGAACGAGCTGCTGTGATCACCTTCGGCCTGGTCTCGGACGAGTGGATCGACCGCCAGCGCGATTCACTCGCTCCCGTCACTCTGGCGAAACTCGAGTGGCTGTTCGGTCTCGTGCCCGACCTACGCGCGGTACCCATCGCCGAACTAACCCCGGCGCGCGTACTGGCAACGGTGCGCAAGATCGAAGCACGCGGGCACCTGGAAACGGCACACCGTCTGAAAGCCAAGATTGGACAGGTGTGTCGCTACGCGGTCGCCACCGGTCGTGCCGAGCGTGACCCGACGGCCGACCTGCGCGGCGCCCTCAAGTCGAAGAGCACACGCAGCCACGCGGCCATTACCACCCCTCGCGAGGTTGCTGAACTGCTGCGCGCGTGCTGGGGATATACAGGTCAGCCCGTCACACTAGCCGCGCTGAAATTGTCGGCTTATCTGTTTCAGCGCCCTGGCGAACTGCGAGCAATGCGCTGGCAGGAGTTGGACATCGACGCGGCGGCGTGGCGACTGCCAGCCACGCGCATGAAAATGAGGCGCGAGCATTTGGTGCCGCTGCCGCCGCAAGCCGTTGTGATCCTGCGCGAGTTGCACTCAATAACCGGTGGCGGCCCATACGTCTTCCCTTCGCTGCGCGGCCAATCTCGCCCCATGTCCGAGAACACACTCAACGCGGCCCTGCGCGCGCTGGGATTCGACGGCGACCGGCACGTTGTACACGGATTCCGGAGTACCGCCAGCAGCCTGCTGCACGAACTCGGCTGGGACAGCGCCGTGATCGAATTGCAGCTCGCACACGTCGACAAGAATCAGGTCCGCGGCGTCTACAACCGTGCCGACCGTCTGCCCGAGCGCACGCGGATGATGGGCGCTTGGGCTGACCATTGCGACCTGCTACGCACCGGGGGCAAGCGCCCATGAGTACTCGAAATGCCAGGAAGCCGGACAAAAAGGTGCGTCCGCCACTGATCGTCAAGCGAGAGGTTAGCGGCTGGATTGACGAGGACCGAAAACCGCCGATCGAAACACTAGACCATGGCGAGTGGCTCGCGCAGGAGTTATTAAGTGCCGCGCGTGCCTATTGCAGTGACAAGCCGCATGAACGCGCGCATGGGGAAAGGCAGCTTCGCCAGGCTGCCACGTTCATCGCCGGCCTGGACGCGGCAGCCTACTTCAAGCACATGGACACCAGAGGTGAGCGCGCGAAGAAAAAGGACCGGGAAGCTGTGATTGCAGCCATGGTGCGACATCGCAGGAATCCGTTGAACACGCTGAAGAGCTTCATCCGCAGGCAGGAGGAGAGCGGCAACCTCGAGGTGAACGAGCTGGACGACGGCAACAAGAAGTACATCTTCTACGACTACCAAGTCGCCAGCCTTGATACCCAATGGGCCGAGGCAGGCAGGAGACTAGAGGCCAAGGGCTGAGTCATGGCCCACAGAACACCTTACGTTCTTCGATTAGGTATCTAACCGTAGGAGCAGGGCTAACCATGGCGGCACCCCTCACGAGGTGCCAAACATGTCCGCCACGTCCCCCTCCCGTCTGCTGCGCTTCGCCGAGGTGAAGCATCGCACGGGCCTATCCCGAACCTCGCTGTTTCGCGCCATCCGCGCCGGCCACTTCCCCGCCCCTATCGCCTTGTCGTTGGGTGAACGCAGCCGCTGCGTGGCCTGGCCGGAATCGAGCGTGGACGCTTGGATCGCATCGCGGATCAAGGTCGCGACGCCGGAGCCCATCGCCCCCGCCAGGCGCAGTCGAAGCGGGCGGCGGAAATCTCCGACAGCAGGGGAGACGTGAGATGACGATCGAATGGCGCAAGGAGTTGGAATTGCGCGCGCTGGTCGACGGCGACGTAGTCGCGGAGGAAGCTTGGCGCGCAACCGCACCGCCCTCCCCCGCCCGTTCGCTGGGAGCGCCCGAGCCGCTCCGCCGCGAGATGCCCGGCCCCGAGCCATTTCCACTACTTGCACTCGGCGAAGTGCTGGAGCCCGCGGCACGCGCGCTCAGAGAGACGGTCCAAGCACCTGATGCTGTAATCGCAGGAGCTTTGCTGGCGGCAGCTTCGCTCGCAGTGCAGGGGCTGGCGGACGTGGAGGCGCCCGACGGTCGCCGAATCCCGCTGTCGCTTTGGCTGATCTCTATTTCCGAATCCGGCGAGCGCAAAAGTTCGGCAGATCGCGAGGCAATGCGCGGTATTGATGATTACGAGCGCATGCTAGAACGCGAGTATGCACATGCCGATCGTCGGCACGCTGCCGAGATGGCCGAGTGGGAGGCTCGATGCTCTGTTGCAAAGAACCGCACCAAGGGTGCCGGGCTTGCTGCCGAGTTGCTGCAGCTCGGCGATAAGCCGCAGGCGCCCTCGCCGCCGTATCGTCGCGTGGCCGACTTCACCGCAGAAGGCCTCTTTCGGTTGTTGAACGCAGGCGTGCCAAGCGTCGGAGTGTTCTCTGATGAGGCCGCACTGGTATTCGGCGGTCACGGCATGTCACAGGAAAGCGTGATGCGCACCGCAGGCACCTTATGCAAGTTGTGGGATCACGGCGCATTGGATCGCGTGCGCTCAGGTGACGGTGCCTTACGCCTACGTGGGCGTCGGTTAGCGCTGCACTTGATGGCCCAACCCGTGATCGCAGGACGCGCACTGTCCGATCCAGTATTGCTGGGGCAAGGCTTCCTCGCTCGGTGTTTGCTGGCGCAGCCTCTTGGCACTGCCGGGACGCGCATGTACGTCGATGCTCCGATCGAATCTCATCCGGCCATGGTGCGGCTCCGCGCCATCTTGCTTGCGAGGCTCCAGGCGCCGTTCTCCTTTAGCACTGATGATCCACACGCACTGGCACCGCCTGCGGTGTTGTTGAGTTCAAGGGCGTTCGCCATCTGGCGCACGTTTCATGACGTGATCGAGCGAGGCATGCTCCCAGAAGGTCAGTTCGCCGACGTGCGCCCTTGGGGCAGCAAAGCCGCCGAGCAAGCACTTCGTCTGGCGGGTGTACTGCGCTTGATGACCGATCAGAACGCGGCGACCCTGGACGAGCTCAGCGTAGGCCGGGGCTGCCAGATCGCCCTGTGGTACCTCTGCGAGGTTCAACGCATCCTCGCCAGCACGCGCGTCTCGCAGGATGTACAGGACGCCGAAGCGATCCTCGCTTGGGCACAGGCGCGGGGTGACGCTGTGGTGACAGTCCGCGCGCTGCTGCAGTACGGCCCCGGCCGACTGCGTGATCGAAACCGGATCACTGTTGCCTTGGCGCGACTGACAGAGGCCGGTCACGTCGTACGACTCGGGGGCGCCGAACTGGCGGCTACGCGCGCCCGTCGCGCTTGGCGGCTTGTGCTTCCGGAGGAGAGCGGCGCGTGAGCCTGCAGCACCTTCGCGAGATGCTGGCCAAAATCGTTCTCGCAGGTGCTACACCTGCTACTCCACGCGGCACTTGTAGCAAGAGTAGCAGTCGTAGCAGCCCCGCCTCCGCTGAAACGAAGGCACGCCCAATCCTGCACTTCCGCCTGCCCAGTCACACTTCCAACGAAGTTGCCACGGCGCTCGGCCGCCCCGGTCAGACCCCCGCCGAACTTGCCGCCAGCTTACGCGAGCGCTGGCCGGCGGTTCGAATTCTTAGGACACCACACCGGACCCTCCGCCCGCGCTAGCCGCGGGCGGCACACAGCCGCGCGCTGCGCCGTTCCAATGGCGTCCCCCGGCGGGGGGCGACTCCGCCAATTCACAGCAACCTACCCCACCGGACGGGGGGCACGCTTCCGCATTCCCGCAGGTAAATGCTGGGGGGGGTCGGAGAAGCGTCGGCGTGACTTAAAGCCGTATGACGGCAGGGGCTCCTCCCTAGCCGAAGCAAGGAACTGCTCGGGGAGCGCCGGTTTTTACTCCAAGCCGAGTCGGGTTCGGTGGATCAGTCGCAGCGCCCTGCCCTCAGCCCCGTCGCCCGCGGCGTAGAACACCTCCACCTGCTACGCGAGCACGCATATCGGCCACGCCTGTCGGGGGGGGCGAAGACGACTCCCTAGCGGTGAGCTGTGCAGACCACGGTGACGACATCGGTTTTGCACCGATGGCTGGCGCATCCGCGTAAAGGCGGCGCGGGCATCCGCCACCCGCGAGACCAGTGAGGCGGGCCGCCAGGAGTTGTAAGCCGAGCGGGCGCCCGAATGGCCACGCTTGAAACCGTGATAGACGCCCCAATCCCGGCGAAAGGGGCCAACAAGAGTGGGGATCAGGATGAAGCCTTTTCGTGTGTTGTGCCTGGATGGCGGGGGCATGCGCGGCGTGTACCAGGCGGCGTATTTGAACTTGTTCGCTCATCGGGTAACCGGTGCGCAGCAGGCACCACTTGATGTCGGCCGCTGCTTCGATTTGATCGTCGGCACGAGTACCGGTGCGATCGTGGCCTGCGCCTTGGCCAAGGGCGCGCCGCTCGCCGAGGTCGAGCAGTTGTACGAACGGCATGGGCCGCAGATCTTCCCCTACCAGCTTGCTCGCAGCTACTGGGGGCTGGGGGCGCTCGTGCGAGGCTTCGGCTTGGGCACGCGCCGGGGCGAAGCCGCGCTGCGGCACGCGCTGGAGGACGCGCTGGGCGACACCACCTTCCTGCAGGTCCAGCAGCAGCGGGGCATTCGCTTGGCCGTGACCGCCGTCGACATGGCGCGCCACGCGTCGGTCGTTTTCAAGACCCGGCACCTTGAGCGGTTGAACGGCCGAGATGACCAGCGAACCCTTGTCGATGCCTGCATGGCTTCGAGTGCCGCGCCCATCTTGCGCGCGCTTGCAGAACTCACCGAGCCGGTCAGCGGCGCGAAAGTCGTCTATACCGACGGCGGACTGTGGGCGAACAACCCCGGCACGATCGGCGCTGTGGAGGCGCACGAGATCCTGTCCACAAGCGGGGAGGTCGAGCGTCCCATCCATTTGTTCATGCTCGGATCGTTGCCGGTGCAAGGCGGAGAGGAGCTTTCGCCCAAGTCGCGCTACCGCGGCGCCGTCGGTTGGCGCGGTGGATTACGCGTGGTCGAAACCAGTTTGAACGCGCAAGCGGTTGGCTACGACTACCTCAGCGGAAAGGTTGCGTCGCTGCGTGGGGAGGGCAACTTTGCCTACCGACTCCCGGCGCAGTGTCCATCCCAGAAACTGCTGGGCTACCTCAAGAACATGGACGATGCCCGACCGGTTGTCCTCAACGCACTGCGACGTCAGGCCGCGTCGGATGTCGACAACGCTTGGGCGGCATCGCAAGACCCAACGTCGAAGCTGGCGCAATTTCGTGCGGCTTTCGCGGACGGCTACAAAACGCAAATGGAGGAGCAAGGTGCATGAGTACACTCGATTGCAGCGATGAGATCGGCAAGTACCACGACGATAAGGTCACGCTTCGCGAGAATGACCGGCGAGACATGCGCGAGCGGCGTGACAACGGCCGTACCCGCTTGGAGAGGGGCCTGACCGAGGCCGAACACCCGCAGCCCAAGATGGTTTGCTCGCAAGGCTCCTATCAGATGCGGACGATGGTGCAGGACGACGATTGCGACTACGACATCGACGACGGCGTCTACTTTCGCCCGGAAGATCTACGAGATGCCGAGGGTCGCGACCTGAGCCCGCGCCAGGCCCGTCAGCGTGTCTGCGATGCCCTAACTCGGGACCAGCGTTTCGCGAGCCCTGCGGAAGTGCACGACAACTGCGTGCGCCAGGAGTACCAGGCGGGGTACCACATCGACATGCCGGTCTATCGCGTGCGCCTCGAAAAGGACGAGGGCGGGAGCGAACGCGAAGTCTACGAACTCGCCAGCGGGGATACCTGGCAGGTGTCGGACGCGCGCGCGGTAACCAAATGGTTCAAGGACGCCGTGCATGACCTCAACGGCGACGATGGACAAGATGGTCTGCAGATGCGTCGGGTGGTGCGCCTGACCAAGATGTTCGCGCGCAGCCGAGGAGAGTGGAAGGCTGAAACCACTAGCGGTATCACGCTCAGCAAGCTGGTGGTCGACGAGTTCCGCCCGTCTGCCGACCGCGACGACGTGGCACTGCGCGACACCTGGAGCGCCATCGCGGCGCGACTGCAGGGTTCGAGCGCCGTCGACCACCCTGTGAACCCCGCGCCGCTCGCCAAAGCGGGGAACGAGAAGGTGGCCTTCTTCCACGACAAGCTGGCCGAAGCGCTGGTGACGTTGGAGGTGCTGGACGAAGACGACTGCACGCGAAATGAAGCCCGCGCCGCATGGGACACCGTCTTCAACAAGACTCACTTCAGCAAGCTGCCGGACCCACGCGAGCCTGAAGGCGGCAAACGGGCGTTCTTCGTCGCCACCGAGAGCAAGTCGGACCGACGCGATGACGGCAACGGTCGCTACGGCGCGGGTGCAAGCCGCTGAACTTCCTGAGCGCACCCGCCCAGGCGATCGAAGCCGAGCTGGCCGCCGTCCGTCCTGACGGATGGCGGCGAGCGCGGCCGATGGAGTACGCAACGTTGCCTCGGCGCGGTGCTTGGGATGCCGCATGGCGGGTAGATCTGCCGCGGCACCGGTTGGCGCATCACGGGGTTGATCACGTCTACCTAGTGCTGGATATCGACTTTCCGCGTTCCGAACCACGGATCATTGCGCCGCAAGCAGCGGCGATTGGAGCCCCGGCGTGGCCACACGTGGAGAAAGGCGGCGTGCTGTGCCTGTCAGCGACCCGCTTTTCGGCGCCGGCCGGGCAGCGGGCGCTGACCGTGCTGCAGGACGCACTTGACGTTCTGGACCTGGATGATGCGGGCCGTGTCGCCGAGTTCCGTCGCGAACTTGCCGCGTACTGGTCGCAGCGCGTCGGTTCGGGAGCGGACACCGGACTGGCGCTGCTGCGGGCTGAGCCGGTAGATCGTGACATTTTCTACCATCGCGGCCCTGGAGCGCGCATCGTCTTCGCCGACACTGAAGACGAGCTTGAGCGGTGGCTGAAAAACCGCGGCGTCGAGTGCCGCCGGCCGCTTCCGCAAACGCGCTTGGCGTGGCCCGCCGGGCTCAGGGGCCCTGATACTTTCCCAAAAACCGGGCGCGACGTGATCGACATGGTCGGCCCGGCGCACCTGGACGGCAAGTTTCCCGCCGGCGGCGAGTTTCCCGTCGTGCTCGGCGCGATGGTCGACGAGGCTCCTATTTTTGTTGGTACCGTTTTACGCGGTGCGCCACAGAAGATGGTGATGAAGGGATTCCGGCCGTCGCGCCCGCGCCCTCAATGGCTGGTGGCCGACCTCTTTCGCGCCCGTGAGATCCACGCGATTAGCATCGAGCGCCTTGATGCAGCATGGATCCACGGGCGTGACGCCAATTCCGCGCTCGGACAGATGCAGGCGGCATCGGTGGCGATCGTAGGCTGCGGCGCACTCGGCGGCTTTCTGGCGCGTGGTCTGGTGCAGGCGGGGGTCGGCTCACTCGTGCTGGTGGATCACGACTCCGTCAAGGCCGCCAACCTCGGTCGCCACGTCCTGGGCGCCGAGTGGCTCGGGCGCTCCAAGGCGAACGCGTTGGCCGAACAGCTCGCCCGCGATTTCCCCCACGCGAAACGGGCAACCGCGCATCATGCTCGCTTCCAGGACCTCTCCTCGGCGCAGTTGCAGGGACTGGCAGACTGCGATGTCGTGGTGCTCGCCGGAGTGGATCTGCCTGCCGAACTGGCGGTGGACCGCTGGAGTGCCACCCTGGAGCATGCGCCGGTTCGGGTGTGGACCTGGACGGAAGAGTTCGCCCTGGCTGGCCAAGCGATCTCCTTGTTTGGCACCGATTCCTTGGAGCCGGGGTTGGACGCGGACGGACGCTTCATCAAGCGCGCGACCTCCCGTTGGGATCCGCGCACTACCACGCTGGGCGAGGCAGGATGCGGCACGTCGTTCCAACCCTATGACGCGGCGGACATGATGCACACGGTATTGATGGGCCAACGCTTGGTGGCCGACGTCCTTCTGGGTAAGGTCGGGGCGTCCTTGCGCCGAACCTGGTTTGGTGATCGGGAGGCCGTGGTCGCGCAGGGCGGCGAACCCAGCGTCGAGTTCGATCGCAGTTTCACTGAGAAAACCTACGCATGGCCGCCGTGATCTCAGAGGACACACTCGTTGCGCAACTGCCAGAGGCCGCCGAGATCATCGTGCTGCGGCCAGGAGTGCTGGCCCATCTAGCGCGTTACCAGCAACGCCACTGGTGGCAGCGGGAAGCGGGCGGACAACTATTTGCTACGCTGACGAACACCTGCCTGGACGTCTCGCTTGCGACCGGTCCCTACCGCGGTGACTTGCGCTCCCGCTTCGGCTACCGGTCCACCCCGGCCTCGGCGCAGCGGGAAATCGAGCGGCAACGCGATCGGGGGCTCTACTACTGCGGCGACTGGCACACACACCCGCAACCGCACCCGCGGGCCTCACCGGAGGACCTCGACACCATCGTGCGGCTGCAGGCGCGTTCCGATCTGCGCCTAGCTTCGGTGCTCATGGTGATCCAAGGCACCGCAGTGGGCGTCGCGGGTGTGGCGGTCTACGTGTGCTGCGACGGACGCACGCTGCAATGCGCGGTGGAATCCGCGGCACCCGAAGTCCTGCCGTGCCCCTGAGGCGCATTCGCGAGTACCCGCAGGGCAATGAAGCCGTCTTCGATGTCCCGAGTAAACTTTGAATGCCCCCTCGCTTCACCCCCTGTTACAGGGGGGAGATTCGGGGGATACATGAAACGAACGATCGTAGAGAGGGTTCTTCGGACCCATCCCTCTTCGGGGCGCTTCCGGGTGACCGCTTTCGGCCAGAAGCGGACGCCCAAGGACAGATAGGAGGACCAAGAGCGTTCGGGGAAGGCCGGAAGGGTCTCAAGTTGGACGTTCCTAGGTGCCCGCTGAGGCTCGCGACGGCCACAGACGCGTGGATCATGGGGCCGTCTCGTTAGCACGGGACATGATAACCGTCAGGCGAACGTCCGCTTCTGACCGAGCCGAGCATCGTTGACGACCTGATCCCTCGCCGGAATGCAATCAAGACATAGCTCGGGCAGAGCCGCACTCAGGGCCAGTCGCTGCTGCAGTTGCCGAAGCGCCGTCCTGAGTCCCTCTTCCACCACCGGATGGTAGAAGGCGCTGTCGAGCATCTGCTGGACCGTGTCTCCGCGTTGGACGCTCCAAGCCAAGAGGTGTCCAATGTGCTCCGCGGACGGGCCGATCATTTCGGCGCCCAGGAAGCGGCCCGTTCCCGCTTCGCCGTACACCCGAATCGCGCCACGGTTCTTCAGCATCACGCGGCTGCGGCCCTGGTCGTCAAACGAAGCTTCTCCCACCATGAATTCCATGCCGGACGCCACGAGCTCCGCATGGGTTTGCCCCGCGAGCATGATCTGCGGATCCGAGAACACGATCGACAGCGGCGCGCGACGGGGCCGTATGCGTACATGCGGATAACGGCCGGCATTGTCACCGGCAATGCGACCGTCGTCCGAAGCCTCGTGCAGGATCTGCCGATCCTCCGCGACGTCGCCGGCGAGGAAGATGTGCGACCGATCGATCTGCCCAGTCCTCCGGTCTACCGTCGGGATGCCGGACGCATCGAGGGCGATGCCCGCATTCTCCAGTCCGAGGCTGCCCACGTTGGCACGACGACCGATGGCGACCAGGACGCAATCAAAGGTGTCCACCACGCCGCTACCATCGGCCATCGTGGCGCGCACCTGCACCCGGCCGGACGAGTCCAATCGTGGCACCAGGTCGCGCACCGGCGACACGACATCCAGCTCCGCTCCCAGCGTTGAACGTGCGACGGCTTGCAGCGCCGGGTCGGTCAAGGGTCCGAGACGATCGCTACGACCGAAGAGCCTCACGCGCACGCCCAGACGGTGCAATGCCTGGGCGATCTCCAGCCCGATGACGCCGGTGCCGACCACGGCAATGGACGCTGGCAAGGTCTTCCATGCGAACACGTCGTCGTTCACGAGCAGTTTGTCGCCGAGCGCCTCGCGCCATCCCGGCGGCACGGCGGGACTGGAGCCCGTGGCGATGACGATGCGATCGGCCACCACCATGGTGTCGGAACCGACCAGGAGTTCGTGCGGCGAGAGGAAGCGCGCGAAGCCGTCCAGTCGATGCGCTTCGGGCCAGCGATGGACGGCGCCGACCACGAAACCGACGAAGCGGTCTCGCTCGCGCCGGACGCGGTCCATTACTTCGACTCCGTCGATGCGAGATGGGCCAGCGTGCACGCCGAAGGCGGCCGCGCCCTGCACCGCGTGCGCCGCGTCCGCCGCGCTGATGAGCAGCTTACTCGGCATGCACCCGACGCGGGCACACGTCGTGCCGTAGTGGCTTCCTTCTATGACCACTAGGTTGGTGGTGTGCTCGGAGGCGGTGCGATACGCACTCATGCCGGCACTTCCGGCACCCAGGATCGCGATGTCTGTCTTGAGGGTCTTCATGGTCTTGCTCTTTGATGAAGTTCGCGCATCTGACTCTCAACGAGCAAGCGCAATGTGTTTGCCCATGGACTCACAGCGAGTCACATTACGGAGACCGAGCGGAATGCCATTTCCAGCCGGTTCCAAGCGTTGACCGTATTGATGGCCACCGTCAGGTCCGCGCGTTGTCGCTCGTCGAAGTGCCTGGACAGCCGTTCGTAGTCGGAGTCCGGCGCGCCGGTGTCCGAGATGCGGGTCAGCGCCTCGGTCCAGGCAAGTGCAGCACGCTCCTCCTCCGTGAAGAAGGGCGACTCGCGCCATACGGCCACGGCATGCAGGCGGCGATCCCTTTCGCCCTGCCGGCGCGCATCCGTGCTGTACACGTCGACGCAGTAGGCGCAACCGTTGAGCTGCGATGCGCGCAGCTTCACGAGTTCAAGCAGGCTGCTTTTCAGGGAGAGCTTGTTGACGGCGGCCTGCATGGCGATCATCGCTTTGGCGGCATCGGGCGAGGCTTTGTAGAAGTCGAGACGAGATTGCATTGGATGTATCCATTGATGTGTGGCGTAAGCGTAGGCGCGCGTTTCGCACGGGAAGGGAGCCAATTCCTGACATGTTCGGAGGCCATGCCAGAAGCAGTGTGTCGAGATGTATAGACGGCGCATTAGCTACGCTCCGTTACAAGCCAGTGAATGTGGCGACGCGTCCACGGGCGTTGCTCGCTCCGGAACTGTGCTTGCTTCATCCGCAGCCCATTAGGGAAGCCACGAGCCTTCCGGGGCCCACGAGCCTGCTATCGCACACGCAAGAGCGATCTGCCTGCCTGACTGCGCCACTTCAGGCGATAGCCCCTATGCCGGGCACCGAGGGTCTGCCCGGCAGCCGCCGGATACTTGCAGTCGGCTCGATCGCGTTCGCTCTATGCCCCACGAATCGGACAAATCTGACCCTGATCTTGGCGAGATGGCTGCGCTTTGCATGCAACTCGGTGCAAGTTATGCGCGCAGCTACCGTTCGTCGGGAATGTGGGAAACGTCCACGCCAACGCGCGTGCCGCGCAACATGCTCCGTTTCACCCGCATGCCTACCGCGAATCCACCCGGGACCACATGACTGCAATCACGTCAGTCCATGTGCAAGGCCACGTCCATGTCCGCTCCCTCCGACCACGCATACGTTCCGCATGACGCCGATCCGACCGAGACCCGCGAATGGCTGGACGCGCTCGGTGCCGTCCTCCATCACGACGGAGCCGATCGTGCCTCATACCTCGTTTCGCAGCTCAATTCGCACGCGCGACGCTCCGGCGGGATCGTCGACTTCAACACCACGACGGATTACGTCAACACCATTCCGGTGGGCCAGCAGGCGCTAAGCCCGGGAGATCCGAAGCTGGAGAAGCGCATCCGCGACATCATCCGATGGAACGCGATGGCGATGGTCGTGCGCGCGAACCGAAAGCCCGGCGAACTGGGTGGACACCTGGCGAGCTTCGCCTCCTCGGCGGTGCTGTATGAAACCGGGTTCAACCATTTCTGGCGCGCGCCGAGCGATGCGCACCCGGGTGATCTGATCTTCACCCAAGGCCACTCCAGTCCTGGGATCTACGCGCGCTCGTTCCTGGAAGGGCGCTTTGACGAAGCGCAGCTCGACCTGTTCCGCATGGAAGTCGAGGGCAAGGGCCGCGGGCTTTCCTCCTATCCGCATCCCTGGTTGATGCCCGAGTACTGGCAGGTGGCCACGGTGTCCATGGGGCTGGGACCGCTGCAGGCGATCTACCAGGCGCACTTCTGGCGCTATCTGGAGCAGCGCGGGCTGATGCCCGCCTCCGACCGCAAGGTGTGGGCGTTGCTGGGCGACGGCGAGATCGATGAACCCGAGACCGTGGGCGCACTGGCGCTGGCCGCGCGCGAGCGACTGGACAACCTCGTTTTCGTCATCAACTGCAATCTGCAGCGGCTCGACGGCCCCGTCCGTGGCAACGGCAAGATCATCCAGGAAGTCGAAGGCGTGTTCCGCGGCGCCGGATGGAACGTCATCAAGACGATCTGGGGCAGCCGCTGGGATCCACTGCTGGCGAAGGACACCGACGGCGAACTGCGCCGCATCATGATGGAGACCGTCGACGGCGAGTACCAGGCTTACAAGACGCTGGGCGGCGCGTACACGCGCGAACACTTCTTCGGCAAGAGCGAATCCACGCGCGCCCTGGTGGAAGGCATGTCTGACCACGATATCGAGATGCTTAACCGCGGCGGCCACGATCCGGTCAAGGTGTACGCGGCCTACGATGCCGCCGTGCGTACGAAGGGCCAGCCCACCGTCATCCTCGCCAAGTCCATCAAGGGCTACGGCCTGGGCGACCAGTACCAGTCGCAGAACGCCAACCATAACAAGAAGAAGATCGACCTCGAAGCGCTCAAGTACATGCGCGACCGCCTCTCCATTCCGATCCCCGACGACCGTCTCGACGAGGTTCCCTATTTCCACCCCGGGCCGGACTCGCACGAAGTGCGGTACCTGCAGGAGCACCGCGCGGCCCTGGGTGGCACCCTTCCGCGCCGCCGCCCACGCTCCAGTGTGGAGCTGACGGCGCCGCCGCTCTCGGCCTTCGACGCGCTGCTGCAGTCGAGCGGCGAGCGCGAGATCAGCACGACCATGGCGATGGTGCGTGCGGTGAACCTGCTGCTGCGCGACAAGGAGATCGGCCCACGGGTGGTGCCGGTGATCGCCGACGAAGCGCGCACGTTCGGCATGGAGGGCCTGTTCCGGCAGGTAGGCATCTATGCGCCATTCGGGCAGAGGTATACACCCAACGATTCGTCGCAGTTGGTCTACTACCGCGAGGCCGCCGATGGCCAGGTGCTGCAGGAGGGCATCAGCGAAGCCGGTGGCATCAGCTCGTGGATAGCAGCCGGAACCAGCTACAGCGTCAACGACGTGCCGATGCTGCCATTCTTCTTCTACTACGCAATGTTCGGCTTCCAGCGCGTGGGCGACCTCGCCTGGGCGGCCGCCGACATGCGCGCGCGTGGCTTCCTCGTCGGAGGCACCGCCGGTCGCACGACGATCAACGGCGAAGGCCTGCAGCACGAGGACGGCCATTCGCACCTGATGTCCGGCGCCATTCCGAACGTGGTGTCGTACGACCCCACGTTCGCCTACGAGGTGGCCGTCATCGTCCGCGAAGGCGTGCGCCGCATGCTGCAGGAGCAGGAAGACGTCTACTTCTACCTGACGGTGATGAACGAGGCATACGCACATCCCGCCATGCCCGAGGGCTCCGAGGAAGGGATCCTGCGCGGCATGTACCTGCTGGCGCCAGCGACGGAACTTCCTGCCGACGCACCGCGCGTGCAGCTCCTGGGCGCGGGCACGATTCTTCGCGAGGCGATCGCGGCGGCGGAGATGCTGCGCAAGGACTTCGGCGTGGCGGCCGATGTCTGGTCTTGCCCGAGCTTCTCCGAGCTGCGCCGGGACGGCTTCCATGCCGAACGCTGGAACCGCCTGCACCCCGGCGAGCCGGAGCGCGTACCCTACGTCACCTCGCTGCTCAACGAGCATCCGGGACCGGTGATCGCCGCCACCGACTACGTGCGCGGCCTCGCCGACCAGATTCGCGCGTTCATCCCGCAAGGCCGGCGCTACACGGTGCTTGGCACCGACGGCTTCGGCCGCAGTGATACCCGCTGGAACCTGCGCGCCTACTTCGAAGTGGACCGCCGCTGGATCGCCCATGCGGCCGTGCTGTCCCTGGCCCGCGATGGCGTGCTGCCGACGTCCGCGGTCGCCAAGGCTGCCGACCTTTACGGCATCGACGCGGACAAGGCCGAGCCCGCGCTCGGCTAGGGGCGACCACCATGCCCTCCGATACCGCCCAGCAGTCGGTGATGCCCCATCAGGTGTCGTACACGACGCACGCGTTCGATCAGCCATGGACCATGCAAAGCTACGAGCGCGTGGGCGGCTGGAAGGCGTGGCGGGAGATCGTGGCCCAGAGACCCGACCCGCGTGAACTCATCGAGCAGATAAAAGCCAGCGCGTTGCGTGGCCGCGGCGGTGCGGGCTTCGGTACGGGCCTGAAGCTCTCCTTCATGCCGCACGGCGAACCGGGTCAGAAGTACGTGCTCTGCAACTCCGACGAAGCCGAGCCGGGCACCTGCAAGGACCGCGAACTGCTGCGCTACAACCCGCACGCGGTGCTTGAGGGCATGGCGATCGCCGCCTACTGCGCCGGCGCTACCGTGGCGTACAACTTCCTGCGCGGTGAGTTCCACCACGAGCCGTACGAGCGGATCGAGCATGCGACCCGGGAGGCGAGTGATGCGGGGCTGCTCGGCGAGAACATCCTGGGCAGCGGCATCGAGGTAACCATCCACAACGTCCTGGGTGCAGGCGCGTACATCGCCGGCGAGGAGACTGGCCTGATGGAAGCGCTGGAAGGAAAGAAGGCCCTTCCCCGATATAAGCCACCTTTCCCGGCGGTGTTCGGTCTTTACGGCCAGCCCACGACGATCTGCAACACCGAAACCTTTGCCTCCCTGCCATCGATCATGCTCAAGGGTGCGCAATGGTTCCTGGATATCGGCAAGCCGAACAACGGCGGCCCGAAGATCTTCTCCGTGAGCGGGCACGTGTCGCGCCCCGGGAACTACGAGGTGCCGCTGGGATTGCCGTTTCGCGAGTTGCTCGCACTCGCGGGTGGCATGCGCAAGGGACGCGCGCTCAAGGCGGTTATCCCGGGCGGCACGACGATGAAGGTGATCCCGGGCGATCGCATGCTGGACATCGCCATGGATTTCGATTCGCTGCGAATGGCCGGGTCGGGGCTAGGATCAGGCGCCGTGATCGTCATGGACGACACCACATGCATGGTGCGCACCTGTCATCGCATATCGCGCTTCTACATGTCCGAGTCCTGCGGACAATGCACGCCGTGCCGTGAAGGCACGGGGTGGATGTACCGGCTGCTGGATCGCATCGTCACCGGCAACGGCACGCAGGGAGACCTGGACCGCCTGGCGGAAGTGTCACGGAACATCGAAGGGCACACGATCTGCGCCTTCGGCGAAGCAGCCGCGTGGCCGGTGCAGGGATTCCTGCAGCACTTCTGGCCGGAATTCGAGTATTTCATTGAACATGGGCGTTCGTTCGTTGAGGCTAGTCGCGGACACCCTTCCTAGTCCCCCACGGGCATTGTCGTGATGGGGCCCTGCCGGAACACCAGCCGAGACCCTCATTTCCCGATGGCCCTCTCACCGGAGTGCAGCGATGAGCACGTACAGCGTTGGCTACTTTGTCGGAAGCCTGGCCAAGGGTTCAATCAATCGCAAGCTGTCCAAGGCACTGATCAAGCTCGCACCGCCAGAGCTGGTGCTGCAGGAGATTCCGATCCGGGACCTCCCCCTGTACAACCATGACCACGATGCGAACTACCCCGAGGTCGCGCAGCGCCTCAAGCAGGCCATCGCTGGCGTGGACGCGGTGCTGTTCGTCACTCCCGAGTACAACCGGTCGATTCCCGGGGCGCTGAAGAATGCGATCGACTGGGCGAGCCGCCCATGGGGCCAGAACTCGTTCGCGCGAAAGCCCTCGGGCGTGGTGGGGACATCGCCGGGCGCAATCGGAACTGCGGTGGCGCAGCAGCACCTGCGTAGCGTGCTGTGCTTCTGCAACTCGCCACTGATGAACACGGTCGAGGCATACATTCAGTTCACACCGGGTCTGATCGATGACGACGGAGTCGTCAACAACGATGAAACGGCTGAGTTCCTTCGCAGCTACATGCAGGAGTACTCCGCCTTCGTGCAGCGCGTCCTGACGGTGTTGCCACGCGCAAGCTGAAGGATGGCGCCGGCGGTACTGGTCGCGGCCGGGTGCGGGATTGTAGCGGCGTGTATCTGCGGCGTGCTTCGCGATGATCTGGTACGAGTTCGCGCGGGTGGCCACCGAATTAAGTTCGAATTGGCATCCTCGAGCGAGCGATCGCGCGTGCAGGATGGGCTCACGCAATCACATGCCCCTCCGCCATGCACTTCCGCATTTCTCCCATGCAACCCTCGGCCGACGCCGTCAGCACCATGCGCTCCATGGAGGACGTGGTCGAGGCCATCGCCCTCGATAGCGTGCTGGTCAAGCTCCTGAGAAGTCGCCTCTCTCCGCGACCCGACGCGGGTCGCGCACAGCCCTTTCCCGCATCACATGTTCGCCCGCTGCTCAGTGAGCGCGAGCGTGCGGCACTGGACTGGGCCGATGTGCTGACGTTCGGAGAACCCGCCGACGTGCTGGAGGCGGAGTACACGAGGCTTCGCAGGCACTTCGACGAAGACGAGATTTCGGAGTTGACCGTCGCGATCGTCGCCTTGAATGAATGGCGTCGGGCAGCACTGCAACTGGAACCGCACATGCTGCTGTAGCTGGCCTCGACACCGACCAGACCTGCTCGATCGTCCACTTACCACGGTCCACGACTCCGCACATACGCACGGCCTCGCGATGGCGGGGTCGCTGGACCACCATTTTCTTCGGTACCACACCATGACCAACACACCAGCGCTTCACTGGATCGACGGCGAATGGCGCGACTCGCATCCGCACCGCCCCTCTGTAAACCCGGCGAACCAGGAGATCATCGGCCAGTACGCCGATGCGGGAGCGGGAGAGGTCCAGGACGCGATCGACGCGGCACGACGCGCGTTCGAACGCTCCGCGTGGCCGCACGACAAGGCACTGCGATCGAAGGGTCTGCATGAGCTGGCCGACGCGTTCGAGCAACATGCCGAGGAGTTGATCGAGCTGCTCTCGCTTGAGAACGGCAAGGTGAAGCCCGAGGCGCGCCTCGAGGTATCGATGGTGCCTTCGAAGCTGCGCTACTACGCCTCGCTGGCGATGACCAGCGAAGGTCGCGCCGTCGAGCCACGCCCGGGCGCGCTCTCCGTCGTGTTGCGTCAGCCGATCGGTGTTGCGGGCATCATCGTGCCGTGGAATGCGCCCGTTGTGCTGATGGTACGTTCGCTGGCGCCGGCACTCGCGGCGGGCACGACGGCCGTGATCAAAATGCCGGCCCAGACCGCGCAGACGAATGCGCTGGTGGCCTGGATCATGAGCCAGGCGTCCTCCATTCCTCGGGGTGTCATCAACCTGTTCACCGAATCCGGAGCGGACGGAGCGCGGCGGCTCGTCGAGTCACCGGACGTTCCGGTACTAAGCTTTACCGGAAGCACGTCTACCGGGCGCGCAATATCCGAGGCCGGCGCGAAGCGCCTCAAGCGCCTGGGCCTGGAACTCGGCGGGAAGACGCCCATGGTGGTGTTCGACGATGCCGATCCGTCCAAGGTGGCACCTGTCCTCGCGAAGGCAGTGACCACATTCGCTGGACAGTTCTGTATGACAGGATCGCGTGTGCTCGTACAGCGTGGAGTCGCCGACGAACTGCGGAAACGACTTGGCCTGGCGATATCGTCCGTGAAAGTCGGCCCGGCGTCGGATGCCTCCAGCGCCATGGGGCCGTTGATCGACAAGGAGAACGTCGAGCGTGTCGATCGCGCAGTGCGCAAGGCGATCGATGCCGGCGCCTTTGCGCTCGTTCGCGGTGGACCGGCTTCGGAGGGCGCGTTGGCGGCTGGGGCGTTCTACCGCCCGACCCTGCTGGAGATCGATGATTCCTCCATGGAAATCGCGCAACAGGAGACGTTCGGCCCCGTGATGACGTTCCAGGTATTCGATTCGGAAGATGAGGCGCTGTCGCTTGCAAACGACAGTGAGTACGGCCTCGCGGCTAGCGTATGGACGCACGATCTGGATCGTGCACTGCGAGTTGCGGGTCGCTTGGATGTAGGGACCGTCTGGATCAACAACTGGGCCGTCGTGCATGACGAGACGGAAGAAGGTGGCTTCAAGCAATCCGGACGAGGACGCCTTAACGGGCCCGCTGCGCTTGAGGACTTCATGGAGTACAAACACGTGGCTTTAGCGCGTTGATCGCGAACTGGGCAGGAGTTACGGACCCCCACCGTGCGAAGGAGTCGATTCGATCATCGGCTCTCGGCTTCATCGCAGCAGACGCCGCGGCGTCAGGAGCGACACACCCATGAAGATTTTCGTAGCGGGCGCCACCGGCGCCCTGGGCCTGCCGCTGGTGCGCGTGTTATGCGCGCTGGGTCACGACGTGACCGGCATGACCCGCGACGGCCCCGGCGTGCACCGCCTGCGCGAACTGGGCGCTGCCGTTTCCCTCGCCGACGCATTCGACGCGCTTGCCGTGCGCGATGCGATCGAAGCAGCGAGCCCAGACGCGATCATCGACCAGCTCACTTGGCTGCCCGCCGATCCCGCCGATCTCATCCGCTCGATGCCCAACGACACGCGCCTGCAACGCGAAGGCCGCGCCCACCTGCTCGCCGCCGCGCGCGCAGCGGGCGTTCGCCGCTACGTGATGCAGTCGCGCGGATTCTACCTGGAGGCGCCGCAGAGGCGACTCGCCGACGAGAACGCCGGCCTGCGCCACGATGCGCCCGGCGTCGTCGGCGAAAGCGCGCGTGCGATCGGCGAGTACGAGCAGCACGTATTGCAGGCACCGTCGATCGACGGAGTGATCCTGCGCTACGGTTTCTTCCACGGGCCCGGCACGTGGTATGCCCCCGATGGCGCTATCGCCGCGCAGGTGCGTGACGGCCTCGCGGGCATCATCGGGGAAGGCGAC
The DNA here is from genome assembly GCF_016735495.2 of Lysobacter sp. MMG2. Taxonomy (GTDB): domain Bacteria; phylum Pseudomonadota; class Gammaproteobacteria; order Xanthomonadales; family Xanthomonadaceae; genus Lysobacter_J. The sequence continues at coordinate 339,167 of NZ_JAERQY020000001.1, forward strand.
GCGGTGTGGTCCTTCGTCCACATCGACGACGCGGTCGCGGCGACCGTCGCGTCGCTCACGGCGGAGCCGGGTGTCTACAACGTCGTGGACGACCATCCGTTGCCTGTCGCACAGTGGTTGCCGGCGTTCGCGCGCTGGATCGATGCGCCGCCACCGCCGCGGATCGGCGTGGAGGAGGCGCTGCGGAGTGCGGGCGAGGAAGCAGTCTATTACCACACGCAATTGACCGGCGCGTCCAACCGTCGCGCGCGCGACAAGCTGGGGTTCTCACCGCGACCGCAGCCGTGGATCGCCGTGGAGCGATGAGGTCAGGCACGCCCGGCGCGAAGTGATCGTGACGAGCGACGGGCAGCCCCCAACCGTTCCGTCCTCCGTCACGACCGGTGCGGCGCCCAACGGGCCCGAGGGGCGGCCGCACGTTCGATGTGTCGAAGCGGCCAGACTCCAGCAATACCCAGCCCGAGCACGAGCACGACTAAGGCAATCGGCATGCCTGCGATGAGGCCCGGTCATCGCCGGTTTTGCTCCCTGGTGCCGCGGTCGAATCGCTGCCCTCCCCGTCCGCCATCGGCCAGAAGCGGATGTTCGCCAACGCCTGAGCGGGACGGAGCCGGCCCGTGTCACCTTCCTCACCCACATGGGGTACCTGTGGGGGTACAAGAATTGATCACGCATGCAATAGCCCAATAATTTCCGGTGCATTCAGAATTCTTCGAGTCCCACTTCCGGCACCAGGATTTCGAAAGGCCAGGTCTTACGACCTGGCCTTTTCGTTTTCTTCGGGTCGGCAGGCAGCATCCGATCGCCGTTCGCATCTCACACCACACTAACGAACCGCGCGACATTGTTCGCAGGCCCGGCGCCTGCGTGCCCGGTATCGCACCAATCGCCGTCCACCGTTTCCCGAAAACGCGAGGCCGCATCCGATGAGTGCCGTCGATCCCACCCCTCCCCCGCTTCCTGCGGAACTCGCCGCGCAGATCCAGGACAAGCCCGATGCGGCCACGTCGTCGACGACCTTGTCGATGTACCGCACGCGGCTGTCGGTATATCGCACGCAGGTGTCGAACCTGCGCTCGCACCTGGCCAACGAACGCACGCATCTGAGCTACCTGCGCACGACGGTGTCGCTGGTGGGCTTCGGCATCACGCTCAATCGCTTCAGCATTTACCTCATCCAGCAAGGCAAGGCGCCGGAGGGCACCCGGCCGCTGCTGGAGAACAGCGGGCAGGCCGGCATCGGGATGGTGGTGCTGGGGCTGATCCTGCTGGTGTGGTCGATCTACCGCTACTGGCGCGTCGGGGAAGACATCGAGAAAGGCCAGTACGTGGCGCGCCAGAAGGGCACGATCGTCGCCAGCTTTGGCCTGCTCGTCATGGGCGGGCTGACGGCCGTGTGGTTGTTCCTGTTCTGAGGTTTCGACCATGCCCATCGAACTGCTCACGTTCCTGCAGACCGCCCCGGCCGTCGCCGCGTCGCACACCTACACGTTGAGTGCATCGAAGGTCTTCCTGTTCTTCTTCATCATGCTGGGACCGTTGAAACTGATCGGCCCGTTCTTCATGCAGACCCGCGCGCTCCCGCCGGCGCAGGCGCGGGCGATAGCGTGGAAAGTGTTCGCGATCTCGGTGGCGGCGGTGCTGGTGGCCGCCTTCCTGGGCGCGTCACTGCTGCGGAAATGGCAGATCGCGCCGACCGTGATGCAACTCGCCGCCGGGCTGGTGTTCCTGCTGGTGGCATTGCAGATGGTCTTGTCGCAATACGAGCCGCCGACGCCACCCGCCGACGCGCCGCCGGAGCCGCAATTGATGCGCCTGGTGTTCCCCATCGCGGTCACGCCTTACGGCGTGGCTACCGTGATCGTGCTGATGGCGATCAGCGCGGACATGCAGCGTTCGGTGTCCGTGCTCGGGCTGGCGATCGCGGTGATGGCGCTGAACCTGCTGGCGATGCTGTTCGCACGCACCGTGATGCGCGGCTTCGGCCCGCTCGTGTTGCAGATCCTCGGCGCGGTGCTGGGCATCCTGCAGGTCGCGCTGGCGCTGCAGTTCATCGTGATGTCGCTGGGGCAGATGGGATTGCGCATCGTGACCTGACGGCGCGATGCGCGATCTCAACCGGCGAGACGCCGATACCGGATCGTGTCGGCCGCCCCAGGGGAGCCGATCATGCCGAACGAGACCTTCAGCGCCTACGACGACGCCGGCAATCGCTACACCGTCCATGTGCGCCGCACCTACATCGACACGCGCAGCGCGGCGGGGCAGCGGCGCGTGGAAGGACTGCGTTCGTATCACCTCAGCGACGGCGGCGCGGTGGACCGCATCGATGCGGACTGCTTCGCCATCGTCGCCAACGGCGTCGCGCTGCGGCTGCACCGACAGGGTGTCTGACCGACCGCCTCACACGCCGGCGTTCGTCACCCGGCGATAGCGCACTTCCACGGCTCGCGCCGCTTCGCCCTGGGGCGAGATGTTGGTCATGGTGATGATGAGCTGGTCGGGATCGGGCTGTTCGATCTCGGTGCGCCAGTCCCAGCGCGGACCGCCCTGCCCGTCGCCGTAGCTACCCAGCACGTTGAAATGCTCCGCCGTCGCCGGGCCGGTGGAGAACATGATGCTGGTTCCGGTGCCGAAGCTTTCCACCCACGCGGACTCGTAGGCGTTGTCGTCCAGGTGCAGGCCGTAGAGGGCCAGCCCTTCGATCGGCTCTTCGTCGAAACGCGTGCGGTATTCGTGCAGCAGGAAGCGGCCATCGAGAACGCCGCGGATCGTGCCGCGCTGCGGCGCCTCGCATGCGACGTGGTCGGGCTGGAACCACAGGCGGAACGTCCCTTCCCATTCGCCGATCATCCCCGCCATGCGGCGGTGGGCACCGTTGGCGATGGAGGCTTCGAATTCCTTCTTTCCCATGTCGTGCTCCCGGTTGGGCGGGAGCACGCCCGCCGCTCAGGGCAGCAGCGTACCGAACACGACGCGGGAGCGCTCGTCGTAGATGCGCAGCCACAAGGCCTGCTGGCTTTTTTCGGCGCAGCGTTTGGCCTGCGGCAACACCGCAGCCAGCGCGGCTTCTGCGCTGGTGTAGTCAGCGGACGCTTCGGCAATCTGCTGTTGCATCAGGCCGCCGTCGTGGCGAGATAGTTCGACGCGGTACATGAGGGGCTCCTCCCGGCTGGGGGACGTCCTGTGGGACGTGGGGGGACGGATTCATAGGCTGCCTAGGTTTTCTGCCCGTCACAGTCAGCGCGGGCACTACGGCTTTGTAGGACTATCCCTACACTGCTCCAGCCGGGTCAGCTGAACCCGGTGATGATTCCTCTTGTCGATTTCTCCGTATGTGGCTGATTGCATGTGCCTGATCGCCCTCTCCTGGAAGCACCATCCCCGCTATCGGCTCGCCCTCATCGCCAATCGCGACGAGGCGCATGCCCGCCCGACGTCGCCGGCGGGCGCCGACCCGGACGATTCGACCGTCTACGGCGGCCGCGACCTGCTGGCCGGCGGCGGCTGGCTGATGGCGTCCACGCACGGGCGTCTGGCCGCCGTCACCAACGTGCGGGCCGGTCCGCCGGAGGGCACGATGCCGCGCTCGCGTGGAGCGCTGGTGCGCGGGTTCGCCGCCGGCCGCGCCAGCGCACAGGAGGCCCTCGCCTCCATCGCCCCGCACGCCGCCGAGTACGGCCGCTTCAACACCCTGGCCTATGACGGCCAGGAGCTCGCTTTCGCCAGCAATTACCCGGCCTTTCAGACCCACGCTGTCGCCCCCGGCCTGCACGCCATGTCCAATGGCGCGTTCGATGCGCCGTGGCCGAAGAGCGGGCACGCGACCCGCGCGCTGGAGCGCTGGCTCGCCAGCCCCGCCGCGCTCGACGGCGCCACCGACGACGCGGCCCTGTCCCCGTTGTTCGACGCCCTCGCCGACACCACGGCCGCACCGGACGACACGCTGCCCGACACCGGCGTCGGGCTCGAGCTGGAACGCCTGCTCTCCCCGCCGTTCGTGCGCGGCGAGCGTTACGGCACGCGCTGCAGTTCCGTGGTGCTGATCGAGGACGCGCGCATCACGTTCGTCGAACAGGGCTTCGGCCCGGACGGTGTGCGCCTGGGACGCACGCGCGCGACCTTCCCCATCGCCTGAACACGCCAGCGGTCCATCGGCGGCACGCTGCGATGCACGGACGTGCTATCCGCCGGAAAGCGGCGCGCCTACCATGGCGCCACCGCCCCCACGGCGCCATGGATCGTCCATGGACACCCTCCTCCACCTGATCGCCGTCTACGGCCTGCTGGTCGTCTTCGTCAGCGTGCTGCTCGACCAGGGCGGCATCCCGGTGCCGGCGTATCCGCCCATCATCCTCACCGCCGCCCTCGCCACCGACCAGGGCAAGAGCGTGTGGCCGATCGTGCTCGTGGCCGCGCTCGCCGCGGTGCTCGCGGACTGGCTCTGGTACGTCGGCGGACGCCGCCTCGGCGCGAAACTGCTGCGCCTGATGTGCCGGCTGTCGCTATCGCCGGACTCGTGCGTGCTGATGACGCGCGGCATCTACGGTCGATGGGGACCGCCGTCGCTGATCGTCGCCAAGTTCATCCCGGGTTTCGCCGCCGTGGCGACCACGCTCGCCGGCGAGACCGGTACCCGCCCGGGCCGCTTCCTGTTGTTCGACGGCATCGGCGCCTTGTTGTGGGCGGGCGTGGCGGTCGCGCTCGGCGCAGTATTCCACGAGGCGGTCAACAGCGTGCTCGAACAACTCGAAGCGCTGGGCCGCATGACGGTGCCGGTGGTGCTCGCGCTGATCGCCGCGTTCGTGCTGTGGAAGTACTGGCGACGGGCGATGTTCCAGCGTCAGCTGCGCATGGCCAGGATCACGCCGTCGGAGCTGAAGCAGCTCATGGACGGTGAATCGCCTCCGCTGATCCTCGACGTGCGCCCCGAACCGCAGCGCGCACTCACCGGTTGGATCCCGGGCGCGGTGTTCGTGCAGACGGTCGCCGACGCCACGTTGATGCCGCGCGAGGAAGTGATCGTCTATTGCGACTGCCCGAGCGAGGCGTCGGCCGCCGTGCTGGCGCGCGCGCTCAACAAGCGCGGCTTCAAACGCGTGCGGCCGCTGGCGGGTGGTTTCAGCGCGTGGAAGAGCGACGGGAACCTCGTCGCGTTCGACTGAACCCTCAGGACGCCGACCAGGGCCACCAACCCCGTCCCGTGCTGGCGTAGCGATCGGCCGCGCGCTCGAAGCGGTTACGCACGCTGATGCCGCCCGACAGCAGGTACAGCGGCAGGAACAACGGGCCCAGCGCGAGGTATTGGTAGACATGCGCGCGTTCGTGATCGGCCAGCACGATCGGCGGTTCATCGCCATGGCCGGCCCGGTGCGCGTAGGTGACGCAGGGCGAATCCAGGTCGTCGCCGGTGTGCAGGATCACGTTGCCGAAGGTGATCGCCCCACCCGGCCCCCAGGGCCAGCGGTGGAAGACCAGCGCCATCTCGCGTCCGCGCCAGTGCGCATGCGCGCCGAACGCCAGTCCGAGCGCGCCGAGCAGCAGCCCGACCAGCGTATTGGGCAACGTCCACAGCGCGCCCAGCGCGATGAGCACTCGATGGAGCATGGGCAATCGTCGAAGCATCGGCATGCGCGCAGCCTAGCGCATCGCCTGCGTCTCCCCGGACGCGAACGATCGGACTCAGTCGCCCTCGGGAATGAGCAGCCAGAGGATCAGGTAGACGAGGATGCCGGGGAACGCGGCCGATGCGATGGACACGAGCACGTACAGCGCACGCAGCAGCGTGGAGTTCCAGCCGAAGCGGCGGGCGAAGCCGCCGATGACGCCGGCGACCATGCGGTCGTGACGGGAGCGGTAGAGCGTGCGCGTGGCGTTCATGGCGGCGCGTCCGGTGGCTGGATGCGCCGCCAGTCTAGCGCCCGGCGTCAGGGCGTCGCGTGACGAATCGCCGACAGCCGCGCGCCCAGCCACTGCGCCGACGGCACGGTGCCCTGGCCGGGGCAGCGCACGGCGTACGCCCGGCCGCTCATGCTGCTCTGGGTGCCGGCGCGTTCGATGAACTGCTCGGCGGTGGCGACCATGTCGCGCTTGCGCAGGTAGTCGTACTTGCGCTGCAGGTGCGCGCGCGCCTCGCCGGCCGGGTACCACGTGCCGTTGCGCTGGAACTCGCAGCCGGAGCGGCCCAGTGAGTCGATGAGCTGGCCGATCTCGCGCTGCGCCTGCGGCGGCGGAGCGGCCCAACCGGACATCGCGCCCAGCGCGAATACGAGACCCACCAGCGATGCCTGCAGTGCTCGCGACGCGTTCATGGCATCACTGTAGTCCGGCCAGCCACGGCCGCACGACGCCGGCCCAGATCGCGTAGCCGCTGGCATTCATGTGCAGCCGGTCCTCCACGAACAGTTCCGCACGCGGCTGCCCCTGCGCGTCGAGCATCGGCAGGTAGACGTCGAGGTAATCCACGCCCGGCGCTTTCTGCGCGTACTCGCGCACGAGCGCATTGGCCTCGCGGATCTGCGGCAGCGTGGCTGCGCGCGACGGACTGGGCTTGATCGCCACGAAGCCGATCGTCACGTTCGGCAACTGCGCATGCACCTTCTCGACGAAGGCGGCGAAATCGTCGCGCACCTGCTGCGGGGTGCGGCCTTCCTGCAGGTCGTTGTCGCCGGCGTAGAACACCACGGCCCTGGGCTGGTACGGCGTGACGATGCGATCGGCGTAGTAGGTCGAATCGCGCACGCGCGAACCGCCGAAGCCGCGGTTGATGGTGGCCACGCCGGGGAAGTCGTCCGGCATCGTCTCCCACATCCGGATCGACGAGCTGCCCACGAACACCACGCCGCCCGGCCGGCGCCGCACTACGCTGTCGGCCTGTTCGAAGGCGACGATGTCGGCTTCCCACTGCGAGGAGTCGGCGACGGGAACCGCGGCCGACGGGACGCTGTCGATCGGTTTGTGCGAAGCGCAGGCACCGAGCAGGGCCACGCAGAGAATCAGGGCAATTCGGGTCACGGGACGCGTCCTTCGAGAATCGCGCAAGTCTGACATGCGCGATGTCGAAACCATCTCGTCGGATGCGCGGAAGCAGACCTTCGTCACGCGGCGTGGACGGGTGCGCTTCAGGTGGCGATAGGAACACGTCATGCCGCCGACGGCGCGTGTGTCGTCGACTGCGCGCGGGCGTCCCGCCTGCGCGGGACTCACGGCTTTTGCGCCCTACTTCGCCCGCTGCGCCAACCAGTCGTGGATCGCCTGTGGCACTTCGCGCTGCGCGCGGCTCGACACGTAGATGCCGATGTGGCCGCCACGGAACGACAGCTCGCTGTAGTCGTCGGTGCCGGTCAGTCCTTCCAGTGCCTTCGACGATGCCGGCGGCACGAGGTGGTCCTGTTCGGCGTAGATGTTGAGGATCGGCACCTCGATCTGGCGCAGGTCCACCGCGCGCCCGCCGATGTCGATGCCGCCCTTGATGAAACCGTTGCCCTGGTAGAACTGCTTGATGAACTGGCGGAACGCTTCGCCGGCCTGGTCGGGCGAATCGAAGATCCACTTCTCCATGCGCAGGAAATCCTCCAGCGCCTTCGGATCGTCCAGCACGTCCACCATGCCCACGTACTTCTGCACGAACAGCCGCCACGGCTTGAGCGTGAGGTAGCACCAGTTCATGACATCCGCCGGCACGTTGCCCAGCGTGTCGACGAACAGATCCACGTCCAGCCCGCGCGTCCAGTTGCCCAGCATGTTGTCGCTGGTGTGGAAGTCCACCGGCGTGACCATCGTGATGAGGTTGCGCAGCTTGTGCGGATTGAGCGCGGCGTAGCACAGCGAGAACGCGCCGCCCTGGCAGATGCCCAGCACGTTCACTGCGTCCATGCGGTACTCGCGGCGCAGGTGATCCACCGCGCCGCCGATGTAGCGCTGGATGTAATCCTCCAGCTCGAGATAGCGATCGGAGCGGTCCGGATAGCCCCAGTCGAGCACGTACACGTCCTCGCCGCGTTCGAGCAGGCCGCGCACGATCGACTTGTCGTTCTGAAGGTCCACCATGTACGGCCGGTTCACCAGCGCGTAGACGATCAGCAGCGGAACGCGCGCGGTCGGCGCACGGTCGCCGCGGAAGCGGTACAGCGCGACCTTGCCGTCGCGCCAGACTTCCTCGCGCGCGGTCGCGCCGTAGTCGATGTCGTGCACCTGGTGCAGCGTGTCCAGGCCGGCGCGCAGCTTGGCCTGGAAGCGGAGCGATTCCTGCGCCAGCGTGTCGGGCGTGAAGCCCAGTGGACCGAATCCGTCCATCAGCGCGCCCTCCCCGTCTTGCCGGCGGTCTTGGCAGCGGTCTTCTTCACCGCCTTCTTCGCAGGCTTCGTCGCCGCCGATGCCTTGCGCGGTGCGGCCGGTCGCGGCGGCGGTTCGGCAGGCGCGGCGCGTGGGGCGCGCGGCGCTTCCTCCGACGGCCCGCGCGCGTGCAGCGCATCGCGCAGTCGACGCAGCTCGCGTTCCAGCTCCACGATCTTGCGATGCGCCGAATCCACTTCCGTCCGCGTGGGCATGCCGAACTGCGTGCTCAGCTGCTCGACTTCCTTCTGCATCCGGCCGCGCAGCGTCATCTGTGCGTTGACCAGCGCGGCGTAGGCGTCACGGAAGCGCGGCGACAACGCGATGTCCGCATACGCCTCCTCGGCGGCGTCGATCCACAGGTCGAACAGCGCACGCACGGAGTCCAGCTGCTTGCCCGGCGCGCTGCGCTCCTCCAGCTTTCGCTCGAAGCGCGTGAAGGCGTCCTGCCCGGCCTCGGCCAGCAGCGTCTGGTAGGCCTGGCTCTGCGATTGCATGTCCATCTGCGCCTGGGCGATATGCTGCCAGCGCTCCTGGTGCTCGCGTGCGAAACCGAACGCGGGCAGATCCAGCCACGAGCGCCCTTCGCGCCGCATCGACTGCAGCCACGGTGCGAACGCCTCGAACCATTTCGACGGATCGGTCTGCGCACTGCCCGGCATGCTGGCGAACATCTGCGCGAACGGGTTGGCGCCGTCGCCGCCCAGCGCCTGTTTCCACGCCGATGCGATATCCGCCGCATTCGCCTGGCGCCCGGCGAACTGCGCCGCCAGCTGCTGCATCTGCCCGAACCAGCCCTGCGCCTGCGCGTTGAAGCGCGACACGGCCTCGTCGCCCTGCGGCAGGCCACCGCGCGCGAACTGCGACCACCAGCCGATCGCTTCGTTCCAGCCCGGCATCGCCGTACCGGAGGACTGGGGCTGCGTCGCACGCAGGGCATCGCCCCACGCGCTCCAGTAACGCCGGCCCCACGCTTCAAGATCGTCCACGCCCTGCATCGCCATCACCGCCATCGGGGAAGACGGCGATGGTATCAATGCCGCGACCACGCCCATGTGACAGGCGCCGCGGCGGCGCTCAGGGCTTGGGAATGCGCAGCGTCTTGCTGATCATCAGCGAGCCCGACAGCGCGAACATCAGCACCAGCGGATGGAACTGCCACGGTCCCAGCTGGACCATGCCCAGCCACAGGTTGTCGCCGATCGCGCCTTGCGAGGCGGCGACGGCCAGCACGATCACCAGCGCCAGGCTGGTCGGGATCGGCGTGCCCTCGAAGTACTTCACCTTGTCGTCGCCGCCGGACAGCGCCTCGGCGGTGACGTTGTAGCGCGCCAGGCGGCTCACGCCGCAGCCGACGAAGTAGCTCAGCACGATCCAGTCCCAGCCGCCCTGCAGGCCGCAGGCATAGGCCAGGGCCGCGGGCGCGACGCCGAAGGAGATCACGTCGGCCAGCGAATCCAGCTCGCGCCCGAGCGTGGACGCCGACTTGCGCCAGCGCGCCACGCGTCCGTCCAGCGCGTCGAAGATGAAGGCCAGCGGGATAAGCGCCATGCCGATGAGCAGGTCGTTCACCACCCCGTCCTGCAGGAAGCGCATCGCGGCGAAGATCGCGCCGGTGCCGCAGAAGGCGTTGGCCAGCGTGAACCAGTCGGCGAGGTGGAACTCGCGCAACATCGAGAAATGGCGACGCGGCATGCGGCGCTCCGTGTGCGGGAAGCCCCCAGCGTGCCGCAACGGGTGTGAAGCCAGCAAGAGGCAAAAGGATAAGCACGGGGCTTTCAGACAAAAGCTCCCTCTCAGGCCAGAGCCCCTCTCCCGCTTGCGGGAAAGGGCTTGGGTGAGGGCAACGAAGTCGTTGCACAGGGCAGCGAGTGCCTTACAGCACCGCGCAGCCATCGCGTGAGGCTCCGCCTCCCTCATCCACCCCCGGATCACGTCCCGGGCAGGCTCTTCGGGCCCCTTCTCCCGCAAGCGGGAGAAGGGTCAATCGCGCGGCATCGCCAGATCCGACGCCTGCAACGCCTTCCCCGCCCCGCGCGGCGTCGTTTCGATCACCGCGTCGCTCGGCAACGTACCGCCACCGTCCAGGTGCGCGCTCACCCGATCCAGCGCCGCATACACGTAAGGCAGCAGCGGCACGTAGCGCGCGCCGTAGTCCGGCAATCCCAGGAACGCGTCGAAATGCTGCGCGTTGCGCACCTGCCAGTAGCGCACGTCGCGACCGGCGGCCTGGGCCGCGCGCACGTACGGCACGCTGCTGAAGGCGGGCGGGATCAGGCCGTCGTCGGTGCCGTGGATGACCACCATCGGCACACCATCGCGCGGCAGGCCCGCGCGCGTTTCCGCCACGCCCTGCTTCACCCGCCGGGCGTTGTCGTCGTCGCCGGTCCACAGCCCGCGCAGGCATTGCAGCGTGGTGAGTGGCGAGGTCGGGTTGGGTTCCACGATGTTCACGCCCGCGCCGGGCGGTATGCCGCTGGCGTCCGACCACCAGGCCGCGCGTTCGGCCGCGGTGGCGGCGCGCGGGCTGAAATTGGCATCGAGCGCGCTGTAGCGGTTGCCGCACGGCAGTTCGCCGAAACCGTAGCGACCGTAGGCCGACGCATAGGTCACCGCCACCGCGCGCCACAGATCGAAGCCGACCGACAGCGCACCGGCGCGCAGGGCCTGGTCGGTCCAGCCGGCGGCTTTCATCGCTTCGTACGCCGAGCGCGCCTGCGCCGCGGTGTCGTCGCCCTGGATCGCGCCGCTCGCCTTCAACGCCGCGCAGCGCTGCGCCCACAGCGGCGCGACCTGCGCCGACAACGGCGGCTGCGGCAGGTTCTGCAGGTGGAGCAGCGCGCAGGGCATCAGCAGCGCCGCCTGCGTCGTGTAGTCGTACAGCGGACGCGCGCCTTCGACGTACACGTTCGGCTCGCCCGCCACCACGGCGTCGAGCCAGTCGCCGTCCAGTTCCGCCGCGCGCAGCACCGCGCCGCCGCCGTTGGACAGTCCCACCGCGATCACCCGCGTATTGCCGAAATCGAACGGCGCGGACTGCGGAAATGCCGCGTCCAGCGATTGCAGCGCGAATTGCGCCGCCTGCTTTACGTGGCGGCCCCAATCGGCCTCGGGGTTGTCTTTGGAATGCGCATGCTTGAAGGCCACGCCGGACGACGCCGTGGTCACCGGCTCGAACGCCAGGCCTTCGCCGCGCGCAACGACCGTGCCGTCCGCACGCACGCCCTGCCCCGCATCCAGGTCGAAGTAGTCCGTGCCCGCGCCCTTGTCGGTGTACGCCACCGCGCAACCCTTCGGCAGGCCCCAGGCGCCGGCCACGGCAATCGCGCCGTAGATGCCGCGCGAACCCGACGAAGCCGTGACCACCACGCAGCGCTTGCCCGCATCGAATGCATCGGGAATCTGCACCAGCACGCGGTGCGGCTGGCTCGCACCGGCGACAGTGGCGAACGCGCTGAACTCACGGCCCGGCACCGCGGCGACGCTGCCGTAGAGCTCGCCATAACCGCCGCCCGGCGCGAGGTCGGCGATGCCGCGCCAGTTGGCCCACAGCGCACGACGGCGCAGTTCGGCCGGCGTGGGATGTTCGGCATCGGCGAACGCGGGCGGCGTGATCGCACGCAACCCCGCCAGCCCGAGCCCGCCGGTGAGCAGGTCGTCGTTGCCGCGATGTTCGGTCGTGCGCGATTGCGAGAACACCGGCGCAGCCTCCTTCGCGGTGCGTGGACGGGATGTGGCACAGGCGGCCAGCGCGAGCGCGGCCCCGGCGACGACGGCGATGCGGACGCAGGTCGGGTTCATGCGGCGAGCCTAGCAAGGCCCTGCGCCACGCCCATCGTACTTTCGTACCAGCACGGCGCCGCCCCGGATGCGCGCACGCTTGCTAGGCTGGTGCCATGCCGACCCTGCTGATCGCCGACGACCACCCGCTGTTCCGCGCCGCGCTGCGGCAGGCGGCGATGGAGGCCGTGGCGGAGGCGGAGATCCAGGAAGCCGGCAGCCTCGATGCGGTGCTCGCCGCGCTGGAGGCCGACGGCGGCATCGACCTGGTCCTGCTCGACCTGCACATGCCGGGCAATCACGGCCTGGCCGGGCTGGCGGCGATCCGCGCGCAGTACCCCGGCGTGGCGGTGGTGGTGGTGTCGGCCAACGACGACCCGCGCGTGGTGCGTCGCGCGCTCGACCACGGCGCCGCCGGCTACCTGCCCAAGAGCGCCGGCCTGGACGAACTGCGCGACGCCATCCGCGCCGTGCTCGCCTGCGAGCAATGGCTGCCCGCGTCGCTGCGTGCGGCGGTGGCGCGCATGCAGAGCGACAGCGGCGACGCCGACCTCGCCGCGCGCCTGGCGAGCCTGTCGCCGCAACAGTTCCGCGTGCTCACGCTGGTGGCGCAGGGCCTGCTCAACAAGCAGATCGCCGACCGCCTGGACGTGCAGGAACGCACGGTGAAGGCGCACCTGTCGGCGATCTTCGAACGTCTGGGCGTGCGCAACCGCACGCAGGCCAGTGTCGTGCTGCGCGAACTGGAACTGGCTGATCCGGCGCGGCAGTTGGCGTCCTGATTTTCAGTCCGTTGCAGCCCCTCTATCGCCGTCATCCCGGCGAAGGCCGGGACCCAGGCTGTCACGTCATCCGCTCCATCTCGTCATTCCAGCGAAAGCTGGAATCCATATGGCTGTTCGAGGCCGGGTAAGCAGATGGACAGGCAAGAGCAACATGGATCCCAGCTTTCGCTGGGATGACGGAATGGAAGTCTTCACGCGTGACGGCCTGGGTCCCGGCCTTCGCCGGGATGACGGATTGCGAGAATGTCGGTTCGAGACGTTGAGGGACGCCCCGCCTCACGACAACTCCAACTCCCGCGCCGCCAGCACGTAGCCCGGGTAAGCGCAGCGCACCCGGGTTTCGACCCGTGAGCCGATCTGGAAACCCGGGTGCGCTGCGCTTACCCGGGCTACGAATGCGTCAGGACAACTCGAGCTCCCGCGCCACCAGCGCACGGTCGAGCACCGACTTCAACGCCAGCGGTTTCACAGGTTTGGCGAGCAGCGACAACCCCGCTTCATGCACGGCGCGGCGCACGTCCTCGCCACGATCGGCGCTGAGGATCAGCGTCGGACGCGCGCCGAACTGCGACGCCAACCGCTGCGTCAGCAGTACGCCGGTATCGCCGTCGTCGAGGTGGTAGTCGAACAGCCACAACGCAGCCGGCGCGCGATGCAGCGCGGCCTCCGCTTCCACGCCGTCGAGCGCGGTGACCACGTCATAGCCCCAGCGTTGCAGCACGGTCGCCAGCGCGTCCATCGCCAACGGATCGTTGTCGACCAGCAGCACGCGCAGCGGCCCGTCTTCGCGCATCGCCACGGCGTGCGACGCGGCGGCTGGACGCGCTGCCTGCGCGACGCGCACCGCGAACACCGTGCCCGCGCCGATCCGGCTGCGCAGCGACAGCGGTGCGTCGAGCAGTTGCGCGATGCGCTCGGCGATCGACAGGCCCAGCCCCAATCCCTGCCCCGGCGCGTCTTCGCCGCGACGGAATTCCTCGAAGATCGCCGCCCGCTGGTCGTCCGCGATGCCGGGCCCGGTGTCGTGCACTTCGACGCGCAACCCGTCGCCGTCACGGCGCACGCCCAGCAGCACACTGCCGCGCGGCGTGTAACGCACGGCGTTGGCGAGGAAGTTCTGCAGCACGCGGCGCAGCAGCTGCGGATCGCTGTGCGTCCAGCCGCGCGTGCCGACGAAGCGGAACGCCAACCCACGCGCAGCGGAGATCGCGCGGAACTCCGAAGCCAGCGGCTCCAGCACGTCGGCCAGCGGGAAGGCGCGCGGCTGCGGCACCAGGCCGCCGGCTTCCAGTCGCGACATGTCGAGCAGGCCGGTCAGCAGGTCGTTGGTGGAATCCAGCGCGCCGCCAATCTGCGCCACGGTTTCGCGCTGGCGCGCGTCGTGCACCTGCTGGCCCAGCGCATCGGCGAACAACTGCGCGGCGTGCAGCGGCTGCATCAGGTCGTGGCCGATGGCGGCGAGGAAGCGGCTCTTGGCTTCGTTCGCACGTTCGGCCTCGCGCTTGGCGACTTCCAGATCCGCGGTGCGCTCCACGACGCGCTGCTCCAGCGTCTCGTTCGCCATGATCAGACCGGCCTCGGCGCGGCGGAACGCGGTGACGTCGGTGAAGGTGGCGACGAAGCCACCGCCCGGCATCGGGTTGCCGCGGATCTCGACGATGCTGCCGTCGGGCAGCACGCGCTCGGACAGGTGCAGCGTGCCGGCGCGCATGAAGGCCAGGCGGCGTTCCAGTGCGCGTTCCAGCTCGCGTTCGCTCCAGGCGCGTGCGGGCAGGCGCTGCAATGCCCAGCGCGAGAGTTCGGCGATCGGGCGCCCCACCTGCAGCAGCTCCGGCGGGAAATCGAACAGCTCGGCGTAGCGGCGATTCCACGCGACCAGGCGCAGGTCGGCATCAACCACGCTGATGCCCTGGCTCATGTTCTGCAATGCGGCTTCGAGCACGCGCTGGTTGAAGCGCAGGTCGGCCGAGGCTTCGCCGACGATCGCCGCGACCGTGTCCAGGTCGTGCCCGGTGGCGCGTCGCGCCGCGTCGAGCAGCACACGCGCCGACGCCGAACCCAACACCGCAGCCAGTTCGCGCTCGATGCGCGCTTCGATGGGCGCCGGCACCGGGCCCTCGCCCGGGCCGTCTTCCAGCAGCTGCGTCACGCGCTCGCGCGGCAGGAAGCGCAGGCCGGCGTCGCGCAACGTGCGCACGTCCAGGCCGCGATGCGCGCGACGCGGCGCCTCGCGCCGCCACAACGCCGCCACCACCGTCGCCAGCGTGCCGACGAACAGGCTCGCACCGACCGCGCGCCCCAGGCGACTCCAGCCCGTCAGCCCGAACAGGCCGTCGGGCGCGAGCCAGCCCATGCCGAACGGCCCGGCGTCGATCCACGCCGGCGGCGTGCCGCGCGCTTCGAAGGTCATCGGCAGCAACAGCACCCACGCCCACGCCGCGAAACCCGCCACGATCCCGATCACTGCCGCGCGCGCCGGCGTCTGCGGTCGCCACACCGCGAAGCACAGCACCGGCGCCAGCGTCGCCAGCGCCGAGAACGACACCGCGCCCACGTCGGCCAGCGCGTCGCTGCCCGCGAGCAGGCGGCTGTACGCCCACGCCAGCAGCATGATCGCCACGATGCCGCAGCGACGCAGCGCGATCACGCTTCCGCGCAGATCGCTGCCGTCGTTGCGCGACCACGCACCGCGCAGCAGGCCGGGCGCGAACCAGTGGTTGCCGATCATCAGGCTGAGCGTGAGCGTGCTCACCACCACCATGCCGGTCGCCGCGCTGAGGCCGCCGAGGAAGGCGAACAGCGCCAGGCCTTCCTGCCCCTGCGACAGCGGCAGTGCCAGCACGTACAGGTCCGACGGCACGCCGGTCCCGGCCAGCAAGGCCTGCCCCGCCGTCGCCAGCGGCAGCACCGGCAGCGCGATCAGCACCAGGTACAGCGGAAACTGCCAACGCGCCGTGCGCACGTCGCGCTCGTCGCGGCACTCGACCACGCCGACGTGGAACTGGTGCGGCAGGATGAACATCGCCAGCGCGCCCAGCAGCACCAGCGGTGCGAAGCCATCGGCCGCGCGCGGCGGCGGCGGCGCGGTCGCGCCCTGCGGCAGCTCGCCCAGGCCGAACCAGACGAACGCGCCCAGCGCCAGCATCGCGGCGAGCTTGAACACCGATTCGAACGCCATCGCCAGCACCAGGCCGCGGTTGTGCTCGGCAGCGCTCGCGCGGCGCGTGCCGAACAGCATCGCGAACAACGCCATCGCCAGCGCGACGTACAGCGCGCTGTCCTGCCACGCCGGCGCGGCGGCGCCCTCGGCGGTGCGCGTGGTGAGCATGGCGAAACTCATCGCCACGGCTTTCAGTTGCAGCGCGATGTACGGGATCAGGCCCAGCGCGGCGATCAGCGTCACCGTCGCCGCCAGCCACGCGTCCTTGCCCAGGCGCGTGGCGATGAGGTCGGCGAGCGAGGTCGCATTCGTCTCGCGCGACAGGCGCACGAGCTTCACCATGAAGGCGATCGCCAGTCCGTACAGCAGGATCGCGCCCAGGAAGGTCGGCGGCAGCGGCCAGCCGTAGCGCGCGGCCTGCGTCACGGTGCCGTAGAAGGTCCACGAGGTGCAGTGCACCGCCAGCGAGAGCGCATACACATGGCGCCATTGCCGCGCCAGCACGGTCGGCCGGCGCTCGGCGTACAACGCCGTGCCGAACATCAGCGCCAGCCACGCCAGGCTGGCGAGGGCGACGGTGGTGAAGCTCAGCATGGGCACGCGGTTCGGCTCATGGCTGCAGGATAGCGAAAGCGGCGCGCATTCGATTTCTTCGCCCGCCCTCTCAGAAGATCTGGAGCCCCTCTACCACCGGGAGAGGGGTTGGGGTGAGGGGCAACGGAGTGTCAAGGGACAACCCGCAGTGCAGTAATGCACTGACGGTAAAGACCGTGACGCTTCGTTTCCCCTCATCCGCCTTCGGGCACCTTCTCCCGGAGGGAGAAGGGAAAAGCAGTTGGCGGAGGAAAGAGCCGGTCCGACTCAGAAGTCGTACCGCACCGCCAGGCTGTACTGGCGCGGCGCACCATAGAACCCGGTCAGCACGCCCAGCGCGGCGTTCAGGTTGTAGCCCGTGGTGCGGTATTCCTTGTCGGCCAGGTTGGTGCCCTGCAGCGAGAACGACCAGTTGTCGTCCAGGCGCCAGATCACGCCCGCGTTGATCAGCCCGTAGCCGTCCTGCGTGATCGGCAGCGCGCCGGTGCGGACGATCTCCGTCGTGGCGACCACATCGTCCTGGTAGCTGTAGCCCACCCGCGCGGAGATGTCCCCGCCGTTCGACAGCGGCGTGCGGAATTCCACGTTCAGCGCACCGGAGAACTCGGGCGCGTTGGTGAACTCCTGCTCGTCGGCGATGTTCACACCGGCGTAGATGAACTCGTCGTACTTCGCGTCCAGCCAGGCGACGTTGCCGCTGATCAGCCAGTGCTTGGTCGGCAGCCACTGGTATTCGACTTCCACGCCTTCCACCGTGCCGGAGCCGGCGTTGGTGAAGTCGCCGAAGAACGCGTCGTTCACACCGTCGCCGTTGCTGTCGTAAGACGTGAACACCGACAGCTGGATGTCTTCGTACTTGTTGTGGAACGCGGCCAGGTTGAGGAACAGCGTCTGGTCGAGGAAGGCCATCTTGCTGCCGATCTCGTAGCTGTCGACCGACTCGTCGTCGAACGGCTCGGCCGAACGCGGCACTGCCGTGGCCTGCGCGCGGATGTTGTAGCCGCCCGACTTGAAGCCGCGCGAGGCCAGGCCGTAGATCATGATGTCCGGCGTGATCTGGTAGTCCAGCGAGACCTTCGGCGAGGTGTTCTCGAAGCCGATGCGCTTGTCGAAGTTGGCCGCGATCGGCGTCGGGTTGTTGGCCGCGCAGCGCACCGCCAGCGTGGAGAAGGTGGCATCGGTGTAGCAGCGGTTGAGCACGACGGCATGCTTGCGTTCGTCGGTGTAGCGCGCGCCGACGTCGAGCTTGAGCTTGTCGGTCAGGTCGAACGTCCAGTCCGCGTACAGCGCCCACTGGTCGGTGTAGATCGTGCCCTGCGTGTCGCCGAAGGACGCGTTGAAGAAGTTGTTGAGGACCTGCCCGCCGGCCTGGCCGTCGAAGAAATACAGGCCGACGACACCGCGGCTGCGACCGCCGCCGTCGTAGTTCACCTGCAACTCGTTGCTGACCTGTTCGTCGCTGTAGAACGCCTTCACGTCGGCGATCTTGTTGGGCAGCGTGTCGAAGTCGATGTTGGTCTCGGTGTCGGACTCGCGCTTGGCGAGGATGTACTTCACCGCCCAGTCGTCGTTCACGCGCCAGTTCACCGTGGCCGAAGCGCCCTTCATCTCGGTGTCGTTGACGTTGGGCATGCCGCTGCGGATGTCGTAGCGCGAATCCAGCGGCGCGATGCCCGGCGCGAAGCGGTTGGGCGCGAGCATCTTTGCGCCGCGCACGCCGGACTGGTCGTCCATCCAGTCGAAGGCGAAATGGATGTCGAGGTTTTCGTTCACGTACGCGCCGAGCTGGCCGCGCGCGGCGAGGATTTCCTTGTCGCTCACTTCCTGGCCGCTGAACAGGTTGTCGCCGAAACCATCGCGGTTGAGGCTGGCCACGGCCAGGCGGCCGCGCAGCGCGCCATCGCCCACCGAGCCGCTGGCGGCGGCGCGCACGTCTAGCTGGTTGTAGTTGCCCACCGTCACCGACACCTGGCCGTCCGGCTCCACGCTCAGGCCGCGCGAGATGTACTTGATCGCGCCGCCGATGGTGTTCTTACCGTACAGCGTGCCCTGCGGGCCGCGCAGCACTTCGATGCGCTCCACGTCGAACACGTCCAGCAGCGCGCCCTGCGGACGGGCGATGTAGACATCGTCCATGTAGATGCCCACGCCCGGGTCCACGCCCCACAGCGGATCGGACTGGCCGACGCCGCGGATGTAGGCGGTGATCGTGCTGGACGAGCCGCGCGCGGCGTAGATGGTGAGGTTGGGCACCTGCGCGTCGAGGTCGCTGAGGTCCTCGATGTTGAGCTGGTCCAGCGCGTCGGCGGTGAACGCGGTGACGGCGACCGGCACTTCCTGCAGCGTTTCCTCGCGCTTGCGCGCGGTGACGGTGACGCCGCCGAGCGTGGTGGCTTCCTCGCCCTGCGCGGCGACGGTTTCCTGCGCATGCACGGTCGGGGCCAGCAGCGCGGCAGTGATGGCCATGCCGATGGCGATGCTCAATCCGGTGCGGGTGCTCTTTTGCTTGATCATCTCGACGCTCCTCCCCCAACTCGTTCAAGGACGTCCACCGTGTGTTGCCGGCGGACGAAATGGACGACGGCCCTCCCCGTCATGGAGGCAAGCCTAGAGCGCAAGGTCCAAAGACCGCTCCTGTACCTTCGGACAATGCCAACGATCGGCGGGGCTGCGGAGACTGGCCCCGTCTTCCCACTCACCGGGATGACCGCGGGCCTCCAAGCCCGTCATTCCCGCGAACGCGGGAATCCAGCGACTTGAACGTCGCGCGAAGGCACTGGATCCCCGCGTTCGCGGGGATGACGGATCGGAAGCGACGACCGCAGTACTCCACTGGCTTCGGGGAACCCAATGGCATTTCTGATCGTGCTGGCCGCGCTGTGCTTCCTGATGTTCGTGGCCTACCGCGGCTACAGCGTCATCCTGTTCGCGCCGGTGGCCGCGCTGGGCGCGGTGCTGCTGACCGATCCGTCGCTGGTCGCGCCGATGTTCACCGGCCTGTTCATGGACAAGATGGTCGGCTTCCTGAAGCTGTATTTCCCCGTGTTCCTGCTCGGCGCGGTGTTCGGCAAGCTGATCGAGCTGTCGGGGTTCTCCAAGTCGATCGTCGCCGCCACGTTGCGCCTGTTCGGCGCCGGCCGGGCCATGTTGTCCATCGTGGTGGTGTGCGCGCTGCTGACCTACGGCGGCGTGTCGCTGTTCGTGGTGGTGTTCGCGGTGTACCCGTTCGCAGCGGAGTTGTTCCGCCAGAGCGACATACCCAAGCGCCTGATCCCCGGCACCATCGCGCTGGGTGCTTTCACTTTCACCATGGACGCGCTGCCGGGCACGCCGCAGATCCAGAACATCATCCCGACCACGTTCTTCGGCACCAACACCTGGGCGGCGCCGGTGCTGGGCACGGTGGGCGGTGTGTTCATCCTCATCGTCGGCCTGTTCTACCTGGACTGGCGCCGTCGCGTCGCGCTCGCGCGCGGCGAAGGCTATGGCACCGGCCTGGTCAACGAACCCGCGCCCTTCACCGGCCAGCAACTCGCGCATCCGCTCATCGCGATCGCGCCGCTGGTGCTGGTGGGCGTGTCGAACAAACTGCTGACTTCGGCGATCCCGCGCTTCTACGGCGAGAACCACAGCTTCGATCCGGCCGTCATCGGCGGCGCCGCGCCGGTGGTGCAGGAAGTGTCGAAGATCGCCGCGATCTGGGCCGTGCAGGGCGCGCTGCTGCTGGGCATCCTGGCCGTGCTCGCGTTCGCGTGGAAGCCGGTGATGGCGAGCTTCGTCGAAGGCAGCCGGTCGGCCATCGGCGGCGCACTGCTGGCCTCGATGAACACCGCATCGGAGTATGGTTTTGGCGCTGTCATCGCCGCCCTGCCCGGCTTTCTCGTGGTGGCCAACGCACTGGCTGCCATTCCCGATCCGCTGGTGAACCAGGCCGTCACCGTGACCGCGCTGGCGGGCATCACGGGTTCGGCTTCCGGCGGCATGAGCATCGCGTTGGCGGCGATGTCGGAAACCTTCATCGCCAATGCGAACGCGGCCGGCATTCCGATGGAAGTCCTGCACCGCGTGGCCGCGATGGCGTCCGGCGGCATGGACACGCTTCCGCACAACGGCGCGGTGATCACGCTGCTCGCGGTGACCGGCCTCACCCACCGGCAGGCGTACAAGGACATCTTCGCGATCACGCTGATCAAGACCACGGCGGTGTTCGTGGTGATCGGAGTGTTCTATGCGACGGGATGGGTGTGAGGTTATCGGGCCGCGCCAACGCGTAGCCCGGGTAAGCGAAGCGCACCCGGGTTCAACGTCGCCGCACCGTCGATCCGTGACGCGCCCCGGGTGCGGCCTTCGGCCTTACCCGGGCTACATGGTTGGATCCCGGCTTTCGCCGAGATCACCTCTAAACGGACTTCACCGCATCCGTGATCGGCAAGGACACCGTCACCAGACTCGGATCGTCCGGATGGGTCACCACCGAGAACCCCAGCGCGCGGCACATCTCGATCATCGTGCGGTTCTCCTGCAGCACCTCGCCCTCGATCGAACGCAGGCCGAGCCAGCGCGCGTACTCGATCATGATCTGCATCAGCCGCCAGCCCAGGCCGTGGCCCTTGAGGTCCGATCGCACCAGGATGCCGTACTCGCCCTTGTCGTAGTTCGCGTCCGCATGCAGGCGCACAGCGCCGAGCATTTCGCCCGACGCCGGCTCGATGGCGACCAGCGCGATCGAGCGCGCGTAGTCGAGCTGCGTCAGCTGCGCGATGAACTCGTGACTGAAATGGCGCACCGTCTGGAAGAAGCGCATGCGCAGGTCTTCATCGGAGACGCGGCCGAAGAAGGCGCGGAACATCTCCTCGTCCTCCGGACGCACCGGGCGCACGAACGCCGTCGCGCCATCGGACAGGACGATCTCGCGCTCCCACTCCTTCGGATACGGACGGATCGCGAAACGCGGATGGCCCGGCCCCTTGTGCAGCAGGCGCGAGGGCGACACGCCGATGCGCGCGTCCACCGCGATCAGGCCGTCCTTGTCGGCCAGCAACGGGTTGATGTCGACCTCGCGGATGTCCGGCACGTCGCCGACCAGCTGCGCCAGCTTCACCAGCATCAGCGCGACGGCACGCTCGTCGGCGGCGGGCACGTCGCGGTAGGCCTTGAGGATGCGCGAGACGCGCGTGCGCCCGATCATCTCGTGCGCCAGGCGAAGGTCCAGCGGCGGCAGCGCGAGCGCCTTGTCGTCGATCACTTCCACCGCGGTGCCGCCGCGACCGAACACGATCACCGGGCCGAAGGTCTCGTCGTCCACCATGCCGGCGATCAGTTCGCGCGCCTTGGGGCGGGTGATCATCGGATGCACCGTGACGCCTTCGATGCGCGCGTGCGGACGTGCGTCGCGGGCGCGCGCCAGAATGGACGCGGTGGCCTCGTGCACGGCCTGTTCGCTGAAGAGGTTGAGGCGGACGCCGTCGACGTCGGACTTGTGGTCGATGTCGGGCGAGAGGATCTTCACCGCGACCTGCAGACCCTCGGCGAGCAGCGGCGCCGCCACGCGCGCGGCTTCGTCCGCATCGCGCGCCCGCGCGACCGGCGTGATCGGAATGTCGTAGGCGCGCAGCACACGCGTGACTTCGACCGGATCGAGCCAGCGCCGCCCTTGCGCGATCGCGCCTTCGACGATGGCGCGCGCCGTGGACGTGTCGACGACGAGGTCGTCGGGCAGGCTGGGCGGCGTCTCCATCAGCGTCAGGCGCGCTTCGCGATGGCGCACCAGGTACATGAAGCCGCGCACGGCGTCGGCTTCGGTCGGGTAGTTGGGAATGCGCGCGGCGTTGAGGCGATCGGCGGCCGCATCGTCCGCGCCGAGCCACACCGCGAACACCGGTTTGCGCGCGAGATGGCGCGGCAAGGCATCACGCGCCTGCGCAAGCGCGGCGGCGCGGCTGTCCGCACCGATCAGCGCGGTCGGCACGTTGAGCACGAGCAGCGCGTCGTTGCCCGCATCGGACGCCAGCGCCTGGAACGCGGCCTGGTACGAGGCGTTGTCGACGTCGCCGTAAAAATCCACGGGATTCGTGCCGGGCCAGGCCATCGAGGCGATCGGGCGCATGGCCTCGCGCGCTTCGTCCGACAGCACCGCTAGCGTGCCGCCCATGTCGAGCAGGCGATCGGCGGCGAGCGCGCCGGTGCCGCGGCCGTTGGCCATGATCGCCAGTCGTCGGCCCGGCAGCGTCTCGACGCGGCTCAGGGCTTCGGCCGCGGAGAACAGCTCGTTCAAGGCGCGCACGCGCAACATGCCGGCGCGGTGGAAGGCCGCCGCGTACACGGCGTCGGGCGATGCCAGTGCGGCGGCGTGCGTGCCAGGCGCGGACGGACGCGGCGCGTGCCGCCCGGATTTCACCACCACCACCGGCTTCAGGCGCGCGGCGGCGCGCGCGGCGGACATGAACTTGCGCGCATCGCGGATCGATTCGACATAGAGCAGGATCGCGCGCGAATGGCGATCGCGCGCGAAGTAGTCGAGCAGGTCGGCGAAGTCCACGTCGAGTGCGTCGCCCAGCGCGGCCACCGCGGAGAAGCCGATCGAACGCCCTGCGCCCCATTCGACCAGCGCGGCGGCAATGGCGGCCGATTGCGAGATCAGGGCGATGTCGCCCGGCGGCGGCGTGTGCGCGGCGAAGCTGGCGTTGAGCCTCGCGTGCGGCGCGATCACGCCCAGGCTGCTGGGGCCGGCCAGGCGCAGGCCGTGCTCGCGGGCGATCGCCTGCAGTTCCGCCGCGAGCGAACCCTCGCCCTGCCCGAGCCCCGTGCTCAGCACGACCGCGGCGGATGCGCCGTGTTCGGCCGCCGCCTTCGCGTACTTGGGGACCATCGCGGCGGGCGTGGCGATGACGACCAGCTCCGGCACGAACGGCAGGTCCGCCAGTCGCGCCACGGAGGCGACGCCCTCGATCTCGCGGTGGCGCGGGTTCACCAGTCCGATGGCGCCGGTGAAACCACCGGCCTGCAGATTGCGCAGCACGGCGCGGCCGATGGAACGCTCGCGCGGACTGCCGCCGACCACGGCGACGGAGGCGGGAGCGAACAGCGATTCGAGGGAATAGGTGCTCATCGGGCGTATCGCCAGTCCACCATCATGCACCGCCACCATGCACGCGGCCATGGGGAAGTTTCAAGCTGACATGCCATCGCACGGGCGCGCAAATGGACTTGGGTTCAACACAGCGAGGTCCACATGCGACACGACGTCACGATCCGCTTCGAAGGCATGCCCGTATCCGGGGCACTGCGCGACACCATCCATCGCCATGCGACGAAGTTGTGGCAGTTCGCACCGCAGTTGCAGTCCTACGATGTCGCGGTGCGTCATGCGGAGCACCGGCACCAGCATGGAAACCGGTATGCCGTGCATGTTCACGCAGTGACGTCCGGCGCAACGTTCGAAGCCGGGCGCACACCGCCGAAGGATCATCGCCACGAGGACGTCTACGTCGCCGTGCACGATGCGTTCGAAGCGATGCGGCGGCAGTTGTCGGAACACGCACGCGGTCGCCGCGAAGGCGTTCGCGATGCGGGAGCGGTCTACGCCGAGGTTGTGTAGTCCCGTCTTGAGATGGCCCTATCCGCAAGCAACTGCCCTCCGCCCCTGCCGTCATTCCCGCGCAGGCGGGAATCCAACTGACCGCCGTCATTGCGTCCTCCGGAAGGCGTGATGCCCTCACAGTTGGGTCCCCGCCTACGCGGGGACGACGGCATGGGCGCGGATGCGGCAGGACTCGGCGGCAGGACTCGGCGCCCGATCTAGCCTCCGCCGGGATGACGGGATGCGGGGCGCGCGTTAGTATTTTGACTAACGCGCCCCCGAGGCGCCCCATGCGCTGCCGCCCGTGTCCGTTCCGCCCCGCAAGATCGTGCATGTCGACATGGACGCCTTCTACGCGTCCGTCGAGCAGCGGGACGATCCCTCGTTGCGCGGGCGGCCGGTCGTGGTCGCCTGGCGCGGGGCGCGCTCGGTGGTGTGCGCGGCCAGCTACGAGGCACGCCGCTTCGGGGTGCGCTCGGCGATGCCGGCGATCCGCGCCGAGCGCCTGTGCCCGCAGGCGGTGTTCGTGCCGCCGGACTTCACGCGTTACAAGGCCGTCTCGCGACAGGTGCGCGAGATCTTCGCCCGCCACACGGACCTCATCGAACCGCTCTCGCTCGACGAGGCCTATCTGGACGTGAGCGCGACCAAGACCGGTCTTCCCACCGCCACCGCCACCGCGCAGGCCATCCGCGAGGCCATTCGCGAGGAGACGCACCTCACCGCCTCGGCCGGTGTCGCGCCCAACAAGTTCCTGGCCAAGATCGCCTCCGACTGGCGCAAGCCGGACGGGTTGTTCGTGATCCGCCCGCATCAGGTCGAAGCCTTCCTCGCGCCGCTGCCCGTCGGCCGCCTGCCGGGCGTGGGCAAGGTCATGGAGCAGAAACTGGAGGAACTGGGCATCGCCACCGTCGCCGACCTGCGCGCGCTCGGGGACGCCGAACTGGAATCGCGCTTCGGCCGTTGGGGCCGGCGCCTGCACGAGCTCTCGCTGGGCATCGACCACCATCCGGTCGAACCCGAGCGCCCTACCCTGCAGATCTCCTCCGAAGACACCTTCGAGCGCGACCTGCTTCTGGAGGAAGTGGAGGCGCATATCGAGCGTCTTGCCGGCAAGACCTGGGACGGGTATTCGCGTGAGCTGGAACGCGATCCCGACCGCATCGCGCGCACCATCGTGCTCAAGCTCAAGACGGCCGACTTCCGCATCCTCACCCGCAGCTTCACGCCACCGGAGCGCCCGGCCAGCGTGGAGCAACTCACGCGCATCGCCTGCGATCTGCGCGCGCGCGTGCCGCTGCCCGCGGACACGCGCTATCGGCTGGTGGGAGTGGGCCTGTCGGGGTTCATCGATCGCGACGAGGAAAGCGTCGCGCAGAGCGATCTGTTCGAACCCGCCACCGCGACGCCCTAGCGACGCTCGTTCAGCCCGT
Organism: Lysobacter sp. MMG2; assembly: GCF_016735495.2. Classification (GTDB taxonomy): domain Bacteria; phylum Pseudomonadota; class Gammaproteobacteria; order Xanthomonadales; family Xanthomonadaceae; genus Lysobacter_J. Next base: position 364,832 of record NZ_JAERQY020000001.1, read on the forward strand.
CCTTTTCCAGCGCACGCGCCGCCGATTCCAGCGCGGCGCGCTGTGCGGCGTCGAGGCCGGCGCGTCTCGCGAAATCGGCGACATCTGCAAACACGCCCTCCTCGCGCCGGCTGAGCAGTGCGCGCTGCGCGATTGCCGCGTCGATGCCCGGCAAGGTGCGCAGTTGCTCGGCTTCGGCGGTGTTGAGGTTCACCGCTACGTCCTGGGACGGCATGCCCGGCAACTTCACCGGCGTGCGGCCGAGCAGCCACAGGTCCGGTCCGAGCGTGGCGCGCAGCAGCGCCGGCTGCTGCGCCACGCGCGCCTGCAGCTGCGCCATCTGCGCCCGTGCCGGCTTGAGGCCCGCGATGAACCCGGCCATGTCGCCGATGCGTCCGCGCTCGGCCATCGCTTCGGTCGCACGCGGCATGGCGGCATCGGCGGTGGCGCCGTAGGTCGTGTCGAGCACGACGCCGCGCACGCGCGCGCAGTCGGCGGGCACGTCGGCGCAGTAGTGGTCGACGACATCGAGGAACACCGGCGAATCCGAACGGATCGTCCAGCCATCGGAACGCGCAAGCGTGCGGAACAGCTGCGAGTAGCGCGCCACGATCGCCTCGCGCGAGCCCTCGCCCGGCACCAGCCAGCGGTAGAACAGCGTGGCGATCACGCCTTCGGACGACATCATCTGCTGGCCGTTCTTCAGCCGCGCCATGTCGAAGGCGGTGCTTTCGTTGGCGCGCGACCAGGCTTCCGCGTCGCTGCCGGACGGAACCAGTTGCTGCTGCACGAACAGGTTGCGACGCACGCCGTCGATGCGGCCGGCGCGATCGAGATTGCTCAGCCAGAACGGCACGAAGGGCTTCGCGTCCAGGCCCAGCGTCAGGTTCTCCAGGCGCGGATTGCGCGAGTACCGCCGCACCAGTCCCTGGAAATGCGTGGCGAAGCCTTCGTCGAACGCGGTCGGGTAATCGGTGACGCTCATGCTGCTGTGCGGCGTGCGCGACCAGCCGTACGGCAGGCCGGGCATCAGCCGACGCAGGAATACATGGCCCATCTCGTGGGTGAAGATTTCCTCGAAGCCGCCATCGGCCACGATGTCGGCATCGACGACGAGATCGACGAACAATTCGTCAACGAAACGGCGGCGGCCGTTCTCTTCCAGCCAGAAGCCACGGCGCGCGAAGCCGCCGTCCTCGGCCGAGAGATACAACCACGTCGGCACCCGCGTGCGCGCGCCGGCGATGCGCTGCGCGCTTTCGTCCAACGCCAGCACGGTGGCCACGAAGCCGTCGCGAGCCTCGCGCTGCACTTGCTCGTAGAGCGCACCAGACGTGACACGCGTGACCACTGGCGCCGGCCGTCCGGCCGGGTCCGCCTGCACCTGTGGCTGCCCGTCGGCGAGTACGGGCGCGAGTACGCCCAATTCAGCCGCCGCGACCGGGCTCATCGCCAGGGCCAGCAACCCGCCTGCACACCACGCCATCGTCTTCGACATCGTCCGATCTCCTCGATCGTACGCAGGATGGCGCACGGACGCAGGGCCGCACGCCTGCCATGCGGCGGCCCACTGCCGACACTTGCCAGCGGCCACGGTTCGCGCTTGGGCGCCGCGTCATGACGAACGCGACGCGGCGCGGGAGGCGGCCTCAGCCGTGGGGCGTGCAGCGGTCGAACAGGTCCAGCGTCGCGTCGTACTCCGGCGTGCGCACCTGCATCAGGCCGAGCACGGAGTGGAACAGGTTGTCCTGACTCACCGGCTCGTGGCTTTCGCGCTTCATGCAGGCGATGTCGATGTCGCGTTCGGCCGCCATGCCGGGGGAGAGCCACATCACCATCGGCACGTGCGTCTGCGTGTCCGGCGCGATCGCGTACGGCACGCCGTGCAGGTACAGGCCGTTCTCGCCGAGCGATTCGCCGTGGTCGGACACGTAGATCAGCGCGGTGTCGCGCGCGGACTGCTCGGCGAGGAAGCGGATCGTTCGCGCGAGGAAATCATCGGTGTAGAGCACGGAGTTGTCGTAGGCGTTGACGATCTCATCGCGCGTGCAGTCGCCCAGGTCGGCCGTTTCGCAGGTCGGCGTGAAGCGGCGAAGACGCGCGGGATAGCGATGCGCGTAGCTGGGCCCGTGGCTGCCCAACTGGTGCAGCACGACCACCATGTCGCCGGGCCGACGCGCAACTTCCTCCGACAGGCCGTGCAGCATCACTTCGTCGAGGCAACCTTCGGCCGTGCAGGCCGCGGGATCGCGCGCATGCTCGAACGACTGGAACGGCAGCCCCTCGCACACGCCCTTGCAGCCGGTCTGGTTGTCGCGCCAGAGCGTGGCGATGCCCGCGTGATCAAGCACGTTCAGCAGCGACTGTGAATGCTCGATGCGGTCCTTGTCGTAGTGCGCGCGACCATAGGGCGAGAACATGCAGGGCACCGAGACTTCCGTGGCCGAGCCGCAGGACGTCACGTCGGTGAAGTTGATCGGACCGATCGCGCGCAGCTGCGGCGTGGTCTGGCGCGCATAGCCGTTGAGACCCCAGTTCTGCGCGCGGACTGTTTCGCCCACCACCAGCACCACCAGGCGCGGCTTCGCACTGGGCCCGCGACCGACGACGCGCGCGTTCACGCCGATGGGCGCCTTGGGTTCGTGGCGGCGTGCGCCGTCGTGCTGGAGCACGCGCACCAGCGACACGAGGTAATTGCCTGGCGTGATCAGGTGGCGGACTTCCTTGTGATTGCGCATCAGCGCGGACAGATCCTGGAACGAGACCATCATCGCCCCGCACGCCACCAGCAACGAAAGCACGATGCAGGACAACCGCACCAGCACGCCGCGCCCCATCGACCGCGGGCGCAGCCGCACGCGCCACACCAGCAGCGTCGGCACGACCCCCAGCGCCAGCAGGCTCGGCAGCATGCCCAAGGAAAGCAGCTCGCCGGACTCCTTGCCGTCGGTGTGCAGGATGTTGCGCAGCATGTCGGGGTCGAGATAGACCGTGTACTGGCTCATGAAGTGCGCCGCCAGCGCGGTCACCGGCAACAGCACGGTCAACACCGGCCGGAACGTCCAGCGATTGAGCAGCAGGCACAGCAGCAGCATGTTCAGCGCGCCCACCATCAGCACCAGGCTGAGCGCGGTCAGCCAGCCCTTGGGCCCGTGCAGGGTGCCGGTCGCCGCCACCGCGCGGAAGAACGCGCCGTTGCAGAACACGGTGAAGAACGCGGCCACGAGGAAGGCGAGCCGTTCGACCGTCATCTCCGGTCGCAACGACGACAACCGGCGAAGGCCGCGCAGCGCCTCGTCGAAGGGACGGTGGCGGACGATCGAGCTCATGCCGCCGCTCCCGACTGCGTGCCGAAGCAGGCCGCGAGCCAACGCGCCCGCACCAGGCGCGGTCGGAACGCCCACCACGTCGCCAGCGACACCGCCCAGCAGATCGCCGCCGTGCCGATGTCGTGCGAGACGAAATGCGCGCCGCGCAGCTGTTGCGCGATGCCGAACATCAGACCGGCCGCGAATCCGATCGCCAACCCGGCCCAGCGCCAGCGCGGCCGCACCGCGCCGAAGAAGAAGTACAACGCGAACCACGCATATCCACCGCTGGCGTGACCAGCGGGAAAGCACGCGCCGCGCGGCAGGCCGACCGGTCGCACCGTCCACAGTCCGATGTAGGGACGATCGCCGCCGTAGCGCAGCAGGTCCCATGGGCAGTCCATGTTCGACCAGGACTTGATCCACGCCACGCACAGCATCGACAGCGCAGTGGCGACGAGCAGGTACGCCAGCGGATCGCGCAGGTGCGACCAGGCGTCGCGTCGTTGCGAAACCACCCACGCCACCAGCAGCGTCAGCCACAGTGCGATGCCAACGTCGCGCCCCGCGCGGTGCGCGATACCCTGCGTCAGGAAGGCGTCCCGCAGGACCCAGTGCCCACCCTGCAGCGCGTACAACCGATCGGCCAGCCACTGATCGCCACCGCCTGCCATCGCCAGCGCCAGCAGCGCGGCGACCAGCAACGCCGGCAGCACCGCATGCGTCCACACCAGACGCGGACCGTCGCCGGGTTGAAGGCTGGGCAAGGCGGAACGCGGGGTGGGTCGCGGAACCGGCGCGATGCCGGAAGTGCCGAGGGAAAACACGCTGATCATGACTGCACGCATCGAGGGCCGATGGCCGGGAACGGTGCGAATGCTCGGGGGCGCGTCGTCGGAAACCGGTCGGACTTCGCGGCCACGGCACATCGCCGTTCATGCGTCGTTTCGCGATCAGGGCGCGGCATCGGACTCCGACAGGATTCCCACGCGCGAAGGCGCACAATGCCGCCTCGGCGCGCCCGCGCCGTGAATCGCCGAGGACGGATCGCCCATGCGCGTGCTGGTCGTTGAAGACAACCACAACCTGGTCGCCAACCTGTTCGAGTACTTCGACGCGCGCGGCTACACGCTCGATGCCGCGCCCGACGGCCCCACCGGGCTGCACCTGGCGATCACGATGGAATTCGACGTCATCGTGCTGGACTGGATGCTGCCGCGCATGGATGGCCGCGAAGTGCTCAGCCGCCTGCGCGAAGCCGGGCGCGACACGCCGGTGCTGATGCTCACCGCGCGCGACGAACTGCCCGACAAGATCGCCGGCTTCCGCGCCGGCGCCGACGACTACCTCACCAAACCCTTCCATCTGCCCGAGCTGGAAGTGCGGCTGGAGGCACTGGTCGCGCGCGCGCGCGGGCGCGGGCGCAACAAGGTGCTGCAGGTCGGCGACCTGCGCCTGGACACGGGCACGCTGGAGGTCACGCGCGATGGACGCCTGCTGCACCTCTACCCGGCGTGCCGCAAGCTGCTGGAAACGCTGATGCTGGCCAGTCCGGCGGCGGTCACGCGCGACCGTCTCGAACACGCGCTGTGGGGCGACGACCCGCCCGACGGCGACATGCTCCGCTCGCACATCTACGAACTTCGGCGCAGCGTCGACGGCCCGTTCCCGGTGAAGCTGATCCAGACCCTGCCGCGCGTGGGCTATCGCATCGTCGCATCGGCCAGCACCTCCTCCAATGAGCAGGAAGCGCTGCAATGAGCAAGACCCGGTCCGGCCTGCGCCGGCGCATCCTGCTGGCGTTGTTCGGCTATGTGGTGGTGTTGAGCGTCGCGGTGGTCGTGCACGGTTTCGTGGTCAACGAACACGCCGAACGGCTGGTCTGGCAGACGCTGCTCGATTCGGAAATGGACCATCTGCTCGAACTGCGCCGACAGGACCCCGGTTACCGCTGGACGAACACGCGCAGCATCGCGCTCTACGACGGACGCGATCCGCGCGATGTGCCCGCACCGCTGCGCGGCGTCGCGCCGGGCGTGTACGACGAGATCATCCTCGACGGCGTGGAGCGCGTCGCGCTAGTGCGCCAAGTCGATGGACGTCCGCTGATCCTCGCCCTGGACATCACCGACCTGGAGGAACGCGAGTTCGACATGGGGCTGACGGTCGTCGGCTCCGCTGTGACCTTGATCGCGCTGCTCGGCATCGCCATCGCCTGGAGCGTGAACCGCCTCGTCCGCCCCCTTCGCGACATGGCGCAGGCCATCGCGGCACTGCGTCCCGACCAGTCGGGGCAGCGCATCCACGCGTCGCCGTCGGCGAGCTCCGAGCTGGTGGTGATCGCCGACGCGCTCAACGACTACCTGCAGCGCAATGACCGCTTCGTCGAACGCGAGCGCGTGTTCATCGACAGCGCCAGCCACGAGCTGCGCACACCCGTGGCGGTGATCGGCGGCGCGGCGGAGAACGCCTTGCAGCAACCGCACTTGCCCGACGCCGTGCGCGGCCAGCTCATGCGCATCCAGCGCACCACGCGCGAGGTGGAGCAACTGGTCTCGCTGCTGCTGGTGCTGGCGAAGGATCCCGCGCGACTGGCGCGTTCGAACGATCGCGTCGAGCTGGATCAGCTGATTCCCGAGATCGTCGAGGACCATCGCCACCTCACGCGCGACAAGGACCTTCGCCTCGACATCGTCGCCCTGCCCGCGTGTGAGATCCTGGCGCCGCTGCCCATCGTGCAGGCGGCCATCGGCAATCTGCTGCGCAACGCGATCGAGCACAGCGATCGCGGGCGCATCACGATCCGGCTGGAGACGCCGGCAACGGTGATCATCGACGATCCGGGCCACGGCATGACGCCGGAGGAAATCGCGCAGATCTATGCACGCGTCGCGCGCGGCGGCGGACGCGACGGCGGCGGCATCGGCCTGGATCTCATCTCGCGACTGTGCGAACACCTGGGCTGGAAGCTCGACATCGCTTCGGACGAAGGCCGCGGCACCACGACGACGTTGCGGATGGGGAACTGATCTCCCTCCCCCTGCTCGCAGGGGGAGGAAGAACTGCCTCGCGGCTTAGGCCTCCGGCAGCGGCTTGCGCAGACCGACGTTGAGCACGTTCCAGGCGCGGATCGCGGCGACGGCGAAGGTCAGCTCGGACAGCTCACGCTCGTCGAAGTGCGCGCGCACCTGGTCCAGCGCCTCGTCCGGCACCTGCGCGGCACCGATGGCGTTGAGCGTTTCGGCCCAGCCCAGCGCGGCGCGCTCGCGCGCGTCGAACAGCGGGCTCTCGCGCCACGCGGCCAGCGTGTCGAGCTTGCGCTGGCTTTCGCCCATCTTGCGCAGCAGCACGCAATGCATGTCCAGGCAGTACACGCAGCCGTTGATCTGCGACACGCGCAGCGAGACCAGCTCGACCAGCTTGCTGCCCAGCGGGCCCTTGTGCAGGCCGGTGCTGAGCTTGAGCAGATGCTGGAAAGCCTCCGAGGCGTGGACGGTGTAGTCGATATGGGTGGCAGCGTTCATGGTCGTCTCTCATGTTGGCGGCCACGACGGCCGCTTCATGTACAAGGACGAGCGTGGGCTCCGTCCTGTGACAACCCAGGCGAACGATTTCCTAGTGCAATGCACGCAGCTTGTCGGGGTTGAGCACCGACAGCACCTGGTCGATGCGGCCTTCGTCATCGAGCGAGACGGTGATGATCGAATGCAGCACGCCGTTCTCGAAGCGCAGCAGTGCCGGCTCGCCGTTGACGTGGCCCAGGTGCAGGTCGGCCAGGCCTTCGGTGCGGCGCGCGACGGCCCAGAAAAGATCCGCGATGCGCTGCGCGCTCTCCAGAGGACGCGCGACCGCCGTGGCCTTGCCGCCACCGTCGGCCACCATGCGCGCGTCGGCGCGCAGCAGCGCGACGATGGCGTCGCGATCGCCGTGCTGCATGGCGTGCATGAAGCGTTCGAGCATGCGCCGGTGCATGTCCGGTTCGACGCTGAAACGCTGGCGATCGCTTTGCACGCGCGTGCGTGCGCGGCTCACCATCTGCCGGCAGTTCGCCTCGGTGTGTCCGAGCAGTTCGGCGATTTGCGGGTAGTCGTAATCGAACACGTCCTTGAGCAGGAACGCGGCGCGCTCTTCGGGGCCGAGCTTCTCGAGCACGGCGAGATAGGCCAGCGAAACCTGCCCGGCGATGTCGGCCTGCTGCTCCGGGCCGGGCGTGTCGTCGATGGTCAACGGCTCCGGCAGCCAGGGGCCCGGGTAGACCTCGCGCTCCTTGCGCGCCTGGCGCAGGCGGTCGATGCCCAGCCGCGTGGTGGCCGTGACCAGCCACGCCTCCAGGTCGCGGATCTCCGAGCGGTCGGCCTGGTGCCAGCGCAGCCAGGCGTCCTGGACGACCTCCTCGGCGTCGCTGCGGCTGCCCAGCAGCCGGTACGCCAGCGCGAACAGGCGCGGGCGGTGGGTTTCGAAGGCGGTGTCGGGCGTGGCGGACATGGGGGAGTAGAATCGGGGAAGCCTACTTTCAAGGACGGACGAAGGACGGGATCCGTGACATCCACCGCCCGCTCGAGCGGCGATGCTGGGCCGTCCGATGTCCCTGCCCGTCAGGGCTCGACCTTCGCCGGATCGGGAAGCTTCAGGTCGAAGCACTGCCTCCCACGCGGGTGCCGCCACTGGCCGCCCACGTCCCGCTCGGCCGTGTCGCTATCGAACATCGCGCACAGCCGGTAGCGACGGGCGCCCAGCACTTCGTATTCGTACGGCCGCGACGTGAAGGGATCGCGCATCGCCGGACGCGAGCCGGGGCGAGCCAGCGCGGACAAATTCGGCGGCAGCGCCTCGTTCCGCTCGGCCCAGATTTCGATGTCCACCTTCAGGCTGATCAGGTCGCGTTCGCGTCGTTCGTCCTGCCGCAACAGCCGCTGCTGCGCCGGCGTTCCGATCGCCACGATCGCCGCGATCACCGCCCCCGCAACCACCACGCCTGCCCCGACCAGCAGCCAGCGTCCCGCTGCGGCGCTCATGCGTCCACCTCTTCGCGACGCAGGTCGTGCAGGTACCAGGCGAACGCGCTGCCGGCGATCACCGCCACCACCAGCACCTTCAGCACGAAGCGCGTGCTCAGTTCGCCGCCCAGCAGGTTGAAGACCAGGGTGGTCATGTCGCAGATCAGGACCGTCGCCGCCACGAACAACGTCAGGTACGTCAGCCAGCGCCGCACGGGCGAGAGCCGCTTGATCGGATGGCGGGCCACGTCGCGGGCCACGTAGTGGGCGACGTAAGCAAAGACCGGGAAGGTGATGATAAGCGTCGCGGCGGACCAGCGGATCGAGCTGTCGAGTCGCCAGGCGATGGTGTCGGCCGGATCGGGCCAGGCGCGGTTGATCAGGTCGAACAGCAGGCTGCCCAGATGCCAGGCCGTGAAATACAGCGCGACGAACATCACCAGGTACAGAAACGCCTCGCGCGCGGAGACCGAGGCGCGCGGTCGCGGCACCGGCACGACGTAAGGCACGTCGGCGTAGGTGTCGAGCACGCCGCGCGTCTGCTCGTCACGCCATCCCGCCGCCGACAATGCGCGCGCGATGGACTCCTTGGATTCCCCGCGCACCAGCGCTTCATGGACGAAGCGTTCCAGTTCCTGCGATCCCGATGCCATTGCCTGCCCTTTCCGTGTTGAACGGGGGCAAGCCTAGCAAGACGCCGGGCGCGCGCGCGAAGACCGGGGCGCCGCGGGAAACCGGACGCAAAGAAAAAGCGGGCCGAAGCCCGCTTTTTCAAGATCCGGCGATGTCGCCGAAGGGATACGCGCGCGGCTTACTCGGCCGACACGCCCTCGCCTTCCTCGACGGCCTTGATCGACAGGCGGATGCGGCCCTGCTTGTCGACTTCCAGCACCTTCACCTTGACCATGTCGCCTTCCTTGAGCTTGTCGGAGACCTTCTCCACGCGCTCGCTGGAAATCTGCGAGACGTGCACCAGGCCGTCCTTGCCCGGCAGGATCGTCACGAACGCACCGAAGTCCATGATCTTGGCGACCTTGCCTTCGTAGATGCGGCCCGGCTCGACGTCGGAGGTGATCTGCTCGATACGCGCCTTCGCGGCCTGGGCGGCGGCGGCGTTGACCGAAGCGATGACGATGGTGCCGTCGTCCTGGATGTCGATCTGCGTGCCGGTTTCCTTGGTGATGGCCTGGATGGTCGAACCGCCCTTGCCGATCACTTCGCGGATCTTGTCCGGGTGGATCTTCATCGTCAGCAGGCGCGGGGCCCACTCGCTCAGCTCACCGCGCGGCGCGGTGATGGCCTTGGCCATCTCGCCGAGGATGTGCAGACGGCCTTCCTTCGCCTGGGCGAGGGCGACCTTCATGATCTCCTCGGTGATGCCCTGGATCTTGATGTCCATCTGCAGGGCGCTGATGCCCTCGGTGGAACCGGCAACCTTGAAGTCCATGTCGCCCAGGTGATCTTCGTCACCCAGGATGTCGGACAGCACGACGTAGCGGTTGTCTTCCTTCACCAGGCCCATCGCGATGCCCGCGACCGGCGCCTTCACCGGCACGCCGGCGTCCATCAGCGCGAGCGAGGAACCGCACACGGAGGCCATCGACGAGGAGCCGTTGGACTCGGTGATTTCCGACACGACGCGGATCGTGTACGGGAAGGATTCCATCGACGGCATCGAAGCGAGCACGCCGCGCTTGGCGAGGCGGCCGTGGCCGATCTCGCGACGCTTCGGCGCGCCGAAGCGGCCGGTCTCGCCCACCGAGTACGGCGGGAAGTTGTAGTGGAACAGGAAGTGTTCCTTGGACTCGCCCGAGATGGCGTCGATGATCTGGCCGTCGCGTGCGGTGCCCAGCGTGGTGACCACGATGGCCTGCGTCTCGCCGCGGGTGAACAGCGCCGAGCCGTGGGTGCGCGGCAGCACGCCGACCTTGCACTCGATCGGACGGACGGTGGTCAGGTCGCGGCCGTCGATGCGGACCTTGGTGTCCAGCACCGAGTCGCGCATGGTGCGGTACTCGAGGTCGCCGAACTCCTTGGCGTAATCGGCGGCGAGCCAGCCCGAGGCTTCGGCGCGGCCGGCCAGCTGCTCCCAGGTGTCCTTGCGGATGACCGAGATGGCGTCGCGGCGCTCGCCCTTGTTGCGGATCTGGTAGGCCTGCGCCAGCGAGGCACCGGCGGTTTCGGTGATCGCGGCGATCAGCGCGTCGTTCTTCGCCGGAGCGGCCCAGGTCGACGGCTTGGTGCCGGCTTCCACGGTCAGCTCGTTGATGGCGTTGATGACCTTCTGCATCTCGCGATGACCGAACATCACCGCGCCCAGCATCACGTCTTCCGACAGCATGTTCGCTTCGGACTCGACCATCAGCACGGCGTTGGACGTACCGGCGACGACCAGCTCCAGGTCGGAGTCGACCAGCTGCGACACGGTCGGGTTGAGGATGTACTGGCCATCCTTGTAACCGACCTTGGCGGCGCCGATCGGGCCCTGGAACGGCGTGCCGGCCAGCGCCAGCGCGGCCGAAGCGCCGATCAGTGCGGGGATGTCGCCGTCGACGTCCGGATTCGACGACATCACCGTCGCGATGATCTGGACTTCGTTCTTGTATTCCTCGGGGAACAGCGGACGGATCGGGCGATCGATCAGGCGCGAGATCAGCGTTTCCTTCTCGGTGGCGCGACCTTCACGCTTGAAGAAGCCACCCGGGATGCGGCCGCCGGCGTAGAACTTTTCCTGGTAGTCGACCGTGAGCGGGAAGAAGTCCTGCCCTTCGCGCGCGCTCTTGGCGGCGACCGCGGTAACCAGCACGACGGTCTCGTCCATCTTGACGATGACCGCGCCGCTGGCCTGACGAGCGATCTCGCCCGTCTCCAGCGTTACCTGATGGGCGCCGTACTGGAAGGTCTTGGTGATTTTTGCCACGTTGGGTTCCTGTCGTTTCTGATGCGTTCCGGTCGGGGCCCCTGCCCCGCTCCGACCGGCCGACGATGCGGCCTGAATTCGGATGGTCATGCGGCGGACGCGTTGCGTCCGATGCCCGCCGACCTCAGACGGTACGGGGCGTGCTGTGCGCCGTACCGGGTAATGCGAACTTCAATTTGGTACACACGCCAGGCGCCGTACCGGTGCAGCCAACCTCAAAAACGAACCGCGGCGCATCGCTGCGCCGCGGTGGGTATTGCGTTTAGCGACGCAGACCGAGTTTCTCGATCAGGCTCTTGTAGCGCTCGTGGTCCTTGCGCTTGAGATAGTCGAGCAGGCTGCGACGACGGTTGACCATCTGCAGCAGGCCGCGGCGGCTGTGGTGGTCCTGCTTGTGGACCTTGAAGTGGCCGGTGAGCTGCTCGATGCGGGCGGTCAGCAGGGCGACCTGGACTTCCGGCGAACCGGTGTCGTTGGCGCCGCGCTTGTTGTCTTCAATGATCTTGCTGGTGTCGATGGACATCTTTGCCTCGTGATGCGTGGCCTGCAGAAGCGAATCGACCGGAATGAACCGCGCCGACGCACCGCCTGGCCCGCCGTTTGCTGTGGGATGTTGCGAAAGGGAACTGCTTAGGTGCTTGAAAAGCGGCGAAATTGTAACAGCAGGCCCACGCGAATGCGACCCGCCCGAGTGTCTTTCGCGGGAAGACCGGCCTTCACGCGGGCGATCGCGCCGCCTGTTCAGGCTCGCCCGACTGCGCCGCCCAGCGGAACAGGCGCTGCGGCGCGAGCCGCTCCCCGGAACGCTGGCCGATGCCCAGGCAGCGGCCATCGGTCCCGAACACCGCGACCAGCCCCTCTTCACCCGCGGGGCAGTCCACGGCCTGGCCCATGCCCAGCCGACGCGCGGCCTCCGCCTCCAGCTCGACGCGGGGGAACTGGGACAGCCCGGCCTCGATGGGGAGCAGGCACGCCTCCAGCGCTGTCTCACCGCCCTCTTCCAGCAGCGAACGCACCGACTCCAGCGTGTGCATCGCCGGCGCGCGGAAGGGGTCGACCCAGAGCCGGCGCAGCGTGGCGACGTGGGCGCCACAGCCAAGGGTTTCCCCGAGATCTCGGACCAGGCTGCGAACGTAGGTGCCCGAGCCGCACTCCACGTGCAGACGCAGGCGGGGCCCGTCACGGTCGAGGAGTTCGAAGCGGTGTACGACAACGTCCCGCTCGGGCGCCTCGATGGACTCGCCCCGGCGGGCTTTGGCGTAGAGCGGCTCGCCGCCCTGCTTGAGGGCCGAATAGATGGGCGCACGCTGGCGGATCGGGCCGCGCAGCGGGACCAGCGCCGCCTCGATGGCGGCATCGTCCAGGACGGGCACGGGACGTTCCAGCAGCGGCGCGCCGTCGGCGTCGTCGCTGTCGGTGGTCAGGCCGAGCACGGCCGTCGTCTCATAGGCCTTGGCCGAGCCGAGCAGCAAGCCGGCGATCTTCGTCGCCTCGCCGAAACACAGCGGCAGCAGGCCGGTGGCGAGCGGGTCCAGGCTGCCGGTGTGCCCGCCCTTTTCGGCGCGGAACAGGTGGCGCGCCTGCTGCAGCGCCTGGTTGGAGCTCAGGCCCTGCGGCTTGTCGAGCAGCAGGATGCCGTCGAGCGGGCGGAAGCGCGTCTTGGCTTTCGTCATGGATCGTCGCGGGAGTCCATTGGTCGCCACGGTCACCGCGTCACGATCACAAGGTCGCAACGACGGCCTGCCGTGCGAATCCTGCGGGGGATCCGCGGCCAGGGCAATGGGAAACGGAGAAAGACGACGAACGGCGCGGGAGGCTCCCGCGCCGGCTCATTCGTCGGCGTCGGTGTCGGCGACCCGCGGCGTATCGCGCAGCAGGTTGCCGATGCGTTCGCCGCGATCGACCGAATCGTCGTAGTGGAAATGCAGTTCGGGCACGTGGCGCATCTTCACCGCGCGGCCGAGCTGGAAGCGGATCTGCGGGGCCAGTTCCTTCAGCGCCTTGACGGCCTCTTTGGAACGTTCCTGCTGAAGCGCAGTGACGAACACCTTGGCGTGCGCGAGGTCACGCGAGACCTCCACGTCGGAGACGCTGACGGACGGCAGGCCGTGCTCGCGCACGGCCTCGTGCACCAGCGTGCCCAACTCCCTGCGGAGCTGGGCGGAAACGCGATCGGTGCGATGGAACGATTTGCCTGGCACGTGATTTGTGATTCGTGATTGGTGATTCGTGGTGGAACTTGCGTGACCGGGACGCGCTCTTCGCTTCTACGAATCACGAATCCCGAATCACGAATCCCGGCTTCAGAGCGTGCGCTGCACTTCGATACGCTCGAAGCACTCGATCTGGTCGCCCGGCTTGACGTCGTTGTACGCCTTCACGCCGATGCCGCACTCGGTGCCGTTGCGCACCTCGTCGACGTTCTCCTTGAAGCGGCGCAGCGATTCCAGTTCGCCTTCGAAGATGACGGCGTTGTCGCGCAGGACGCGGATCGGCTTGTTCCGCTTGACCACGCCTTCCACGACCATGCAGCCGGCGACGGCGCCGAACTTGGAGCTGCGGAAGACATCGCGAACCTCGGCGGTGCCGATGATCTCTTCGCGGATCTCCACGCCCAGGATGCCGGACGCGACCTGCTTCACCTGGTCGATCACGTCATAGATGATCGAGAAGTAGCGCAGGTCCACGCCGTTGCCTTCGATCACCTTGCGCGCCGATGCGTCGGCACGGACGTTGAAGCCGATGACCGTCGCCTTCGCGGTGAGCGCGGCGTTGGCGTCGGACTCGGTGATGCCGCCCACGCCGGAGCTGATGACGTTGATGCGGATCTGGTCGTTGGACAGCGCGGTCAGCGACTGGCGCAGCGCTTCCACCGAACCCTGCACGTCGGCCTTGACGACGAGGTTGAGGCTCAGCTGGCCCTCGCCCTTGCCCATCTGGGCCATGATGTCTTCCATGCGGTTGCCGGCAGCGGCGACCAGGCGCGATTCACGGCGCTTGGCGTCGCGCTGCTGCGCGACGTCCTTGGCCAGACGCTCGTCGTCGACGACCACGAAGTCGTCGCCCGCGTCCGGCACGCCGGACAGGCCGAGCACCTGCACCGGAATCGACGGACCGGCGCCCTCGACCTGCTTGCCGTTCTCGTCGAACAGCGCACGCACGCGGCCGTACTGCACGCCGCACACGAGGTAGTCGCCCTTCCTGAGTTCGCCCGCCTGCACCAGCACGGTGGCGACCGGGCCGCGGCCCTTGTCGAGCGCGGATTCGATCACCGTACCCGTGGCACGGCCGGTCGGTACTGCGCGCAGTTCGAGCACTTCGGCCTGCAGCGAGATCGCGTCGAGCAGGTCGTCCACGCCCAGGCCGGTCTTGGCCGACAGCTCCACCATCTGGGTATCGCCGCCGAAGTCTTCGGCCACGATGTCCTCGGCGAGCAGGTCGTTCTTGACGCGGCTCGGGTCGGCGTCGGATTTGTCGATCTTGTTGATCGCCACGATCAGCGGCACGCCGGCCGCCTTCGCGTGCTGGATGGCTTCCTTCGTCTGCGGCATGACGCCGTCGTCGGCGGCCACGACCAGCACGACGATGTCGGTCAGCTTGGCGCCGCGTGCGCGCATCGAGGTGAACGCCGCGTGGCCCGGGGTGTCGAGGAAGCTGATGACGCCCTTGTCGGTTTCCACGTGGTACGCGCCGATGTGCTGGGTGATGCCGCCGGCTTCACCGGAGGCCACCTTCGTGCGGCGGATGTAGTCCAGCAGCGAGGTCTTGCCGTGGTCGACGTGGCCCATGATGGTGACCACCGGCGGACGCGCGACCTTCTCGCCCTGCGTCTCTTCGACGTGGGCCAGCAGTGCGTCTTCGGCGCTGGCGGCATCGGCCTTCACGACCACATGGCCCAGCTCTTCGGTCACCAGCGCAGCGGTGTCGTGGTCGATGGACTGGTTGATGGTCGCCATGACGCCCATCTTGAACAGCGCCTTCACCACGTCGCCGCCCTTGAGCGCCATCTTCTGCGCCAGATCGGCGACGGTGATGGTCTCGCCGATGGCGACGTCGCGCACGATCGGCGCGGTCGGTCGGGTGAAGCCGCTGCCCGAACGCGCCTGCTCGGCGTGACGGCGCTGCGGCTTGGCCTTGCCACGCGAGCTGGCGCCACGACGGGCGCGCTCGGAGGCGCTCAGGTGCATCTGGCCGGCGAAGCGGTTGGTGCGGTCGTCGTCCTCGACGGTCGTCACCATCGCGTGCGAGCCACGCGTCTTGTGCGCGGGGGTGCCACGCGGCGCTTCGGCCACGCGCGCCGGAGCGGGCTTGGGGTGACCGTGGCCGTGCGCGGCCGCAGGCTTGGGATGACCGTGGCCGTGGGTGGTCGCAGGCTTGCGCGCGGCCGGCTCCTCGGCGTCTTCGGCGACCACGCTGGCGTCGGCCAGGCGGGCACGCTCTTCTTCCTCGGCCTTCTGGCGCGCGATTTCCTCCGCCTCGCGACGGACCGCATCGGCCTCGTCGGCGCGACGCTTGTCGTCAGCGGCCAGGCGCTGCTGTTCGGCGAGGTTGCGCTGCTTGGATTCCTCCAGCTTGCGCAGGATCTCGGCGCGCTCGTCGCCCTCCGACATCGGCTGGCCTTCGGTCGGCTTCACCAGCGTGACCTTCTTGCGCACCACGACGTCGACGGTCGTCTTGTTCTTGCCGCCGCCGACGGTGATTTCCTGCTTCCGGCTGCGGTTGAGCGTGATCTTCTTCGCCGCGTCCCCCGGTTCGTCGGCCTTGTCGGCCTTGCCGTGGGAGCGCTTGAGGAAGCCGAGCAGCTTGACTTTCTCGATGCTGGTGACGACCTGGTCGGGGCCGCTGAAGGTCATGCCGGCCTCGGCCAGCTGCTCCAGCAACTTCTCGACCGGCGTGTTCACCAGTTCGGCCAGCTTGCGGATGGTGGTTTGCTGCGACATTCGGATTCCGTGTCCTCGTGGCGCGGGGCGGGCCCCGCGCGTGTTGGCGTCATTCTAGCCCGGCGGTGCCGGGCGGGCCGACGCGGTATTCATTCGAACCAGTGCTTGCGCGCTTCCATGATCAGCGCGGCGGCACGGGCCTCGTCGATGCCATCGATATCGGTCAGCTCGTCGGTGGCCATGTCGGCCAGGTCGTCGCGCGTGACCACGCCGCGCGCGGCGAGCGCGTAGGCGGTGGCTTCATCCATGCCGTCCAGCTCGAGCAGGTCGGCCGCCGGCTGGTGCTCGTCGAGCTCCTCCTCGGCCGCCAGCGCCTCGTTGAGCAGGGCGTCGCGGGCGCGCGAGCGCAGTTCCTCGACGATGTCCTCGTCGAAGCCCTCCACCGCGAGCAGCTCGCCGACCGGCACGTAGGCGATTTCCTCGACCGTGCTGAAGCCTTCCGAGACCAGGATGCCGGCGATTTCCTCGTCGACTTCCAGCTTTTCCTGGAACAGCTGGCGGGCGGCGTTCTGTTCGGCCTCCGACTTCGCCGTGACCTGGTCCTGGGTCATCACGTTCAACTGCCAACCCGACAGGCGGGACGCCAGACGCACGTTCTGGCCGCCCTTGCCGATCGCCTGGGCCAGGCGGTCTTCCGCCACGGCCAGATCCATCGAGTGCTTCTCTTCATCGACGATGATCGACTGCACTTCCGCCGGCGCCATCGCGTTGATGACGAACTGGGCCGGGTTGTCCGACCACAGCACGATGTCCACGCGCTCGCCGTTGAGCTCGTTGCTCACCGCCTGCACGCGCGAACCGCGCATGCCGATGCACGCGCCGATGGGATCGGTGCGGTTGTCGTGCGCGACGACGGCGATCTTGGCGCGGTCGCCCGGATCGCGTGCGCAGGCCTTGATCGACACCAGGCCCTGTCCGACTTCCGGCACTTCGAGCTTGAACAGCTCCATCATGAATTCCGGCGCGGCGCGGCTGATGAACAGCTGCGGGCCACGCGGTTCGCTGCGCACGTCGAACAGGTAACCGCGCACGCGGTCGCCGGTGCGCAGCACATCGCGCGGGATGCCCTTGTCCTTCGGGATGATCGCCTCGGCGTTGCCGCCCAGGTCGACGTAGATGTTGCCGCGCTCCACGCGCTTGACCACGCCGGTGACCAGTTCGCCCACGCGATCCTTCCACGCGTCCACGACCTGCTGGCGCTCGGCCTCGCGCACGCGTTGCACGATCACCTGCTTGGCGGCCTGTGCGGCGATGCGGCCGAACTCGGGGTTTTCGATCTGTTCTTCGATGTAGTCACCGACCTCGGCGCCCTCGACCTCGTCGACGGCGTCCATCAGGCGGATCTGGCGATCCGGTGACTCCATCACGACGTCGTCGGCCACGACCTCCATGCGACGGTAGGTTTCGTAGCTGCCGTCCTTCTGGTCGATGGTGACGCGCACCAGCACGTCCTGGTCGTGGTAGCGCTTCTTCGCAGCCGAGGCCAACGCGGCCTCGATGGCCTCGAAGATGACCTCGCGCGGGACGCCCTTCTCATTGGCGACCGCGTCCACGACCAGCAACAGTTCCTTGCTCATCTTTCTAGCTCCGCACGGTCGGCGACTCGCGCCGCCGGCATTGGGTGGTGATGGGGTGGTTTACTTCTTTGCCTTCGAAGCGCCGCCTTTCGGCGCGCCCTTCGACGGCTTGTCTTTGCCCGGCTTGACCGGGGCGAATCCAAGCGCGGCCCAGTCCGGGACCAGGCGCGCCTTGTCGATGTTTCCGAACGGCACGACGAACTCGTTGCCGTCCAGCACGAAGACGACGTTGTCGCCGTCCACGCGCGCAATCTGTCCCTGCAGTCGGCGGCGGCCGTCCTGCGGCAGCTTCATGGCGACCTTGGCGGTCTCGCCTGCGAAGCGCTCGTAGTGGCCCAGCGTGAACAGCGGGCGGTCGATGCCGGGCGAGGAGACTTCCAGCGTGTACTGGCTGCTGATCGGATCTTCCACATCCAGCTGCGCCGACACCTCGCGGCTCACCGCCTCGCAGTCGTCGATGGTCACCGAGCGCGGCTGACCGTCCTCGCCCACGGCCCGGTCGGCCGGCACGTCGATATACAGGCGCAACACGGCGTTGCCGGGGGCTGCAAGGTATTCCGCGCCCAGCAGCTCGACACCCAGCGACGCAACGGTCGGGGCGAGCAGGTTCGCGATTTCCACAGCTTTGTCCGTCACGCGTCAGACTCCCACGAAGCCGGCACGGGACCCATCCCGATGCCGCGCAATGCCAAAAGGAAACGGCCTCGCGAACACGTTCTTCCGAAGCACGCATTCCTGGAGCAGGAACTTCCGAATCACATACCCACGGGCACGAAAACGACAAAGGGCCCTTGCGGGCCCCTTGTCCGTACAGCTGGATGTCGGTGTGATCGCGTGAGCAGTGCGCGATCACCAAGCCCGGCCTTTGGCCCGGGAAAGCCCGGAATCCGGGCTTTCCTCGGATCGTGTCGATGAACGAACGATCCTGGCCGAAGCTGGTAGCGGGGGCAGGATTTGAACCTGCGACCTTCGGGTTATGAGCCCGACGAGCTGCCAGACTGCTCCACCCCGCATCAGGCCGATCATCATAACGGCCGACTAAAATCTGCGCAAGCCCGATTCATGAATTAAATCGGATTCGCGCTAAAACTGCTGTCAGGCGAACGCCCTCTGGCACCACGCCATGATCGGATTCCAGGCCAGACCCAGTGCGAGCAGCGCCAGCGCGTTCACGCCGAAGGCAATGCGCAGCGGACGGTCGTTGCTGGGCTCCATGGGCTCCCCTTCCGGCTCGTCGAAGTACATCGCCTTGATGACGCGCAGGTAGTAGAACGCGCCGACCACGGCAAACACAACGCCGACGAGCGTCAGCCACAGCATGTCGCCCTGCAGCGCGGCGCGCAGCACGGCCAGTTTCGACCAGAAGCCCAGGAACGGCGGCACGCCGGCCAGCGAGGCCATCACGCACAGCACCAGGCCGGCCATCCACGGATTGCGCGCGTTGAGGCCCTTGTAGTCGTCGATGCGGTCGGCTTCGAAGCCGCGGCGCGAAAGCACCACGATGGCACCGAAGGCCGCGGCCGACATGATCGAGTAGCTGATCGCGTAGAACAGCGCCGCGGCGAAGCCCTCACGCCCGCCGCCGGCCAGGCCGACGAACAGGAAGCCCACGTGCGAGATCGTCGAGTACGCCAGCAGGCGCTTGAGATTGGTCTGCACCATCGCGCTGAGGTTGCCGATGGCGAGCGACAGCACCGCGAGGATCGCCAGCATCAGGCGCCACTGCTCTTCGAACGCGGGCGCGCCGACTTCCAGCAGACGGTAGGTCATGCCGAACGCCGCCAATTTCGGCGCCGAGCCGATGAACAGCGTGATCGGCGTCGGGGCGCCGTGGTACACGTCCGGCAGCCACATGTGGAACGGCGCGGCGCCGAACTTGAACGCGATGCCGGCGACGATGAACACCACGCCGGTGATCAGCATCAGCGTCGACTCGCCGGCCTGCAGCTTGTCCTGCGTGACGGCGGCGATCTGGTCCAGCTGCAGCGTGCCCGTGGCGCCGTAAACCAGCGACAGGCCGTACAGCAGCAGGCCCGAGGCGAGCGCGCCCAGGACGAAATACTTGATGGCCGCTTCCGAGGCCAGCGGGCTTTCGCGGTCGACGGCCACCAGCGCGTAGGAGCAAAGCGCCAGCATTTCCAGGCCCAGGTACACCATCACCAGGCTGCCGGAGGACACCAGCAGCATCATGCCGGCGGTGGCGAAGAGCATCAGCACCGACACCTCGCCCTTGTACAGCTCGCGGGCGCGCAGGTACGGCCAGGTGTAGATCATCGCCAGGATGCCGACGACACCGATGGTCACCTTCATCACATCGGCCGCGATGTCGCGGACGAACATCCCGCCGAGCACGGTGCCCTGCCCGCCCACACCGGTGGCGACCATGAAGGTCGCGACCGCGAGCACGGCAATGGCGAACAGGTGGCTGACCACGCGGCGGCGCTCGTCGATGAACAGGTCGATCATCAGCAGCGCGAACGCGCCGAGGATCACCACCAGCTCGGGGAGCAGCGGCATCAGGTCGGCGATGGAACGGACAGGCATGTTCATTGCGCTACGACCTCAGAGCTTCGACGCGGCGATCTGCGTCGCCAGATTCGCGATGGCGGGTTCCATCAGGTCCGTCAGCGGCTTCGGCCACAGGCCCAGGATCAGCACGCCGGCGGCGAACACGCCCAGCACGAAGGCTTCGCGTGCGTTGATGTCTTCCAGTTCGGCAACGTGCGCGTTGGCCACTTCACCCCACATCGTGCGCTTGACCAGCCATAGCGTGTAGGCGGCGCCGATGATCAGCGTGGTGGCCGCGACGAAACCGATCAGCGGGTGCTGCTGGAAGCTGGCGAGGATCACCATGAACTCGCCCACGAAACCCGACGTGCCCGGCAGGCCGGAGTTGGCCATCGCGAACAGCACCATGAACGCGGCGAACCACGGCATCACGTTGGCGACGCCGCCGTAGTCCTTGATCATGCGGGTGTGCATGCGGTCGTAGAGCACGCCGACGCAGGAGAACATCGCGCCCGACACGAAGCCGTGGCTGATCATCTGCACCATCGCACCCTGCAGGCCCAAACGCGCCGCATCGGTGTTGCCCGCATCGCGCACCAGCGCGAACGAGATAAACGTGCCCAGGGTGACGAAGCCCATGTGCGACACGGACGAGTACGCGATCAGCTTCTTCATGTCGTCCTGCGCCAGGGCGACCAGACCGACATAGACCACGGCAATCAGGCTCAGCGCGATGACGAGCCACGCGTACTCGGCGCCGGCATCCGGCACGATCGGCAGCACGAAGCGGATGAAACCGTAGCCACCGATCTTCAGCATGATCGCAGCCAGGATCACCGAACCCGCGGTCGGCGCTTCCACGTGCGCGTCCGGCAACCACGTGTGGACCGGGAACATCGGCACCTTGACCGCGAAGGCCACCAGGAAGCCGAAGAAGATCCACATCTGCTCCGTCGCCGTCAGCGGCTGCGCGTACATGTCGGCCAGCTGCCAGCTACCGCCCTTCAGGTACAGGTAGATCAGGCCCAGCAGCATGAACAGCGAGCCGAGGAAGGTGTACAGGAAGAACTTCACCGATGCGTACACGCGACGCGGGCCGCCCCACACACCGATGATGATGAACATCGGGATGAGCATGCCTTCGAAGAACACGTAGAACAGCATCGCGTCCAGCGCGGCGAACACGCCGACCATCAGGCCTTCGAGGATCAGGAACGCGGCGTAGTACTGCGCCACGCGCTTCTCGACGGAGGTCCACGCGCCGATCATCGCCAGCAGCGTAGTCAGCGTGGTCAGGCCGATCAGCGCGATAGACACACCGTCCACGCCCAGGTGGTAGCGGATGTTGTAGACCGGGATCCACTTGCGGTTCTCGACGAACTGCATGGCCGCGCTGGCCATGTCGAAACCGGTGAACAGCGGGATGCTCGCCAGCAACGTCAACAAGGCGATGCCGGTGGCGAACCAGCGGGCCGCATTGGCGCGCTGGTGGCCAAAGGCCATCGTGGCCAGACCGCCGATGATCGGCAGCCAGATCAAGAGGCTGAGCAGGAAGGAAGTGCTCTGCAAGGGCTCGGAATTCACGTCGGGTCCTTGTCGTAATCAGCGCCAGTAGCGGATCAATGCGGCCAGCAGAACAATCAGGCCGACGATCATCGCGAACGCGTAGTGGTAGAGGTAACCGGACTGCATCCGGCGGGTCAGGCGGGCAACCAGGTCGACGACGCGAGCGCTGCCGTTCACCGCGGCACCGTCGATCACGTGCGTATCGACCGCACGCGAAACCTTGCCCAGCGCCAGGCCACCGCCGGCGAAGCCGCCGATCCAGAGCTTGTCGAAGCCGTACTTCTCCTCGAGCACGCGCACCGGCCAGGCGAACAGCTTGCGCGCCTTCGCGGGCAGCTCAGGCTTCCACAGGTACATGATCGTGGCGAGGATGAAGCCGCCCAGCGTCAGCCAGAACGCCGGCGCCTTGAAGCCGTGCAGCGCGTAAGCCACCGGGCCGTGCCACACCTCGGCGCCCACCTTGGCGACGGTGTCGCGCGCGGCGGCCACGTCGATGGAGCCCAGGAAGAACGGCAGCTGCTTGTGGTGGCCCATCGTGTCGGTGCCGAACAGCATCTGGCCGACGGTGAAGAAGCCGATCACCACCGACGGGATCGCGAGCAGGATCAGCGGCACCGTCACCACCCACGGCGACTCATGCGGCGTGTGCGCGTGGTGGTCGTCATGGCCGTCGTGGCCATGCGCGTCGTGTTTGTGGTGCGCGTCGTGGCCGTGCTGCTCGGCGAGCTGTGCTTCGTGCTCGCTGGAGTCCGCTTCCGGCGCGACGTAGTGGTCCGGCACCGGATCGTGGAAACGCTCCTTGCCGTGGAAGGTCATGTACAGCAGGCGGAAGCTGTAGAACGCGGTGACGAACGCGCCCAGCAGCACGGCCCAGTATGCGTAGGTCGCGACCCAGCTGTGCGCCTCGTGGGCGTGTTCGGCGGCGGCCTCGATGATGGTGTCCTTCGAGTAGAAACCGCTGAAGAACGGCGTGCCGATCAGCGCCAGCGTGCCGATGAGCATCGTCCAGTACGTGATGGGCATGTACTTCTTCAGGCCGCCCATGCGGCGCATGTCCTGCTCGTGGTGCATGCCGATGATGACCGAGCCGGCGCCCAGGAACAGCAGCGCCTTGAAGAAGGCGTGCGTCATCAGGTGGTACACGCCGGCGCTGTACGCCGACACGCCCAGCGCGACCGTCATGTAACCCAGCTGCGACAGCGTGGAGTACGCGACCACGCGCTTGATGTCGTTCTGCACGATGCCGATCAGGCCCGTCCAGAACGCCGTGGTGGCACCGATGAAGAGCACGAACGTCAGCGCCGTTTCCGACAGCTCGAACAGCGGCGACATGCGCGCGACCATGAAGATGCCCGCGGTGACCATCGTCGCGGCGTGGATCAGCGCGGAGATCGGCGTCGGGCCTTCCATCGAGTCCGGCAGCCAGACGTGCAGCGGCACCTGCGCCGACTTGCCCATCGCACCGATGAACAGGCAGATGCAGATGAAGGTCATCAGCGACCAGCCACCGATCGGCGCCAGCCAGCTGCCCGCCTCGGCCAGTGCCGGCCACGCGTTCTGCATTTGCGCGGCGGCCAGAGCCGGCTCGCCCGCACGGGCGAAGACGGTGCCGTAATCCAGGCTGTTGAAGGTGTACAGCACGCCGGCGATGCCGAGCAGGAAGCCGAAGTCACCCACGCGGTTGACCAGGAACGCCTTGAGGTTGGCGAACACCGCGGTCGGGCGCTTGAACCAGAAGCCGATCAGCAGGTACGACACCAGGCCCACCGCTTCCCAGCCGAAGAACAGCTGCAGGAAGTTGTTGCTCATCACGAGCATCAACATCGAGAAGGTGAACAGCGAGATGTAGCTGAAGAAGCGCTGGTAACCGTCGTCCTCGGCCATGTAGCCGATGGTGTAGATGTGCACCAGCAGCGACACGAAGGTGACGACCACCATCATCATCGCAGTCAGCTTGTCGACCATGAAGCCGACGTTGGCCTCGATGCCGCCGACCTGGAACCAGGTGTAGACGTTCTCGTTGAACGGCGACGCGCCCTGCCAGGCAAGCTGCCACAGGACATGGATCGACAGCGCGCAGCTGGCGGCGACACCCAGGATGGTCACCCAGTGCGCACCGGCGCGGCCCACCTGGCGGCGGAATAGGCCGGCGATGATCGCGCCGAACAAGGGCGCGAGCACGATGGCGAGCAGGACGGACTTGGAGATGGCGTGTTCCATTGCGTGCTCCACCTCAGCCCTTCATCGAATCGATTTCGGCCACGTTGATCGTGCGCCGGTTGCGGAACAGCGTGACCAGGATGGCCAGGCCGATGGCGGCCTCGGCGGCCGCGACGGTCAGGATGAAGAACACGAACACCTGGCCGGCCGGGTCGGACAGCTGGCGCGAGAACGCCACGAAGTTGATGTTCACCGCGAGCAGCAGCAGCTCCAGCGACATCAGCAGCATGATCACGTTCTTCCGGTTGAGGAAGATGCCGGCGACGCTGATGCAGAACAGCACCGCGCCGAGCGCGAGGTAGTGGCCGAGCGCCAGCCCGGCGCCGAAGAATTCGCTCACGGCTTGCCCTCCTCTGCCGGGGTTTCCGCCGGGGCCGGTGCTACCGGCTTGACGGCGTCCATCTTGATCACGCGCACGCGGTCGGTGGAGCGCACGCGCGCCTGCGCCGACGGGCTCTGGTGACGCGCACCGACGCGGCGGCGCAGGGTCAGCATCACCGCCGCGATCACCGCGACGGTCAGGATGACCGCAGCGACTTCGAACGGCAGCAGGAACTGCGTGAACAGCGCACGCGCCAGCCACTGCGTGTTGCCCGCCGCCGACGGATCGGCCGGGAACGCGGTGGCGACGTTGGCCTTGACGCCGATCAGGGTGAGCATTTCCACCAGCATGACCACCGCGACCACCAGGCCGATCGGCAGGTAGCGCACGTAGCCTTCGCGCAGCGGGGCGACGTCGATGTCGAGCATCATCACCACGAACAGCAACAGCACCATCACCGCGCCGACGTAGACCAGGATGAGCGCCACGCCGAGGAACTCGGCGCCGGCGATGATCCAGGTGCAGGCCACCGAGAAGAAGGTGAGCACGAGGAACAGCACGGCATGCACCGGGTTCTTCACGCTGATGACCGCAACGGCCGCCATCGTGGCGACGGCTGCGAAGAGGAAGAAGGCAATCTGGGCGAGATCCATGTTCGTCAGGCCCTCAGCGGAAAGGTGCGTCGGCGGCGCGGCGTTCGGCGATCTCCGCCTCGAGGCGGTCGCCGATGGCCAGCAGCTGCGGCTTGGTCAGGATGTTCTGGCCGCGCTTGTCGAAGTGGTACTCGTGCACGTGCGTCTCGACGATCGAGTCGACCGGGCAGGATTCTTCGCAGAAGCCGCAGAAGATGCACTTGAACAGGTCGATGTCGTAGCGCGTGGTGCGGCGGGTGCCGTCCTCGCGCTTGGTCGAATCGATGGTGATCGCCAGCGCGGGGCACACCGCCTCGCACAGCTTGCACGCGATGCAGCGCTCTTCCCCGTTGGGGTAGCGGCGCAGCGCATGCACGCCGCGGAAGCGCGGCGACTGCGGCGTCTTTTCCATCGGGTACATCAGCGTGTACTTCGGCTTGAACAGGTACTTGCCGGTCAGGGCAAGGCCCTGTGCGAGCTCGATGAGCAGCAGGCTCTTGAAGTAGGAAACGATGCGATTCATGCGTGATGCCCCTTACACGCCGGGCTCGAAGATTTTGAAGTACGCCATCAGCGCGACCACGCAGATCCACGCGATGGTGATCGGGATGAAGACCTTCCAGCCCAGGCGCATGATCTGGTCGTAGCGATAACGCGGGAACGAGGCGCGGAACCAGATGAAGCAGCTGGCGAAGAAGAACACCTTCGCGAGCAGCCACCACCAGCCGTTGCCCAGCACAGTGCCCAGCACCGGCACATCGGGGATCCACGACGCGGGAATGGGCGACAGCCAGCCGCCGAGGAAGAAGAGCGAGGTCAGGAAGCTGATCAGGATCATGTTCGCGTATTCGGCCAGGAAGAACAGCGCGAACGCCGAACCCGAATACTCGACCATGTGGCCAGCCACGATTTCCGACTCGCCTTCCACCACGTCGAACGGCGCGCGGTTGGTCTCGGCGACGCCCGAAATGAAGTACACGACGAACAGCGGCAGCATCGGCACCCAGAACCACTCCAGGAAGCCGGAGTTGCCCGACTGCGCCATCACGATGTCCGTGAGGTTGAGGCTGCCGGCGCCGACCATCACGCCGACCATCGCGAAGCCCATCGCGATTTCGTACGAAACCACCTGCGCCGCCGCGCGCATCGCGCCGAGGAAGGCGTACTTCGAGTTCGACGCCCAGCCGGCGAGGATGATGCCGTACACGCCCAGCGAGGTCATCGCCAGTAGGTACAGCAGGCCCGCGTTCGCGTTGGACAGCACGACCTGGTAGTCGAACGGCACCACGGCCCACGCGGCGAAGGCCGGCGCGAGCGCGATCAGCGGCGCGAGCTTGAACAGGAAGTTCTCCGCGCGCGAGGGCTGGATGACTTCCTTGAACAGCAGCTTGAACACGTCCGCGAAGGCCTGGAGGATGCCCCGGCCGACGTACATCGGTCCGTGGCGCACGTGCATCCAGCCGATGAGCTTGCGCTCCCAGACGACGTAGAAGGCCACGGTGATGATCACCGGCATCGCGATCAGCAGGATCTTCAGCACGATCCAGACGATCGCGCCCGTCATGCCGAAGGACAGGAAGAACTCGCGCAGCGGATCGACCACGTGGGTGGTGAACATTCCATTGGTCATCGCTTACGCCCTCCCCGCCTGCACGCGACCCGACATCGGCGCGGTGGCGCCGTGGCCGGTTTCGACCCACACGGTGCCGGGCGCGACCTTGTCGCTGACCGAAACCGGCAGCGTCGCGGTGCCCGCGGCGGTGTTGAACTTGCCCACCACGCCATCCGCGAAGCCCAGTGCGGCGGCGTCCGTCGGATTCAGCACGGCCTTGGGTTCGACGTTGAGCGGGTGCGCCTGCAGGGCCGGCGCGCGACGCACGACCGCATCGCTGCGGTAGATCGCGACGCTGGCAGCCACTTCCAGGCCTTCGCCCGCGACGTTGGGCGCCTTGCCGGCGACGACGTTCACTTCACGCATCTGCATGCTCGCGCGCAGACCGGCCAGATCGACGAACTCGAAGCCCTTGGCTTCCAGTTCGCCACCCAGCGCACGCAGCACGCGCCAGCCGGCGCGCGCCTGACCCGGCAGCTTGCCGCCCGAAACAGTCGCCTGCTGGCGACCATCGAGGTTGGTGAGCGTCGCGTCGATCTCCGGCAGCAGACCGATCGGCAGGATCACATCAGCGACCGCGCGCGTCGAACGGCACGCGAACGTGCTGAACGCCACGACCTGGGCCGCGTTGAGCGCCTTCAGTGCGGTTGCGGTGTCGGCGAAGTCCATGCCCGGCTCGATGCCGTACAGCACATACGCCGAACGCGGATCGGCCAGCATCGCCTGCGCGTCGCGCGAGGTCGGCAGCACGCCGTAGTCGGACAGGCCGACGGCGTTCGCGCCCTGCGGGATGCGATTGAGCGAAGCACCCGTGGCAGCGGCGAAATCGGCGGCGGCCTTGCGGATCTGCGCGGCGTGCGGGCCGTTCTCGGCCAGCGCGCCGACGATGACGACCGCGCGCGTGGCGTTCTTCGCAATGTCGATCAGGCCACTGTCGCCGAGCACGCCGGCGATCTTCGACGGCGCGACGATCGCCTTCTGCGCGATGTCGTAGGTGAAGTCGAAATCGACCGGATTGACGACGTACACCTTGGCGCCGCGGGTCCAGGCCTTGCGCACGCGCTGGTTCACCAGCGGCAACTCATGGCGCAGGTTGGAGCCCACGATGACGATGACGTCGGCGTGGTTGAGGTCGGCGACGGGCGCGGCGAACGTCGTCGCATGCGCGGCGTCGCTCAGGTCGTGCTGGCCGATGCGATGGTCGATATTGCCGGTGCCGAGCGCGTCGGCCAGGCGGGCGAGCAGCGCGCCCTCCTCGTTCGAGGTCGCAGGCCCGACGAGCACGCCGAGCTGGTCGGCGGCGTTGTCGCGCAGGATCTTCGCGGCCTTCGCCAGCGCTTCTTCCCACGAAGCTTCGCGCCACTCACCGTTGTCCTTGACCATCGGCGCGTTCGCACGGTCTTCGGCGTACAGGCTCTGGTGCGAGTAGCGGTCCCGGTCCGACAGCCAGCATTCGTTGACCGCTTCGTTGTCACGCGGCACGGTGCGCAGCACTTCACCGCGGCGCACGTGCAGGAACAGGTTGCTGCCCAGCGCATCGTGGTAACCCAGCGACTCGCGTGCGACCAGCTCCCACGGACGTGCCTTGAACTGGAACACCTTGTTGGTCAGCGCGCCGACCGGGCACACGTCGACGACGTTGCCGGAAAGCTCCGTCGTCAGCGGCTTGCCGTCGTAGGTGCCGATCTGCAGGTTCTCGCCACGGTACATGCCGCCCAGCTCGTAGGTGCCGGCGATCTCCGCGGTGAAACGCACGCAGCGCGTGCACTGGATGCAGCGCGTCATCTCGGTGGCGACCAGCGGGCCGATGTCCTCGTCCGGCACGACGCGCTTGCGCTCGACGAAACGGCTCACGGAACGGCCATAGCCGAGCGACAGGTCCTGCAGTTCGCACTCGCCGCCCTGATCGCAGATCGGGCAGTCGAGCGGATGGTTGATGAGCAGGAACTCCATCACGTTGCGCTGCGACTTCAGTGCCTTGTCGCTGCGCGTGGAGACCTTCATGCCATCCATGACCGGCGTGGCGCAGGCCGGCGCCGGCTTCGGCATCTTCTCCACTTCGACCAGGCACATGCGGCAGTTCGCCGCGATGGCCAGCTTGTCGTGGTAGCAGAAACGCGGGATCGCGATGCCGGCCTTGTCGGCGGCCTGGATGATCATCGAGCCCTTCGGCGCGGCCATTTCGACGCCGTCGATGAAGACGGTGACGTGGTCCGGCGGCAGGTTCGGATTTACGGGCTGTGCGCTCATGCGGCGACCTTCTCCACCACCGTGCCGGCGCGCTGGTCATCGACCAGGAAGCGCTTGTTCACGATCGCGTATTCGAATTCATCCCAGTAGTGGCGCAGGAAGCCCTGCACCGGCCACGCGGCGGCTTCGCCGAAGGCGCAGATGGTGTGGCCTTCGATCTGTCCGGCGGCGGCGCGCAGCATCTGCAGGTCTTCCAGCGTCGCCTGCTTGTCGACGATGCGGGTCAGCATGCGGTACATCCAGCCGGTGCCTTCGCGGCACGGCGTGCACTGGCCGCAGCTTTCCTTGAAGTAGAAGCGCGCGATGCGCTGGCAGGCGCGCACCATGCAGGTCGTCTCGTCCATCACGATGACCGCGCCCGAGCCCAGGCCCGAACCGGCCTTCTGGATCGAGTCGTAGTCCATCGTCAGCGACATCATCACGTCGCCCGGCAGCACCGGCATCGACGAACCACCCGGGATGACGCCCTTGATCTTGCGGCCTTCGCGCATGCCGCCGGCCAGCTGCAGCAGGTCGGCGAACGAAGTGCCCAGACGGATTTCGTAGTTGCCCGGCTTGGCCACGTGGCCGGAGACCGAGAAGATCTTCGGACCGCCGTTGTTCGGCTTGCCCAGGTTGAGGAACCACTCCGCGCCGTTGCGGATGATCGCCGGCACCGAGGCGTAGGTCTCGGTGTTGTTGATCGTCGTCGGCTTGCCGAACAGGCCGAAATTGGCCGGGAACGGCGGCTTGTAGCGCGGCTGGCCCTTCTTGCCTTCCAGCGATTCCATCAGCGCGGTTTCTTCGCCGCAGATGTAGGCGCCGGCGCCGAGCGCGCCGTAGATGTCGATGTCCACGCCGCTGCCGAGCACGTTCTTGCCCAGCCAACCGTGTTCGTAGGCTTCCTTCAGTGCCTGCTCGAAGTGCTCGAACGGCTCGTGATGGAATTCGCCGCGCAGGTAGTTGTACGCAACCGTCGAACCGGTGGCGTAGCAGGCGATCGCCATGCCTTCGACGACCGAATGCGGGTTGTAGCGCAGGATGTCGCGATCCTTCGCCGTGCCCGGCTCGGATTCGTCCGAGTTGCACAGGATGTACTTCTGCGTGCCGCTGCCCTTGGGCATGAAGGACCACTTCAGGCCGGTCGGGAAGCCCGCGCCGCCGCGGCCGCGCAGGCCGGAGCCCTTGACCAGGTCGATGATCGCCGACGGCTCCATCTTCTCGGTCAGGATCTTGCGCAGCGCTGCGTAACCACCGGTCTTGAGGTAGTTCTCGTACGACCACGGAGTGTCGTAGTGCAGCGTCGTGTAGACGACGGTGTGCTCCTGCGGAGCCGGGCCAACCGGACCGTAGCCCTTGGAGTAGTCGTGATGCTCGTGCGCCATGGAGTGAGGCCTCACTTCAGACCGTCGAGCAGCTCGTCCACCTTCGAGGCGTCGAGGTTCTCGTGGTAATGACCGTTGATGACCACCACCGGCGCGCCGCAGCACGCGGCCAGGCACTCTTCCTCACGCTTGAGGTAGACGCGACCGTCGGAGGTGGACTCGCCCAGCTTGCAGCCGAGCTTCTTTTCGGCGTGGCGGACCAGGTCCTCGGCGCCGTTGAGCCAGCAGCTGATGTTGGTGCAGAAAGCGACGTTGTGGCGACCGACCTGTTCGGTCTCGAACATCGAGTAGAAGCTCGCCACTTCGTACGCCCACACGGGCGGCAGGCTCAGGTACTTCGCCACGGCCGCGATGAGCTCGTCGCTCAGCCAACCACCGTTCTGTTCCTGCGCGGCGTGCAGGCCCTGCAGCACGGCCGAACGCTTGCGGTCCGGCGGGAACTTGGCCAGCCAGTGGTCGATGTGCGCGCGCGTCTTGTCAGACAGCGCGACCATCGGGTCGACGTGCTGACAGGCTTCGAAATTTCCGGTCGCCTTCATTTGCCCTTATTCCTCAACGGATCGCCGCCTTAGCGGTCGACCTCGCCGAACACGAGATCGTAAGTGCCGATCATCGCCACGACGTCGGCCAGCATGTGGCCCTTGACGATGGCGTCCATCGACGAAAGGTGCGCGAAGCCCGGCGCGCGCAGCTTCACGCGGAAGGGCTTGTTCGCGCCGTCGGAGACCAGGTAGCAGCCGAATTCGCCCTTGGGCGCTTCAACCGCGGCGTAGGTCTCGCCGGCCGGCACGCAGTAGCCTTCCGAGAACAGCTTGAAGTGGTGGATCAGGGCTTCCATGTCGTCCTTCATGTCCTCGCGCTTGGGCGGAGCGACCTTGAAGTTGTCGACGATGACCGGGCCCGGGTTGGCCTTCAGCCACTTCACGCACTGCTTGATGATGCGGTTGGACTGGCGCATCTCTTCGACGCGTACCAGGTAACGGTCGTAGCAGTCGCCGTTGACGCCCACCGGGATGTCGAAGTCGACCTCGGCGTACTTGGCGTACGGCTGCTTCTTGCGCAGGTCCCAGGCGATGCCCGAACCGCGGATCATCGCGCCGGTCATGCCCCAGGCCAGCGCCTGCTCGGGCGAGACGACACCGATGCCGACGGTGCGCTGCTTCCAGATGCGGTTGTCGGTGAGCAGCGTCTCGTACTCGTCGACGCGCTTGGGGAAGTCGTCGGTGAAGGCGTCGAGGTAATCCAGCATCGAGCCTTCGCGCCATTCGTTGAAGCGCTTGAGCTTGCCGCCCTTGCGCCACGGCGATTCCTTGTACTTGGGCATGCGGTCCGGCAGGTCGCGGTACACACCGCCCGGACGGTAATACGTGGCATGCATGCGCGCGCCGGAGACCGCTTCGTAGCAGTCCATCAGCTCTTCGCGCTCGCGGAACGCGTACAGGAACACCGCCATCGCACCCAGGTCGAGCGCGTTGGAACCGATCCACATCAGGTGGTTCAGGATGCGGGTGATCTCGTCGAACATCGTGCGGATGTACTGCGCACGCTCCGGCGCCTCGATGCCCAGCAGGGTCTCGATCGCGCGCACGTAGGCGTGCTCGTTGCACATCATCGACACGTAATCCAGGCGATCCATGTAACCAATCGACTGGTTGAACGGCTTGGACTCGGCGAGCTTCTCGGTGCCGCGGTGGAGCAGGCCCACGTGCGGATCGGCGCGGTGGATGACCTCGCCGTCCATTTCCAGGATCAGGCGCAGCACACCGTGCGCGGCCGGATGCTGCGGGCCGAAGTTCAGCGTGTAGTTGCGGATCTCGGCACCGCTGCCGAGGCCGGACGTGCTGGACACGCCGTTGGACATCTGGGCGCTCACTTCTTCACCTCGCCGCGCTGCGCGGCCTCGCCCTGCGCGGTCTCGTAGCGGGCGTCGTCACGGATCACGCGCGGCACGGCCACGCGCGGCTCGATCGAAACGGGCTCGTACACCACGCGCTTCTTGTCGGCGTCGTAGCGCACTTCGACGTTGCCGATCAGCGGGAAATCCTTGCGGAACGGATGGCCGACGAAACCGTAGTCGGTCAGGATGCGGCGCAGGTCCGGGTGGCCTTCGAAGACGATGCCGTACAGGTCGAACGCCTCACGCTCGAACCAGTTCAGGCCCGGCCACACCGGCGTCAGCGAATCCACCACCGGCAGCTCATCGTTGTCGGCGAAGGTGCGCAGGCGCACGCGAGCGTTGTGCTGGTACGACAGCAGGTGCGCGACGGCGGCAAAACGGCGCTCCGGTGCGGCCGCGGCGCCGTTTGGCTGCTCGCCCCACACGAAGCGGCCGGCACTCTTGCCTTCCACGCCACGCGAGAAGCCTTCGGAGGACACATCGGTGTCCCACTCGTCGCTGCCGTAGCTGAGGTAGTCGACGCCGCTGATGTCCACGGCCTGCTCGAAGCCGAACTCATCACGCAGGGCCAGCGCGGTGGCAAGCCACTGCGCCGCGGTGACGTCGATGGTGATCTCACCGCGCGGCTGCGCGACGACGATCATGGCATCGGCGAAACGAGCGCCCAGGCGATCGGCAAAGGCTTGTGCGGTCTCGACCATGTCAGCGGACACCCTGCGGGTTTTCGCCGAAGTTGGTGCCGCGACGGATCTTCTTCTGCAGCTGCAGGATGCCGTAGACCAGCGCTTCGGCGGTCGGCGGGCAACCCGGCACGTAGACGTCGACGGGCACGATGCGGTCGCAACCGCGCACCACCGAGTACGAGTAGTGGTAGTAGCCGCCGCCGTTGGCGCAGCTGCCCATCGAGATGACCCACTTCGGGTCCGGCATCTGGTCGTAGACCTTGCGCAGCGCCGGGGCCATCTTGTTGACCAGCGTGCCGGCCACGATCATCACGTCGGACTGGCGCGGCGACGGGCGGAACACCACGCCGTAGCGGTCCAGGTCCAGGCGCGCGGCACCGGCGTGCATCATCTCGACCGCGCAGCAGGCCAGGCCGAACGTCATCGGCCACATCGAGCCGGTGCGCGCCCAGTTCCACAGCGCGTCCATGCTGGTGGTGACGAAGCCGTTCTGCAGCAGCGGGTTGTCGCCCTCGGGGCGCAGGATGTCGTCCAGCCGCCCTTCGGGCAGCGGGTTGTGCATGAGGTCAGAGACGCTCTGGATCACTCCCATTCGAGCGCTCCCTTCTTCCAGACGTAGACGAAGCCGAGCAAGAGCATGCCGGCGAAGATGCCCATTTCGATCAGGCCGACGACACCGAGTTCGCGGAACACGGTGGCCCAGGGCACGATGAAGATGATTTCCAGGTCAAAGATGATGAACTGGATGGCGATGAGGTAATAGCGCACATCGAACTGCATGCGCGCATCCTCGAACGCCTCGAAGCCGCACTCGTAGGGCGCGAGCTTCTCAAGGGTCGGGCGCTGGGGGCCGAGCACTTTGCCCACCACCAGCAGGGCGACGCCGATACCTCCGGCGACGATCAGGAACAGCAGGGTCGGCAGGTATTCGGCCAGCACTCGATGTTCTCTCGCTTCGTTTAGCTCGATCGCGTGAGTCGCGACCTGGCTCGGCGGCAGCCGCCTGGGTGATCCCCGCGCGAGACTCGGCCCGCCGTGCGTGCCGCACCTCGGTCGGTGGTGCTAGTGCTGCAACAGTTCTCTTACAGCAGTGTTGTTCGGTGTGGTGCCCAAGGGGGGACTCGAACCCCCACGACTTACGTCGCTACCACCTCAAGGTAGTGCGTCTACCAATTCCGCCACCTGGGCAATCAAACCTGTTTTGCCGTCCTGACTGCGACCGTGCCGTGTGGGGCTTTGGTCGCTTCCGGTCATCGCTGACCGTACCCGGCAATCCGTGCCGGGCCGATGAAATCAAAGTTTACCGCGTTAGCTCAGCCGCCCGCAGGGGGTTGCGGCTTTGCCGGTTCCGGCGACTGGGCGGCCGGCGCCTGCTCAGGTGAGGCCGGAGTAGCCCCCTGACCCGCAGGAGCCTGCTCTGCCGGAGCCTGCGGAATCGTCGCAGCCGGGGCCGGAGCCTGCGTCGGCGCGGCCGGAATCGCGGCATTGCCGGCGGTCGGCGCGACCGGAACCGCAGGGACCTCGGCCATCACGCCGCTCGGCGTCGGACCGGTGTCGCCGGTGGCCTTGCGCGTGGCCTGCCAGGCCATGAAGAGGCTGATCGCGAAGAACGCGATGGCAAGCCACTTCGTCGCCTTGGAAAGGAAGTTCGCCGAACCGCGCGCGCCGAAGACGGTCGCCGAGGCGCCGCCGCCGAAACCGGAGCCGGCCTGGGCACCCGCGCCGCGCTGCATCAGGATCAACGCAATCATCGCGATCGCGATCAGCACGTAGATGACGTTGAGGATCAACAGCATCGTTGGGTTCTGCTATTCGTCTCGTGAGCGACGTCCGGCGGACGGATCCGCGTTTCGTCAGGGCGCCGCCGCAACTGCGATGGCGTGGAAGTCTTCGGCCACCAGCGAGGCGCCTCCGACCAGGCCGCCATCGACGTCCGGCTGCGCAAACAGCGCGGCGGCATTGTCGGCCTTCACGCTTCCGCCGTACAGGATCGGAAGCGAGCCAGCGATTCTAGCATCGCGCGCAGCGATTTCGCTACGGATGAATGCGTGGGCCTGCTGGGCCTGTTCCGGGGTGGCGGTCCGGCCCGTGCCGATGGCCCAGACGGGCTCGTAGGCGACGATCGCGCCTTCGAACACGTCCTTGCCGCCCAGCGCGAACAGCGGTTCCAGCTGCTCCTGGATGCGCCACTCGGTCTGGTCGTCCTCGCGCTCGGACAGGCTCTCGCCCACGCAAAGGATCGGCGTGAGCCCGGCCGCCTTGCAGGCGAGGAACTTGCGCGCGACCAGCTTGCTGGTCTCGCCGTGGTACTGGCGGCGCTCGGAGTGGCCGACCAGGCCGTAGGTCGCGCCCACGTCCTTGAGCATCTCCGCGGAGACCTCGCCGGTGTAGGCGCCCTTCTGGTTCGCGCTGACGTCCTGCGCGCCGAAGGACAGGCCGCGTTCGCCGTAGCGCGCGACCAGCCCGGCCAGGTACGGCAGCGGCGGCAGGATCAGGCGCTCCACGCCCTGCGGCGCCGACTTCTCGACCAGCGCATCGAGCAACTCCAGCGCGAAGCGGCGATCGCCGTGCAGCTTCCAGTTTCCGGCAACGATTTTGCGGCGCATGGCCACTCCTTCGAG
The DNA here is from genome assembly GCF_016735495.2 of Lysobacter sp. MMG2. Lineage (GTDB taxonomy): Bacteria > Pseudomonadota > Gammaproteobacteria > Xanthomonadales > Xanthomonadaceae > Lysobacter_J. Next base: position 400,228 of record NZ_JAERQY020000001.1, read on the forward strand.
TATTCGGGGATCTACGGCGCGAACGTCCGGCCGCGAGCGGCGGCAAGTTTACTCCACGTCGGCGAGAATCCGGACCCATGAGCACGCACGACGACGCGAACGCGCAACTTCTGAAAGGTTTCCCCACGATCGCCGCACGCGATGCGCGCGTGCTGATCCTGGGCTCCATGCCCGGCGTCGCCTCGTTGCAGGCGCGGCGCTACTACGCACATCCGCACAACCGCTTCTGGCCGATCATGGGCGCGCTGGTGGGCGCCGACCCTGCCCTGCCCTACGCGCGCCGCGTGGCCGCGCTGAAGGCCGCGGGCATCGCGGTGTGGGACGTGCTCGATCGCTGCGAACGCGAAGGCAGCCTGGACTCGGCGATCCGCGACGCGACCGCTCAGGCCAACGATTTCGCCGCGTTCTTCCGCCGCCATCGCCAGGTGCGGGCGGTGCTGTTCAACGGCGCCAAGGCCGAGGCTGCCTACCGCCGCCATGCGCCGCGGCTGGAGGACTTCGGCGTGCGCGCCTGGCGACTGCCTTCCACCAGCCCGGCCAACGCGTCCGTCGCGCCCGCAAAAAAACTGGCCGCCTGGCGCGAAGCGCTGCAGGCGGCCGGTGTCCTCGTCGCGAACGAAGAACGCTGAGGGTTTATTTCAGCTTGATCTCACGCAGGCGCTCTTCCAGGTAGCCGTGCGCGGTGATCGCGTCCGGATAGCGGTTCGGATTCTCGGCCGTGACGCACGAAGGCAGCACGTCGATCAGGAAATCCGGATTGGGGTGCAGGAAGAACGGCGTCGAGTAACGCGGCTGGCGCGCCTTCTCGCCCTGCGGATTGACCACGCGGTGTGTGGTGGACGGATACACGTGGTTGGTCAGGCGCTGCAGCATGTCGCCGATGTTGACCACGATGGTGTCGGCGTTCGCGGTAAATGGCACCCACTCGCCCTTGCGCGAAAGCACTTCCAGGCCCTCGGCGCTGGCGCCGACCAGCAGCGTGATGAGGTTGATGTCCTCATGCGCGCCGGCGCGGACGTTGGGGATGTCGTCGGTGGTGATCGGCGGATAGTGGATCGGGCGCAGGATCGAGTTGCCCGAGTTCGTCTTGTCGGCGAAGTAGGTCTCCGGCAGACCGATGTGCAGCGCCAGCGCGCTCAGCACGCGCGAACCCAGCTGGTCCAGCGATTCGTACAGGCCATAGGCCTGCGCGCGGAACTCGGGAAGCTCCTCCGGCCACAGGTTCGGCGGCATCACGTCGGCGTACTTCGAATCGCGCGGGATCTCGCGCCCGACGTGCCAGAACTCCTTGAGGTCGAAGTGCTTGGAGTCCTTCGCCGTCTCCACGCCGAACGGCGTGTAGCCGCGCGCGCCGCCGCTACCCGCGACGTGGTACTTGCGCTTGACGTCCTCCGGCAGCGCGAAGAAGCGCTTGAACACGTCGTAGACCGCATCGATCTGCGTGTCCGCAATGCCATGGCCGCGAATGCCGGCGAAGCCCCACTCGCGGTACGCCGCACCGAGCTCGGCCACGAAGGCCTCGCGATCGCCCGGACTGGCGGGATCGGTGAAACGACGGATGTCGAGGGTCGGGATGCGGTTCACGGGGGTTCCTGGGACGAAGGTGACGTTAGCCGCACATGATAGCGCCAGGGCGCACCGGCCCAGGGCGAGACCTTCCCGCAGGCCGGTTCAGGTTCGCATGCCTTCCTGCACGGGGACTTGCAGTTGGCGGATAATGGCGCCCTTTTTTCGCCTTGGCTCCCCCCACAAGACGAATGGACACCGTCATCATTCCTCCCCGCCGCCAGCGTGCGCTGGCCTGGCTCACCGGCCTCATCCTCGGCAACGCCGTGCTGGCGGTGCTCATCACGCTGAGCAACATCCCGCTGACCGATGCCGCCAGCCGCTGGCACTCGGCGCTGTTCCTGATGCTCGCCCTGCCCGGCCATTTCATCTTCTTCGGCACGCTGGTTGCGCTGCCGGCGTACCTGCTCGGCCGCTTCGTGCGAAATCCGCGCTGGATGATCGTCGTCGCCGTGACGCTGCAGACGCTGTGGATCTGCCTGTTGCTGGCCGATGCGAAGGTCTTCGCGCTCTACCGGTTCCACCTCAATGCGATGGTGGTGAACATGATCTTCGGCGGCGCGCTGCAGGATCAGGTCACCTTCTCGGCGAAGATGTGGGCGCTGCTCGCGTTCGGCGGCGCGGCGCTGTTGACGCTGCAGGTCGTCGCGGCGCGGCTGTGGTGGAAGGCACTGCGCCGCAAGCCTTCGCTGCTGCGCATCCGCCTGGCGTGGTGGATCGCCGGCGCACTGTTCCTGATCAGCCAGGCGATGGTCGCTTACTCGGATGCTCGCGGCGACCGCGCCGTCATGTCGCAGCTCACCTACATCCCGTGGGCGCAGCCCATCACCCTGAAGAACGCGCTGCACCGCTTCGGCGTGCAGACCGCCAAGGCGGTCGAGCTGCCTGATACGGGCGATCGCCTGGGTTACCCGCGCCGCGCGCCGCAATGCGCGGCCACGCCCGGGTTGAACGTGCTGGTGATCCTGGTCGAATCGCTGCGCCATGACGTGCTCGACCCGGCGGTGATGCCCAACACCTGGCGCTATGCGCAGGACGCGCAGTGGTTCCAGAACCACTTCAGCACGGGCAACGCGACGCGCTTCGGCCTGTTCGGCCTGATGTACGGGCTGCCGGGCGGGTACTGGCAATCGATGCTGGCCGAGCAGCGCGGCCCGGTCCTGATCGACCGCATGAAAGCCGACGGCTACGCGATGCACATCTACGGCAGCGCGCCGCTGTACAGCCCGGAGTTCGACCGCACCGTGTTCTCGCAGGTGCGCGATCGCATCGTCAACGGTCCGTCCAACCTCAAGAGCGCCGAGCGCGACCGCAACGTCGTCTCGCGCATGCAGGCCGACATCCGCAACCATCCGGCAGGCAAGCCGTTCTTCGGCTTCGTATTCCTCGACTCGCCGCATGCGCCCTACCACCTGCCCAACGGCTACCGCGCGCGGTTCGAGCCGATGGCGCAGGAAGTGAACTTCCTCAACCTCGGCCCGGATCACGATCCCACACCGGAGCTCAACCGCTACCGCACGGCGGTCCACTACAGCGACGAGCTGATCGGCGAACTGCTCGAAACACTTGCCGACAGTCCGCTGGCCGCGAACACCGTGGTGCTGATCACCGGCGACCACGGCGAGGAGTTCAACGACCTGCACAAGAACTACTGGGGTCACAACGGCAACTTCTCGGACTACCAGCTGCGCACGCCGTTCGTGCTGCACTGGCCCGGCCGTCCCGCGCGTCGCGTGGACACGCTGACCTCGCACGAGGATTTCGTTCCCACCGTGATGCGTCACGCGCTGGGCTGCAGCAGCGACAGCGCGGACTATTCGACCGGCCTGGACCTCTTCGGCGAGATTCCGGCGAAGCGTCCGCTGCTGGTGGAAAGCTGGTCGCAGCGCGGCATCCGCGATGGCGCGCTGATCTACCTGTTCGACAACTTCGGCTCGGCCAGCGTCGTGGATCGGCACTATGAGCCGATCGAGGACGCACAGGTGTCTGCGGATGCGGTGAGCGAATCGTGGGAAATGCTCACGCGCTTCAAGAAGCGCTGAGTTCCCAGGTGGCGGCGCGGGAGTACGGACCCGCCGCCAAACGGTCGTGGAGGGCGCGCCGCCCTCCTGCGTCTTGTCACGGGAACGCCACCGTGAGCCCTTCTCCCGCGCAGGGAGAAGGAGCGTTCCTCACGCGGCGTCGCGCACCGCCGCTGCGAGCTTGTCCAGCGTGTCCTGCATCAGCACGGCATCGTCGGCTTCGACGGTGACGCGCACCACCGGCTCGGTGCCGGACGGGCGCAGGAAGGCACGTCCGCGACCGGCGACGGCCTGCTCGGCCTGTACCAGCGCGGCCTTCACCGAAGCGGCTTCGGCCGGCCTGGAGCCCGCGGCGAAGCGCACGTTGATCGTCTTCTGCGGCACCTTGCGGAAGCCGTCCAGCGCATCGCGCAGCGACACGCCGCGACGACGCAGCACTTCCAGCACCTGCAGCGCGCTGACGATGCCGTCGCCCGTGTTGGAGCGGTCCAGGCAGAGGATATGGCCCGAAGCCTCGCCGCCGAGCACGCCGCCGTTGTTCACCAGTTGCTGGTGCACGTAGCGATCGCCCACCTTGGCGCGGATGAAGTCGATGCCGCGCTCGGCGAAGGCGCGCTCCAGCGCGTAGTTGGTCATCAGCGTGCCGACGACCGGGCCGCGCAGGCGGCCGGACTGCTGCCAGTCGGTGGCCATCACGTACAGCAGGTCGTCGCCGTCGCAGACCGCGCCGTTGCCGTCGACGAACAGCACGCGGTCGCCGTCGCCGTCGAAGGCGATGCCGATGTCCGCGCCGGTGGCGCGCACGTGCGCAACCAGCGTGTCCGGATGGGTCGAACCGACGCCGTCGTTGATGTTGATGCCGCTGGGGTCGATGCCGATGGCGTCGACACGCGCGCCCAGTTCGCGCAGCACGAGCGGCCCGAGCTGGTAGGCCGCGCCGTTCGCGCAGTCCATCGCGATGCGCAAGCCGCCCAGGTCGAACCCCTTGGGCACCGAGTTCTTGCAGTGTTCGATGTAGCGGCCCAGCGCGTCGCGCGTACGTACCGCCTTGCCGAGCTGTTCGGACGGCACGGTGCGGAAGGGCTGCTCCAGCGCGGCCTCGATGGCCAGTTCGGTGGCGTCGTCGAGTTTCTCGCCCTCGGCGGAGAAGAACTTGATGCCGTTGTCGTGGTGCGGGTTGTGCGAGGCGGAAATCACGATGCCGCCGTCGGCGCGCATCGAGTGAGTCAGGTGCGAGACGGCCGGCGTCGGCATCGGGCCCATCAGCTGCACGTCGACGCCTGCGGCGACCAGTCCAGCCTCGAGCGCCGCCTCGAACATGTAGTTGGAGATGCGCGTGTCCTTGCCGATGATCACCACCGGGTTGCGCCAGTCACGACGCGGCAGTGCGTGGCCGTAGGCATTGCCCAGGCGCAGGACGAAGTCGGCCGAGATCGCCCCCTCGCCCACACGCCCGCGGATGCCGTCGGTGCCGAAGTAACGGCGGCTCACGCGCGGCTCCCCTCGGAGACGGCCTCGTCTTCCTGCGGCTGGGGCTGCTTCATCATCAGGGCGAACAGCGTGGCGAGGCGATCGCGCAGCTCGCGGCGGTCGCAGATCTGGTCGAGGGCGCCGTGTTCGAGCAGAAATTCCGAACGCTGGAAGCCTTCCGGCAGCGTCTCGCGCACCGTCTGCTCGATCACGCGCGGGCCGGCGAAGCCGATCAGCGCTTCGGGCTCGGCCAGGTTGAGATCGCCCAGCATCGCGAAGGATGCGGATACGCCGCCGGTGGTGGGGTGCGTCATCACGGAGATGAAAGGCAGCCCCTTCGCGCGCATGCGGCCCAGCGCGGCCGAGGTCTTGGCCATCTGCATCAGCGAGAACAGGCTTTCCTGCATGCGCGCACCGCCGGTCGCGGTGAAGCAGACCATGGGGCAGCCCAGCTCGACGGCACGCTCGGCGGCGCGGGTGAAGCGTTCACCGACGACCGAGCCCATCGAGCCGCCCATGAAGGCGAAATCGAACGCGGCGGCCACCAGCGGGCGCTGCTTGAGCGTGCCTTCCATCGCGACCAGCGCGTCGCGCTCGCCGGTGGATTTCTGCGCGGCCTTGATGCGGTCGCCGTAACGCTTCTGGTCCCGGAACTTGAGCACATCGGTCGGGCCGAGCTCGGCCGCGATCTCGCGCGTGCTGCCTTCATCCAGCAGCGCCGCCAGGCGGACGCGGGCGCGGATGGGCATGTGGAAGCTGCATTTCGGGCAGACCTCGAGGTTCTCCTCGAGCTCCGGGCGGTAGAGCACGGCGCCGCAGCGATCGCACTTTTCCCACAGACCTTCGGGCACGCTGCGACGCTTGGCGGCGGCGGCGTCGGTGCGGATGCCCGAGGGCATGAGTTTCTTGAGCCAGGACATGCGTTGAGAGTATTCCCGTTCGGCGTGAAGAAAGCCGGAGCGGATCCGGCCGAGCGGGGCAGTTTAGCGCAGCGGGCGGCGGCGGCCGCGCGCCCTCTCAGGCCGGATGGGCGGCGGCCGATACGGTGTCAAGCGCGGCGCGCAGCGGCGCCAGGAACATGCGGGCCTGTATGGCCGGATCGCCGGCCTCGGCCAGGGCCGCCACCAGGGCACTGCCCACCACCACGCCCTCGGCTTCACGGGCCATCGCCGCCGCGCTTTCGGCGTCCTTGATGCCGAAACCGGCGACCACGGGCACGCGGCTGCGCTGGCGGATCGCATGCAGGCGTTCGCTGGCCGCACCGGTATCGAGGCGATCGGCACCGGTCACGCCGGCGAAGCTCACGTAGTAGAGATAGCCCTGCGCATCCGCGCACAGCCGTTCCAGGCGTTCGTCCGTGGTCGTGGGCGAGGCGAGCAGGATCAGCGCCAGCCCGTGCGCATCGAATGCATTTCGGAACTCGGCCGCCTCTTCCGGCGGCAAGTCCACCAGCAGCACACCGTCCACGCCGGCCTCGACCGCGTCGCGGGCGAAGCGTTCGGCGCCGCGTATCTCGACGGGGTTGAGGTAACCCATCAGCACCACCGGTGTGTCGGCGTCGCGCTCGCGGAATTGGCGCACGGCCTCGAACACGAACGCCAGCCCCGCGCCGCGCGACAGCGCGCGCTCGGAACTGCGCTGGATCGTCGGCCCGTCCGCCATCGGATCGGAGAACGGCACGCCCAGTTCGATCACGTCGGCGCCCGCCTCCACCAGCGCGTGCATCACGGGCACGGTGGCCTCCAGCGAGGGATCTCCCGCGGTGAGAAACGGGATCAACGCCTTGCGGCGGGCGGAACGCAGCTGGGTGAAGCGTCGGTCGATTCGGTTCATTGCGAGGCCATGGTCTGGTGCTCCGCTTCAAGGGGAAGGCCCGGAAGGCGTGGGATGGGAGGGAGGGATGGTCCCGCCGCGTCCCCGACCTTCCCCTTGAAGCGCAGCGATGCCGCTAGAGCGAAATGCCTTCGCGCGCGGCGATGGTGTGGACGTCCTTGTCGCCGCGCCCGGAGAGGTTGCACAGCACCATCGCGTCGGCCGGGAGCTCGCGTGCGAGCTTGATGGCCTGCGCGATCGCATGGCTGGACTCCAGCGCCGGCAGGATGCCTTCCGTGCGCGAGAGCCGGTGGAACGCGGACAGTGCCTCGGCGTCGGTCACGCCGACGTACTGCGCGCGGCCGGTGTCCTTGAGGAACGCGTGCTCGGGACCGACGCCGGGATAGTCCAGGCCCGCGGACACCGAGTGCGTCTCGATGATCTGCCCGTCGTCGTCGCACAGCACGTAGGTGCGGTTGCCATGCAGCACGCCGGGGCGACCGGCCGCGAGCGAGGCGGCGTGGTGTCCGGTGGCGATGCCCTCGCCCGCTGCCTCGGCGCCGACCAGGCGCACGTCAGCATCGTTGAGGAAGGCGTGGAAGATGCCGATGGCGTTGCTGCCGCCGCCGACGCAGGCCGTGACGGCATCGGGCAGGCGGCCGTATTCGGCCAGCATCTGCGCGCGCGCCTCGCGGCCGACCACGGCATTGAAGTCGCGCACCATGCGCGGGTACGGATCGGGACCGGCCACGGTGCCGATGATGTAGAACGTATCGCGCACGTTGGTGACCCAATCGCGCATCGCTTCGTTGAGTGCGTCCTTCAGCGTCGCCGAACCGCTGGTCACCGGGATCACGGTCGCGCCCAGCAGCTTCATGCGGTAGACGTTGATCTTCTGGCGTTCGATGTCGGTGGCGCCCATGTAGACCACGCATTCCAGGCCCAGTCGCGCGGCCACGGTGGCGCTGGCCACGCCGTGCTGGCCGGCGCCGGTCTCGGCGATGATCCGGGTCTTGCCCATGCGGCTGGCGAGCAGCGCCTGGCCGATGGTGTTGTTGATCTTGTGCGCGCCGGTGTGGTTCAGGTCCTCGCGCTTGAGCAGGATGCGCGCGCCGCCGACCTCGCGGCTCAGCCGTTCGGCGAAGTAGATCGGACTCGGCCGGCCGACGTAGTGCGCCAGGTCGGCATCGAAGGCGGCGTTGAAGGCGGGATCGACGCGTGCGGCGTCGTAGGCGGCGGCCAGTTCCTCCAGCGGACCGATCAGCGTCTCGGCGACGAAGCGTCCGCCGTAGCGGCCGAAATGGCCGGAGGCGTCGGGGAAGGCGTGGAAGTCGGGACGGGACATGCTCGTGACTTTAGCGAACGACATGACGCCGGAACATGCATAAAATCGGACTGTCCTGTCAGAAAACCTCACACGTCCACATGAGCCGCGACCTACCCCCGCTCAATGCCCTGCGTGCCTTCGAGGCCGTGGCCCGGCTGGACAGCGTCAGTCGCGCCGCCGAGGAGCTGCATGTCACCCATGGCGCGGTGAGCCGCCACCTCAAGTCGCTGGAAGAGGCGCTGGGCACCGCACTGTTCGTGCGCGAGGGCCGGGGGCTGGCGCTGACGCCGGCCGGGCATCGCCTGCACGAGGCCGCCGAGGCGGCGTTCGGGCCGCTGCGCCAGGCCTGGTCCGAACTGCGCCGCCGGCCGTCCCAGGCACCGTTCGTGCTGGGTTGCCCGGGCAGCGTGCTGGCGCGCTGGATGATCCCGCGCCTGGACCGCCTCGCGCGCGAGCGTCCCGACCTGACCCTGCACCTGGCCGCCAGCGACACCGCGCCCGACGCCGCCCTGACGGGGCTGGACGCGGCGCTGCTCATCGCCAGCGGTCCCTGGCCGGCCGACTGGCAGGTCCACGAGCTCGCGCCCGAACGCATCGGCCCGGTCGTGAGCCCGCGCTTCGCCGGTTTCGAACGCCTGCGCGACGCAGCCCCGGAAGCGCTCGCGCACGAATCGCTGCTGCACACGCAGTCGCGGCCGCAGGCGTGGTCGGACTGGGCGGCCCGGTCGGGCGTCGATGCCGGCGCGCTATCGCCGGGCACCGGCTTTCCGCACCTGTACTACCTGCTGGAAGCGGCGAACGCGGGGCTCGGCGTGGCGATCGCACCCGAACCGCTGGTGACGGAAGACCTGGCCGCCGGGCGGCTGGTGGCGCCGTGGGGGTTCGTCGAAACCGACGCACGTTGGGCGCTGGTCGCGCGCAAACGTGGCAACGATCCGCGCGTGGCGGAACTCGCGCAGTGGTTGCGCGGTGCGTTGGCTGAAGGCTGAGACGCTCCGGGCCTACCGGGCCGCCGCGTCGGCGCGAGCGACTTCCTCGACGAACCGCCGCATCTTCGCGCCGTCCTTCTCGCCCGGCGCGGACTCGATGCCGCTGGAGACATCCACGCCCCACGGCCGCACCGCACGCACGGCGTCGAACACGTTGTCCGGATGCAGGCCGCCGGCAAGCAGGAACGGCCGGTCCAGATCATCCGGAATGCGCGACCAGTCGAAGCGGTGGCCGGTTCCGCCCGCCCCGCCCTTCGCGTGGCTGTCCAGCAGCAGGCCGACCGCGCCGGGATGACGCGACAACGCAGCCACGTCGGCATCGCCGCCCATCGCGACCGCCTTGAGATATGGCACGCCGAAGTCCCGACAAAACGCGTCGTTTTCGTCGCCGTGGAACTGGAGCAGCGTCGGGCGTACTTCGTCGATCACGCGCCGGACCAGCGCGGCCTCGTTGCCCATGAACAACGCGACGACCTCCACCAGCGGCAACGCCTGCGCACGCAGCGCGCGGGCCTGTTCAATCTCCAGCCGCCGCGAACTGCGCTGCGCGAAGACGAGTCCAACGGCATCCACGCCGAGCATGCACGCCAGCGCGACATCGTCCGCGCGCGTCATCCCGCAGAACTTGATGCGCGTGCGCAGCGGCGCGCGGTTCACAGCGTCACCTCGGCCGGCAGGTTCCACTGCGCCGGATAGCGCGGGCCGAGGAACACCAGCCCGGTCGGCGGCGCCGTCGGTCCGGCGACGGTGCGGTCGCGCACCTGCAGCAGGTCCGCGATCCAGTGCTCGGGTTTCTCGCCGCTGCCCACCATCAGCAGGCTGCCGACGATGTTGCGCACCATGTGGTGCAGGAAAGCGTTGGCCTGCACTTCGACTTCGACCACTTCGCCGTCGCGCGTCACGCGGATGTCCTGCAGTTCGCGCCATGCGTGCGGCGACTGGCAATGCACGGTGCGGAAGGAGGAGAAGTCGTTTTCGCCCAGCAGGGCCTGCGCGGCACGGTGCATGGCGTCGGCGTCGAGCGGGCGGCGCTCCCAGCTCAGGTACGGACGACCGAGCGCGGCGCGCACCGGGCGGTTGAGGATGCGGTAGCGGTAGCGGCGCGCCCGGGCGGAGAAGCGCGCGTGGAAATCCGACGCCACCGGCCGGCACCAGCGCACCGCGATCTGCGGCGGCAGGCGACTGGTGACGCCGAGCATCCAGCTGCGCGGATCGCGCGCGGCGTGGCTGTCGAAATGCACCACCTGGCAGGAGGCGTGCACGCCGGCGTCGGTGCGCCCGGCGCAGATGGTTTCCACGGGATGTCCGGCGACGAAGGAAATCGCTTCTTCGAGGGCAGCCTGCAGCGTCTGCTCGCCTTCGCGCTCGGGCTCGCCGTGCTTGCTCAGGCGCTGCCAGCCGCTGAAGCCGGTGCCGTCGTACTCCACGCCGAGCGCGAAACGGTTGGTGGGGGCGATGTCGGCTATGGAGGATTCGGCAGGAGTGTTCACGGGAAAGATGTGCGTTCCGGCGCTGCCCGGAATCGGGGGTCGTGCGGCATCGTGCTTCGCGGGGTGTGCGAAGGCAAATCGCGTTCTGAAGAAAACCGGCGCGGTGCGAATGCGGCGATGTGTGTCGTCGCCGCTTCGTTGGCCCTCACCCCAACCCCTCTCCCGCGGGGAGAGGGGCTCAAAACCTCATGCTCAGCCGAGGTCCTGCAGCATCCTCGACGCGGTCTGGCGCGCGGCCAGGTCGCCGTTGATGACGACTTCGCTCAGCAGCTGGCGCGCGCTCTCGCGGTCGCCCAGGTCGATGTAGGCGCGGGCGAGTTCCAGGCGCTCCTGGCCCGGCTGCGTCGCCAGCGTCGGCTCGACGTGACCGCGGCGGCCGTTGCCGCTGGCGGCGACGTGCCAGGCCGGCGCGATCGGGGCGGACGGCGTCGGCGGAGCCGTCGGACGGGCCTGCAGTGCCGGCTGCGGCGTCAGTTCGAAGGCGGGTTCGGCGCGCGCGGGAGACTCCGCGGCGCGCTCGATGACAGGTTCGGGCTCGAGCACCGGCTCGCGTTCGTCGAAGGTCTCGACCTCGCGCATTTCCAAATCGCCCCCCGGCGCGAACGCATCGGAGATGGACGGCGTCGCCGCCGCGCCTTCCGACGGCGCACGGAACACCGGCTTGGTCGGCCTGCGTCCCCACCACCAGCCGCCCAGCAGCGCCAGCAGCAGCGCGCCGCCGCCGATGGCCCACGGCAGCGCGGAGCCGGTCTGCGCGGCCTGCGTGTCGGCATTGCTCTTGGCCAGGCGCTGCTGCGCGGCGGCCAGCTCGCTGTCCTTCATCGCCACCAGTTGCTGCTGCTTCTGCTGCAGCTGCTCCAGCTCGGCGATGCGGCTCTTGAGTTCACGAACCTCGGCGTCGCGCGCGGCGACCGTCTCCTGGCTCGTCTGCAGTTCCTGTCGAAGCATGTCGCCCTCACCACCGGACTCGATGCCGGACTGGGTGCCCGCCTGGGTCGCGCGCGAGGCGTCCGGCGGAACGATTTCCAGACGGGCATCGGCCGTTGCCGCGCCACCCGCCGTTGCATTGTTGTTGGAGGCCGCGGCAGCGGCGGGCGCTGCACTGGCCGCCGAGGCGACGGCTCCTTCCAACGCCGGCTGCGGCACCGCGCGGCGCGCATTACGCCACTGCTGCACCTGCGTGGCGACCAGACGGCGCGCTTCGCCTGCGTCGACGCTGGCCAGCTCGTCGCCGGCCGGCATGTCGAGCACGGCGCCGGCCTTGAGGCGGTTGATGTTGCCGTCGATGAAGGCGTCGGGATTGGCGCGCAGCAGCGCGATCATCGCCTGATCCAGGCTGACCTCGCCCGGCATGCGGCCGGCGATGTCCGACAGCGTGTCGCCGCGGCGGACGGTGTAATCGCCCGACAGTTCGCGTGCGACGTCCGGCACCGGCGCACGCGGCGGCGTGGCGACGGCCACCTGCGGCTGCGGCTCGGGCTGCGGCGCGGCGGGGATGTCGCTGGCGTTCGCGTCGGCTTCGGCCGAGGTGTTCTCCTCGCGCGCCACGGCATTGGCGAGCGCTTCCTCGGGCGTCTGCTCGGGCGGCGCGGGCACCGCGGCGGTTTCGGCCGGGCGCTCGATGGTGTTGGGTTCGGAAACGACGGTCTCTTGGATCGCCGGCTGCAGCGGTGCGGACACCGTGCGCGGGGCATCGACCAGCGCGGCGTACTCGCGCACCAGACGGCCCTGGCCCCAGTCGACCGACACCAGGAAGGTCAGCAGCGGCTCACTGACGGGTTGTTCGGTGGTGACGCGGATGACCGGCCGACCAGCCGCATCCAGCGCCGAGGTGAACTGCAACTGCGCGACCAGCCCCATCGGCGGTTGCAGGCCGACGCGGGCGAAGACCATCGGCGAGGCGAGCTCGGCCTGCAGGTTCTCCAGCTCGGCGGGGTCGTTGGAGATGATCGGGATTTCGGCCAGGAACGGTTGCCCCAGCCGTGACTTGACCTCGATCTGCCCCAACCCCAGCGCCGAAGCGGCGCCACTGGCCACGGCCAAGGCCAGCCCCAGCGCGGTGCGCATGTAGCGTCTGGCGGAGCTTTGTTTGGCAACTTGTTGTTTCACTTCGGATCCCTGCCCTTCCCCGGCGCGACTCTAAGCCCTCGCCGGGGGACGGAGCAACGAAAACCGCCGCCGAATGCGACTTCGGCGGCGGATGGGGCCTTGCGGCGGGGTCAGCCGCGCTCGGCCAGGACCAGTTCGGCCAGCTGGACCGCGTTCAGGGCGGCGCCCTTGCGGATGTTGTCCGAGACGATCCACAGGTTCACCGCGCGCGGGTGCGAGAAGTCGTCGCGGATGCGGCCGACGTACACCGGGTCGTTGCCCGAAGCGTGCGTCACCGGCGTGGGATACCCGCCGGCCTTGGGCTCGTCCACCACTTCCACGCCCGGCGCGGTTTCCAGCAGCTTGCGCACATCCGCCGCGCTGATCTTCTCGCGCGTCTCCACGTTCACCGCCTCGGAGTGGCCGAAGAACACCGGCACGCGCACCGCGGTGGGATTCACCTGGATGCTGTCGTCGCCCAGGATCTTGCGCGTCTCCCACACCAACTTCATTTCTTCCTTGGTGTAGCCGTTGTCCTGGAACTCGTCGATGTGCGGGATCAGATTGAAGGCGATCTGCACCGGGAAGCGCTCCGGGTTGGGCTCCTGGAAGCTCAGCAGCGCGGCGGTCTGCCGGCCCAGCTCCTCCAGCGCCGAACGTCCACCGCCCGACACCGACTGGTACGTCGCCACGTTGATGCGCTCGATGCCGACCTTGCGATGGATCGGCGCCAGCGCGACGAGCATCTGCATGGTCGAGCAGTTCGGGTTGGCGATGATGCCGCGCGGGCGGTTGCCCACCTGCTCGGGGTTCACTTCCGACACGACCAGCGGCACATCGGCGTCGTAACGGAAGGCCGAGGAGTTGTCGATCACCACCGCGCCGGCCGCGGCGAACTTGGGCGCGTATTCCTTCGACACGCTGCCGCCGGCGGAGAACAGCGCGATGTCGATGCCGCTCGGGTCGAACGTCGCCAGGTCCTCCACCACGATTTTTTTCGCGCCGAACTCGATTTTCTCGCCGGCCGAACGCTCGCTGGCCAGCAGGTGCAAGGTGCCAATGGGGAATTTCCGCTCGACGAGGATGCGCAGCATCGCTTCGCCGACGGCGCCGGTTGCACCGACGATGGCTACATTGCAGGAGTTCTTGGCGTTCATTGGTTCCTTCTTCGTGGTTGGAGGAGGTCCGCCGGAACCATTCCGGCGGGTGTTGCGTTGACACGGACGGACTCAGCCAGCCGGGCCCGCGTCGCCGGTGTTACGGCGTCGCAGGTCGTTGATGGCATCCGGAGACAGCCACAGTACCGCATCCAGGTACTGCTGGATCACCGCGAGCACCGTCTCGCGGGGACCTTTTCGCCATTCCGGCGATCCATAGAAGGCATCCTGCCGGGCGTTCAGATCGGCCAGATCGTCGTAGGCGCGAATCAGGTAGTAGGCATCTTCCTTGTGGAGCGACGGCCCGAAGCTGACCACGTCGTGGCCGGCGGCGCGCAACAGCGGCACGGCGGCCTCGACGAATGCGCGGTGGAAGGTCAGCAGCGTGCCGGGCGCGAGCTGGTAGGTGCGGATCTGGATCAGGCGCTGCATGGCGGAATCCGTGAATTGGTAGCCCGGGTAAGCGGAGCGCACCGGGGTGTCGGCGGCGTGTCCGCATTATCCGACGGTGCGGCGAAGACAACGTGTGGCGGCGGTGGCAGCGTGGCCCCCGGTGCGGCCTTCGGCCTTACCCGGGCTACGGGTGCGTCGCTACTTCGACGCGCCCGGTTTTCGGGCATTCACCGGCGTCGGCGGATCGCCTGCGCGGGGGCCATGACCAAGCGCGGCGATCAGGTTCTCGACCGCCAGCGCCACCATCGCCCGGCGCGTGGCGAGGCTGCCGCTGGCGATGTGCGGCGTGAGCACGACGTTGCGCAGCGCGAGCAGGCGCGGGTTGATCGCCGGCTCGCCTTCGTAGACGTCCAGGCCGGCGGCGGCGAGGCGTCCGTGTTCCAGCGCATCGGCCAGCGCGTCCTCGTCGACGATGCCGCCGCGCGCGATGTTGGTCAGCGTCGCGGTCGGTTTCATCTTCGCGATCGCCGCCGCGTCGACGATGTGGTGCACGGCCGGCGAGTACGGCAGCACCAGGATGAGGTGGTCGGCCTGTGCGATGAGCGCGTCGAAATCGACATACGCGGCGTTGCATTCGCGTTCGACTTCGGCCGGCAGGCGCGAACGGTTGTGGTACAGCACGCGCATGCGGAAACCCGCCGCGCGTCGCGCGATGCCCTGCCCGATCCGGCCCATGCCGAGAATGCCGAGCGTCGCGCCGTGCACATCGCCGCCGAGCATCGTCTCGAAGCTCCACTGCCGCCATTGGCCGTCGCGCAGCCAGCGTTCGGATTCGGTGATACGGCGCGCGGCGGCCATCATCAGCGCGAAGCCGAAATCGGCCGTGGTTTCGGTCAGCACGTCGGGCGTGTTGGTGACGAGGATGCCCGCCGCCGTCAGCGCCGGCACGTCGAGGTTGTTGTAGCCCACGCCGACGTTGGCGATGGCGCGCAGGCGCGGCGCGTTCGCCACTTCCGCCGCCCCGATGGGATCGTTGAGCGTGACCAGCGCGCCGTCGCAGGTGGCGAGCGCAGCGGCGATCTCTTCAGACGGATGCTTGCCGACCTGCGCCGTTTCGATCACGTCGAAGTGTTCGCGCAGCCGCCCGACGATGTCGGCGAACAGCGGTTGCGAGACCCAGACGCGCGGGCGGGTTTCGGCCATCAGAGCTGCGCGGGAATGCGCGGCGTCACCTCGCCGACGTCGCCGCACTGCGCGCGATGACGCAGCGCCTGGTCCATCAGCACCAGCGCGACCATCGCCTCGCAGATGGGCGTGGCGCGGATGCCCACGCACGGGTCGTGGCGTCCGGTGGTGACGACTTCGGCGACGTTGCCGTCGGTGTCCAGGCTGTCGATCGGCAGGCGCAGGCTGGAGGTCGGCTTGAACGCGACCGAGCAGCGCAGCGGCTGCCCCGTGCTGATGCCGCCGAGGATGCCGCCGGCGTGATTGCTGGCGAATCCCTGCGGCGTCATCTGGTCGCGGTGTTCGCTTCCCTTCTGCGACACGACGCCGAAGCCGTCGCCGATTTCCACGCCCTTCACGGCGTTGATGCTCATCAGCGCCGACGCCAGTTCGCCGTCGAGCTTGCCGTAGATCGGTTCGCCCCAACCCGGCGGCACATTCGTAGCGATCACGTCCACGCGCGCGCCGACCGAATCGCCGGACTTGCGCAACGCGTCCATGTACAGCTCCAGCTCCGTCACCTGGCGCGTGTCGGGCCAGAAGAACGGGTTGTTCTCCACCGCCGACAGGTCGAAACCGTGCGGCACGATCTCGCCGATCTGCGACAACCAGCCCTGCACGCGCACGTCGAAACGCTCGGCCAGCCACTTCTTCGCGATCACGCCGGCGGCCACGCGCATCGTCGTCTCGCGCGCGGACGAACGCCCACCGCCGCGGGGGTCGCGGATGCCGTATTTCTGCCAGTAGGTGTAGTCGGCGTGGCCGGGGCGGAACTGCTGCGCGATCTTCGCGTAGTCCTTGCTGCGCTGGTCGGTGTTGCGGATCAGCAGCGCGATGGGTGTGCCGGTGGTGAGGCCCTCAAAGACGCCGCTGAGGATCTCGACCTCGTCGGCCTCGTGCCGCTGCGAGGTGTGGCGCGTGCGGCCGGTGGCGCGGCGCTCGAGATCGTGACGGAAGTCGTCCGGCGCGATCGCGATGCCCGGCGGACAGCCGTCGACCACGCAGCCGATGGCCGGGCCATGGCTTTCGCCGAAGGTGGTGACAGTGAGGAGTTTGCCGAAGCTGTTGCTGGACACATGAAGGCCCGTCGGGTGCGGGCATTCACTTTAGCAACCTCGTTTGGTTGCTGCTGGAACCAGCCGGTGCACTCGAAAAACCGTCATCACGGCGAAGGCCTGTCCTGAGCTTGTCGAAGCGCCGGGACCTAGGCCGATTGCGTAGCGGATCGCGGAAGATCGTCATCCCAGCGAAAGCTGGGATCCATTTTGCTTCTAAGGGTAAGGCGCGCACGTCAAAGGCAAGATGGATCCCAGCTTTCGCTGGGATGACGGTGAGGTGCGTGCGACGGTGATGGCCTGGGTCCCGGCCTACGCCGGGATGACGGCTCCGGCGTTACACCCGCGCATCTGTTACGCCCGCGCGTCCGCCAGCTCCTTGATCCGCGCGTGATGCTCCACCAGATCCGCACGCTCCACCACGAAGATGCCCATCTGCCCGACCTTGAACTCCACCCACGCCATGGGCAGCTCCGGCAGCAGTTCGACCAGCGCGTTCTCCGCCTCGCCGACTTCGCAGATCAGCAGGCCGTTCTCGCTCAGGTGATCGGGCGCGTCGCGCAGGATCTTCAGCGCCAGGTCCAGGCCGTCGTCGCCGGCACGCAGGCCCAGTTCGGGCTCGTGCGCGTACTCCTGCGGCAGCGCGTCGGTCTCGTCGTTGGTGACGTACGGCGGGTTGGTGACGATGAGGTCATACACCTGGCCCTGCAGCTGGTTGAACAGGTCCGACTTGCGCAGCGTGACGTTGCCGGCGTGCAGGCGTTCCTTGTTTTCCGCGGCGAGCGAGAGCGCTTCGTCGTTGATGTCCACGCCGTCCACCTGCCAGTGCGGGTGGTAGTGCGCGGTGGCGATGGCGATGCAGCCCGAACCGGTGCACAGGTCAAGCACGCGTTCGATCTCGCGGCCGCCCAGCCACGGCTCGTAGCCGTGCGGAATGAGTTCGGCGATCGGCGAACGCGGCACCAGGGCGCGGCGGTCGCTCTTGAAGCTCAGGCCGGCGAACCAGGCCTCGCCGGTCAGGTAGGCGGCCGGGATGCGCTCGGCGATGCGGCGCTCGAACAGCGCCAGCACCTTGGCCTGCTCGGCCGCGGTCACGCGCGAGGCGCCGTAGACGGGGCTCAGGTCGTGCGGCAGGTGCAGCGCGTGCAGGACCAGCTGCGTCGCCTCGTCCAGGGCGTTGTCGTAGCTGTGGCCGAAGGTCAGGCCGGCCTCGTTGAAGCGGCTGCCGCCGTAGCGGATCAGGTCGATGATCGAGACCTGCTCGAACTGGACGGGGCTGGGGGTCGCGGAGCCGGTCATGGCGAGGCCTTGCAGAGGGGGCGACATTATACGGGCCCCGGCCCGGTATCATGCCCGCGCTCCCGCTCCGAGCCCGACACAGAGCCGCCATGTTCAACCGCACCACGGTCTACATCCTGATTGCCGCCCTGGCCGCGGCCCTGGGCCTGTGGGCTGCCCAGCACTTCTTCGGCCCGTCCATGCAGTCCTCGCTGCCGGCGACCCGCGCCGTGCGCCTGTTCGAGCCCGCCCGCACGCTGCCGGCCTTCACGCTGCGCCAGTCCGACGGCACGCCGCTGATCCCGGGCGAGCTCAAGGGCCACTGGACGCTGGTCTTCCTGGGCTTCACGCATTGCCCGGACGTCTGCCCGACCACCCTGGCCGAAATGGCCAAGGCGCAGAAGCAGTGGGCCGCGCTGCCGGAGGCCACGCGACCGCGCGTGCTGTTCGTCTCCGTCGACCCCGAGCGCGACACGCCCGACCGCATCGGCGAATACGCCCACGCCTTCCATCGCGACACCATCGCCGCCACCGCCGACATCCCGGCGCTGGAGAGCTTCGCCAAGTCGCTGAGCATGGTGTTCGCCAAGGTGCCGGCGCCGGAAGGCGCTCGCGCCGACCAGTACAGCGTCGACCACAGCGCTTCGATGGCCGTGCTCGATCCGCAGGGCCGCATGGCCGGCATCGTGCAGCCGCCGTTCGATCCAGCTGCCATCGCTGCGGACATGATCGCGTTGACACAGGCCTCGCCGAAGTAACCCTACTCTCGCGCAAGGCCGACGCGCCTTCCGCTTCCGCGCGTGCGTGCGCCCGAATCCGATAACGACATGAGCCTCGTCACCGCCCTCACCTACGTCCTGCCGCACCGCCTGCTGTCGTCGATGGCGCGCTCGCTCGCCTATTCCGACAACCCGCGCCTGAAGCAATGGCTGATCGACACGGTGACGCGCCGCTTCGGCGTGAACCTGGGCGAAGCCGCGCAATCGGATCCGACCAGGTACCCCACGTTCAATGCGTTCTTCACCCGCGCGCTGAAACCCGGCGCGCGCATCGCCGACGCCGATCCGCGCTCGCTGGTGATGCCCGCCGACGGCCACGTCAGCCAGTGCGGGCCGATCGAGAACGGCCGCATCTTCCAGGCCAAGGGCCAGTCGTTCACCGCCGCCGAACTGCTGGGCGACGAAGCCGACGCCGCGCCGTTCAACAACGGCCTGTTCGCGACGGTGTATCTGTCGCCGCGCGACTACCACCGCGTGCACATGCCCTGGACCGGCCGCCTGCGCGAAACCGTGCATGTGCCGGGCCGCTTGTTCAGCGTGGGCACCGCGGCCGTGGCGAACGTGCCGCGCCTGTTCGCACGCAACGAGCGGCTGGTGTGCCACTTCGACACCGACTTCGGCCCGATGGCCTGCGTGATGGTCGGCGCGCTGCTCGTCTCGGGCGTGGAAACGGTGTGGAGCGGCGAGGAAATTCCCGCCTACGGCGACCGCATCAACCGCAAGGACTGGCGTGCGGAAAACATCACGATCGACCGCTTCGCCGAGATGGCGCGGTTCAACTACGGCTCGACCGTGATCGTGCTGCTGCCGGCCGGCGTGGCGACGCTGGATCCGTCGCTGCATGCCGAATCGCCGGTGCGTCTGGGGCAGAAGCTGGCTACGCGGATCGGCTGAGCATCTACCTTCCCTCTCCCCTTGCGGGAGAGGGACAGGCCGCCGAAGGCGGCCAGGGAGAGGGAGGCGCGCCGCAGAAGCACGGGCTCCGCGCGCTTCCCTCTTCCGACACTTTGCGCCACCTTCTCCCTCAAGGAGAGAAGGACCCCATCTTTACGGATCGCTCATCGCGGCATCGACCGCGCCAGCCCCCACTGCGCCAGCCAATAGCTCGCCAGCACCGCGAACGCTGCCGCCGCGAACGGCGCAACGAAACGGTCCCACGCCAGCAGCGCGTCGGAGAGCACGAAGCACGCCCCGCCCCACGCGCCGAACAGGCTTGCCGCATCGCGCCGCCGCACCCACACGGCCAGCGCCTGCGCCGCCATCGCCGCCAGCACGACCACGTACACCACGACCGGAACCCGTAGTTCGCCCGGCAGCGTCGGCCACAGCTGGCTGAGCACCAAGCCTGCGACCACCGCATACAGCGCGAACGGCCATGCGGAGGCGAACCAGCGTTCGCGCTGGCGCAAGGCCAGCAGGTACGCCAGGTGGGCCAGCAGGAAACTCGCCAGCCCAGGCACGAAGGCATCCATCGGCAGCATCAGGAACACATCGCCGAGCGTCGACAGCGCCAGCCCCGCGAGCAGCCATGCGCGATAACGCGGCAGCGACGAGGCCATGCGCCACACCGACCAGGCGATCAGCAGCGTCGTCAGCGGCTTGAAGATCCAGTGCAGCCACGGCATCGCCGGCGCGTAGGCACCGGCGATCGCCAGCAGCGCGCTGACGGCGACGGCCGCCGCCAGCGCGATCGGCGCGCGCGTCACAGCGCGAGCCGTCGTTGCCATTGCAGCGGCACCTGGATGCGCTTGCCCCAATCGCCGTTCCAGTCCACCGGCAGGCCGGCGGTGCGCAAGGCGTCGACGATCGTGCGGGCCACGGACAACGCCGCCGCTTCGCCCTCTTCGACCGCCCCGTAGTTGAGACACAGCCCGTAGCCGTCGACGGCGTGCTCGGTGTCCTGCATGTGGAAGAAGGCGTAACCGTGCACGGGACTGCCGCGGTCGCGGGTCGCCGCCATTTCGTCGCCGATCTCCGCCACGCCGCAGGTGCCGCAGCAGGTGAAGTTCTGCCGGCATACCACGCCCTGCGATTCCAGCGTGGCGAAGGCGTGTTCGAGGCGGTCGTGATCGGTCACCTGCGGCCAGTCCGCGGCCTGCGCACGGTAGCTGGCGATCTCTTCCTCGAGGATGCGCCGCGCATGCGCGCGCAGGACATCCTCACCGTGCGACTGCATCTCCAGCACTTCCAATGCGTTGTCGACGATGGTGTCGGGTTCGACGTAACCGCCACGCAGGTCGCGGACGATGTAGCTGCGCAGTTCTTCCAGTTGTTCTTCCAGCGGGAGTGCACCGTGAGCGGCCTGCGCCGCCCGCGCGTCACCCCGCCGGAACAGACCGACGATCTTCTGCCAGAGCATGCCCCACCCCCTCCATCCCTGTGGTGGGCCGAGCATGGACCGTCAGGGCGCGCGACTCAACCGTCGCAGCCGTTGAGCTTGAGCTTCTGCCCGGGCTTGATCGCGAAACGCGGCGCCTTGAGCTTGTTCGCCTTCGCCAGATCGCCGGTGTCGCACTGGAACTTCTGCGCGATGGCGGTCAGCGTCTCGCCGCGCTTTACGGTGTAGGTGGAGGGCTTGGACGGCTTGGCGGGCTTGGCCGGCTTCGGCGCGGCGATCGCGCCCGCCGAGCCCGTACCGGCGCTTTCGGCCTCGTACACGGTGTCGTCCGACACCGGCGTCACCGGCCCGGTGCGCACGATCGCGGAGGACGCATCGCTCAGCACCAGCGTGTGTGCCAGCTCGGCGCGCTGGCCCTGCATGCAGTAGCGGCCGTACAGGCCGACGATCTTGCTCGTCGCGGCCAGCATGGTGCCGGTCGGCAGGTACTGGTCCGCCTGGTAGCGCGGGTTGAGGTTGCGCAGCGCGCGCATGTAGCCCTCGCGCGTGCCGCCGTTGCCCAGGCAGATGGTCAGCTCGTAGATCGAACTGGGCTTGGACAGGCGCAGCGACGCCGGGCGCGCGTCGACCTTGGGCATCGTCAGGCCGTATTCCTTCGGATGCAGGAACAACCACGCCGCGGCGATCACCATCGGCACGTAGTCGCGGGTTTCGGCCGGGAACTGGTTGTAGACCGACTCGTCCCAGAAATTGCGACCGCCGGTGGTGTTGAACACGCGCTGCGCGCGGCCCTCGCCGCCGTTGTAGGCGGCAAGCGACAGCTCGATGCTGCGGTTGAGCGTGCCCAGGCGTTCGTTGAAATACTCCGCGGCGGCCGCGGCGGAGGCGCGCGCGTCGTAGCGCGTGTCGAAGCCCGAGCCGTCTTCGCCCAGCCCGAAGCGGCGGCCGGTGGCGTACATGAACTGCATCGGTCCCGCCGCGCCCGCGCGCGAGGTGGAATGCACGCGGCCGTTGGATTCCTTCGCCATCACGCCGAACAGCAGCGCCTCCGGCAGCCCGGCGCGCTGGAACTGCGGCCACATCGTCTGGCGCAGGTATTGGTAGTTCTCGAAGCTGTCGATCAGCGACGGGCGCATGTCGGTGAGCCAGCGGCGGATGCCTGCCTGCACCGCCGGGTTGTACTGCACCATCTTCACGAACTGCTGGCCGTCGGCGCTGAGCAGCGCGGCGGCGCGCGCGGCTTCGGGCACGTCGGCGGTGAAGCTGCCGGCGCCTTCGTCGTCGTTGTCCTCGGGCACTTCATCGCCGGAGGCGAGGTCGGCGTTCTGCTTCAACAGCCGCTTGTAGGCGGTGAGCATCGTCGTGGGCGAACAGCCCTTCTGCTTCACGCAGGCGGCCATCACGTCTTCCATGTCCTCCAGCGCGGCGTCCACTTCGGTGCGGCCGGCCGGATCGGCGTTGCCGATCTTCACCAGGCCCTGGCGGTAGCGCGTCTCCGCCGCCTGCATGCGCTGGTTGAGGGCATCGACGGCAGCCTGGTCGCGCTTGGAGAGCGCATGGGCCTGCGGCATCAGGACGAGCAGGCCAAGCGCCAGCAGCGCGGCGGAAGAACGGAGTACGGGCATGGACTGCGACAACGTGGACGGGGGCAGCGCAGGGTATCCGGGTGCGAGCAAGCGCGACAAGCCGGAAAGGTCCGAATTTGCATGGCCCGTTTGCATGAACGGCAGAAACACGCCCGGAGTCGCAACATGAACACGGCCGCGCACGACGCCCCCTAGAATCGCCGCAACTCCCCCGAGATCCGTCCATGGACCCCATCCTGCTTGGCAAGGCTGTCACCACGCCGCAATCGCTGCCCGAAACCCAGGGCCATGTCGTCCTGCAACCCAAGTTCGGCAACCGCCACGGCCTGGTCGCCGGGGCCACGGGCACCGGCAAGACGGTGACGCTGATGACGCTGGCGGAAGGCTTCTCGCGCCTGGGCGTGCCGGTGTTCCTGGCCGATGTGAAGGGCGACGTGGCCGGGCTGGCGGTGGCCGGCACGGACAACGAGAAGCTGCAGTCGCGCGTGACCGAGATCGGCCTGGCCGGCTACACGCACGAAGCCAACCCGACGGTCTTCTGGGACCTGTTCGGCAAACTCGGCCATCCGGTGCGCACCACCGTGAGCGAGATGGGCCCGACACTTTTGTCGCGCGTGCTGGAACTCAACGACACGCAATCCGGCGTGCTCGACATCGTCTTCAAGCTCGCCGACGACCGCGGCCTGCTCCTGCTCGACCTGGAAGACCTGCGTGCCCTGCTCGGCCTGGTCGCCGAGGAACGCAAGGACATTTCCACCAGCTACGGCCTGGTCAGCGCGCAATCGATCGGCGCGATCCAGCGTTCGCTGCTGCGCCTGGAGCAGGACGGCGGCGAGATGTTCTTCGGCGAGCCCGCGCTGGAACTCACCGACCTCATGCGCACCACGCCCGACGGGCGCGGCGTGGTCAACATCCTTGCCTCCGAGCAACTGGTGCTGAAGCCGCGCCTGTATTCCAGCTTCCTGCTGTGGCTGCTGTCGGAGCTGTTCGAGACGCTGCCGGAAGTGGGCGACCTGGACAAGCCCAAGCTCGTGTTCGTCTTCGACGAAGCGCACCTGCTGTTCGACGACGCGCCGCCGGCGCTGCAACAACGCGTGGAGCAGGTGGTGCGACTGATCCGCTCCAAGGGCGTGGGCGTGTACTTCTGCTCGCAGTTCCCCGACGACGTGCCCGACGAGATCCTCGGCCAGCTCGGCAATCGCGTGCAGCACGCGCTGCGTGCGTTCACGCCGCGCGATCAGAAGGCGGTGAAGACGGCGGCGGAAACCTTCGTGCCCAATCCCGCGCTGGACGTGGCGAAAACGATCTCGCAGCTCGGCACCGGCGAAGCGCTGGTCTCCACGCTGCAGGACAAGGGCGTGCCGATGCCGGTGGAGAAGACGCTGATCGCGCCGCCGCGCTGCCGCATGGGCGCTATCACCGAGGCCGAACGCGCGCAGGTGCGTAGCACCAGCCCGGTCGGGCACAAGTACGACGAACGCGTGGATCGCGAATCGGCCGCCGAGAAACTGGCCACGCGGGCGCAGGTCGCCACGCAGAACGCCAAGGCGCCGCCCGCACGCACGCGCGAGCAGGACGAAGCCGAAGACAGCGGCTTCGGCCAGTCGGTGAAGGACGCCGTGTTCGGCACCAAGCGCCGCCAGGGCATGGTCGAGACGATGGCCAAGCAGACCGCGCGCACCGTCGGCAACCGCATCGGTCAACAGATCGTTCGCGGGCTGTTGGGCAGCATCTTCGGCGGAAAGCGCTGATCCTGCGCTTCGCGCCGGATCCCCACGATTTGTTGCGCGAACCGCGGGCCTCGTACGCACTTCCAATCCCCGCCCTGCCGGGGCGCCCTCACCAAGGGGGCTCTCCTCCGTCCTGCCAACGCAAGGAGTTCGTCATGCATGAATCCCGTTCGAAGTTTGTAGCGCTCGCATGTGCGCTGCTGTGTGCACTCTCGCTGTCCGCATGCAAGCCGCAGGCGCCTGCGGACCCTCCCGCAGCGCAGCCGGAAGCCGCCGCACCCGCGCCCGCCGCCGATGCCCAGCCCTCGGCGCAAAGCGCGCCGTTCGACGTGAAGGCCTTCGCCGGTACCTTCACCGGCACCCTGCCCTGCGCCGACTGCCCCGGCATCGACACGCGCATCGTGCTGGCCGCCGACGGCACCTACACGATCACCGAGTCGTACCAGGAACGTTCGGCGCCGGAACTGAAAGGCGACGGCACCTGGACCGCCGAAGAGAACAACCAGCGCCTTCGCCTGGACCCGAACAGCAAGAGCGACAACGACCGCCTGTTCGCGATCCTCTCGCACGACGAGATCCGCCAGCTCGACGTGGAAGGCAAGCCGATCGAGAGCGCGCTGCCGTACAACCTGAAGCGCGAAGGCGCCGCGCAGTAACGCATCGGGTGCGGCGCGCCGCCCGTCGGGGCGCCGCGCCGCGTGACCGCTGCCGGCGGCCCGGTGCGTTGTTCCCTGCGTGCTTCAGGACGGGGGCCTGGGTGCAGCGTGTCGACATCGCGGCCGGAGGCGTCGACACGCCCCCGATCCGGCCGACGCGCCTTCAAGGCGCTGGAGAGCCGCCATGTCCCATGCACCCCGTCTGTTCGCCGCCGTCCTGGCCTGCACGGCGAGCCTGAGCTTCGCCGCACCCGCGTTCGCGCAGGACCCGCCCCGTGCCGTCGTGTCCATCTACCGGCCCGCACCGGGCAAGCAGCTCGATTTTCTCAAGTGGATGGCTGCACGCGAAGCGGTTGCGCGCGAGGCCGGGATTCCGGCGCAACAGTGGTACGCGCACATCAGCGGCGACAGCTGGGACTTCCTCGTCATCGGCCCCAACCTGGACGATGCCACGTCCGACAAGGTCGACGCGCTGGAGCGCAAGCGCGGGCTGAAGGTCGGTCCTGCTGCCTCGCTGGAGTTCCGCCAGGTAATGGCCTGGCACACCGACACGCTGGCGGCCGGCCCGATGACGGCGTCGCAGCTCATCGACGCGGCGGGCAAGCCGTAGCGCTTGAGCGCCAGCGGCGACTCTGAGATAACGGCGTCCCATTGCAGTCAACGGCGTGCTTCGCCGCAATCGCATGTCCCGCTGGCGCCCCCCTGGCGAAAAAAGCACCGCGTTGATCACCCGTTCCGGCCACGACCGGCTGAAGGCCGAGCTGGACGAGCTGTGGCGCGTGAAACGCCCGGAAGTGGTCGCGGCCCTCGCCGCGGCCGCCGCCGAAGGCGACCGCTCCGAGAACGCCGAATACACCTACCGCAAGAAGCAGCTCGGCGAGATCGACCGCCGCGTGCGCTACCTGAGCAAGCGCGTGCCCGCGCTGCGCGTGGTGGACACCGTGCCCAGCGATCCGGTAGCGGTGTTCTTCGGCGCGCGCGTGGAGATCGAGGACGTCGCCAGCGGCGAATCGCAGCGCTACCGCATCGTCGGCCCCGACGAGACCGACGCCAAGGCCGGCTGGATCAGCATCGATTCGCCGCTGGCGCGCGCGATGCTGAAAAAGCGCCTGGACGACGAGTTCGAGGCGATGCTGCCGGGCGGCGCGGCGCGGTTCGTGATCGTCGAAGTTTCCTACGATGACGGCCGGGACGGCTGACGGCATCGTCCTGCGCGAGGCCACGATCGCCGACGCTGCGGCGATCAGCACACTGGTGAGCGCGCTGACACGGCGCTGGATCGCCCCGGATTGCGACGAGGACGGGATCGCGCGGCTGCTCGATTCGATGGCGACGCAGCGCATCGAAGAGCGGCTGCGCGAGGGCCATCGCCACGTCGTCGCCGAACGCGACGGGCGCATCGTCGGCGTCGTCGCCCTGCGTTTGCCTTCGCACCTGTACTACCTGTTCGTCGCCGAGAAGGCGCAGCGGCGCGGCGTCGCGCGTGCGCTGTGGGACGCGGTGCGCGTCGCCGCCGATCCGGACGCGCCGGTCACGGTCAACGCCTCGCTGCTCGCGGTGCCTGTCTACCGCAAGCTGGGCTTCGAACCCGCGGCGCCGGAACAACACGATCGCGGGATTCGCTTCGTGCCGATGCGCTGGGTTCCGCGCTGACCGTTGCCCGTCATTCCCGCGAAGGCGGGGCTTTTGGGCCGCCGCACGGCGGCACTCTCCATGGACGTTCCACGCTTCCACCCAAGCACGGCAGACACGACCCCTTGCCCGTCATTCCCGCGAAAGCGGGAATCCAGCGACTTTCCACGCTTTCACCCAGACTCGGCAGACGCGATCCTTTGCTCGTCATTCCCGCGAAAGCGGGGCTTTTGGGCCGCCGCACGGCGGCACTCTCCAGCGACTTTCCACGCTTTCACCCAAGCTCGGCAGACGCGACAACGCCCTCATCAGGCGCTCATACCGGATAGCCGGAGCAAAGGCACTGGATTCCCGCTTTCGCTGGAATGACGTTTTGCAGCGCCCCAACCGTCCCGCTTTCGCGGGAACAACGCCGTCGGTGTTGTAGCGTGTACGCCCCACCAATTCCCCACCCGCATGGACCACGACCAGCTCCAGGGCCTGCTCACCGCACTCGCCATCGGCCTGCTGATCGGCGTGGTGCGCGAGCGCCGCCACGGCGAAGGCCCCGCCGTCGCGGGCATCCGCACGCACGCGATGGTCGCGCTCGCCGCGGCGGTGGCGACGATGCTCGGCGTGGCGGTGCTGGTGGCGGTGACGCTGGCCGTCGGCGTGCTGGCGGTGACGGCCTACCTGCGCACGCGCGGCGCCGATCCCGGCATGACCGGCGAAATGGCGCTGCTGGTCACCACCATGCTCGCCGCGCTCGCGCAATCCGAGGGCTCGCTGGCCGCCGGCCTGGCGGTGATCGCGGCGGTGCTGCTGTTCGCCAAGTCGCCGCTGCACCGCTTCGCGCGCGACATCGTCAGCGAACGCGAAGTGCAGGATGCGTTGCTGCTCGCCGCCGCCGCGCTGGTGGTGCTGCCGATGCTGCCCGACGAGCCCGTCGACCCGTGGGGCGTGCTGGTGCCCTCGAAGCTGTGGAAGCTGGTCGTGCTGGTGATGGCGGTCGGCATGCTCGGCCACATCGCGCTGCGCGCGGTCGGTGCACGCTGGGGATTGCCGGTGGCGGGCTTCTTCTCCGGTTTCGCCTCGTCGACGGCGGCGGTCGCCGGCTTCGGCCAGCGCACGCGCGAGGAAGCGGCGCTGACCGGTGTTTCGGCCTCCGCGGCCTTGCTGGCCAACCTCGCCTCACTGTTGCTGCTGACCGGCATCCTCGCCACCGCCGCGCCCGCGCTGCTGCGGGCCAGTGCGTGGCCGCTGGCCGCGGCCGCCGGCGTGCTGGCGATCACCGCCGCCATCGGCCTGCGCCGCCAGGCCGAAACGCCGGCGCTGCCGCACGAACCGCAAGCGCGCGCGTTCAAGCTCAGCCACGGCCTGTTGCTGGCCCTGATGATCGCCGTGGTGCTGGTGCTGTCGGCGTGGCTGCGCAGTGTGTTCGGCGACATGGGCGCACTGGCGACGGCGGTGCTGGTGGCGCTGGTGGAACTGCACGCGGCGGCGGCGAGCATCGCGCAGTTGTCCTCCGCCGGCGGGCTGACGATGACGCATGCGCAGTGGGGCATCGCCGGGCTGCTGGCCTCCAGCGCGATCGCCAAAACCGTGCTCGCCTTCGCCAGCGGCAACCGGCGCTACGCCTTCTGGGTGGGCGCGGGGCTGGTGGGAATGGCGGTGACGTGCGGCGTCGTGACGGCGCTGGTCACGGCGACGGCCTGACGGCCCGGCGGCGACGTCCGAAGTCCCGCGCGCAACGCGTGATCGCTTGCGCGCAAGCCCGGATGCCTTGCGGCCGGGACGAAACGCCTTGCGCGCGACGCGGCGCGGCGCAAGCGCGTCTTAGTCGTCGAACGCGACCTCGCCGAACAGGTCGTGCTCGTCGGCGCCCATGATCTCCACGTCGACGAACTCGCCCGGCTTCAGCCCGGCCATGAAGCCGTTCTGGATCTGCACCAGGCCGTCGATCTCCGGCGCGTCGTACATCGAGCGGGCGATGGCGAGTTCGCCGTCCAGCGCGTCGACAATGCAGCGCTGCGTCGTGCCGACCTTGGCCTCGAGCCTGGCCGCGGAAATCTCCGCCTGGCGCTCCATGAAGCGCGCCAGGCGCTCCTGTTTCACTTCTTCCGGCACCGGGTCGGGCAGCGCATTGGCCGTCGCGCCGTCCACCGGCGAATAGGCGAACGCGCCCACGCGATCGAGCTGCGCCTCGTCGAGGAAGTCCAGCAGTTCCTCGAACTCGGCCTCGGTCTCGCCCGGGAAGCCGACGATGAAGGTCGAGCGGATGGCGATGTCCGGTGCGATCGAACGCCAGCGCTGGATGCGTTCCAGCGTCTTGTCCACGGCGCCGGGGCGCTTCATCAGCTTGAGCACGCGCGGGCTGGCGTGCTGGAACGGGATGTCGAGGTACGGCAGCAGCTTGGGCATGCCGTTGGAACCCGTTTCCGCCATCAGCGCAATGATGTCGTCCACGTGCGGGTACGGATACACGTAATGCAGGCGCGTCCAGATGCCCAGCTCGCTCAGGCCTTCGCACAGCGCCTTCATGCGCGTCTGGTACGCCTTGCCGCGCCATTCGCGTTCGGCGTACTTCACATCGACGCCGTAGGCGGACGTGTCCTGCGAGATGACCAGCAGTTCCTTCACGCCGCCCATCGCGAGCTTTTCGGCTTCGCGCAGCACCTGATCGACCGGGCGCGACACCAGGTCGCCGCGCATCGACGGGATGATGCAGAAGCTGCAGCGGTGATTGCAGCCTTCGGAAATCTTCAGGTACGCGTAGTGCTTGGGCGTGAGCTTGATGCCCGTGTCGGGCACCAGGTCCAGGAACGGGTCGTGCTTGGGCGGAAGCGCCGCGTGCACGGCGTTCATCACGCTGCCGTAGTCCTGCGGGCCGCTGATGGACAGCACGCCGGGGTGGGCCTCACGGATCTGCTCGGGCTTCTTGCCCAGGCAGCCGGTGACGATGACCTTGCCGTTCTCGGCGATGGCCTCGCCGATGGCGTCCAGCGATTCGGTCACGGCCGAATCGATGAAGCCGCAGGTGTTCACCACCACCACGTCCGCGTCGTCGTAGGTCTGGACGATGTCGTAGCCCTCCACGCGCAGCTGGGTGAGGATGCGCTCGGAATCGACCAGGGCCTTCGGGCAACCGAGGCTGACGAAACCGACTTTGGGATTGGCAAGGGACATGGACGGACCGGAACGAAAGGGCAGCTGGCGGCGGCCCATCACCTTCGCGATGCGAGGGCGACGAGGCTGCGACGGGCGGGAAGGCTGCGGAGTATAGCGTCAGGGATAGAATCGACCTGTCCCCCGACCAAACTGAACAGCGCCATGGCCCACTGGATCGACCTGGAGACCCTGCACGGCCCCGTGCGCGCCTGGCGGGCCGATCCGGCCGGCCCGTCTCACGGTGCCGTGATCGTGTTGCAGGAGATTTTCGGCGCCAATGCGCACATCCGTGCCGTCGCCGAGCGCTTCGCCGCGGCCGGGTTCGTCGCCCTGGCGCCGGCGCTGTACGACCCGGTCGCGCCGGGGATCGAACTGGGCTACGACGAAGCCGGCACGCAGCGCGGCGTCGCCCTGCGCAACGAACTGGGGTTCGACCGCGCGGTGGACATCGTCTCCGCCGCGGCCGAAAGCTTGGGCGAAGAGGGCCTGCGCGTGGGCGCGGTCGGTTTCTGCTGGGGCGGCAGCGTGGCGTTCCTGGCAAACGCACGCCTTGGGCTGCCGGCCGTTTCGTACTATGGCGCGCGCACCCTGCCCTTCCTCGACGAGCCGCTGCGCGCGCCGATGATGTTCCACTTCGGGCAAGCCGACACCAGCATTCCCGCCGACGCCGTCGAACAACACCGCCACAAGCAGCCGCGTGCGACCATCCACGTCTACGCCGGTGCCGGCCACGCCTTCAACCGCGAGGTCGACAACCACGTCTACGATCCGGCCGCGGCGGAAACCGCGTGGCGGCGGACCATCGAGTTCCTCGAGGAGAACCTGCGATGAATCGCAGCGACGCGCACGGCGATTGGCACCTGCACGAGCAGCTCGCGCAGGACACGCACCCGGTCGCGCACCTCGCGCTGAGCGAGCTGCGCCTGATGGACGACGCCAACCACCCGTGGCTGATCGTGGTGCCACGCGTGAACGATGCGGTGGAACTGATCGACCTGGACGGCGCGCAGCAGGCCGCGTTGCTGCAGGAGATCAACCTGGCCAGCCATGCGCTGCGTGCGGTGTTCAAGCCGCACAAGCTCAACGTGGCTGCGCTGGGCAACGTGGTGTCGCAGTTGCACGTGCATGTGATCGCGCGTTTTCCCGACGACATCGCCTGGCCGCGCCCGGTGTGGGGCACGGCGACCGCGCAGCCTTATACGCCCGAGGCGCTGGTCACGCGCATCCAGCAGCTGCAGGGCGCGCTGAAGCAGTGACATCGCGCCCGGCCTGCGACATCGAACCGCTGGCCGACGACGCCTGGCTGCTGCGCTTCGGCGACACGCTAGACACCGGGCTCAACACCGCCGTGCACGCGATGGCCGCGCGCCTGCGCAGCGCCGGCCTGCCCTGGCTGCGCGATCTGGTGCCGGCGTTCGCGAGCCTGGGCGTGTTCTTCGATCCGGCGATGGACCCGGCCGTGGTGCATGCGCGGTTGCTGGCGATGATCGAGGAGGATGCGTCGGGCGGCGAAAACGTAGCTATCCCCCTGCACGAAGGCGTGGGAGCGAACATTGTCGATATCCCCGTGCTCTACGGCGGCGAACACGGTCCCGATCTCGAATCCTCCGCCGCCGAACTCGGCCTGACGCCAAGCGAACTGATTCAACGCCACACCGCCGGCGAATACACCGTGGCGATGATCGGCTTCGCGCCGGGCTTTCCTTACCTGTCGGGCCTGGATCCCGCGCTGGCGTTGCCGCGACTGGCGACGCCGCGCGCCAGCGTCGCCGCGGGCAGCGTCGCCATCGGCGGCGCGCAGACGGGCATCTACTCGCGCGAAAGCCCCGGCGGCTGGCGCGTGCTCGGCCGTACGCCGTTGCGTCTTTTCGACCCCACGCGCGAGCCGCCGACGACGCTGCGACCCGGCGATCGCGTGCGCCTGCGCGCCATCGACGCGGATGAATTCGCGCGCCTCGAACAAACCGACGGAGCACGCGCGTGACGCGTGCCCTGCATGTCATCGCACCCGGCCTGCTCACCACGGTGCAGGACCTCGGGCGTCCCGGCTGGCGACACCTGGGCGTGGCGTACGCGGGCGCGCTCGATGCGGATGCCGCAGCGCTCGCGAATCGGCTCGTGGGGAACACCGCCGGGACCGCCGTGCTGGAACTGACGCTGCGCGGACCGACGCTGCGACTGGACGCACCCGCGCGGATCGCGATCGTCGGCGCGCAGATGGTGGCGAAGCTCGACGGCGAAGCGGTGCCCTGCGGACGTCCGGTCGACCTGCCCGCGGGCACGCTCGAACTGGGCGCGCTGCGCGACGGCGCGCGGGCCTGGCTGGCGATCGACGGCGGGATCGACGTGGCGCCGGTGCTGGGCAGCCGCAGCACCGATCTGCGCGGCGGCTTCGGCGGCGTGGACGGCCGGGCGCTGCGCAGCGGCGACGTCCTGCCGCTGGGCGAGGCCACGGCGCGCGACATCCACACACCGCGCGCACCGAAATGGTGGATCGACCCGTCGCACGACACGCACCTGCCGATCCGCTACCGCCCGTCCGCGCATGCGGCCGCGGCGGCGTTCGCGCGGCGCGGCTGGCGCGTCAGCGCGAGCAGCAACCGCCAGGGTCTGCGCCTGCAGGGCGATGCGCTGGCCGTGCCGACCGCCGACGGCGTGTCCGAGCCCGTCGCGCCGGGCACCATCCAGCTGCCGTCCGACGGCAATCCCATCGTGCTGCTGGCCGACGCCCAGACCGTCGGCGGCTACGCGAAGCTCGGCCACGTCATCGCCGCCGACCTGCCCCGTCTGGCGCAATGCATTCCGGGACAGACGCTCCACTTCGCGCCCTGCGATGCCGCAACCGCCCATCGGCTGGCTTGCGCGGCGCGTGCGCGCCTCGCCAGAATCGGCGTGATGATCGATGCGCGCCTCGCCGCGGTCTGAACCCACTCCCTTCTTTTCAAGCAACCTCCAGGCTCGACTTCCATGAAATCCCATATCGTCGGCGCGCTGGTGCTGGTCGTGATCGGCACCCTGTTCCTGCTCAACAACCTTGGCTTCACCGACATGAGCCTGGGCCGCCTGCTGATGACCTGGTGGCCTGCGATCCTGATCGTGGTCGGCCTGGGCATGCTGTTCAAGCGCGGCTGAGGCCGCGCGGCGACACCGTCGTGGCCGTGCGCATCGACTTCAACTGCGACCTGGGCGAAGGCTGCGGCGACGACGCGGCGATCCTGCCGCATGTCACGTCCGCCAGCATCGCCTGCGGCGGCCACGCGGGCGACGAGGCGAGCATGCGCGAAACGTTGCGCCTGTGCCGCGCGCACGGCGTCGCGGCGGGCGCGCATCCCTCGTTCGAGGATCGCGAGCATTTCGGCCGGCGCGTGCTCGACAAAGCGCCGGCTGAAATCGCCCGCACGGTGCGCGAACAGATCGAACGCCTGCGAGCCATCGCCCGCGAGGAAGGCGTCGCGCTCGCGCACGTCAAGCCGCACGGCGCGCTGTACAACGTCGCCGCCGACAACCGCGACGTGGCCAACGCCATCGCCGCAACCGTGGCCGCCATCGACCCGGCGCTGGTGCTGTACGGCCTGTCCGGCTCCGCATTGACGCAGGCCGGTGCCGAACACGGCCTGCGCGTGGCCCACGAAGTCTTCGCCGAGCGCGGCTACGACGCACGCGGCCGCCTGCGCCCGCGCGGCACGCCCGGCGCGGTGATCGAATCGCTGGACGACGCCGTCGCGCAGGTGCGACGCCTCGCGCTGCACGGCGAAGTCGTGGCCGATGACGGACGCGTGGTGCCGGTTCGCGCCGACACGCTGTGCCTGCACGGCGATCGCAGCGATGCGGCGGAATTCGCCCGCGCCGTGCGCGCCGCGCTGGAAGCCGACGGCATCGCCGTGCGCGCATTCGGGGCGGCGGCATGAACGACGCCATCAACTACTGGCCGCTGCTCGGCGTCGCCTGGGTCGTCGTCGGCTTCGTGCTGCGCGCCAACCCGGTGATCGTGGTGGTCAGCGCCGGACTGGTCAGCGGATTGCTGGCCGGCAAGTCGATGGGCGAACTGCTCGCGCTGCTGGGCGAAAGCTTCGTCTCCAACCGCGCGCTGCTGATGTTCGCGATGACGCTGCCGATCATCGGCCTGCTCGAACGCGCCGGCCTGCGCGAGCACGCGCTGCGCTGGATCGCGCGCTGGCGTGGCCTGACGCTGTCGCGGCTGCTCGCCGGTTACCTCGCGGCGCGCCAAGGCTTGAGCATGATCGGCCTGATCGACATCGCCGGACATGCGCAGACCGTGCGCCCGCTGCTGGCGCCGATGGCGGAATCGGCGGCGAACAAGCCCAACGGCCCGGTCTCGCGCGAGGACACGCAGAAGGTGTACGCGCTGGCCGCCGCGACCGACAACGTCGGGCGCTTCTTCGGCGAGGACGTGTTCCTCGCCTTCGGCGCGGTGCTGCTGATCCAGGGCTTCTACGCCGAACACGGCATTCATCTGGAGCCGCTGCAGATCGCGCTATGGGCGATTCCCACCGCCATCGCCGCGTTCGTGATCCACGCCGTGCGCATCGTCTTCTTCCAGCGCGGGCTGGACCGCCGCACCGCCGCGCGCCGCGCCGCGCAGCCTTCCGCGGAGCGCGCCGATGCTGTCGATTGAGCATTTCTATGCACTGCTTGCGCTGTTCCTGCTGTACGCGGGCCTGCGCAACCTGCGCGAGCGACGCTACGCGCACGCGGCGTTCTGGACCCTGATCGCGGTGCTGTTCGCCGCCGGCCGGCCGGTGCTGGATGCCGCGAAGGCCGGCGACAAGCTTCCCGCGCAGTGGGCGGGCGCGGCCGTGATCGCGCTGGCGTTGCTGGCCACGCGCATGCGCCGCGAGCACATCGAGGAAGCGCCGGAAGCGCAGCGGCTGGCATCGGCATTGCGACTGGGCCATCGATTGTTCGTGCCGGCGCTGATCATCCCGGTGGTGACGGTGCTGATCGTGCTGCTCGGGCCGAAGATCGCCATCGGCGGTACGCGGCTGTTCGGCGAAGGCAGCATCACGCTGATCGGGCTGGCCCTGGCCTGCGTGCTGGCGACCTTCGCGGCGATCGCGGTCACGCGCGAGCGCCCCGTCGCCGCGCTCGGCGACGGCCGGCGCCTGCTCGACACGATGGGCTGGGCGGCGCTGCTGCCGATCGTCCTGGCGACGCTGGGCGGCGTGTTCGCGGCCAGCGGCGTGGGCGATGCGGTGGCGTCGATCGTGTCCATGCTGATCCCCGCCGACAGCCGCCTGGCCTGCGTGCTCGCCTACGGGTTGGGCATGGTGTTGTTCACGGTGATCATGGGCAACGCGTTCGCCGCGTTCCCGGTGATGACCGCCGGCATCGGCCTGCCGCTGCTGGTGCAGGAACACGGCGCGGCGCCGGCCATCCTGGGTTCCATCGGCATGCTCACCGGCTACTGCGGCACGCTGATGACGCCGATGGCGGCCAACTTCAACCTCGTGCCGGCCGCGCTGCTGGAGCTGGACGATCCCAACGCCGTGATCCGCGCGCAGTTGCCGACGGCGATTCCACTGCTGCTGGTGAACCTCGCGCTGATGTACTGGCTGGCGTTCCGATGAGCGCGACGCCGATGCCGCATGTGCTGCTGACCGGCTTCGCGCCCTTCGGCGGCGAGACGACGAACCCGAGCTGGGAAGCCGTGCAGGCGCTGGAAGGCGAGGTCGTCGCCGGGCATCGCATCGTCGCGCGTTGCCTGCCGGTGGAGTTCGACGCGTCGCTGCCTGCGCTGCGGCACGCACTGGACGAACTGGCGCCGTCGCTGGTGATCTGCGTCGGCCAGGCCGGCGGACGTGCGCAGCTGTCACTGGAACGCGTGGCGATCAACGTGATCGATGCGCGCATTCCCGACAACGCCGGTGCGCAGCCGGTCGACGAGCCGGTGGTGATCGACGGCCCGGCCGCGTACTTCACCGGGCTGCCGGTGAAGGCGATGCTGGCGGCGCTGCGCAACGCGGGCGTTCCGGCCGAGATTTCGCAGACCGCCGGCACCTACGTCTGCAACCACGTCTTCTACGGACTGATGCACGCGCTGCGCGATGTGCCGGGCACGCGCGGCGGTTTCGTCCACATCCCCTACTCGCCCGCGCAGGCCGCGCTGCACGCCGGTGCGCCGAGCCTGCCGGTGTCCGTCGTCGCGCAGGCGCTGCGCATCGGCGTCGCCATCGCCCTGACCATCGAACACGACGTCCGCATCGGTGCGGGCGCCACCCACTGAAAGGACCTTCGAGAATGCGTAAACCGTTCGCCGCCCTGCTCGCCACGGCGCTGCTGTTCCCCACCCTCGCCTGCGCCGCGTCGCAGTCGTTCTACGACAAGAAGGCCGCCGAAGCCGGCGGCGCCGGCCAGCGCACGGTGAGCCTGTACGTCGACGTCGACCTGGGCGCGCGCAAGAGCGGTTCGGCGGGCGAACTCAACCAGGCGCACAAGGCCTTCAACGCGAACGGCTTCGATGTGGTGAGCGTGGTCGGCTACACCGAGAACGGCGACTTGCAGGGCTTCTTCGTTACCTACGTGCGGCGCTGAGGGACGCAACCCCTCACCCCAACCCCTCTCCCGCAAGCGGGAGAGGGGCTTCACTTCGCGGCGCGCCTCAGCGCTTCTTGCCCGCGATGTACTTCTGCAGCGCCTCGGCGCGCTGCGCCGACGCCGGATGGCTGTCGAGCAGCCCGGTCTTCTGCGCACCGCCCAGCTTCTTCATCGCCTCGACCGCGCCGTTGGGATCGAGATTGTGGCGGAGGAGGAAATCCACGCCGTACTTGTCGGCTTCGGTCTCGTTGCCGCGGCTGAACTTGGCCTTCACCACCGCCTCGCCGAGCGCGCCGAGCTGCGAAGACGCCAGCGCACCGACGTTGCCGCCGGCCGCGGCCGCACCCTTGCGCGCGGCGCTGGTGAGGTAGGTGGTCTTGAAGCGCTCCAGCGAGTGCCCCTTGCGCACGTGCCCGATCTCGTGGCCGATCACCGCCATGAGTTCGTTGTCGTTGGGCATCAGGTCCATCAGGCCGGCGAACACGCGCACGGAACCGTCCGGCGTGGCGAAGGCGTTCACGTCCTTGACCATGTAGACCTTGAAGTTGAGGTCGAGGCCGTCCTCGTGCTCCATGCCCTTGGTCAGCCGCGCCAGCCGCTTGGCGTACTGGCTGCTGGCGGGCGCGACGGTGTTGTCCTTGCCCATCTGCACCACCGACTGGGCGGACAGCTGGCTGACTTCGGCGCTGGACATGGTCAGGCCCTTCACCGCGTCGCCGCCGGCTTCGAGCATCTTGTCGTTTCCGAGCAGGGCGCCGAGCTTGCCGGCGTGGGCGACGCCGATGCACAGCGTGCAGGCGGCAAAAAGCGAAATCAGTCGTTTCATGTCGTTCCTTCAGATGGGCGGGATGAATCACGCGCAAGGCTGCTTGATGCCTTTTTCCGCGGCCATCAGAGAGATTCGCAGGCAAACAAAAGGCCCGCGTTGGCGGGCCTCTCGATGCTTTTCCCGGGCGGGATCAGGTGCGCGGCAGCGTCACGCCGACCTGGCCCTGGTACTTGCCGCCGCGGTCCTTGTAGGAGGTCTCGCAGACTTCGTCGGACTGGAAGAACAGCATCTGCGCCACGCCCTCGTTGGCATAGATGCGCGCGGGCAGCGGCGTGGTGTTGCTGAATTCCAGCGTGACGTGGCCTTCCCATTCCGGCTCCAGCGGCGTCACGTTGACGATGATGCCGCAGCGCGCGTAGGTGCTTTTGCCCAGGCAGACGACCAGCACATCGCGCGGGATGCGGAAATACTCGACCGTGCGCGCCAGCGCGAAGGAGTTGGGCGGGATGATGCACACGTCGCTTTCGATGTCGACGAAGCTGCCGCTGTCGAAATGCTTGGGATCGACGATCGTGGAGTTGATGTTCGTGAACACCTTGAACTCGCGCGAGCAGCGCACGTCGTAGCCGTAGCTGGAGGTGCCGTAGCTGACGATGCGGTGCCCATCGGCGGCGGTCTTGACCTGGCCCGGCTCGAACGGTTCGATCATGCCGTGCTGTTCGGACATGCGACGGATCCAACGGTCGGACTTGATGCTCATGCGGTGCGTGCGGGCTCGGGCGTGGGAACGGCGATTGTGTCAGCCGGGGAAGGCCGGGGCCAGAGGCCCCGGGGTTCAGATCAGCGAGGCCGACAGCGGCGTGGCCACGCGCGGGCGCAGGGCCAGCTCGATCGCCATGCGCCGGGCCGTGGCGCGGTACGCGGCGGCCGCGGCGCTGTCGGGCGCGGCGACGACCACCGGGGTGCCGGCATCGCCCTGTTCGCGGATCGCGATCTCCAGCGGCAGGCTGCCCAGCAGCGGCACGCCGTACTGCGCGGCCATGCGCTTGCCGCCGCCTTCGCCGAACACGTGCTCGGCGTGGCCGCAGTTGGAGCACACGTGCACGGCCATGTTCTCGACCAGGCCCAGCACCGGCACGTTGACCTTCTCGAACATCTTCAGCGCCTTGCGGGCGTCCATCGTCGCCACTTCCTGCGGCGTGGTGACGATGACCGCGCCGGCCACCGGGATCTTCTGCGCCAGGGTGAGCTGGATGTCGCCCGTGCCCGGCGGCAGGTCGACGATGAGGTAGTCCAGGTCGCCGCCGAGCGATTGTCCCCAGCGGGTCTCGCCCAGCAACTGGGTCAGCGCGGAGGTCGCCATCGGGCCGCGCCAGATCATCGGCGTGTCCTGTTCGACCAGCAGACCGATCGACATGGCCTCCACGCCGTGCGCCTGCATCGGCTCGATGCTCTTGCCGTCGGGGCTGTCCGGGCGGCCGCTGAGGCCGAGCATGGTCGGAATGCTGGGGCCGTAGATGTCGGCATCGAGCACGCCCACCCGCGCGCCTTCGCCGGCGAGCGCCAGCGCCAGGTTCACCGCGGTCGTGGACTTGCCGACGCCGCCCTTGCCGGAGCCGATGGCGATGAGGTTGCGCACGTTCGTCAGCGGCGAAAGCTGGGGCTGCACGGCGTGCGAAACGATGCGCGGATGCAGCTCCAGCCGGGCCAGCGTCGCGCCCTGGGCGGCGAGGAGCGCGGTGATCTCGCGCTCCATCCACGGCCGCAGATGGGCACACGGGAAGCCCGGGGCGATTTCGACCACCACGCGACCCTCTGCTTCGACCGCGCGGATGCGCGCGCCGGTCTGGGCCAGGGTGAGGTCGGTGTCTGGGAGCGGGAGCGCAGCGATTCGGTCTTGCAGGGAATCCATCACGAAGACAGCCGGAAAGTAAGACCGCCATTCTACGGGATCGCCGGCCAAGCCAACTTTTGATTGCGCAATGCACCACTCACGGTTGTATTTTCGGATTGTTCCGATTCTTCCCCGCTCCGCGCATTGCGATGGTCCCAGCGCCACGAAGGCGCGCGCCGCGATCCCATCCGCGCCGCGATCAACCATCGCAAGGGGAAAACATGAAGTCGATTCCGCAGTCCGCCGGGCGCACGCGCCTCTGCCTGGCCATCGCCGCACTGCTGGCGCCCGCCTGCGCCCTCGCGCAGACACCGGCGCCCACCGATCTGGACAAGGTCACCGTGACCGGCTCGCTGATTCCACAGACGCAACTGGAGAACTTCACACCGGTGACGGTCGTTTCGGCCGAGGACATCCAGGTACGCGGCTTCACCAGCGTCGCGGACGTCCTGCAGCAGTCCACGTTCCAGACCGGCGGCCTGCAGGGCGGGCAGACCTCGGCCGCCTTCACCCAGGGCGCCGAGGCGGCCGGCATGTTCGGACTGGATCCGGGCTACACCAAGTACCTCATCAACGGCCGTCCGATGGCCAACTACCCCGCGCTCTACAACGGCAGCGACACGTTCAACAACATCAGCGGCATTCCGGTGGATCTGGTGGAGCGCATCGAGATCCTGCCCGGCGGGCAGTCCTCGCTGTACGGCTCCGACGCGATCGCCGGCGTGATCAACATCATCCTGAAGAAGCAGGTCGACGGACTGTCGCTGAACCTGCGCGGCGGCTGGTACGACGAGGGCGGCGGCGACAGCCTGCGCCTGAGCGCGTCCGACGGCTGGAGCGCGATGGACGGCCGCCTGCAACTGCTCGCCGGCCTACAGATGGAAACCCGCGATCCGATCTGGGGCCATCAGCGCGAGCTCACGCGGCAGTACAACCCACGCGGCACCTCCGCGCCGCTGGCCAGCCGCGACTACGTGGTGATCAACGCTTCGGCGCGCAACACCTACCTGTTCCTCGATCCGGCTCAGTGCGGCAACGTCACCGGCCAGTTCGACGGCACCGAAGCGCTGCAGATGCGTCCGGGCTTCGGCGCGTACTGCGGTTCATTCAGCACGCCGGGCTATCGCACGTTGCGCAACGGCAAGGACAGCGCGCAGCTGTACACGCACGCCACCTTCGACGTGAACGACGCCGTCCGCCACTACGCCGACCTGCTCGCCGGCCAGGAAAACGTGGACTACGCCACCGGCTCCAACTACACCTGGTGGGGCACGAGCGCGAAGTACGGCTACTTCTACGATCCCGATCGCCGCGCCCTGCTCAACCTGCAGCGCGCGTTCGCGCCGGAGGACATAGGCGGGCTGGGCTTCGCCGACATCATGAACACCGACCGCAACCGCTCGACCATGATCACGCTGGGCGCGCAGGGCCAAGCCGGCGGGAACTGGGACTGGGACGTCGGCTTCACGCGCAGCGACTACCGCCTGCGCGAACACCAGTGGGCGCGATTCGCCGATCCCATCAACGCCTATTTCGAACAGCACGTCCTGGGACCGAAGCTGGGCATGCGCGGCGCCTATCCGATCTTCCGCCCCAACTACGCCGCGTTCTACCAGCCGATCTCGCCGGCCGACTTCGCCGGCTTCACCGGCTATGTCGACACCGACAGCAGGACCTACGACAACCTGCTGCGCGCGCAGCTGACCAACACCTCGCTGTTCGCGCTGCCCGGCGGCGACGCGGGGCTTGCGGTGGTGGTCGAGGGCGGCACGCAGGGTTGGGAATACCGGCCCGATGCGCGACTGGTGCAGGATCCGGACACGCTGAAGTCCCAGGTGTGGGGCCTAACCTCTGTCAGCGGCGAAGGCGATCGCGATCGCTACGCCGTGACCGGCGAACTGCGCCTGCCGCTGTGGAAGCCGCTGACGCTCACCCTCTCCGGCCGCTACGACGCCTTCGACGCGAACGGCCGCACGATCGACAAGCCCACCTACAGCCTGGGCATCGAATACCGCCCGATCGAAAGCCTGCTGCTGCGCGGCAAGTACGGCACCGCGTTCCGTGCGCCGACGCTGTCGGACATGTTCCAGGGGCCGAGCGGTTACTACAGCTCCACCACCGACTACTACCGCTGCTACCAGCAGGACCCGCGCTACACGCCGGGCAACACCGACGATTGCACTTACGATTCCTCGCAGTTCTTCGGCCAGCAATCGGGCAATCCGGACCTGCGTCCCATCGAGGCGGACGTGTGGAATGCCGGCCTGGTGTGGGCGCCGACGACGCGCCTGTCGATGTCGCTGGACTACTTCGTCTGGGACATCCGCGACGAAGTCGACCAGCAAAGCGCCGACCAGCTCATGCTTGCCGAATTCTTCTGCCGCACCGGTGGCGCCAACACCGCCACGGCGAGTTGCGCGCAGGCGCTGGAGTGGGTCAAGCGTGGCGAGAACGGCGAGATCCAGTCGATCCACACGCCCAAGGTCAACGTATCTCGGCAGAAACTGGAAGCCGTCACCGCCAGTGCGAACTACACCCTCGACCTAGGCCGCCACGGCACGCTGAACTTCGCCGGCCACTACACCAACAACCTCGAGCACACGGTCACGCCGCTGCCGGGCGACGAACCCATCGACCTGCTGCGCGATCCCTACGCCATGTGGCTCTACGACAGCTATGCGAAGACGCGCGCCGACGCCTCGCTGGGCTGGAACATCGGCAAATGGACGACGACCGCCTACGCCAACCGCATCGGCAAGACGCCCAACTACCTGGCCTACAGTTCCAAGTCATGGGACTACGTGCACCCCGGCGGACAGAAGGCCGGCTGGTGGGCGCCCTACACCACCTGGAACCTGAGCCTGAACTACGACGTGAACGACGACATCCGCCTCTCGCTGCTGTTCAACAACGTCCTGGACAAGACGCCGGAGCATCAGGCCGCCAATTACCCGGGCACTTCGGGCACGCCGTTCAACAACTACCTCTACAACCCCTACGGGCGATCCATCTACGCGGAGATGCGCTACGAGTTCGGCCACTGAAACCGCCCTTCCCCGCCACCGGACCGGTGGCGGGGTTCGCGCGCCGAACGCGGCCGAACAGTGCCTACGAGCGCACGCTCCATACGCCATGGGATGCGGTATAACTGGCGCGAACCGAATCCCTGGGAGGGGACACATGCTCACCAAGAAGCCCGCCAAGTTGCTCGCCCTGCTGTTGCTGACGCTGCCGCTGGCCGCGTTCGCGCAGACCTCGCCGGTCGGCCAGTGGACCACCATCGACGACAAGACCCAGAAGCCCAAGTCGGTGGTCGAGATCTACGAGGCGAAGGACGGCAGCCTGGCCGGGCGCGTCACCGAGATCCTGCAGTCCGATCGCGGCCCGAACCCGCTCTGCGACAAGTGCTCCGGCGACCGCAAGAACAAGCCGGTCAAGGGGATGGTGATCCTGTGGGGCATCAAGCAGAAGGGCGAGACCTGGGAAGGCGGTCAGATCCTCGATCCGGCCAGCGGCAAGGTCTACTCGGTGAAGGTCACGCCGGTGGAGGGCGGAAAGAAGCTGGAAGTGCGCGGCTTCATGGGCTTCTCGCTGCTGGGCCGCACGCAGACCTGGTCGCGGCGCTGACGCCGGCACCGCTGCACGTTGCACGACGACGCCCCGGCCTGGCCGGGGCGTTTCGTTTCCGCCACCGGAACGCCGCGGGGCGCATGCGATAATCCCGGGCTCACTTCGCTCACCCATCCCCCATGTCCCGCGAGTTCGTCGTTTCCTGCGCCCTGCCCTACGCCAACGGGCACCTGCACCTGGGCCATCTGGTCGGCTACACCCAGGCCGACATCTGGTGCCGCGCCCAGCGCATGGCCGGCCACAAAGCCTGGTACGTGTGCGCCGACGACACCCACGGCACGCCGATCATGCTCGCCGCCGAAAAGGCCGGGCAGACGCCGGAATCCTTCATCGCCGGCATCCAGGCCAGCCACGAACGCGACTTCGCCGACTTCGGCGTCGCCTTCGACCATTACGACTCGACCAACTCCGAGCGCAACCGCATCCTCACCGAGGCGATCTACGCCAAGCTCGACAACAACGGCCACATCGCCCGGCGCTCGGTCGCGCAGTTGTTCGATCCGGTCAAGGGCATGTTCCTGCCCGACCGCTACGTGAAGGGCATCTGCCCCAACTGCGGCACGCCGGACCAGTACGGCGACAACTGCGAGAACTGCGGCGCGACCTACTCGCCGACCGAACTGAAGGAACCGCGCTCGGTCATCAGCGGCGCCACGCCGGAACTGCGCGAGTCGGAGCACTTCTTCTTCGAAGTCGGTCAGTTTGAGTCGTTCCTGCGTGAATGGCTGTCGGGCGACGTCGCATTGCCGGGCGTGAAGGCCAAGCTGCAGGAATGGCTGGATGCCGAGGGCGGCCTGCGCGCGTGGGACATCTCGCGCGATGCGCCCTACTTCGGTTTCCAGATTCCCGGTCACCCGGGCAAGTTCCTGTACGTCTGGCTGGATGCGCCGATCGGCTACCTGTCCAGCTTCCAGGCGCTGTGCGAGCGCGAAGGCCTGGACTTCTGGTCCTACCTGCGCCGCGACAGCACGGCCGAGCTGCACCATTTCATCGGCAAGGACATCGTCAACTTCCACGGCCTGTTCTGGCCGGCGGTGCTGCATGGCGCGGGCTTCCGTGCGCCGACGCGCCTGCACGTCAACGGTTACCTCACCGTGGACGGCGCGAAGATGTCGAAGTCGCGCGGCACCTTCGTGATGGCGCGCACCTACCTCGATGCCGGTCTCGAACCCGAAGCGCTGCGCTACTACTACGCGACCAAGACCGCCGGCGGCGTCGACGACCTCGACCTGAACCTGGCGGACTTCATCGCCCGCGTGAATGCCGACCTGGTCGGCAAGTTCGTGAACCTCGCCAGCCGCTGCGCCGGCTTCATCGAAAAGCGCTTCGACGGACACCTCGCCGATGCACTGCCGGACGCGGCGATGTACGCGCGTTTCGTCGAGCAGCTCGCACCGATCGCGCAGGCCTACGAACGCAATGAAGCGGCCACCGCGCTGCGCCTGACGATGGCGCTGGCCGACGAAGCCAACAAGTACATCGACGAATGCAAGCCGTGGGTGCTGGCCAAGCAGGACGGCGCGGACGCGCAGCTGCAGGCCGTGTGCACGCAGGGCCTGAACCTGTTCCGCGTGCTCAACGCCGCGCTCAAGCCGGTGCTGCCGCGCGTGACCGCGCAGGCGGAGGATTTCCTCGCCGCGCCGGTGAAGACGTGGAACGACCTCGCCGCACCGCTGCTGTCGCACCGCGTCCAGCCTTACGCACCGCTGTTCACCCGCATTGACCCCAAGCACATCGACACCATGATCGAAGCCTCCAAGGACTCGCTGAAGTCCGAAGTCCCCAAGACCGAAGCCCCGGCCAAGGCCGACACCAAGGCCGCTGCGAAGCCCGCTGCCGCACCTGCGCCCGCCGCGGGCGAAGCGGCGCAGTACATCGGCATCGACGACTTCGCCAGGCTCGACCTGCGCGTGGGCAAGGTGGTGGCGTGCGAGTTCGTGGAAGGCTCCGACAAGCTGCTGCGCTTCGAACTCGATGCCGGCGAGCTGGGCACGCGCCAGATCTTCTCCGGCATCCGCGGTTCCTACGGCGAGCCGGAAAAGCTGGTCGGCCGCAGCGTGGTGTTCATCGCCAACCTCGCGCCGCGCAAGATGCGCTTCGGCGTGAGCGAGGGAATGATCCTGTCGGCGGGCTTCGACGGCGGCTCGCTGCACCTGCTGGACGCCGACGCCGGCGTGCAGCCGGGCATGCCGGTGCGCTGAGCGTCGGGATTCGAGATTAGGGATTAGGGATTCGTAACAGCGATACCACCCGATTCGTCCACGCGAGATCAGATGTCATGCCTTCGCGAATCCCGAATTCCGAATCCCGA
The DNA here is from genome assembly GCF_016735495.2 of Lysobacter sp. MMG2. Taxonomy (GTDB): domain Bacteria; phylum Pseudomonadota; class Gammaproteobacteria; order Xanthomonadales; family Xanthomonadaceae; genus Lysobacter_J. The sequence continues at coordinate 445,125 of NZ_JAERQY020000001.1, forward strand.
ATCCCGGAAATCACCGAACGCCTCGACCGCCTCCTCCCGCAGACGCAATGCGGGCAATGCGGTTTCGCGGGTTGCCGTCCGTATGCCGAGGCGATGGCGCGCGGCGAGGCCGATGTCGACCGCTGCCCGCCCGGCGGCGATGAAGGCGCACGTGCGCTGGCGAAACTCCTGGAAGTGCCGGCGAAGCCCTACGACCGCACGCGCGGCGAACACAAACCGCCGCTGGTCGCATTGATCGTCGAGGCCGACTGCATCGGCTGCACCAAATGTATCCAGGCGTGCCCGGTGGACGCGATCGTCGGCGGCTCCAAGCACATGCACACCGTCATCGACCCGCTGTGCACCGGCTGCGAGCTGTGCGTGCCGGCGTGCCCGGTGGACTGCATCGTGATGGTGGCGGCGTAACGGCCGCCACACGCAGCGCCTTACTTCGTCTCGACGACTGCCTTCGTCGCTTCGTCGGCCGCGCAGACCGAGCACACACGCTCGACCGTATACCCCTTCGCGCGCAGTTTCTCGATCACGCCGTCCTCGCCGAGCAGGTGCAGCGCACCGACCACGACGAGCGTCTCGCCCTTCTTCTGCCCGTCGAGCATCTGCTGGATCTGCGGCACCCAGGCGTCGTTGCGCTGCACGTTGACGATGCGGTACGTCTGCGGCGTCTTGTCGCGCATCTCTTCGCGCGCGAGCTTGTCCAGGCGCGCGATGTCGCCAGCGCGCCAGGCGCCGTGAAGGTCTTCGAGCATGCCCGGCATCTCGGTGGGCTTGTCGAGGAACTCCTTCAGCGACGTCACCTGCTCGGCCATCGGCGTGGAATCGAGCACGTTCAACTGCGTGTCCAGCGACTCCAGCCCGCCCGTCGCCTTGCCGCTCGCCAGCGCCTGCTGGATCAGCGTCTGGTCCAGGCCCTTGTCCGGGCGGAACCCCATCTGCTGGGAAATGCCCAGCATCAGCGACAGGTTCACGAACCACGGCTCGTAGCCGTCGAACTGGGCGATCGACGAACCGCGCTGGGCGAGGATGCGGTTGAACTTCTCGCGCATCGCCGCCGGCAGCACCTGGCTGAGCGTGCGGCCATCGGCGTATCCGGCCGCAGCGAGGAATCTCTGCGCGATCGACGGATCCAGCATCTGCTCCGGCGGCACTTCGAACACGACCTTGTCGGACGCTGCGAAGGCCTGGTCGATATCGCCCGACAGCGGATAGTCGCTCTCCCTGAGCAGGTGGAACGACCCCAGCAGATACACCGCGTTGTCACGGTCGGACACCTTCCACAGCAGCGGCACCGGCGGCGTAGCGGCCGGCGCGGCGGCGGCGACCTGCGCCGGCGCGGCCGGCGCCGGGGCATGCGCCTGCTCGACCGCCAGCGCCACCGACATCAGGCCCGCGGCAGCGGCGAGCGAAAGCAACAACAGTTTCAGGCGGCGGCGCATCGGGTCGGTGTTCCTGGTATCACGGAGCGGAATGGGTGTAGGTCTTCTCGCCGGCCTGGATCGCGACATCCAGGCGGTTTTCCGGCGGCGGCAACGGGCAGGTCGCGAAGGCGGTGAACGCGCACGGCGGGTTGCGCGCCTGATTGAAATCCAGCACCACCTTGCCGCCGATGCCGGGCTTGGCGACATCGAGGAAGCGGCCGGCCGGATAGCTGCCGTGCCCGCTGGTGCGATCGGCGAAGACCAGGAACAGCGTTTCCTCGCCCTCGTCCAGCGCTTCGATGCGGTAGGTCTTGCCGTCGCGTTCGAACTCGATCGCGCCCGGATTAGGCACCGCATCGGTGGTGCCGATGATGTTGGCGATCTCCAGCGTCTTGCCCGCCGGGTGCGGAACGAAGCGGCCTTCCACGCGCCAGTCGCGGCTGGTCGGCCAGTACTCCAGGCCGCGGAAGCCGGTGCGGGTGGCGGCATCGGCGTGCTTCACGCGCAGCAGGTAGCGATCGCCGCGCTTGATCACCGTCGCCATACCCTTGCCCTCATCGAAGGCGATCACGCTGGGACCGGTGGGCGCGTCGTCGGCGCGCAGGACGGTGGCGCCGGTGAGCGGCTGGCCGTCGAGCGTCATCGCCGCGCCCTTCTCGGGCACGAAGCGCAGGGTGTTGTTCTGCAGATCGATCATGCCGAAGTGCGACGGCCCCATCGACAGCTTGATGCCGTTACCGGCCGAGGAACCGATGTAGTGCGCGCCCGGCTCGATCCAGTGCAGGCCGATGAGGCTGGTCCAGCCGTCGGCGCGCGTGAGGTCGACGACGCGCTGCTGCCGCACCATGTCCAGCTCGTTCTGGAACGAGGCCTGCGCCGCCTTGGCCTGTTCCGCCGTCGCGGCGTCGTCCTTCTGCGACCCGCAGGCCGCGAGCGTGCCGATCATCATCACTGCGAACATCCTCGAGACGAGCTTCCCCTTCGCCACTGCACTCATTCAACGTCCTCGCAGGAACCAACGGTCGATGTCGGGCAGCGTGAAGCGTGCCCAGGTGGGACGGCCATGATTGCACTGGCCGGAGCGTTCGGTGATTTCCATCTCGCGCAGCAGGGCGTTCATCTCGGGCAGAGTGAGACGCCGGTTGGCGCGCACGGCGCCGTGGCAGGCCATGGTCGCCAGCAGTTCGTCGCGCGCGGCGCCGACGCGGCGCGATTCGCCGTGTTCGCGCAGGTCGGCGAGCACGTCGCGCAGCAACGCTTCGACATCGCCATGGGCGAGCAGCGCGGGCACCGAGCGCAACGTCAGCGACTGCGGGCCGCTGCGCGTCACTTCGAAACCGAGTTCGGCCAGCGTCTGCGCTTCGCGCTCGGCCACTTCGGCCTCGCGCTCGGACACCGCCAGCGTCGCCGGCACCAGCAGCGGCTGCGTGCGCAGGCCTTCGCCGTCGTGTGCGGTCTTGAGTTTCTCGTAGCCGATGCGCTCGTGCGCGGCGTGCATGTCGACGACGATCAGCCCCTCGGCGCTCTCGGCGAGGATGTAGATGCCGTGCAGCTGCGCGATGGCGTAACCCAGCGGCGGCAGCGTGGCGTCTTCGGTGCGTGGCAGCGTGGCGGGCTGTGCGGTCTGCGCGAACGACGGCGCGGCGGTCGCGGCATTTCCACCGCCGTACAGGGCCGCGTAGCCGGCGCGCGTATCCGCAACCTGCATCGGCAACGGTGCCTGGGACGCGCGTTCGAGGTAGCTGTACGACGGCGAGGACGCACCGTATCCGGCGGAGTAAGCGGACGGCGCGCCGGGCCCATCGTTCGCGGGCACGCCGGCGACACCCGCCACGGTGCCGGCGCGCGTTTCCGCCAGCGCGTCCTGCAGCGTGCGGTAGACGAAATCGTGGATCAGGCGCGCATCGCGGAAACGCACTTCGTGCTTGGCCGGATGCACGTTGACGTCGACGCGGCGCGGATCGAGTTCCAGGAACAGCACGTAAGCCGGCTGCCGTCCGTGGAAGAGCACGTCGGCGTACGCCTGCTTGATCGCATGCGCGATGCTGCGGTCGCGCACCGCGCGGCCGTTGACATAGAGGTACTGCTGGTCCGCGCTGGCGCGGTTGTACGCGGGCTGTGCGATCCAGCCGTGCAGGCGCAGGCCCTGTCCGGAGCCCATCGCATGCCCCGCACCGGCGTGGTCGACGCGCAGCGCGTTGCGCGCGAACTCCTCGCCCAGTGCTTCGTGCAGGCGCACTTCGGAAAGCAGGTCGCCCTCGCCTTTCCAGCGCCGCGACGGCTTGCCGTTGTGCGAGACACGCAGCTCGACGTCCGGACGGGCCAGCGCCAGCTGGCGCAGCCATTCCTCGATGTGGCCCAGCTCGGTGCGCTCGGCCTTCAGGAACTTGCGCCGCGCCGGTACGTTGAAGAACAGGTCGCGCACCTCGACCGTCGTCCCCTGCGGATGCGGCTTGGGCGTGATCTCACCGACGCGACCGCCGTCGACTTCCAGCGTCGCGGCGCGGTCGCTGCCGTCGCGGCGGGACGTCAGCGCGAACCGGCTGACCGAGGCGATGGACGGCAGCGCTTCGCCGCGGAAGCCGAGCGTGGCCACGCCTTCCAGATCGTCGAGCGAGGCGATCTTGCTGGTGGCATGGCGCGACACCGCCAGCGGCAGCTCGCCGGGCTCGATGCCCTTGCCGTCGTCGCGGATGCGGATCAGGCGGACGCCGCCTTCTTCCAGGTCGATGTCGATGCGACGCGCGCCCGCGTCGAGCGCGTTCTCGACGAGTTCCTTGACCACCGACGCCGGGCGCTCGATGACCTCGCCGGCCGCGATCTGGTTGATGAGGGTGTCGGGGAGCTGACGGATCGTCACGGTGTGGCGATGCGCTCCGGCATCGTCGAGGGAATCGACAGGAATGATAGCCGACGCAATGCCCGCGGACCCGGCCCGGACAAACAAAAACGCCCGGGAATCCCGGGCGTTGGCGTGTACGAGGGGCAATGGTTCAGAGACTGCCGCCGTTCGCTTCGCTCGTGGCGTACTGCGCGTCGGCGCGCGCCGCGTAGAGCGTTCCCGGCGGCGGCTGGCGGGTGAAGTAGGTGTTGACGCCGTCCAGCACCGCGCGCGCCAGGTTGCGCTGGTGCGTGGGGTCGATGAGACGGCGCTCCTCGTCCGGGTTGGAGATGAAGGCCGTTTCGACCAGCATCGCCGGCATGTCGGAGGTGCGCAGCACGGCGAAGTTCGCGCGCTCGATGTTCGGCTTGTGGTTGGAACCCACGCGCTTGAGGCCATCCAGAACGTGCCCGGCGGCGTCTTCGGACGCCTTCATGTGGCCGCTCTGGGTGAGATCGAGCAGCACGGAGGCCAGCGTGTTGTTGGTCTGCTCCAGGCGCACGCCACCAATGAGGTCGGAGGCGTTTTCCTTGTCGGCCAGCCAACGCGCACGCTGCGACGACGCGCCCTTCAACGAGAGCACGTAGACGGACGAGCCCTTGGCGGAGCGGTTCTCGGCCGCGTCGGCGTGGATCGAGATGAACATGTCCGCCTTGGCCTGGCGCGCCAACTGGGCACGACGCGGCAGCGGGATGAACACGTCGGTATCGCGCGTCAGGTAGGCCTTCAGGCCCGGCGTGCCATTGATCTGGCGTGCGAGTTCGCGGGCGATTGCCAGGGTCACGTCCTTCTCGCGCTTGCCCGACGGCCCGAGTGCACCGGGGTCCTGGCCGCCATGACCGGCGTCGATGGCGATGACGAGCGGGCGCATGCCGCGGCCGCGCATCACGTCCTTCATGGTCTTGACCGGAGCCTGCGTGGTCGCGGGCTCGGCGCCGGAGGCCGTGGCGGCGCCCGGCACGGGGGTCGGGACGCCTGTGGCGATGCGGGTGGGAACGCCGGTCGCGATGGTCGTGGCGACGGGCGCATTGGCGGTCGCCGACCCCGCGGACGCCTGCGGTATCGCCGCCGACGGCACCACCGGCGTGACCGTCGGCATCGCCGAAGGCGGCGCTGCGGTGGTCGCCACGGTGGATGGAGCCGACGTACCGCCATCGTTGCGGGCAACGATCTCGGTGATCAGACGGGTGGTCGCGGCCGAGGATGCGGCCGGATCGAATTTGCTTGGCTCGCCTGCGGCAGGCGCTGCCGGAGCGGCGCCAGTCGTGGGCGCGGTCGCGGAAACAGTTGCCGCCGGTGCAGGCGCAACGGCAGCCACCGCCGTAGAGGGGGCGCCATCACCCGGCCACTCCAGCACCAGTCGCGGTCCGTTGCCGCCCTGCTCGATGCGCGGCTTGAGGACGGCGACCGGCTGGGCCAGATCGAACACGATGCGTGCGGTGCCCGGCGTCGGCTCGCCGGTGCGGACGGCCTTGACCACGCCGGTAGCGCTCGGCATGCGGAAGCCGCGCGCCAATGCCGAGGCCGGCAGGTCGATGACGAGCCGGTCCGGCCCCTTGAGGTTGATGACCTTGAAGTCGGCGGCGCGGTCGAGCGCGATTTCGGCGCGCGTGCCGGTGGCGCCTTCGCTCAACTCCAAGCCTTTGATTTCACTGGCGTGAGCCAGATTCCAGGCGAGTGCCGCGAGCAGCGCGAGGCCGAGCAGACACTTCTGGACGGTGGCGGCCTTGACACGCATGAGCGGTAGTCAAGCACCGGCAAATCAAATTTGCAAGCATTTTTTCCTTACGAATCCGGGACCTGCTGGCGTTTCCTTCAAACCCGTTCAGGAGTCGGCCGCAACTCCGTGCCCGACGGAGACCCGCCCGACCCACGCCTCCCCGGTTCCGGACCCCGCGCGCAGCCGGGCAACCCGCCCGGGACCGCGCATCGCCAGTTCGACCGTAAGGTCCGGCGACGGCAGCGCGCCGACGCCCCGCTCCGGCCATTCGACCAACCACAGCCGCACTTCCGCGCCGTCCAGGCCAAGGAATTCCAGCTCGCCCGGATCGGCGATTCGATACAGGTCCAGATGCCAGGCCTCGCCGCCGTCGGCCAACGGATAGCGCTCGACCAGCGTGTAGGTCGGGCTGCGAATCGCGCCCTGCACGCCGAGCGCGCGCAGCAGTGCGCGCGCAAGCGTCGACTTGCCGGCACCGAGATCGCCGTGCAGATGCACCACGGCCTGCGCGGGACGCGTGATCGCCAGACGCGCACCGAGCGCGTCGGTGGCATCGGCATCGGGCAACCACACTTCGGTCATCGCATCGGCTCCGGGACGTACGGTTCTTGATTGGCGAAATGACGCAACCACGGCATCAGATCGCTGGGCAGCAAGCCGCGCTCGCCGCCGTCATGCGCGGCGGCGTCACCGGCCACCGAATGCAGCAAGGCACCGCAACTGGCCGCATCGAACGCGTCGTTGCCTTGCGCACGCAAGGCCGCGATCACGCCGCTCAGCACATCCCCCATGCCGCCCACCGCCATGCCGGGATTGCCCGCGGCGATCACGCGCGGCGCTTCGTGCGCGGACATGACGATGGTGCCTGCGCCCTTGAGCACAACCACGCACGCATACCGCTCGCACAACGCGCGTGCGGCGGCGAAGCGATCGCGCTGCACGTCGGCGGTACTCACGCCGAGCAGTCGCGCCGCTTCGCCGGGATGCGGCGTGATGACCGCATCGGCAGGCAATGCGAAGGGTTTGGTTGCCAGCAGATTCAACGCATCCGCATCCAGAAGCAGCGCTTTTCCGCTGGCGATCGCGCGTTCGTACAGCGGCGGCCCCCAGTCGTCACGCCCCAGCCCCGGCCCCAGCGCGATCGCATCGGCGCGCTCCAATGCGGCGTGGAAAGCGTAGGTGTCGCCGACTTCGTGCACCATCGCTTCGGGCACGCGCGCGAGCAATGGCGCGATGTGTCGCTCGCGCGTGGCGACTTCCACCAGCCCCGCGCCACTGCGCAGCGCTGCTTGCGCGCACAGCATGATCGCGCCGCCGCTGCCGTGGTCGCCGCCGATGCACAGCACGCGCCCGTTGCGCCCCTTGTGCGTGTCGCGCGGACGCGGTGCGAGCCAACGCGGAAGATCCGTCGCGGACAGGCGCTCGGCGGCGTGCGCGATCCCTTCGAAATCCGCGGCTTCCAGGCCGAGGGATGCAAGCGACAGCGCGCCCGCGTGATCGAGCGCGCTGCCGGTGCGAAGGCCGGCCTTGCCCGCCATGAATTCGAGCGTCCGCGTCGCGATCACGGCGTCGCCGGGCACGCAGCCGCGATCGGAGTCCACGCCACTGGGCACATCGAGCGCGAACACCGGAGCATGCGCGCCGTTGATCGCCGCGATCAGCGCCTGCGTCGACGCGTCGGGCGCACGCGAGAATCCGATGCCGAACACGGCATCGACGATCACCTCGGCGCGCGGCAGAGCTTGTTCGAAGTCAATGACGACTCCGCCGACTGCGGCATAGTCGTCGGCCGCGCGACGGGCCAGTTCGCCGCGTGGCGCGTGCTCGCGCAGGCGCACGACCCGGACTTTGCGCCCGGATTCATGGGCGTGGCGCGCCAACACATAGCCATCGCCACCGTTGTTGCCCGGCCCGCAGGCCACCACGATCCGCTGCGTTTGCGGCCAGTGCGCGAGCAGATCGCGCCATGCGGCCTGGCCGGCACGGCGCATCAGCTCGAAGGCGTCGCCCAGGCGCTGCGCGGCGTGCGTCTCGAGTTGGCGCAGCGCGGCCGCATCGTAGAGCGGATGAACGAAGGGGGCGGCAGCGTGGGCCATCGCGCGATTCTATACTTGGCGCGCCGTGAAACCCGTCGAATCGCCGCCGCTCCCTCCGACCACCGCGCCCGACCTCGAGGCGCTGGCCGACCGCGTGCGCGAACTCGCGCGCGAGTTGGGCTTCCAGCGCTGCGGCATCACCGGCATCGAGCTTGGCGAGGACGAGGCCCACCTGCGCGACTGGCTTGCGCAGGGGCTGTACGGCTCGATGGACTGGATGGCGCGCCACGGCGAACTGCGCGCGCGCCCGCACGAACTGCATCCGGGCACGGTGCGCGTGATCTCCGTCGGCCTGGACTACGGCCGCGACAGCGACGAAGCCTGGGCCACGCTGGACGACAGCGAGCGCGGCTACGTGGCGCGTTACGCACTCGGCCGCGACTATCACAAGCTGATGCGCCAGCGTCTGCAACGATTGGCCGACCGCATCGCCGACGTCGTGGGGCCGTTCGGCCATCGCGTGTTCGTCGACTCCGCGCCGGTGCTGGAGCGCGCGCTTGCGCGCAACGCAGGGCTGGGCTGGATCGGCAAGCACACCTGCCTGATCGACAAGGACGGCGGTTCGTTTTTCTTCCTGGGCGAGATCTACGTCGACCTGCCGCTGCCGATCGACACGCCCGCCAGCGCGCATTGCGGCACCTGCCGGCGCTGCATCGACATCTGCCCGACGCAGGCGATCGTCGCGCCGTACCGACTGGATGCGCGGCGCTGCATCGCGTATCTCACCATCGAGCACGAAGGCGCGATTCCGGAAGAACTGCGCGCCCCGATCGGCAACCGCATCTTCGGCTGCGACGATTGCCAGCTGATCTGTCCCTGGAACAAGTTCGCGCAACGCACGGACGAACCCGATTTCCGTGTCCGAAACAATCTGGACAAGGCCACGCTGGTGGAGCTGTTCGCGTGGAGCGAGGATGAATTCATGCAGCGCACCGAGGGTTCCGCTATTCGTCGCAGCGGCCATGAGCGCTGGTTGCGCAACATCGCCGTCGCGCTGGGGAATGCGCCATCGACGCCGGAGGTGATCGATGCACTGCGCGCAAGGCGCGAAACGTCCAGCCCCGTCCTGCGCGAGCACATCGAATGGGCGCTGCGAAGGCATGGGGCTGGCTGAGGAAGACGCAGCGACGGGATGGCGTGCCGCCATGCGGTAGCGGGAACGGGACCGCCTTCGCAGAAGGTCGAGTGTGTGCCAGAACTGCTGTCATCCCGGCGAAGGCCGGGATCCAGGTTGTCACGCTGTCTGACACCTCACGTCATTCCAGCGGAAGCTGGAATCCATCTTGTTGGTGATGTTCACAGGTAATCGGGAAGGCGTGAAACGTCCCTGGAGAGTACCGCCATACGGCGGCCCAAAAGCCCCGCGTTCGCGGGAATGACGGTGAGGCGGTTTGCCGCAAACGGAGTGCCCGTACGCTGCGGGCCTGGGTCCCGGCCTTCGCCGGGATGACGGTATTTGCGGTGGTTGCGGTGATGGCGGGCCGGCAGCGTGAGCGCTGCGCAGCGAACGCTACACGTCCCCGCGCAAACGCCCCAGCAACTCGCGCGTCACCGGATCATCCGCACCCGCCTGCCCTTCCAGTGCCGGCAACAGACGGCTGGCGACCTGCTTGCCCAGCTCGACACCGAACTGGTCGAACGCATTGATCCCCCACACCAGCGACTGCAGGTAGACGCTGTGTTCGTACAGCGCGAGCAGCGCGCCGAAAGAGAACGGCGTCAGCGCGTCGAGCAGGATCGTCGTGGTCGGCCGCCCACCGGCGTAGTTCCGGTGCGGGTCGTCGCTGTGCTGGCCGTTGGCGAACGCCTCGGTCTGCGCGAGCAGGTTGGCGTGCAGCGCGCGATGGTTCTGCGGATACGGCGCATCGGCACGAACCACGCCGATGAAGTCCGCCGGCACGATCGAGGTGCCCTGGTGCAGCGCCTGGAAGAAGCTGTGCTGCGTGTCGGTGCCTGCACCGCCCCACCACACCGGCACGGTTTCGACGCCGACCGGCGTGCCGTCGGTGCGCACCGACTTGCCCAGGCTTTCCATGACCAGCTGCTGCAGGTAGTTCGACAGCAACTTCAGGCGTTCGTCGTACGGCAACACCGCCTGCGTCGAATACCCCAGGCCGTTTCGGTTCCACACGCTGGTCAAGGCGTGCCACGCGGCGAGGTTGCGTTCCAATGGCGCGCGCAGGACGTGCGCGTCCATCTCGGCCGCGCCCGCCAGCATCTGCTCGAACGCGTCCATGCCGATCGCCAGCGCGATCGGGAAACCCACCGCCGACCATAGCGAATAACGTCCGCCGACCCAGTCCCACATCGGCAGGATGCGCTCGGGCGGGATCGAGAACGCCTGCGCGGCGCGTTCGACGTTCGCCGAGACGGCGTACAGGCGCTCGGTACCGCCCAGCCAGTCGCGCAGGATCGTGCCGTTGAGCAGCGTCTCCTGCGTGCCGAACGTCTTGGAGATCAGCACCGCGGCAGTGCGCGCGGGATCGAGTCCGGCGAGCACGCGCTGTGCGGCATGGCCGTCGACGTTGGAGAGGAAATGCACGCGGAAGCGCCCCGGCGCCGGCCCGCTCAGGGCGTCGACCGCCAGGCGCGGTCCGAGGTCCGAACCGCCGATGCCGACGCTGACGATGTCGGTGACGTCAGTGGCCGCCAGCGCGTCGATCAGCGTGCGCATGCGCTTGCGCGCGTCCAGCGCCTGCGCGTGCGCGGCCTTCGCGACGGGCGCGTCGGACAGATCACTGCGCAGCGCGGTGTGCAGCACCGAGCGGCCTTCGGTCAGGTTGATCTTCTCGCCGTCGAACAGCGCCTTCACGCGCGCCGGCGCATCGACCGACTGCGCGAGGGCGAACAGCGCCTGCAGTGCTTCGCGGTCGTAATGCTGGCGCGCGAAATTCGCGTAGATCGGGCCGACGCGCAGGGCGAAATCCTGCGCGCGTGCCGAGTCGTCGGCGATGAGGGTCTTCAGCGGTTGCTGGAGGGCACGCCCGGCCTGGGCGCGAAGTTGGCTCAGACGGGCGTCGGCACTCATGTCCGGATCAGGCGGCCTGGGCCGGCATGGACCGGTTGGTGTGCGTGAGCGCGTTGTCGCGGTCGACGTAGACCAGCGTGGGCTTGTACTTGGCGGCTTCGGCCTCGTCGCACACGCCATAGGCGCAGATGATGACCAGGTCGCCCGGCTGCGCGCAGTGCGCGGCGGCGCCGTTCACCGAGATCACGCCGCTGCCCTCTTCGCCGCGGATGGCGTAGGTGACGAAACGGTGGCCGTTGTTCACGTTGTAGATGTGGATCTGCTCGTACTCGCGGATGCCGGAGATGTCGAGCAGGCGGCCGTCGATGGCGCACGAGCCTTCGTAGTGAAGCTCGGCGTGGGTCACCGTGGCACGGTGGATCTTGGCCTTGAGGACGTTCAGTTGCATGGTGTTCGGCTCCGACCGCGGGCGCGGGCGTGTGGACGCAATTGGGGAAAGTCTAGCAGCGCATGGCGCGGTGCAACATCACCCCGCCTTCGCCATTGTCGACGGCCATGGAACGGTTAAGCCCGCCCATGGCGGCGGCGTTCAGGCGGTAAATTCGAGGTTGTCGATCAGCCGCGTACGGCCCAGGCGGGCGGCGATCAGGGCGACCCACGGTCCGGCCTCGCCGTCGGCGGGCACGGTCAGGTCGGGGCGACGGACCACGGCGTAATCCGGGACGAACCCTTCGGACACGAGGCCTCCGTGCGCGGCGGCTTCCACCGTTTCGCGCGGCTGCCCGGCCCGCACGGCGTCGGCCATGGCGGACAGGCAGCGGTGGATTCCGGCGGCCTGCGCGCGCTCGTCGGCCGACAGGTACTGGTTGCGCGAACTCATCGCCAGGCCGTTGGCCTCGCGGACGATCTGCGCGCCGACGATCTCGATGGGGAACGCCAGGTCGCGGACCATGTAGCGCACCACGGCCAACTGCTGGTAATCCTTGCGCCCGAACACCGCCACATCCGGCTGCACCTGGTTGAACAGCCGCGAGACCACCGTGGCGACGCCGTCGAAGTGGCCCGGACGGTGCGCGCCTTCGAGCGTCTGCGTCACCTGCGGCACCTGCACGCGCACGGTGGCCTCCACCCCGTAGGGGTACATCGCTTCCACCGTGGGCAGCCACATCGCGTCGCAGCCCGCGGCCTCCAGGCCGCGCGCGTCGGCGTCGGGTGTGCGCGGGTACTGGGCGAAATCCTCGTTCGGTCCGAACTGCGTCGGATTGACGAAGACACTGGCGACCACCCGATCGGCATGCTCGCGCGCGAGCTTCACCAGCGAGAAATGCCCGTCGTGCAGGTTGCCCATCGTCGGCACGAAGGCGACACGCAGGCCGTCGCGTTTCCAGCCGCGGACGCGTTCGCGCAGGCGGGCCAGGTCGGTGAAGGTTTCGATCATGGTGTGAGCGTGGGGATCAGACGCGGAAAGCAGAGGGAGGCAGGTATACGCCGGACGAACCGAGCACGGGCTCGGAAGCGGCCCGCAGGCGCTTAGGCGTAGGAGTGTTCGGCGTCCGGGAAGGAACCGTCGCGCACCGCCTGGGCGTAGGCGGCGAAGGCACCGGCCACCGAACCGCCTTCGACCAGGAAATCCTTCACGAAGCGCGGGCGGCGGTGACCGGAGTGCACGCCCAGCATGTCGTGCAGCACCAGCACCTGCCCGTCGCATTGCGGGCCGGCGCCGATGCCGATGGTCGGGATGTGCAGGTCGGCGGTGATCGCGGCGGCGACCGGCGTCGGCACGCATTCCAGCACCAGCAGGCTGGCGCCGGCGTCCTGCACGGCGCGAGCGTCTTCGCGCAGGCGTCGGGCGGCGAGTTCGTCACGACCCTGCACCTTGTAGCCGCCCAGGCGCAGCACCGACTGCGGGGTCAGGCCGAGGTGGGCGCAGACCGGAATCTCGCGATCGACCAGAAAGCGGATGACCTCGAGCTTGTGGCCCGCGCCCTCCAGCTTGACCATCGCCGCGCCGGCCTGGAGGAATGCGATCGAAGCTCCCAGCGCCCGTTCCGGTGTGGCGTCCGCACCGAACGGCAGGTCGGCGACCAGCAGTGCCTTGTCCAAGCCGCGCGCGACGCACGTCGTGTGATAGGCGATGTCGGCCACGGCCACGGGCAGCGTGCTGTCCTGGCCCTGCACCACCATGCCGAGCGAATCGCCCACCAGCACCAGGTCGACACCGGCGCTGTCCATCGTGCGAGCGAAACCTGCGTCGTAGCAGGTCAGCATCACCAGCTTGCGGCCGTCGCGCTTGGCATCTGCCAGCGCGGGCACGGTCCAGGGCTTCTCGTTCGGAGTTCCGCTGTACATGGGGTCTGAGTTGGCGCCGGCCGAGGAGGCTCAGGCGGGATCGTGGGGGTCCGCATACGTTACCCCCTGCACCTGCGCCGGTGCCATCCCGGCCAGTGCCTGCGCGGCCGTTCCAACGCCGGGAATGCGGGCGTCGGGCGAAATTTCCGCAAGCGGCACCAGCACGAAGGCGCGCTCGTGCAGGCGCGGATGCGGCACGTGCAGGCCCGGCTCGTCGATGCGCTGTTCGCCGTAGAGCAGCAGGTCGAGGTCCAGCGTGCGCGGCCCCCAGCGGTCGCTGCCATCGGCGAGGCGATGGCGGCCGGCATGGCGCTCGATGTCGAGCAGGTCGGCCAGCAGCTGCTGCGGCGCGCGCGATGTGCGCAGCATGGTCACCGCGTTGATGAAATCCGGCTGCTCGGTAACGCCCCACGCGGCGGTCCGGTACAGCCGGGAGGCGCGCACCAGTTGCGTTCCCGGCAGCGCATCCAGCGCGCGCAACGCAGCCCGCAACGTCGCGATGCTGTCGCCCAGGTTGCTGCCCAGGCCAATGAAGGCGACCGGGCGGTCGTCGGTTTCGCTCATTCGCCGCCGTTGACGGGCTTGCGACGACGGCGACGGCGCTTGCGCGGTGCATCGCCCTCCTCGCCCGGTTCCACCTCGTGATGCGCGTGCGCCTCCACGGCCAGCGCCTCACCCGGATGAAGCTGCGCTTCGCGCCAGAACGCCACGTCGTCGGCGTGTTCGTCGGACGCGGCCAGGCGCAGGTTGAGGAAGTCGAACGCTGCCCGGAAGCGCGGATGCGAAAGCAGTCGGAACACCCGCTTGCGCTGGCGCTGCGAGAAGCGCGACTGCAGCAGCCAGATCTCCTGCATCGGCAGCGAGAAACGGCGCGGCAGCGCGATCGTCTCCAACTGGTGCACGGTCACGCGATCGGCAGCGCGACGCTGCGCTTCGGCCGCGTGCACACCCTGCGCCTGCAGCTGCGCCAGGGCACGGCAGTACGCCGGCCACAGCAGCAGCGCGAACAGGAACGCAGGCGATACCGGCTCGTCATTGGCGACGCGCGCGTCCGTGCCGCTCAGGCCTTCCAGCAGCATGCGACGCAGCGCACCGGTGCGGTTGGACTTCAGCGCGGCCGCGGTCTCGGGCAGCAGTGCGGGCAACAGGCCATGGCGTTCCAGGCCGATGAAGCTCTTCACCGCGTGGCCGGACAGGAACAGCTTCAGGCACTCCTCGAACAGGCGCGCCGGCGCTGCTTCGCGCAGCAACGGCGCGAGCTCCGGGATCGGCACCGCGGTGGCTGCTTCGATCTCGAAGTCGAGCTTCGCCGCCAGGCGCACCGCGCGCAGCATGCGCACCGGATCTTCGCGGTAGCGCGTATGCGGATCGCCGATCAGCCGCATCAGGCGGTCGCGCACGTCCTGGTAGCCGCCGGTGTAGTCGCGCACCGAGAAGTCCTCGATCGCGTAATACAGCGCATTGGCGGTGAAGTCGCGACGGACCGCGTCGTCCTCGATCGTGCCGTACACGTTGTCGCGCAGGACGCGGCCGCCCTCGTGCAACTCGCGGTCGCCGCTGCCGTCGTCGCTGTTGGCGCGGAAGGTCGCGACCTCGATGATCTCGCGGCCGTAAACCACATGCGCCAGGCGGAAGCGGCGGCCGATTAGGCGGCAGTTGCGGAACAGCCCCTTGACCTCTTCCGGCGTCGCGTTGGTGGCGACGTCGAAGTCCTTGGGGTGGCCGCCGATGAGAAGGTCGCGCACCGCGCCGCCCACCAGATAGGCGTCGAAACCGCCCTCCCGCAGCCGGTAGAGCACGCGCAGGGCGTTGGGACTGATGTCACGCCGCGAGACGTTGTGCTGGTCGCGCGGGATGATCTGCAGATGGGTTTGGATGTTGGCTTGCATCAGGCGGGCTTGCCGCGGGTCCTTTGAAAGATGGTCGTTGCCTGGGGCTACGGCGGCGCATATACTAGCAAGCCGCGTTGTGTTGAGAGCCTCCGCGGGGTTCACCGCTCCATCCGCTCCCATCGTCTAGAGGCCTAGGACACCGCCCTCTCAAGGCAGTAACACGGGTTCGAATCCCGTTGGGAGTACCAATTCCGAAGCCCGCGCAGCGATGCGCGGGCTTTTTCGTTGCGGCCCCGCCGATCAGCCAAACCCCGGATTGGGACCTGCGGCGGCGAATCGTTAAACTACCTCCCGCGCCACTGCTCACGCGCGCCTTTCCCACGGAAATTCCCGCCATGCCCTTCGTCGTCACCGAGAACTGCATCAAGTGCAAGTACACCGACTGCGTGGAGGTGTGCCCGGTCGACTGCTTCCACGAGGGCCCGAATTTCCTGGTGATCGATCCGGACGAGTGCATCGACTGCACGCTGTGCGAACCGGAGTGCCCGATCAATGCCATCTACCCCGAGGACGACGTGCCGGCCGGCCAGGAAGGCTATGTCGCGCTCAACGCCGAGCTGTCGAAGGCCTGGCCGGTGATCACCACGCGCAAGGACCCGCTGCCGGACGCGAAGGAGTGGGAAGGCAAGCCGGGGAAGCTGGATCTGCTGGAGCGCTGAGCCCGTTTCCCGCGAGAGCGGTTGAGCCGCGCGGATGCTGTCTGGCTGACGCACAAAAAAACGGGCGCCCACGGCGCCCGTTTTTTGTGCTGCCGCGGTGTCGACGCTTACTGCGCGCCCAGCGCCGTGCGCAGCGTGTCGACCAGCTTCTTCGGCGCATCGCCGGTGGCCGGCAGGCCGCGCGGGTCGACGGCCGAAACGTAGGAGCCCGCACCTGCACCGGCCACGCGCACCAGGAAGTTGCTGCCCTCGTAGCCCACGTCGTAGACGCCCAGCGCTTCGGCGCGGCTGGTGATGTTGACGCCCTCCACCGCCGCCAGCGCCTCGCCGACCTTGGCGTAGGCCTCTTCGCGGGCGATCGGCAGCGTGAAGCCGCCGGAGGCCTGGCCGGTGCTGATCGCCTTGGCGGCGGCTGCGGACGGTACGTTCACCGCAGTGTCGGTGCGCGGCTGGTCCAGGTCCGGCGGGACTTCCAGCGGACGCGTTTCCGGGCTCTGGGCGTAGAGGTCGCTGCCCTTGCGGAACCAGCTGCAACCTGAGCCGACCACGATTCCGGCCAGCAACAGGCCGGCCACGGCGGCACGGGTCATCGAAACATTGGGACGCATGTAAGTCTCCTGCAGAGGTTCAGGCCACGAGCGATTCGCGGCATTCCAGTTCGAGTTCGGCCACCAGCGCGGCGATCGCCGTCGCGGTGTCCGTGTGTGCGGCCGAGAGCGACAGCAGCGGCAGACGCAGCCCGTGGCCGATGCCCCTTCCCGCCAGCAGTGCCTTGACCGGGATCGGGTTGGGCTCGACGCCGAGGAAATCGTAGGCCGGTTGCAGACGCGCATCGAGCGCCAGCGCCGCGTCGCGCTTGCCGGCGCGGGACAGGTCGGCCAGGCGACGAAACGCGCGCGGCACGACGTTGGACGCGACCGAGATCACACCGTCGGCGCCGGCGAACATCGCACGGCACGCCGTCGGATCATCGCCGCTGAGCACGGCGAAGCCGTTGTCCTTGAGCGCCAGCAGCGCGGCCATGCGGTCGGGTTCGCTGCGCGCTTCCTTGATGCCGACGATGCGCGGATGCGGCGCGAGTTCGGCCACGGTTTCCGGCAGCAGGTCGCCGCCGGTGCGACCGGGCACGTTGTAGAGCACGAGCGGCAGTGCGCCGTCGTCGGCGATGGCGCGGTAGTGCGCGATCAGGCCGGCCTGGGTCGGGCGCACATAGGGCGGCGTCACGACCAGCGCGGCGTCGGCGCCCAGGCGCGCAACGCGGCGGGTCAGTTCGATGGTCTTGGCGGTGTTCGACAGGCCGGTGCCGGCCAGCACCGGCACGCGGCCGGCCACCCGTTCCACCGCCGTGCGCAGCAGCGTGTCGTATTCGGCGTCGAACAAGGCCGCCGCCTCGCCGGTCGATCCGGCCACCACGAGGCCCTGCGTGCCCGACTCCAGTTGCTCGTCGAGCAGTCGGTTCCAGGCGTCGAGGTCGAGTTCGCCGGACGCGGTGAAAGGCGTCGCCAGCGCGGTGATGCTGCCGGTAAGTCGCAAGGTCTTCAGGGTCCGAGGCCGCGTTTGCTTCTAGGTCCGTGCGATTTCGCACGGGTCGTTGGGCCGGGTCGTCGACCTGCGTCGTCGACTCGGGGCGTTCGAGCGGTGTCGAGCGCGCGCTCAGCGCCTTGCGATGTTACTTGCGGCCCGAAAGCGCGGGCAAGTATGCTCCTCGGCAAGCACGGGCCCCTCACGGGCCACCATTCAGTATCGCAGCTCACGCTCCCGACGCAGGCGCCGCCTTGACCGATTCCGCTTCCCGGCCGTCGCCGAACGAAAACCACCTCCTGATCAACGCCTACACGACGCATCCGGAGTCGCCGCTGCTTTCGGTGACGCGCCGGATCGCCGATTCGGGCTGCAATCTGGTGGACGCGCGCCTGGCCACGGTCGGTCGCGACGTGTCGGTGACCGCGCTGGCGGTGGGTTCCTGGGACTCGGTCGCCAAGCTGGAGGCCATGCTGACCCGCCTGGAGCGGGAAGAAGGCCTGAAGCTGGTGTGGTACCGGACCGGCGCCAAGCAGGCGCAGTCCAACCTGCTGCCGTACGTGGTCGAAGTGGTCGCGGCCGACAAGGCGGGCATCCTGTTCCAGCTGGCCGATTTCTTCGACCGCCAGGGCATCACCATCGAAAGCCTGCATTCCTCGCGCTACCGCGCCATGCAGACGGGCGCGGAGATGTTCTCGGCGCAGATCACCATCGGCGTGCCGTCGAGCATGCACATCGCGGCGCTGCGCGACGACTTCCTGGAGTTCTGCGACCACCTCAACCTCGACGCGATCATGGACCCCATGAAGTTCTGATTGCGAAACGCGCGCGAACGCGGCAAGTTGGTACCCGCAGCGGGCCAGCGCAGGAGCGATGAAGAAGTACGATGCTCGACACCGGCGACCGAATTCCCAAGACCGTTTCCGCCCTGCCCCTGGCGCTGTCCAGCGGTGAAACCGCCTCGCTCAAGGATTTCACCGGCCAGTGGCTGGTCCTGTACTTCTACCCGAAGGACAGCACGCCCGGCTGCACCACCGAGGGCATCGACTTCAACGCCCTGCTGCCGAAGTTCAAGAAGGCCGGCGCCACCGTGCTGGGCGTCTCGCGCGACTCGATCAAATCGCACCAGAACTTCTGCGCCAAGCAGGGCTTCAAGTTCGACCTGGTCAGCGACGGCGACGAAGCGCTGTGCAACGCCTTCGGCGTGATCAAGCCCAAGAAGCTCTACGGCCGCGAGTACGTCGGCGTGGAGCGCAGCACCTTCCTGATCGACCCCAAGGGCGTCATCGCCCAGTCATGGCGCCCGGTCAAGGTGCCCGGCCATGCCCAGGCCGTACTCGACGCGCTCAAGGAACACGCAACGCAGTGACCCCCTCCGCCTGCCCTTCGCGCCGCCGTCCCGCCCCGCGGGCCACGGCGGCGTCGCCGTGCGCGCGCGGTCCGCGTCTTGCATGTGCCGCAGTCAGGTTTCCGAACGCACAACGCAGTAAATCGTTCCATCAGCCACCGTTCTCCACGCTGTCTCACTCGCTCCGGAGTGTTCGATGACCAGAAGCAAGCGGATCTACGTGCTCGACACCAACGTCCTCATGCACGACCCGACCGCGCTGTTCAAATTCGAGGAGCACGATGTCTTCCTGCCGATGCAGGTCATCGAGGAACTCGACAACGCCAAGAAAGGCAACTCCGAAGCCAGCCGCAACGCCCGCCAGGTCAGCCGGTTCCTCAATGAGCTGATCGAAGCGCAGGGCAGCGACAAGATCTCCACCGGCATCCCGCTCAGCCGCCCGCAGGGCCTGCAGCTGCGCGGCGAGCAGAGCATCGGCCGGCTGCGTTTCCAGACGCGCGATTTCGACTCCGGCAAGCGCTTCGGCGCGGTGATCCCGGACAACCACATCCTGGGTTCGATCCTGGCGCTGAAGGAAAGCGAGCCGGGCGTGCCGGTGGTGTTCATCTCCAAGGACATCAACCTGCGCATCAAGGCGTCCATCGCCGGCATCGCCTCGGAGGACTACGAGAACGACCGCGCGCTGGACGACTTCAGCCTGCTGTACACCGGCGCGACCGCGCTGCCGGAAGACTTCTGGCAGCGCTACGGCAAGGACCTCAAGTCCTGGACCGAGAAGGGCCGCACGTTCTACGAAATCTCCCGTCGCGACGAAGACGACTTCCATCCCAACCAGTTCCTCTACCTGCCCGGCGACGAGGAATCCGAACTGAAGGTCGCGCGCGTCACCGACGAGAAGGCGGTGTTGCAGATCGTCGACGACTACCGCCACCACCAGCACGCCGTGTGGGGCATCGCCGCGCGCAACCGCGAGCAGAACTTCGCGCTCAACGCGCTGATGGATCCGGAGATCGACTTCGTCACCCTGCTCGGCACCGCCGGCACCGGCAAGACGCTGCTCGCGCTCGCCGCGGGCCTGGCGCAGACGATGGACCAGCAGCGTTACCGCGAGATCATCATGACCCGCGCGACGGTGAGCGTGGGCGAGGACATCGGCTTCCTGCCCGGCACCGAAGAGGAAAAGATGACGCCGTGGATGGGCGCGCTGACCGACAACCTGGAAGTGCTCACGCACAACCAGGACGGCGGCAGCTGGGGCCGTGCGGCGACCAACGACCTGCTCGCCAGCCGCATCAAGATCCGCTCGCTCAACTTCATGCGCGGCCGCACCTTCCTCAACCGCTGGCTGATCCTGGACGAAGCGCAGAACCTCACGCCCAAGCAGATGAAGACGCTGATCACCCGCGCCGGCCCGGGCACGAAGATCGTCTGCCTGGGCAACGTGGAGCAGATCGACACGCCGTACCTCACCGAGACCACCTCGGGCCTCACCTACGCCGTGGACCGCTTCAAGAACTGGGAGCACAGCGCGCACGTGACGCTGCGTCGCGGCGAGCGCTCGCGCCTGGCGGACTACGCCTCCGAAGTGCTCTGAACCACCGCGTCGAATAAACCCCTCTCCCGCTCGCGGGAGGGGGGTTGGAGTGGGGAGCCTGGTTGCCGTCAGGCACAATGCAACGCATCCACTTCGAACGGGCTGCGTCGCCTCCATGATCAAACGCCTTCCCGCCTGGGTCTGGCTCGGCGCCGCGACGCTCGCTTTGGTGGCGGGCATGGTGAATGTCGTGGGTTACCTGGGTTTCGAACACCAGGCCATCACCCACCTCACCGGCACGACGAGCCTGCTCGGCGCATCGCTCGCACAGGGCGATACCCGCGCTTCATGGCATCTGCTGACCGTGGTGCTGTCGTTCGTCGGCGGCGCGGTGCTGAGCGGGCTCATCATCCAGGACAGCACGCTGCGATTGGGCCGCCGCTACGGTGTGGCACTGGCGATCGAGTCGGCGCTGCTCGTCGCCGCCGTTCCGCTGTTCGAACGCCAGCAGATCGCCGGTGCCGCGCTCGCGGCGATGGCCTGCGGCCTGCAGAACGCGATGACCGCCACCTACAGCGGAACGCTGGTACGCACCTCGCACCTCACCGGCATGTTCACCGACCTGGGCGTCTTCCTCGGCCACCGCCTGCGCGGCGTGCCGGCCGAACCACGCCGGCTGTGGCTGTGCCTGTCGATCATCGGCGGCTTCCTGCTCGGCGGCGTGGTCGGCGCGCTGCTGTTTCCGCACCTGGGCTACCGCGCCTTGTACGTGCCCGCCGCAATCACCGGCGTGACCGGAGTGGCGTACGTCGCCTATCGCCTGCACCGCGGTCCGGCAGGCACACTGTCGCCATGAATCCTGCTTCCCCGCCCATCTGCGCGCTGACCATCGCCGGCTCCGACTCCGGCGGCGGCGCCGGCATCCAGGCCGACCTGAAGACCTTCGCCGCGCACCGCGTGCACGGCCTGAGTGCGCTCGCCGCGCTCACCGCACAGCACACGCGCGGCGTGACCGCGGTGCACGTGCCCGATACCGCATTCCTGCGCGCGCAGATCGACGCCTGTTTCGACGACTTCACCATCGGCGCGGTGAAGCTGGGCATGCTCGCCAACGCCGACGTGATCCACGCCGTCGCCGATGCGCTGGAACACCACCGGCCGCCGCACGTCGTGCTCGATCCGGTGATGGTCTCCACCTCCGGCGCGCGGCTGCTGGAAACCAGCGCGCTGGATGCCCTGCGCGCGCGATTGATCCCACTGGCGACGCTGATCACGCCGAACCTGCCGGAAGCCGAACTGCTCGTCGGCCGCGACATCGGCACGGTCGATGCGATGCGCGAAGCCATCGACGCATTGCGCGGGCTCGGCGCACGCGCCGTGCTGCTCAAGGGCGGTCACCTGCCGGCCGCGGCCTCGCGCGAGGAAGTGGTCGATCTGTTCCGCGACGACAACGGCGCGCACGCCATCGCCCACGCGCGCCTGCAACTGGATGCGCACGGAACCGGCTGCACGCTCGCCTCCGCCGTGGCGGCCAACCTGTGCCTGGGCATGGGCCTGCGCGAGGCCAGCGTCGCCGCCACCGACTACGTGCACGCCGCGCTGCTTGGCGGCTATCGCCCGGGTCGCGGCGATGTGCTGGTGCTGGATCACTTCGGAGCTGCTCCCCGTGGATGACGCAACGCGAATGCAGTCCGTAAAGGCGCTCGACCTCGACGCCCAAAGCGCCGACGGCCATCGCTTCCAGCTGATCGCGCGCATTCCGTCCGCGCCTCACGCAAGTCTGCTGTGGTTGCCGGCGATGGGCATAGGCGCCAAGCACTACCTGCCCTTTGCCGAAGCCCTCGCGCGGCGCGGCGTCGCGGTTTTCCTGCATGAATGGCGCGGCGCGGGCTCCAGCAGCCTGCGCGCCGGGCGCGGCAGCGACTGGGGTTATCGCGAACTGCTCACCCTCGACATCCCCGCCAGCGAGGCACTCGTCGCACAGCACGCGCCCGACACACCGCGCATCCTGGGCGGCCACAGCCTCGGTGGGCAGCTTGCCTGCTGCCGCCTCGGCCTGTCGCCGGAGAGCGCGCAGCGGCTGTGGCTGGTCGGCAGTGGCGCCCCGTACTGGCGCGCCTTTCCGCTACGCACCGCGTGCTGGCTGCCGTTCGTGTATCGATTCCTGGCCTGGCTGGCGCAGTTCCACGGTGCCCTGCCCGGTCGCCGCATCGGCTTCGGAGGCCAGGAAGCGCGCGGCGTCATCCACGACTGGAGCCGCACCGGCCTGTCCGGCCGCTATGCGGCGCAAGGCGTCGATCTGGACCTGGAAGCGGCGATGGCCGCGCTCACGCTGGACGTGCGTGCCGTCGTGCTCGCACAGGACTGGCTCGGGCCGCCGTCCTCGCTGGACTTCCTGTTGTCCAAGCTGCGCCGCGCCAATGCGCGCATCGACGTGCTGAGCGCCTCCGCGCTGGGCGCGCGCGCCGATCACTACGCCTGGATGAAACAGCCCGACGCCGTCGTCGAGGCACTGCTGGATCCCTCGCCCTGACCGTTCGTCCGGGCACGCGACCGACGTCGCCCCCGCCTTGCGTTAGCCCGGAATGAGGCCACCTTCCCTTGTCGAAGGGTCGGCGGCCGGAATCCGGCCGCGCGCCGGGCATACAAGCGGTTTCCGTCCCTCCACTGCCCGCAAGGGACGCTGGAAGGGGTAACGGAGCAACGGGGGGCTCGATCGCATGGGCGGATGGGTATCCAGGTTTCCGGCTGCATGGATCGTGGTGAAGCTGGTCCTGATCGGCATCTATCTGCTTGGCACCAACCGCCTGCTCGCCGAGCGCGTGGCCCACATCGGGCTGCAACCCGGCCTGGCGGTGTTCGCCGCGGTCTGGCTGTTGTGCATCGTCTCGATGCTGGTACTCGCGTTCCATGCGCGTGCGGTCACGCGCCTCGTATGGAGCGCGATCTTCTTCCTCGGCAGCACCTTCACCCTCGCCCACGCGCTGATCGTCTCGCGGCATCTTGGGCTGCTCGAATTCGAACAACTGCTGGGCCTGATCGGCTTCGCCAGCAACCTGAAAGGCTTCCACGACACGCAGGTGCTGCAGGCCGTCGCGTGGTCGGCGCTGGGCGTGATCGCGATCAATCTGCCGCCGTGGCTGGCGCCGCCGAATTCCGCCTCGCTGCTGCGCTGGCCGCAGCGCAATCCGGGGCTGCTCCAGTTCCTGCCGATCCTGGCGATCGGCGCGATCCTGTACCTGCGCGGTGGTGAGGGCTCCAACGGTTTTCCCGGCCAGTACAACACCGCGGCGTTCGCCGGCGTGCTCAGCGCTGAAAAGCTTCTGGCACCTCCCGCACCGGAGCGCGAGGACATCGCGCTGGCGCACCTGGGCCAACGCCCGTTCCGCCACATCGTGTTGGTGATGGACGAAAGCGTGCGCGGCGACTATGTCGATCTCAACGTCGAGGACGGCGTGGAAACGGGACTGCGTCCGTTGGGCCCGGCGCTGTTCAACTTCGGCGTCGCGGCCTCGTCGGCCAACTGCTCGTCCACCTCCAACGCCAGCGTGCGCTACGGCGTCACCCGCGACAGTTACCTCAAGGACCTGCAGATCAACCCATCGTTCTGGCGCTACGCCTCCCGCGCCGGCTACCGCACGGTCTACATCGACGCACAGCGCAACGACGGCAAGTTGCAGAACTTCATGGACAAGCGCGAAGTGGGCGAGATCGACGAGTTCGTCCAGGTCGGCACCGCATACGCGCCGGACGCGAAGGACATCCAGGCCGGCCGCCTGCTCAACAGCGTGCTGCTGCGCGACCGCCCCAGCTTCACCTACGTCAACAAGATGGGTTGCCACTTCCCGTACGAGGGCAAGTATCCGACGGCGAACACGCTGTACTCGCCCACGATGCCGCGCACGTTCCTGTCGAAGGAAGCCGACGACGGCACGGGCTACCGCCTGGCCGAGAACGCCGAACAACGCTGGCGCCAGGTCAACAGCTACCGCAACTGCGTGGCCTGGAACACGCGCGGCTTCTTCCGCGAGGCGCTGGCGAACGTGGATCTGTCGGACACCTTGATCCTCTACACCGCCGACCACGGCCAGAACTTCCACGAAGACGGAAGCCCCGGCGAGCAGACGCACTGCACCCCCGGCCGCGCTTCGGCGGGCGAAGGCCGCGTGCCGATGGCGGCGATCACGCGCAATGCCGAACTCTCGCCGTTGCTGCGCGATGCCGCGCGGCGCAACCAGGACAAGACGACCCATTTCAACGTCTATCCCACGCTGCTGACGCTGATGGGCTATGGCCCGCCGTCGGCACAGGCGAATTTCGAACCGGACCTGATGGCGACTTTGCCCGAAGACCGGCGCGCATTCCTGTCCACTTACTTCGTGCGCTTCGGACGGGATCCGGTGTGGAATTCCATCGGCCGCCCCGCACAACTGCGCGACGGACTCCAGCAGGCCCTGGCCGACGACGATCGACGCCCCCTCGCGGGCGACACGGGCACGGCTGGCGCGGCGCCTTGAGCGCCGTCGTCGCACGTACCACGACAATTTGACGAACGGCTCCCTGCGAGCGCTTACGCGCAAGCGGAGCCGCACGCATCAATACGCATCGGCCACCCGCGCCGCCACGATCTTCGGCCTGCGAACCCGCATGACCGGCGTGCGGCGTACCGACGTGCGGTAACCGTCGGGATTCATCGCCTGCCACCGCCACGCGTCCCGGCACATCGCGTCCACGTCGAACTCCGCGCGCCAGCCCAGCAGTTCCTGCGCCAGCGAGGGATCGGCGAAGACCGATGCCGCATCGCCGGGGCGGCGGTCGACGATCTCGTAGGGAATCCGCCGCCCGCTCGCCCGCTCGAACGCGTGCACCAGTTCCAGCACGCTCACGCCGCGGCCGGTGCCGAGGTTGACGGTCACGCTGCGATCCTCGCGCACCATGCACTCCAGCGCGTCCACATGCGCGCGCGCCAGGTCCACGACATGGATGTAGTCGCGCACGCCGGTGCCGTCCACGGTGGGGTAGTCGCCGCCGAACACGCGCAGTTTCTCGCGAACGCCCACGGCGACCTGGCAGATGTAGGGCATCAGGTTGGTCGGCTCGCCGCAGGGGTCCTCGCCGATGAGGCCGGAGGCGTGCGCGCCCACCGGATTGAAGTAGCGCAGGTTCGCCGCGCGGAAACCGGTGTCGGCAGTGCACAGGTCGCCGATGAGTTGCTCGGCCACCAGCTTGGTGCGTCCGTAGGGGTTCATCACCGACAGCGCCGCGTCTTCGCGAACCGGCACCTGGGCCGGCTCGCCATAGACCGTGGCCGATGAACTGAACACCAGCCGGCGCACGCCCGCCGCCTGCATCGTCTGCAGCAGGACGATGGTCCCGCTGATGTTGTTGTCGAAGTACTCCAGCGGGCGTCGGCAGGAATCGCCCACCGCCTTGAGTGCGGCGAAGTGCAGCACCGCGTCGAAACGGTACGTGGCGAACAGCACCGACAACGCCCCGCGATCGCGCAGGTCGACACGATGCACCGGGACCGGCATGCCGGCCAGGCGACGCAGGCGCGGCACCACGCGCGCGGAACTGTTCACGCCGCTGTCGGCGACGACCACCTGGTGGCCGCGTTCGGCCAGGCTCAGGCAGGTATGGCTGCCGATGTAGCCCGCGCCACCGCAGACGAGGATTCGCATGGACGGTCGATTCCGGAAAGGCCCTCACCGGGCAACGCGTGACGACCGCCCGGGCGGCCGTCACGCACGCGCCGCCGGTGTTTCGTGGCGGCTCCCCCGGACGACGCTGATCCGCCGTCCTGATACCTCCAACGCAAAGTGCGGCCCGCGCCGGGCAGGTCGGAATGGCGTGAAATCCGGCATGCGCCGGCATGCCCCCGGCACGAGCCCAATTGGCCGGATTTCCGCCGTCGCGCCGTTCGCTCAGGACGAATGCAAGGGGGTTGTCCGACATGCGCACGTTCCACTTCGTACTCGTCATTGCTTTGATGGTGTTCGTCTCCGCCTGCGCCTCGTCGGGGCGCTCGGCAAACTCGCCGCCTCCGGCGGAATCGGAAAATCTGGTCGACGCCTACCAGATCGGCATCGACGACATCGTCCAGGTGTCGGTGTGGCGCAACCCGGAACTGGGCATCACCGTGCCCGTCCGGCCCGACGGCAAGATTTCCGTGCCGCTCGTCGGCGACGTGTCGGCCGGCGGCCGCACGCCCAACGCCGTCGCCAAGGAGATCCAGGAGCGCCTGGCCGTCTTCGTCCGCGACCCGCAGGTGGCGGTGATCCTCACCGACCTGCGCAGCCATGAATACCTCTCCCGCGTGCGCGTGACCGGCGCCGTGCGCCAACCGATCTCCATCCCCTTCCGCCAGGGCATGACGGTGCTCGACGCCGTTCTCGCCGCGGGCGGAGTGACCGAGTTCGCCGCGCCCGCCAAGTCCGACCTCTACCGCAAGACCGGCGAAAGCACGCGCAGCTATGCCGTGCGGCTGGACCACATCCTGGAAGACGGCGACCTGACGACCAACTTCAAGGTCGCGCCGGGCGACGTCATCACCGTCCCGGAACGCACACTGTGAACGGGGCATCGATGGACCTGACGGTCCCGGAGACGCGCCCCTCCGCCGTCGCGGCGATGGTGCCGGTGGCCTTCGAGGAATGGCGCCGCCGCCCGGTGATGCTGGCGACGGTGTTCACCCTGATCGCGCTGGGTGCCCTGGTCTTCGGCCTGCTGCTGCCGAAGAAGTACAACTCGCAGACGACGATCCTGGTCGAGGAAAGCAACATCATCAAACCGCTGATGGAAGGCCGCGCCGTGCCGACCAGTGTGGTGAGCCGCGCCGCGATCACGCGCGAGGTCGCCTTCAGCCGCAAGACGATGGAAGAGATCCTCAAGACCGGCGGCTGGCTGGCGAAGAACCCCACGCCGCTGCAGAAGGATCAGATCATCGAGATGATCACCGGCCGCACGATCATCTCCAATCCGCGCGACAACCTCATCCGCGTGTCCTACACCGACACCGATGCGGCGCGCGCGCACGACGTCACCCAGCGCTTCGCCGAACTGATCATCCAGGAAAGCCTGGCGACCAAGGCGAACGAAAGCCGCGACGCCTACGACTTCATCGACTCCCAGGTGCGCGCGTACCACAAGAAACTCACCGACGCCGAGTCCAAGCTCGAGGCCTACCGCAAGTCCAATCCGGACGCGCGCCCGGGCATCGACGGCGACGTGAACTCGCGCATCGGCGAGCTGCGCCGCATGGCCGACACCTCGCGCATGGAGCTGATGGACCTGGAATCGCAGGGCAATGCGCTGCAGGGCCAGCTCAACGGCGAGAACGAAGTCAACGTGGTGCAGACGCGTTCGGGCCAGCTGCTGGCGCGCATGGCCGAACTGGAAGCCGAGCACGACAAGCTGATGATGAACTACACCGAACAGCATCCGGACGTGGTGCGCATCCAGCACCAGATTCGCGACCTGGAAGAAGAAGTCCGCAACGAAGACGCACGCGTGGCCGCGCGCAAGGCCGCCGGTCCCGGCAATTCGTCGGGGCAGGACATGGCCAGCAACGGCACCGCGCTGGGCGGCGTCGCCGGGTTCAACCCGCTGTACGGCGAACTCAAGAGCAAGCTCTCCGAGAACCGCCGCCAGGCCGCCGCGGTGACGTCGCGCATCAACACCAGCCAGGCCCTGCTCGATCAGGAACTGGCGCGCAGCCGCCACATCGCCGCTTCCGAGAGCACGCTCGCCGAGCTCTCGCGCGACTACGAAGTCAACCGCGATCTCTACCAGGACCTGCTCAAGCGCCGCGAGAACGCGCGCGTGTCGATGAGCCTGGACTCCGAGCAGCGCGGCCTGAGTTTCCGCGTGCAGGAACCCGCCAGCTTCCCGCTGCGCGGTGTCGGCCTGCGTCTGGTCCACGTCGCCAGCGCCGGCCTCGGCGCCGCCGCATTGGCGCCGTTGCTGCTGCTGTTCGGCTTCGTCCG
Organism: Lysobacter sp. MMG2; assembly: GCF_016735495.2. GTDB lineage: Bacteria > Pseudomonadota > Gammaproteobacteria > Xanthomonadales > Xanthomonadaceae > Lysobacter_J. The sequence goes on from NZ_JAERQY020000001.1 coordinate 473,493, forward strand.
CCTGGATCCGCGCGTGCGTTCGCCCTATCAGATCGAAACAGCGGCGGCGCTGCCGGTGCTGGGCTCCGTGCCGCGCTACCAGACCGCGCCTTCGCGCCGCCAGGGCACGCGCCGCTTCGTGATCGCCGCGATGATCTTCCTGGTGGTACCGCTCGTGTACGGCCTGACCCTCGCCCTGAAGATGGTGAACCTGCAATGAGCGCCGCCAATCCCGAACTCGCACCCGAACTCGCACCCGCGCAGGAAGACTCCGCCCACGAAGACGGCCGCGAACGCGACCTTCGCCCCACCATCTCGCGCACGGCGGGCGTTGCCCAGCTCACGCCGACGCAGCTGGAAGACCGCGCGATCATCCACCGCGGCGGCGTGTCGCGTCCGGAGGTCGATGCCTTCCGCGAACTGCGCACGCGCCTGCTTTCGGCGATGGAAGGCAGCTTCGTGGCCCTGGTCGCGCCGGTCAGTGCCGGCAGCGGCGGCAGCTTCGTCGCGCGCAACCTCGCCACCGCGATGGCCTTCGACGAAACCAAGAGCGCGTTGCTGGTCGATTGCGACCTGCGCCATCCCACGCAGGCGCGCACGATGAAGATCGAGACCGAGGCCGGCGGCCTGGTCGAGTACCTGGAAGATCCCGAAGGCGACCTGGGCGATGTCATCTACGAGACCGGCGTGAACGGCTTGCGCCTGATCCCGGCCGGCACGCCGCGTGAAATCGGCGCGGAGTACTTCTCCTCCGTGCGCATGCGCCTGCTGCTGGATTCGATCCGCAGCCGGCATCCGAACTGCTACGTGTTCCTGGACGGACCGCCGGTGCGGGGCACGCCGGACGCACGCATCCTGGCCGACATCGCCGACGTGGTGATCCTCGTCGCCGGCTACGGACGCGACACGGCCGCGTCAATCGCGCAGGCGGCGGCGAATTTCGATCCGGGCAAGTTCGCCGGCGTCGTCTTCAACGAAGGCGTTTGAGAGCCAGCTCAGGGGAGATTCAATGGCCAACGGAAGACTCCATGCGGTCGCGGGCTCGTCCCGTCGATCCGCGCTCTGCATCGCCCTGTTGGCCACGCTTCCGATGGGAGCGAAGGCGGCGCAGATCAACTATTCGATCGGCGGACGCGTCGAGCACAGCGACAACATCGCGCTGACGGAAACCAATCCGCAGGAAGAAAGCACGCTCGCCACCGACCTGGACTTCGACCTCACCCAGACCGGCCGCAACACGGCACTCACCGCACGCGGCGGCCTGGAGTACCTCTACTACACCGGCGATCTCTTCGACGACGACCTGCGCGCCACGATGGTGGGCACCTTCAACTGGAACACGTGGCAGGACCGGCTGAAGTTCATCATCGAGGACTACGCGAACTACGAGCCGATCGACGTACTCGCCGCCGACGCGCCCAACAACCAGCAGCAGGTGAACGTGTTCGTCGCAGGTGCGCAGTTCAACCTGCGACCGGGCGCGGCCACGCGCGTGCGGCTGGACCTTCGCTACAACAACTACTGGGCCGAGGAAACCGACGACTTCAACGGCGACCGCTACAACGCGGCCTTCACCCTGTGGCAGGAACCCAGCGCGACCACGCGCTTCGCCGTGACCGTGGAAGGCAGTGAGGTCAAGTACGACCAGGTCAGCCTCGACACGCTCGGCGCCGACTACCGCCGCCTGGACACCTACGTCACCTGGAACCGCAACCTGGCCAACATCAACGTCGAAGTACGCGCCGGCTATTCGTGGATCGAGCTGACCGACTTCGGCACCAAGGACGACGCGCCGCTGTTCCGCACCGTGTTCACCTGGCGCGCGACACCGCGCAGCACGCTGGACATGGGCCTGTACTACCAGTTCTCCGACGCCGCGCAGGAACTGATGATCAACTCCGGCGACCCGACGCTGGGCGGCACGCCGCTCACGCCGGTGGACACGCCCAGCGCGGATCCGACCGGCGTCACCATCGGGCCGGACCTGTACCGCCAGCGTCGCATCGACATCGGCTACCGCTACAACGGCGAGCGCTTCAACGCCAGCGTTCGCCCGTACTACGAAGACAACGACTACATCGACCCCACCGCCGACAGCGAAGGCAACTACGGCATCGGCGTGGGCATGAGCTGGGCGATCCAGCCCTCGCTGTTCCTGACCGGCTCGATGTCCGCCGGCGTGCGCAGTTTCGACAGTTTCGACCGCGACGACGACGACTTCTCCGTCTACGTCGGCATCCTGAAGGTGCTGACCCGCCACTGGAGCTTCGCCTTCGATCTGCGCCACCAGGAACGCGACTCCAACACTCCCGAAGCGAGCTATGACGAGAATGCCGCCATCTTCAGCGTTCGCTATACCCGCTGAGCCGGCGGCCGCCGTGCGCGCGGGCGATCGGCGCATCCGACTGCTGCTGATCACCGACACGCCGGTGCTCGCGCCCGGCGGCAGCGAACGCTTCCTGCAGAACCTCGCCACGCGCCTTCCGGCCGATGCGTACCGGATCACGCTGGTGCAGCTGCACGAGCAGAAGATGCCCGGCAACCACGGCCATCACCTGCTGAGCCAGCCGCACCTGCGCATGCTGTCGCTGCCGGTGCACGCGGTGTACGACCGCAGCGGCGTGAGCGCCTGGCGCCGCCTGGGCGAGATGCTGCGTCGCGAACGCTTCGATGTGGTGCAATCGCAACACGAGAAGGCCGACGTGCTCAACGCGCTCCTGCCGCGACTGCCGGGCACCGTGTACATCTCCAACCGCCGCGACATGGGCTTCAAGAAGAGCCCGAAGCTGCAATACGCCTTCCGCTGGCTGAATCCGCGCTACGACACCGTCGTCGCACCGGCGCGGCAGATCCTCGCGGGCCTGGCCGATTGCGAGCGTCTGGACCCGCTGCGCATGACCTGGATCCCCAACGGCGTGGACACGCGCCGTTACGCGCCCGCGCCGTTGCAGCGCCGGCTCGATGCGCGCGCCGCGCTGGGGCTGGATTCCGAAGCGATCGTGTTCGGCTGCGTCGCACGCATGACGCCAGTGAAGCGCCACGTCGACCTGATCGAAGCCTTCGCCACCGTGCATCGGGAGCTGCCGCAGGCGCACCTGCTGCTGGTCGGCGACGGCCCCGACCTGCCGCAGGTGCAGGCGAAGATCGCCGAATTCGGCGTGGGCGACGCGGTGACGCTGCTCAGCTTCCGCGACGACGTCGACGACCTGTTGCCGGCGATGGACGCGCTGGTGCTGTGCTCCTCCAGTGAGGGCATGTCCAACGCGATTCTGGAGGCGATGGCCTGCGGCTTGCCGGTCGTCGCCACCGCGGTCGGCGGCAACCTGCACCTGGTGCAGCACGAACAGACCGGCCTGCTGGTTCCGCCGATGGATCCGATCTCGCTGGCCGCTTCGCTGCAATGGCTGGCGCAATCGCCGCACGCGCGCCGCCGCATGGGACTGGCCGCACGCACGCGCATCGAGCGCGAGTTCTCGCTCGACGCGATGGTGCTGGCCTTCGACCAGCTCTACCGGCGCCTGCTGGGCCGTGCCTGAGGCCGCCATGAGCGAACGTCGACCCGTCGCCCTGCAGCTCCGCTCCAGCGCCGGACTCTACGGTGCCGACCGCGTGGTGCTCGCATTGAACCGCGCGCTCGTGCACGCAGGCGCACGCGGCCGGCTGCTCAGCATCAACAACTACCGCATGCAGGAGCAGGCGCTGCACGACATCGCCTCGGCCACCGGCCAGGACGCGGTGCTGCTGCCCTGCCGGGGCCGCGTGGACACGGCGACCGTCGGCGCGCTGGCCGCGCAGATCGACGCCGCGCGCGAACGCGAGGGCCGCGCGCCCGTCGTCCACGTGCACGACTACAAGAGTGCTTTCTACGCCTGGCTGGCGACGCGACGCCAACCGGCGCCGCTGGTCGCCACGCTGCACGGTTGGGTCGAGGGTTCCACCTCGCTGCGTCTGTACACGCGGCTCGAGCTCGCACTGCTGCGCCGCTTCGATACGCTGGTCGTGGTCGCCGGCGAGCAGATCGATCGCCTCGTCCGCGCCGGCGTACCGCGCTCGCGCATCCGCCACGTCGACAACGGCATCGACTGCCCGGTGCGCGACGAGCGCGGCGCCTCCAGTCTGCGCACGGAACTGAGGCTGTCGCCGAAGGCGCGCGTGTTCTCCGCCGTCGCGCGGCTGTCGAGCGAGAAGAACCTGGCGATGCTGCTGCGCGCATTTGCGCCGGTGGCCAATCGTCATCCCGATGCGGTGCTGCTGCTCGCCGGCGACGGCCCGCAGCGGGAAGAACTGCAGGCGCTGGCCGAGCGCCTGTCGCTGGGAACGCGCGTGCGCTTTCTCGGCGTGCGCCACGACATGCCCGCCGTCTACACGCTCAGCGACCACCTCGTACTGCCCTCGCTTACCGAAGGCATGCCGCTGGTGGTGCTGGAGGCGATGGCCTGCGAAGTGCCGGTGATCGCCAGCGCCGTAGGCGACGTCCCGCGCCTACTGGCGCAAAGCGCGCATGGCCGACTGGTGCCGCCGGGCGATACGGACGCGCTGGAGCAGGCGCTCGACGAAGCCGCATCGCAAGCGACTGCGCGCGACACGAGCGCGCGCGATTACGTGCGCGAGCGCCACAGCGCACACGCCATGGCGATGGGATACGTGGACATCTACCGATCGCTTCGGGAGCGGGGCCATGCCCGGCGCGCATCCTGACTCCGGCGGTTCGCGCTTCCCGCTCGCGGCGCGTGCGCTGCGCGGCGGCATGCCGACGGCCACGCGCACGCGTGTGCCGGCCCTGCCCGGCGCCATCAACACCGCTGCGGCCGTGCCCACGGCGGGCCGCGCACCGCGCAACTGGGCGCTGTACCTGTTCCTGATCCTGCTGCCGTTGCAGAACATCACCGCCGGCTACCTGCCCAACATCGGCGGTGGCTTCAACTTCCTCAACGTGATGTTCCTGATCTCGCTGTTCACGGCGATGGCACAGGGCGGGAAGCTGGCACCCAACGAACCCGTCAACCTGTGGGCCGGCCTCTACGCCGGCTACATGGTGCTGTCTCTGCTGGTCGGCTATCACTTCGTCGACGATCCGGCCAACCACTTCAACCAGCTCAAGGATCACCTCGTCGGTCTGTTCGTGGTCTACGTCGTGCAGATGAGCGTGCGCGACTGGAACGGCGTGCGCATGGTCGTCCTGGCGACGCTGTTGCCGCTGCCCTACATCGCCAAGGTGGTGTGGAACCAGCACGTCAGCGTCGCCAGCACGCACTACACCGACGACCTGCGCATCAGCGGCACCTTCGCCCTGCTGGGCGCGAACGAATTCGCCGCGTTCTGCGTGACCGTTGCCGTCGTCCTGTTCGCGCTGCTGCTCGCCTGCCGGATCTCGCGCAAGTGGAAGCTGCTGCTGCTCGGCGGCATCGGCTGCATGATCGTGGGCGTGCTCTACGCCTATTCGCGCACGGCCTACATCAGCCTGATCATGGGCATGGTGGTGGTCATCATGGTCTGGCGCGGGCGGCTGAAGCTGATCCTGCCGCTGTGCCTGGCCGTGGCCGTGGCGCCGGCGGTGCTGCCCAAATCGGTGGTGGAGCGCTTCGACAGCACCACGGTGGAGGAAGGCAAGCGCGACGAGAGCACGGAGCTTCGCATCGAGTACTGGAAGATCGCCTGGTCCAACTTCCTGCGAAATCCCGTGGTCGGAACGGGTTACCACACCTTCCACCACCGCGAGATCAACCCCTACGGCCGCGACACCCACAACCTCTACATCCGCCAGCTGAGCGAGGGCGGCGTGCTGGGGGCGATCGTGCTGCTGGGCATCCTGCTGGCGGTGCTGCGCACGGCCATGCGCGAGGTGGCCCAATCGCGGACAGGCACCTGGCGTTACGCCCTCGCGCTCGGGCTGATGGGCGCGTGGGTGTCGATGATCATCAGCAACCTGTTCGGCGACCGTTTCACGTATTACCCGGTAGTCGCCTACTTCTGGGCCTATGTGGCCCTGGTGATGAAGGCACGCCACCTGCCGCCGGAGGATTCCTCACGATGACCGCCGCACTGCGCGCCTGGATGCGCTACACGCTCGCCCTGTGCAGCCACTACAGCGGGCTGGATGCGCTGTATCGCCGGCTCAGCGGCTCGGGCCTGGTGATCCTGATGCTGCACCGCCTGCGCGATGACCACGACCCCTACCCGCTCAGCGTCTCGCGCGCGCAACTGCGGCAGCTGGTGACGTGGCTGCGCGCGCGCGGCGCGCTGGTCGGGCTGGACGACGGCCTGCGCGCGCTCTCACCCGAACGCGCGCAGCGCATCCACTACGCGCTCACCTTCGACGACGGCTACCGCGACAACCTCGGCCTGATCGACGCCCACCTCGGTCCCGTACCGGCGGTGGTGTACGTCGCCACCGGCCACATCGGCGGCGAGCCCATCTGGGCCTATCGCCTCGTGCACGCGGTGGAATCGCGCAGCCGCAACGCGCTCGACCTCGGCGGCCTGGGGCTGGGGCATTTCGATCTCTCGCTCAGCGACGACCGCGTGCGCCTCTACGAACTGTTGCCGCCGCGCCTGAAGAAACTGGAACCGGCCGAACTGGAAGCCTGGGTCGACCATGTCTGCGAACAGACGCGGCCGCGTCCGCTGCCGCACGAAGATCGCGAGATGCTCGAGTGGAGCGACGTGCGGCGCCTGGCCGACGGCGGCATCGAGATCGGCGGCCACACCTGCAGCCACGCGATCCTCAGCCGCCTGGACGATGCGGCGGCGAGCGAGGAAATCGGTCTCTCGCACGCCAGCATCCTCGCCGCGCTGGGCACGCCGCCGCGCCATTTCGCCTACCCCAACGGCGGGCGCGAAGACTTCGGCGAACGCGACGTGCGCCTGGTGCGCGACGCCGGCTTCGCCACCGCCACCACGTCGATCGAGGGCGTCAACCGCCCCGGCGCGGACCCGTACCGCCTGCTCCGCTTCAACGTGCACGAAGACCGCTTCCGCGCGCCATCCGGCCGACTGTCCAGGGCGCTGTTCTTCAGCGAGACCAGCGGCATGCTCGGCTGGCTGCGCGAGGCGCGAACCGCATGAGGTGCTGCCCGTGAGCACGCTTCCGATCCTGATGTACCACGGCCTGCATCGCGAGACGTCCTCGCGCGGCCGCTTCGATCCGGTGTACAGCGTGCATCCGGAGATGTTCGCCCGCCAGCTCGACTGGCTGCTGCAGCAGGGCCATCGCACGGCGCTGCTCGACGAACTCCCCGCCGGCCGCCGCGACGGACGCGATGTCGTCATCACCTTCGACGACGGCGACGTGTCCAACGTCGAGATCGCCCTGCCGCTGCTCGCCGAACGCGGCCTGCGCGCGGAGTTCTTCGTCACCACCGACTTCGTCGGCCAGTGCGGCATGCTCGCGCCGGACGACATCCGCTGCCTCGCCGCGCACGGCATGGGCATCGGCTCGCACGGATGCACGCACTCGTTCCTCTCCGACCTGGACGTGACCGATCTGATGGCCGAGCTCGACGACAGCCGCTGCCGCTTGCAGGCGATCTGCGGGCGGCCGATCGACTCGCTCGCCCTGCCCGGCGGCCGTGGCGGCGAACGCGAACTGCTCGCCGCGCAGCGACTGGGCTATCGCCACCTGCTCGGCTCGGTGCCCGGACCGAACCGCCGTCTGCGTACCGATGCCTGGTTGCAGCGGTTGCCGGTGACGCGCCAACTCGCGCTCGACGACTTCGCCGCGCTGGTGCACTGGCGCGGAATCCCGCCCCGCTGGATGCAGGCACGCCACGCCGCGCTCGCGCTGCCCAAGCGCGTGCTCGGCAACGGCGGCTACCAGCGCCTGCGCGAGCGCCTGCTGTGAGCGCGGCGCTGCTGTTCTGGTGCTGCATCGCGCTGGTCGCGTACGCCTACGCGGGCTATCCGCTGTTGATGACGCTGCTGGCGGGGCGCTACGGGCACTCGCCGTTCGAGCACGACGACGGCGAACACCTCACCGTCGTCATCGCCGCATTCGATGAAGAGGCGCGCATCGCCGCGCGCGTGCATGACATTCTCGACCAGGACTACCCGGCCGATCGCCTGCGCGTGCTGGTGGTCAGCGACGGCAGCCGCGACGGCACCGCGCGTGCGGCCGCTTCGGTGGACGATGCGCGCGTGGCCGTGCTCGAACTGCCGCGCAATGTCGGCAAGGCCGCCGCATTGAACGCCGCGCTGCGCGAGGTGGACAGCGAACTGGTGGTGTTCACCGACGTCAGACAGCGCTTCGCGCCCGGCGCATTGCGTGCGCTGACGGCGCCGTTCGCCGATCCGTCCATCGGCGCCGTGAGCGGCGAGCTGATGATCGCCGCAGCCGAACACGGCACGGGCGAAGGCGTCGGCCTGTACTGGCGCATGGAGAAACGACTTCGTTCCGACGAAGCACGGCTGGGATGGCTGCACGGCGTGAGCGGCTCGATCCATGCGCTGCGCCGCCGTTTGTTCGTGCCCATTCCTGCCGGCACCGTGCTCGACGACATGTGGATGCCGTTGCAGGTGCTGCGCTCGGGCCATCGGGTCTGGATGGCGCGCGATGCCGTCGCCTTCGACCGCGCCAGCGTCAGCGTCGACGAGGAATTCCAGCGCAAGCTGCGCACACTGGCCGGCAACTGGCAACTGGTGGCGCGTCTGCCGTGGCTGCTCAATCCGTTCGCGAACCCGGTGTTCTTCGCCTGGTGCTCGCACAAGTTCCTGCGCCTGCTGGTGCCGTGGGCGCTGTTGATCGCGCTGGCGGCTTCGGCCTTCGCCGAAGGGACGTTCTACCGCGTTGCCTTCGGCGCGCAACTGCTCGGCTATGGCGGTGCATTGGGTGGTCTGGTGCTGCCGCGACTGGCGGCGCGCATGCCGCTGCTGCCGGCGGCCAGCAGTTTCGTGATGCTCAACTTCGCCGCGCTGCTGTCGCTGCCGGCCTCGCTGGCGATGGATCCGTCGCGTCTATGGAAGAAGCACTGAGAGGGACACGATGGCCCGCATCCTCGCCGTAACCAGCCGCCTGCCATTCCCGCCGCGCGAAGGCCACCAACTGCGCGCCTGGCACGTACTGCGCGCACTGGCTTCACGCCACGAGGTGACGCTTCTCAGCTTCCAGCGCAACGACGACCTGGCCGACGAAGCCGCGCCGCTGCACGCCGCGATGGCGCGCGTGGAGACCTTCCGCATTCCCTGCGAGCGTTCCCGCGCCGCGCTGGCGACCGCCGTGGTGCGCGGCACGATGACGCGCACGCCGTTCCTGGCGGCGAAGTACGACTCGCCCGCACTGCGTTCGCGACTCACCGCGCTGGCGGGCGACGCGGACCTGGTCCACTTCGACATGCTGCCGCTGATGGCGCACGCCGACTGCGTTCCCGACGGCATCCCGGTGACGCTCAATGCGCACAACGTCGAACACGATCTGCTCGCCACGCGCGCGCGCATCGAAACGCGCGCCTGGGCGCGGCGTTTCCTGTCAGGCCAGGTGCAACGGCTCAAAGCGTTCGAGCGCGCGGCCTGCGCGCGTGCCGACGCCGTGCTGTCGTGCTCGGTCACCGATGCGCAGGCACTGCGCGAGCTGGCCCCCGGATGCAAGGTGCACGTCATCGCCAACGGCGTGGACCTGGATGCGAACCGCCCCTCACCGCAGGCGCCCGACCCCGACCGGCTCGTCTTCGTCGGCCAGATGGGCTGGTTTCCGAACCGCGACGGCGTGGAGTGGTTCCTGCGCGAGGTCTTCCCGCGCATCCTCGCGCAGCGCCCGACGACGCGGTTCGAACTGGTGGGCAAGGCGGACGGATTCGAAATACCCGAGGCGGTGCGCGCCAACGTCACCCTCGCCGGTTTCGTCGACGACCTGCGCCCGCACGTGCACGCGGGCTCGGTCTACGTGGTCCCGTTGCGCGCCGGCAGCGGCACGCGGCTGAAGGTGCTTGAAGCGATGGCACTGGGCAAGGCGATCGTCACCACGTCGGTCGGCAGCGAGGGCATCGTGCTTCGCCATGAACGCGATGCGCTGTATGCGGACGATGCGGCGTCGTTCGCCGATGCGGTGCTGGCGCTGCTGGCGTCGCCTTCCCGTGCCGCGGAATTGGGCGTCCTGGCGCGGCAACTGGCCGAAGCCGAGTACGGCTGGGACGCGATCGGCACGCGACTGCTGAACGCGTATGAGCCGCTGCTCACCTCGAACGTGCGCGTGCCGCGGGCGCATGTGGAGACGTTGGGGGCGATTGAGGCTTGAGGGGTGTTACCAGACACCGTCATCCCGGCGAAGGCCGGGACCCAGGCTCGTAGGGCATTGGCACTCCGGTGGCGGCAAACCCTGTCACCGTCATTCCAGCGAAAGCTGGAATCCATTTGCTTTTGCTCCTCAGGACAACAAGGTAGAAGCGAAGAGCGAAAATGGATTCCAGCTTTCGCTGGAATGACGTGATGTGGCTCACCGGTGAAGGAGCGCCCGAACGCAACGGGCCTGGATCCCGGCCTTCGCCGGGATGACGGATTACGAAGACGACCGCGCGCGGCGCCACCGCTTCACTCCGCCTTACTTCACTCCGCCTTACTTCACTCCGCCTTACTCCGCCCCGCCTTCCACCGATAACTCACCGTCCCCGCCAGCTCATACAGCGCCAGCTGCGTCTTCTGCATCGCCGACAACTGCGGCATGAAGTAGCCGGCGCTTCCCATCGGCACGAACGCCGAATCGCTCGCCACCGCACACGGCGTGAACCCCGCCGCACGGAAGGCCACCACCGCACGCGGCAGGTGCGTGGCCGAACTCACCACGCGCACGCGCGCCGGCAGCGTGCCTCGCAGCGCCATCGCGCTCTCCCACGTCGTCGTGGATTGCGTCTCTTCGCGCAGCAGCGTCGCAGGAATGCCCCAATCCTGCGCCAGCCGCGACAGCACCGTGGCTTCCTTGATCGCGAACGGTCCGCCGCCGGCGATGACCATCGGCACCGGCGGCCCGCTGCGCCACAGCGCCACGCCGCCGCGCAGTCGGCGCCAGCTCGCGGGCATCAGCGCGATGTAATCGTCCTGCGCGCGGGGTTCGTCCGCCAGGCCGCCGGACAGCACGACGATCGGGGCGCCCGCATCACCGGCGCCGCATCGCGCGTCGGTGGGCACATGCGATTCCACCACGCGGATCAGCGCGTTCGCGCCCAGCGGCGTGCACAGCAGCACGATGGCCAGCCCCGCGGCGACCAGCACCACGCGCCACCACGCACGCCCGCGTCGCCACGACATCCACGCCACCGCCATCCACAGCAGGGCCCAGGTCATCGGCGAGAGCAGGAGGTGGTGCATGGCCGGCGCAGTCTTGCATGAACAGGCGGGCTGCGCACGCGAAGGCCGAAGCACGGCGTACAACGCGTTCTTCACGGTATCGGGCCCTCGCCCGCTCCCTTTCCCGCGCCCGGTGTTCGCCATGAAGCTTCCGCGCCTTCGCTCCGCCTCCCTCGCCCTGCTCGCATGGTGCGTGCTCGCCCCACTCGCGGGTTCGCTGTCCGCGCAGGCATCGGCAGCGACGTACTACGTGCGCACCGACGGCGGCGACGACGCGCAGTGCAACGGCCGCGCCGACGTGGCGTATCCGGGCAGCGGCAGCAACGTGGATTGCGCGTGGAAGCATCCCAACTACGCCCTGCCCGCCAACGACAAGCCGCGCATCGACGGCGGCGACACGCTCATCATCGGCCCGGGCGAGTACATGATCGGCTGGGATTCGCCGGGGCTTTCGACCAAGAGCCTGCGCTGCGACCGCAGTTCGCCCTACGACTGCTACCCCGCCGCGCCGCCCAGCGGCAAGCCCGATGCGAAGACGCGCATCCTCGGCGCGGGCCACGACACCGGCTGCAAGGCGCCGCCGAAGTTGTGGGGCACCAACCGCGTCGAGCTCGTCTTCAACCTGCAGGACGCCGACAACGTCGAAGTCGGCTGCCTGGAAATCACCGACAAGAGCGACTGCGTGGAATTCCACGCCGACGACGCCGTGCGCTGCGAGCGCGACGCACCGCCGTTCGGGCAATGGGCGTCGATCGGAATCGGCGCCAAGAATTCGAAGAACGTCTACCTGCACGACCTCAACGTCCACGGGCTGTCGGGCCGCGGCATCATGGCCGGCGGCCTGCGCGACTGGACGATCGAGCGCGTGCGCATCGTCGCCAACGGCTGGGCCGGCTGGGATGGCGATGTCGGCGAAGGCGAGAGTTCCAACGACGGCGACATCGTGTTCCGCAATGTCGAGATCGCCTGGAATGGCTGCGCCGAGCGCTGGCAGACCGGCGAACCGTTCGCGTGCTGGGCGCAGGAGGAAGGCGGTTACGGCGACGGACTGGGCACCGGCAAGACCGACGGCCACTGGTTGATCGAAGACTCGCGCATCCACCACAACACCTCCGACGGACTCGACCTGCTCTACACCGACGAATCCAAGACCGCCACCGTCGTCGTGCGCCGCCTCTACGCCGCCGCCAACGCGGGCAACCAGGTGAAGACGGCGGGCAACGCGTTGATCGAGAACTCGGTGATCGTCGGCCAGTGCGCCTACTTCCACGGCAAGTTCGCGATGAGCGACGGCGACATGTGCCGCGCCTACGGCAACGCGCTGTCGATAGGCATCGGCCCGAAACAGACCGCGACCGTGCGCCACAACACCATCACCGGCGAAGGCGACTGCCTGATCCTTACCGCCGGCGGCAACGCGACCTCACGCGTGGACATCTACAACAACGCGCTGATCGGCCAGAAGGACGTCACCGCCAGCGACGGCGACATGCGCAGTTGCGGCCATTACGCCGACGAGAGCACGGCGGTGGTGACCTTCGCCGGCAACGCCTTCTGGGACGTGAAGGACGACATGTGCCCGCCGGGCAACGTATGCGGCCGCGAGCCGAAGATCGCGAGCATGGAGATGGGGAGCTTCGATCCTGCACCGCTCGCCGGCAGCCCGCTGATCGACCATGCGACGCACCAGACCAGCGTGACTTCGGACTTCCTGCGCCAGTCGCGCCCGATGGGTGCGGCACCGGACATCGGCGCGATCGAATACCAGGGTGGACAGGCGAAGGCGACGGGCGCCACGCCCTCCACATCGAAGGCCGCCTCCGGCGATGCGGACGGCACGAAGATCGACCAGACCTCCGGCGCGGCGACGCCGACGCAATCGTCGGGCTGGATGATTGGCACGCTGGCGGCGGCATCGCTGCTGACGGCCGGTGTCGCGGCGGCAATGCGGAAGCAGCGCGGGCGGAAAGGCGCGTAGTTCGCCGGTCATCCCGGCGAGGGCCGGGATCCAGGTCGTCACGCTATCCGTTACATCACGTCGTTTCAGCGAACGCATCAGCACATAAGCGCATTGCCAATGCCGTCATCCCGGCGAAGGCCTGTCCGAGCTGGTCGAAGGGCCGGGATCCAGGCTGTCACGCCATCCGACATGTCACGTCATTCCAGCGGAAGCTGGAATCCATTTTGCTGTTGCTGTTCACAGGCAACAGGCAAGCGTGAAAAGTCCCTGGAGAGTGCCGCCGTGCGGCGGCCCAAAAGCCCCCGCCTTCGCGGGAATGACGGTGAGGGCGTTCACCGCAGAGGGAGTGCCCGGACGCTGAGGGCCTGGGTCCCGGCCTTCGCCGGGATGACGGTGAATTTGCTGTTGCTGTTGCTGTTGCTGTTGCTGTCGAACAGCCTTTCAGATCACTAGCCCCGAAGGGCGCCGCACATGGATGTGCGGCGGTGAGCGCTGAGCCATGGATGGCGAATCGCGAACGCGCCTACTCGCTGTCCGGTCGTGGGATTGGTTTGGGCAAATGGAAGGCCCTTTCTTTTGGTTACTTTTCTTTGGGCAAGCAAAGAAAAGTGACCCGAGCGGCGTAGCCGATCGGAAGCTTTGCTATTGCTCCTTCTTTGAGAAGCCTGAGAAAGCCAAATCAAAATGGATTCCAGCTTTCGCTGGAATGACGGTGACAAGGTTTGCCACTATCGGAGTGCCCACGTACTGCGGGCCTGGATCCCGGCCCTTCGACCAGCTCAGGACAGGCCTTCGCCGGCATGACGGGGACCGCAAGCCCCTACCCCACAACCCCCTCACTCACCCGCCGCTCCACCGCACGCAACTTCGGATACAGCATCGCGCGCAAGCGCCCATCGAGCGTGAGCAACGCCAGCAGATACGGCCCGCCGATCAACATCCCACCGACCAGCATCCGCTGCCAGCCCGGCCGCAGGTCCAGATGCACGGTGATCCACTCGCCCGCCAGCGCCAGCACTCCCGCGCACAACGCCGTCAGCAGCGTGCGTCGATCCGGGAACTGCCGCAGCGCCGGGTTGACCAGCAGGCAGGCCGCGATGCTCGACACCGCCGAGCTCGCCAGCGTCGCATACGCCGCGCCCATCACACCCCAGGCCGGAATCCACCACCAGTTCAGCGCCGCGTTGATCGCCACCGCACCGCACATCAGCACCATCACCGTCTTGGTGCGACGTTCCAGCACCAGGCCGAAACCGCACACCAGCAGCACCGGCAGCACAGCGTTCATCGCGCCCATCAGCTCGAACACCGGCCCCGACGCCGCCTTGCTCGCGCCGCTGAGCGCGATGATCAGATCGGTGCCCAGCGTCCACAACAGCAGCGCCACGCCGATCGCGGCGTAGGTCATCGGCATCAGCATGGTGCGCTTGAGCGCGCGCACGGCGGCCGCGCCTTCGGTCACATAGACGCGATTGGCGGCGGGCGTGAACGACTCGAACACCGTGAGGTTCATGAACATGTGCACCTGCATCGCCAGCGCCGCGCCGACGCTGTAGATGCCCACCACCGCGAAATCGCCCGACAGGCCCTTGAGCATGATCCGGTCGATCGACACCAGCGCGACGGCGAGGATTTCGGTCATCACCAGCGGCATGCCGTAGGCGAACGACTGGCGCATCTCGCCCGCGTTCACCGTATCGCGCGCGAAGTGCAGGTGCCGGCGTGCCCAGCCCAGGTAGAACACCAGGCCGATCACCACCGCCAGCAGCTTGCCGCCGTACGCGGCGGCCGCCGTGTGCTGCACCGCCATCACCGCGCCGAGCATCAGCGCCAGCTGCAACCAGCGCCACGCCACGCGCGTGAACATCACCGTTCGCGATTGCTCGGTCACGCGCAGCACGGTCTCCACCAGGCTGGAATAAACCAGCATCGGCGTCATCACCAATGCCATCCAGAACACCGGCGAATGGCCGTCGCCCGTCGCGTAGCCGTGCACGATCGCCACCGCGCCGACGAACGCCCACAGCACCAGCGAGCCGAGCATCGGCAGGTAGAACAGGTTGGTGGCGAAGGCGCGCATGCGCGCTTCGTCGCCGCCGTGCGGATAGAAGCGCTGGATGGAATGCTGCGCGCCGAGCTTGGCGACCGCCACCGCCATCAGCACCCAGGTCTCGTAGTAGCCCAGGATGCCGTACTGCGTGTTGTCGAGCAGGCGCGTGAGCAGCGGGAACGACACCAGTCCCGCCATCATCACCAGCACGTTGGCGGTGGAATAGCGCAGGTAGTGCTTTGCCAGACCGGGGGAAGACTCGCTCATCGCGTCAATGCGACCCCACTGCGCCGAATTCCGAACGCATCCACGCGCCGATCCGCGCCAGCAGCACGCGCCGGTGCTTGCGCAGGAAGAAGGTGTGGTCGTACTCGCGCCAGAACTCCAGCCTCACCTGCGGCGATGCCGCCGCGCGCCCCAGGCAGGCGGTCAGCTGCGAGCGGTGGTTGAAGTAGTGGTACGCGCCGCCGGTGAACACGAACAGCAGCCTCGCGTCGCGCTCGACCATCTCGGCCAGCATGCGCCGTGCATCCGCGCGCGCGGGCCAGTCGCGGAAATCCGCCAGTGATGGCCCGGCGTTGCGGCGCGACAGCAGGAAGCGCAGCACCTTGCCGAAGTCGAGCAGGCGCGGCAGCGCGTGCCGCACCCAGAAGCCCGGCGTGGGATACGCGACGCCGTCCAGCAGGATCGCACCGGCGATGCGCGGATCACTCGCGCCGACATGGAAGGCGTCGTCCGCGCCGGAACACAGACCGCACAGCACGAAACGCTCCACCCCGGCTTCCTGCGCGAGCAGTCGCATCGCGGCATCGGTCTCGCGATGGCGGCGCTCGCCCGCGGCCTTGCCGGGCAGCGCACTGTCGCCCAGTCCCGACTGGTCGAAACGCAGGACGGCGAAACCCTGCGCCGCCAGCATTCTTGCGAGGTCCACGTGCACGCGGAACGGCCCGGTGTGGCGCGTCAGGCCGGCATTGAGCAGCACGACACCCACCTTCGAGGCCGCGCCCAGCGGACGGGTGACCACGCCGACCAGGCCATCGCCGAAGCGGTGCGCCGTCTCCGTGGCCTCCAGTGCGGGCAGCCCTTCGGCTGCGCGTGCGGAGGGCAGTTCCTGGCGTTGTTCCAGCGCTTTCTCGTCGAGCTGCAGATTCACCACGGCACCTGTTCGGTCATGCGCTGCGCCAGCTGGGCCACGGCGCGTCGCGGAAACACCTGGCCGCCGAAGCGCGACGGCACGGTCCATTCCGGCCGCTCGCCTTCGTCGAGCAGCACGGCCTCCACCGACACGCCGTTGGCGCGCTGCTCGCGCGCGAAGCGGTCGAGTTCCTCGTCCATCTCCCACACCGCCATGCGCACACGGGTGCCGCTCGGCAAGCGCAGCTTCGCCGCGTCCAGGCCTTCCAGCGCCGACAGCAGCGCGTCGTCGACACCGAAGCCGAGCAGCTCGCCGGCATCGGACTCGTGGCGCGCGTTGACGTAGCGCCCGCTTTCGTGAAGTTGCCGCTGGTGCTGCGCTCTCCACTCGCGCACCAGGCGCGCACCGTCGAGTTGCGGATCCCACAGCACCACTTCCGCCGGCTCGGCGCTGCGCTCCAGGTGTGCGAACAGCGGCAACGCGGCGCTGCGCAGCGCCAGCCAGTGCAGGCGCGGTACTTCGCTGCGACGCAGCAGTTCGCTCGATGCCTGCTGCAGATCGTCGAGCATGCCCGGCAGCGTGAGCGCGGTGTCCTCGCCGGCCGAATCGCCCGTGCCGAACCAGTCGAAGGTCAGCGTCGGAACGCCATGCTGACCGACCGCTTCCGCCAGCGCCCACAAGGCTCGATGGCTGCGTATGCCGTCCTGCAACAGCGGCGCGCAGACCAGTAACGCGTGGTCGGTCGACGCCGCGGCGCCGTCGCATTCGTGCAGCAGGCCGAACAGGTGGCGGTCCGCCGCGCCGAAGAAGAAGGGCGCGCTCATTCCACCGTCCCCGGCGTGCGCAGCAGGCGCTTCATCTGCCGCGCCATGCGCGCGCCGACGCCGCCCTTTTCCTCGCGGACGATGTGCTCGGGCAGGTCGGAGGCGATCTGCGCAAGGTTCTGCGCCGCCAGCCGCATCAGCTGGATGCGCACGCCCGTGTCCTTCACCACGCGGCTGGACATCTGCACGGCAAGCATCGAATTGCCTCCCAGGTCGAAGAAGTTGTCGTCGATGCCGACCTCGACACCGAGCAGGTCCTTCCACACGCTGCGCAGGTACTCGGCGCGCGGGTCCTGCGCGGCCACGCCATCGCCCGTTGCGGCGGTTTCGCGCGGTGCGTCCGGCGCGGTCACGGCGACCCGACCCTGCGCGCGCAGGATGGCGTTGCTGAGCTGGGCCACCAGCGACGGCGATTCGATCATCACGCGGTGGTCGCCGGGGATCGAGAGGACGTCCACCGAACCGACCAGACCGTCCCAGCCCAGCGTGGGCTTGTTACGCAGCATCGAGGGTTGATCGCTGGCGCGGAACAGCACCAGCGCGCCCGGATAGGGCTTGACCACGTACTTCCCGTACGCGCGCATGTGCGTGGCTTCCAGCTCCGCATAGCGCACGTTGTGCGGCAGGGCCTCGCCCGCTTCACGCGCGGCCTGCGCCTGCTGGCGCAGCTTGGATGCCTGCAGTCGGCCGTTGACCACACCGCCGATCGTGGCGATGCGTTCGCCCAGCGATTGCCCCTGCATGCGTCGATGCAGTCGCTGCACGCGCGCGGACAGGCCGCGGCGGGCGTCGTCGCGATAGCGCAGGCCGAATTCGGCGGAGGTGTCGACCAGGCCCAGCAGGCCGACCGTCTCACCGGCAGCCATCAACTGCTGCGCCATTTCGTAGGCGATGATGCCGCCCATCGAACCGCCGGCCAGGTGGTACGGGCCGTGCGGCTGCACGCTGCGGATCTCGGCCACGTAACGCTGCGCCATCGCCTCCACGCTTTCCAGCGGTGCGGTGCGGCCGTCCAGACCCAGTGCCTGCAGGCCGTACACCGGGATGCCGGCAGGCATCGCTTCGGCCAGCGGGCGGTAGTTGAGCACGTTGCCGCCCACGGCATGCACCAGGAACAGCGGCTTGGCATCGCCCTGCGCGCGGATGGACACCAGCGGCGCCCACGGATCGCGCTCGCCGCCGTCCAGCGCGTCGGCGTCGTTGCGGGCGCGCTGGTACTCGCGCGCCAGCGCACGCACCGTGCGCGCGGTGAGCAGCGTTGCCAGCGGCAGGTTCACGCCGGTCTCGCGGTTGAAACGGTGGAACATCTGCACGGCCTGCAACGAGTGCCCGCCGAGCGAGAAGAAATCATCGTCCGCGCCGATGTCGGGCTTGCGCAGCAGGTCGCGCCAGATCGCCAGCAGCTGCGTGCCCAGTTCGTCGAGCGGTTCGTACAGTTCGGCGTCCAGCGCCGCCGGGGCCGGCGCAGCCTCGATCGGCGTCGACTCGACGCTGCGGCCGAACTGCAGCGCCTGGCCGTCGTCGAACTGCGTGATCTGATCCAGCGTCAACGACGGATCGCGTCCCAGCGCCTTGAGCACGGCGATGTAACGGTCGCGCAGCAGCGCGGCGGTGTCGTCGAGGAAGATGTCGGCGTTGTAGATGAAGCCGCCCGACAGACCCGTGTCCTGTTCGACGAACCACAGGCCCAGGTCCTGCGTGGACGCGGTCTGGAACACCGGATAACGCTCGTGCGTGAGCGGACCCCATTCGCACACGCGCTGGCGGATGTCCTGGAACGAGAACAGCGCGTGGTAGAGCACGGCGCCCCCTTCGCGGCTGCGTACGCTGAGCTCCCGCACCAGGTCTTCCAGGCGGATGTCGGGGTGCGCGAAGCTGTCGAGCACCACGTCCTTCACCTGCTTGACGGCCTGCGCGAACGTCATGGTCGGATCGATCTCCATCCGAAGCGGCAGCAGGCTGGTGAAGTAACCCATCAGGTTCTCCACCTCGGCCGTGTTGCGACCGCGCACCGGCGTGCCGACGATCAGCTCGCGCAGGCCCGAGGTGCGGCTGATCAACGCGAAGTACGCGGTGAGCAGCACCATGTACAGCGTGGCATCGACCTGCTTGGCGGTGTCGTGCAGCGCTGCCGTCACGTCGTGCGCCACCACGATCCGATGCGTGACGCCCTTGCCCGACATCCCGGGACGACGCGGCATGTCGGTCGGCAACGCTTCGATTCCCCTGGACGCCGGGCCCTGCGCTGTACCGCCGAGGCGCTCGCGCCAGAAGGCCAGTTGCTTGGCGTACTCCGGCCCCTGCAGCCATTCGTGGTGCCAGGCGGAGAAGTCGGCGTAGCTCACCGTCAGTTCCGGCAGCGTCGGCTCGCGGCCTTCGATCTGCGCGGCGTAGAGCTCGGCCATGTCGGTGTACATCAGGTCGAACGACCAGCCGTCCCAGATGAGGTGGTGGGTCATGAAGAACCACACGTGTTCTTCCGGCCCCAGGCGGAACAGGCGCGAGCGGACCAGCGGCGCGCGGTCGAGTTCGAACGGCGTCTGGATCAACGCGTCCATGCGACGCGAGACTTCGGCCTCGCGCTCGTCTTTCGGCAAGTGGCTGACGTCGACGACGTCGGTGATGTCGACATCCACCGCGTCGTGCACGATCTGCATCGGTTCGCCGTCGACCAGACCGATCGTCGTGCGCAGCACGCTCTGGCGCTGGATCATCGCGTCGATCGCGGCCTGGAAGGCATCCAGCTGCAACGGCCCGCGCAGTCGGTGCGCGCTGGGCGTGTTGTAGGTGATCTGGCCCGGATTGAACTGCTCCAGCAGGTACAGGCGTTCCTGCATCACCGACATCGGCCCGCGCGTGCGGTCGGCCAGCGGCTTGATCGGCTCGCGCTTCGGC
Organism: Lysobacter sp. MMG2; assembly: GCF_016735495.2. GTDB lineage: Bacteria > Pseudomonadota > Gammaproteobacteria > Xanthomonadales > Xanthomonadaceae > Lysobacter_J. The sequence goes on from NZ_JAERQY020000001.1 coordinate 493,607, forward strand.
GCGGCTTCGCCGTCGATGCCCTGCACCATGCGCGCGAGCTTGGCCACGGTCGGGCCGTCGAACAGAGCACGCAGCGACAGCGCGATGCCCAGTTCCTTGTTGATGCGCGAGGTCAGCTGCGCGGCCAGCAGCGAGTGTCCGCCCAGCGAGAAGAAATCATCGTCCACGCCGACTTCGGCCACGCCCAGCACCTGCGCCATCGCCTCGGCGATGGTGCGTTCCAGCGCGTTGCGCGGCGCGACGCGTTCGCCGGCCAGCTTCACCGCCAGGTCCGGCACCGGCAGGGACTTGCGGTCGATCTTTCCGTTGGGCAGCAGCGGGATCGCGTCGAGGAACAGGATGTGCTGCGGGATCATGTAGTCAGGCAGCGAGCCCTTGAGGTAGGACGCGAGCAGCGATTCGCCCTCCCCCGTGGTCAGGCTGTCGGACACCACATAGGCCACCAGCCGCACATCGCCCGGGCGATCCTCGCGCGCCACGACCACGGCGCGCGCGACCTGCGGATGCGCCGCGAGCAGTGCTTCTATCTCGCCCAGTTCGATGCGATAACCGCGCACCTTCACCTGGAAATCCAGGCGGCCCTGGTGCTCGAGCACGCCGTCCGGACGCCAGCGGCCGCGATCGCCGGTGCGATACAGCAGCGCACCGCTCGCGGTGGAGAACGGATCGGGCACGAAGCGCTCGGAGGTGAGTTCGGGGCGGTTGAGATACCCCAGCGTCACGCCGTCGCCGCCGATCCAGATCTCGCCCGGCACGCCGAGCGGGCACAGCTCGCCGCGCGGATCCAGGATCCACACCTGCGTGTTGTCGATCGGCCGACCGATGTGGATGTCGCTTGCCGTCGTCACGCGCGAGCAGGTCGACCACACCGTGGTTTCGGTCGGCCCGTACACGTTCCACAGCGAGCCGCAGCGCTTGAGCAACTGCGCGGCCAGGTCCGGCGGCAGCGCTTCGCCGCCGCACAGGATCTTGAAGTTCGCATCGCCCTTCCATTCGGCGTCCAGCAGCAGCCGCCACGAAGCCGGTGTTGCCTGCATCACGGTGGCGCCACTGGCGGCAATCAGCGCCTTCAGCGCGACGCCGTCGGCGGCGGTGACGCGGTCGGCCAGTACGACGCGCGCGCCCACGCTCAGCGGCAACAGCAGTTCGAGCACGGCGATGTCGAACGATAGCGTGGTCACCGCGACGAGGCGGTCGTCGGCGGACAGCCCGGGCTCTTTCGCCATGCTCGCCAGGAAGTTGCTTACCGCGCGATGCGGCACCTGCACGCCTTTCGGTCGGCCGGTGGAGCCGGAGGTGTAGATCACGTACGCGATCGACTCCGGCTGCGCCGCGCCCTCGTCGCGGCCCAGGCGCGTGGCCGGCAGCGATGCAAGTTCGTCGTGCAGCGTGTCCAGCGACAACACGGGGCGCCCGCGCAGATCGAAATGGGCGGCGTGCTTCGTCGTCGTCAGCAGCGCAGCCAGGCCCGCGTCGCCGGCCATGTAGGCCAGGCGTTCGGCGGGGAAATTGGGGTCCAGCGGCACATAGCCCGCGCCGGCCTTCAACACGCCGAGCAGGCCGGCCAGCATGTCCACGCCGCGATCGAGCACCAACCCGACCAGCGTTCCGCGGTGCACGCCGCGCGCGCGCAACAGGTGCGCGATGCGGTTGGCGCGTGCTTCCAGTTCGTCGTAGCGGATGGACTCGCCGTTGAACTCCACCGCCACGCGCTCCGGCGTGCGATCGCATTGACGTTCGAACGCCTCGTGCATGCGGCACTCGCGGTCGAACGCGACCGCTGCCGGTTGCAGCGCCTGCAGTTCATCGCGCGCGGCATCGGAGACCACCGACAACCGGCCGAACGCAAGCGTGGGCCGTGCCACGGCGGCGCGCAACAGCGTTTCGTACGCGGCCAGCCAGCGGCGGATCGTGGCGTTGTCGAACAGGTCGGTGTTGTACTGGCACTCCAGGCGCATGCCGCCCTGCACCTGCACGGCGTTGACGAACAGCTCGAAGTTCTCGTAGCTGCGTGGGTTGGTGATCAGGCGCATGCCCAGGCCGTGGAAGCCGGTGCTTTCCTGGTCCATCGCCTGGTCGATGTTGAACATCACGCTGCACAGCGGCAGGCGTGCGGGATCGCGCTGCAACGGCAGCTTCTTCAGCAGCGTGCCGAAGGTGTAGCGCTGGTGTTCGATGGCATCCAGCAGCGTGGACTGCGCGGCGCCCAGTGCCTGTTCGAACGGCTGCGCCTGGTCGAGTTCGAAGCGCAGCGGCAGAAGATTCACGCAATGACCGACCAGATGGTCGTGGCCGTCCACCGACTGACCGGCGGCGGGAATGCCGATGACCACGTCGTTCTGCGCGGTCAGGCGCGACAGCAGGCCGGCGAAACCCGCCAGCAACGTCGCGAACAGGCTCGCGCCCTGGCGCGCACCGAGGCGACGCACGGCGGCGACGAGTTCGTTGTCGAGGATGTGGTCTTCGCGGATCGACGCAAACGTGCGGCGCGTCGGCCGCGTGCGGTCGGTCGGAAGATCCAGCACCGGGCCGCCGTCGGCAAAACGCTTGAGCCAGTACGCCTCGTCGGAACGGTACGTCGCACCGTGCGGATGTTCGGCCTCGGCCAGCGCGTAGTCGGCGAAGGATTCGGCGGGCGGCAGCGGCTGCGCGCTCTGGCCCACCGCCTGCGTATACAGCGTGCCCAGTTCGCGCACGATCACCCACCACGACCAGCCGTCGCAGACCAGGTGATGCGCGGTGAGCACGAGGTGGTGATGGTCGTGCGACAGACGCAGCAGTTCGGCGCGCAGCAGTGCGCCGTGGTCGAGATCGAACGGCGTCTCCACGACCTCGCGCGCGTGCGCGGCGATGCGTGCGGCGCGCTCGGCGTCGTCCAGTGCGGACAGGTCGATCAGCGGCAAGTCGATGGCGCGCTCGTCGCCGACGCACAGCGTCTTGCCGTCGGGGCCGAAGTTGGCGCGCAGGATGTCGTGCCGCACCACCAGCCCGGCCAGCGCGGCCTGCAGCGCATCCACGGACAGCGGACCGCGGAAGTCCAGCGAGATCGACTCGTTGTACGCCAGCGAGGCGTCGTTGCCGAGGCTATCGGCCAGCCAGACTTCGCGCTGCGGTTCGGTGGTGGGCGCTACGCGGGAGAGCGGGCCGTCGGCGAACGGATCGTAGTCGACGGCCGTGTCGGTTCCATTCGACTTGTCCAACCTGCCCTTATCGAACACGGCTGCATTCATGCGCTCACCTTCATGTACTTGCCCGGCTCCGCCGGGTTCGGCACGAACCAGGCCGGCGTGCCGTCGGGCTCGCGGCCCAGGCGCGCGCCGGGCACGACGGGCTTGCTCGCGTCCATCACCGTCTTCGGCGTGGCCGCGCGGCGCGGCAGCAGTTCCATGTCCTGCAACTCGCTCACCGATTCCTTGAACGCGGTGGCGATCCGCGCGATGTCCTCGTCGCTGTGCGCCGTGGTGATGAAGCACGGGAAGTTGTCGAGGATGTGGATGCCGCGCAGGCGCATCGCCGCGAACAGCAGGTCCTGCAGCGGGTGGTTCTCGGGCCAGTGGGTCTTCCACACCGACGCGTACTGCTTCACCGACACCGGCGCACCGACATCGGCGCAGTAGGCGTTGATGTCCGCCGCCAGCGCTTCGGCCTTGGCGTTGAGGCGCTTCTGCAACTCGCCGCCGTCGGCCTTGAAGTGTTCGAGCACGGCCTTGGCCGCGACCAGCGCCAGCGGATGGCGCACGAAGGTGCCGGCGAAGTACGTCACGCCCACCGTCGGCACAGAATCGTCGCCGTACTGCCAGTGGCCGCCGTCGAGCGCGTCCATGTATTCGCGCTTGCCGGCAATCACGCCGATCGGGAAACCGCCGCCGACGACCTTGCCGTAGGTCGCGATGTCGGCCTTGATGCCGAAGATCGCCTGCACGCCGCCCGGGTTGGAGCGGAAGCCGGTGACCACTTCGTCGAAGATCAGCAGCGCGCCGTTGTCCTGGGTGAGCTGGCGCAGTTCCTTCAGGAACTCGACCGGACGGAAGTCCAGGCGGCGGCTCTGCACCGGCTCGATCAGCACCGCGGCGATCTCGCCGATGCGCGAGCGGATGATCTCCATCGACTCCGGCGTGCCGTAGTCGAGCACCAGCACGTTTTCGGCCGTGTTGCGCAGAATGCCTGGCGCCGCCGGCACCGCGCGCAGCGACTTGGTGCCGCGCACGATCACTTCGTCGACGATGCCGTGATAGGAGCCGGTGAACAGCACCACCGTGCTGCGCGCCGTCACCGTGCGGGCGATGCGCAGCGCACCGAGCACCGCTTCGGAACCGGTGTTGCACAGCGCGGCGCGGTCGTGGCCGGTGAGCTCGCACACCAGCTGCGCGACTTCGCCGGCGACGGGGTGCTGCGGGCCGATCTCGTAGCCCTTGTCGAGCTGCTCGCGCACTGCGTCGAGCACGAAGTCCGGCTGCCAGCCGAACAGGCTCATGCCGAAACCGTTGAGCGCGTCGATGTACTCGTTGCCGTCGATGTCGAACACGCGTGAACCCTTGGAGCGCTCCACCACGATCTGGTAGACGATCTCCTTGGTCAGCGGACGGAAGCCGTTGACCACGCGCGGATCGGCGAGCTGGGCGCGGTTGGCCTGCGTGTACTCCTTCGACTTGCGCGTGCGCGCGATGTAGCGGTCGAAGAACGTGTCGAGCTTGGCCTTCTGCTGCGGCGAGAGGTCCAGCTCGGCGTTGTTGTCGATGCGTGCGATCGCGCCAAAGGCCTTCTTGACGTCGTACTTCTGCTGCACGGCACCGGTGTCCTCCTCGCCTTCTGCGGGCTTGGGCGCGGCGGCCGGTGCGGATGCGACCGGAACCGGCGCCGCGGCGACGGGCTGCGGTGCGGGCACGGCGACGGGAGCCGTCGCGACCGGCGCGGCGACGCCGCCGGACAACAGCGCCAGCTGCTGCGCCATCAACTGCATCTGCTGGGCGATGACCTGGCGGGTGAAGTCGTTGCCGCCATCGAGCGCAGGCAATGCGACCGGCGCCATCGCGACCGGCGCGTACGCGGCAGGTGCGGCGACGGCCACCGGCGCGGCGGCCACGGGCGCGGGTGCGGCTTCGGCCGGCAGTTCCGCATCGAGCATTCCGGCCAGGCGATCCAGGCTGGCGCAGTCGCCCATCAGCTGGCGGAAGTTCACCGGCACGCCGAATTCCTTCTGCAACTGCACCGCGACCTGGGTCAGCATCAGGCTGTCCAGGCCCAGCTCGATGAAGTTGGTGTCCGCGTCCGCGTCGGTCATGTCGAAGCCGGCGACGTTCTCGAACAGGCCGCGCAGTTGCCCGACCAGGCGCTCGCGACGGCCGGTGGCGGCCGCGGGGGCGACGGGGACGGCGGCGGGCGTGGACTGCGGCATGACGGTCTCCAGTACGGTCGGGGTTCGTGCGGCGGCCGCGACGGCCGGATGGGGAATGACGTTGCTCGGGTTCGCGGGTACTGCCTCCACCCAATAACGTTGTCTCTCGAATGGATAGGTCGGCAGGCGCAGGCGATGGCGAATCGCACGCGTGTCGAAGGCCGCCGGATCCACCGCGGCGCCCTGGCTCCACAGCTTTCCGGCGGCGGCGAGGACATCGCGGCACTCGCTGGCGGGGTTGTCGGTGAGCGTGGCGACGGCGGCGATGCGCTGCTTCTGCACCAGCGGCTGCTGGCGCGCCAGCGCGTTCAGCGTGCCGCGCGGGCCGACTTCGAGCAGCACGCGCCCGGCGTCGGTCTCGCCTTCCAGCAACGCCTGCAGCGCGCTGGAGAAGCGCACGGGCTCGCGGAGGTGACGGGCCCAGTAGTCGGGCGAGGTGGCCTCGTCTGCGTCCAGCGCCGCGCCGGTGACGGTGGAGACGATGGGCCGCGTGGGCGGATTCAGGCGCACGGCGGCCACGGCTTCGCGGAACGGCGCGACCACCGGTTCCATCATCACCGAGTGGAACGCGTGCGAGGTGCGCAGCGCACGGCAGGCGATGCCCTCGCCTTCCAGCTGCGCCTGGAATGCCGCGATGGCATCCGACGGCCCGGCCACCACGCACGCCAGCGGCGAGTTCTCCGCGGCCAGCGACAGCGTTTCGGGCAGGCGCGACTGCACGGCGTCCGCCGGCAGCCGGATCGACAGCATGGAACCGGCCGGCTGCGCCTGCATCAGCGCGCCGCGACGGGCGATGAGATGCAGCGCGTCGCGCAATTCGAACACGCCCGCCAGCGTCGCGGCGACGAACTCGCCGATGCTGTGGCCGATCATCGCCGCCGGCTCGATGCCGCGGCTGATCCACAGCTTCGCCAGTGCGTACTCGATGGCGAACGTCGCCGGCTGCATCACCGAGGTCGGCAGCAGCGCTTCGGGTTCGTCGCCGAACATGCGTTCGCGAAGGTCGAAGCCCAGATCCGTGTGCAGCAGCTGCGCGCATTCATCGAGGGCGGCGCGGAAGACCGGCTCGCTCTCGTACAGGCTGCGGCCCATGCCGGGGTATGTCGCGCCCTGCCCCGGGAACATGAAGACGATGCCGCCCGCGCGCGCCGGTCGGCTGCGTGCGGCTTCGGCCTGCGTGTCGGGCGCGCGCAGCGCGTCGATCGCGCCGGACACGTCGTCGGCCGCGATGGCGATGCGGTGCGCGAATGCCTTGCGGCCCACGGCCAGCGTCCAGGCCACGTCGGCAAGGTTGAGGTCGCGATGCGCGTGGAGATGATCGGCCAGCCGGTTCACCGCCGCGCCCAGCGCCGCCGGCGTGCGTGCGGAGAGCACCAGCAGCTGCGCGCCGACGGCGTCGCCGGATTCGGGCAGTAGCGGCGCTTCCTCCAGCACCGCGTGCGCGTTGGTGCCGCCCAGGCCGAAGGAACTCACGCCTGCGCGGCGCGGCGCGTCGCCCTCGTTGTCCCATGCGCTCATGCGCGCATTGACGACAAAGGGCGTGCTGGCGAAGTCGATGGTCGGGTTGGGTGCTTCGAAATGGATCGTCGCGGGAATGCGCTTCTCGTGCAGCGCCAGCGCAGTCTTGATCACGCCCGCCGCGCCGGCGGCCGTCACCATGTGGCCGACGTTGCTCTTGAGCGAGCCGATGCGGCAGAAGCCGGTGTCGTGCGTGCCGCGACGGAACGCGCGCGTGAGGCCCTCGACTTCGATCGGGTCGCCCAGCGGCGTCGCCGTGCCGTGCGCTTCCACGTAGGAAATGCTGCGCGCGTCGATGCCGGCGCGGTCGTGCGCCAGCGCGATCACCGCCGCCTGCCCTTCACTGCTGGGCGCGGTGAAGCTGGCGCGGTTGGCGCCGTCGTTGTTGAGCGCGGCGCCGCGGATCACGGCGTACACGGGGTTGCCGTCGGCAATCGCATCCGACAGGCGCTTGAGCAGCACCACCGCCGCGCCGTCGCCGAACACCGTGCCCTTCGCGTTCGCATCGAACGTGCGCGTGTGGCCGTCCGGCGACAGCATCGATCCTTCCTGGTACAGATAGCCGCTGCGCGGCGGGCACGTGACCGCGACACCGCCGGCCAGCGCCATGTCGCACTGCCCGGACTGCAGGCTCTCCACCGCCTGCGCGATGGCCACCAGCGAGGTCGAGCACGCCGTGTGCACGCTCACGGCCGGGCCGGTGAGGTTGAGCTTGTGCGCCACGCGCGTGGCGATGTAGTCCTTCTCGTTGCCCAGCATCACCTGCAACGCACCGACGCGGTTCACCAGCTCCGGATGCGCGGAGGCGTGACGCTGGAAATAGGTGGCGTTGTTCATGCCGCCGAAGATCCCGGTGACGGTGGCGCCGGTGGAATCCGGTGCATGGCCGCCGCGCTCCAGGACTTCCCAGCACAGCTCCAGGAAGATGCGCTGCTGCGGATCCATCAACTCCGCCTCGCGCGGGCCGATGCCGAAGAACGCCGCGTCGAACAGCTCCACGTTGTCGATCACGCCGCGTGCGGCGATGTAGGACGGGTCGCTGCGGTCGCTGGCGCTGACTGCCGGATCGAGTTCGTCGATGCGGAACTTCGTGATCGAGTCGCGGCCTTCGCAGAGGTTGTTCCAGAATCCTTCGACATCGTCCGCGCCGGGGAAGCGCCCGGCCATGGCGATGATCGCAATGGGTTCGCGTGCATCGACCGCGCTGCGGCGCGCAGGCGCCTGCGCGGCCTGCACGCCTTCGAGCACGGCCGCGAGCCGCGCGGGCGTCGGGTTCTGGAAGATCGTCGGCGCCGCCACACGCGGGCCGGCGTCGTCGGTCTGCCAGCCTTCGTTGCGGATCTGCTCGGCCAGGCGCACCGCCAGCAGCGAGCTGCCGCCGAGTTCGAAGAAGTTGTCGTCGCGACCGACGCCCTCGATGTCGAGCAACGCGCCGAAGGCTGCGCACAGCTTCGTTTCCAGCGGCGTGACGGGCGGCGCGTGATCGACGGTGAGCTCCGGGCGGCGGCGATCGGGCGCCGGCAAGGCGCGACGGTCGACCTTGGCGTTCGCGGTCAGCGGCAATTCGTCCAGGCGCACGTAGCGCGTGGGCACCATGTACGGCGGCAGGGACGCGGCCAGGTGCGCGCGCAGCTGCGGTGTGTGCGCCTCCACGCCCGTGGGGACGTAGTACGCGACCAGGCGCTTCTCGCCGGGGAAATCCGCGCGCGCCACGACCGCGCACTGCGCGATCGCCGGGTGGCGCGAAAGCACGGTCTCGATCTCGGTCAGTTCGATGCGGTAGCCGCGGATCTTCACCTGCGCATCGGTGCGGCCGACGAACTCGATCAGGCCGTCGTCGCGGTAACGCACCTGGTCGCCGGTGCGGTACAGCACGTCCGCATCGTCGCGATAGGGATTGGCCACGAAGCGGTCGGCATTGAGTTCGGGGCGTTTGAGATAACCGCGCGCCACGCCGACGCCGCCCACGCACAGCTCGCCGATCACGCCGGCCGGCAACGGCTGCAGGCGGCGGTTGAGCACGTAGGCGCTGGCATCCTGCAACGGCCGACCGATCGGGATCGACGCCGTGCCTTCGGGCAGATCGCGCGGGATCTCGTAGGAGGTGCACATGATCGTGCACTCGGTCGGGCCGTAGCCGTTGTGCAGGCGCAACGTCGGCGAGATCGCGTGCATGCGGCGCACGTGGTCGACGGAGAGCGCCTCGCCGCCGATGATCAGGTCGCGCAGGCCGGCAAAGATCGTGGCGTCTTCGTCCACCACGGCATTGAACAGCGCAGCGGCCATGATGCCGGCGTTGACATCGTGGCGCTCGATGGTCTCGCGCAGGCGCGTGGCGGTCGGCGCCACTTCGTCGTGCACCACGATCGTGCCGCCGTTGAACAGCGTGCCCCACAGCTCCAGTCCGGAGATGTCGAAGCCCAGCGGCGCCTGGTGCAGCATGCGCGTTTGCGTGTCGAGGGTGACGTAGTCGATGCCGTGCAGGCGGCGCACCAGTGAGCGGTGGCGGATCTCCACGCCCTTGGGCACGCCCGTGGAGCCGGAGGTAAACAGCACGTAGGCCAGCGAGTCGCCGTCCGTGCCGGGATCGAACGCGGCCGGGGCGTCATCGCCGTGGACGTTCACGCGCGCCGGTTCGCGCGGCAACGCGGAGGCGTCGATGGCGGGGTCTGCCACGAGCGTGCGGACACGCGCGTTGTCGATCATGAAGGCCAGGCGATCGGCGGGCAGCGCAAGATCCAGCGGCAGATACGCGCCGCCGGCCTTGATCACGCCGAGCAGCGCGACGACGGCATCGAGCGAGCGCGGCAGCGCCACGCCGACGATGTCGCCCTTGACGACGCCCGCCGCGCGCAGGCGCGTGGCCAGCGCGGCGGCACGACGATCGAGTTCGGAATACGTGATGTGCGCATCGCGATGCTCCACCGCGACCTTGTCCGGCCATGCCGCCAGTGCCTGTGCGAAGCAGGCGTGCACGGTGTCGTGCAGCGTGCGCGCGGGCGGCGCCACGCCCCACTCCTGCAATTGGCGGGCGCGGTCGACGGGATCGAGTGCGTCGATACGCGAAAGCGGCTGCGCGGGAGCGGATGCGATCGCACGAAGGACACGCGTGGCCGCATCGCCGATCAGCAGCGCGGCCTCGTGCGTGAGCGGTGCGCGGAAGGTGACGTGCAGGCCGCCGTCGTCCAGGTGCCACTGCGATGCGGCGAACGCCGGAAGCGATGCTTCCGGTGCTTCATTCACCGCCCACACGCACGGCTGTGTCGATTCGGCGGCGGCGTTCAATGTCGCACCGACATGCGCGGCGGCGAGCGATGCCGGCGCGATGCGCGCCTGCCGCCATGCATCGCCGCACGACAGCGTCACCAGTACTTCTTCGCTGCCTGAGAGCCAGGATTCCACGGCCGCGAGCGCGGCGGCGAGTGCATGGGCGCGGGTCAGGCCGTGGCCGGCGAGCGCGGACGCGAGGCCGTCATCCACATCCAGCGTCAGCGCACGCGATGCGTCGCCGGCGGCATCGGCGTGCTGCGGCAGCACGTCCAGCAATGCGGAATCGATGGCCGGCGTCGCGCCGGGAATGGCCTGTGCCCGAACCGCTTCAGCCCGCGTACTCATTCCACCTGCTCCTTCTGCAACTGCCGGACGGCGCAGGCGCCGTCGGCAACGATCACGTCCAAACCGGCGACGATCGGCCGCCGGTCATGCGTTGAAAGCCGGTTGTCGGGCCGGCTCGGCGACGTCATTGCGCGCCGATGCGTTGCCCGGCCGATGGCGGGCGTGTCGTTGCGCACAACGTGTCCGGCACCTCGACGCGGGACGCCAGGCCCCTGCGCGAACGGAAATTGCCGGAACTCCACGACATCGCTCACCCCACATGCGGCACGACCGATGCCACCCGGCATCTGTCTCTTCCCTGCCCCTCTCATCAGTCCAAACGGTTCTCGCCGGATCAAACGGCCATTCGCCGGCGACAGTGCGTGACGACGGCCACCGCGCTAGGATGGCGCCGACAAGGGGGGCCCATGAGCCAGGACTTCGCGCTTCTGTACATGCAGCTTGGCCTGCATCCGGACTGCAGCCTCGAAGACCTCAAGCGCGCGTACCGTATCCGCGTGGCCGAACTGCACCCGGATCGCCACCTCGACCGGCCTTCCTCGAACGACGCAAGCGCCCTCACCGAACTCACTGCGCTGTATTCCGGCGCGATCCGCTTCCATCGCATTCACGGGCGTCTTCCGGGATCGACGTTGCGCAGCCCGGTCACGGTGCAGCGAGCGGTTCCCGATGCAGCCACGCCCGCGCAGGCGCAGGCACAGCAGACGCATTCCCGGACGATGTCCGCCACGTCGCACGAAACCCCCACCAGCGCTACGCCGCGCATCGCGGTGCTGAGCGTGCTCGTGCTGGTGGTCGTGATGGTGGTGCTGCACTGGTCCGAGACCGCACAGGTGACGCCGCAGGCCGACGCCAATGGCGCGGTGGCCGAAACCGCCGATCCGGATGCGCCCCGCCTGGAACTGGGCATGGAGGAAGCGGCGGTCGTCGCGATCCAGGGCCCGCCGGAACGCGTGCAGGACGATGTGTGGAACTACGGTTCCTCGTGGGTGCGCTTCGAGGAAGGCCACCTCGTCGACTGGGCAAGCGTGCCGCCGAACCGGCTGATGACGCCCACGCCCAGGCCGCCGACGCCGGAAGAGGACGAGGCGCAGGAGCCCTGAGGGCCGTCCGCGGTGTGTGACGCGCGGCCTTCGAACGAGCATGCGAGTGGGTTCGGACGAGGTCGCCGCTGGGTCGAGCGGGCAACGGAAAGACCTAACGTACCGGGATCAGGCAGCAGGCCGGGCTGTCATTTGAGAATCGTCGCATGTTCACCGCTTCGCAGAGCGTCCATGCTCGCTGGGACAGTAACCGTCCATCTGCTGCTCGTGGCGAGCATCCATCAGGCGTCTTGGAGAGGAAATGCCCTCCGCCCGGTCAATCCCGACTTTGAACAAATGGTTCGGACGCACTGACGCAGTTGCCTGCGCTGTGTTCGTGCTGCTGTTCGGCTGGACGTTCATAACGTCCAGGTCACCTGACGAAGAAGCGTGGATCGTCATCGGTTGGTCAGCGATCATGGCGCTCTGCCTTGGCATTGCCTCCATCCTTAATCTTCGGGGACGAAGAGGAGGCTTTGCGGTGCACTGGATAGCTTGGTCGCTTGTCTCGATTCCGATCGCGATGGCTATCGTCATGTCCAGCTATGAGGCGCGTTGATGTGTCGCAATTGACTCCGCCGACCAGCAACAGTCTTTATGGTGATGCGATCCTCGTTCGAACCCGCTCCTCTCCTCAATAAGGACCGGCGCGGCGGTGCGCGTTGTTTACCGGGACCCGCGCTGGAACAGCACCACCTCGACCGTCTGCAACAGGATGATCAGGTCGAACACCAGGCCGTGATTCTTCACGTAGAACAGGTCGAACTTGAGCTTCTCTTCGGCATCGCGCACCGAAGCGCCGTACGGGTAGCGCAGTTGCGCCCAGCCGGTCAGGCCCGGCTTCACGCAGTGGCGCACGGCGTAGTAGCGGATCTCGCGACTGAGCATGTCCACGAACTGCGGACGTTCCGGACGCGGGCCGACGATGCTCATCTCGCCGCGCAGGATGTTGAACAGCTGCGGCAGTTCGTCCAGCCGCGTGAGGCGGATGAACTTGCCCACGCGCGTGGTGCGATCGTCGCCGCGTTGCGCCCAGCGCGCCACGCCGTCGCCTTCGGCGTCCACGCGCATGCTGCGGAACTTGATCAGCTCGAACGGGCGCCCGCCTTCGCCGATGCGCGTCTGCTGGTAAAGGATGGGACCGCGCGATTCGAGCCGGACCAGCAGCGCGACCACCACCATGAACGGCCAGGCCACCAGCAGCAGCGCGGACGCGGCCAGAACGTCGAACAGCCGCTTGTTCATGCAGCGCGAGGTGGAGTGGTCGAAACCGCCTGAAAACACCAGCCAGGACGGATCGCACAGGTTGGTGGTGACGATGCCCGCCTCGCGCTCGAAGAACGTGGACAGGTCGGTCATCGCCACGCCGCGCTGCACGCAGGTCAGCATTTCTTCCATCGGCAGGCCGCCGCGGCGCTCGTCCGGCGCGACCACCACTTCGCTGATCTGCAAGCGGTGCGCAACTTCCGACAGCCCGTCGGGCGCGACCACCTGCATCGACGTCGGCACGCACGATTCCTGCCCGTTGATCGGCACGAAACCGACCAGCGTGAAGGCGCGTCGGTCGCTGCCGCGGCGCATGCGCGTGTTGATCAGGTCCGCGTTGTGGCCGGCGCCCAGCACCAGCACGCGCCGTCTGAACAGGTCACCGCTGAACACGTGCATCACGCAGAAGCGCAGCAATGCCATCCCGAGCAGGCCCAGTACCATCGCGATCACGATGACGCCGCGGCCGATGTACGCGGTAGGGATCAGGTAGTAAAGCACCATCAGCCCGATGCCGCCGATCGCGAACGACACCAGCAGACGCAGCGCGAATTCGAACCGGTTCAGGCGCACGTGCACCTGGTACAGCCCCAGCGCCGACATCGCGGTGGTGACGAACATCGCCACCAGCGCCGCGCGCAGGGTGAGGTTCTCGGAAAAGATTTCGTGCCCCTCGGGGTCGTTCATGAAGCGCAGCCACGCGGCACCAATGACCGCCGCCATCAGCAGCAGCACTTCGAGCAGCCACAACAGCAGCAGCGCCCGGTTCTTCAGACTCGCCTTGCCGAACGTCATGGACCGCACTCCCACGACGTGCGCACGCGGGCGCACGCACGTCTGTCAAACAACTGGTCGAAGGTTCGGAGGATCCCCGGCCCGGTGGGCCGTGCGTCGCGCGTCATGGACATGACGTTCCCCCTCTGCGACGCCATCACGACAGGTACAACGCCCTCTCGCCGGCCGTCCGGCCAGCGGAGTTCCCAAGCGGGTGCGCAAGCAAACATTCGACCGCGGCCTCACGCGGCGCCGCTACGGCCGCGGTCCATCGCTCGCCTACATCGAGCATGGCCAGGCGCACGCTGCACGCCGCAGGTTCCCGCGCGTGCCCGGCCAGTAAAAACTCCGCGCCGGCAGCGGCGTGGAAACTGCTCATCTCGCGCGCCAGGCCGATGCCTTCGGCCTTGAGCAGGGCTTCCTTGCGCACCCACAGCGCCAGCAGCGCGCGGCTGCAGGCCGGTTCGGGAAAGCCCGCCAGTGACTGCCATTCGTCCGGATGACAGACGCTGGCCGCGATGCCGGGCAATTCGGCCGCGCGGAACGCGGCTTCGATATCCACGCCCACCGGCCCCGCCGCGCACAGCGCGAAGGCCGCCACGCCGTCGGCATGGCTGAGGCTGGTGCGCACGGGCCGGCCGCGCAGGTGCACGCCGGGCAACCACGGGGCGCCTTCGGCATCGCGCGCGATGACGACCGACGCCTCGTCCAGATCCAGCGCCCGCGCCACGAAAAGCCGGTGCAGCGCATACGTCAGCGCCAGCGCTTCACGGTCGGCCGCGAAACGGCGCTGACTCACGCGCTGGCGGTGTGGCGCGTCGAGCATCGCCCAGGCTTGGTCCAGCCAGGGGTGCCAGTCGCGCAGGTCGACGACGGCGGTCGCACAGGCGCCGGGCGCCATCGGCCCGCACGCGAACGCCTCGCGCAGCGAACACGCCGATGCTTCCTGTCGCCATGCGACCGCCACCCTCGCCCCCTGTCCGGTCATGCCGGTTCCGATTCGGATTCAACTGAAGACGAACGCAGCGGTGGCCTGGACGCGGACACGGCCTGTTCCGGGCCCGCGCTGCGTTTGCTGCATCAAGGCGACCGTGGCCGCATGCGGCCGGTCGCCAGCCAACGAACGAGCGAGTGAATGGACACGACCGATTTCGGGGAAAGGCTGGTCCACCGGCCCACACGCGACACCCACCGGCGCGATGCCGACGCGGCAGCGCAAGGCGGAGGCGTCGCCGCATCGCCACCCTCGTTGCAGACGGTGCGCGTGGGCGTGGTCGGCCTGGGGTATGTCGGATTGCCGTTGGCGGTGGCCTTCGGCCGCCAGTACGACACCGTGGGCTTCGACATCAACGCCCAGCGCGTGGCGGAACTGCGCGACGGGCGCGACAGCACGCTGGAAGTGGAACCGGCCGACCTGGCCGAAGCCCGCCGCCTGCGATGCAGCAACGACCTGGACATGTTGCAGCGATGCAACGTCTACATCGTCACCGTGCCCACGCCCATCGACGCGGCCAAGCGCCCGGACCTGGGCCCGCTGGCGCGCGCGAGCGAGGCGCTGGGCAAGGTGCTCAAGCGCGGCGACGTCGTCGTCTACGAATCCACCGTGTACCCCGGCTGCACCGAGGAAGTCTGCGTGCCGATCCTGGAGCGCGCCTCCGGGCTGGTGTTCAACCGCGACTTCTTTGCCGGCTACAGCCCGGAGCGCATCAACCCGGGCGACCGGGAACACCGCCTCACCAGCATCCTGAAGATCACCTCCGGCTCGACACCGCAGGTGGCGGATTTCGTCGATGCGCTGTACGGCTCGATCATCGAGGCCGGGACGCACAAGGCCAGTTCGATCAAGGTCGCCGAAGCGGCGAAGGTGATCGAGAACACGCAGCGTGATCTCAACATCGCGCTGGTCAACGATCTGGCGATCCTGTTCAACAAGCTCGGCATCGACACGCTGGAAGTGCTGCAGGCAGCGGGAACGAAGTGGAACTTCCTGCCGTTCCGGCCGGGGCTGGTCGGTGGTCATTGCATCGGCGTGGACCCCTACTACCTCACCCACAAGGCGCAGGAAATCGGCCACCATCCGGACGTGATCCTCGCCGGCCGCCGCACCAACGACGGCATGGGCGCGTACATCGCCAGCGAGGTCGTGCGACTGATGGTGCGCAAGGGCATCAACCCGGTGCAGGCGCGCATCCTGATCCTCGGACTGGCATTCAAGGAAAACTGCCCCGACCTGCGCAACACGCGCG
This sequence comes from Lysobacter sp. MMG2, assembly GCF_016735495.2. Lineage (GTDB taxonomy): Bacteria > Pseudomonadota > Gammaproteobacteria > Xanthomonadales > Xanthomonadaceae > Lysobacter_J. The sequence goes on from NZ_JAERQY020000001.1 coordinate 509,503, forward strand.
TGGTCGACATCGTGCATGCACTGCACGGGTACAACGCGCAGGTGGACGTGCACGATCCTTGGGTGAATGGCGGCGATGCCGCGCACGAATACGGCATCACACCGGTTCCCACGCCCGCACAGGGCGGCTACGACGCCGTGATCGTCGCGGTCGCGCACCGCGAATTCGCCGAACTGGGCGGGAACGGCGTGCGCGCATTCGGCAAGCCCGTGTCGGTGGTCTACGACGTCAAGTACGTGCTTCCGCGCGATGCGGTGGACGGCCGGCTGTGAGCATGAAGGTCCTGGTCACGGGTACGGCAGGGTTCATCGGATCGCATGTCGCGCAGGCGCTACTCGCCCGCGGCGACGAGGTGATCGGCTTCGACAACCTCAACGACTATTACGACGTGCGACTCAAGCGCGCACGGCTGGCCCGCTTCGCCGATCATCCCGGCTACACGCACGTGCACGGTGATCTCGCCGATCGTGACGCGGTGGAAGCGCTGTTCCGCGACCATCGCCCCGCGCGCGTCGTGCACCTGGCGGCGCAGGCGGGCGTGCGTTATGCCGCCGAGAATCCGCACGTATACGTGGCGAGCAACGTCACCGGGTTCCTGCATGTCATCGAAGGATGCCGGCATCACGGCGTGGAGCACCTGGTTTATGCATCGACCAGTTCGGTATACGGCGCGAACACCGCGATGCCGTTCTCCGAACACCAGCACACCGAACATCCGCTCACGCTCTATGCCGCGACCAAGAAAGCCAACGAGGCGATGGCGCACAGCTACGCGCATCTGTACGGATTGCCATGCACCGGGCTGCGCTTCTTCACCGTGTATGGTCCGTGGGGCCGGCCGGACATGGCGTTGTTCCTGTTCACGCGCGCGATCCTGGCGAGCGAGCCGATTGCGGTGTTCAACCACGGTCGCCACAAGCGCAGCTTCACCTATGTCGACGACATCGTCGCCGGCGTGGTGCGCGCGCTCGATCGCGTGCCCGGTGTGGATACGCGGTGGGACGGGCATTCGCCCGATCCCGCGAGCAGTGGCGTTGCGCCCTATCGGCTGTACAACATCGGCAGCGGTGAAAGCGTCGAACTGTTGCGCTACATCGAAGTGCTCGAACAATGCCTCGGGCGCAAGGCGACGATGCGCATGCTGCCGTTGCAGGCCGGCGACGTGCCCGCGACCGAAGCCGATTGCACGGATCTCGCACGCGACATGGGCTATGCACCCAGCGTGACGGTGGAAGAAGGCATTGCGCGATTCGTGGCGTGGTATCGCGAGTATTACGGCGATGCGCCGGAGCATGGACGCGAGTCGAACGCCGCAGCGGAAGTGACCGCGGGTTGAGCGTTGTCGGCGATATCGGCCTTCGCGTCGGTCAGGCTTGCGCTTGTCGTGCCGTCATTCCCGCGAAGGCGGGAATCCAACTTTCCAGACTCACGCTTTCCGGACGACACAGCGGCGTTTGCGAGTTGGATTCCCGCCGTCGCGGGAATGACGACTCGAGAGAAAATCCCGAATCGCAGACAAAACAAAAGGGCCGATGCTTTCGCATCGGCCCTTCTGCCTTGTATGGCGCGCCCGGAGAGATTCGAACTCCCGACCACCAAGTTCGTAGCCTGGTGCTCTATCCAGCTGAGCTACGGGCGCTGAGTTGAAAAATTATGAAGGACCGTTTCCGATTCGTCAAACATTTTTCGAACATTTCTGTCGATGCCGTTGAAGGCGATTCGACAGTGCACGGACCGCGCGGATCTCGTGCGACCGCTTCGGATTGCCTGCGCGACGCGGCGTACCGCTTCGTGCAGCGCCAGCATGCCGAAGCATCCTGGCCAATCCGGCCGGTCGATGGAACTGGCGGAGACTGAGGGATTCGAACCCTCGATGGAGCTTTTGACCCCATACTCCCTTAGCAGGGGAGCCCCTTCGGCCTCTCGGGCAAGTCTCCGCGGAACATCAAAACGGTGCGGGCGCAAAGGATAACGGCTCGCCCCGCATACGGCAAACGATTTTCTCAGGCCGCGCCGTGCTTGCCCGAATCGTTGTCCGCAGGCTCCTCGCCGCGCTGGATGCGCTGATAAATTTCTTCACGGTGAACCGCAACATCTTTCGGTGCGGTAATTCCAATGCGCACCTGGTTTCCCTTGACGCCGAGCACGGTGACAGTCACCGAGTCGCCGATCATCAAGGTCTCACCGACGCGACGCGTCAGGATCAGCATCTAAACGTCTCCTATAAGCCGGCTTACGGGTCCGGCATATGGCACTCCCCGGGGAGTGCCGCAGATCACATAAAAACGTAGGCCATCTTAGCGGTGGGCCAAACAGGCCCGCAACCGCAGGTGGCTTGCGTTCACCATTCAGCCAAGCTTGTTTTCCACCCAACGGGCCACTTCGGCAAGTGCCTGGACCAGGGCCGGACCATCCTCGCCGCCTCCCTGTGCCATGTCGGCGCGACCGCCGCCCTTGCCATTGATCCGACTGGCGACATGCGCGAGGAGTTCCCCGGCCTTCACCTTGCCGGCCGCACTGCCGTTCACTCCCGCCACCAGGGCTGCCTTCCCGTCCGCCGCGCCGGCCAGAACGATGACGGCATCGCCGAGTTGCTGCTTCAGGCGGTCCACCGCGTCACGCAGCGCCTTGGCGTCGAAGCCCTCCAACCGCGTCGCCACCACCTTCACACCGTGGACCTGCGTAGCGGAGCCCGCGAGATCGGAGGTCGCGCCGGTGGCGGCCTTGGCCTTGAGCGACTCCAGCTCGCGCTCGAGCTTCCTCTGGCGATCGAGCAGGCTGCGCAACTTGTCGGACACGTCCGCCGCATTGCCTCCCAGCAGGCGGGCCGCATCGTCCAGACGACGCTCTTCCTCGGCCACGAAGTCCAGCGCGCCCTGCCCCGTCAGCGCCTCGATGCGACGTACGCCGGCCGACACGCCGCTTTCGGAGACGATCTTGAACAGGCCGATGTCACCGGTGCGCGAAACGTGGGTGCCGCCGCACAGTTCGGTCGACGCCTCGCCCATGCGCAGCACGCGAACATGGTCGCCGTACTTCTCGCCGAACAGCGCCATCGCGCCGAAATCCAGCGCTTCCTGCATGCCCATGTGGTGCACTTCGGCAGCGTGGTTGTTGCGGATCTCGGCGTTGACGCGGCGCTCGATCTCGGCAAGCTCGCCCGCGCTCATCGGCGCGAAATGCGAGAAGTCGAAACGCAGGCGGTCGGGCGCGACGAGCGAACCCTTCTGGGTGACGTGATCGCCCAGGACGCTGCGCAGCGCGGCGTGAAGCAAATGGGTGGCCGAATGGTTCAGCACGGTCGCTGCGCGGCGCACGCTGTCGACGGTCGCGCGCACGCGTTCACCGCGCTGCAGCGAGCCGCTGGCGAGCGTGCCGACGTGGCCATGGAACTGGCCGGCGAACTTCACCGTGTCGCGCACGGCGAAGCGTGCCGCACCGGCTTCGAGGTCGCCGGTATCGCCGACCTGGCCGCCGCTTTCGGCGTAGAACGGGGTGCGATCGAGAATGACCGCGGCCTCTTCGCCCGCCTCGATGCGGTCGACCGCGCGACCATTTTTCAGCAGCGCGACAATTTCCAAGCCCTCGTCACCCAGTCGCTCGTAGCCGAGGAACTGCGTCGGCGCCAGTTGCGCGGCCAGCTCGGCCGGCATCGTCGCGGCATTGCCGAACTTGCCGGCGGCGCGGGCGGTTTCGCGCTGCTGTTCCATCGCAGCGTCGAAGCCTTCCATGTCCACCGACAGGCCGCGCTCGCGCGCGATGTCGGCGGTCAGGTCGACCGGGAAGCCGTAGGTGTCGTACAGGCGGAACGCGTCCACGCCCGGAATCGTCGTGTTCGAGCGCGAAGCGACTTCGTCGAAGATGCGCATGCCCGAATCGAGCGTCTCGGCGAAACGCTCCTCCTCGGCCAGCAGCGCGCGCTCGACGAACTCACGCTTGGCGGTCAGCTCCGGATAGGCATCGCCCATCACTTCGACCAGCGGCGTCACCATGCGGCTGAAGAACGGGCCCTTCTGGCCCAGCATCCAGCCGTGGCGCAGCGCCCGGCGGATGATGCGGCGAAGCACATAGCCGCGGCCTTCGTTGCTGGGCAGGACACCGTCGACGATGAGGAAGGCGCAGGCGCGGATGTGATCGGCGATCACGCGCAGCGACTTGTTGTCCAGATCGGCGGTGCCGGTGAATTCCGCGGCCTTGGCGATCAGGTGCCGGAACAGGTCGATCTCGTAGTTGCCGTGCACGCCCTGCAGCACGGCGGCCAGGCGCTCCAGGCCCATGCCGGTGTCGACGCACGGCGCCGGCAGCGGTTCGAGCGTGCCGTCGGGCTGGCGGTCGAACTGCATGAACACCAGGTTCCAGATCTCGATGAAGCGATCACCGTCCTCATCGGGCGAACCCGGCGGGCCACCGGCGATGTGGGCACCGTGATCGTAGAAAATTTCTGTGCACGGACCGCAGGGGCCGGTGTCGGCCATCTGCCAGAAATTGTCTGATGCGAACGGCGCGCCCTTGTTGTCGCCAATGCGGACGATGCGCTCGGCCGGCACGCCGATCTTCTTGTTCCAGATCCCGTAGGCCTCGTCGTCGGTGTGGTAGACCGTGACGGTGAGGCGCTCGGGCGCCAAGCCCCAGACCTTGGTCAGCAGTTCCCAGGCCCAGGCGATCGCGTCTTCCTTGAAGTAGTCGCCGAACGACCAGTTGCCGAGCATCTCGAAGAAGGTGTGATGGCGCGCGGTATAGCCGACCTGATCGAGGTCGTTGTGCTTGCCGCCGGCGCGCAGGCATCGCTGCACGTCGGCTGCGCGCACGTAGCCCGGCTTTTCGCTGCCGAGGAAGACGTTCTTGAACTGGACCATGCCCGAGTTCGTGAACAGCAACGTCGGGTCGTTGGCCGGCACCAGCGGTGCCGAGGGCACGATGGTGTGGGCCTTGCTGCGGAAGAACTCGAGGAAATCGCTGCGGATTTCGGTAGTGGTTTTCATGCCTGTCGCGCGAAGTCGGTGACGGGGCCGGAGTGACTCGGACCGGCCCATGCCCTCTTGATTGGGGGCGTCGACTGGAGCAGGCAACCCAGGCCGGAAAGCCCGCTAGCGTAGCAGGCCCCGCGGCGATGCGCTTGGCAAAGTGGCATCGCCGGGTTGGCGGCGCCTTGGCAGTATCCGGCCGCCCTGCGGGGGGCGGCGGGGTCATCTCACTCGTCGTCCGGGTCCCACCGGGTCGCGGCCCGTACGCTGGAGTGGTCGAAACCACGGCGGATCAGGAAGTCCGCCGCCTTGCGACGCTGGGCGATATCGTCCACCGCGGCCCCGAAACGGCGGCGGACCAGATCGCGGGCGTTCTCGGTCCAGTCGCCTTCGAAGGTGTCCATGGCGCGGGCGACGGCCTCGCGATCGAGCCCGTGCGTGGACAACTCGGCACGGATACGCAGCGGCCCGTAGCCACTGGCGGCGCGGTTCCGGACGACTCCCTGGGCGAAACGCTCGTCGTCCTGCCAGCCCTCGCCCGCCAGCCGATCCACCGCGGCCTTGACCTCGCCGGCATCCAGGCCACGCGAGGTCAGCTTCCGGTTCAGCTCCTTGCGGGAGTGCTCGCGCCGGGTCAGCAGGCCCAGGGCACGTTGCACGGGGGTCTGCTCCCGTCCCTTGCGACGGGGCCGGCTCTCGCCGGGCCCGCTGTCGCTCGGATCGTCATGCATGGCGTGATGTCGCCTTCATTGGATCCAGCCCCGTACCGGTTTACTCGTCCTCGGCCGCGTCATTGGCCTCTTCGCGAGAGGCTTCGGCCGGCACGAACTTTTCGCGCAGCGCGGCTTCGAGCCTGGCCGCCACTTGCGGGTTGTCCTTGAGGTACTGGCGGGCGTTCTCCTTGCCCTGGCCGATGCGCTCGTCGTACGCGCTGTACCAGGCGCCCGACTTCTCGACCAGCTTGGCCTCCACGCCCATGTCGATCAGCTCGCCCTCGCGCGAGATGCCCTCGCCGTACAGGATCTCGGTGACGACCTGCTTGAACGGGGGCGCCATCTTGTTCTTGACGACCTTGATGCGGGTCTGGTTGCCGATGATCTCGTCGCCCTTCTTGATCGAACCGATGCGACGGATGTCCAGGCGCACCGAGGCGTAGAACTTGAGCGCATTGCCGCCGGTGGTGGTTTCCGGGCTCTGGCCCGGCATCATCACGCCGATCTTCATGCGCAGCTGGTTGATGAAGATCACCAGGCAGTTGGAACGCTTGATGTTGCCGGTGAGCTTGCGCAGCGCCTGGCTCATCAGGCGCGCCTGCAGGCCCGGCAGCTGGTCGCCCATCTCGCCTTCGATTTCCGCCTTCGGCGTCAGCGCCGCAACGGAGTCCACCACGACCATGTCGACGGCGTTCGAGCGCACCAGCATGTCGGCGATTTCCAGCGCCTGCTCGCCCGTGTCGGGCTGGCTGACCAGCAGGTCGTCGACGTTGACACCGAGCTTGCCGGCGTAGATGGGATCGAGCGCGTGCTCGGCGTCGATGAAGGCGCAGGTGCCGCCGGCCTTCTGGCACTGGGCGATGGCCTGCAGCGTGAGGGTGGTCTTGCCCGAGGATTCCGGACCGTAGACCTCGACCACGCGGCCCTTGGGCAGGCCGCCGATGCCCAGCGCGATGTCGAGCATCAGCGAGCCGGTGCCGATGACCTCCGCGGCCTCGATCGTGCGGTCGCCCATGCGCATCACCGAGCCCTTGCCGAACTGCTTTTCGATCTGGCCCAGTGCGGCCGAGAGGGCGCGCTTCTTGTTGTCGTCCATCGTGGTGGTTCCTTCAGTGTCAGTGGCGGAAGTCGTTGCTTGGGTCGCAATCTAGCGGGCGCGTATCGCACGGGTTGAGACGCGAACGCGGTCGTCGTCAGATTGCATGGGCGATGGCTCGCCGGGCATGAGGGGTGTCCGGGACAGGGGGTGGGAAAACCCCGCACCCTGCCCCGGAACGCCACTGACGCCGGTCCGGCCATTCGCCGGGAAGTTCATCGGTTCGGCCTCACCAGGCCGCAGTACAGGCCTTCGATGGCGAAGTCCTGGCCCGGCTCGACCTCGATCGGTGCGTAGTCGGGATTACGGGGAAGCAGGCGAATGCGGTCCTTGCCGATCTTGAGGAGCTTGACGGTGATCTCCTCGTCGATGCGCGCGACCACGATCTGGCCCGAGCGCGCGTCGTTCGTGCGGTGCACGCCGATGAGATCGCCGTTGAAGATGCCTTCGTCGCGCATGGAGTCGCCCTTCACCTTGAGCAGGTAATCGGGGATGGGCGAGAAGAAGACGCGGTCGAGGAGGACGAAGTTGTCCGAGCCGATGTCGGCGCCAATCGGACGACCGGCGGCGACCTGACCCAGCACCGGCAGGCGCAGCGCATCGTTGGCGGCCTCTTCGGCTTCGACGTGCTTCACCGGGAGTTCGCGGGCGGACAGGTCCGGCACGGCGCACAGACGGATCGCGCGCGCCCGGCCCGGCATGCGCTGGATGGCGCCGGCCTGCTCCAGTGCTTCCAGGTGGTACTGCGCGGCGCGGACGCTGCTGAACCCCATCGCGCGGGCGATCTCCGTCTGCGACGGGGGAACGCCCTCGACCTCGATGCGCTCGGCGATGAGGGCGAGGATGGCGCGCTGGGTGTCGGTGATGTCCATTAGTAGCAATACTACTAACAGACTTTCCGGGGCGTCAACGCCGCTCGTCGGCCCCGGGTGGACTCGGCCGGTGGATCAGGCCATCAGCTCGGCCAGCCCGTGCAGCGCGGCGGCCACGGTCTGGCGGCGCACGGCGTCGCGGTCGCCGTCGAAATGGAACGTGACAGCAGTGGGATAGCCGCCGCGACGCTTCCACGCGATCCACACCGTGCCCACCGGCTTGTCCTCGGTGCCGCCGCCGGGGCCGGCGATGCCGGTCACCGCTACTGCGAGCGTGGCGCCCGAATGCACGAGTGCGCCGGAGACCATTTCGATCACCGTCTCGCGGCTCACCGCTCCATGGGTTTCCAGCGTCTGCGGACGCACGCCCAGCAACGCCTGCTTGGCCTCGTAGCTGTAAGCCGCCATGCCGCACTCGAACCAGCCCGAGGAACCGGGGATGTCGGTGAGCATCTTGGCGATCCAGCCGCCGGTGCAGCTCTCGGCGGTGACCAGGGTCTGGCGATGGGCGCGGGCGGATTCGCCGACCTGTTCGGCCAGGCGCAGCAATGCGGTGTCGGTGACGTCGTTCTTCATGGGCCGAATGATAACGGGTCGGCCCAGCCCTCAACCCAACCCCTCTCCCGCGTGCGGGAGAGGGGCTTCGAGCTCGAATCAGTACAGCACCCGCAACGTCATGCCGTAGGTGCGCGGTGCGCCGAGGAACGCGTTCCACGAACCGGTCTGCAGCGGCGCGTCGAAGCCGACCTGCATGTAGTCCTCGTCGGTGAGGTTGAGCGCCCACGCCTCCACGCTCCAGCGGCGGTTGCTCGCGCCGATGCCCACGCGTGCGTTCACCACGGTGTAGGCGTCCTGCAGCTTCTCGGGGTCCAGGTCGGAACCGGTGTTGTAGTCCGACATGTACTTGCCGCCGATGTTGAAACGACCCATCAACGTATTGGTGAAGTCCCACTCGTACGTCACCGACGCCGTCGCCGACCAGTACGGCGCGAAGCTGGCACGGCTTCCGGGCAGGCGCGCGAGGTCGGCGTCGGGCAGCGGGTCATCGCCGTAGCGCGTGTCCGCGTACACGACGCCACCCTGCAGGCTCAGGCCTTCCAGGCGCGTCTGGTACAGCACCTCGGTGTCGATGCCCTTGGAGATCACCTCGGGAATCGAGCGCACCACGAAGCTGGTCCCGAGGAAGCTGTTGAGCTGGAAGTCGCTGTACTCCTGGTGGAACAGCGTCGCGTTGAGCAGCAAGTTGCCGTCGGCCCACGTCGTCTTGGTGCCCAACTCGTAGCTGTCGACGAACTCCGCAGGGAACGAGGTGTCGTTCACCGGCACGATGCCCGCCGTGCCGCTCGACAGACCGTCGGACGATTGCACGCGATCGAGGTTGAAGCCGCCGGCCTTGTAGCCGCGCGCGCCGGAGGCGTAGACCATCACCTGCTCGTTGAAGCGGTACGCGGCCTTGAGCGTGCCGGACCACTCCTTTTCCTCGCGCTCCTGGTGCGTGTCGCGACCGTTGTGGCGCACGTTGGCCCAGGGCAGGCAGCCGAAGGCGACCACCTGCGGCACCATCGCCGGAATCGCCGCCGCCGGCACGCCGCGCGCGGCCAGCGCCTGCGCGGCGCGGGTCGGGTTGGTCAGCAATGCGCTGCAACCCGGGCTGCCGTTGGGATTGGAGTAGACCGAATCCAGCGTCTTCTCCTCACGCGTGTAACGCAGGCCCAGCGTGAGGTCGAGCGCGTCGGTGGCGTGCCAGGTGTTGTTGGTGAAGATCGCGGTGCTTTTGGCGTTCTGCTCGTAGTCGTCGTCCGCGCCCAGGCCCGCGAACACGGTGCCGAACGGACGTCCCGTCGCCTGCGAATAGAACGCCGCCGCATTCGCCATGTTCACCACGCCGGGCGGCAGGCGCGCGGCCAACTGGCCCAGCACCGCCGTCGACAGGTACGGCTCGTAGCCCGCGCCGATGCGATAGGAATCGTGGCGCGTGAGGTCTTCGTCGGAATAGAACAGGCCCACCATCCAGTCCACCTTGTCGGTGGAACCGGTGAAGCGGAACTCCTGACTCAGCGTTTCGAAGGCCGTCAGCGATTCGTCCGGGTTGGCCTCGCGGTACAGCAGGTCGGCGCTGGAGAAGTCGAAGTCCAGCCCGTTGATCGCCTCCCAGTCGCGCCAGCCGGTGATGGACGTCAACTCCGCCCCGCCGAACCACGGCGTGATCCAGTCGACCTGCATCGCCACGCCCTTGTCCTTGATGTCCTGCTCCGTGCTGCGATTGCTCCAGGCCTCGCGTGCGAACGGGTCGGCCACCGGGGCCACGCCGCTGTCGGTCGCCAGCGCGTCGATGATCGCCGCCGTCGGTCCGCGCACGGTGGTGACGCCGGCGCAGCAGTTCTCCTCGCGGCTGGTGAAATCGCCGATGAAGGTGATGTCGAGGTTGTCGGTGGGCTCCAGCAGGAACTGGCCGCGCAGCGAATGGAAGTTCTGATCGGTGTCCTCGTGCTCGGTGCGCGGGCCGGCGCCGGTGTGCACATCGAGGTAGCCGTCGCGCTTGCGCTTGGCGGCATATACGCGGAAGGCGGCCATGTCGCTCACCGGCATGTTCAACGAACCCGACACGCCCAGCGCGTTGTAGTTGCCCGCGGTGATCTCGCCCTCGACCTGGGTGATGTAATGCGGTCGCTTGGTGATGACGTTGATGACGCCGGCGGAGGTGTTCTTGCCGAACACGGTGCCCTGCGGGCCCTTGAGCACTTCGATGCGCTCGATCTCGCCCAGGTCGCCGAAGCCCACGCCGTTGCGCGGACGGTAGATGCCGTCGATGACCACGCCCACGGAGGATTCCAGGCCCGCGTTGTCGCCCACCGTGCCGATGCCGCGGATGCGCGCGACCGTCTGCACTTCGCTCTGGGTGCTGCTCACGGTGAGGCCGGGCACGAGGACCTGCACGTCCTTGACGTCACGTACGCCGGTGTCGCGGATGATCTGGTCGCTCAGCGCGGTGACCATGATCGGCACGTCCTGCAGCGCCTCTTCACGCTTCTGCGCGGTCACCACGAGGCCGGCGAGCGTCTTGGCCTCCTTGTCCTCAACCTCCTGCTCGGCGCTGAGGCCACTGCGCGGCACTTCCTGCTGCTCCTGCGCGCGCACTTCGATCGCCGGCGACGATGCGAGCGCCACGGCGATCGCATACGGCATCAGCTTGCGACTCAACTCTCCCGAACCCTTTCCCGAACTGAAGCCCCCGGACATCCACGGATTGCACGAACCCATCGCGATCCCCTCCCCTCGTCGGAATGACTGGCGTGTGTCGTTATTGGAATGGCTTGCTTGCGAACTCCTGGCAACGTGCCCGGACGGGCACATGCCGGTGGCGCGACCGGCGGGTCTGGAAGTTATGGCTACGACGCGGTCCAGTTCCCCAACAGACGTGCGCGTACGGCGAGCCGACCGTAGCACGCCGCAGGCCCGGGTCACGCCGCAGCGCACAAGCCGCGGGCCGGGGCGTCCCGCTGCGGGTGCAACACGGTTCGGCGCCGCATGCAACGGCGCCGGAAAGGCCGTCGGCTGCTAGCCTAGTGGCCCGCTTCGCCGGCCCTTCCGCCGGCGCCACCGCCCCCCGCAGCAGATCCACGATCCATGAGCCAAGCCGAACGGCCGCAAGAACACACGCCCCTGATGAAGCAGTACTTCGCCGCCAAGGCGGACCATCCGGACGTGCTCATGTTCTTCCGGATGGGGGACTTCTACGAGCTGTTCTACGACGACGCCCGCAAGGCGGCGCGGCTGCTGGACATCACGCTGACCCAGCGCGGGCAGTCCGGCGGGCAGCCGATCCCGATGGCCGGCGTCCCGCAACACTCCGCCGAGGGCTACCTGGCCCGCCTGGTCGCGCTGGGCGAATCGGTGGCGATCTGCGAGCAGATCGGCGATCCCGCGCTGGCCAAGGGCATCGTCGAACGCAAGGTGGTGCGCATCGTCACCCCGGGCACGGTGACCGACGAGGCGCTGCTCAACGAGCGCCGCGACACGCTGCTGCTGGCCGTCGCGCGCGGCAAGACCGGCTACGGGCTGGCCTGGGCCGACCTCGCCGGCGGCCGCTTCCTGGTCAACGAAGTGGCCAACGAGGACGCGCTGGAGGCCGAGCTCGCCCGCCTGGAACCGGCCGAAACACTGATGGCCGACGAGGACGGCTGGCCGTCGTGGCTGGCCGAGCGCACCGGCCTGCGCCGTCGCGCGCCGTGGCTGTTCGACGCCGACAGCGGCCGCCGCCAGCTGCTGCGCTTCTTCAACCTGCACGACTTGTCCGGCTTCGGTCTGGAAGACAAGCCGCTGTCGATCGCCGCGGCCGCCGCGCTGCTGGGCTACGTCGAGGAAACGCAGAAGCAGCGCCTGCCGCACCTGACCTCGATCGCCGTGGAATCCGGCGACGGCGCCATCGCGATGAACGCCGCCACGCGCCGTCACCTGGAACTGGACACGCGCGTGGACGGCGATACGCGCCACACGCTGCTGGGCGTGCTGGATTCGACGATCACGCCGATGGGCGGCCGCCTGCTGCGCCGCTGGCTGAATCGTCCGCTGCGCGATCGCGGCGTGCTGCGCCATCGCCAGCAGGCCGTGGCGACGCTGCTGGAATCGCGTGCGGGCGATGATCTTCGCGAACGCTTCCGTGCGCTCGGCGACCTGGAACGCATCCTCTCGCGCATCGCCCTGCGCAGCGCGCGCCCACGCGACCTGTCCACGCTGCGCGATGGCCTGGGCATGCTGCCGGACGTGCGCGCCACGCTCGCGCCGCTGGATTCGCCCTGCCTGGCCGATCTGGCCGCGGAACTGGGCGAACACGACGAACACGCGCACCTGCTCAAGTCGGCGATCGTGCCGCAGCCGCCGGTGCTGGCGCGCGACGGCGGCATCTTCAACGAAGGCTACGACGCCGAACTCGACGAACTGCGCACGCTGTCGACCAACGCCGACCAGTTCCTGATCGACCTGGAAGCGCGCGAGAAGGCCGCCACCGGCATCGCGACGCTCAAGGTCGGCTACAACCGCGTGCACGGCTACTACATCGAAATCAGCAAGGGCCAGGCCGACAAGGCGCCGACGCACTACACGCGTCGGCAGACGCTGACGGGCGCCGAGCGTTACATCACCGAGGAGCTCAAGCAGTTCGAGGACAAGGTGCTGTCGGCGCGCGAACGTTCGCTGGCACGCGAGCGCCTGCTGTACGAACAACTGCTGGATGCGTTGAACGAACGCCTGGAACCGCTCAAGCGCTGCGCCACCGCGATGGCGGAACTCGACGTGCTGACCTGCTTCGCCGAACGCGCGCAGGCACTGGACTGGGCGCAGCCGCAGCTTGTCGACGAACCGGGCCTGCGCATCGAGCGCGGACGTCATCCGGTGGTCGAAGCGGTTCGCAGCGATCCGTTCGAGCCCAACGACCTCATCCTCGGCGAGGATCGCCGCATGCTCGTCATCACCGGCCCGAACATGGGCGGTAAGTCGACCTACATGCGGCAGAACGCGTTGATCGTGCTGCTGGCGCATATCGGCAGTTTCGTGCCGGCTTCGCGCGCCGTGCTCGGGCCGGTGGATCGCATCCTCACCCGCATCGGCGCGGGCGACGACCTCGCGCGCGGGCAGTCGACCTTCATGGTCGAGATGAGCGAGACGAGTTACATCCTGCATCACGCCACGTCGCAGTCGCTGGTGCTGATGGACGAGATCGGCCGCGGCACGTCGACCTACGACGGCCTCGCGCTGGCCGAAGCGTGCGCGCGCCATCTGGCGCATCACAACCGCGCGTACACGCTGTTCGCCACGCACTATTTCGAACTGACGACGCTGGCCGAGCCCGGCAGCGGCATCGCCAATGTGCATCTGGATGCGGTGGAACACGGTGACCAGCTCGTCTTCATGCACGCGGTGAAGGACGGCCCGGCCGATCGCAGCTTCGGTCTGCAAGTCGCGGCGCTCGCCGGTCTGCCCAAGGCGGTGGTGCAGCAGGCGCGCGGCCGCCTGGCCGAGCTGGAGCAGCAAAGTCGCGGCGCGCCCACGCCGTCGCTGGCCCCGGTCGCGCTGGATGCACCGCAGCAATTCGGCCTGTTCGCGCCCTCCTCCGCCGCACTCGACGCGCTGGCGTCGATCGACCCGGACGAGCTGACGCCCAAGCAAGCGCTGGAAGCGCTGTACCGGCTCAAGGCGCTGAGCTGAGCAGAACGATCGAAGACCGCACGTAGCCCAGGTAAGCGAAGCGCACCGGGGTTCCCTGCCGCCGACCCCCGGGTGCGCTTCGCTTACCCGGGCTACTTCACGCCGTGGCCATCCCGCTTGAGGCGCGTTGTTACGTTTTCGTTGTCGCTGCGCGTTTGCCATAGCCGGGACGAATCGAATCGTTCGGATCATTCGATTTCATCTCCCGCCTGAACCTCACTAACGTGTCCCCGCAGGGGTATTCCGTCATCCGCCCGCGTTGCAATGCAGGCAGGCGCCGGCGCGCGGTCGCCCCGTCCTTCGTCGAACACGCACGACCCCAGGCACGCACCCAGGAGAGAGCAGATGTCCCTCGAATCGAAGTGTCCCTTCAAACACACCGTCGGCGGCGGCCGGACCAACCAGCACTGGTGGCCCAACCAGCTTCGTGTCGACCTGCTCCATGACCACTCCTCCAAGTCCAACCCGATGGGCAAGGGCTTCAACTACGCGTCCGAATTCAAGAAGCTCGACTACGCGGCACTGAAGAAGGACCTCGCCGACCTGATGACCGATTCGCAGCCCTGGTGGCCGGCGGACTTCGGCCACTACGGACCGCTCTTCATCCGCATGGCCTGGCACAGCGCCGGCACGTACCGCATCTTCGACGGACGCGGCGGCGGCGGTCGCGGCCAGCAGCGTTTCGCACCGCTCAACAGTTGGCCGGACAACGTGAGCCTGGACAAGGCGCGTCGTCTGCTGTGGCCGATCAAGCGCAAGTACGGCCAGCAGATCTCGTGGGCCGACCTGATGATCCTCACCGGCAACGTCGCGCTGGAGACGATGGGCTTCAAGACCTTCGGCTTCGGCGGCGGACGCGAAGACGTGTGGGAACCCGACCTGGACGTGTTCTGGGGCGAGGAAGAAGAGTGGCTCGGCGATCGCCGTTATTCGGGCGACCGCGAACTCGACAATCCGCTCGGCGCCGTGCAGATGGGCCTGATCTACGTGAATCCGGAAGGTCCCAACGGCAATCCCGATCCGGTCGCGGCCGCGCGCGACATCCGCGAGACGTTCGCGCGCATGGCGATGAACGACGAGGAGACGGTGGCGCTCATCGCCGGCGGCCACACGTTCGGCAAGACACACGGTGCGGGTGATCCGAAGAGCGTGGGCGTGGATCCGGAAGGCGACGACATCGTCGCGCAGGGCCTGGGCTGGCACAGCACGCACGGCACCGGCATCGCCGGCGACGCGATCACCAGCGGCCTGGAAGTGACCTGGACCAGTTCGCCGACGCGCTGGAGCAGCAACTTCCTGTGGAACCTGTTCGGCTACGAATGGGAACTGACCAAGAGCCCCGGCGGCGCGCACCAGTGGCAACCCAAGGGCGGCGCGGGCGCGAACACCGTCCCGGACGCGCACGATCCGGACAAGCGGCGCGCTCCCGCGATGCTGACCACCGACCTCTCGCTCCGCGTGGATCCGGCGTACGAGAAGATCGCGCGGCGTTTCCTGGAACGTCCGGACGAGTTTGCCGATGCATTCGCGCGCGCGTGGTTCAAGCTCACGCATCGCGACATGGGTCCGCGTTCGCGTTACCTCGGTCCGGAAGTGCCGGCCGAAGAACTGATCTGGCAGGACCCGGTCCCCGCCGTCGACCATCCGCTGATCGACGAAGCCGACGCGGATGCGCTGAAGAAGAAGATCCTCGCCTCCGGTCTCACCGTGCCGGAGCTGGTGTCCACCGCGTGGGCGTCGGCATCCTCGTACCGCGGCTCCGACAAGCGCGGCGGTGCGAACGGCGCGCGCATCCGCCTGGCCCCGCAGAAGGACTGGGAGGTCAACCAGCCCGAACGCCTGGCCAAGGTGCTGAAGGTCCTTGAAGGCATCCAGTCCGACTTCAACGGCGGCGGCAAGAAGGTGTCGCTGGCCGACCTGATCGTGCTGGCCGGCAACGCCGGTGTCGAACAGGGCGCGAGGAATGCCGGCCAGGAGGTGACCGTTCCTTTCGCTCCCGGCCGCACCGATGCCTCGCAGGAACAGACCGATGTCGCGTCCTTCTCCGTGCTGGAACCGCATGCCGACGGCTTCCGCAATTACCTCAAGTACAAGGCCGGCGTGCCCGCCGAATCGCAGCTCGTCGACAAGGCGCAGCTGCTCACGTTGACCGGGCCGGAAATGACGGTGCTGGTGGGCGGCATGCGCGCACTCGACACCAACTTCGGCCAGACCGCGCACGGCGTCTTCACCGACCGCCCCGGCACGTTGTCCAACGACTTCTTCGTGAACCTGTTGAGCATGGACACGGAGTGGAAGCCGACGACGGACAACGAAGCGGTGTTCCAGGCATTCGACCGCAAGACCGGCGAAAAGAAGTGGACCGGCACGCGCGTGGACCTCATCTTCGGCTCCCACTCGCAGTTGCGCGCTTTCGCCGAGGTGTACGCCAGCAAGGATGCGGGGAGGAAGTTCGTCGACGACTTCGTCTCTGCGTGGACGAAGGTGATGAACCTGGATCGTTACGACCTGGCCTGACGCAAGTCGGCAAAGCAGAGAAAGAGGCCCGGCGAATTTTCGCCGGGCTTTTTTCTTGCGCGAGAATCTTCACGCCATCACGACGTTTGAACGTCGCGGCGCTAGCATCAACGCCCCCACCTCTCCACGGCCGCGCCATGAACAGCTCACTCACCAACGACCTGCTCAACCAGTTGCAGGGACAGCCGCTGGCCGACATCGGCAATCAGCTCGGCCTCTCGCAGTCGCAGACGGAAGGCGCCGTGTCCGCCGCATTGCCGCTGCTGCTGGGCGCACTGGGCCGCAACGCCAGCCAGCCGCAGGGCGCCGAGGCGCTGTTCGGCGCGTTGCAGCGCGACCACACGGGCCTGGACATCGGCAGCGTGCTGGGCGCGGTGATGGGCGGCGGCGGTCAAGGCGGTTCGATCCTTGGCCACGTGCTCGGCAACCGCCAGCAGAACGCGGCACAGGGACTGGGCGCGGCGACGGGCCTCGGTCAGGGCCAGGCCGGCACGCTGCTGCAGATGCTCGCGCCGCTGGTGATGGCCTACCTCGCCAAGCGCATGTTCGCGGGCAACGGCGCGGGCAACGCACTGGCGGCTTCACCGCAGCAACTGGGCGACGTGCTGGGCCAGGAGCGCCAGTCGATCGCGCAGCAGGGTGGCATCGGCGGCGGCCTGATGGGCGCAGTGCTCGATCGCGACGGCGACGGCGATACCGACTTCTCCGACCTGATCGGCCTGGCAAGCACCTTCCTCGGCGGCGGGCGACGCTGAGACGCCATGCTTCGCCCTCTCTCCGTGAGGAGAGGGGGCATCGCGGTTACAACGCGTCGATGTCGCCCAGCGCGCGGATGAGCCGCCGCGCGCGTTTGTCGGGTTTGGTTTCCGGCGCGCGGTAGCCGGTGCGCTCGGCCACGCGCAGCGCGCGCGCCTGTTCACGCGCGAGGCGTGAGGGCTCGCTTTCGGCATACAGACCCTGTGCGACGCTGGCCGGGCCGCGCGTGTCGCCAAGCCCGCGCACTTCGACTTCGAAGGTTTCCTCGCCTCGCACGATACGCAGCGAATCTCCCACGCGCACCGCGCGTGACGGCTTTGCGCGCTGACCGCCGACGTCGATCTTGCCGGTCTCGATCGCATGCTTGGCCAGCGAGCGCGTCTTGAAGAAGCGCGCCGCCCACAGCCACAGGTCCAGGCGCACGGTCTGCGCGGAAGAATCGATTGCGTCGCTCACTGCAGGTCCGAAGGATCGCCGGTCGTTCGTCATCCAGGTTGGACATCATTATCGCAGCACCGGCGTCGCGGGCGCGCGTGCGATCGGACATGGCGCGCAGTTCGCGGCCTCGGTGCTACCGTGCGGGCCTCTTCACGTCGCCGGATCCGCATCCCGCATGGCGCCCACCACGCACAACCTCACCGAAGGCCCCATCGGCCGCAACCTGCTCGCTTTCGCGCTGCCCATCCTCGCCGGCAACATCGCCCAGTCGCTCAACGGCTCGGTGAACGCGGTCTGGGTCGGCCGCTTCCTCGGCGAGGAAGCCCTCACCGCGACGGCGAACGCCAACAACATCATGTTTTTCCTGATCGGTTCGGTGTTCGGCATCGGCATGGCCGCGACCATCCTGATCGCCCAGGCGATGGGCGCGCGTGACCTCGTGCAGGCGCGGCGCGTGATGGGAACCAGCGCGACTTTCTTCGTCGGGCTTTCGCTGGCCATCGCGGCGATGGGCTGGTGGTTGTCGCGCCATCTGCTGGCGGCGATGGGAACGCCCGAAGCCTCGCTGCATCTGGCCGAGGATTACCTGCAGGTGATCTTCCTGGCGATGCCCGCGTTGTACATGTTCGCCTTCCTTTCGGCGGCGTTGCGGGGCGTGGGCGATTCGCGCACGCCGTTCCGCTTCCTGCTGGTGGCGGTGCTGCTGGACATCGTGCTGAACCCGGTGCTGATCTTCGGCCTGGGACCGTTCCCCAAGCTCGGCATCGCAGGTTCGGCATGGTCGACGCTGCTGTCACAGACGACGACACTGGCCGCGCTGCTGCTGCACCTGCGGCGCAAACGCCATGCGCTGTGGCTGGGGCGGAAGGACGCAGGCATGTTCCGCATCGACGCGACGATCCTTCGCGCGCTCATCGTGAAAGGCGTGCCGATGGGCCTGCAGATGGTGCTCATCTCGCTGGCGATGATCGCGATGATGGCGATGGTCAACCACCACGGCACCGACACCACCGCCGCCTACGGCGCTGCGCTGCAGCTGTGGACCTATGTGCAGATGCCGGCGATGGCGGTGGGCGCGGCATGCTCGTCGATGGCGGCGCAGAACGTCGGCGCGCACCGATGGGATCGCGTGTCGGCGACGGCTCGCGCGGGCGTGCTCATGAACTTCCTGATGACCGGCGCGCTGATCGTCCCGCTGATCGTGCTCGATCGCTGGACGCTGTCGCTCTTCCTTCCGCCGGGCAGCGATGCGCTGGAGATCGCCCGCCACCTCAACCACATTTCGATCTGGTCGTTCCTGTTCTTCGGCGTGACCTTCGTGGTGTCCGGCGTGGTGCGCTCCACCGGCGCTGTCATCCCGCCGCTGCTGATTCTCGCGCTGGCGCTGTGGGGCATCCGCGTGCCCTTCGCGAACCTGATGCAGCCGCACATCGGCGTAGACGCGATCTGGTGGAGCTTCCCCATCAGCGCGGTGTGTTCGATGGTGATGGCGCTGGCGTACTACCGCTACGGCCACTGGCGGCGTGCGCGCATGCTCGTGCCGGACCGTCATGAAGTCGCTGCACCGGCGGAAGTGCCGGCGCAGCCGCCTTCGCCGGTGGCCGATCCCAGTGCGGAACCGGAAGACAAAGCAGTGGAACCGGCCCGCTGACGCGCAGGCTCAGATCGCCACGCCGACTTCGGCGAGGCGTTGCCGCAATCGCGAGAGGTGACTGCCGGGCCAGTAGATCTGGCCGCATGCGCGGCATCGGCTCAGCGAGCCCGCAAGTTCGCCCGGCATGCGTAGCGGCGGTATCGCGCGGCCCCGCTTGTCCGGGCCCGGAGGCGTCGGGTTGCGCACTTCCGGCGGCGTTTCCGGGTCGCGCTCCGGCGGCGCGCGACCGGGATCGCGACGCTGCGGCGCGTTCCCGGGATCACGGCGCTCGCGCTCGCCCGAATCGGGATCGCGCTGCCGTGGCGACGGACGATCGGGGTCGTGTTCGTCCGGTGCGACGCCAAGACGCTCGACTTCGCCGTTGCAGCGCGCGCAACGCGTGAACGGATCGATGCGCGCGTCGAGTTGGAAGCGGTCGCAGACCTCGCGCAGCTGCCGGCGTGGGTCGGTGGCATGCAGGAAGGCGCCGTGCGTGAGTGCGGAGCGCTTGAGCAATCCCGTATCGCGGCTGAGCAGGATGCGGTGCTGGGTGCACGAGATCATCAGGAGCTCATCGTCGTCGTAGTCGTTGCGATAGAGCGTGTCGAAGCCGAGCAGGCGCAGGTACGACGCCAGCCGCCCCAGGTGCACGTCGAGCACGAAACGCGGTTCGCGCAGCGGTCGCGGACGCAGGCGGTTGCCCTCCCCCAGTTCGAAACGCTCGAACATCGGATAGACCGCCACGCGTTCGCCGCCTGTGAGCCGGTGCGTGAAGGGAACGGGTTCATCGTCGACCAGGATCAGATCGACTTCGGTGTGCGGCACGCCCAGCGATTCGATGCGGTCCTTCACCGAAGGCGTGCCGTCGAACGCATGCGTGAAGCTGCGCTTGCGGCGTTCGGGGGCAAGGAAATCGCCGAGTTCCTCGTAGAAGCGGAATTCGCACGATGACTGCGGGCACGGGCGCAACAGGCTGGCCACGACGGCATCCGACGCGCGATCACGCGATCGCAGTGGGCAGGCTACGACGCGCAGTGTCGGCACCGCGGCAAGACGCGCGTTCCGACGCCGGAAACGACGACGGCCGCCCTGAGGCGGCCGTCGGAGCGCGCGGGCGCAAGGCCCGGCAGCGCGGATTACTCGGACTTGGCGTAGGCGGACAGGTCTTCCTTGATGCGCGCCTTCTTGCCCTGCAGACCACGCAGGTAGTACAGCTTGCCCGCGCGCACCTTGCCGCGACGCTTGACGTCGACCGAGGCGATGGTGGCGCTGTGGGTCTGGAACACGCGCTCGACGCCGTAGCCGTGCGAAATCTTGCGCACGGTGAACGAGGAGTTCAGACCGGCGTTCTTGATGCCGATGACCACGCCTTCATAGGCCTGGACGCGCTCGCGGTTGCCTTCCTTGACCTTCACGTTGACGACGATGGTGTCGCCCTGGCTGAAGGACGGAAGCTGGCGCTGGATCTGCTCGGCTTCGAAGTTCTGGACGAGCGTGTGGATGGAGGGCTTGTTCATGGCTTTGGCCTGTTGGAGTCGTTGTAGCGCGAGTGCACGTGGACCCGCGTCTGGCATGGGTGGAGCAAATGGAAGCCGCGGATTATAACGGCATTTTTCCCGACGTGGCTAGTTACGCCGGCCCGGAAAGGCCCTTGGCCGGCCCCGGGACCGGCCCGGCGTCCTCGTCCGCCTCCAGGGCCGCCCGATAGGCCGCCAGGAGCTTGCGGTCGGCCTTGGACAGCGCGGCCTCGTCGATCAGGTCCGGGCGCCGCTGCCAGGTCCGGCCCAGCGACTGCATGCGGCGCCACTTGGCGATCTCGGCGTGGTTTCCCGACATCAGGACCTCGGGCACGCTTCCCAGCTCATGCTCGACCGGCCGGGTGTAGTGCGGGCAGTCCAGCAGGCCGTCCTCGAAGCTGTCCTGCACGGCCGACTCGGCGTCGCCCAGGACGCCCTCGCGCAGCCTGGCCACGGCGTCCACGACCACCGCCGCGGCCAGCTCGCCGCCGGACAGGACGTAGTCGCCGATGGAGATTTCCTCGTCGACCTCGGCGCGGATCAGGCGCTCGTCGATGCCTTCGTAGCGACCACACAGCAGGATCAGGCGCTCGTGCCCGGCCAGCTCGCGCACCTTCGCCTGCGTCAGCGGCGATCCCTGCGGGCTCATGTAGACGACCTTCGCGGGCGCCGGATCGGCCGCGCGGGCCGCGCGCAGGCTGGTACGCAGCGGGTCGATCAGCATCACCATGCCAGGCCCACCGCCGAAGGGACGGTCGTCGACGCGGCGGTAGTTGCCTTCGGCGTAGTCGCGCGGGTTCCAGCCGTGCACCGACAGCAGGCCGCGCTCCACCGCCCGACCCACCACGCCGAACGCCGCGCATTGCGCGACGAAGTCGGGGAATAGGCTGACGATGTCGATGCGCATGGGCCGGGATTCGGGGTTGGAGATTCGGGATTCGATGGCGGAACTGAGGCTACGGCGACGCTTCTGCTTTTGCGAATCCCAAATCCCGAGTTCCCAATCCCGGCTCTCAGAAATCCGGATCCCAATCCACCGTCACCATGCCGGCGCTGAAATCCACCGACACGACGTACTGCGGCTGGACGAAGGGAATCATGCGTTCGCGCTCATCATCGCGCGCGACGAGCACGTCGTTGGCGCCCGTGGCGAACAGGTGCGAGACCGTGCCCAACGGCACGCCGTCCACCGTCACCACGCGCAGGCCTTCCAGATCGACCCAGTAGTACTCGCCTTCGCTCGGCGGCGGCAGCGCGGAACGCGGAACATAGATCTCGGTGCCGCGCATGGCCTCGATGGCGTCGCGGTCGGTGATGTCCGGGAAGGTGGCAACGGTGTACTTGCCGCTTTCCTTGCCGCGCACGCCGCGCACTTCGCGCTCGTTGCCCTGCGTGTCGCGCAGGATCCAGGGCTGGTAGCGGAAGATCGCGCTGCGCGGTTCCGTCCAGGATTCGAGTTTGGCTTCGCCCTTGATGCCAAAAGCGCCGGAAATCCTGCCCAGCAGGATCCGGCGCTCTTGAGATCCGGTGCGCTCCGTGGAGTCGCCCGTCATGGGATCGTGGCCGCGCTTGAAGCGCGGCCCGCGGATCAGGCGGCGGTCGCGGCCTTCGCCGCTTCCTTGTAGATCACGGCGACCTTGTCGGTCAGCTGTGCGCCGTTCTTGATCCAGTGCTGCACGCGCTCGATGTCGAGCTCGACGCGCTTCTCGGCGCCCTGGGCGACCGGGTTGTAGTAGCCCACGCGCTCGATGTTGCGGCCGTCACGGGCGTTGCGGCTGTCGGTGACGATGACGTGATAGAACGGACGCTTCTTGGCGCCGCCGCGGGCGAGACGAATCTTGACCATGGTTCGGTGTTTCCTGTGTTGCCCAGCTGCCGGGATGGCAGGGTAAGCCGGCAAGTATAAGCCATTGATCGGGGTGGGGAAACCCCGGTCCGGGCGCGACGCCACGGTCCACGCCCCTTAGCCAAGAGGCGGTTCGCCCCGCAGGCGCGAATGGGCGGGGCATGGAGGCGCACTGGTTGGGGTCCAGGGTCTGCTCAGCAAACCCCGGGGGGAGTTCCGGCCAAGCCGGAAACTCAGCGGAACGGCATCCCGCCGCGGGCGCCCATCATGCCCTTCATGCCGCGCATCAGGCCCTTCATGCCGCCGCCGGACAGCTTGGACATCATCTTTTCCATCTGCTGGAACTGCTTCATCAGCTTGTTGACGTCCGCAGGCGTCATGCCGGCGCCCTTGGCGATGCGGGCGCGGCGCGAGCCGTTCAGCAAACCCGGATTGCGGCGCTCCTTCTTGGTCATCGAATTGATGATGGCCACCATGCGCGGCACTTCCTTGCCCGTGACCTGGCTCTTCACCGAGTCCGGGATCTGCCCCATGCCCGGCAGCTTGTCCATGAGGCCGTGAAGGCCGCCCATGTTCTGCATCTGCTCGAGCTGGTCGCGCATGTCGTTGAGGTCGAACTTCTTGCCCTTGGCGACCTTCTCGGCGAGCTTCTGCGCCTTGTCCTTGTCGACCTGCTGCTCGACCTGCTCGACCAGCGACAGCACGTCACCCATGTCGAGGATGCGGCTGGCGATGCGGTCCGGGTGGAAGACGTCCAAGCCGTCGGGCTTCTCGCCCACGCCGATGAACTTGATCGGGCGCTGGGTGATGTAGCGCACGCTCAATGCGGCACCACCGCGCGCGTCGCCGTCGGTCTTGGTGAGCACCACGCCCGTCAGCGGCAGCGCTTCGCCGAAATGCTTGGCGGTGACGGCGGCGTCCTGGCCGGTCATGGAATCCACGACGAACAGCGTTTCCACCGGATTGACCGCGGCGTGCAGCGCCTTGATCTCGGCCATCATCGCGTCGTCGATGCTGGTGCGGCCGGCGGTGTCGACCAGCAGCACGTCGACGTAGGACTTGCGGGCGTCGTCGATGGCCGCCTTGACGATGGCTTCGGGCTTCTGATCGGCGCTGGACGGGAAGAACAGCACGTCGACCTGCTGGGCGAGCGTCTTGAGCTGCTCGATCGCGGCCGGACGGTAGACGTCGGCCGACACCACCATCACCTTCTTCTTGCGCTTTTCCTTCAGGTGCTTGGCGAGCTTGCCGACGGTGGTCGTCTTGCCCGCGCCCTGCAGGCCGGCCATCAGGATGACCGCCGGAGCCGGCACGTTGAGGTTGAGGTCGGCGGCCTGGGAGCCCATCACCGCCGTCATCTCGTCGCGCACGACCTTGATCAGCGCCTGG
The DNA here is from genome assembly GCF_016735495.2 of Lysobacter sp. MMG2. Taxonomy (GTDB): domain Bacteria; phylum Pseudomonadota; class Gammaproteobacteria; order Xanthomonadales; family Xanthomonadaceae; genus Lysobacter_J. The sequence continues at coordinate 533,448 of NZ_JAERQY020000001.1, forward strand.
CCCGGGGTCAGCGACTTGAGCACCTCCTGGCCGACCGCGCGCACCTTGATGCGCTCGATCAGCGCCTGCACGACCGGCAGGGCGACGTCGGCCTCCAGCAGCGCGATGCGCACCTCGCGCAGCGACTCGCGGATGTTCTCCTCGGTCAGGCGGCCGCGGCCGCGCAGGCGCTCGATGGTGCCGGACAGGCGCTGGGTAAGGGATTCGAACATGCGGGCGCCACCTGGGTGGAAGCAGAAAACGGGGCGCGAAGTATAGCCCTTCGCCAACTGCGACCGACTGCGCAACCGGCCCGCTGCGGTTCGTCTCGCCGCTGTGCGACACTGCGGCGATGACAATCGTTCTCATCGCCATCGTTCTGTATCTGATCGCGACCGCCCTTCTCGTCGGCGGCGTGCGCCAGGACCGGCCCCACCCGTCGCGCCTGTGGCTGTTCCCCGCCGTAGGCGGCGTGGTGCTGCACGCGCTCGCGCACCTGATCGCCTGGCGCACCAGCGGCGGGGCGGACATGCATTTCTACGCGGCGCTGTCCCTGGTGGGGCTGGGCATGGCGGCCCTGACGACGCTGGTCGGCGGCGGCGGACGGATGGCCGCGCTGGGAGTGGTCGTCTTCCCGATCGCGGCCCTGGCGCTGTTCGGCTACCACCATCACGGCCACCTGCTGGGCGAGCAGCTCGACTGGCGCCTGCAACTGCACGCCTGGCTGGCGCTGCTGGCCTACGCAACCCTGGCGATCGCCGCGTTGCTGGCAGTGATGTCGTGGGCCCAGGAGCGCGCCCTGCGCCGGCGCGAGTTCCACCGGTGGCTGCGCGCCCTGCCCCCGCTGGTCGAGCTCGAAACCCTGCTGTTCCGCACCATCGCGGTCGGCTTCGCCCTGCTCACGGCGACGCTGCTGACCGGCCTGCTGTTCGTGGAAAACCTGTTCGCCCAGCACCTGGTGCACAAAACGGTGCTGAGCGTGCTGTCGTGGCTGTTGTTCGGCGGGCTGCTGCTGGGCCGCTGGCGCTACGGCTGGCGCGGCGCCACGGCGGTGCGCTGGACCCTGGCCGCGATGGCGCTCCTGATCCTGGCCTTCTTCGGCAGCAAGTTCGTCCTCGAACTGGTCCTCCGCCGCCCCACCTGACCCCCGTTCAGCTTTAGGCCCATCGCTGCAACACGGCATATCCATTGCTGAAACAATATTTGCATTGACAAATATTGCGCGGGCGAAGAATATGCCCGCCCATGTCCAAGTCCCTACCCCCGTCCGCCTGCAGCGGCTCGACGCTGGGCCTGCTGTTCCGGCAGGTCCGCGATGCCATGTGGGCGCGCATGGAGCACGAACTGGCCGCCGCCGGCCATGAGCTCACCTTCAGCCAGTACATCGCGTTGAAGAAGCTGTCCGACGGTCCGCATGGCGTCACCGACCTCGCCCGCGCCGCCGAGCTCAACCCCGGCGCAATGACGCGCCTGCTCGACAAGCTGGAAGCGCGTGGGCTGGTGGCCCGCGTGGCCGACCCGGCCGACCGGCGCGCGCTGAACATCAACCTGACGCCAGCCGGTCAGGCGATGTGGCAGGACGTGAACCAGTGCGGCCAGCGCGTGCGCGAGCGGGCGATGCAAGGCATGGACGACGCCGAACGCGCGCAGCTCACCCGCATGCTCGAGCAGGTGCGCGACAACCTTTCCCTTTCCGACTCCTGACCATGGCCCATTCCTTCCCCCGCCCGCCTCGCGGGCTGAAGCCCGTGCCGTTGAAGCACGCGTTGTCTGCGATGGCCATCGCGCTGATCGTCGCGGGTTGCGCCAGTTCGCGCGGCCTGGTCCCCGAAGGCCGCCCGCTCGAAGCGGACAGCCTCCAGGCACAGCGTTCCTTCGCAGATGCGAACGTTTCCGCCGCGGCATTCCCGACGCAGGACTGGTGGACTTCGCTGGGCGACGCGCAACTTGATGCGCTCATCAACGAAGCCCTGCAAGGCACGCCGGGCCTCGATGCCGCCGATGCACGCGTGCGCCAAGCCGTCGCGCAGGCCGGTCTTGCCGACGCGGAACGCAAGCCGACGCTGGGCGCGAGCGCGCAGTACTCCGGCGTGCAGATTCCCGAAACCGTCGCGCCCGAACCGTTCGGCGGTTCCTACCAGGGCGTCGGTCTGCTGAGCCTGAACTTCAAATACACCTTCGACCTGTGGGGCGGTGAAAAGGCCAAGTGGCAGGCCGCCCTCGGACAGGCGCGCGCGGCGGAAGTCGATGCGCAGGCTGCGCGCTTGACGCTCTCGTCGAACATCGCCCGCGCCTATGTCGCATTGGCCCAGGCGTTCGACGCGAACGACGTGGCCAAGGCCGATCACGATCGCGCTTCGCGCCTGCTTGAACTGGGCCGCCAGCGCGTCGCCGCCGGCCTGGATAATCAGTTGCAGATCCGCCAGGCCGAAAGCGCCGTCGCCAGCGCGCAGCAGCAGATCCAGGCCAGCGAGCACGAGATCGAAACCACGCGCAACGCGATCGCCGCGCTGCTGGGCAAGGGCCCGGATCGCGGCCGCGACATCGCGCGTCCGACCGTCCTCAGCACGTCCACGCCGACGCTTCCGTCGGTGCTGCCGAGCGAACTTCTCGGCCATCGCCCCGACGTCGTCGCCGCGCGCTGGCGCGTGGAAGCCGCGCAGCACGGCATCAAGGCGAGCAAGGCCGCGTTCTATCCGACCATCAACCTGAGCGCGCTGGCAGGCCTCGCCGCCGGAAACCTCGGCGATCTGTTCAGCAGCGACGCGCTTCTGTTGCAGGGCGGCCCGGCGATCAGCCTGCCGATCTTCGACGGCGGCCGGCTGCGTAACAACCTCGCCAACAGCGATGCGACGTACGACCTCGCGGTGGCGAACTACAACCAGTCGCTGGTCGGCGCGCTGCGTGAAGTCGCCGACGCCGTGCATTCGGCGCGCTCGCTCGACGCGCAGATCGTCTCTGCCACGCAGGCGCGCGATGCCGCGCAGAGCGCATGGGATATCGCGACCTCGCGCTACAAGGCCGGCCTGGGCACGCAGCTCGACGTCCTCGCCGCGCAACGCCCGTTGCTCGAAAGCGACCGCCAGCTCACCGTGCTGCGCGCGCAGCGCCTGGCCGCTTCCGTCGACCTCGACCGCGCGCTCGGCGGCGGTCTGGTCCTGACTTCTCCTTCTCCGAATTCCGACTCCGACATCGCCAAGGCCGCAACGCCATGACCACCGAACCCAATCCCAACGCGCCGACCGCGAAGGCGCCCGCGCCGCAATCCAACGGCAAGCGCAAGAAGGCGCTGACGATCCTCGCCGCCGTCGTGGCCCTGGCGGGCATCGGCTGGTCGGCGTGGTACGTGCTTGTCGCACGCTTCCACGAAGACACCGACGACGCCTACGTGCAGGGCAACGTCGTCAGCATCGTCCCGCAGACGCAGGGCACGGTGGTGAGCATCGACGCCGACGACGGCATGAAGGTCGAAGCCGGCCAGCCGCTCGTGCATCTGGATCCGAACGATGCGCGCGTCGCCTACGACCAGGCTGTCGCCAACCTCGCCAACACCGTGCGCCAGGTGCGCGGCCTGTACAGCACCGTCGAAGCAGGCGCCGCCGATCTGGCCGCACGCGAAGCGCAGGTCGCGCGCGCGCGCGCCGACCTCCAGCGTCGCGAAGGCCTCGTCAGCAACGGCGCCGTGTCGGCCGAAGAACTTGCGCATGCGCGCAACGAACTGGCCGTGCTCGAAGCCGGGCTGCGCGCCTCCAGCGGCAATCTGTCGCGCAATCGCGCGCTCGTCGACGCCACCACCGTCGGCAGCCAGCCGCAGGTCGAAGCCGCCGCGTCGCAACTGCGCCAGGCGTATCTCAACCTCCAGCGCACCGCGATCGTCGCGCCGGTCTCCGGCTACGTCGCCAAGCGCCAGGTGCAACTCGGCCAGCGCGTGCAGCCGGGCGTCAACCTGATGACGATCGTCCCGCTGGAACAGCTGTGGGTGGAGGCGAACTTCAAGGAAACGCAGCTGGCGAAGATGCGCATCGGCCAGCCGGTGAAGGTGCATGCCGACCTGTACGGCGGCGACGTCGAGTTCGACGGCAAGGTCGCCGCGCTGGGCATGGGCACGGGCAGCGCGTTCTCGCTGCTGCCGGCGCAGAACGCCAGCGGCAACTGGATCAAGATCGTGCAGCGCGTGCCGGTGCGCATCGAGATCGAGCCCAAGCAGTTGGCCGACCACCCGCTGCGCCTGGGCCTGAGCATGCACACCGACGTCACCGTGCGCGACCAGACCGGCCCCGTGCTGGCCGCCGCGCGCAAGGACGACAAGCCGCTGTTCACCACCGCCGCGTACGAGAAGCAGCTCAATGATGCGAACGCGCTGATCGACAAGGTGATCCGCGAGAACCTGCCGGCCACGCGCCAGGGCTGATCGCCCGATCGCACCCTCACTCGTTCCACTGGTTTTGCCGTCATGCCCGCGAATGCGGGCATCCAGAGACTCCTCCCTCCCCCGAACAGTCACTGGATTCCCGCGTTGGCGGGAATGACGGCCCTTCCTTCCCGCCGTGCCTAGCCGCGCGTCGAACACGCCAAGACCCACGCCATGTCCACCATCGCGCAACAGGAAGAGGAGATGGGCTTGCCGGTCACGCCGGAGCCCAAGCAAGCCTTCCGCCCACCCAACATCGCGTTGACGACCGTCGGCCTTGCGCTGGCGTCGTTCATGCAGGTGCTCGACACCACCATCGCCAACGTCTCGCTACCGACCATCTCCGGCAATCTCGGCGCAAGCGCCAACCAGGCGACGTGGGTCATCACGTCCTTCGCGGTGAGCAACGCCATCGCGCTGCCGCTCACCGGCTTCCTCACACGCCGCTACGGCGAGCGCAAGCTGTTCACCTGGGCCACGCTCGCCTTCGTGATCGCGTCGCTGCTGTGCGGCCTGGCCAATTCGATGGGCCTGCTGGTCGCCGCGCGTGCGCTGCAGGGTTTCGTCGCCGGCCCGATGTACCCGGTCACGCAGGCGCTGCTGATCTCGATCTATCCACCGCACAAACGCGGACAGGCGATCGCACTGCTGGCGATGGTGACCGTCGTGGCGCCGATCGCGGGCCCGATCCTCGGCGGCTGGATCACCGACAACTACAGCTGGGAGTGGATCTTCTTCATCAACGTGCCCATCGGCATCTTCTCCAGCATTGTGGTCGGACGGCAGCTCAAGGGCCGCCCCGAGCGGCTGGAGAAGCCGAAGATGGACTACATCGGCCTGGCGACGCTGGTGCTGGGCGTGGGCGCGCTGCAGATCATGCTCGACCTGGGCAACGACGAGGACTGGTTCAACTCGACCAAGATCGTGTGGCTGACCGTGATCGCGGTGATCGCGCTGGCGGTGTTCGTGATCTGGGAACTCACCGAGAAGGACCCCATCGTCAACCTGCGCCTGTTCCGCCATCGAAACTTCGCCAGCGGCACGGCAGCGATGGTGATGGCGTACTCGGCGTTCTTCAGCGTGGGCCTGCTGGTGCCGTTGTGGCTGCAACGCAACCTGGGCTACACGCCGATCTGGGCCGGTTACGCGAGCGCGCCGATCGGCATCCTGCCAGTGCTGTTGACGCCACTGGTGGGCAAGTACGCGCCCAAGACCGACCTGCGCGTGTTGGCGACATTCGCCTTCATCGTGATGGCGGCCACCAGCTTCTACCGATCCGGCTTCAACCTCGACGTGGACTTCCAGCGCGTGGCCGAAGTGCAGCTATGGCAGGGCCTGGGCGTGGCGCTGTTCTTCATGCCGGTGCTCACGATATTGCTGTCGGACCTGGAACCGCACGAGATCGCCGCGGGCTCGGGCCTTGCGACATTCGTGCGCACGCTCGGCGGCAGCTTCGCGGCGTCCCTCACGACGTGGGCGTGGAACCAGCGCAGCACGATCCACCATGCGCGCCTGACCGAGAACATCAGCGCCTACGACCCGGCGATGCAGCAGACGGTCGCCGCACTGGGCCAGGGCGACACGCAGCGCGGCGCATTGGCGCTGAACCAGATGATCTCGCAGCAGGCGGTGCAGATCGGCTTCAACGAGATCTTCCACCTGCTGGGCATCCTGTTCCTGGTGGTGATCGTGTTCGTGTGGTTCGCCAAGCCGCCGTTCGCGGCGAAGATGGGCGGCGGCGGCGCGGCCGCCGCGGGCGGACACTGAGTCGCGGGATCGAAGGAAAGGGCCGGGAAACCGGCCCTTTTCGTTTCGCGGGCCGGGCCGGCTCGCGCATTGCGTTGTAACGAGCATCCGATCGCGTCAGCGCCTCGATGCCTCACTACGTCCTCACCCTCTCCTGCCCCGACCGTCCCGGCATCGTCAACGCCGTGACCGGGCACCTGCTTCGGTACGAGGGCAACATCCTCGAAGCGCAGCAATACAACGACCGGGAAACCGACCGCTTCTTCATGCGCACGGTGTTCGCGCTGGCGGCCGGATCCATCGCCGAAGTGCGCGATGGCTTCGACTCGCTAGCCCGGGCCTTCCGCATGGAATGGTCGCTGCGCGATCGCGACGTGCCGCGCCGCGTGATGCTGCTGGCGTCGAAGTTCGACCATTGTCTGGCAGACGTGCTCTATCGCTGGCGCATCGGCGAACTGCCGATGGAGATCACCGCCGTCGTCGCCAACCATCCGCGCGAGACGTATCGGCACCTGGACTTCGACGGCATTCCCTTTCATCACCTTGCGGTCGAAAAGGGACGCAAGCACGAGCAGGAAGCGGCTCTGTCCGCGCTCATTGACCAGACCGGCACGGAACTGGTCGTGCTCGCGCGCTACATGCAGGTGCTCTCCTGCGATCTGGCGAAGAAGCTCACCGGGCGCTGCATCAACATCCACCACTCCTTCCTGCCGGGCTTCAAGGGCGCGCGTCCGTACCACCAGGCGCACGCGCGCGGAGTGAAGCTGATCGGGGCGACCGCGCATTTCGTCACCGCCGACCTGGACGAGGGCCCGATCATCGAGCAGGACACGCAGCGCGTCAGTCATCACGACACACCCGACGACCTGGTCCGGATCGGACGCGACATCGAGCGGCGTGTACTGGCGCAGGCGCTGCGTTATTGGCTGGACGACCGCATCCTGCTCAACGGCCATCGCACGGTTGTGTTCGCGGTGTGAAGGCCTGGGCGTTCAAATTTCGGACACGCCCGCGCGAGTAAGTTCGGGGCATGGCTGCCGTCCGCTGGATCCTGCTGATTTGGCTGGGCACCGTCGTTCTCTCGACGTTCCTGGTCAGCTGGGTGGTGCTGTGGCACCGCCTGGCCTTGCAGCGCGAGGCCTGGCGATTGCAGTCGGCGTTCGACGCCCTGAGTTTCGATACGCCCCAAGGTCCGGTGTGCGGCGATGCGCTCACCGTGGTGAAGATCGCCTACCAACTGGACAATCACGCCGCTTCACCGCGCGCGCCGGTGGGATACGAGGAGCCGTGGGATTCGCTGTGGTATGCCGCGGGTCCGGGGCCGAGTTACTTCGTCGCCATCTGCAGCACCGACGTGCGCGATCACGCACCGCACTGGTGCGTGCGTGCCTTGGACGAGCCGCGCATGCGCGCGGCTATCAGCGGCGACCGGCAGGCGGAAATGCTGGCCTTCGGCGAGGCGATCGAAGCCTGAGAGGATCGACCACTCCGGCGCGCGTGACTAGAATCGCCCGCTACGCCGCAGGACGCGGCTGGGGGACGTCATGGGGTACCGGCTTTCGGGGAAGGTGGTGTTCGTCCTGCATCTGATGGCGCTGGCGCTGATCAGCGCGGCGTTCGCCAACATCGGCGGCAGCGGCTGGCTTCCGCCGGTGCTGTGGTTGATCGCCGCCTGGTTGCAATGGATGCTGACCACGCCCGGTGCGATGCGCGACATCGTGGGCGGACGCAGAATGCGCCTGCACAGGAACGTGGAGCAGAACGGCTGGGAGCATTGGGGCCATGCGCGCCGCCGCGACTGGGACCGCAAGGGCCGACAGTCTCGGATCTTCCTGCACATCGGATGTTTCGCGATCGCGCTGTTCTTCTTCGCCCAAGACCACGGGACGCGCTGGGGCGCGGCGCTGCTTGCGACTGCGTTTTCGCTGGGCGTGGAAATCGGATTCCGCGCGTTCATGACCGGCGACGCGTCGCAGTGGCGGCGCTACACGCGACGCTCGTCCTGACGCGAGGGCTCAGGCGCGTTCCAGCGCGTCCGCCAGTCGCTCCACACCGATCACTTCCATCTCGCCCACGCGACCGCTCCTGGGCGCGTTCGACTTGGGCACGATGGCGCGCTTGAAGCCGTGCGTGGCGGCTTCCTTCAGGCGTTCCTCCCCGTTGGGAACAGGCCGGATCTCTCCCGACAGACCGACTTCGCCGAACGCCACCGTCTGTTCGGCCAACGGCCGATCGCGCAACGAAGACAGCACCGCCAACAGCACGGGAAGATCCGCCGCCGTTTCCTGCACGCGGATGCCGCCGACCACATTCACGAACACGTCCTGGTCGCCCACGCCGATGCCGCCGTGGCGATGCAGCACCGCCAGCAGCATCGCCAGGCGGTTGCCCTCCATGCCGACCGCGACGCGGCGCGGGTTCGACAGCGGCGAGGCATCGACCAGCGCCTGCACTTCCACCAGCAACGGGCGCGTGCCTTCGCGCGTGACCATCACGCAGCTGCCCGGCTGCGGGCGTTCGCTGCCGGAGAGGAAGATCGCCGACGGGTTGGGCACTTCGCGCAGGCCCTTCTCGCCCATCGCGAACACGCCCAGTTCGTTGACCGCGCCGAAGCGGTTCTTGAACGCACGCAGCACGCGGAAGCGACTGCCGCTTTCGCCTTCGAAATACAGCACGGCGTCGACCATGTGCTCGAGCACGCGCGGGCCGGCGATCCCGCCCTCCTTGGTAACGTGACCGACCAGGAACACGGCGGTGCCGGTTTCCTTGGCATAGCGCACCAGGCGCGCGGCGCTTTCGCGCACCTGGCTCACCGAGCCGGGCGCGGCGCTGAGTTCCTCCGTCCACAGCGTCTGCACGGAGTCGGCGACGATCAGGCCCGGCTTCATCTTCGCGGCGTGTTCGAGCACGCGTTCCACGCCGGTTTCCGCCAGTGCGTGCACGCCGTCCACCGGCACGCCCAGGCGCGAGGCGCGACCGGCCACCTGCGCCAGCGATTCCTCGCCAGTGACGTACAGGCCCGGCAGCGTTCCGGCCATCTTGCTGATCGCCTGCAACAGCAGCGTCGATTTGCCGATGCCCGGGTCGCCACCCACCAGCACCACCGAACCGTGCACCAGGCCACCGCCGAGCACGCGGTCGAACTCGCCGATGCCGGTGCTGACACGGTCTTCTTCGCTGTGGCGAACGTCCTTGAGCGCAGTGACGGCCGGCGCGTCGGCCTTGCCGGCCCAGCTGCCACGCCGGCTCGCGGCGACGCTCGCGCCCGCCTTGGCGGCGGGCTCCACGACGAACTCGCTCAGCGTGTTCCAGGCGCCGCACTCACCGCACTGGCCCTGCCACTTGTTGTGGTCGGCGCCGCACTCCGAGCAGACGTACGCGGTGCGGGATTTGCTGCTGAGGGACTTCGCGGGTTTGGACATGAACGGCGGCGTGGCGAACGGATTGCCCGCACTCTACCCGGCCCGCGTCGCGGAAAGCGAGACGCGGGCGATGCGCGCTCAGGCGGCGTGGCGCAGGTGGAACTCGGGATAGAACGCGCTCAGTTCGCCTTCCGGCAGACCCAGCAGGCCGCCCACGTCGCCCTGCGGGACGATGCTGTAACCGCGCGCATCGATGTCCTTGGCGATGCCCTGCCAATCCAGACGCGGGGCGGCGCTTTCGCTGTCGACGGTCCAGCCGAAGCGGACCTCGCCCAGCACCGCCATTTCCTCATCGGGAAGCGGCGCGCCGCACGGCGCCACCACGAAACCTTCTTCCTGCCCCACCACGAAGACGTCCATTCGCATGCTCAACACCCTGTCATGCCCCTTCCGAAAAACTGGCGGCATGGTGGCGATCGCCGCGCTAAAAATCGGTGAACGCGAGATTGCGATGAGATGAAACGTTCAGGCGCGCGGGGTCGTGATAGAAGATTCATGCACGATGTGCTTGAGCACGAGGCGCGTGCGAGTCATTGCACGGCCAGTCAGCCGGAGGCGCTGCGCGTTCGCTTCGGTGCCGCCTTGCGTGCGGGCTTTGCCGTCTTCTTCGCGGCGCGCGTGGCGGAGGACTTGCGCGCGGCCTTCTTCGGCGCCTTCGCCGCGGCGCTGCGCGCGCCGCGCGGGGCGTCGGCGTGCGAGGGTGGCAAACGCTTGCGCGGGCGCTTGGCGGTGAGGTCGACGATGCGGTTCTCGCCCATCACCTCTTCCTTCTTCGTCACCCGCGCGATGAGGAAGCTGACCGCCTTGCCGATCCAGGTGCCCGGGCCGTCCCAGTATTCGACCGAATGAACGTCCACCTCCAGCAGCGTGAGGTTGGGATCGTTCCGGCCCTTGGGGAAGAACGCCTTCATCGCATCGTTCCACAGGGCATCGATGACGGTCTGCTCGCGGTTCACGCTCGCGGTACCGGTCATGGAGATGTAGACGTTCTTGCTCTTGGACGCGTAGGCGAGGTTCACCTTGGGATGGCGGCGGATCTCGGCGACCTTCGGGCTGTCGGCCTGGGTGAAGAACCACACGCGCCGTCCGTCGAACTGCGCATGCTGCGTGGACAACGGCCGACTCATGAGGAAGCCGCCCTTGCCCGTCGTCGTCAGCATGGCGATGTCGATCTTCTTCAGCAGCGCGCCGATGCGCTTCACGTTCTCGTCGATACCGGCCATCGCTCCACTCCTCGGGGAAAGCCGTGACTGTTTCACCGAAGGTGCCGCGCACGCGTGAAGGGCGCATTCTTTACGCGCTCACGACGGGCCAAAAAAGAAGCCCCGCCGAAGCGGGGCTCAAAATAACGAAAACTGGTGCCGGAAATAGGAATCGAACCTACGACCTACGCATTACGAATGCGCCGCTCTACCAACTGAGCTATTCCGGCGGGTGTCTTTGCGGGATTCCGGCCTGGCCGCTCGGGCCGGGCGGCGGAGATTTCCGCGAGCCCGGAATTCTAGGCGCCCGCCCGTTCCCGGTCAATCGGCGCCACCGCCCCGGTCAATCGACCAGTTGCAGACGCAGCTCCTTGGGCAGCGCGAAGACCATGTCCTCCGGCTCGCCGTCGAGTTCGGACACATGCGCCGCGCCCAGTTCGCGCAGGCGGTCGATCACGCCGCGCACCAGCACCTCCGGCGCGGACGCGCCGGCGGTGACGCCGATGCGCTGGCGGCCGGTGACCCAGGACGGGTTGATCTCGATCGCGCCGTCGATCAGGTAGGCCTCCACGCCTTCGCGCTCGGCCAGCTCGCGCAGGCGGTTGGAGTTGGAGCTGTTGACCGAACCGACCACCAGCACCAGGTCGCAGCGCGCGGCCAGTTCGCGCACGGCGTCCTGGCGGTTCTGCGTGGCGTAGCAGATGTCGTCGTTCTTCGGGCCTTGCAGGGCCGGGAACTTGGCGCGCAGCGCCTCGATCACGCCACGGGTGTCGTCGACCGAGAGCGTGGTCTGGGTCGTATAGGCGACATTCTCGGGCTGGTCGATCTCCAGCGCGGCGACGTCGTCGTTGTCCTCGACCAGGTAAATGCGGCCGGAACCCGCCTCGCGACGCCACTGGCCCATCGTGCCCTCGACTTCGGGGTGGCCCTCGTGGCCGATCAGGACGACATCGCGACCGGCGCGGCAGTGACGCGCCACTTCCAGATGCACCTTCGTCACCAGCGGACAGGTCGCGTCGAACACCTTCAGGCCGCGACGCTCGGCTTCTTCGCGCACGGCCTTGGCCACGCCGTGGGCGCTGAAGATCACCGTGGCGTTGTCCGGCACCTCGTCGAGCTCCTCGACGAAGATCGCGCCACGGTGCTTGAGGTCGTCCACGACGAAGCGGTTGTGCACCACTTCGTGGCGCACGTAGATGGGCGCGCCGAGCGTCTCGATGGCGCGCTTGACGATCTCGATGGCGCGGTCGACGCCGGCGCAGAAACCGCGGGGATTGGCGAGCAGGACGTCCATGGCGGCAGTTTACCGGGCCGGGCCGGCGGCCGGCGCCGGTTTCGTGAACAGGCCGAACAGCGCGATGCCGATGGCGCCGGCCACGATCGCCGCGTCGGCCAGGTTGAACGAAGGCCAGTAGTAATCGCGCCAGTGCCACTGGATGAAGTCCACGACGTGGCCGTGCATCAGCCGGTCGATCACGTTACCCAGGGCGCCGCCGATCACCAGCGCATACGGCAGCGCGCTCTTCCAGTCGCGCCGCGGCGTGCGGCTCAGCCACCAGCCCAGCAGGCCGCTGATGGCCACGGCCAGCACGACGAAGAAGTACTTCTGCCAGCCGCCGGCATCGCTGAGGAAGCTGAATGCCGCACCGGTGTTGTAGGTGCGGTACCAGTTCCAGACGCCCTCGATCACCGGGACCGCGGTGTATTCCGGCAACGAGTTCAGCACCCACAGCTTGGTCAGCTGGTCGAGCACAATCACCAGGACGGAGACCGCCAGCCAGGGCAACGCATTGGGACGCACCGGAGCCATCAGAACCACTCCCGGTTCTCGCCGGCACCGGCGACGTTGACGACGCAACGTCCGCACAGTTCCGGATGCGCGGCATCGCCGCCGACGTCCGCCCGGTACTGCCAGCAGCGCACGCACTTGGTTTTGGTGGTCGGCGTGGCGAGGACGGCGATGTCCTTGATGCCGTCGTCGGCGATCACCTCGACATCGCCGCTGATGAACAGGAAGCGCAGTTCATCGGCGAACGGTGCCAGCCAGTTTTGGTCGGCGACACCGGCCTTGAGGCTGATTTCGGCTTCCAGCGCCGCGCCGATGTCGCCGGCGGCGCGCATCGGTTCCAGCGTCTTGCTGACTTCCTCGCGCAGCGCGAGCAGACGTTCGAAATCATCCGCGGCCAGCGGCGCGTCCTCGGGGAGCAGCGCCAGGCCGTCGTACCAGGTGGCGAACAGGACGTTCTCCTCACGCGGGCCGTGCTCGGTCTGCGTCGGCAGGTGGCGCCACATCTCGTCGGCGGTGAAGGCCAGGATCGGCGCGATCCAGCGCACGAACGCCTCGGCGATGCGGTACATCGCGCTCTGCGCCGAACGACGGCCGCGCGAGTCTTCCTGCATCGTGTAGAGACGATCCTTCGTGACGTCCAGATACAGCGAGCCCAGGTCGACCGAGCAGAAGTTCGACAGTGCCTGCACGATCTCGGCGAAGTCGTAGCGCTCGTACGCGCTGGCGATGCGGTCCTGCAACTCGGCGGCGCGGTGCACGATCCAGCGGTCCAGCGCGACCATGTCTTCCAGCGGACGCAGGTGCGTCTTCGGCTCGAAGCCGTTGAGGTTCGCCAGCAGGAAGCGCGCGGTGTTGCGGATGCGGCGGTAGACGTCGGAGTTGCGCTTGAGGATGTTGTCCGACACCGACATCTCGTTGCGGTAGTCGGTGGAGGCGATCCACAGGCGCAGCACGTCGGCGCCCATCGCGTTGATGACCTTCTGCGGCTCGACCGTGTTGCCGACCGACTTGGACATCTTCTTGCCCTGCTCGTCCACGGCGAAGCCGTGCGTCAGCACCTGGCGGTACGGCGCGACACCGTCCATCGCCACGCCGGTGAGCAGCGCGCTGTGGAACCAGCCGCGATGCTGATCGGAGCCTTCCAGGTACAGATCGGCCGGCTTGTACAGGCCATCGAGCGGACGCTGCGCAAGCACGCATTCGTGGCTGACGCCGGAGTCGAACCAGACGTCGAGGATGTCGGTGACCTTCTCGTATTGCGCGGCTTCATCGCCGAGCAGTTCTTCGGCGGTCATCGCGTACCAGGCATCGGCGCCGGCCTGTTCGACCTTCGTGGCGACCTGGCGCATCAACTCCGGCGAACGCGGGTGGATCTCGCCCGTTTCGCGATGGAAGAACAGCGCGATCGGCACGCCCCAGTAGCGCTGGCGCGAGATCGTCCAGTCCGGGCGGCCTTCGATCATGTTGTAGATGCGCGCCTCGCCCCACTCCGGAACCCAGGCGACCTTGCCGATCTCGCCCAGCGCATCGCGGCGCAAGCCGGCCTGCTCCATCGAGATGAACCACTGCGGCGTCGCGCGGAACACCACTGGCGTCTTGTGGCGCCAGCAGTGCGGGTAGCTGTGCTTGATCGTGTGGAAGGCGAGCAGGTGCCCGCTGGCGCGAACCACGTCGACCAGCATCGGGTTCGCCTTCCAGATATGCACGCCGGCCAGCACGATGCCGTCCGCCGGCGGCGTCGACGGCAGGTACGCGCCGCGTCCGTCGACCGGATTGATCTGCCCGGCGCTGTAGCGATCGGTCAGGCCGTACTTCAGGCCGACCGCGTAGTCCTCCTGGCCGTGGCCCGGCGCGGTGTGGACCATGCCGGTGCCGTCCTCGGCCGACACGTGGTCGCCGACCAGCACCGGGATGTCGCGCTCGGCATAGAACGGATGCTCGAGCACCACGCCCTCCAGCGCGCTGCCCAGCGCGCGGCCGAGCACGACGACCTCGTCGACGCCGTAACGCGCCAGCGCCTTGCCGGCCAGCGCTTCGGCCAGCACCAGCACACGGCGGCTGCCGTCGGCCGTGCGCGGGCCTTCGACCAGCACGTAGTCCAGTTCCGGGCCGACGCTGATCGCCAGGCTCGCCGGCAGCGTCCACGGCGTCGTCGTCCAGATCGGCATCGCCACGCGCACGCCGTCATCGACCGCCGCGCCGAACAGGCGCGCCAGCGCGTGCGGGTCGCGCGCGTCGTAGGCGACATCGATCGCCGGGGATTCCTTGTCGGCGTATTCGATCTCCGCCTCGGCCAGCGCCGAACCGCAATCGAAGCACCAGTGCACCGGCTTGGCGCCGCGCACCAGGTGGCCGCGCTCCACGATCTTCGCCAGCGACCGCATGATGTCGGCCTCGTAGCGGAAATCCATCGTGCGGTACGGGTTGTCCCAGTCGCCGACCACGCCCAAGCGCTTGAAATCGCGGCGCTGCAGGTCGATCTGCTCGGCGGCGTATTCGCGGCACTTCTGCCGGAACGCGGCGGCGTCGAGTTTCTCGCCGACCTTGCCGAACTTCTTCTCGACCTGGTGCTCGATCGGCAAGCCGTGGCAATCCCAACCCGGCACGTACGGCGCGTCGAAGCCGGCGAGCAGCTTGGACTTCACCACGATGTCCTTGAGCACCTTGTTGACCGCGTGGCCGATGTGGATCGCGCCATTGGCGTATGGCGGTCCGTCGTGCAGCACGAAGCTGCGCTCGCGCGTGCCGACCTTCTCGCGGATTCGCGCGTACAGGCCCTCGTCTTCCCAGCGTGCGAGCGTTTCCGGCTCGCGCTTGGGCAGGTCGCCGCGCATCGGGAACTCCGTCGCGGGCAGGTTCAGGGTGGCTTTGTACTGGTTCGGGTCTTGGCTCACGGGAACCTATCGCTGTGCTGCTGTCTGGGGGGACTCCGCACTCGTTCGTGCGGGCTCGTGTGCGGCGGCGGAACTGGCGGGAACGCCGAGGATCGCGCGCGCCTGCACGGCGTCACGGTGCATCTGCGCGGTCAATGACGGCAGATCGGAGAACTTCAGTTCGTCGCGCAATTTGGCGACGAACTCGACCTCGATGCGGCGGCCGTAGAGGTCGCCGTCGAAATCGAACAGATGGGCTTCCAGCAGCGGCTCTACGCCGTCCACCGTCGGCCGCGTGCCCAGGCTGGACACCGATGCATGAGGATGTTCGCCCACGCCGTGCACCCAGGTCGCGTAGATGCCCGACAAAGCAGGCGTGCGACCGCCGAAGCGCAGGTTGGCCGTGGGAAAGCCGAGCGTACGGCCGAGCTGCTTGCCCGGCACGACGTGGCCGCCGATCGCGTACGGCCGGCCGAGGAAGCGCGCGGCCGTGGCGAAATCGCCCGCGCGCAGCGCCTCGCGGATACGCGTGGCGGAGACGCGTTCGCCATCGAGCAGAACGGGTTCGATCTCGCCCGCGGCGAAGCCGTGCTCCTGCCCCATCGCGCGCAGCAGCGCGATGTCGCCTGCGCGCGCCTTGCCGAAGCGGAACTCCGGGCCGACCCACACTTCACGCGCGGACAGACGATGCACGAGCACCGCGCGCACGAACTCCTCGGCAGTGAGGCTGCTCAGGCGCCGATCGAAACGCAGCAGGCCGAGCTGGTCCACGCCCATGGCACCGGCGCTCGTCGAAAGCAGACGCTCGGCCTTGGCACGCGGCAGCATCAGGCGCGGCGGTGGGTCGTTGGGTGCGAAGAACTCACGCGGCAGTGGTTCGAAACTCAGCACCACGCACGGCACGCCGAGCGCGCGCGCACGATCCCGCGCGTGGCGCACCAGCGCCTGGTGGCCCAGGTGCAGGCCGTCGAATGCGCCGATGCAGACCACACTGCCGTGCGGGCACCGGGGCCCGCCCTCGACGTCTCGAAACAGCCTGCTCATTGCCCTGAAGTATAGCCGCGAAGGCCCGTCTCCAAGGCTCGCCGTATGGTTCCTGCCCGACATGGTCCGTCAGTGCTCGCGAAGATCGCGCGGGCGGAACCCGAGCGCCAGCAGCGCCAGCACATAGACCAGGCCACCGCCGCAGACCAACACCGCCAGGTACCCCACCCGCGCCAGCTTGCCGATGACGGTGAAATCCGGCGCCCAGATCAGGCCAGCCCACAACGCCGCCGCCATCGCCGCGCATGCGACGAGCAACCGCATCGTGTAGCGCATCCAGCCGGGCTGACGCTGGTACACACCGGCCTTGCGCAGCCAGTGCCACAGCAGCGCGAGGTTGAGGTAGCTCGCCGCGGCGCTGGCGAAGCCCAGCGCGAGGTGCAAGCCGGGCGTCTGCTCCAGCGCGACCATCACGCCGCGCGCGCGCACTTCCGGCGTCGTCCACAGCAGGTACAGCACCCACAGGAAGACGACATTGAGCACCATGTTGGCGATCAGCGACGCCACGCCCGCACGCACCGGCGTGCGCGTGTCCTGGCGCGAATAGAACGCCGGCAGCACGATCTTCACCAGCGCGAAGGCCGGCAGACCGAAGCTCAGGCCGAACACCGACATCGCCGCCATGCGCGTGTCGAACGCGGTGAACTTGCCGCCCTGGAACAGCGTCGCCACCAGCGGCTCGGCCAAGAACATCAGGCCCAGCATCGCCGGCATCGAGATCAGCAGCGTAGTGCGCAGGCCCCAGTCGAGCGCCTTCGAAAAACCCTCTGCGTCGGTCTTGACGTGGTGCCGCGACAACGCCGGCAGGATCACCGTGCCCAGCGCCACGCCGAAGACGCCCAGCGGCAGCTCGAGGAAGCGATCGGCCTGCGACAGCCAGGTCTGCGAACCGACGAACAGCAGCGACGCGATGACGGTGTCGAGCAACAGGTTGATCTGCGCCACCGAGGAACCGAACAGCGTCGGCACCATCAGGCGCATCACCTTGCGCACGTCCGGGTGGCTCCAGCCCCACTTCGGCAGCGTCAACAGATTGAGCTTGCGCAGCGCCGGCAACTGGAACACCAGCTGCGCGATGCCGCCCGCCAGCACCGCCCAGCCCAGCGCCAGGATCGGCACCTCCAGGTGGGGGGCCAGCCACAACGCGCCGGCGATCATGAACAGATTGAGGATCACCGGCGTAAAGGCCGGCAGCCCGAACCGGTGGAAGCTGTTGAGCGCGCCGCCGGACAGCGCCGTCAGCGACACGAACAGGATGAAGGGGAACGTCAGCCGCAGCAGGTCGACCGTGAGGCCGAACTTGGCCGGATCGTCGAGCGCACCCGGGCTGAAGATCGCCGCGATCTGCGGGGTGAAGATCAGGCCCAGCGCGGTCAGGACCAGCAACATGCCGCCCAGCGTGCCGGACACCCGCGCCACCAGTTCGCGCAGGTCCTGCGGGCGGGTTTCCTTGATCTCCGTGAAAACGGGCACGAACGCCGTCGAAAACGAGCCCTCCGCGAACAGGCGCCGCATGAAGTTCGGAATACGGAACGCCACCCAGAACGCGTCCGTGCCGGCATTGGCACCGAAGGCGTGGTTGATGGCGATGTCGCGGACCAGGCCCAGGACCCGTGACACCATGGTCATGCTGCTGAAGGAGAGCAGCCCCCTGATCATTCTCGGCGCGGTCACGCGCATTCTCCCTGTACGTTGTCCCACGCCTTATGGTTGACGCAACCCACTGAATCCTCCATACTTTCTGGTCTGATTGTCCCCAGACCCACTTTCACTTACCAGTTTCCAGGAATTCGCCGTGGCTAACATCAAGTCCGCCAAGAAGCGCGCCAAGCAGACCGTGGTCCGCAATGCCCGCAACGCCAGCCAGCGTTCGATGCTGCGTACCGCCGTCAAGAAGGTGCTCAAGGCCCTGGGCGAGAACGACGCCGCCGGCGCCGAAGCCGCCTTCGTCGTCGCGCAGCCGATCCTCGATCGCTTCAGCTCGCGTGGCCTGATCCACAAGAACAAGGCTGCCCGCCACAAGGCTCGCCTGAACGCCCGCATCAAGGCCCTCAAGGCCGCCTGATACGGCGTCACGGGGACGGGAGCCCACGGCAAGGCGCCTCGCGGCGCCCTCGCCTGCCGACAGGCTCCGGGCGGCAACGCTCCAGGCAGCAAACAAAAACCCGGCCGATGCCGGGTTTTTTGTTGCCTGCGCGACGGCCTCAGGGGACTGCATCATGGTCCTCGCCCGCGCGCTGGGCTTCCAGCGCGTCTTCGCGCTGGCGGTCGAAGAAGGCCATCACGTCGAGCATGATCGGCCAGGTGCCTTCGCGGCTGATGGCCGACACCATGTACCAGCGATCCTTCCAGCCCAGCTCGTCGATGACGGCCTGCGCCGCAGCCTTCTGCTCTTCTTCCAGCAGCAGGTCGGCCTTGTTGAGCACGAGCCAGCGCGGCTTGTCGAGCAGTTCGGGATCGTGCTTTTCCAGCTCGCGCTCGATCGCACGCACCTGCTCGGCCGGGCTCACGCCCTCCACGCCACCCTCCATCGGGGCGATGTCGACCAGGTGCAGCAGCAAGCGGGTGCGCTGCAGATGCTTGAGGAACTGCGTGCCCAGGCCCGCGCCATCGGCCGCACCTTCGATCAGCCCCGGGATGTCGGCGATGACGAAGCTGCGATGCGCCTCGACGCTGACGACACCAAGGTTCGGATAGAGCGTGGTGAACGGATAGTCGGCCACCTTCGGCGTCGCCGCCGAAACGGCGCGGATCAGCGTGCTCTTGCCGGCGTTCGGAAAACCCAGCAGGCCCACGTCCGCAAGCAGCTTGAGTTCGAGCTTGAGCGCGCGCTCTTCGCCCGGCAGGCCCGGCAGCGCCTTGCGCGGCGAGCGGTTCACCGAGCTCTTGAAATGCATGTTGCCCAGGCCGCCCTTGCCCCCCTTGGCGACCAGCAGGCGCTCACCGTGACGGGTGAGATCACCGATGACCTCGTCGGTTTCGACATTGGTGATCACGGTGCCGACCGGCACGGTGATGACGAGATCGTCGCCGGCCTTGCCGTACATCTGCCGACCCATGCCGTTCTCGCCGCGCTTGGCGCGGAACTGGCGCTGGTGGCGGAAGTCGACGAGCGTGTTGAGGTTTTCGTCGGCCAGCAGCCACACGCTGCCGCCATCGCCGCCGTCACCGCCGTCGGGGCCACCGAGCGGAATGAACTTCTCGCGACGGAAACCAACGCAGCCGTTGCCGCCGTTGCCTGCGCTGACCTGGATTTCGGCTTCGTCGACGAGTTTCATGGGGCTGGGATTCGCGATTCGGGATTGGGGATTCGATAAAGCAGGAGCAGCGGGGATTCTAGCGATGCATCGAGACGGGGCGTTCTAGCGAATCCCGAATCTCAAATCACGAATCCCATCGCTTGAAACGAAAAGCCCCGCCGAAGCGGGGCCCCTCGCGCACTGCGTGTCGACGATTACTCGGCGACGACGCTGACGGTGCGGCGCTTCTTCGGGCCCTTGGTCGAGAACTCGACCTTGCCGTCGACCAGCGCGAACAGGGTGTGGTCGCGGCCGAGACCGACGCCGGAACCCGCGTGGAACTGGGTGCCGCGCTGGCGGACGATGATGTTGCCGGCCTCGATGGCCTGGCCGCCGTACATCTTCACGCCGAGGTACTTCGGGTTGGAGTCGCGGCCGTTACGGGTGGAACCTACGCCCTTTTTGTGTGCCATGGCTGCTTCTCCTCTTAGCCGGCGATGCCGGTGATTTCGATTTCGGTGTAATGCTGACGGTGGCCCATCTGCTTGCGATGGTGCTTGCGGCGACGGAACTTCACGATGCGCACCTTGTCGGCGCGGCCGTGGCCGATGACCTTGGCGGAGACGGTGGCGCCCTTGAGCGCGTCGCCGACCTTCACGCCATCGCTGCCGCCCAGCATCAGGACGTTGTCCAGCTTGATCTCGCTGCCGACTTCGACATCGAGCAGCTCGACGCGCAGGGTTTCGCCCTGCATCACGCGGTATTGCTTACCGCCGGTGACTACAACTGCGTACATGACCAGATTCCTCTGTAGTTATTTTGGTCGCTGTCGCACCCAGAACCGGGCGGACAGAAGCGGAATTCTAGGGCTTTCAGCGGGTTGGAGCAAGTCTGCCCGGGTCCGATCGGATCGGGCCGGGCGCTTTGGACCGACTCCCGGGGAGACGCCCCTCGCCGTCTTCCGGCTCGGAACCGCGACCCTCGGCACACTTTGCCCCGCATTCAGCAATGTATTGATTCTAAAGGATTAACCGCTCCTCTTGCGCGGCTCCGATGGTTCCACTACGGTCGGCCGACGTGGACGGCTACAGGGCGTCGTCCACGTCCCAGCCAACTGGATTGGCCTGCGCCCGCGCGCGGGTCGGGGAGCGGTCGCTGTGTTCGAGTCAGCCCTGATGTCGCAGGAAGCGCGTCTTCCCGTCCGCTCGGACGAGACTTTTTCCCGGGCCACACCGTGCCCCACCACCCTCGTCCTGAGCCGGCGCGTCACGCACGCGGCCGTCGCCTCATTTCGCCTTTTCGATCCACGTGCTCGCGCACGGCGTCCGGATGACGCCGCACGTGCGCACGCCCCCAGTCGCGCGATGGCACCTGCCCGTCGCGGACGCGCACCCGGCGCCGCTCAGGGGGAGGCACCGGGCGTTCCTGCAGCAGCCAACAACAAAGGACGTTGTCATGACTCGCAAAGCACGCACCCTGAAGTGGACCGCTCTCGCCGTCGCCACCGCAATCCTCGTCGCGCCCGCGGCCTACTCGGGCGGAAAGCTCCCCGTCGCCAACAAGGTCAAGGTTTCCACCCTCTCCCCGCAGGCCGCCAAGGCCGCCAAGAAACAGCCGCAGCAGTTCGATCGCTTCATCATCACCTACCGCTCCGACGCCAAGCGGCTTAGCGCCGCTGCGTCGAACCAGCAGCTCGCCAGCGCCGCGCAGAACCTCGGCCTGGGCATCGCGCCGCTGCGCACGCTGGCGACGGGCAGCTCGCTGATCCGCACCGACCGCAAGCTCGACAGCGCCGCGACCAAGGCGCTGATGATCGAACTGATGAAGGACCCGGCCGTGCTCGCGGTCGAACCCGATCGCCTGCGCAAGCCGCTGATGGTGCCCAACGATCCGCTGTACGCGCAGCAGTGGCACTACAAGAACGGCCCGGGCGGCATCAACGCCGAACCGGCGTGGGACATCGCGACGGGCGATGGCGTCGTGGTCGCCGTGCTCGACACCGGCAGCACGCCGCATTCGGAGTTGAACGGCCAGTACGTGGCCGGCTACGACTTCATCATCGACACCGAAGTCAGCGTGGACGGCGACGGCCGCGACGCGGACCCGAACGATCCGGGCGACTGGCACGACGGCGAGTGCAACATCTTCGGCATCCCCGAGGACAGCAGCTGGCACGGCACGCACGTGGCAGGCACCGTCGCTGCGGCGACCAACAACAACGCGGGCGTGGCCGGCGTGGCGTTCGGCGCGAAGGTGCAGCCCGTGCGCGTGCTGGGCAAGTGCGGCGGTTACGAGTCCGACATCATCGACGCGGTGACGTGGGCGTCCGGCGGCACCGTGGCGGGCGTGCCGGCGAACGCGACGCCGGCGGAAGTCATCAACCTCAGCCTCGGCGGCAGCGGCGCGTGCAGCGTGGCCGAACAGGCGGCGTATACCGCGGCGAAGGGCCGTGGCACGACGGTCGTCGTCTCCGCGGGCAACTCTTCCGCCGACGCAGCGGGCTTCTCGCCCGCAAGCTGCAACGACGTCATCACCGTGTCTTCGGTCGGTCCGACCGGCGCACTGTCGGGCTTCTCCAACTACGGCAACGTGGTCGACGTCGCGGCGCCCGGCGGTTCGGGCGTCGCACCGGCGGCGGACAACATCCTGTCGACGCTGAACTTGGGCCTGCAGGGCCAGGAAGGTGAAGGCTACGCCTGGTACGCGGGCACCTCGATGTCGGCACCGCACGTCTCGGGCACGATCGCGTTGATGCAGTCCGCGGCCGCCACGCCGAAGACGCCGGACCAGATCAAGAAGATCCTGGAGAACACCGCCTACGCATCCGGCGGCTTCCCCAGCGGCTGCAGCTACAACAAGTACTGCGGCGCCGGCATCATCGACGCGCGCTACGCCGTGGCCGTGGCCAAGGGCACCGAGCCGCTGCCGCCGGACGTCCCGCCGCCGCCGGCGCCGCCGCCGGCCATTCCGCTCAGCAACGGCGTCACCGTCACCGGCATCACCGTGCTGGCCGGCGACACCATCCGCTATGAGCTGCTGGTGCCCAACGGCGCATCCAACCTGCTGTTCGCCATGTACGGCGGCACGGGCGATGCGGACCTGTACGTGCGTCGCGGCGCCGAGCCGACGACCACCGCGTACGACTGCCGTCCGTTCAGCGCCGGCAACGCCGAGAACTGCTTCTTCCCGGCCCCGCAGGGCGGCAAGTGGTACGTGTGGGTTCGCGGTTTCAGCAACGCCTCGGGCGTGTCGCTGTATCCGAGCTTCGTCGATGCCAACTGGCCGCGTTCGGTGGAAGCCGAAGCCATCCAGCTGGCCAACCACCGCACCCAGGTCACGCTGGACTGGACGCACGGCAAGAAGAACATCGACATTTACCGCAACGGCGCCATCCTCAAGACCGTGAAGAACAAGGGCACCGCCACCGATACGTTCCGCATCATCGGCAGCGGCACCATGAGCTACAAGCTCTGCAACAACGGTACGCAGGAATGCGCGGATCCGGTGGAGATCGAGTACGCCTCGCACAAGTGATCCGGCCGTCAGCGGATTGAAGGTGCAGCAAACGGGAGGAGCCCGGTACGCCGGGCCCTTCCTCCCCACGATTCCGGCCCGGCGTCCGGGCCGTTCCCCCAATCGCCGGCAATCGCCGATGGAGCGCCCATGAATCCAGTCCGTTCGATTTGGTCCGTCGCACTCGTCGCCGTCATCGCGACGACCGCGGCCTGCAACCGCGACACCCCGACTTCGCAGACGGCACCGCAGGCGGCCACCCCCGCGCCTGTCGCCCAGTTCGACGCGACCCTCAACCTGGTGAACAACAACGGCACGGTGCGCTATGACGGCACCGTCGACACCGACGCCACCCGGCAGGCCATCGAGGCCGCGCTGAAGCTCGCCTACGGCGGCAGCGTGTCGGGCGAATTGAAGGTTGACCCCGGCGCCCGGCGCGCCCCCTGGCAGGAGGCCTTGCCGAAATTCCTCGACGCCTTCACCCAGCCCGGCGCGGCGGTGTCGTTCGAAGGCCGGCGCATCGAACTCCACGGCCACGCCAGCGAGG
Organism: Lysobacter sp. MMG2; assembly: GCF_016735495.2. Lineage (GTDB taxonomy): Bacteria > Pseudomonadota > Gammaproteobacteria > Xanthomonadales > Xanthomonadaceae > Lysobacter_J. The sequence continues at coordinate 557,213 of NZ_JAERQY020000001.1, forward strand.
CCGACCGCAAGGCCCTGCTCGCCCGCGCCGAACTGCTCTACCCCGGCTACGCCTACACCGGGCTCTTCCAGGGCGTGGGCGAAGGCGCGCCCGTGGACGGCGCGAGCGCCGTGCTCGCTCAGGTGAAGCCGGGCACGTCCGGCGGCGCGCTGGTGAAGGCGCTGAACGAAGCGGTCACGCAGACGCCTATCCGCTTCGAGCCCGGCAGCGCGCGCGTGGCGCCCGACAGCCTGGCCCTGCTGAGCAAGGCCGCACAGGTGATCCAGGCCTCCGGCGACGGCACGCGCCTGCAGATCACCGGCCCGTCAGGCGACGATCCCTCGCTTGCGCAGCAGCGGGCGGAGGCCATCAAGGTCCAGCTGATCGTCAACGGCGTGAGCCCGGCGGCGCTGGAAACGACCACACAGGCCGGCACCGGCGACGCGACGTCGTTCCGCCTGCTCTGACGCCTCGCGGTTTCGTTCATGAAGGTCGGGGACGCGCAATGCGTCCCCGAAGTCGCCGTGGAACATCCCGGCGACGGCTCCACGCCGGGCTTTGGTTCCAGCCATTTGCCCCCATCTTCGCCTGTCGATACGCTCCTCTGTTCGCCCTCGCGCTCCGCGGTGGCGACCCTCCCCATACAGGCAACCGATGGCGCTGGATTACATCCGCATCCGCGGCGCGCGGACGCACAACCTCAAGAACATCGACCTCGACCTGCCTCGCGACAAGCTGATCGTGATCACGGGCCTGTCGGGCTCGGGCAAGTCGTCGCTGGCCTTCGACACCATCTACGCCGAAGGACAGCGCCGCTACGTCGAGTCGCTGTCGGCGTACGCGCGGCAGTTCCTCTCCGTGATGGAGAAGCCGGACGTCGACCACATCGAGGGCCTGTCGCCGGCGATCTCGATCGAGCAGAAGTCGACCTCGCACAACCCGCGATCGACCGTAGGCACGATCACCGAGATCTACGACTACCTGCGCCTGCTCTACGCACGCGTCGGCACGCCGCGCTGCCCGGACCACGGTTATCCGCTGGAAGCGCAGACGGTCAGCCAGATGGTCGACCAGGTCGTCGCGCTGGGCGCCACCGAGGCCGGCCGCGAGCAGCGCTACATGCTGCTGGCGCCGGTAATCCGCGAGCGCAAGGGCGAACACGCGCAGGTGTTCGAACAGCTGCGCGCGCAGGGCTACGTGCGCGTGCGCGTGGACGGCGTGCTGCACGAGATCGACGCCGTGCCGCCGCTGGCGCTGCGCGTGAAGCACACGATCGAAGCGGTCGTGGATCGCTTCAAGCCGCGCGAGGACATCAAGCAGCGCCTGGCCGAGTCCTTCGAGACCGCTCTCAAGCTCGGCGACGGCATGGCCCAGGTCATGTCGCTGGACGATGCCGATGCCGCGCCGCTGTTGTTCTCGTCCAAGTACAGCTGCCCGGTGTGCGATTACTCGCTGCCGGAGCTGGAACCGCGCCTGTTCTCGTTCAACTCGCCGGTCGGCGCCTGCCCCACTTGCGACGGCCTGGGCGTGGCGCAGTTCTTCGATCCGGGGCGCGTCGTCGTGCACCCTGAGCTCTCGCTCTCCGCCGGCGCGGTGCGCGGCTGGGATCGACGCAACGCGTACTACTTCCAGCTGATCCAGTCGCTGGCCAAACACTACAAGTTCGACGTGGACGCACCGTGGCAGTCGCTGCCGGCGAAGGTGCGCGACGCGGTGCTGTTCGGCAGCGGCGAGGAACTGATCACCTTCACCTACCTCACCGAAGCCGGCGGGCGCAGCCAGCGCAAGCACCGCTTCGAAGGCATCGTGCCGAACCTCGAGCGCCGCTACCGCGAAACCGAATCGGCCGCAGTGCGCGAAGAGCTGGCCAAGTACATCAGCGAACGCGCGTGCACCGACTGCGGCGGCGCGCGCCTGAACCGTGCCGCGCGCAACGTGTTCGTCGCCGAACGTCCGCTGCCCGACATCGTGGTGATGCCGGTCGACGAGGCGCTGGCGTTCTTCAAGGCGCTCAACCTGCCCGGCTGGCGCGGCGAGATCGCGATCAAGATCGTCAAGGAAATCTCCGACCGCCTGCGCTTCCTCGTGGACGTGGGCCTGGATTACCTCACGCTGGAACGCAAGGCCGACTCGCTCTCCGGCGGCGAAGCGCAGCGCATCCGGCTGGCCTCGCAGATCGGCGCGGGCCTGGTCGGCGTGATGTACGTGCTCGACGAGCCGTCCATCGGCCTGCACCAGCGCGACAACGAGCGCCTGCTGGGCACGCTCACGCGCCTGCGCGATCTGGGCAACACCGTCATCGTCGTCGAACACGACGAAGATGCGATCCGTCTGGCCGACCACGTGGTCGACATCGGCCCCGGCGCGGGCGTGCACGGCGGCGAAGTCATCGCGCACGGCACGTTCGAGGACCTGCTCAAGGCGCCGCGTTCGCTCACCGGCCAGTACCTCAGCGGCAAGCGCCGCATCGAGATCCCGACCAAGCGCCACAAGCCGGATGCGAAGACCACCTTCCACCTGCGCGGCGCCACCGGCAACAACCTCAAGGACGTGGACCTGGCGATTCCGTCGGGGCTGTTCACGGCCGTCACCGGCGTGTCGGGCTCAGGCAAGTCGACGCTGATCAACGACACCTTGTTCGCGATCACGGCCAATGAACTCAACGGCGCTTCGCACACGCCGGCGCCGCATCGCGATTACGAGAACATCGAATTGTGGGACAAGGTCGTCGACATCGACCAGTCGCCGATCGGCCGCACGCCGCGCTCCAATCCCGCCACCTACACCGGCCTGTTCACGCCGCTGCGCGAGTTGTACGCGCAGGTGCCGGAAGCGCGTTCGCGCGGCTATTCGCCGGGCCGTTTCAGCTTCAACGTGCGCGGCGGCCGCTGCGAAGCCTGCCAGGGCGACGGCCTGATCAAGGTCGAGATGCACTTCCTCCCAGACGTGTACGTGCCGTGCGATGTCTGCGGTGGCAAGCGCTACAACCGCGAGACGCTGGAGATCCTCTACAAGGGTTACAACATCAACGACGTGCTGGAGATGACCGTCGAGGATGCGTTGAGCCTCTTCGAGAACATCCCGGCCATCTCGCGCAAGCTGGAAACGCTGATGGACGTGGGCCTGAGCTATATCAAACTGGGCCAGAGCGCGACCACGCTGTCCGGCGGTGAGGCGCAGCGCGTGAAGCTGTCCAAGGAACTCTCGCGCCGCGACACCGGGCGCACGCTGTACATCCTGGACGAGCCGACGACGGGCCTGCACTTCCACGACATCGAGCACCTGCTCGCCGTGCTGCATCGCCTGCGCGACGACGGCAACACGGTGGTGGTGATCGAGCACAACCTGGACGTCATCAAGACCGCGGACTGGGTCATCGACCTGGGCCCGGAAGGCGGCCATCGCGGCGGCACCATCCTGGCCTGCGGAACGCCGGAGGACATCGCAGCGCTGCCGCATTCGCACACCGGCCGGTTCCTCGCACCGCTGCTGGGCACGAAGGTCGAGGCGCCGTCACGCAAGGGCAAGGCCGCCTCGAAGGACGCAGGCAAGGCGACCGCGAAGGCGCCCGGCAAGTCGAACACCACGAAGAAGAAGTCCGCCGCATGAGCGACCCCGCAGCACCCAAGGCGCGCAAGACGCCGACCCGCCGCCGCAAGCCGGCGGCGAAGAAGGCCAACGACACTGCGGCTGTCGCTGCATCCGCGCCGAGCGAAAGCGCGCAAGCCACCCAGCAGGAATCGCAGGCGCCCGTCGCGCTGATCCGCGTGCCGCTCTCGGTGCGCTGGCGCGATCTGGACGCGTTCAACCACGTCAACAATTCGAAGTACCTCAGCTTCCTCGAAGAAGCGCGACTCCGCTGGATGCTGAGCGTCCCCGGCCAGGGCCTGGACGACCACGTCGCACCCGTCGTCGCCGCAGCCAACCTCAACTACCGTCGCCCGATCGAGTGGCCGGCCGAGGTGGACATCGAACTCTTCGTCGAACGTCTGGGCAGCACCAGCCTCACCATCGGCCATCGCATCCTCGATGCGAAGGACGAGACGGTGCTGTACTGCGACGGCAACGTGGTGATGGTGTGGATCGACCGCAACACGGGGCGTGCTGCGCAGTTGCCGGAAGCCGTGCGGACGGCCTGCTCCTGAGGCGGCACATCGTCGCCTCGGGGCCATTGCCGTCATCCCAGCGAAAGCCGGGATCCATTTCGATTTAGAACTCGTTTGAATATGGATTCCAGCTTTCCCTGGAAAGACGAGTCCACGCGATCCCCGACGACCGGGACCATAGCGCGCTAACCAAGCTCACAAACGAAAAGAGCGACGTCACGCGTCGCTCTTCTTCTTTGCGTGGACCGCGCCGCTTACTCGCCGGCCTTCTTCACCACGAACTCGCCCAGCACCTTGCCGCCATTCTTCGTCTTGAATTCGATGGCGACCTTGCTGCCCGCCTTCAGCGTCGCGCCCGGCTCCATCAGCATCAGGTGAAGCCCGCCGGGCTTGAACACCGCCGCCTGACCCGGTGCGATGCGCAGCTCAGGAACCGCACGCATGCGGCTGACGCCGTCGACCACGCGCGTCTCGTGCAGTTCGACCGAACCGAACGCCGCACTGCTGGCACCGGTGATCGTCACCGGCTTCGTGCACGGATTCTCGATGCGGGCGAAACCGGCCATCATCGGCATCGCGGCGGGCGGCATGCGCACCCAGCCTTCGCTGATTTTAGGCATGCATTCGGTGGCGGAAACGGCGGACGAGGCCGCCAGCAGGAGGGCCATCAACCCCAGTCGGATGCGCGACGTGTTCATGCGCCTATGATACCGAAGTCCCGTCAGGCCCCGAGGAGCCGCCATGAGCCTTGTCGAAACCCACTCCGCCGACGGCATCGTCGAAATCAAACTCGCGCGCGCGCCGGTCAATGCGCTCAATCCCGCCCTCTGCAACGATCTGACCGCCGCGCTGGCCGCGGCCGTCGACGGCGGCGCTCAGGGCATCGTGCTCGGCGGCGGCGCGAAGGTGTTTTCCGCCGGCCTCGACGTGCCGCACCTGCTTTCGCTGGGCGATGATCGCGACGCATTGCTGGCTGCGTGGGAGGCCTTCTTCGATGCCGCGCGCGCGATCGCCGAATGCCCGGTGCCGGTGGTCGCGGCCATCGGCGGCCATGCGCCCGCCGGCGGCTGCGTGCTGGCGCTGTGCTGCGACTATCGCGTGATGGCACGCAGCGAAGATCCGGCCAAGCCCTTCCGCATCGGCCTCAACGAAACGCAGGTCGGGCTGGTGGTGCCCGTCGGCATCCTGCGTCTGATGCAGCGCGTGGTGGGCACCTATCGCGCCGAACGCCTGGTCGTCGCGGGCGATATGGTGGAGGCCGAGCGCGCCGAGCGCATCGGCCTGGTCGACGAACTCGTCCCGGTCGATCAGGTCAACGCACGTGCGCGCGAATGGCTGGTGCAGCTGCTCAAACTGCCGCAACCGGTGATGCGCCAGACCCGCGCGATCGCACGCGCGGATCTCGTCGCGGCGATGCAGCCGGAACAGATCCAGCTGCCGAAGTTCATCGCGGCCTGGAGCGATCCCGCCACGCAGGCCGCGCTGCATGCGCTGGTGTCCCGGCTCGGCAAGTAGCGCGCCGGGCCTCGCGACTCACAGCATCCAGATTTCCACACGTTCATTGCGATAGCGCGCCGCCGCCGTGCCCGGGGCGGTCAGTGGCACCTGCGCGCCGACACCGCGCGCGTGCAGCACCGTGACGCCGCGCGCCATGAGTTCGTGCGCGACGAGATCGGCGCGGTCGTTGCTCATCATCGTCGCGGCCACCGAGCTGCCGCCAGCGGTATCGGCGAAACCCAGCACCAGCAGGCGACGGCCGCGATTCACCGGCAGCTGCATGAAGGCCACGACGCGTTCGATGTCGCGCACGGCGCGGCTGTCGTACACGCTGCTGGCGACACCGCTGTCGTTGTTGCCGGTGAGGTTGAAGCGCAGGCTCAGCGGCAGGCGCGTGGCCTGCGCGACGAGATCGCGATAATCCTTCGGCCCGACGAGCGTCGGCGGCGCATAGCCCGGTCGCAACGTCACGGCGAAGTGGCCTGCGCGCGTCACCGCGTCCTGGCCGCGCTGGCCCATCGTGTAGAGCGCGAAGCTGCGGCTGAGCGCGCCCATCATCTGGCCGCCGTACAGATAGAAGCGGCGCGACAACGGGTAGTCCTCGCTCTGCACGGACAGGCGCGTCGGCGCGACCGCGCGGCCGCCGTCGGACAACGCGAGCGGACGCACGTTGGCGCCCCACGGCTGGCGCAAGGTGACGAAGCCGATGCCCGTCGGATCCTGCGCGATCGCACGCACCAATGCGTCGCCGTCGGCGTGCAGCTGCGCGGGCGCGTACGCCGCGCCCTGCATCACGCGTTCGTCGACCAGATCACGCGCGGAGTTGGCACCCGCGACGCTGTGCAGGTGGATCGCGCCACGACCGCCAACGTCGCGCCAGTCGTGCACCTGTCCGGACAGCACGCGACGCAGCTGGGCGAAGCCGAGTTTGGCGATGGGATTGTCGCGATGGACGACGACGGCGACACCGTCGAGCGCCAGCGCGAACTCCTGATCGTGCGAGGCCAGATCGCCGAGCTGCCAGCCGGCGTCGAGTTCGGCCGCGTCGGGACGGCGCGTCATCATCGCGATGTGCGCGTTGCCATCGACGACGTCCTGGAACCCCTGCGCCGAACTGCTCGCCTCAATCTCCACGATCAACGGCAGACCGTCGCGCTGGGCATGGATTTCGGTGAGGTTCGGCCGCGGCTGCGTGCGCCGGATGCCGTCATAGCCGATGTCGCGCAACCACGACTCCGCCACGGCCGGAACCAGCCGCGCCGCCATCGTCTGCGAACCGTGGATGCGGACGCGCTCGGCGTCCACCTGTGCGTGCGCGACAGCGCTCGCTCCCAACAACGTTACCGCCAACCACCAACCTGCGACGCGTGACATGGCGCACGCCCCCTGCGTGAAATCGCGCAAGGATCGTGGGCTTGGATGACGCTCAGGTTACGGTGGCGCCGTTTTGCGTGACAGCCGTGCGAGCCGGCCGAAGCGGCACATCATTCGCCGCGCGCGATGGGCCGCTGCGGATCGTCGATCCAGCCACTCCAGGAACCGGTGAACAACCGTGCATCGTTCACGCCGGCATGTTCCAGCGCGAGCAGCAGGTGGCAGGCGGTGACGCCCGAGCCACACATGGCGACGACCTCGCCGCTGTCACGTCCCTGCAACAGGCTCTGGAATTCGTGCGCCAGTTCATCGGCGGGACGGAAGCGCCCGTCCTGCATCGACTGCGCATACGGGCGGTTGCGCGCGCCGGGCACATGACCGGCGACGCGGTCGATCGGTTCGACATCGCCACGGAAACGCTCTGCGGCGCGCGCATCGAGCAGCAGGCCGCCGGAGGCGACGTGCGCCTGCACCTGGCGCGCATCGAGCAGGCGTTGCTCGTCGAACGTGGCCGGGTACGGCGGTGCGGGCGTCGCCACCGGCACGCGCGATTCCAGCGGCAGCCCCAGCGCCTGCCAGTGCTGCAGGCCGCCGTCGAGCACCGCCACGCGCTCATGCCCGAGCGTGCGCAGCATGAACCACAGCCGCGCGGCCGCGAGCGCACCGTCGGCGGCGTCGTACACGACGACCTGATGCGCGGGCGTCACGCCCCAGCGGCCGAGTGCCGCGGTGAAATCCGCGGCGTCCGGCCACGGATGGCGCCCCGCGTGCGGCTTGCGATGATCGGACAGCTCGCGATCCAGATGCGCATAGAACGCGCCGGGAATGTGCGCGGCGCGCCAGGCCGCTTCGCCCGCTTCGGGTTCGGCGAGGCTGTGGCGCGTATCGAAGACGATCAGGTCTTCGCGCCCCAGCGCGGCGGCCAGGTCTTGCGCGGACACCAGCGTGCGCCACGTCGTCTTCATCTCGCTCATCGGATCGCCTCCAGGCGCTGGCGCAGGTTGAACAGCATCGAGGCCGTCGCGCCCCAGATGCGTTGCGCCGGATATCGGTACTCGAACACCTGGCGCGGACGGCCGCGGAAGTCGAGCGTGTGCGTGGCCAGGTTGGCCGGATCGAGCAGGAACGCGAGCGGCACTTCGAACACGTCGGCCACTTCGTTCGGATCGGGATGGGCGACGTAGTCGCTCGCCAGCACCGCGACCACGGGCTGCACGCGATAGCCGGTGATGGTCGCCAGCGGATCGAGGAAGCCCAGCGGATGGATCTGCGGCGCGACCAGGCCGATTTCCTCGCGCGTTTCGCGCAGCGCGGCGGCGACGGCGTCGGCATCGTCGTGTTCGATGCGCCCGCCGGGAAAGCTCACCTGCCCCGCATGTTGACGCAGCGCATCGGTGCGGCGCGTGAGCAGCACCTGCGTGCCCTGCTCGCGCGGGACCAGGCCGACGAGCACGGCGGCTTCCACGCTCGTCGCGTCATCGGATGCCAGATCGTGCAGCTCCGCCAGATTCCAGCCCGGACCGGGCGGCGGTGCGGACAGCGGATACAGCGCGGCGGCGAGGCCGGGCCAGTCGGGCAGCTCGAACGCGGCGTCCGGCCGGGTCACCGGCGGCGCGACTCGCGCTCGGGCAGCACGGATTCCATCATGCGCAGGCGCTCGTCGTCGTTCATCTGCGACCAGCGCGCGATCTCCGCGCCGGTGCGATGGCAGCCGTTGCAGAGGCCGTCGTCGTCGAGCGAGCAGATGCCGATGCAGGGACTGAGCACGGCACGGAAAAGAGTATTCATGGAGCGACTACCGTAAAGCGCGCTTGCATGGGATTCAACCTGCGACGTCCGTGTTGCCTGCGATGCGTATCGCAGAAAAGCGTCGAGCCGGCGGGGCCGGCTCGACGGTGGTGTTGCTTCAGGCGTTGTGGGCCTGGATCACGGCTTTCGCCGTAACGACGCTTCGGCAAGCCCGCTCGCGCTCTGCGCGAGCAGGCCGAAACGTCACTTGACGCTGACCAGCTTCACTTCGAACTGCACGGCCACGTTCGGCGGGAACGGCGTGCGCGGATCGGCGCCGTAGGCCTTGTCGGACGGCAGGGTGATTTCCCACTTTGAGCCGGCCGGCATCTGCAGCAGCGCTTCGCGCATGGCGGCCATTTCGATGTCGCTCACCTTGATCGACGGGATCTGCTGCGCCGGACGCGCCTGCGCCGGACGCTCGCCCCACGCGTAGGGACCGGCGACTTCCAGCTGCACGGTGCTGGCCTGGGTCGGCTTGGCGCCGGTGCCCTTCTCGATCTCGCGGTACTGCACGCCGCTCGGCAGCGCCTTCACGCCGGCCTTGGCCTTGTTGGCGGCGATGAACTGGTCGCTCTTGGCCTTGTTGGTCGAGGCGGCCTTGTCCCACTCCGCCTTGGCCTTGGCCTGCTGGCGCTGCTGCATGTTCTGCACCGCAGTGCGCAGCTGGTCGACCGGCACCGACGGCTGCTTCTTGGCGTAGCCGTCCTGCAGACCCTTGACGATGGTGTTCACATCGACCTGTTCACCGCTCTCGATGGCGTTGCGACCCAGGTCGTAACCGAGCGCGTAGCTCAGCTTGCCCTTCTCGCTCGAGGTGTCCTGCGCGACGGCGTTGCCGGCGGTCAGTGCCAGGGCCGCGACAGCGGCAGCGATCAAACGCAACTTCATTCGATGGAATCTCCGTGATGGCTCGGGGCGGGACTACCGCTCCTTAGTGATAAGGCCCGCACCGGTCGAATGGACCCGGATGGACGCGCTAGGATACCGGCGCCCGTGCTTAATCGCCACTGACGCCGAACCGCTCTGACAGCGGTTCCGGGGCCGAAGTTCCGCGCCCCGGCAGACGGCAGCCCCCGCCCTCTTCCACCCCTCCAAGACCGCCTTCCCATGTCCGAATCGCCCGTCCTGATCGCCGACCGCGGTGCCGTCCGCGTGATCACCGTGAACCGTCCCGACAAGCTGAACGCGCTGAACGCGGCCACCCTGGACGCCCTCCTGGCCGCCTTCGAGGCCGCCGCGGCCGACCCGGCCGTGCGTTGCGTGGTCCTGACCGGCGCCGGGGCGAAGGCGTTCGTGGCCGGCGCGGACATCGCCGAGATGAACGGCCTGACACCGGTCCAGGGACGCGACTTTTCCCTGCGCGGGCAGAAGCTCATGCGCGGAATCGAAAAGATGCCCAAGCCGGTGGTCGGCATGATCAACGGCTTCGCCCTGGGCGGCGGGCTGGAACTGGCGATGGGCTGCCACCTGCGCATCGCCGCCGACACGGCCAAGGTCGGTCAGCCGGAGATCAACCTCGGCCTGATCCCGGGCTTCGGCGGCACCCAGCGCCTGCTGCGCCTGGCCGGTCGCGCCGCCGCGCTGGAACTGTGCCTGGTCGGCGCGCCGATCGACGCGGCGCGTGCGCGCGAGCTCGGCATCGTCAATCGCGTCGTGCCGGCGGCGGAACTGGAAGCGGAGACGATGAAGCTCGCCGAGCAACTGGCGAACGCAGCGCCGCTGGCGCTGCGCGGCATCCTGGACTGCGTCAACGTCGGCGGCGAGTGCGGCATCGAGGAAGGCCTGGAATACGAGACCGCGCAGTTCGGCCTGATGTTCTCCACGCAGGACATGCGCGAAGGCACCGGTGCGTTCCTGGAGCGCCGCAAGCCGTCCTTCAGCGGCCAGTGATGCAGCACGCGCCCGGCGAATGCGCCTGCGGTTGCCGCGATCCGCGCGGCGCCGCGGTGCATGCGATCAATGCGGCCTTGCGCGTGGACGATGTGGATCGCGCGATCGAGGCCGGCCTGCTCGATCGCGATCTGCAATGCACGTCATGCAGCGACGATTGCCGCGCGGTGCTGCACGCCGCGCGCGATGCACGCTCCAGCGCACTGGCCGCGCGCGAACGCTACCGCACCCGCAACGCACGACTGGAACGCATCGCACGCGAACGCGCGCTCAAGCGCAGCGTCGTGCCCTCCAGCGAAGCGACGCCCAGCGCGCCCAAACCCGCCCTGCCCTCGGCCGCCGCCGCCGCGCTCGCGCGTGCGCGCGAGAAGGCCGCGCAACGCCACAAGCCATGACGCCCGCTGCCACGAAGAAGAAGCCCGCCGCCAAGCGCGCGCGGCGCACGAGCCGCCTGTCCGCCGAGCAGATCCACACCCTGTTCGCGCGGTTGAAGCAGCTCAACCCCAAGCCCGAGACCGAACTGGAATTCACCACGCCCTATGAACTGCTCGTGGCGGTGACGTTGTCCGCGCAGGCCACCGACGTGGGCGTCAACAAGGCCACGCGCAAGCTGTTCCCCGTGGCGAACACGCCGCAGGCCATCGCGAAGCTGGGCGTGGAAGGACTCAAGCCGTACATCTCCACCATCGGCCTCTACAACACCAAGGCGGCCAACGTGGTGGCGATGGCGCAGCAGTTGATTGAACACCACGGCGGTGAAGTGCCGCGCAATCGCGACGCACTAGAAGCCCTGCCCGGCGTGGGACGCAAGACGGCGAACGTCGTGCTCAACACCGCCTTCGGCGAACCGACGATGGCGGTGGACACGCACATCTTCCGCGTCGCGAACCGGACCGGGCTGGCGCCAGGCAAGACCGTGCGCGCGGTCGAAGACGGGCTGCTCAAGGTCGTCCCGCCCGAATACCTGCACGACGCCCATCACTGGCTCATCCTGCACGGCCGCTACGTGTGCAAGGCGCGCAAGCCCGACTGCCCGCATTGCGTGATCCGCGACATCTGCCGCTACCCGGACAAGACGCCGGGGGAGCCGGAGCCGGTTCTGGGTTGACGCTTCAAGCCCCTCTTCCATCGGGAGAGGGGTTGGGGTGAGGGGCAACGCAGTGGCAACTCCAAACCTTGCGATGCGCGGCCGCACGGGTGTTCTTGACCTGCGCGAAAGTCCAAATGGATTCCAGCTTTGGCTGGAATGACGTGATGAGGCGGATAGGGTGACAGCCCGGACCCCGGCCCTTCGACAAGCTCAGGACAGGCCTTCGCCGGGATGACGGTGTCTTCGAGATGACAGCCGTCGTAGCCCGGGTAAGCGAAGCGCACCCGGGGCGCGGCGAGCTACAGGTGCGTCCATCCCGGGTGCGCTTCGCTTGCCCAGGCCACAAGTGCCTAACCCCGCCCCCAACACCTCACCGCCCATCGGCCGCTTCGTCATGCGCGCGTCATCGCAGCGAAATAAGTCAGCGTTGTCACATTTACGCAACCTTCACGACCTAGCCTGCGCAGCGTCTTCTCATCGCCCCAAGGGCTAACGTCCATGAAACTCTCCCGCAGCACCCTGTCCGTCGCGCTGCTCGCCGCTCTCGTCGCGCCCGCCGCGCATGCCGAAATCGCGCTCGACGTGATCGGCAACTCCGAAGTCTCCTTCGAAGGCCTCGTCCAGGCCGACTACAACTACTTCGACAGCGACTTCGCCGACCTCAACGTCGGTGGCGACACCCTCGACGGTCGCGACAGCGACAACGAGCTGCGCCGCGCCGAGCTGGTGCTCAAGGGCAAGGGCCCGGGCAACTTCGAGTGGGTCGTCGGCTACGACGCCAAGGCCGACAAGTGGCTGGACGTCAACGCCAAGTACAAGATCCGCGGCGATTCCAACCACTTCTTCCAGCTGGGCCAGTTCAAGCAGCCCAACAGCCTGGAAGAGCTGTCCTCGACCAAGAACAACGACTTCATCGCCAAGGCGCTGGTCACCAACACCTTCGGCGTGGCCCGTCGCCTGGGCGGCCAGTACCGCTACGGCACCAACGACTGGGGCTTCACCGCCAGCTACTTCACCCGCGAGCTGACCGAGCACCCGGCTCCGACGCCGCACGGCCCGGGCTACGGCCTGCGCGGTAACTGGGCGCCGATCAACGACAAGGGCAGCATCGTCCACCTCGGTCTGTCGTACGTGGATTACGACACCTTCCAGGACACCGTCCGCCTGCGTGCCCGTCCGGGCGCCGACCTGTCCGGCACGCGCCTGGTCGACACCGGCAACATGACCAATACCGATCGCCAGAAGACCGTCGGGGCCGAGGCCATGTGGGTCACCGGCCCGGTCAAGGTGCAGGGCGAGTACATGCAGACCAAGGTCGAGCGTTACCCGAACGGCAACCCGCGCCAGTCGCACAACTTCGACGGCAACAGCTGGTACGTCAGCGGCCTGTGGAACATCACCGGCGAGACCTGGGGCTACAAGGACGGCGTGCCGACGACCCCGCTGCCCGACGAACCCGCCAGCGGCATGTGGCAGGTCGGCGCGCGTTACGACTCGATCGACCTGGACGACGGCATCGTCATCGCGCCGACCTCGCCGACCGCAGCGGCGGCCGTCGACGGCGTCCTGGGTGGCGAGATGGACACCTGGACGGTCGGCGTGAACTGGTACTGGCGTTCGAACTTCAAGTTCATGCTGAACTACGTGATGGTCGACAGCTCGAAGTTCATGGCCCGCACCCCGGCCACCGGCCTGGTCAATCCGGCCAACCAGAACGTGCTCGTCAACCGCAAGGTCGACGACAACCCGAACATCTTCGAAGCGCGCATGCAGTTCTACTGGTAAGCGATCCAGCACGTTGCCCGGGTAAGGCCGAAGGCCGCACCCGGGTTGCTTCACCCATGCAATGTCCCGGGTGCGCTGCGCTTACCCGGGCTACGAAAGTCTTCTCTCTCTTTTTGTTTCCTCCCCCTCCGGGCGCGGTCCTTCGGCCGCGCCCTTTTTTTGCAATCGATCTCGCGAAGCCCGTCTCCCGCGCGCGGGAGAGGGGGAACGTCGATGGGATCGCGCCGTAACACCGCTGTCACACACCGGTCCCGGCGCTGTCATGCAACCGTCGTCAAATGCGCGTCGTACGGGTCAGGCCCGTCGTCCACTCCAGGAGAGCTCTGTGTTCAAGTCCATCCAGTTCCGCCTCGCCGCGATTGCGGTCGCCGGTACCTTCGCGATCACCGCGCAGGCCGCCGACGTCACCGGCGCCGGCGCGTCGTTCGTGTACCCGGTCATGTCGAAGTGGTCGGCCGACTACAACAAGGCCGCCGGCAAGAAGGTGAACTACCAGTCGATCGGTTCCGGCGGCGGCATCGCCCAGATCAAGGCCGCGACGGTCGACTTCGGTTCCTCCGACGCGCCGATGAAGCCCGAAGAGCTGGCGCAGTTCGGCCTGGCGCAGTTCCCGTCGGTCATCGGCGGCGTGGTGCCGGTCGTCAACGTGCCGGGCATCGCCTCCGGCGCCCTGAAGCTGGACGGCGAAACGCTGGCCAACATCTTCCTGGGCAAGATCACCAAGTGGAACGACCCGGCGATCGCCGCGCTCAACGGCGGCGTGCAGCTGCCGGACCGCAAGATCACCGTCGTGCACCGTTCGGACGGCTCGGGCACCACCTTCAACTTCGTCAATTACCTGTCGAAGGTGTCGCCGGACTGGAAGTCGAAGGTCGGTGAAGGCACGGCCGTGAAGTGGCCGGTCGGCATCGGCGGCAAGGGCAACGAAGGCGTCGCCGCGTACGTGAAGCAGATCGTCGGCGGCATCGGTTACGTCGAGCTGTCCTACGCGCTGCAGAACAAGATGGCCTACTCGCGCCTGAAGAACGCCGCCGGCAACTTCGTGCTGCCGTCGGACGAGTCCTTCCAGGCCGCTGCCGCCAGCGCCGAGTGGGGCAACGCGAAGGACTTCTACCTGGTGATGACGAATGCGCCGGGCGCGAACTCCTGGCCGATCACCGCCACCAACTTCATCCTGATGTACAAGCAGCCCAAGAACGCCGCCGGCGCCAAGAACGCCAAGGAATTCTTCCGCTGGGTCTACGCCAACGGCGATACGCAGGCCAAGGCGCTGGACTACGTCCCGCTGCCGGACGCGCTGGTGAAGCAGATCGAGACGTATTGGTCGACGAACATGAACTACTGATCCGCTCGCGGATTCAGGCGTCACCGGAAGGCGGGCCTTGTGCCCGCCTTCTTTGTTTTTTCCCTCCGGTGTCCTGGCTGGAGCCTGGCGCACCAGACGAAATCCCTCGCGCCGCGCTCTTTGCCCCTCCCCCTGCTTGCAGGGGGAGGGTTGGGAGGGGGTGTGAGGCGCGCCAGCGCCGAGCGGTCCGGCAAACCTCGCCGTTACACGGCTTCGCCCCCCCTCCCCAGCCCTCCCCTGCAAGCAGGGGCGGGAGCAAACCGCACGCTGGGGAGGGGGCAAAGACGCGCTTCCGGCCATCACTACAGAAATGTGACGGTCAGATGTCATTGGGCTGTAACAAAAAGATCATCAAATGGCGCAGCCCGGCCCGCGAGCCGGAATCCT
Source organism: Lysobacter sp. MMG2 (assembly GCF_016735495.2). Taxonomy (GTDB): domain Bacteria; phylum Pseudomonadota; class Gammaproteobacteria; order Xanthomonadales; family Xanthomonadaceae; genus Lysobacter_J. Next base: position 572,457 of record NZ_JAERQY020000001.1, read on the forward strand.
TCCCCTTGGAGCTGCGCATGAACCCGTCGTCGGCCCGTATTGCCGCCCTCGCTTTCGCCATCGCCCTCACCGTCGCGGCCTGCAAGCCCGCCGGCGACAACGCCAACCCGCAGGCCACGGCCGCCGACACGGGCGCGCCCGCTGCGGGCGCACCGGCCGGCGACCAGGTCGCCGCGCAGATCACCGGCGCCGGCGCGACCTTCATCTACCCGCTGATCTCCAAGTGGTCGGACGACTACAACAAGGCCACCGGCGCCAAGGTCAACTACCAGTCGATCGGTTCCGGCGGCGGCATCGCCCAGATCAAGGCCGGCACGGTGGACTTCGGTTCCTCCGACAAGCCGCTGCCGTCCGATGAACTCGCAACCGCCGGCCTGGGCCAGTTCCCGTCGGCCATCGGCGGCGTGGTGCCGGTGATCAATGTCGAAGGCATCGAAGCCGGCAAGCTGCGCCTCACCGGCCCGCTGCTGGCGGACATCTTCGCGGGCAAGGTCACGATGTGGAACGACGCGGCCATCGCCGCGGCGAATCCGGGCGTGGCGCTGCCGGCGACGAAGATCAACATCGTGCACCGCTCCGACGGTTCGGGCACGACGTTCAACTTCACCAACTACCTGTCCAAGGTCTCGCCGGACTGGAAGGCGAAGGTCGGCGAAGGCACGTCCGTGCAGTGGCCGGGCGGCGTGGGCGGCAAGGGCAACGAAGGCGTCGCGTCCTACGTGAAGCAGATCAAGGGTTCGATCGGTTACGTCGAACTGGCCTACGCGCTGCAGAACAAGATGGCCTACGCCTCGCTGCAGAACGCCGCCGGCAACTGGGTGCAGCCGAGCGCGGAAAGCTTCCAGGCCGCCGCCGCAGGCGCCGACTGGGCGAACGCGAAGGACTTCAACCTGGTGATCACCAATGCGGCCGATGCGAACGCATGGCCGATCACCGCCACCAACTTCATCCTGATGCACAAGCAGCCCAAGGACGCCAAGCGCGCCGCGGACACGCGCGCGTTCTTCAAGTGGGCCTTCGAGAACGGCCAGCAGCAGGCGCAGGCACTGGACTACGTCCCGCTGCCGCCGGCGCTGGTGCAGCAGGTCGAGGCGTATTGGGCGGCGGAGTTCAAGTGACGAATTGGCCCGCTCGCGCTCAGCGCGAGCGGCTTTGCCAATTCGTCATCCCCGCGAAGGCGGGGATCCAACTCGCAGATCCCATTCCGCCTTCCGTAGAGAGTGACGAACCTGACAGTTGGATAGAGCCGCCCTGCGGCGGCCCAAAGGACCCCGCCTTCGCGGGAATGACGGCAAAAGATCAAGCGCAGACACCCGTCACGAAGCAAGCGCAAGCACATCACGTCCCGCACCACGCAAGACGCACGAAGCACCACGTCATCCCGCGAACGCGGAGAACCATGAACGCACGAACCGGATCGCCCTCCCTCTCTCCCCGCGATACGACCAGTACGTCCATGGCCTCCCGCTTTCGCGGGCATGACGAAAACCTCGGAACAGGCCACAAGAAGCCCACCGGATGAACACCACCACCCTCCCTGCTGCGCAGCTTCCCAAATCGCGCGACCACAAGGACGCGCGCAACGACAAGCTGTTCCGCTATGTCCTCACCGGCACGGTGATCTTCGTGCTGGTCGCGCTCGCCAGCGCGGCGCTGTCGATGCTGTGGGGCGGCCGCCACGTGCTGGCGACCGAAGGCCTGGACTTCTTCATCACCGCGCAGTGGAACCCGGTGGAAGACCAGTACGGCGCGCTCGTGCCGATCTACGGCACCATCGTCACCGCGCTGATCGCCATGCTGATCGCGGTGCCCGTGAGCTTCGGCATCGCCTTCTTCCTCACCGAAGTGGCGCCGCGCTGGGCGCGCGGCCCGATCGGCACGGCGATCGAACTGCTCGCCGGCATTCCCTCGATCATCTACGGCATGTGGGGCCTGTTCGTGCTGGTGCCGGTGATGACCGAATACGTCACGCCGTGGCTCAACGACCACATCGGCAGCCTGCCGGTGATCGGCGCGCTGTTCCAGGGCCCGCCGCTGGGCATCGGCATGCTCACCGCCGGCATCGTGCTGGCGATCATGGTGATCCCGTTCATCTCCTCGGTGATGCGCGAAGTCTTCCTCACCGTGCCCACGCGCCTGAAGGAATCGGCCTATGCGCTGGGCTCCACCAAGTGGGAAGTAAGCTGGGACATCGTGCTGCCGTACACGCGCTCGGCGGTGATCGGCGGCATCTTCCTCGGCCTGGGCCGCGCGCTCGGCGAGACGATGGCGGTGGCCTTCGTGATCGGCAACAGCGTGAACTTCTCCGCGTCCCTGCTCGAGCCGGGCACGACCATCGCCGCGCTCATCGCCAACGACTTCGGCGAGGCGACCGAAACCTACCGCTCCGCGCTGCTGCTGCTGGGCTTCGTGTTGTTCATCGTCACCTTCGTGGTGCTGGCGATCGCACGCCTGATGCTGATGAAGCTGTCGCGCAAGGAGGGCAACTGACATGGCCATCGCCGCGAAAACCGCGCAGGAATTCAAGGTCGCCGACGCGCTGTATCGTCGTCGCAGGATCGTCAACGCCGTCTCCCTGGTGCTTGCCTGCGCCGCCGCGCTGTTCGGCCTGTTCTTCCTGGGCTGGATCCTGTGGACGCTGATTTCCAAGGGCATCGGTGGCGTCAACTGGGCGCTGTTCACCCAGAACACGCCGCCGCCGATGCAGGAAGGCGGCCTGATGAACGCCTTCTTCGGCAGCGCCGTGATGTGCGTGATCGCCATCCTGATCGGCACGCCGCTGGGCATCGCCGCCGGCACGTGGCTGGCCGAGTACGGTCATGCGCGCAAGTTCGGCACGGTGGTGCGCTTCGTCAACGACATCCTGCTGTCGGCGCCGTCGATCGTGCTGGGCCTGTTCGTCTACACGCTGGTGGTGATGCAGACCGGCGGCAACTTCTCCGCGCTGGCCGGCGCGATCTCGCTGGCCTTCATCGTGCTGCCGGTGGTGGTGCGCACCACCGACGAGATGCTGCGCCTGGTGCCCTCGCAAATGCGCGAGGCCGCGCTGTCGCTGGGCGTGCCGCAGTGGAAGGTGATCGTGCAGGTGCTTTATCGCAGCGCTTCGGCGGGCATCGTGACCGGCGTGCTGCTCGCGCTGGCGCGCATCTCCGGCGAAACCGCGCCGCTGCTGTTCACCGCCTTCGGCAACCAGTACTGGAGCGCCAACGTGCTGCAACCGATGGCTTCGGTGCCGGTGGTGATGAACCAGTTCGCCGGCAGTCCCTACGAGTCGTGGCAGGTGCTGGCCTGGGCCGGCGCGCTGGTGCTGACCGTCTTCGTCCTTCTCATCAGCCTGGTGGCCCGCGCCATCGTGCTGCGCAATCGGATCAGCCATGACTGACCTTTCGAACCCGAACCTTGCCCGGACTCCGGCCATGAACGACGCCCGCATCGCCCTCGCCACCCCCGAGCGCGCCGCCGCCGCGGCATCGCCCGTGAAGCTCGCCGCGCGCGGACTGAACTTCTACTACGACAAGTTCCACGCGTTGAAGGACATCCAACTGGAGATCCCGGAAAAGCGCGTGACCGCGCTGATCGGGCCGTCGGGTTGCGGCAAGTCCACGCTGCTGCGCATCTTCAACCGCATCTACGCGCTGTATCCGAAGCTGGAAGCGCGCGGCGAGGTGCTGCTGGACGGCGAGAACATCCTCGATCCGCGCTATCCGATGAACCGGCTGCGCAGCAAGGTCGGCATGGTGTTCCAGAAGCCCGTGCCGTTCCCGATGACGATCTACGAGAACGTCGCCTACGGCATCCGCCACCACGAGAAGCTCTCCAAGTCGGAGATGGACTCGCGCGTCGAACACGCGCTGCGCCAGGGCGCGCTGTGGGACGAGGTGAAGGACAAGCTCGGCCAGAGCGCGCTGGGCCTGTCGGGCGGCCAGCAGCAGCGGTTGTGCATCGCGCGCGCCGTCGCACTGCGCCCGGACGTGCTGCTGCTGGACGAGCCGACCTCCGCGCTGGATCCGATCTCCACCAGCCGCATCGAGCAACTGGTCGAAGAGCTGAAGAAGGACTACACGATCGTCATCGTCACCCACAACATGCAGCAGGCCGCGCGCGTGTCGGACTTCACGGCCTTCATGTACCTGGGCGACCTGATCGAACACGCCGCTACGGAAACGATCTTCTCGAATCCGAGCAAGCAGCAGACCGAGGATTACATCACCGGGCGGTTTGGGTGAGGCAGGCCGCTTGCGCGGGTGAGGCGGGCCGTTTGCGCGGCATCGCCGCGCGGCCCGCCGAACGACCGGCCATGGATGGCCGGGCCGGGCGACCCGAAGCCGAATGAGTTTCGCCATGGATGGCAGAAGTGCCTTTCCAGGCCAAAGACGGACACCACACACATGAGCACCCACATGCACGACCACATCGTCAAGAGCTACGACGACGAGCAGCGCCGCCTGCTCAACGAGACCCTGCGCATGGGTGAAATGGCCGCTTCGCAGCTGGAGTCCGCGCTGGACGTGGTCCAGCGCCGCGACGACAGGGCCGCCGAGCGCATCATCGCCAACGACGAGGCGATCGACGCGCTGGAGCAGGAAGTCAGCCACGACGTCATGAAGCTCGCCCTGCGCGGGCCGATGGCGCGCGACCTGCGCGAGATCCTCGCCGCGATCCGCATCGCCTCCGACATCGAACGCGTGGGCGACTACGCGGCCAATGTCGCCAAGCGCTCGCTCGCGCTGAACCTGTCGCCGCCGCTGCCGCACGTGAGCGGGCTGCACGCGATCGGCACGCTGGCGGTTCAGCAGGTGCGCGACGTTCTGGTGGCCTACCGCGACAACAACGTCGAACTCGCCCAGCGCGTGCGCGCCCGCGACGCCGAACTGGACGTGGCCTACACCGCGCTGTTCCGCGAACTGCTCACCTACATGATGGAGGACGCGCGCAGCATCACGCCGTGCACACACCTGTTGTTCATGGCCAAGAACATCGAGCGCATCGGCGACCACGCCACCAACATCGCCGAGAACGTGTGGTTCCTCGTGCGCGGCGAGGAAGCCCTGCCGCCGCGCGAGAAGCGCGACGAGAGCAGCACGACGGCCGCGCCCTGAGCTGCCGGGAATCGGGAATCGGGAATCGGGAATCGGGAATCGGGAATCGGGAATCGGGAATCGGGAATCGGGAATCGGGAATCGGGAATCGGGATTCGGGATTCGGGATTCGGGAATCGGGATTCGGGAATCGGGATTCGGGATTCGGGATTCGGGATTCGGGATTCGGGATTCGGGAAAGCGTCTCCGAAGCCGTCATCCCGGCGAAGGCCGGGACCCAGGCTCGGAGCGCATGGGCACTCCCTCCAGCGTGAACCACCTCAACGTCATTCCCGCGAAAGCGGGAATCCAGGGACGTTTCACGCTTTCCCCGTTGCCCGTGAGAAGCAACAACAAAATGGATTCCAGCTTCCGCTGGAATGACGTGAAGTATCGGATGGCATGACAGCCTGGATCCCGGCCTTCGCCGGGATGACGGATCTGAAGGGGTCGTGCTGAAGCATGCATCCCGTCAGCGCACAGCGCACCAGGGCACGTCACAGCGCGACAAAGCGCACCGAGCGGCACGGCACGTCAACCGCACGACACGCCCCTGCCCGCGCCAACGCCTGAACTCCACCCTTCCAACGCACGCCCCCCACGACTGATGGCCTATGCGCCAGCGCGCCCGATTGCGCACAGTCGCAGCTTCCCCGCCGCGCGGTGTGGAAAACGCTTACGGTGCATGCTGCGCCGCATCAACACGCACTGTTCACCGCGCGCTAGCCAAGGCCCTGTCATCGTTCCCCGGCCCCTTCCCGGGCCACCTTCCGCGGGTCCACCCGCATCGCACGCAGGAGTCATCACCATGTCCAGCAAGACCAGCAAGACCGTCGTTCTCGTCGCCGGCGCCGCCCTGGCCGGTGGTCTCGCCTTGTCCGGATCGGCGTTCGCCATGACCGACCTCGCATCCGGCTACATGCTTAGCGCCGGCGAAGGCGCAAAGGCCGGTGAAGGCAAATGCGGCGTCGAGAAGATGGACACCGACAAGGACGGCAAGGTCTCCCAGGCCGAATTCGGCGCCGCCCACAACGGCGACACCAGCAAGTTCGCCACGCACGATGCGAACAAGGACGGCTTCCTCAGCGCCGACGAACTCAAGGCGAAGAAGGGCGACAAGATGGAAGGCAAGTGCGGCGAAGGAAAGTGCGGCGGCATGGCGTAACGCCTGCACACCGATCGCATGAGTCGCCTGCCTGAAACGGCCGTCGGCCTAGGCCTGCGGCGGGCCCTGCTGGGCCCGCTGCGGGACGCCGCGCCCGGCGCAGATCCAAAACGGGATTTCGATTTCCTCGAATGCGCGCCGGAGAACTGGATCGGCGTCGGCGGAAAACTCGGCGACGCGCTGGACGAACTGAGCGCGCGCCATCCGATCTCGTGCCACGGCCTGTCGCTGTCGCTCGGCGGGTTCGCGCCGCTGGACGAAACCTTCCTCGCGCGCGTGCGGCGTTTCCTCGATCGCCACCACGTCGCGCTCTACAGCGAACACCTGAGCTACTGCAGCGACGACGGCCAGCTCTACGACCTGCTGCCGCTGCCGTTCACCGAAGAAGCCGTGCACCACGTCGCCGCGCGCATCCGGCAGACGCAGGACATCGTGGGACGTCGCATCGCGGTGGAGAACGTCTCCTACTACGCGACGATGCCCGTCGCCAGCGGCCAGCACGCGCTCGCGGAAGCGGACTTCATCAATGCGGTGCTCACCGAGGCCGATTGCGACCTGCTGCTGGACGTCAACAACATCTACGTCAATGCGATCAACCATCGCTACGACGCGCATGCTTTCCTGGCGGCGATGCCCGCCGAACGCATCGTCTGCATCCACGTCGCCGGGCATTACGACGAAGCCGACGACCTCAAGGTCGACACCCACGGCGCCCCTGTGAAGGATGCGGTGTGGTCGTTGCTCGGCGAGGCCTACCGGCGTTTCGGTGCGCGCCCCACGCTGCTGGAGCGCGATTTCAACATCCCGCCTTACGCCGAACTGCTCGACGAGTTGGCCACCGTGCGCAGCGTGATGCGTGAACACGCGCCCACTCCGGCCTCGCATGCACGCGCCTGACGCACCGCCGCTGTTGCGCGCGCAGCAGCTCGCCCTCACCCGCCATCTGCGCGACCCGCAGGCCGTGTCGGCGCCGAAGGGCGTGGAGGACCGGCGCCTGGCGATCTACCGCGACCTGGTGTTCAACAACGTCGAAAGCCTGCTGGCCGGCAATTTCCCGGTGATCCGGCAGCTGCTGGGCGACGCCGACTGGCATGCGCTGGTGCGCGGTTTCTTCCGCGACCATCGCGCGCAGACGCCGTTGTTCCCGGAACTGGGACGCGAGTTCCTGCGCTTCCTGGAAGCGCGCGAGGATCGCGATCCCGCGCTGCCTGCTTTCCTCTACGAGCTGGCGCATTACGAATGGGTCGAGCTGGCGTTGCAGATCAGCGATGCCACGCTGCCGCCGCACGATCCGCTTGGCGACTCCGCAAGCCCGGAGCAAGTTCTGCTCGATGAGGTGCCGGTACTCTCGCCGCTGGCGTGGCCGCTGGCCTACGCGTGGCCCGTGCACCGCATCGGACCGGATCATCGTCCCGACATCCCGCCGCCGGAGCCGACACTGTTGCTGGTGCGGCGCGACGCCGACGGCGAAGTGCGGTTCTCGCAACTCAGTCCCCTCGCCTTCCGCCTGCTGCAGCGGCTGGAGCAGATGCCCACGCTGAGCGGACGGGCGCAACTGGAAGCGCTCGCGGTGGAAGCGGCGCAGACGGACATCGACGCCTTCGTCGAACAAGGCGCCGCGCTGCTGGCGCAGATGCAGGGTGCCGGCGTGATTCTGGGGACGCAGCCGCGCTGAGTGCGCGTCGTCTGGCCGCTGGTCATACCGTCATCCCGGCGCAGGCCGGGACCCAGGCTGTCACGCCATCCGGAAAGCAGCCGCCGACTGCTGCGACGTCGCGAGCCTGGGTCCCAGCCTGCGCCGGGATGACGGTATGACCAGCGGTGACACGACCTGTAACGCTTGGCGGCTCGATGTGGCGAATTGCACACGCATCCATCGGGCGAAATTCCACCGTCTGCTACCCTTTCACCATGCCCAACGCCGACGCTCCCACCCCGCCTTCCCGCCTCGCCACACGTTTCCGCGGCTTCCTGCCGGTGGTGGTGGATGTGGAAACCGGCGGTTTCGACTGGAACCGCCACGCGCTGCTGGAAATCGCCGTCGCGCCGATCGACATCGACGAGAACGGCCTGCTGTTCGTCGGCGAGATCACCAGCAGCCATGTCGTGCCGGCACCCGGCACCGACATCGATCCCAAGTCGCTGGAAATCACCGGCATCGACATCGACCACCCCTTCCGCGATGCGAAGACCGAGCGCGTGGCGCTGGAATCGGTGTTCGCGCCGGTGCGCGCGGCGTTGAAGAAGCACGGCTGCCAGCGCGCGATCCTGGTCGGCCACAACGCGCATTTCGATCTGAACTTCCTCAACGCCGCGGTGACGCGCAGCGGCCACAAGCGCAATCCCTTCCATCCTTTCAGCGTGTTCGACACGGTGACCCTGGCCGGCGTTGCCTACGGGCAGACCGTGCTGGCGCGCGCCGTGCAGGCCGCGGGGCTGGAGTGGAACGGCGAGGAAGCGCATTCGGCCGTGTACGACACCGAGCGCACCGCGCAGCTGTTCTGCCGGATCGTCAACGCGTGGCCTTCGCCGATTCCGGCCGTGGTGGCCACGCCGTGAGCGATACCCAATCGCCGATGCAGCGCATGCTCGCCGGCGAGCTCTATCGCGCCGACGACGCTCAGATCCAGGCCGCACAAGCCGACGCGCGCGAGTGGATGGTGCGCTACAACGCCGCGCTGGGCCTCGCGCCGGCGCAACGGCATGCGCTATTGGTGGAGCGCCTTGGCGCGGTCGGGGCCGGCAGCGAGATCCGCCCGCCCTTCCATTGCGACTACGGCTTCAACCTGCACCTCGGGCGCGGCGTGTTCCTCAATTTCAACTGCGTGATCCTCGACGTGGTGCGCGTGGAGATCGGCGATGGCACGCAGATCGGTCCGGCCGTGCAGATCTACACGGCCGATCATCCGCGCGATCCGGCGCAGCGCGCGCAGGGCTGGGAGTTCGGCCGCCCCGTACGCATCGGCCGCAACGTGTGGATCGGCGGCGGCGCAATCCTGCTGCCGGGCGTGAGCGTGGGCGATGACGCGCTGATCGGCGCGGGCAGCGTGGTCACGCGCGACGTACCCGCGGGCGCGACCGTGGCCGGCAATCCGGCGCGCATCGTGCAGCCACGCACGGGCCCGTAACGGTCACGAGTTCGTCCGCCTTCGGGCATTGATTCGCGGCGGGCAACGCGATGTCGCCGTGACCGGCGCTTCCGCCGGATGAGGCCGTTGCCGACAATCCCCGACCTGAGCGCACGGCGCACGCGCATGCGGACACGGACGCCTGTGCCCGGGCCTTAAAACCGTTTTAAAGAATCGCTGCTGGAATGCTCCGTCGCAGGCGTTGCATCGCCGCCGCGCAGGCGCGATGCGATCCTTTGCGCCCCCACACCGATACCCCGTCGCGGCCGACCGGCCGTGTCGGGCGTCGACCGTATCCGGAACACACACCCGATGAACCGTCTTGGATGGCTGCTGCCGGCCGTCATTGCCTGCGGCTGGGCCGGCGACGCCCACGCGCACGGCCGCGAAGAATGCACCAACGGCCGCACGCGCCTGCCGCCCATCGTCAACCTGCGCGTGGACAACGACCTGCTCGGCGGCCAGGACCAGGGCTACAGCAACGGCGTGCAGCTCACGCTGGTCTCGCCGAACCTGCGCGACTACACCGACGATCCCTGCATCCCGCGCCTGGCGCGCTGGGTGAACCGCCATCTCAATGCGCTGCAGCCGGAAACCTTCGAGCAGCAGAACATGATCGCCACGTTCTCGCAGGGCATCTTCACGCCCACCGATTTCACGCGCAGCGACCTCATCGAGGACGACCGCCCCTACGCCGCGGCGCTGCTGGTCGGGCTGGGCTACAACGCGCGCGAAGGCGACCGCCTGCGCACGACGCAGCTGCAGTTCGGCATCGTCGGTCCGGCCGCGCTGGGCAAGGAAGCGCAGGACGCCGTGCACCAGATCACCGGCAGCGAGAAGTTCCGCGGCTGGGACAACCAGTTGGAGAACGAGCCTGTGTTCCGCATCGTCCACGAGCGTATGCTGCGCTTCTCCTCCAGCGACGGTGCGCGCGGATGGGGTTGGGACACGATCGCGCATTACGGCGGCAGCTTCGGCAACCTCGCCACCTACGCCAACGCCGGCGCCGAGTTCCGCTTCGGCAAGAACCTGCCCGACGATTTCGGCAGCACGCCGCTGCGCCCGGCCGGCGAGAACACCGCGCCCACGCGCCAGCCGCAGAGCCAGTACACGCCCGGCGCGCACCTGTTCCTGACCATGGACACGCGCTGGGTGCTGTGGGACATCACGCTGGACGGCAACACCTTCCGCGACAGCCACAGCGTGGACAAACGCCACGCCGTGGCCAACGTGGGCTACGGCGTGGCGGTGATGCTCAACCGATGGAAGCTGGCGCTGGCGCGCTACCACGGCACGCGCGAGTTCGACGGCCAGCGCGAGACGCCGGTATTTGGCAGTTTCACGATCAGTCGGGCGTTCTAGACGACTCGCTCAACGAGACGCGTACTGAGTCCCTCTCCCCTTGCGGGAGAGGGACAGGCTCGCGAAGCGAGCCAGGGAGAGGGGTTGGGCCATTGAAGGCACGCGCTGCGCGCGCCCCCTCTTCCGCCCCTTCGGGTCACCTTCTCCCGCAAGGGAGAAGGGAAAAACTTCACGGCGAGGCCAGCTTCAACCCGATCAGCCCCGCGATGATCAACCCAACGCTGACCATGCGCAGCGCGTTCACCGGCTCGTGGAACAGCACGATGCCCAGGATCACGGTGCCGACGGCGCCAACGCCGACCCAGATCGCGTACGCGGTGCCCACCGGCAGCGACTTCATGGCGATGCCGAGCAGCCCCAGGCTGATCGCCATGGCGGCCACCGTGCCGACGGTGGGCCAGAGCCTGGTGAAACCGTCGGTGTACTTCAGGCCGATCGCCCAACCCACTTCGAACAGGCCGGCGAGAACGAGGATGATCCAGGGCATGGGAACGTCTCCAGTCGTGTGGGGCCGTCCCCGGGCGAGATGGAGAGGCGGGGCCGTCCCCGCTTCCTGAGCGTGGCGATTATTCCACACGCGCGTAAAGGCAACCTCTACAGACGCTGACCCGGCGGATTCTCGTCCACGCAGATCACGTTGCGGCCCTGCTTCTTGGCGCGGTACATCGCAGCGTCCGCGCGTTCGAGCAGGCGCGCGGGCGTGTCGTCGGTGCGGCACTCCGCGATGCCGACGCTGAAGGTGACGTGCAGGCCCGGCACGCCCACCCATTCGCCGTGCTCGCGGAACGTCTCCTGCATCCGCTCGCAGATCGAGAGGGCATCGTCCATCGTCGTGTCCGGCAGCAGCAGCGCGAACTCCTCGCCACCCAGGCGCGCGAGCAGGTCGGCGGTGCGGCTGCCGGCGGCCAGCACCCTCGCCGCTTCGCGCAGCACCGCGTCGCCGACGGCGTGCGAGTGCGTGTCGTTGATGCGCTTGAAGTGGTCCAGGTCGACCAGCGCCAGGCACAGCGGATGGCCGGCGCGCTGCGCCACGGCCATGTCGCGCTTGAGCACCTCGTCGAAGCGCCGGCGATTGGGCAGGCCGGTGAGCACGTCCTCGCGCGCCTGTCGCTCGTAGGCGACGGCCTGCTCGCGCACGCGTTCGAGCAACTCGGCGCGCTCGCGGTCCACGGCGATCAACCGTTCGGCCTGCGCCTGCAGGTCACGCGTGCGCTCGTTGACCAGCCGCGCCAGGCGCAGGTTCTTGGTGCGGTAGCGGTGCAACAGGTAGCGATAGAACACCCAGAGCGTGATCAGCAGCACCAGGGCCAGCGCGGCGCGCAGCTCATGGCGCTGCCACCACAGCGGCTCCACGGTGAAGGCCCAGCTGGCGGTCTGCGTGGTCCACGGCCCGCCCGGATGCGCCGCGGCGACCTCCAGCACGTAGTCGCCTGGCGGCAGGCCGATGAATTCGACGTTGCGCTGGCGGTCGCGTTCGATCCACCGCGGATCCAGGCCCAGCAGACGCGTGCGATACACGATGCGATCCGACGTCAGGTAGCTGAGCCCCACGTACGACACGCTGATGCGCTTGCCGCCCGGCAATGCGACGCCGGTGGTGAAAGGGATATCGCGACCGTCCAGCTGGACGCGTTCGATCACCGTCGGCGGCGGTTTGCGATCCAGGTAACGCTGCATGCGCGCCGGATCCACCGCGGCGACGCCGGCCGACGTCGCCAGCCAGAGGCTGCCGTCGCGACGCAGGATCGCCGAAGGCGCGGAACTGCCGTTGGCCTGTGCACTGGGCATGCCGTCGGTTTCGGTAAAGCGCTCGCTCGGCAACGCGATCGTGCGGCCGTCGGCAGTCGCGTCGAGCGCCTCCAACCGGATGCGCAACACGCCGCGATTGCTCGTCACCCACGCATTGCCCACGCGATCGGGCACGAGCTGGAACACGGCGTCCACCGGAAGTCCCTGCTCCAGACCGACGCGCGCGAGTGCGCCGTCGCAGTAGCGATACAGGCCGCGATCGGTGGAGATCCACACGTCCTTGCCCACCGCCTGGAAACCGAACACCGAACGCGCACCGCCCATCCCGTTCACGTCCAGGCGGCGGACGCGTCCATCGCGCATCACATGCGCGCCTTCGACCGAGCCGATCCACAGCGCGCCGTCGATACTCGCCAGCGCGGTGATCAGGCCCTGCGGCAATCCCGGCGCCGATGGCGCATGCGCGCCCTGCCCGTCCAGCGTCACCAGGCCACGCCGCGTGCCGGCCCAGACGGTTCCGTCGCGGTCCACCACGATCGCGCGGACATGGCCGCTGGGCATGCCTTCGTCCTGCGAATAACGCTGCACCGGCCGGCCGTCGCGCAGGCGGAACACGCCGTCGGCGAAGGTGCCCACCCACAGTTCGCCGGTGGAATCCTGGGCGATGCTCAGCACCGACAGGGCATCGCCGCTTTCGCCCCGCACGTCGATGGCGCGGATGCGGCCGTCGGCGCCGACGTGGTCGAGCCCGCCGCCCCCGCCGACCCAGAGCGTGCCGTCGCGGTCTTCGAGCACCGCGCGGACGTAGTCGCCGGAAATGCCGTCCTTGCGCGTGAGCGCGCTGAACAACGTTTCGCGCAGGCGGAACAGCCCGCCGTTCGCGCCGACCCAGACGCTGCCTTCAGCGTCCTCCAACAAGCTGGCGATGCGGCCGTTGGGAAGCGTGTCGCCGGCCGGCAGTCGCTCGATGCCGTACGCGCCGATGCGAAGCAACCCGTGGTTCTCGGTGCCGAGCCAGAGATCGCCGTTGCGATCGCGCAGCATCGCGGTGAAGTGGCCGACGCCTGGCACATCGCGGAAGGCCACGGCCTCGCCCTTGACGATGCGATAGATGCGTTCGTCGGCCGCGAGCCACAGCGAGCCGTCCGCCGCGCGATACGGCCAGACCAGGCCCGCCGGCAGGTTCCAGCGTGGCGGCGCGCGATGCCAGCGGCCATCGGGCTCGCGGATCGCCAGGCCATCCATCGTGCCGACCCAGATGCGGTCGTCGCCGTCGATGGCCATGCGCGGGAAACTTGCCGGCAGCGGAATCCCGGGCGGCGGCGCGACGTAGGTGAAGCGATCGTCCGGGTCGAGCCGGCCCAGCCCGTGGTTCTCGAACAGCAGCCACAGGCGCCCGTGGCTGTCCATCGCCATGTCGTGGATGAGCGCCTGCGGCCAGTCGGCGCTGCGGTCCCAGAATCGCCACTGGCCGTCGGGCTGCTGCCGGCCCAGGTTGCCGCGCGAATCGCTGAGCCACAGGCGGCCGGCGGGATCGACATAGAGTGAGCCCACGCCGTTGTCGCGCAAGCCCGGCGTGGTGCCGCGCGCGATTACGGTGAAGTCGATGCCGTTGTAGCGCGCCGCGCCTTCCCAGGTGGCGAACCACAGGTGGCCTTCGGGCGTCTGGGCGATGTCGCGCAAGGAGTTGTGCGGCAGGCCGTTGCGCGAACTCCACGCGTCGATGACGTAGTCGTGCAGCGGCGGCGGGCCGGAGACGGCCATCGCCACCGCCGGGAGCCAGCACGCGAACGCGGCAAGCCATCGCGCCCAAGCGCGATGCTTTCCCCGAATCTGCGTTGCCCCCATCCGCGATCCCGATCCGTCTTCAGACGCAGGCGTTATCGGCCCCGTGTGCCCACACTCAAGCCCTCTGGCGCACCGCTTCGAACAGCGTCACGCCGGCGGCCACGGAGACGTTCAGGCTTTCCACGCCCGCACCACCGGCGCCGGGCATGGGGATGCGCACGAGCTGATCGCAGTTCTCGCGCGTGAGGCGACGCAGGCCATCGGCCTCGCCGCCCAGGACCAGGCCGACATTGCCCTTCAGGTCCAGCGCGTACAGCGAGGTGTCCGCCTCGCCCGCCAGGCCGTACAGCCACACGCCGAGCTTCTGCAGGTCGCGCATGGTGCGCGAGAGGTTGGTCACCGGAATGACGGCGACGCTGTCGGCGGCGCCGGCGGAGGTCTTGCGCACGGTCGCGTTGACCTGCACCGACTTGTCCTTGGGAATGATCACCGCCGTCACGCCCGCCGCCGCCGCGCTGCGCAGGCAGGCGCCGAGGTTGTGCGGGTCCTGCACGCCGTCCAGGACCAGCAGCAGCGCGCGGCCTTCGGCCGCTTCGATCAGGCCTTCCAGCTCGTTCTCGTTCCAGGTCTTGGCCGCGGCATAACGCGCGACCACGCCCTGGTGGCGCAGGTTGCCCACGACACCATCGAGCGCCTGCGTGGCGACGCGGCGCACGTCGATGTCCAGACGGCGCGCGTTGGTCTCGATTTCGGTGATGCGCGGATTCTTCGCGCCGGCCTCGATCAGCACCTCGCGCACATGCTCGGCGTCGTGTTCGAGGGCCGCCGACACGGCGTTGATGCCGGCGATCCATTGTTTCTGGCTCATCGTGTTTCCAGTTGCGTTGGGCGGGTGGGCGCCAAGAAAGTGGGTATCGTCCGGCGCGCGCGGGCGCAGGTCCAGTGATTTTTGGGGCTGCGTCGGTGGAAACGGCTTGCGAATGCGTCCGAAGCTCGTGGTCCCGCGGGAACCCCTGCCCAGGCTGTCATCCCCGCGAAGGCGGGGATCCAACTGTCCGTGCCGGTCCGCTCTCCGGAAGGCGTGGAGCCTGTCGCAGCTGGATCCCCGCCGGCGCGGGGATGACAGCTGAAAAGCATGGCCTATCCGCCGGATCTCAGTACTTCTGCTTCACCCGCTTCGCCGGCTGCCCGCGCGGGGGAAGCGACTTCACGCCACGCTCCTCGACCAGGCGGAAATCGATCTTCCGCTCCTCCACGCTGGCCTTCATCACCACGATGCGGACGCGGTCGCCGAGGCGGAACTCGCGCCCGGAACGCTCGCCGGCCAGGGTCTTTCGGATCGGATCGAAGTGGTAGTAGTCGTGCGGAAGCTGGGTCACGTGCACCAGGCCGTTGACCTTGGACTCGTCCAGTTCGACGAACAGGCCGAAGCTGGTCACGCCGCTGATCACGCCCTCGAACTCGCCGCCGACGTGCTGCTCCATCCACGCGGCGCGGTAGCGCTCGTCGACCTCGCGCTCGGCCTCGTCAGCGCGGCGCTCGCGTTCGGAGCATTGCAGCGTCAGCGCGGCCATCTCGCTGGGCGAGTAGCGGTACTTCTCCGGCCGACCGCCGGTGAGCGCGTACTTGATCGCGCGGTGCACCAGCAGATCGGGATAGCGGCGGATCGGCGAGGTGAAGTGCGTGTACGCCTCCAGCGCCAGGCCGAAGTGGCCGACGTTGTCCGGCGCGTACACCGCCAGCGACTGGCTGCGCAACAGCACCGATTCGATCAGCGCCGCATCGGGACGCTCGCGGATCTTCTTCAGCAGCGCGGTGAAATCGCGCGGTTCCACGCGACCCCACGGCGGCATGCGCAGCTTGAATTCCTTGAGGAACTCCTGCAGGTCGGCGTACTTCTGCTCCGGCGGACGCTCGTGGATGCGGAACGGCGACGGCACGTGGCTGGCGAGCAGGTACTTCGCCGCCTCCACGTTCGCCGCGATCATGCATTCCTCGATCAGCTTGTGCGCGTCGTTGCGCTGGAGCATGCCGGCCTGCACGACCTCGCCCTTCGGGCCAAGCACGAAGCGCACTTCGCTGGACTCGAATTCGATCGCGCCGCGGCGCTCGCGCGCCTTCGACAGGATCTGGTAGAGCTGGTGCAGGCGCTCGACGTTGGGCAGCAGCGAATCGATCTGCGCGACAGCCTCGGCCTTGGCGTCTTCCGGCACGTCGCCGACCGCGTTCCACACCTGCGTATAGGTGAGGCGCGCGTGCGAGTTCATCACCGCCTCGAAGAACTTCGACTGGGTGACTTCGCCTTCGCGGTCGATCTGCATGTCGCAGACGAAGCACAGGCGATCCACCTTCGGATTGAGCGAGCAGATGCCGTTGGACAGCGTCTCCGGCAGCATCGGCACGACGAAGCCGGGGAAGTAGACGGACGTGGCGCGCTTCTGCGCTTCATCGTCCAGCGGCGTTCCGGGGCGGACGTAATGAGAGACGTCGGCGATGGCGACAACCAGGCGGAAGCCGTTCTTGTTCGGCTCGCAGTACACCGCGTCGTCGAAGTCCTTCGCGTCCTCGCCGTCGATGGTGACCAGCGGCAGTTTGCGCAGGTCCACGCGCTGCGCGGCGACCTCTTCCGACACGGTCAGCGGCACGTCGGAGGCTTCGTCCAGCACCGCCTGCGGGAATTCATGCGGAATCTCGTGGCCGTGGATCGCCGCCTGCACCGCGAGCGACGCGGTCAGCCGGTCGCCCAGCACCGCCAGCACGCGGCCGATCGGCGTGCGCTGCGGGCCGTGCTCGTCCGGCGACTCGATCAGTTCCACCACCACCAACTGGCCGTTCTGCGCGCCCAGGCGCTGGTCGGTCGGCACTTGCACGTTGCGCTGGATGCGGCGGTCGTCGGGCACGACGTAGCTGATGCCGGCTTCCAGGCAGAAGCGGCCGATCAGGCGGTTGAGGCGGCGTTCGAGCACGCGCAGGATCGCGCCCTCGCGGCGCCCGCGCCGGTCCACGCCGGTGACGCGCGCGAGCACTCGATCGCCGTGCATCGCCTTGCGCATTTCCATAGGCGGCAGGAACAGGTCGTCGCCGCCGGCTTCCAGGCGCAGGAAGCCGAAGCCGTCGGGATTGGCGATCACCACGCCCGGCAGCAGGTCGAGCTGCTGCGCCGGCAGGAATTCGCCGAGGCGGTTCCGCAGGATCTGGCCGTCGCGCACCATCGCGCCCAGGCGCTTGCCGAGCGCGTCGAAACGGTCGGGTTCGGTCAGGCCCAGGCGCTGCGCCAGGTCATCGGCCGACATCGGGCCGTCGGCCTGCGCGAGCAGTTGCAGGATGACTTCGCGGCTGGCGATGGGCTGCTCGTAACGGGCGGCCTCGCGCTCGGCGTGGGGGTCATGGAACGTGGAGCCGCGAGCGGGGCCGCGTCCGGCGCGCTGCGGGGCCGGCGGCGGTTCGGGCATCCAACCGGGGCGCTTGGCGGCGGGCTTGCCCTTGCCGGGCGCGCCGCCGGATGTTCCGGGGCGGGCCGCCTGTTTCGGGGCGTTCTTGCGCGATGCGGACTTGGCGCCTGATTTCCCGCGGCTCGGGGTCTTCTTGCTCATTCAGGGATGGTCGCACATCGGCATGAATACGGTGTCGCGGGGAGGTGTCGCGGATTGAACATCCGCACGCGACGTGGCCGGAGCGCAGAAACGAAAAACCCGCCGGTGGGCGGGTTATCGAACTCCGGTCGGGTGTTGCATCGACCGGCTATGGTGTGGTGCCCAGGAGAGGACTCGAACCTCCACGGTTTTACCCGCTAGTACCTGAAACTAGTGCGTCTACCAATTCCGCCACCTGGGCTTCGCAACGATTTGTGCCGTGCGAGGCCGCGTATGTTGCGTCGCGGCGGGCGGCTTGTCAACGCCTCGTCACGAAAATTTTCACATTCGCAGCCACTCGCGCCAGTCGCCGCACAGCGCCCCGCCCGCAACCCCTACTTCCGGCTTTGTCGGCTTGAAGCCGCGGCCGGTTCGGGGCTATGGTCGCCGGACATCTTTCGTCTGCGGGCGGCGCACCACCCGGTGCGGCGCCCGCGCTGTTTGGAGAGCCGTAAATGTCCGTCCCCAATCCCCCGCCGCTGCTGATGTCACGCCTGGACGTGGAGCGCATCGAATCGCTGCTCGAGACGCCCGCCGCGCAGGCCGTCGACACCTCCGCGCTGGAAGCCGAGCTGGAGCGCGCGCAGATCGTCGAGCCGGCGCAGATGCCGCCGGACGTGATCACGATGAACTCCACCGCGCGTTTCCGCGACGAAACCAGCGGCGAGGAGCATGAAATGACCCTGGTGTTCCCGCGCGACGCCGACGGCAGTGCGGAGAAGGTGTCGATCCTGGCGCCGGTCGGCAGCGCGCTGCTGGGCATGCGCGTGGGCGATGCGATCGAATGGCCGGTGCCGGGCGGTCGCACGATCCGCCTGCACGTGCTGTCGATCCGCTATCAACCCGAAGCCTCGGGCGAACTGCACCGCTGAACCGTGGCGGTGTGTCGGGCCACGGGCGCGGCACACCGCTAGAATCACTGTCTCGACGACTCTTTCCCGGTCTGCACCGCTAAATGAACGACACCGTCCGTCCGGCTTTCCACGGCTTCGAACAGATCCCGCTGCGCGAATACGCCGAGCGCGCCTACCTCGATTACTCGATGTACGTGGTGCTCGACCGCGCCCTGCCGTTCCTCGGCGACGGGCTCAAGCCGGTGCAGCGCCGCATCATTTATGCGATGAGCGAGCTGGGCCTCAACGCGGCGTCCAAGCCGAAGAAGTCCGCGCGCACCGTCGGCGACGTCATCGGTAAGTACCATCCGCACGGCGACAGCGCCTGCTACGAGGCGATGGTGCTGATGGCCCAGCCGTTCTCGTACCGCTACCCGCTGGTGGAAGGCCAGGGCAACTTCGGTTCGACCGACGATCCCAAGTCCTTCGCCGCCATGCGCTACACCGAGGCCAAGCTGACGCCGATCGCCGAAGTGCTGCTGGGCGAACTCGGCCAGGGCACGGTGGACTGGACGCCGAACTTCGACGGCACGCTGGAAGAACCCTCGTGGATGCCGGCGCGCTTGCCGCACCTGCTGCTCAACGGCACCACCGGCATCGCGGTCGGCATGGCCACCGACGTGCCGCCGCACAACCTCAACGAAGTTGTCAGCGCCTGCGTGCGCCTGCTGGACGACCCCGACGCCACCACGCGCGACCTGTGCGAGCACGTGCGCGGCCCGGACTACCCGACGGCGGCGGAGATCATCACGCCGGCCGCCGACCTTCAGCAGATGTACGAGACCGGCCTGGGCAGCGTGCGCGCCCGCGCGATCTACGTGAAGGACGGCCCGAACCTGGTCATCACCGCCCTTCCCTACCAGACCTCGCCGGGCAAGGTGATCGAACAGATCGCCACGCAGATGCGCGCCAAGAAGCTGCCGTGGCTGGAGGACATCCGCGACGAGTCCGACCATGCCAACCCGACGCGCATCGTGCTGGTGCCGCGCAGCAACCGCGTCGATGCGGAACAGCTGATGGGCCACCTGTTCGCGACGACGGATCTGGAGAAGAGCTTCCGCGTCAACTTCAACATCATCGGTCGCGACGGCCGCCCGCAGGTCAAGGGCCTGAAGGCGTTGCTGACCGAGTGGTTGGCCTTCCGCACCGACACGGTGACGCGCCGCCTGAAGCATCGCCTGGACAAGGTCGAGCGTCGCCTGCACCTGTTGGAAGGCTTGCTGGTCGCGTTCCTCAACCTGGATGAAGTGATCCGCATCATCCGCACCGAGGACGAGCCCAAGCCGGCGCTGATGAAGCGCTTCAAGCTCAGCGAGGAGCAGACCGACTACATCCTCGAAACCAAGCTGCGCCAGCTCGCGCGCCTGGAAGAGATGAAGATCCGCGGCGAAGAGGACGAACTCAAGGCCGAACGCGAGCGCATCATCGCCACCCTGGAAAGCAAGGCGAAGCTGAAGAAGCTGGTCAAGGACGAACTGCTGGCCGATGCGAAGAAGTTCGGCGACGCCCGCCGTTCGCCGCTGGTCGCGCGCGGTGCGGCGCAGGCGTTGAGCGAGACCGAGCTGGTCGCCAGCGAACCGATGACCGTCGTCATCAGCGAGAAGGGCTGGGTGCGCGCCGCCAAGGGCCACGATGTGGACGCCGGCGCGCTGAGCTATCGCGACGGCGACGAATTGCTGGCGGCGGTGAAGAGCCGCAGCACGCAGCAGGTGGCCTTCCTGGATTCGACCGGCCGCGCGTATTCCACGGTCGTGCATTCTCTGCCGTCGGCGCGCGGCAACGGCGAACCGCTCACCGGCCGATTCTCGCCGGCGCCGGGTGCGTCGTTCCAGGCGCTGGCCAGCGGCGACAACGACACCCGCTTCGTGCTCGCTTCGAGCCACGGCTACGGTTTCGTAACCCGCTTCGAAAACCTCACCGGCCGCAACAAGGCCGGCAAGGCGATGCTCTCGCTCACCCCGGGGGCGAAGGTCGTGCAGCCAGCGCCCGTGACGGACGTCGAACAGGACCGCATCGCCGTGGTCACCAACGTCGGCCACCTGCTGGCGTTCCCGGTCGGCGAGCTGCCGGAACTCGACAAGGGCAAGGGCAACAAGCTCATCGACATTCCGAAGGCGAAGCTCGGCACCGAGCGCGTGGTCGCCGTCGCCGTCGTCTCGGCGGGCGGCACGCTGGTGGTGAAGTCGGGTACGCGCACGATGTCGCTGTCGTTCAAGGACCTGGACACTTACCTCGGCGCACGCGCCACGCGTGGCGGGCTGCTGCCGCGAGGGTGGCAGAAGGTCGAAGGGTTGGCGGTGGAGTGATGATGGACGCGCCATCCGCGCGTCCACGTTCTTGAGGCCCTGTCATACCGGCGAAGGCCGGTATCCAGACCATCACGGTTTCCGCTTCCAAGCGCGCCTTCTTCTTGAGCGTTACGGGCCTGGATCCCGGCCTTCGCCGGGATGACGGGCCACAGGCGGATGCCGCCTCACCCACCCACAGGATCGCCCATGCAGCACGACTTCTGGCACCAGCGCTGGCACGACAACCAGATCGGCTTCCACCAGGACACGCCGACGCCGCTGATGCTCAAGCATTGGTCCTCGCTCGGTATCGCATCGGACACGCGCGTGTTCGTGCCGCTGGCGGGCAAGACGCTCGACATGGCGTGGTTCGCCGCGCAGGGCCATCGCGTGCTCGGCGTGGAGCTTTCGCGGATCGCGGTGGAGGCGTTCTTCGCCGAACAGGGCGTCACCGCGGAGCTGAGCGAGTCGAAGTACGGCACGCACTACTGCGCCGGAAACATCGAACTGATCTGCGGCGACGCCTTCGGCCTCGACGAAGCGATCCTGTCCGACTGCGGCGCCGTGTTCGACCGCGCGGCGCTGATCGCCCTGCCGGCCGACCTGCGCCGCCGCTACGTGCACGAGCTCTACGCGCGCCTGCCCTCGCACTGCCGCGGGCTGCTGGTGTCGCTGGAGTATCCGCAGCACGAGAAGGACGGCCCGCCCTTCAGCGTGGTCGAGGACGAAGTGCGCGAACTTTATTCGCGCGACTGGGACATCACCACGCTGGAACGCCGCGACATCCTCGCGACGCAGCAGAAATTCATCGACGAAGGCGTCACCGCACTGGACACGGTGGTGTACGCCTTGCGGCGAAAACTCACGTAGCCCGGGTAAGCGAAGCGCACCGGGGGTGCAGCCATGTCGGGCCCCGGGTGCGCTTCGCTTACCCGGGCTACAACACTGCGACGACTTACTCCTGTTCCGACGGCTTCTGCGCCAGGCGCGCCGTCAGGTAGTTCTGGACGCCCAGGCGCTTGATCAGGCCGAGTTGCTGCTCCAGCCAATGCGCGTGGTCTTCCTCGGTGTCCTGCAGCTGCACGCGCAGGATCTCGCGGCTGACGTAATCGCCATGCTGTTCGCACAGCGCCATGCCCTTCGCGAGCGCCGCGCGCACGTGGTATTCCACTTCGAGGTCGCGCTGCAGCATTTCCTCGACCGTGTGACCGGCGACGAACGCGTCCGGACGCATGTCCGGATCGCCCTCCAGGAAGAGGATGCGCCGCAGCAGCGCATCGGCATGCTCGGTCTCTTCCTGCATCTCGTGGTTGATGCGCTCGTACAGCGACAGCAATCCCATGTCCTCGTAGCGGCGCGAATGGATGAAGTACTGGTCGCGTGCGGCCAACTCGCCGCGCAGCAGGAGCTTCAGGTAATCGACGACTTCGGGATGGCCTTTCATGGGGGAACCTCCTTTCCAGGCCTGCATGTTGCCCGATCGTGGCGGGCCGCGTTCAAATCGGAATCAGTCGCAGTAGCCGCGGCGGGAAGCCTCCGCCGCGGCACTCCAGCGCCTACAGCGCTGCCTCGTGCACACCCGCCACGGCACGACCGGACGGGTCGGCCATCTTCGCGAAGGCCGCGTCCCACGCGATCGCCGCCGGCGAGGAACACGCGATCGACTTGCCGCCCGGCACCGTCTGCGCGCAGGCCACTCCCGGGAAGAACTGCTCGAAGATGTGGCGGTACAGATACGCCTCCTTCGTCGTCGGCGGATTCACCGGGAAACGGCTGGTCGCGGCGGCGAACACGCGATCACTGACCTGGGCTTCAGCGTGCGCCTTCAAGCCGTCGATCCAGCCGTAACCGACGCCGTCGCTGAACTGCTCCTTCTGTCGCCACAGGATCGAATCGGGCAGATAGCCCTCGAAGGCCTCGCGCAGGATCGCCTTCTCGATGCCGCGGCGCCCGTCGGCGCGCGGACGCACCATCTTGTGCGCGGCGTCCATGCGCATCGCCACCTCGAGGAATTCCACGTCCAGGAACGGCACGCGCGGCTCCACGCCCCACGCCATCATCGACTTGTTCGCGCGCAGGCAGTCGTAGTTGTACAGCGCGTCGAGCTTGCGCACGGTTTCCTCGTGGAACTCACGGGCGTCGGGCGCCTTGTGGAAGTACAGGTAGCCGCCGAACACCTCGTCGCTGCCCTCGCCCGACAGCACCATCTTCACGCCCATCGCCTTGATGCGTCGTGCGAGCAGGAACATCGGCGTGGAAGCGCGGATCGTGGTGACGTCGTAGGTTTCGATGTGGCGGATCACTTCAGGCAGCGCATCCAGGCCTTCTTCGAACGTGTACGTGAAGCCGTGATGCACCGTGCCGAGCGCTTTCGCCGCGACTTCGGCGGCGGCAAGATCCGGCGAGCCGTCCAGCCCGATCGCGAACGAGTGCAGACGCGGCCACCACGCTTCGGTCGTGTCGTTGTCCTCGATGCGCTTGCGCGCGAAGCGTGCGGCGACGGCCGCGACCAGCGAGGAGTCCAGCCCGCCGGACAGCAGCACGCCGTAGGGCACGTCGCTCATCAGCTGGCGATGCACGGCGCGCTCGAAGGCTTCACGCAGCTCCTGCTTCTGCACTTCGACGCCGTGGGTGGCGCCGTAATCGCGCCACGGCCGTTCGTAGTACCGCACCGGTTCGCCGCGATCGCTGTCGTAGTAATGGCCCGGCGGGAATTGCGCGACGTCCGCGCAGGTATCCGCCAGCGCTTTCATCTCCGAGGCAACGCACAGGCGTCCGTCGCGGTCGTGGCCCCAGTACAGCGGGCAAACGCCGATGGGGTCGCGGGCGATGAGGAAGCGGTGATGCGTGCGGTCCCACAGGGCGAAGGCGAAGATCCCGTTCAGCGCGTTGAGCCAGCCGGCGATGTCCTCGCGTTCGCGATACAGCGCGCTGATGACCTCGCAGTCCGAGCCGGTCTGGAACGCGTACGGCTGCGTCAACGCCTGCTTCAGTTCGCGATGGTTGTAGATCTCGCCGTTGACCGCGAGCACCAGCTCGCCGTCGGCCGAACGCAACGGCTGCGAACCGCCGGCCGGGTCGACGATGGCCAGGCGCTCGTGGACGAGGATCGCGCCCTCGTCCAGATGCACACCGCTCCAGTCCGGGCCGCGGTGGCGCTGGCGTTGCGAGAGCTCCAGCGCACGGCGGCGCAGGGCCTGCACGTCGTCGCCGGGTTGGAGGCCGAAGATGCCGAGGATCGAACACATGACGGGATTTCCTTGAGGGTGGACGGGATTGAAGGGGCCTGAAACGACGAAGCCCGCGCTTTTCGGCGCGGGCTTCGTGGGTGCTAGTGCGGTCTGTTACACGCGCTAATCACCGGCCCGCGGGAGGCTGGCGTTATTGCGGTTGTTATTGTTCAGGCCCAACGCGATGCGGCCGCGGAGCGCGGCGGCGGCGATGTAGGCGGTGGCCTGGACGGAAGACATGGCCCGATCCTGCGGCACTCCGGCGCCGCATGCAAGGGGGCCGGGGCGCGACCGTGTCGCCGTCCATCGGATAAGCTCGGCCCCGGGGAAACATCGGGCGAAGGTTCTATGAAGAAGTGGATCGGGCGCGTGCTGATCGCGCTGGTGCTGCTGGTGGTGGTCGCGGTGCTGGGCGTGTGGTGGCTGATGCGCGGCAGCCTGCCGCGTCTGGAGGGCGAGGTCGCCCTGCCCGGCCTGTCGGCGCCGGTGACGATCCAGCGCGACGCGAACGGTGTGGTGACCGTGGAGGCCGCCAACGAGAACGACGCCATGCGCGCGCTCGGCTACGTGCACGCGCAGGAACGCTACTTCGAAATGGACCTGCTGCGGCGCACCGCCTCGGGCGAGCTGGCGGCGCTGTTCGGCCCGGTCGCGATCGGCGTGGACAAGGAACATCGCGTGCACCGGATGCGTGCGCGCGTGACGCGCGACCTCGACGCGATCCTCGGCGACAAGCGCGCGATGGCCCAGTCCTACGTCGACGGCGTCAACGCCGGTGTCGGCGCATTGAAGGTGCGGCCGTGGCCGTACCTGCTGCTGCGTACGCAGCCCGAGGCATGGACGCTGTCCGATTCGGTGCTGGTCGGCTATGCGATGTACTTCGACCTGCAGGACGCGAAGAACGAGCGCGAACTGGCGATGTGGCGCATCCGCCCGCATCTGCCGCAAGCGCTGTATGCATTGCTCGCACACGACGGCACGAGCTGGGACGCGCCACTGGCCGGTCGCCCGCGCGGCGACGCCACGCTGCCCGGCGCGGATATCGTCCATCTGCGCCAGCTGCCGATGCAGGAAGGCCCGCGCCCGGCCGACGTGCCGGAGCGCTCCGACGTGGGCAGCAACAACTTCGCCGTATCGGGCCAGCTCACGGCCGACGGTCGCGCGATCGTGGCCGACGACATGCACCTGGGCCTGCGCGCACCCAACATCTGGTTCCGCGCGCGTCTGCGCTATCCGGACGCGCGCGCACCGGACGGCCGCGTCGACGCCAACGGCTTCACCCTGCCCGGCCTGCCGGCGCTGGTGGTGGGCAGCAACGGCCATGTCGCCTGGGGCTTCACCAACAGCTACGGCGACTGGGCCGACTGGAAGCGCGTGCCCGATTGCGACGACGACAGCTGCGCGGGCGCGACGAGCACGGTCGAGATCATTCGCGTGGCGGGTTCGGACGATGTCGAGTTCCCGGTCGACGAGACACAATGGGGCCCGATCCTGCATCGCGAGGACGACGGCAGCAGCCTCGCGCTGCGCTGGATCGCCCAGCAGCCCGGCTCGATGAACCTGGGCCTGGCCGATTTCCTGCACGCCCGCTCGCTCGACGACGCGCTGGCGATGGCCGACC
Source organism: Lysobacter sp. MMG2 (assembly GCF_016735495.2). GTDB lineage: Bacteria > Pseudomonadota > Gammaproteobacteria > Xanthomonadales > Xanthomonadaceae > Lysobacter_J. Next base: position 598,391 of record NZ_JAERQY020000001.1, read on the forward strand.
GCACCGCGATCCCCGCGCAGAACCTCGCCATCGGTGACAGCCAGGGGCGCATCACCTGGCGCCTGCTGGGGCCGATGCCGCAACGCGGCGCAGGCTGCGATCCGACGCAGGTCGTCGAACCGGCGACGTGCGCGCCGTGGCCCATCACCACGGCCTCCGGCACCGCATTGCCCATCGGCACCGTGCAGCGCGTGTGGACAGCGAATTCGCGCGTGGTCGATGGCGCGCTGCTCGCGCGCGTCGGCGACGGTGGCTACGCCAACGGCGCACGCGCGAAGCAGATCCGCGACGGCCTGTTCGCCAAGGATCGTTTCACCGAGCGCGACCTGCTCGCCATCCAGCTCGATGACCGGGCGTTGTTCCTCAAGCGCTGGTGGACGCTGCTGCGCGAGCGCGACGGCGCGGCGAAGACGCCGGCGCTGCACGAACTCGCCGCCGCCGCATCGACGTGGCAGGGCCGCGCGAGCGCCGATTCGGTGAGCTACCGCGTCGTCCGCGCGTGGAGGCTCGCGGTGCACGACCGCCTGCTCGACGGTCTGACCGCACCGGCGCACGCGGCGCTGGGCGACAAGTTCGAAATGCCGAACCTCTCGCATTTCGAAGGCGTGGCCTGGCCGCTGGTGACGCAGCGTCCGGCGAACCTGCTGCCGCGCCGCTTTGCTTCGTGGGAAGCGCTGTTCGAGGACGCCGCGCGCGAAGTGCGCGATGAACTGGCGACGGACGGCCCGATCGCGAAACGCACCTGGGGCGAACGCAACACCGCGAAGATCTGCCACCCGCTGTCGCGCGCTTTGCCGGCCGCAGTGAAGTCCTCGCTGTGCATGCCGGCGGACGAGCTGCCCGGCGACAGCGGCATGCCGCGCGTGCAGGGCCCGAACTTCGGCGCTTCCGAGCGCATGGTCGTCGCACCCGGCCACGAGGCCGACGGCATCATCCACATGCCCGGCGGCCAGAGCGGGCACCCGATGTCGCCGTTCTGGGGCGCGGGGCACGACGACTGGGTGCACGGGCGGCCGACGCCATTCCTGCCGCAGGAAACGAAGTACGCGATGAAGCTCGTACCGGGCGGGACGCGCTGACACGTCTTCCGCACGGTGCGATTGCGCTGTTGAGGCTGTCATCCCCGCGAAGGCGGGGATCCATGTATCCGATGGAGTTCCGCCTTCCGGCGCGCATGACGCGTCGGAAGGTTGGGTTCCCGCCTTCGCGGGAACGACAGCACGGTGGAGTTCGGCACCCGCGCTCGCCGAATCAGGCCAGCAGCATCCGCTCGATCAACTCGCGATACAGCCCCGGCAGCCGCTCCAGGTCCGCAACGGCGACGTTCTCGTCCACCTTGTGGATGCTCGCGTTGACCGGCCCGATCTCGATGCATTGCGCGCCCAGCGGCGCGATGAAGCGCGCGTCGGAGGTTCCGCCGCCGGTGCTCTCCTCCGGCGCACCGCCGCAGTAGCGACCCAGCACCGCACGCGCCGCGGCACGCAGCGGGCCTTCGGGCGTGTAGAACGGTTCACCACCGCGATGCCAGCGCACCTGGTATTCCAGTCCGTGGCGGCGCAGCACATCCTCGCACTCGCGTTCGAGCTGCTCCGCGCGCCAGTTCGGATTGAAGCGCAGGTTGAACAACACCTGCAGCTCGCCCGGAATCACGTTGTTCGCGCCGGTGCCCGCGTGGATGTTGCTGATCTGCAGGCTGGTGGGCGGGAAGGTTTCGAATCCGTCATCCCAGCTTCGCGCGGCAAGTTCGGCCAGCGCTGGCATCGCCTGATGGATCGGATTGCGCGCCTTTTCCGGATACGCGACATGCCCCTGCACGCCCACCACCGTGAGCGTTGCCGACAGCGTGCCGCGACGCCCCACACGCAGAAGGTCACCCAGCATTGCCTTCGACGAGGGTTCGCCGGTGACGCACCAGTCGATGCGCTCGTCGCGCTTGCGGAATGCTTCGGCGACCTGGCGCACGCCGTCCACCGCGTCGCCTTCCTCGTCGGAGGTCACCAGCAGCGCGACGCGCCCCGGATGATCGGGATGCGCGGCGACGAAACGCTCCAGCGCCACCACGAACGCCGCCACGCTGCCCTTCATGTCGGCCGCACCGCGCCCGTAGAGCACGCCGTCGCGAATCTCCGGCTCGAAGGGATCGCTGTGCCACATTTCGCGCGGACCGGGCGGGACCACGTCGGTGTGCCCGAGCAGCGCCAGCGTCGGCCCATCGGACCCATGCACCGCCCAGAGGTTTTCGACGTCGCCAAAGCGCAGGTGTTCGCAACGGAATCCCGCCGCGAGCAGGCGCCGCGCGATCAGCGCCTGGCAACCCGCGTCCTCGGGCGTGACGGAACGTCGCGCGATGAGGTCGCTCGTCAGCGCGAGGACATCGCCCGCGTCGGCTGCATGCTCAACCAAGGGAACCCACCCCGAAGCGCTTCTTGAAGCCGTTGTCGCTGAAACCCTGCGTGACGGTGCCGTCGTCGGCGACCACCAGCGGGCGGCGGATCAGCTGCGGGTATTCCTTCAGCAGCAGCTTCCACTCGGCATCCGAACCGGGCGTCTTGCGGATGTCGGGCAGCGTGCGCCAGGTGGTGGACGACTTGTTGATCATCGCCTCCCAGCCACCGAGCTTGTCCTTCCATTCCACCAGCGTGTCCGGCGACTGCCGGGTGTCGCGGTAATCGACGAAGGCATAACCGATGCCGAAGCGGTCCAGCCACTTGCGGGCCTTCTTGCAGGTGTCGCAATTGCTTAGGCCGTAGAGCGTGGTCGTCATGCCGTCGCTCACTCCGCCAGCCCGCGCAGCAGCTCGTTGATGCTGGTCTTGCTGCGCGTCTTCGCGTCGACCTGCTTGACGATCACGGCGCAGTACAGCGAGTGCGAGCCGTCCTTCGCCGGCAGCTGGCCGGACACGACGACGCTGTACGGCGGCACGTAGCCGTAGGTGATCTCGCCAGTGGCGCGGTTGTAGACGCGCGTGCTCTGGCCCAGGAACACGCCCATGCCGATCACGCTGTGATGGCCGACGACGAAGCCTTCCACCACTTCCGAACGCGCGCCGATAAAGCAGTGGTCCTCGATGATCGTCGGGCTGGCCTGCAGCGGTTCCAGCACGCCGCCGATGCCGGCGCCGCCGGACAGGTGGCAATGCTTGCCGACCTGCGCGCACGAACCCACCGTCGCCCAGGTGTCGACCATCGTGCCCTCGCCCACGTGCGCGCCGATGTTGACGAAGCTCGGCATCAGCACGACGTCCTTGCCGATGTGCGCACCGCGGCGCGCGATCGCGCCCGGCACGACGCGCGCGCCGAGCTTGCGGAAGTCGGACTCGCCGAAACCTTCGAAACGCGCCGGCACCTTGTCCCAATACGGCGCGGGGTAACCGTCGACGATCTGCATCTCGTTGACGCGGAAGTACAGGAGCACCGCCTTCTTCAGCCACTCGTTGACCGTCCAGCCGCCCTTGCCGTCGGGCTCGGCGACGCGGAATTCGCCGGTTTCAAGACCCGAGATCACCCGCTCCACCGTCGGACGCGTGGAGCCTTCGATCTCGTCCAGCGTCAGCATCGCGCGGCGCTCGAACGCGCTGTCGACCATGAACTTGAGTTCGTCGACGCCCGGTCCCTTCGGCTCGGCCTTCTTGCGCACGGTCTTGCGGGCGGTCTTCTTCTGCAATGCCATTCAACAGTCTCCTTCGAGGCAGGCGAGCAACGCGTCGCGCAGCGCCTGCCGTTGCGTCTCATCGAGCGCGCCGTCGCGCCCGTTGCGGGGGTGGGTGATCTGGAACACGTCCTCGGCGCGCTCGCCGAAGGTCGCGATGCGCGCATCGTGCACGCTCAGGCCCAGGCTGCGGATCGCGTGCGTCACGTCGGCCAGCAGTCCGGGGCGGTCGGGGCACACCAGGCTGAGCATCGTGCGCGTGCCGGATTCACTTTCGAGCGTGTCGAAACCGATCTGCGGCGCGAAGCGGAAATGCTTCAGGTGGCGCGGCTGCGCACGACGCGCCGGCTTGATGCGGTCGAGGTCGCCGGCCAGTGCGGCACCCAGGCGCTGCTCGACATCGTCGGTGGAAGGCGGACAGCGCGGATCGATCGGCACGACTTCGAAACTGTCGAACACCATGCCGTTGGGACCGTCGAGCACGCGCGCCTGCTGGATCGCCAGGCCGCAGCGATCGAGCGTGGCGACGATGGCGGCGAACAGGCCGTCGCGGTCGGGCGAATGCACGAACACTTCCAATGCCCCGGCGTGCTCGCCTAGCGCACGGGCACGCACGAGCGTCTGGCCGACATCCAGGCCGCGTAGCGATGCGGCCTGCCAGGCGATCTGGTCGGGACGCCCGCGTTCGAAACCGATCTGCGGCATGCGCGCGAACAGCGCGTCCACCTGTTCGTCGCCGATGCCCATCGTCGCCAGCATGGCGCGCGCCGCGTCGCGCGTTTCGTCGGCGCGTTCGTTGCCGGCGACCGGGTGCTCCAGGCCGCGGCGCAAGGCCAGTCGCGTGGCGGTGTAGAGGTCTGCGAGCAGCCGGTCCTTCCACGCATTCCACAGCTTGGGCGAGGTGCCGGCGATGTCCGCGCAGGTCAGCAGGTACAGATGGTCCAGGCGTTCGCGATCGGCCACCTTGCCGGCGAAACGGTGGATCACCTCGGGATCGGCGATGTCCTGCTTCTGCGCGGTGACCGACATCAGCAGATGCTGGCGCACCAGCCATTCCACCAGCGCGGTGTCGGCCTGCGACAGGCCCATCGTGCTGCAAAAAATGCGCGCGTCGTCGGCGCCGAGTTCGGAATGATCGCCGCCACGGCCTTTGCCGATGTCGTGGAACAGACCGGCCAGCAGCAGCAGCTCCGGCTTGCGCAGGCGCGGCCAGATTTCGTGCGCGATGGAAAAGCGCTCATCGGCGATGCCCGAGGCGAAGCGCGCGAGATTGCGCAGCACCGCCAGCGTGTGCTGGTCCACGGTGAAGACGTGGAACAGGTCGAACTGCATGCGCCCGGAAACTTTGGCGAACGCGGGAATCCAGCGCCCCAGCACGCCCAGGCGCGCCATGCGCTCCAGCGCATGCACTGGGTGCGGGCCGCGCAGGAGCGACAGGAAACGTTCGCGCAGAGCGGGCTCGGCTTGCTGGAACGCGGGCACGCGCGACAGCGATTCGGCCAGCGCGCGCGCCGTCTGCGAATGCAGTCCGCGCACCGCGTCGTGTGCGGCCCAGACGGCGAACAGCGCGAACACGTCGTAGGCGTCGCGCGGCCAATGCGGATCGCGCGCCGCCAGGTAGTCGCGGCGCAATTCGAAGGCGTGGTCGATAGCAACAGGAGCGGTCTCGCCCTCGATCTGCTCCTCGAACCGCTGCAGCAGCCGCTCGCCGATGCGCTGCACCAGCGCGGCGCTGCGGTAGAAGCCCTGCATCATCTGCTCGACGGCCAGGTTGTCGGCGTTGTCGACGTGGCCCAGGCGTTGCGCGAGCGTCTTCTGGTAATCGAAGCGCAAGCGTTCCTCGCGCTTGCCGGCCACCAGGTGCAGGCCGAAGCGCAAGCGCGACAGCGCGCGGCGTTCGCGTTCGAGCGTGGCCAGTTCATCCGCGCCGAACTGGCCGATGGCGACCAGCGATTCCAGATCGCCCGTGCCGACGATGCGCAGGGCCATCCAGCGCAGCGTCTGCACATCGCGCAGGCCGCCGGGGCCTTCCTTCAGATTCGGCTCGAGGTTGTCGGCGGTGTCTTCGTAGCGCGCGTGGCGCAGGCGCAGTTCTTCGCGCTTGGCGGCGAAGAACTCGCGCGCCGGCCACACCAGGCTGGGGGTGATCGCCGCCTGCAACGTGTGCAGGTGCGCGACCTGCGCGATCAGCGGGCGCGCCTCCAGCATCGAGGTGAGCACGGTGATGTCGGCGGCCGCTTCGGTGCACTGCGTGGAGGAGCGCACGGCGTGGCCGACCGGCAGGCCGCCATCCCAAAGCAGCGCGACGAAGCGCGAGAGCGCCTCGGTGTGTGCGGCCTGCGCATCGGGCTCGGCCAGCACCAGCAGGTCGATGTCGGATTGCGGGAACAGCTCGGCGCGGCCGTAGCCGCCGATGGCGAACAATGCCAGCGCTGCGTCGTCGGGAATGCACGCTTTCCATGCCGCGCGCACCTGCGCGTCCATCGCGCCGGCGCGCGCCGCGAGCAGGCGGTCGATGTCGGCATCGGGATCGGCGTCGAAGGCCTTGGCCAGGCCCGCATCGACCGTGGCAATGGCGCTGCGGATCGCGGCCGCGTGGCCAGCGGCATCCTGCGCCGCCGAAGGCTCATCGACGGCGGCGGAGCGATCGGTCATAGGTCGTTGTCGTCGCCCGGCACGCGGGTGAGGATGTCCACGCCATCGTCGGTAACGGCGACGGTGTGCTCCCATTGCGCGGACAACTTGCGGTCCTTGGTAACCACGGTCCAGCCGTCGGGCAGCAGCTTGGTATAGCGCGAGCCCTCGTTGATCATCGGCTCGATGGTGAAGGTCATGCCGGGCTTGAGCACCAGCCCTTCGCCCGCGCGCCCGTAATGCAGCACCTGTGGGTCTTCGTGGTAGATCCGGCCGATGCCGTGGCCGCAGTACTCGCGCACCACGCTGAAGCGTTCGCCCTCGGCGTACTCCTGGATCGCCGCGCCGATGTCGCCCAGGGTCGCGCCCGGCCTGACGGTGCGGATGCCGCGGAACATCGCCTCGCGGGTCACGTCGACCAGCCGCTTGGCCATGACCGAAGGCGTGCCGACCACGTACATGCGGCTGGTGTCGCCGTGCCAGCCGTCCTTGATGACGGTGACGTCGATGTTGACGATGTCGCCGTCCTTCAGGACCTTGGCCTCGCTCGGGATGCCATGGCAGATGACGTTGTTGACCGAGGTGCAGACGGTCTTGGGGAATCCCTTGTAGCCGACGTTGGCCGGGATCGCCTTCTGCACGTTGACGATGTGATCGTGGCAGATGCGGTCCAGTTCCTCGGTGGTCACGCCCGCCTTGACGTGCGGGGCGACGACCTGGAGCACCTCGGCGGCCAGGCGGCCGGCGACGCGCATCTTCTCGATCTCTTCGGGGGTTTTGACGGTAATGGCCATGGCCGCATTATGGCCCATCCGAGGGCCGTTCAGGCTCAGGGAATGGCCAAAGTTGCCCGTAACACTGCGTTACGGCTACAATTCCGAGGCTCAGTGGCCGGCCCCGTGCCTGCCCCTGCCGCCCACGCCAGGGCGAGAGCGATCCGGCCCAGCCGGTCGCAGGCGAATACACACCCGCAGCCACACGTCGTGCCGGGGTGCCGGAAACCCACCAGGGAAGCCGGTTCGGCCACGAACGCTGCGGGGAGGCCCAACCCCGGAACCCCTGCCCCGGCCCTCGCCGGTGCACCGCCACCCCTTTCCCGGCGGACGGTTCCACTGCCTTGGAGTTCAAGCAATGCCCCAGATCACCATGCGCCAGATGCTGGAAGCCGGCGTCCATTTCGGCCACCAGACCCGCTACTGGAACCCGAAGATGGGTCCGTACATCTTCGGCGCCCGCGGCAAGATCCACATCATCAACCTCGAGAAGACCGTTCCGCTGTTCAACGACGCGATGAACTTCCTCTCGGGCATCGCCCAGAAGCGCGGCATGATCCTGTTCCTCGGCACCAAGCGCTCGGCGCGTGAGTCGATCAAGGAAGAGGCCGAGCGTTGCGGCATGCCGTACATGAACCAGCGTTGGCTGGGCGGCACGCTGACCAACTTCCGCACCGTGAAGCAGTCGGTGCAGCGCCTGAAGGAGCTGGAAGCGGCCGAGACCGACGGTACGTTCCAGAAGCTGGTCAAGCACGAAGTGCTCGGCCTGCGTCGTGAGCGCGACAAGCTGGAAGCCTCGCTGGGCGGCATCAAGGACATGAACCGCCTGCCCGACGCGCTGTTCGTGATCGACATCGGCCACGAAGACATTGCGATCAAGGAAGCCAAGAAGCTCGGCATCCCGGTCGTCGCCGTCGTCGACACCAACTACGACCCGGCCCTGGTCGACTACGCCATCCCGGGCAACGACGACGCCATCCGCGCCGTGCAGCTGTACGCCCGCGCCGCCGCCGACGCCGTGCTGGAAGGCAAGGCCGCCGCTCCGTCGGCCGCCAGCGTTCGCGAGGAAGACTTCGCCGAAGCCGGCGAGACCGAGGAAGGCGACCGCAAGGCTCCGCGCCGCGCCCCGGCCAAGAAGGCTGCCGGCAAGAAGGCCGAAGCGGCCGAGTAAGACCCGCGTCATGCGGCCACGCGATCCTGCGTGGCCCTACGGCGTTTTCCGCGACGGACGGGCCTGCCCGCCGTCGCGATCCGGATTCTCAAGGCGGGCCCGAGCCCGTCCTACCCTATTTTTCGAGGTACCCCATGGCTGAAATCACCGCTTCCCTGGTCAAGGAACTGCGCGAGCGCACCGGCGCCGGCATGATGGAGTGCAAGAAGGCGCTCACCGAGAACAACGGCGACATCGACACCGCGGCCGAGTGGCTGCGCAAGTCGGGTCTGGCCAAGGCCGACAAGAAGGCCGATCGCGTGGCCGCCGAAGGCCGCATCGCCGTCGCCCAGGCCGGCGGCAAGGCCGTGCTGGTCGAGATCAACTCCGAGACCGACTTCGTCGCCAAGGACGAGAACTTCATCGCCTTCGCCAACGCCGTCGCCCAGGCCGCCCTGGCCTCCGGCGCCGCCGACGTCGAAACGCTGAAGGCCGCCAAGCTGGCCTCCGGCGAAACCGTCGAGGAAGCCCGCGCCGCCGCCATCGCCAAGCTCGGCGAGAACATCCTGATCCGCCGCATCGCGCGCACCGACACCGACAACAACGTCGCTGCCTACGTGCACGGCGGCAAGATCGGCGTGCTGGTCGAGGTCAAGGGCGGCGATGCCGACCTGGCGCGCGGCCTGGCGATGCACGTCGCCGCGATGAACCCGCCGCACATCAAGGCTTCGGACGTTCCGGCCGACTTCGTCGCGAAGGAAAAGGAAATCGAGCTGGCCAAGATGTCCGACAAGGACAAGGCCAAGCCGGCCGACATCCTGGAGAAGATCATCAGCGGCAAGATCGCCAAGATCGTCAACGAGGTCACGCTGTACGGCCAGCCGTACGTGCTGGACACCAACCAGACCGTCGAGCAGGTGGTGAAGGCCGCCGGTGCCGACGTCGTCGGCATGCAGCGCCTGGCCGTCGGCGAAGGCATCGAGAAGGTGGTGGAAGACTACGCCGCCGAAGTCATGAAGCAGGCCGGCCTGGCGTAAGCCGACCGCCTCTTCGGGGGCAAAGAAAAAGGCCGCGAGCGATCGCGGCCTTTTTCCGTTTTGCGGCACCGGGGGATGGCGCCGCTGGGGGAGGGTCTGGAGAAGCCGTCCAGGGCTTCTCCAGAAGGGATCGCAGCGGCAGGGTCCGCTTTGATCCGACCGGCAGGTCCCGTGGTTCCCGCCGGATACGCACCGTCCTGGTACGCATGCACCGTGGTCGCTTACGCGACCGCCCCGGAAAAGTGCGCCATCCCTGGCGCGGAGACGTCCATATCCGTCGTCCTGATCCGGTTACGAACTCCATAACGCGGGTGGGTGGCGCCCCCCCTACCTCGCTCGGTAAGTTTTTTTGACGACCGATGAGCCGCGCGGCGCGCGGAGAGGTCTGTGAGCGCTATCCCGGCGAACGCCGGGACGGGATCATCTGCCTATCAGGGCGAGCAACGCCGGACCGGCGTCCCGCCGACGTGGCCGCAATCGAGCGCCCGCCTCAGAAACTGTAGGCGGCGCTGATCAGGTAGAAGCGACCGCGCGGATCGTCGTAGGCGATGTCGTAACCGCCCTTCGCCGGATCGTAGTTGCGCGGCTCGCGGTCGGTCACGTTGTCGATGTTCAACGACAGGCGCCAGTTCGCGAAGCCGCCATACGCGACGTACACGTCCGCCGTCGTCGACGCCGGCGTGCGGCACTTGCCCGCTTCCGCGTTGAGCGTCGCGCACGGCCTGCCCGGCGCGGCGATTTCCACCGGCCCCAGCTGATGCACGTTGAGTGCGCTCGCCCAGTTGCCGCGTAGCCATTCGATGCCCGCCAGCACCGAGCGTTGCGGCGAGCCATGCCCGGCGTAGTCCAGCGCCGGCGCAGCGGGATCGAGCTGGCGCTCCAGCTTCGACAAGTAACTCGCCGCCAGCCGGAACGTGAAGCGGCCCGCGGCAGTGGTGTCGAGTCGGTACTCCGATTGCAGTTCCCAACCCTCCACTTCGGTGCGGCCGACGTTGGTGAAGTAGTCGTTGATCGCAACCAGCTGACCCTGCTCGTCGCGCTCCACCGACAACGGGAAGGACTCCGGATCGGCCACCGCGTCGGTGGTGACGATCTCGTTGCGGCGGCGGATGCGGAAGCGATCCAGGCTCAGGTCGAACGATTCGGTCGGCGCCCACACCAGTCCCAGCGTGTGACTGCGCGAGGTTTCCGGTTGCAGGTTCGGGTTCTCGATCGCACCGTGCTCGACGATGCAGTAGTCGACGCCTTCGAAGTTGGTCGGAATGGCGCAAGGCGCCAAGCCCGGCGTGGCCTCGACCGCCGCGAACGTGCCGCCGCCGACGCTGGGGCGGCGCAGCTCGAACAGCGACGGCGCGCGGTAACCCGTCGCCGACGTCGCGCGTACCGTGAGCGTCTCCAGCGGATTCCACTTCAACCCGAACATCGGCGAAGTTTCGCTGCCATAGCCCTCGCGATGATCGATGCGCCATGCCGCGTCGGCGTGCAACCAGGTGGCGATGGGCAGGCTCATTTCCGCGTAGAACGCCGAGCTGTAGCGATGGTCGTCCAGGCGGCTCTTCTGCGCGCCCAGCGCCACGTCACCGTCGAGCATGCGCGGGTCGGGCTCGTTGCGCAGCGCGTCGCGCGACCATTCCACGCCGAGGGCGGTCTGCGTCTGTCCGCCCGGCAGCGTGAACCACGGCCCGTTGATCGCGAAGGTGAACTGATCGAAGCGCGCGTCGCCCTCCACTTCCACGCGCGGCGAAAGTGCGGCCAGCACCTCGGGCGAGTTGTCGGGCGAGTTGAAACGGTAGCTGTAATCCATCAGCGCTTGCGACAACGCGCTGTTGCTGATCAGCCCGTCGATCTGGTTGTCGACGCGGTTGCGATGATGCGAGACGCCGCCGCGCCATTCCCATTCGCGCCACAGGCCCGACAGGCCCAGGTCGAGATCGACCGTGCGCGAGTCGCTGCGACTGCGCACCGGGCCGACGTCGAAGAAGGCGTAGTCCAGCTGCGTGGGCATGTCGGGAAACAGATCGTCCGGATGCCCCGGCGGCAGCGGAATCGAGCCGTGCAACGGTGCGGCCTGCAGGCGTTGCTGCACCTGACCCAGTCGCAGCGAGCCATCGAACTCCACCGTCCCGCCCAGCGGCTGGCGCAGGCGCGCGTACACCGCGCCGCTTTCCAGCTCCGGCTGCAACGTGAGATAGCGCGGCACGTCGAGGAAGCACTGGCCGTCGGCGTCGCGCACGTCATCCGGGCACAGCGGCTGCACGATCGCCATGTCGAAGAAGCTGAAATAGCCAAGCGGAATGCGTCGATCGGCCAGGCCATAACGGCTCAGATCGGCGGTGCGCCATTGGCGATCGCTGCCCTGCAGTGCGTCGCGATGGAAGTAGTCGGCGGCGAGGAAGAAGTTGCCGCCACGCGCGGTCTCCTGTCCGTAGCTGAGCGACAACCGCCGCTGTTCGGCGTCGCCGTGCTCGGACAATCCATAGCGCATCGCGATCTCGCCGCCGGTCTGCTGCTTCTTCAGGATGATGTTGATCACGCCGGCCATCGCGTCGGCGCCGTAGATGGCCGACGCACCGCCGCGCATGATCTCGATGCGATCGACCATGGTCAGCGGAATGCCGTTGAGGTCCGTCAGCCCGCCCAGGTCGGCCGAGGCCAGGCCGTAGTTCGCCACGCGGCGGCCGTCGATCAGGATCAGCGTCGCGCGCGGCCCCAACCCGTACAGGCTCGTCGTCGCCGCAGCGGCAAACGGCTGCTGCGACTGGAAGCCACCGTCGGTCGCCACGTCCACCGGGTGGTGGCTGATCATGCCGGGCTGGTAGCTCAGCAGTTCGAACAGCGTCTGGTAACCGCTGGCCTCGATCTGCGCGCGGCTGATGCGGGTCAGCGGCGCGGGCGTCACCACGTCGATGGAGGCACGCGGGATGTGGGTGCCGGTGACTTCGACCGTCGCCAGCTCCACCGGCTCGCGCGCGGGCTCAGGCGGGGGCGGCGGCGCGACGGCAGGCGCGGGCGCGCGTTCGATCAGGAAGGCGCCGGGCGTGACCTGCACCGCTCGCAGCCCGGTGTCGCGCAGCAGCACGGACAGCGCCTGCTCCGCGGAGAGGCTGGCCTGGAGGCCGGCGGAACGCCGCTGCCCGACCAGCTCGGGCGCGTACATCACCTGCACGCGACTCTGCGTGGCCAGCGACTGCAGCGCATGGTCGAGCGTTCCGGCCGGAATGGCGAAACGGGTGACCGACGAGGGCGATTGCAGGGCGGCGGCAGGCGTCGCGGCGCATGCCAAGGACAACGCACCGACAATGGCAAGGGTGAGGCGTAACTTCCTGGCCATTCGTACGGTTACGGCGACGGGAAACCCGCACCATACGAGAGCGCGCCGGGCCGGCGCAATGGATTTTTAACGATCGCGGGCGTGCAGGACGATCTCTTCGGCGCCCTTGCGCTCCGCGCGCAGCGACCAACCACGCTCGAGCACGGCCACCAGCGCGTCCTGATCGCCGGCGTGGAACACGCCACTCACCGTCAGCGCACCCAGCGCGGGATCGGCCAGGCGCACCTGCTGCTTCGAATAGCGGTTCATCTCCGCCAGCAGTTCGTCCAGGCGACGCTGCTTGAAGACCAGATCGCCCTGCGGCCAGGCGCGCGCGGCGACGACGTCCAGCGGCGCCTTCGTACCGATCCGCCCCTTCGTGTCGACGTCGACCTGCTCGCCCGGCGCCAGCGCCGTGGCCGTGCCGCCGCCGGCACTCACGTCCACGCGTCCTTCGAGCACGCCGACGTTGACCGCGTCGGCACGATGGCTGACCTGGAACGTGGTGCCGATGTCGCGCACGGTGCCCGCACCGGCCTTCACGAGGAAGGGCCGATCCGGATCGACGCCGACGACGAATTGCGCGCGGCCGCGTTCCAGTTCCACCAGGCGCTGCCGTCCATCGAAACGCGCGGTGAGTCGCGAGCCCGTGTCGAGCAGCACCACGGTGCCGTCGGCCAGGGTGACTTCGGACTGCTCGCCCATCGTGGTGGCGAACTGCTGCGGCTCCGCCTCGGCGAAGGGCTCCTGGCGCCACCAGATCGTGGTGACGGCCAGGACCAGGACCGCCGCGGCGGCGGCCGGCACCCAGCGTCGCCACCCCACACGTGCCGGGGAACGACGCACGGCGCGCGTGGCGGCACGCAGCATCTCGTCCGAGCGCAGCTGCGCGGAGAGCATCTGCAGGCGCTCCACTTCCAGCCAGGCTTCGACATTTTCCGGCGCCTGCGCCAGCCAGTCCTCGAACGCAGCGCGATCGGCCGGCGTGCAGTCGGGCGCCAGCAGGCGCGCCATCCAGGATTCGGCTTCGCCGTCGGCGGGGTTGGACATCCGTGTGTTCATGAGCGTCCCTCGCGGTCGGCGCCCACCTGCTTCAGCCGGGAGCGAAGCAGCGACAGCGCCTTTCCGATGTGCTTCTCGACGGCTTTCACCGAGATCCCGCAGTGCTGCGCGATCTGGCTGTAGCTCATGCCGTCGATTCGGTTGAGCAGGTAAACCTGGCGGCAGCGCTCGGGCAACTGCAGGATCGCCGAACGCACCAGCGCCAGTTCCTGCTCGTGTTCGATGCGCTGGTCGTGGCTGGGCTCCAGAGAGGGCAGCCCGACGAAATCCTGGTCCAGGCTCACGTGTGCGAAGACCTGCCGGGTCGTATCGCGCCGCCCGCGATCGTGGATCACGTTGATGGCGATGCGGTACATCAGCGGCCGCAGCTGTTCGAACGGCTGGGCGCGGTAGCGCATCAGGCGGACCAGGGCTTCCTGAGCCACGTCCTGCGCATCGTCCTCGCCGATGCGGCGGCTGAGGTAGGCGACGAGCAACGCGCGGTGCTCGCGCACGAACCGGTCGAAGCCGTCGTCACCCTCGCCCATGGCGCCGGGCGCGTCCTCGTCGGGGGAGCGGTGGGGCATCATCGCGCTCACCGGCGAGCTCCTGCCGGCTGGCCCCAGGGGCGGCAAAACGAGGCCGAAGGTCGAAAAAGTCTCGAACGCATGATGGGGACCGACGGCTCCTGCAAGGTCGCGAAGATCGGCGCCGTCGGGTTCGTCCCGCTCATTCCCGCCGTCCGTACCCGACGCCGGGCGCCCGTCCTCGGGCAGCGCATGTCGCAACGATGAGTTGTAGCACGCAAGCGCCACCCATGCGGAGGCCTCGGCGGGCCCGAGGCCGGCCGACTCCATCGCGCTGGGGCTGTACGCACGTCCGTCCATGCCAGATCAACGCAGGGGGCCGCCCCTACCCCACCCGCGCCCGACGGCTCCGTTCAGGACTGCAACGCGGTTCTCACAGGGTTCGGCGCGGGAGCCGCGCTTCACCGGGTCTGGACGCCGCGCCGACCGGCAGCAGGCACCGCCGTGCGCGGTCGACCACACGCGATCCCGTACAATCCCGCCGTTTGCCCCCCACATTCCGAGGTTCCCATGTCCCAGCTCGCCTATCGCCGTGTCCTGCTCAAACTGTCCGGCGAGGCGCTCATGGGGGATGAGGACTACGGCATCGACCCGAAGATGATTGGCCGCCTCGCCCGCGAGGTGATCGAGGCCCAGCAGGCCGGGGCCGAGGTGGCGCTGGTGATCGGCGGCGGCAACATCTTCCGCGGCGCCGGCCTGGCCGCCGGCGGCATGGACCGGGTGACCGGCGACCAGATGGGCATGCTCGCCACCGTCATCAACGCGCTGGCGATGCAGGACGCGCTGGAAAAGCTCGGCGCCAAGTGCCGGGTGATGAGCGCGATCAAGATCAACGACGTGTGCGAGGACTACATCCGCCGCCGCGCCGTCCGCCACATGGAAAAGGGCCGCATCGCGATCTTCGCCGCCGGCACCGGCAACCCGTTCTTCACCACCGATTCCGGCGCGGCACTGCGCGCGATCGAAGTCGGCGCCGACCTGCTGCTCAAGGCCACCAAGGTCGACGGTGTGTACGACAAGGATCCGAAGAAGCACCCGAACGCGGTCCGTTTCGACAAGCTGACCTACGACGAGGTGATCGCCCGCAACCTGCAGGTGATGGACACCGCCGCCTTCGCCCTGTGCCGCGACAGCGACCTGCCGCTGCGCATCTTCGACATGGGCCAGCCGGGCCAGCTGCTGCGGATCCTGCGCGGCGAGAACATCGGCACGCTGGTGCAGGGCCGCAACGGCTGATCGCGCGCGACGCGCGGCGCACGCTGCGACGCGCGTTCCTTTCGGCGACGCAATCCCGTTTGCCACGCCTGTAATAGAGTCCGCCCGCCCCCCGTGCCACCATCGCACCATGGGCCACGGACATCACCACGATCACACGACGTTCAACGCCACGCGCGCATTCGCGACGGTGACGTTGATCAACCTGCTCTACACGGCACTCGAGGCCGGTTACGGCTTCGCGACCAATTCGCTCGCGCTGCTGTCCGACGCGCTGCACAACCTGGGTGACGTGCTCGGCCTGGGCCTGGCGTGGGGCGCCGCGGTGCTGGCCCGGCGCGCGCCGACCGACCGCCACACCTACGGCTGGCGCCGCGCCACGTTGCTCTCGCCGCTGGCCAATGCCGTGCTGCTGGTCGGCTTCTCCGGCGCGCTGGCCTGGGAGGCCGTGCGCCGCTTCAACGCGCCGCCTGAAATTCCCGCGCTGCCGGTGATCGTCGTGGCCGCCATCGGCATCGTCGTGAACCTGGGCGCGGCCTGGCTGGTGCGCGATGGCCACGAGTACGACCTCAACCGCCGCGGCGCGTTCCTGCACCTGGTCGCCGACGCGGCCGTCTCGCTGGCCGCCGTACTGGCGGGCGTGGGCATGTGGTGGCTGGGTTGGGAGTGGCTGGACCCGGCGATCGCGCTGCTGATCAGCATCGTCGTCGCGGTGGGCTCCTTCAGCCTGCTGCGCGATGCCTTCAATGCCGCCATGGACGCGGTGCCGCGCGGAATCCGGCAGAGCGACGTGCAGGACTTCCTCGCCGCCCAACCGGGCGTCAAGGCGGTGCATCACCTGCACATCTGGTCGCTCGGCGCGGGCGAGATCGCGATGACCGCCCACCTGGTGCGCCCGGACCAGGGCGACCACGATGCCTTCATCGATCGCCTGAACCACGAACTCGACGAGCGCTTTCGCATCAACCATCCGACCCTGCAGGTCGAACTCGGCCGCGCCTGCGAACACGACCGCCACGACCGCGCCCCGCACGGCGATCGCGCCCATCACGGGCACGACCACGATCACGCCCACTGAGGCCGCCGCGCCCCCGGGATCCCGGATCCGCCCTCCCCGCCCCCTGATGGACGTTGCCCGGGCGGGGATGCGCGGCGTGCCTATATAATCCCGCGATTACCGCAACAGGACCGGAGCCGGCGATGCTCAACGACATCAAGAAAGACGCACAGACCCGTATGGCCAAGAGCGTCGAAGCGTTTCGCCACGATCTGATCAAGATCCGCACCGGCCGCGCCTCCACCGCGCTGGTCGACCACCTCAAGGTGAACTACTACGGTTCCGAGATGCCGCTGTCGCAGGTCGCCTCGGTCGCTATCTCCGACGCGCGCTCGCTGACGATCACGCCCTGGGAGAAGCAGATGGTCGCCGCCGTCGAGAAGGCGATCCTAGCCTCCGACCTGGGCCTGACCCCGAATACCGCCGGCACGGTGATCCGCCTCAACCTGCCCGCCCTGACCGAAGAGCGCCGCCGCGAACTGTCCAAGCTGGTGCATTCGGAGAGCGAGAACGCCAAGGTGGCGATCCGCAACATCCGCCGCGATGCCAACCACCAGGTCAAGGAACTGCTGAAGGAAAAGCAGATCACCGAAGACGACGTGGCGCGCTCGGAAGTCGACATCCAGAAGATCACCGACTCGGCGATCAAGGACGTCGACGAAGTGGTCAAGGCGAAGGAACAGGAACTCATGGCGGTCTGACGGGTCAGACCGTCCCGTCATGTCGTCGGAATCCACCATCGAAAGCGCACGCGTCCCGCGCCACCTTGCCGTCATCATGGACGGCAACGGCCGCTGGGCCGAGCGCCGCCGCCGCCCGCGCGTCATCGGCCACCGCGCCGGCGCGCGCGCGGTCAACGTGTGCATCGACTTCTGCCTGGAACGAGGCATCGAAGCGCTGACCCTGTTCGCCTTCTCCAGCGAGAACTGGGGCCGTCCCGAAGACGAGGTCGGCGCGTTGATGAAGCTGTTCCTCGGCGCCCTGGAACGCGAGGTCGACGAGCTCGACCGCCGCGGCGTGCGCGTGCGCTTCATCGGCGAACGCGAGCGCTTCAACGAGGCGATCCGCGCGCAGATGGCCTCGGCGGAAGACCGCACCCGCGCCAACACCCGCCTGCACCTGACCATCGCCGCCAGCTACGGCGGGCGCTGGGACATCGCGCAGGCCGCGCGTTCGCTGGCGCAGGATGTCGCCGCCGGGCACCTGGATCCGGAAGACATCGACGAGCGCGCACTGGCTTCGCGCATGAGCCTGGCCGACCTGCCCGCACCGGACCTGTTCATCCGTACCGGCGGCGAGACCCGCATCAGCAATTTCCTGCTGTGGCAGCTGGCCTACACCGAACTGTGGTTCACCGACCTGTTGTGGCCCGAGTTGGATGCGGCGACACTTCAACGCGCCCTGGACGACTACTCTGGCCGCCAGCGCCGCTTCGGCCTTACCGGCGCCCAGGTCGCGCCGGCCCCGACCAACGAGACTCCCGAATGACCCGAACCCGCCTGCTCGCCGCACTGGTGATGGCGCCGGTCGCGATCGCCGCGATCCTGCTGCTGCCCACCCCATGGATGGTCGCGCTGGCGGCGGTGCTGTTCCTGGCTGGGCTATGGGAGTGGTTCGATCTGGCCGAGATCGAAGACACCCTCGCCCGCACCGTGCTGCTGGTCGCCAATCTGGCGGTGATGGTCGCCATCGTCTGGGCCTCACGTTCCAGCACCGGCTACAGCATGGTGCTGTTCCAGCTCGCGTCCGTGATCGGCGTGGTGTGGTGGCTGCTCGCACTGCTGTGGCTGGGCCGTTACAACTTCGCCAGCGACCACGACACCCACGCGCGCATCTTCAAGTTGGCCGCCGGTGCGCTGAGCATGATCCCCGCCTGGTGCGCGCTTGCATGGATCCACGCCGGCCAGCCCAACGGCCATCGCTGGCTGCTGACCGCGCTGGCGATCGTGTGGGCGGCCGACAGCGGTGCGTACTTCGCCGGTCGCAAGCTCGGCGGCAAGCTGTTCGGCGAACGCAAGCTGGCGCCGCGGATCAGCCCCAACAAGACGCTCGAAGGCCTGGCCGGTGGCGTGGTCGCCGGCGTCGTGATCGGCGTGGTGTTCGCCCTGATCGCAGGCGCGACGCCCAGCCAGTTGCCGGCCGTCGCGCTGGTGGCACTGGTCGCCGTGCTGTTCTCGGTGATCGGTGATCTGTTCGAAAGCCTGCTCAAGCGGCATGTCGGCGTGAAGGACTCGGGCAACCTGATCCCGGGCCACGGCGGCATCCTCGACCGCGTCGACGGCGTGCTGGCCGCGCTGCCGGTGTTCGCGCTGGGCAAGGCGGTCATGGGTTTCTGATGCGCGCGGGCCTCTGATCATGCGCAGCGTCGCCGTACTGGGTGCCACCGGATCGATCGGCACGTCCGCACTGGACGTGATCGCCCGTCATCCCGACCGCCTGCGCGCAAGCGTGCTCGCCGCCGGCAGCAATGCGAGCGCGCTGGTCGAACTGTGCCGTCGCCATCGTCCGGATCACGCCGTCATCGCCGATGAAGGCGCATTCGCCGCGCTGCGCGATGGCCTGCGCGAGGCGGGCCTGCCGACGCAACCGCACTGCGGCGACGAAACGTTGCAGCAACTGGTCGCCGGCGATGCGTGCGACACGGTGGTCGCGGCCATCGTCGGCGCCGCGGGATTGCCGTCCACGCTCGCCGCCGCGCGTGCGGGCAAGCGCCTGCTGCTGGCCAACAAGGAATCCCTGGTGCTCGCCGGCGAACTGCTGATGCAGGACGCGCAGGCGGGCGGCGCGACCATCGTGCCGATCGACAGCGAGCACAACGCCATCTTCCAGTGCCTGCCCGACGCACATGCGCACGCCGGGCTCAAGCGCATCCTGCTGACCGCCTCGGGCGGGCCGTTCCGCGGCCGTCGTCGCGAGGAACTGACCGATGTCACGCCGGAACAGGCCGTGGCCCATCCGAAGTGGTCGATGGGGCCGAAGATCTCGGTCGATTCGGCCACGCTGATGAACAAGGGCCTGGAGGTCATCGAGGCCCACCATCTGTTCGGCGTGGACGGCGACCGCATCCAGGTCTTGGTGCACCCGCAGAGCCTGGTGCATTCGCTGGTGGAGTTCGTCGACGGCTCCACCCTCGCCCAGCTCGGCCTGCCCGACATGCGCACCGCACTGGCGGTGGGTTTCGGCTGGCCCGAACGGATCGAGTCCGGCGTCGGCGGGCTGGACATGCTGGCGCACGGGCGGCTGGACTTCGAGCCGCCGGACCTGGCGGCCTTCCCCTGCCTGCGGCTGGCTTTCGAGGCCCTGGCGGCGGGCGGTACCGCCCCGGCCGTGCTGAACGCTGCGAACGAAGTGGCGGTTTCAGCCTTTCTTCAGCGCCGGATCGGTTTCCTAGCCATACCCGCGCTGGTCGAGGACACCCTCGCCGCGCTTCCCTCCACCCCGGCGACGTCGCTGGCGGCCCTGCGAGATGCCGATGCACAGGCACGACGCCACGCCGCCCAGTCCGTCGCCGCATGCGCATGACCTGCCACGAGAGCCCACAACATCATGAGTGAGTTCCTCGGCTCCATCTGGTGGTTGATCGTCGCCATCGGCGTGCTCGTCACGTTCCACGAGTTCGGCCACTACTGGGTCGCCCGCCGTTGCGGGGTCAAGGTGCTGCGCTTCTCGGTGGGCTTCGGCAAGCCGCTGTGGACGCGTCGCGGCAAGGACGGCACGGAGTATGTGGTCGCCGCGATCCCGCTCGGCGGCTACGTCAAGATGCTCGACGAACGCGAAGGCGACGTGCCTGCGCAACTGGTGGACCAGGCGTTCAACCGGCAATCGGTGTGGAAACGCATCGCAATCGTCGTGGCCGGCCCGGTCGCCAACCTGATCCTGTGCGTCGCCCTGTTCTGGGCGATGTTCGTCGTCGGTCGCGCCGACTACGCGCCGGTGGTGGGGCATGTCACCGGCATCGCCGCTTCGGCGGGTCTGCGCGCGGGCGACACGATGCTCGCCGTCGGCGACCGCGCGACGCCGACCTGGAGCGAGGCCGTCCTCGCGCTGATTCCCGCCGCACTCGACCACGCCGACACGCCCGTGCGCGTGCGCACCGCCGGTGGCGACGAGGTCACGCGCCAGCTGCGCCTGTCCGACCTGCCCGCGTCGTTCGATGAGCGCCGCGCGGTGGAGGTCATGGGCCTGACCCCGCGCTACATGCTGGTGCCGGCGTTGATCGGCCGCGTCGCGCCGGACACGCCGGCCTGGGGCGTGCTCGCCGAAGGCGACCGCATCACCGCCATCGACGGCCAGCCGGTCGCCTCATGGGACGACATCGGACCGCTGGTGCAGACCCTGGGCGCGCGCGGTGGCGCGACGATGATCGAGGTCGATCGCAAGGGCGACCGCCTCGCCCTGGAGATCGTGCCCAAGCGCATGAAGAGCGCCCAGACCGGCCAGGACTACTGGGGCCTGGGCGTGCAGATGGCGCGCCCGCCGGAACCGGCAAAGGATGCGGTGCTGCGCTACGACCCCATCGCGGCCGTCCCCGCCGCCGTGCGCGAAAGCGTCCACCAGGCGCACGAATTGTTCGCAATGATCGGCCGCGCCTTCACCGGCCGGGTTTCGGTACAGAACACCGTCGCCGGCCCCATCACCATCGCCCGCGCCGCCAACATGTCGGCCCAGAACGGCTCCGCGTGGTTCTTGCAGATGCTGGCGATGCTGTCGCTCAGCCTGGGCATCCTGAACCTGCTTCCGATCCCAATCTTGGACGGCGGTCACCTGCTGTATTACCTTATCGAGCTGGTCAAAGGCACCCCGGTCAGCGAGCGGGCAATGGCCGCCGGACAGTACGTCGGCCTGGCGCTGATCGCCGGACTGATGGGTCTGGCGTTCTACAACGACATCATGAACAACCTGGTGCGCTGATGCCGGACACCTTCCTGCGCAGACCCGCTTCCGCCTCGACCCTACGCCCGGCTCCGGGCCAACACGACCCTCAACCGGACGTACTAATGACGCAAACGCCGACCCGCCGCCTGCTTGCCCTCGCACTGATCGCGGCAATGGGCTCGACCGCCCTGCCCGCCCTGGCGCAGACGGCCGATCCGTTCGCGCTGGCCGGCACGCCGGAGACGTCCACGATCGGTACCTTCACCGTCAGCGACATCCGTATCGACGGTCTGCAGCGCATCTCTGCCGGTACGGTGTTCACCTATCTGCCGGTCGAGCGCGGCGACACGATCGACGCCTCCCGCGTCGGCGAGGCGATCCGCGCGCTGTACAAGACGGGCTTCTTCGAGAACGTCGACATCGGCCGCCAGGGCGACATCCTCGTCGTCACCGTCGCCGAGCGTCCCGCGATCAACAAGCTCACCCTGACGGGCAACAAGGACATCAAGTCCGAGGACCTGCTCAAGGGCCTGAAGGAAGCCGGTCTGTCCGAAGGCGACACCTTCGACCGCCTCGCGCTCGACCGCGTGACGCAGGAACTGACGCGCCAGTACAACAACCGCGGCAAGTACAACGTCGAGATCAATCCGACGGTCTCGCGCCTGGATCGCAACCGCGTCGACATCACCATCAACGTCAAGGAAGGCAAGGCGGCCAAGATCCGCCACGTCAACCTGATCGGCAACGAGAAGTTCGAAGAAAAAGACATCGTCGAGTCGTGGGAGTCGAAGGAGCACAACTGGCTCAGCTGGTACCGCCGCGACGACCAGTACTCGCGCGAGAAGCTCTCCGGCGACCTGGAAAAGCTCAACTCCTGGTACCTGGACCGTGGCTACGTCGACTTCAGCGTCGACTCCACGCAGGTCTCCATCAGCCCCGACCGCCAGGACATGTTCATCACTGCCGGCGTGACCGAGGGTGAGCAGTACAAGGTCTCCAGCGTGCAGGTCACCGGCGACACGATCCTGCCGAAGGAGCAGATCGAGCGCCTGGTGCTGGTCAAGCCGGACCAGATCTTCTCGCGCCGCCTGCTGGAGATCAGCTCCGACGCGATCGTCAACACGCTGAGCAACGTCGGCTACGCGTTCGCGCAGGTGAACCCGATTCCGGATGTCCACCGCGAAGACAAGACCGTCGGCATCAACATGCAGGTGGTCCCGGGCCCGCGCGTCAACGTGCGCCGCATCACCTACAAGGGCAACACCCGCACCAGCGACGAAGTGATCCGTCGCGAGATGCGCCAGTTCGAAGGTTCCTGGTACTCGCAGGCCGCGATCGACCGTTCGAAGATCCGCCTGCAGCAGCTGGGTTACTTCGAGACCGTCGACGTCGAGACCGTGCCGGTGCCGGGCACGAACGACCAGGTCGACGTGGTCTACAACCTCAAGGAAACCACGTCGGGCAGCTTCGTGTTCGGCCTGGGCTTCTCGCAGCTGTCCGGCCTGACCGCGCAGGTGCAGCTGTCGCAGACCAACTTCCTGGGCAGCGGCAACCAGGTGTCGGTGCAGGCGCAGCGCAACGACTACATGCAGCGCTACGACTTCTCGTTCCGCAATCCGTACTTCACCGACAGCGGGCTGTCGCTGGGCTACAACCTGTGGTGGCGCGAACTCGACTATTCCGACTTCAACACCGCGCAGTACTCGACCAACTCCGGCGCGGCGCAGGCGGTGTTCGGCCTGCCGATCACCGAGACCGACACGGTCACGGCGATGCTGGGCATCGACACCAACGAGATCCTCGTGTTCCCCGGCTCCACGCCGCAGAGCATCGTGGATTACATCCTCGCCCTGGATCAGCAGACCTTCCACGCCTGGCGCGCGGAAATCGGCTGGGGCCGCAACTCGCTCGACAGCTTCCTGACGCCGACCCGCGGCATGCAGCAGCGCGTATGGCTGGAAACCACCCTGCCGGGCTCGACGGTCGAGTACTACAAGCTCAACTACAACATCTCCAAGTTCTGGCCGCTGTCGCGCCACTTCGTGCTCAACACCCGCGCCGAACTCGGCTACGGCGACAGCTACGGCGACGACACCACGCGCAACCTGTGCCGCACGCCGGGTAACTACTCCTGCGTGCCGGGTGATGCCGACTACATCCGCACCATCACCGCCGGCGGCCTGCCGTTCTTCGAGAACTTCTACGCCGGTGGCGTGCGCTCGGTGCGCGGCTTCACCGACAACACGCTCGGCCCGCGCGACTCGCCGGCCGGCAATCCGAACTACCAGCAGCCGATCGGTGGCGCGTTCAAGACCGTGGGCTCGCTGGAAATGTACTTCCCGACCCTGCTCGACACGCCGGCCGCACGCGTCTCCGCGTTCGTCGACGTGGGCAACGTGTTCAAGGACTACGACGCGTTCGACTCCGGCGAGCTGCGCGCTTCGACGGGCCTGGCACTGATGTGGCGCTCGCCGATGGGCCCGATCTCCATCAGCTATGCCTTCCCGCTCAAGAAGCAGGACACGGAGTACAACCCCGACGGCAGCCTGCTGCGGGAAGGCGACGAGCTCGAGCGCCTGCAGTTCACCTTCGGCGGTACGTTCTGACGGCGGCGACGTCCATGCCGTCCACCACGTACACCGCACAGGAGCTGGCGCAGCGTTTCGACCTGCGCCTGCACGGCGACGCCGCCACACACGTGGACGGCGTCGGCACGCTGGCCCGCGCCGGCGCGTCGCAGGTCGCCTTCCTCGCCAATCCGAAGTATCGCGGCCAGCTCCCGCAGAGCCAGGCGGGCATCGTCGTCATGCGCGAGGACGATGCGGCCGGGTACGACCGCACCGCGCTCATCGCGCGTGACCCGTACGCGGCTTTCGCGAAGATCTCCGCACTGTTCGAGCCGCGCCCCGTGCGCGATCCGGGCGTGCATCCCTCCGCCGCGATCGACCCGAGCGCCAGCGTCGATCCGTCCGCGCACGTCGGCCCGTTCGTCAGCATCGGCGCGCGCAGCCGCATCGAGGCCGGCGCCATCATCGGCCCCGGTTGCGTGATCGGCGAGGACTGCGTCGTCGGCGCCGGCAGCGAACTCATCGCCCGCGTCACGCTGGTCACGCGCGTGCGCGTGGGCCAGCGCGTGACGGTGCATCCAGGCGCCGTGCTCGGCGCGGTCGGCTTCGGCCTGGCGATGGAAGCCGGACGCTGGCTCAACGTGCCGCAGCTGGGTGGCGTGGTCGTCGGCGACGACTGCGAGATCGGCGCCAACACCTGCATCGACCGCGGCGCGATCGAGGACACCGTGCTCGAGGAAGACGTGCGCCTGGATAACCTGATCCAGATCGGCCACAACGTCGTCATCGGTGCCCACACCGCCATCGCCGGTTGTGCCGCGGTGGCCGGCAGCGCGCGCATCGGGCGCTACTGCCTGATCGGCGGCGCGGCGGGCGTGGTGGGCCACCTGGAAATCTGCGACAAGGTCATCGTCACGGCGATGAGCCTGGTCACCAGTTCGATCCGCGAACCGGGCGAGTACTCCTCCGGCACGCCGCTGATGGACAACCGCAGCTGGCGCAAGAACGCCGCCCGCTTCAAGCAGCTCGATGCCCTCGCCCGCCGCATCGGCGGCCGCGGCGACGACTGACCGTACACCGGCGTCGGGGGCGCCGACGCCCCAGTCGCGGTACGATTCGCCCCTTACCCGACTCCGGGCCTGGCCCGGATGCCGCACACGATGCGCGGCCTTCACGCGCGGGACGCGCAAGCAAGGAATTTCCATGAGCCTCAACGTGCAACTCCCGCTCGACGTCACCGCCATCCAGAAGCTGCTGCCGCACCGCTATCCGTTCATGCTGGTGGACCGCGTGGTCGAGCTCGAACCGCACAAGCGTGTGCTGGCCTACAAGAACGTCACCTGCAACGAACCCTTCTTCCAGGGCCATTTCCCCGGCCATCCGGTGATGCCGGGCGTGCTGGTGGTGGAGGCGCTGGCGCAGGCCGGCGGCGTGCTGACCCAGCTGTCGAACCAGAACACCGCCGACGGCCGCCTGTTCTACCTGGTGAAGATCGACAACGCCAAGTTCTCCAAGATGGTGGTGCCCGGCGATCGCCTGGATCTGGAAGTCTCCATCAAGCGCGTGATCCGCAACGTCGCCATCTACACCGGCGTGGCCAGCGTCAACGGCGAGCAGGTCGCTTGCGCCGAGATCGTCTGCGCCGAAGCCAAGGGCTGATGCCATGACCGCGCGCATCCATCCCAGCGCCATCGTCGAACCGGGTGCCCGCCTGGGCGAAGGTGTGCAGGTAGGCGCGTTCTGCTACATCGGCGACGAAGTCGAGATCGGCGATGGCTGTGTGTTCGGGCCGCACTGCAGCGTGCAGGGCCCCACGCGCATCGGCCGCGAGAACCGCTTCATCGGCCACTGCGCCATCGGCGGTGAACCGCAGGACAAGAAGTACCACGGCGAGCGCGTCGAGCTGGAAATCGGCGACCGCAACCTGTTCCGCGAATTCACCACGATCAACCGCGGCACCGGCACCGGCGGCGGCATCACGCGCATCGGCCACGACAACTGGTTCCTGGCCTACACGCATGTCGCGCACGACTGCATGATCGGCAACCATTGCGTGTTCTCCAACAACGCGACGCTGGCCGGGCACGTCACCATCGGCGATCACGTGATCCTCAGCGGCTTCGCCGGAGTGCACCAGTTCTGCCGCATCGGTGCGCATGCCTTCATCGGCATGGGCGCGCTGGTCAACGGCGACGTTCCGCCGTTCCTGATGATCGCGCAGGACGGTTACGGCCGCCCGCGCGGCATCAACAGCGAAGGCCTCAAGCGCCGCGGTTTCGATGCCGAGCGCATCGGCGCAATCAAACGCGCCTACCGCGCGCTGTACATGTCCGGCGGATCGCTCGAAGACGCTCGCGCCAAGCTGGCCGAACTGGCCGCCGGCAGCGAGGATGCGCGCATGTTCCTGGAGTTCATCGACGCGGGCGAGAAGCCGCTGCTGCGCTGAGTGCGTCGCGGTACCACGCGGCCGGATCGAACGCCGTTGCAGTCGAGCCTCATCGCTTCTCCAGACGTCATCCCGGCGAAGGCCGGGACTCAGGCTCGCACCCTCGCAGCCGCCATGCCGTCATCCCCGCGCAGGCGGGGATCCAACGGCCCGATCCATCACACTCTGCGTCGAGCGTGATACGCCTGCGAGTTGGACCCCCGCCTACGCAGGGATGACAGCTTCCGGGCTGATGGCGTGACAGCTTGGGGCCCGGCCTTCGCGGGGATGACGGTGTCCCTCTGCCGCTGCGATGAGCCAGCCCATACAGCCCGACCACCCCACCCTCGGGCTATCATCCCCGCGTGATCGCCGCGCACCGCGGACACCCGCACAGACGCCTTGAGCCCCTACGAATCCCCCGCTCCCGTCCATCGTCCCAAGCGCATCGCCCTGTGTGCGGGCGAAGCCTCCGGCGACCTGCTGGGTGCAGGCTTGATCGCGGAGCTGCGCGTGCGATTCCCCGATGCGGAATTCGCCGGCATCGGCGGCGATCAGATGCGCGCGGCCGGTTTCGACAGTTGGTACGACGCGTCCGAACTGGCGGTGATGGGCCTGTCCGAAGTGCTGCGCCACCTGCCGCGCCTGCTGCGCCTGCGCCGCGCGTTCCGTCAACGCCTCCTCGCGTGGCAACCGGATGTGTTCATCGGCATCGACGCACCCGACTTCAACCTCGGCGTCGAACGCTGGGCGCGCGACCGCGGCCTGCGCACCGTGCATTACGTGAGTCCGTCGGTATGGGCCTGGCGTGAGAAGCGTGCCGAGAAGATCGGTCGCAGCGCCGATCGCGTGCTGTGTCTGTTCCCGATGGAACCGGCGATCTACGCGCGCCACGGCGTGGACGCGCGTTTCGTCGGCCATCCGCTCGCCGACGAGATGCCGCTGGAACCCGACCGCGACGCGGCGCGACGCCAGCTCGGCCTGGACCTGCACCGTCCACTGCTCGCACTGCTGCCCGGCTCGCGCGTGGGCGAAATCGAGCGACTGGGGGCGGACTTCCTCTCCGCCGCGTCGCAACTGCTCGCGCACGATCCGATGCTGCAGGTGGTCGTGCCGATGGCAAACGACCATGCGCGCCAGGCGTTCCAGCGCGTGCTCGCCACGCACCCGGACAGCATCGCGCTGAGTGCCACGCTGCGCATCCTCAACGGGCAGGCGCGCACGCTGATGATCGCCAGCGATGCGATCCTGCTCGCTTCCGGCACCGCGACGCTGGAAGCGATGCTGGCCAAGCGGCCGATGGTGGTCGCCTACAAGGTCGCGCCGCTGACCTATTCGCTGGTGAAGGGCCTGGGCCTGCTCAAGGTCACGCAGTATTCGCTGCCGAACGTGCTCGCCGGCGAGGCCGTCGTGCCCGAACTGATGCAATACGACTGCACGCCCGACAACCTCGCCTCCGCGGTCGCGACGTTCCTGCACGATCCGGCCGCCGCAGAAGCGCTGGCGCCGAAATTCCGCGAACTCCACCTGCAACTGCGCCAGGACGCCTCCGCGCGCGCAGCCGACGCCGTGGCCGAACTCATCCAGGCGCGCCATGTCGCATGACGCGCAGATGCCGCTGGACCTGGGCGCGCGTCGCGACGGCGCACCGCTGCGCGTGGCCGGCGTGGACGAAGCCGGACGCGGTCCGCTCGCCGGGCCGGTGGTGGTGGCGGCGGTGGTGTTCGCGCCGGGCCGCACGCCGATCAACGGGCTCGACGATTCCAAGCAGCTCACCGCGCAGCGACGCGAGATGCTCTACGAGCGCATCGTCGAACGTGCGGTGGCGTGGCACATCGAGTTCGTAGCGGTCGAGGAGATCGACCGCATCAACATCTACCACGCGACGATGAGCGGCATGAGCCGCGCGCTGACCTGCCTGCACCACACGGTCGACGTGGCGCGCATCGACGGCAACGCACTGCCGCGCAACCTGCCCTGCGTGGGTGAAGCCTGGATCGGCGGCGACGCGCGCGATCGTTCGATCATGGCCGCCTCCATCCTCGCCAAGGTCGCGCGCGACCGCTACATGCAGGGGCTGCACGAACGCTTCCCGCACTACGGCTTCGACCAGCACAAGGGTTACAGCACGCCGGCGCACCTGTCGGCACTGGTGAAGCACGGGCCGTGCCCGGAGCACCGGCGCAGTTTCGCGCCGGTGCAGGCTGCGCTTCGTGGCGAACGCTCGCTGGAAACGCCGGGCGACCTGCTCGCCGCTACTTCTTGATGATGATCGCCGGGTCGACGACCTTGCCGTTGGCCTGGATGCCGTACTTGTAGTTGTCGCCGGGCCGGCCCTGGATCACGGCCGCCACCTTGTAGCGCTCGGCCGCCTGCGCCGCCTGCAGCGCGCCGCCGCGGGTGCCGGTCAGTCCGGCGTTGGAGAACACCAGGTTGAACTGCGTCGTCCGGTTCGCCGGATCGCGCCATGTCACGGTCGTGCCGTTGTCGACGTAGCACTTGTTCGGAACCGCCGATGGCGTGCCGTCCACCGCGTACTGGATGTCGACGTAGACGGCCTTCGGGCCCGCTCCTTTTTCCTCGACGGAGGGGCACACCACGCCATCGTCGGCGCCGGGCGTGGTCAGGCGCACCGACTGCTGCATGGCCGCGCCGTTGCTGCACGCGCTCACGGACAGGACCACGGCGATGGCGAGCAACGCCATCGCGCACGGCATCGTTTTCATTGTTCTTCTCCTTCGTGGAAGCCCGCGGGGGACGGGCGGGATGGCGGGACGGCCTACTGCGCCGTGCCGGTTTCGCGATCGACTTCGTCGGTGTGCGCGAGCAGAGGCCGCAGCAAAGGCACGGACTGGATGCGCTGCGCGGGAATGCCCTGCGTGCGGGCGAGATCGACGTGCTTGCGTGCGGACGCCTCATCGCCCAAGCGCGCCATCGTCTGCGCGCCCCACAGGGCGACTTCGCCGCGCTCGGTGCCCAAGGCTTCGGCCTTCGCCTGCATCGCGCGCGCCTCGTCGGCACGGCCGAGATTGGCGTAGTACCACGCGACCTGGGCGAAGCCCTGCGCGTCGTCGGGTTTGAGTTCCAGGTAGCGCCGCGCAAGCGTGGCCGCGCGTTCGTAAGGTTCCCGCGCCTGCTGCACGCCGGCGCCGCCGGCGGCCGTCAGCGCGTCGCCGAGGTTGCCCCACAGCCGGAAGTCGCTGGGATCGAGCTCGGCGGCGTGCCGGTACAGCGCGGCGGCCTGCGCGTACGCGCCCTGGTCGAACTTCAGCGAGCCCAGGTTGCTCAACGCCGCGTAGTTGGGCTTGATCTGCAACGAGCTTTCGTACGCCTCGCTGGCGCGCTCGGGATCGCCGCTGACCGCATACAGACCGCCCAGGCTCGACCACAGGCTGGCGTCGTCGGGCTGGTACTGGATGGCTTCGCGATACGAAGCGATGGCGCCTTCGACGTCGCCGCTGATGTACAGGTGATAGCCGCGCTCGCGCGCCACGCGCGCATCGCGCGGCGCCAGTTCGCGCGCGCGTTCGTAAAACGCCATGGCTTCGGCGTTCTGTCCCTGCGCGCTGGCGACGTTCGCCAGGCCCAGGTACGCCTGTGTGCGCAGGGCCGGATCGGACAGCGCGCGGTGGTAGTGCGCCGTTGCGACCTTCGCGTTGCCCTGCGCGCGATGCAGATCGCCCAGCGCCAGGCTGACGTCCAGCAACGAGGGGTCCATCTGCGACGCCTGTTCGCACGCCGATTGCGCGCGCACGAAGGCCGCGGTGTCGCGCGCGCTCTCGAAGCGTGCGATCTCCGCCTGGCAGATGCCCGCCTGCGCGCGCGCGAAGCGCGGGTCGATCGCCAGCGCGCCGCGGTAGAAGTTGATCGCACTGTCGGCGCTCTGGACGTCACCGCCTTCGCGGTCGCGCATGCGCTGCTGGCCCTTGAGGTAGGCGTCGTAGGCGGCGACGCTGCGGGTCGGCGTCAAACGCCGTGCCAAGGTCCGGCGCGCGGCGTCGATGTCGGCCGACGGCAGCACGCCGACCAGGGCCTGCACCACTTCGTTGGCGATGTCGCTCTGCAGGGCAAACACGTCGCCGGTTTCCCGATCGTAACTATGGGCCCACAACGTGAAACCCGTGCGCGTATCGGACAACCGCGCGCTCACGCGCACCCGCTGGCCCTCGCGGCGCACGCTGGCGTCGAGCACGGTCGCCACGTCCAGCTGCGTGCCCAGCCGCTTCACGTCCGGCACCGCGCGGTCGGCCGGTCGCGGGGCGGCCACCACGGTCAGCCCGGGCACGCCGGCCAGCGCATCGATCATCTCCACGCCCAGGCCTTCGGCGAAGTAGTCGTTGCCCTTGGCCTCGCCCAGGCTGGTGAACGGCAGCACGGCCACCGAAGCGGCCGCGGGTGCGGCGGCCGCGCGCTGGTGCTGGCCGAACCAGTACCCGCCCGCGGCGATCGCCAGCAGCGCGGCGGCGGCCAGCCACCAGCGCCGCTGGCCCGACACCTTGCGGCGCGTGGCCAAGCCCGACGCGGCGGCGGGCACCGGCGGCGCGAAGGGTTCGGGGGCGAGCAGCGGGGCCTCGGCTTCGTTGGCGGCGACGGCCATCTCCGCCGGCACCGAATGGCGCACGACCACCTCGTCGCGGGTTTCGGCCGGTACGACGGCGGGCGGCGGGGCCTCGGCGTCGCCGCGGAGATCGCCGATGAACCGGTAGCCCAGGGCGTGCTGGGTCTGGATGTAGCGCGGATGCTGGGAGTCGTCGGCCAGCGCATGGCGCAGCTGGGCGATGACCCGGGTCAACACGCCCGGCGTCACATGCCGGTGGCCCCAGACCTGGTCGAGCAGGTCATCGCGCCCGACCAGTTCCCCCGCCCGCCGCAGCAGGATCAGGAGCACCGAGAAAGCCTTGGGTTCGACCGTCTGCTCGGTTCCCGCGCGCGTCAAAGTGTGCGCGGCCGCATCGACGACGATGTCGTCGAATCGGTACCGTTCGCCGTTCGGCCCGCCCTGGCCTGCCATCTGGTGCGGATCCATCGGCAAAACCTCATGGATTCCTCATCATCCGAAGCGGACGATGACTAAAGGCGCGCGCGGCCATCATGACTCATGGCGGGGGGAGGTGGAACCTGACCCGGCGCCGCAAGAACGGTGCCATCCCTCCCCCGGAGTACCGCCATGAACGCCCTTTTCTCCACCGTGAACCCGCTGCCCGCCATCCTGCTGAAGCCGTTCGATGGTCCGAGCCGGCGTCGTTGCATCAATGGATTCCAGCTCAGCGCCGGCGATGTCGACCGCTTCAACCGCCTGCTGGCCCGTATCGGCGGCCATGCGCTGGAGACCGACCAGCTCGCGTCCGCCGGCCGTGAACTGTCCCGCCCGGGACATCCCGGTTCCGCCCCGCCGTGCATCCGCCAGCGCCTGCGCTGGATCGCCGCCGTCGAGCAGCTGCGCGACGACCGCCATTTCGAGCCGGCCAACGATGCCGTCGCGGCCACCGCCGCCGCCATCGTCGACTACGCCCGCAGCCGTGACGACCTGATCCCGGACTGGATGCCACAGGTCGGGCGCCTGGACGACGCGATCGTGGTCGAGACGGCATGGCCGCGACTGGCGGCCGAGGTCGACGACTACCTCGACTTCTGCCGGGTGCGCAGCGAGGAAGCCCGTCAGCGCGGCCGCAACCTGGCCGGATTCGTCTTCACCCGCGGCGACTGGGAACAAGTCCGTTACGAACAGGCGGTGCTGGACCAGTACGAGCGTCAGATCCGCGAGAGCAGCTTCCTGCCTGCATCGACCCCGATGTTCCGGGTCCACTGAGCCCGCAGGGACGCAGCGAACCCCGCAGGGAGGCAACGCCGGAGGCCGCCGCAAGGCGGCCTTCGTCGCATTCACGTCCTTCATCGCCATGAATGCGCCGGCGCGTGCGCAGACGTCGTCGGAGCGTTGCCGCGCTCACAGACATCCCCGGGGCGTGGGCGCATCATCGGGCTGCATCCCGCACACGGATCGCGGGACGACCCGCGCGATGCAGACGGCCGCAGCGCGGGCCCCTCACCCACCCCTCTTCCGCGAGCGGGAGAGGCCAGGCCGCAGAGCGAGGTGTGCCATGCGCATGTCCCATCCCACCCCCACCGCGCAGCCGCTGCCGTTCGACCACATGTACAGCGGCATGGGCGCGCGCGATGCCACCGGCCCGGTTCCGCTGTCGGACATCGCCGTGGTCCAGTTCGACCAGCTCCTGCACGAGATCCACGCCGATGCGCCACGCGTCGACGCCGACCGCCTGCAACAGCTTGCGTCGTGGTTGTTCCGCCTGCCTTCGGGCGATGCGCACGAAGTCATCGACTCGCGCATGCGTCGCGTGCAGGAACTGCGCGCGATGCTGCAGGACGAAGACTGGGACGCCGACGAGGCGAGCCACGCCCGCATCGGCAAGCTGCTGGCCTACATCGACCGCGAGGACGACCTGATCGCCGACCGCACGCCGCTGCTCGGCCAGCTCGACGACGTGCTGCTGATCGAACTGGCATGGCCGGCCTTCGCCGACGATGTGGAGGACTACCGCGACTACTGCGCGTACCGTCAGGCCGAACACCCCGACGGCACCGCATCGCAACGCCGCGCCGCCTGGGTCCGCGATCGCATGGACGAGCTGGCCCTGTGGCAGCACGTGCTGTGGATTCGCGAGCAGCATTACGCGCCGTGGAATCTGCCGCAGCGGTTGTTCCGGGTGTCGTGAATCCCCAATCCCGACCCGCTCCCGGCCCCACATCGTCATTCCACCGCCGTAGCCCGGGTAAGCGAAGCGCACCCGGGACGCCGAGTCGCAGCGCCTCACATCGTCATTCCAGCGAAAGCTGGAATCCATCTTGATCTTGCGCCCGGGCGAAACCTCGCCTTCCAACGAGAAGCGAAAATGGATTCCAGCTTTCGCTGGAATGACGGGCCCGAGCGCCGGGTCGCACGGGCCCGGGGCGCGCTTCCCTGACGCGGGCTACGGCCCTGACCCGCCGCCATCGAACCCCTCTCCCGCTTGCGGGAGAGGGGTTGGGGTGAGGGCAAAAGCGCCGGCGGAGCCGACCCATGCCCACTGACGTAACCCATCCAAAAAACAAGTCTTGTTCCCCCCGGTCAGGCTGCTAACCTGCCACCGGCATGTCCGCAGTCCCTTTCGTCCATCTCCATCTCCACAGCGAGTACTCGCTCGCCGACTCGACGATCCGCATCGGCGAGCTGGTGAAGCGCTGCGTCGCGTTGGCGCAGCCGGCGGTCGCGCTGACCGACGTCGACAACCTCTTCGCCGCGGTCAAGTTCTACAAGGCCGCCGAAGGCGCGGGGCTGAAGCCGATCATCGGCGCCGACATCGGCCTGGCCGATGGCAACGAAGCCACGTCGCGCATGACGCTGCTGTGCCGCGACCGCAACGGCTATCTCACGCTCTCGCGCCTGCTCACGCGCGCCTGGATGGAAGGCCACCGCACCGACGGCGTCGCGCTGCGCCCGGAATGGCTGCGCGAGGACAACGCCGGCCTGTTCGCGCTGGCCGGGCGCCACAGCCTCGCCGGGCGCCTTGCCACCAGCAATCGCCACGAACTCGCCGAAGCCTGGCTGATGGACTGGCGCAGCGTGTTCGGCGAACGCCTGCACCTTGAACTCACGCGCACCGGCCGCGAGGGCGAGGAGGCGTTCAACACCTTCGCGCTGCACGCCTCGGCCGCGCGCTCGCTGCCGATCATCGCCAGCAACGACGTGCGCTTCCTCGACGCCGAAGGCTTCGACGCGCACGAAGCGCGCGTGTGCATCGCCTCCGGCCGCGTGCTGGACGACCCCAAGCGCCCGAAGGACTACAGCGCCGAGCAGTACCTCAAATCCTCGCAGGAAATGCAGGCGCTGTTCCACGATGTGCCCGACGCGATCGACAACGCGTTCTCGCTGGCGATGCGCTGCAACGTCGAGATGAAGCTCGGCGAGTACGCGCTGCCGGCGTTCCCGGTGCCCAGCGAGCACACCATCGAGAGCTGGCTGCGCAACAGCGCGCGCGAGGGCCTCGAGAAGCGACTGGAGAAGAACCCGCTCGCCCCCGACAAGTCGCGCGAGGACTACGACGCGCGCCTGGAAGTCGAGCTGGACGTCATCATCAAGATGGGCTTCCCCGGCTACTTCCTGATCGTGGCGGACTTCATCAACTGGGCGAAGGACCACGATATCCCGGTCGGCCCGGGCCGCGGTTCGGGTGCCGGTTCGCTGGTGGCGTGGGCGCTGGGCATCACCGATCTGGATCCGCTGCCGTACGACCTGCTGTTCGAGCGATTCCTCAATCCCGAACGCGTGTCGATGCCCGACTTCGACATCGACTTCTGCATGGACCGTCGCGACGAGGTCATCGACTACGTCGCGCGCAAGTACGGCCGCGACCGCGTCTCGCAGATCATCACCTACGGCACCATGGCCGCGAAGGCCGTGGTGCGCGACACCGGGCGCGTGCTCGGCCATCCGTACGGCTTCGTCGACGGCATCGCCAAGCTCATCCCGAACACGCTGGGCATCAGCCTCGACGACGCGATGGGCGAGTCGGAAGCGGCCAAGCAGGACAACACGCTCGCGTCCTCCGACCTCATCCAGCGCTACCACAGCGAGGAAGACGTCCGCGACCTGATGGACCTGGCGCGCAGCCTGGAAGACCTCACCCGCAACGCCGGCAAGCACGCCGGCGGCGTGGTGATCGCGCCGAGCCCGCTGTCGGACTTCTGCCCGCTGTTCGCCGAACACGACGGCGAAGGCCGCGGCCGCAACCCGGTCACGCAGTTCGACAAGGACGACGTCGAAGCCGTCGGCCTGGTGAAGTTCGACTTCCTCGGCCTGCGCACGCTGACGATCATCGATTGGGCGGTGAAGGCGATCAACAAGCGCCTGGCGAACACGGCCGTCGAACCCGGCCCGGCGATGGCCTACACGTTCAAGGACGTCGCCACGCCGCAGTTCGACATCGCCGCGCTGCCGCTGGACGACAAGCTCAGTTACGAGCTGTTCGCGCGCGGCGACACGGTCGCGGTGTTCCAGTTCGAATCGCGCGGCATGCGCGAGCTGCTCAAGCGCGCCCGGCCCGATACGTTCGAAGACATCATCGCGCTGGCCGCGCTGTTCCGTCCCGGCCCGCTGGGCTCGGGGATGGACCGCGAATGGGTCGATCGCAAGCACGGCAACACCGAAGTCACCTACCCGCACGAATCGCTGGAACCGGTGCTGGCGCCGACCTACGGCGTCATCGTGTACCAGGAACAGGTGATGCAGATCGCGCAGGTGCTGGCGGGCTACACGCTCGGCGGCGCCGACATGCTGCGTCGCGCGATGGGCAAGAAGAAGCCCGAGGAGATGGCGAAGGAACGCGCCAAGTTCGAGACCGGCTGCAAGGAGCGCGGCATCGAACCCAGGGTCTCCAGCCCGATCTTCGACCTGATGGAGAAGTTCGCCGAGTACGGCTTCAACAAGTCGCACTCGGCCGCCTACGCATTGGTGGCGTACCAGACGGCGTGGCTGAAGGTGCACTACCCGGCCGAGTTCATGGCCGCGGTGCTGTCCTCCGACATGGACAACACCGACAAGGTCACCGCGTTCCTCGACGAATGCCGCGTGATGGGCCTGACCGTGCTGCCGCCGGACGTGGATGCCTCGGCGTACATGTTCGAAGCCAAGGACGCCAGCACGATCCGCTACGGCCTGGGCGCGGTGAAGGGCGTCGGCCGCGGCGCCTGCGAGGCGATCGTGGAAGCGCGCCGCGCCGGTCCGTTCGATGCGCTGCTGGATTTCTGCAAGCGCGTGGACAGCGGCAAGCTCAACCGCCGCGCGCTGGAAGCGCTGACGCATGCGGGCGCGCTCCACAAGCTCGGCAAGAACCGCGCAAGTCTGATGCTGCAGCTGCCGGAAGTGCTCAAGGCCACCGACCAGCTGGCGAAGGAGCGCGAGGCCGGTCAGGTGTCGCTGTTCGGCGGCTCCGAAGCCTCCACGCCCGCGCTGCATCTGGACCTGCCGGAAACCGACGAGTGGCCGCTCACGCAGATCCTGCACGGCGAGCGCGAAACGCTGGGGCATTACCTCAGCGGCCACCCGTTCGATCCGTATCGCGATGAAGTGCGCGGGTTGATCGGCAACGACCTCAGTGCGCTGGAGAAGATCTGGGAAAACCGCCCCGAACAGCGCGGCTGGCGTCAGGAAGTGGAGACGGTGGTCGCCGGCCTCGTCGTCGGCCTGCGCAAGAAGGGCGACAGCCAGATGTTCGTGCAGATCGAGGACGGTCGCGGCCGCCTGGAATGCGCGTTCTTCTCCGAGACCTACACCGAATTCGCATCGCTGCTGGTGCGCGACCGCCTGCTGGTGATCCAGGGCGGACTGCGCGAGGACAGCTTCAGCGGCGGCTTCGCGCTGCGCGCCGCGCGTGCGTGGAGTTTCGAGCAGATCTGCGAGAAGCATGCGCAGCGCCTCTCGCTGCGACTGGACCTGCGCGAGGCGGGCACGATGCAACGCGTGGATGCGCTGCTGTCCTCCTTCCGCCCCGGTTCCACGCCGATCCGCATGGATCTGCTGGTGCGCCGCGGCGCGGCCGGTTCGCTGGACCTCAACGGTACGCAATCGATCCGCATCGACGCGGAGCTGCCTTCGCGCCTGCGCGCGACGCCGGGCGTGCGTGCGGTGAAGCTGGCGCTGTCGAAGCCCTGGGCGAATTGAGTGAGTAGCCGCGACGCGGCCCTGGCCCGTAACGCAAGGGCATCCCTTTCGCGTGAACTACCTCACCGTCATTCCCGCCTTCGCGGGAATGACGGTGAGGTGGGTTTCCGCAACGGGAGTGCCCGCAGGTTGTGGGCCTGGGTCCCGGCCTTCGCCGGGATGACGATGCAGCGCCGTAGCCCGGGTAAGCGAAGCGCACCCGGGAAGCCGGGCGGGCGTGCCCCGGGTGCGCTTCGCTTACCCGGGCTACGGGACGACCTTGAGCATCAGAACACCACCTCGACACCCCAATCACGCTTCGCTTCAACCACGTCGAACACCACCGTCTTCGCACGCGCATCGAACGTCCACTTCGACAGCGAACGCCCCTCCACGCGCACGTCCACCGGGCGACGCTCTACACCGAACAGCGTCACCCTCGCCTCGCGCCACCACGGCGCGAAGCCATCATTCGATACGCGCGAACGCAGCACGAACGAGCCTGCACCGACCTCGCATTCGTACGCCACGCGCAACAACGCGCCGTCGCGGTACGCGAAGCTCTCGCCGTCGTCCTGGTACAGCGTGCCGCGGCAATCCTGCGCGCCGGCATCGGGCAGGTAGACCTGCAGTTCCAGCGGCCCCTGCGGCGTTTCGCCGGTGTGCTGGACCAGCGGCTGCATCGGAATGATCGCGCCGGCACGCGCATACAGCGGCGTGCTCGAAGGGCGTGGGTCGATCTTGATCGGTTCCTTCGCCGCGACGAACCGCTGCGAGGTGCCGAACGCATACCACGCACCCGGCGGCAACGACACCGCATGCGCATCCAGGCGTTCGTCGACGACCGGCGAGACGAACAGATCGCCG
Source organism: Lysobacter sp. MMG2 (assembly GCF_016735495.2). Lineage (GTDB taxonomy): Bacteria > Pseudomonadota > Gammaproteobacteria > Xanthomonadales > Xanthomonadaceae > Lysobacter_J. The sequence continues at coordinate 636,270 of NZ_JAERQY020000001.1, forward strand.
CCGAACAGGAAGTCGCGATCGTTGCCGTAGAACGCGTCGGCCTTCGGATAAGCCAGGAACACCGGCCGCATGATCGGCATGCCCGTACGCGCGTTCTCTTCGGCCGCGGTGTAGAGGTAGGGCATCAGGCGATAGCGCAGTTCGATCGCATCGCGCCGCAGCGTTTCGTGCTTCGGGCCGTCGACCCAGGCTTCGTGCGGGCGCGTGTCGGTGGCGGCGTGGTTGCGGAATACGGGATTGAACGCGCCCAGCTGGAACCAGCGCGTCAGCAGGTCCGGCGGCGGCGAGCCGATGAACCCGCCGACGTCGTCGCCCGCCAGCGCCATGCCGGACAGGCCCAGGCTCATCAGGTTCGGCGTGCTCTGCGCGAGGTGGTGCCAGCCGGCGGTGTTGTCGCCGGTCCACGTTGCCGCGTAACGCTGCGCACCCGCGTACGCCGCGCGAGTGAGCACGAACGGCCGCTGCGCCGGTTGCAGCTTCAACAGACCTTCATACGTCGCGCGCGCATTGAGCATGCCGTACACGTTGTGGATCGCGCGGTGGTCGCGCGCCGTGCCGTCGTCCATGCGGTGCACGGCATCGAGCGACATCGTGTTGCCCGGCACCTTGAACACCGACGGCTCGTTCATGTCGTTCCAGTAACCGGCCGCGCCCATCGACGCGAAATCGCGGTACAGCCCGCCCCACCAGTCGCGCACGCGCGTCAGCGTGAAATCCGGGAACACCGCATCGCCCGGCCACACCTCGCCGATGTAGAGCGAGCCGTCCGGCTTGCGGATGAAGGCATCGGCCGCCATGCCGGAATCGAACGCGCCGTAGCCTTTTCCCGGATCGTGCTTGATGTGCAGGTCGGTGATGAGCACCGTGCGCAGGCCTTGCTTGCGCAGGTCGGCGATCATGTCCGGGAAGTGCGGGAACTGCGCGCGGTCGACGGTGAACGGCGCGTAGCCTTGCTGGTAGTCGATGTCGAGGTAGATCGCGTCGCTGGGGATGCGGTGCTCGCGCAGCTGCTTGGCAATCTCGCGCACCTTCGACTCGGGGTTGTAGCTGTAGCGCGATTGCTGGAATCCCAGCGACCACAGCGGCGGCAGCGGCGTGCGTCCGGTGAGCGCGGTGTAGCGCTCGATCACCTGCGCCGGCTGCGGGCCGGCGATGACGTAGTAGTCCAGCGCGCCGCCTTCGGCGCCGAAGCTGAAGAAGGCGTCCGACTCCTTGCCGAAATCGAAGCCGCTGCGGTGGGTGTTGTCGAAGAACACGCCATACGCCACGCCGCCGCGCAGGCCGATGAAGAACGGGATCGACTTGTACAGCGGGTCACTGTAGCCCTGCCAGGCGTAGGCATCGACGTTCCACATCGCGAAGGCGCGGCCGCGGCGGTCCAGCGGGCCGGCCTTGTCGCCCAGGCCGTAGTAGTGCTCGTCGTTCGGCATGGATTTCCATGCGCGCACGCGCGTGCCGTGCGCCGTGGGCATCCACGCCATCGGCAACTGGGCTTCATCGGCGAGCAACGGGCGCCCGTCGCGATCCACGAAGTCCACGCGCAAGGGCGATCGGTGCACGATCGCGACGACTTCGCCCGCTTCGATGCGAACGGCCTGGCGTGTTTCCTGCACCGCAACGGCCGGTGGCGCGGCGGCCTGGACGACGGCCCAGGAGGCATCGCCCTCGAAGCGCCCTTCCGGCGCCAGGCGCACGCGGAACACGCCGGGCGCGTGGGCGCTCACCTGCAACCGGGCCGGCCCGCTGTGGACGATCACCCCGTCCGCGCGACGCTCGACCTTCCCCGCATCGCCCAGGTGGCGCCAGCCGGCGGCCTGGACCGGCCCGACCAGCCCCCACGCCAGCAGCGCGCAGGCCGCCCATCCCCATGCCTTCATCCGACGATCCCCGTTCGAGTCCCTGGCCGGATTCAAGCACGGGCCCGGCACCGTGCGGCCCGTGGAGGCCATGAAGTCGTTTTCAGTGCCGATTCCGTACTGCAAACACACCTCTCGGTACGGTCACCCGGCCTCGGCTAGACTGTCGGCCGTTTCCGGCCAACGGCCCCCGCATGAATCCGAACTACCTCGACTTCGAGCAGCCCATCGCCGACCTGGAAGCCAAGATCCAGGAGCTGCGCCACGCCAGCAATGCCCCGGCGGTGGACGTGGACGCCGAAGTGCATGCGCTGCAGGACAAGCTGCGTATCCGCACCGCGCAGATCTTCCGCGACCTCTCGCCCTGGCAGGTGTCGCAGCTGGCCCGCCATCCGGCGCGCCCGTACACCAACGATTACATCCGCGTGATGTGCGACGAGTTCCAGGAACTCGCCGGCGATCGCGCGTATTCCGACGACGCCGCCATCGTCGGCGGCCTGGGCCGCATCAACGGCCGCAGCGTGGTGATCATCGGCCACCAGAAGGGCCGCGACACCAAGAGCAAGATCAAGCGCAACTTCGGCATGCCGCGTCCGGAGGGCTACCGCAAGGCGCTGCGCCTGATGAAGCTGGCCGAGCGCTTCCGCCTGCCCATCCTCACCTTCATCGACACCCCGGGCGCGTACCCGGGCGTCGGCGCGGAGGAGCGCGGCCAGTCCGAGGCCATCGCGCGCAACCTGCTGGAGATGAGCGAGCTGAAGGTGCCGGTGATCTGCACGGTGATCGGCGAAGGCGGCTCCGGCGGCGCACTCGCGATCGGCGTGGGCGATCGCACGATGATGCTGGAATACAGCACCTACTCGGTGATCTCGCCCGAAGGCTGCGCTTCGATCCTGTGGAAGGACGCGGGCAAGGCCAAGGACGCCGCGGAACAGCTCGGCCTCACCGCCAAGCGCCTGCTCGGCCTGGGCCTGGTCGACAAGATCGTGCGCGAGCCCATCGGCGGCGCGCACCGCAATCCCAAGCAGATGGCCACGCGCCTGAAGGCCGTGCTGCTCAATGAACTCGACGCACTGGAGCAGTTGCCGGTGGAAGAGTTGCTCGAGCGGCGCTATCGGCGTCTGCGCGGGTATGGGGCGTACGAGGCGGCGTAAGGTCGATCGAGCGGACGGCGATCGCTACGACACACGGTCGTACCGAACGCCGTCATCCCGGCGAAGGCCGGGACCCAGGCCCGTAACTCGGGGGCACTCCTTTCGGATGAACGACCCTCATCGTCATCCCGGCGAAGGCCGGGACCCAGGCCCGTAGCTCGGGGGCACTCCGTCTCGGGTGAACTGCCTCACCGTCATTCCCGCGAACGCGGGAATCCAGGGACGTTCCACGCTTTCCCGATTGCGCTTGAACGACAACAGCTAAGGGCTTGCCGCGGCTGACATGCAGCAGATAGAGCCTGAAAAGTCCCTGGATTCCCGCGTTCGCGGGAATGACGGTGAAGGCAGCTCACTCGAAAGAGAGTGCCCATGCGCTAACGCCTAGGTCCCCGCCTTCGCGGGGATGACGTTGATTGAACGGCCAGGCCACGGGCACAGATCACCACGCCCGCAAATACTGCTCCGGCGCATGCAACTCGCCTGACAGCTCCTTCGCCGCGCGACGCGGGAAATACGGATCGCGCAGCAGTTCGCGCGCGAACAGCACCACGTCCGCCTCGCCGTTCTCGACGATGGTTTCGGCGTGCTCGGGCTTGGTGATGAGCCCGACTGCGCCGGTTGCGATTCCAGCTTCATTACGAATGCGTGAGGCGAACGGCACCTGGTAACCCGGCGAAAGCGGGATCTTCGCGCCGTGCATCAGCCCGCCGCTGGAGACGTCGATGAGGTCGATCCCGCGCGACTTCACGATGCGCGCCAGCTCCACGCTCTGTTCGATGTCCCAACCGCCCTCGGCCCAGTCCGTCGCCGACAAACGCAGCCACAGCGGCAGCCGTTCGGGCCAGACCTTGCGCACGGCGTCGATCACTTCCAGCAGCAGGCGGATGCGGTTCTCGAACGAGCCGCCGTACTCGTCGTTGCGGTGGTTCGACAGCGGCGACAGGAACTGGTGCAGCAGGTAACCGTGCGCGGCGTGGATCTCCGCCAGCTGGAAGCCGGCTGCCTTCGCGCGCCAGGCGGCGCAGGCGAAGTCGTCGACCACGTTCTTCAACTCGCTTTCGTGCAGCGCGCGCGGCAGCGGCGAGGTTTCGCTGAAGGCGACGCCCGAGGGCGCCACCGGCGTCCAGCCGCCGTCCTGCGGCGTCACCGCGATCCCGCCCAGCCACGGCGGCGCGACGCTGGCCTTGCGCCCGGCATGCGCGAGCTGGATGCCCGGCACCGTGCCCTGGCACGCGACGAAGCGCACGATGCGCGACCACGCCTCGGCCTGGCCGTCGTTCCACAGGCCGGTGTCGGAGGGCGAGATACGCCCCTGCGCGGACACCGCGGTGGCTTCGGCGATGATCGCGCCGGCGCCGCCGACGGCACGGCTGCCCAGGTGCACCAGGTGCCAGTCGTTCGGGACGCCATCGACCGCCGAGTACTGGCACATCGGCGCCACCACGAGGCGATTGCGCAAGGTGAGCGAGCGCTGTTCGAGCGGGGCGAAGAGCCGGGCCACGGCGGACTCCTGTAAGGCGATTGCGGGGACAGCCAAATGGTGCGGCCGCGCGGCGCCGGCCGCAGCCCCATCGATGGGTTGCTGCATTCCACCGCCGTGGCACCATCGCGCGATGCCCGCCTCCACGCTCGCCCAGGCCTTGCACGACCGTCCCTCCGCGCCGCTGTGCGTGGGATTCAGCGGCGGCCTGGATTCGACCGCGCTGCTGCACCTGCTCGCCGCCGAACGTCCCGCGTCGGGGCTGCGGGCGATCCACGTGCACCACGGCCTGCACGCCGACGCCGACCGCTGGGCGACTCGCTGCGAACGGGCCTGCGCGTCATTGAACGTTCCGCTGGCGGTGATCCGTGTGAACGTCGTGGCGGCCGGCGACGGCCCCGAGGCGGCCGCGCGTGCGGCGCGGCATGCGGCGTTCGCGCAGGCCCTCGCGTCCGGCGAGGTGCTGGCGCTGGCGCATCACCGCGACGACCAGGCCGAGACCTTCCTGCTGCGCGCCCTGCGTGCCTCCGGGCCGGACGGACTGGCGGCGATGCGGCGCTGGCGGGCGTTCGGGCCGGGTCGGCTGTGGCGGCCGCTGCTCGACATCGACCGCGACACGCTCCTCGCCTACGCGCGTTCGCACGCGCTGGAATGGATCGACGACCCCAGCAACGCCGACACCGCCTTCGACCGCAACTTCCTCCGCCAGCGCGTGCTGCCGCTGCTGCGCGAGCGCTGGCCGCATGCAGGCGATGCGCTGGCGCGCTCGGCGGCGCTGTGCGGACAGGCGAACGATCTGCTGGACGATGGCGACGCGATCGCGCTCGCCGATGTCGCCACGGCCGATCCGCACTGCCTGTCGCGCACGCGCCTGCTCGCCCTGCCCGATGCGCGCCGCGCGCGGGTGCTGCGCCGCTGGATTAATGAACTCGACCTGCCGCCACTGCCGGCGAACGGGATCGAACGCATCGAGCGGGAGATCCTCGCCGCACGCGCCGACGCCGAGCCCGCGTTCCATTGGCAAGGCGCCGTGGTGCGCGCATGGCGCGACCTGCTGCACGTGGAAACCGCGCGCCCTTCGCTGGACGTGGACTGGCGCGCGCAATGGGACGGACGCGCGCCGCTCGCGCTGCCGCACGGCGGCACGCTGGCGCTGGAAGGCGCGGCGGCGTTCGACGCGCCCCTGACCGTGCACGCACGTCGCGGCGGCGAGCGGCTGCTGCGCGCCGGCCGCACGCATTCGCACGCGCTCAAGCACGTCCTGCAGGAACTCGGCGTGCCGCCCTGGGAGCGCGAACGCTTGCCGTTGTTGAGCGATGCGGACGGCGAACTTCTCGCCGCGGGCGACGTGGCCCATTCCGCCGCCTTCGACGCATGGCTGCGCGCACGCGGCGCACGGCTGAGCTGGCATCGCGATGGCCTCGTCGCGCCCGGGACCGTGTCCTGCGCCCCAACCGCCGGCGACGGCAATTGACCCCCGCCGGGGCGCGGTCGCACACTTCACGCATGCCCCGCAAACCCGCCTCCGAAGACGCGCCGGCCACCTCGCCCGTCAGCGATTTCGAGCAGTCCCTGGACGCGCTCGAACAGCTGGTGGAGAAGATGGAACACGGCGAGATGAGCCTGGAAGACTCGCTGGCCGCGTACGAACGCGGCGTCGGCCTGTACCGCCGCTGCCAGAGCGCGCTGGAAGAAGCCGAATTGCGCGTGCGCCTGCTCAGCGACCCGCAGCAGCCCGCAAGCGGGGAGCCGTTCTCCACGCCGCCCCTGCAGAACGGACAGAGCCCCGGCGATGTCTGACCTCGCGCGCTGGCGCGAACGCGCCGACGCCGCGCTGCACCGTGCCCTGCCCGATCCGCACTCGCCGCCGCAGCGCCTGCACGCGGCGATGCGCCACGCCGTGCTGCTCGGCGGCAAGCGCATGCGGCCGTTGCTCGTGTACGCCGCCGGCGCCACGTTCGGCGCGAACGCCGACGCGCTGGACGCACCGGCGGTCGCGGTCGAACTGATCCACGCCTACTCGCTGGTGCACGACGATCTGCCGGCGATGGACGACGACGCCCTGCGTCGCGGCCAGCCGACGGTGCACGTCGCCTTCGACGAAGCCACCGCGATCCTCGCCGGCGACGCGCTGCAATCGCTGGCGTTCGAAGTGCTCGCATCGACCGACGCGCCCGACGCGACGCGCGTGGAGTTGCTGCGCACGCTCGCCGTCGCCTCCGGCGCGGCCGGCATGTGCGGCGGCCAGGCGCTGGACCTGGCGGCGACGGGCAACGGCGCTTCGCTGCCGGTGCAGGCGCTGGAACGCCTGCATTCGCTCAAGACCGGCGCGCTCATTCGCGCTGCCGTGCGCATGGGCGCGCTGTGCGGCGGTGCTTCGGGCGATGAGATCGAACGCCTGGACCGTTACGCCGCCGCGCTGGGCCTGGCCTTCCAGGTGCGCGACGACATCCTCGACATCGAAGGCGACAGCGCCACGCTCGGCAAGACCGCCGGCAAGGACATCGCGCAGGACAAGGCGACCTTCCCCGCGCTGATCGGCCTGGACGCCTCGCGCGCGCGTCTGGACGAACTGCGTCGCGCCATGGACGAGGCGCTGGCACCGTTCGGAGAACGCGCGAACACGCTGGCTGCGCTGGGGCGGATGGCGATCGAACGCGATCGCTGAGGAGCGCACGCGGATGCGGGTGGGGATGCGGACGCGGGCGCTGGCGGTGCGTCCGATATCGTCATCCCGGCGAAGGCCGGGACCCAGGCTGTCACGCCATCAGACACTTCACGTCGTCCGACACATCACGTCATTCCAGCGAAAGCTGGAATGACGGACACCACAAAGAGAACGCCCGCTTCAATGAAGCGGGCGTTCTGTTTTCAAACGAGTCTTCGACGCGTCGCCTACTTCACCAACCGCAACGTGAAGGGATAACGGTACGCCACGCCATCGTTGGCCTTGATCGCCGCGACGATGGTGAACACCAGCCACGCGATGCCGATCACGAACCACGCCGGAATCGCGATCAGGAACCCGATCCCCAGCGTCACGAACACCAGCACCCACAACGCGAAGAACACGATCGCCACGGTGATGTTGAAGTTGAGCGCTTCCTTCGCCTGGTCGTCGACGAAGGGCATCGTGTCCTTCTTGATCAGCCAGATGATCAGCGGGCCGAGGAAGGTGCCCCAGGCGCCGACGCCGGAGGTCAGCACCGCACCGGCGATCGCCGACAGATGCGCGAACATCGCCCACTGCCGCTGCTCGGCGGCCACGCCGCTGGGATGATCCTGCGACGGCGACGGTGGCGGCGGTGGTGTGGAGGTCTGGCTCGGGTCGAACGGATTTTCGCTCATGCCGGTTGCTCCCTGAATGGACAGCCCCACTTTCCGCCCGGCCCGATGACAGGTCAAGCGGCGCAGGTCATGCGCCGCCGCAGCGCGAGGCTCAGCTTTCCGACTCGCCGGCCACCGTCATGCGGCCGACCAGGATGGAGCCGGTGCGCACGTGTGAACGCGGGTCGACGTCACTGCCCACGGCCTCGATCGCCGCGAACATCGACTTGAGATTGCCCGCCACCGTGATGCCATCGACTGGATACTGGATCTGGCCGTCCTCGATCCAGAAGCCCGCCGCGCCGCGCGAGTAATCGCCGGTGACGTTGTTCACGCCCTGCCCCATCAGCTCGGTGACGAGCAGCCCGCGGCCCATGCCGCGCAGCATCGATTCGAAATCGCCCGCGTTCGCCTCGACCTGCAGGTTGTGCACGCCGCCGGCATTGGCCGTCGTCGCAAGGCCGAGCTTGCGCGCCGAATAGCTGCCCAGGATGTAACGCTCCAGCACGCCGTGCTTCACCAGCGACGATTCGCGCGTGGCCACGCCTTCGGCATCGAACGACGCGGAGCGATAACCGCGCGGCAGGAACGGGCGCTCGTCGATGCCGAACCAGTCCGGGAACAGCTGCTGCCCGGCCGAATCGACGAGGAAACTCGCGCGGCGATAGAGCGCGCCGCCGGACACCGCGCCGAGCAGGTGGCCGATGAGCGAACGCGCCATTTCGGCGGCGAACAGCACGGGGTACTCGCCCGTGGCGATCTGGCGCGGATCCAGGCGCGAGGCGGCGCGCTGCGCGGCCTTGCGGCCGATGGTGGCGGCCGATTCCAGGTCGTCCGCCGACAGGCCGATGCTGTACCAGCCGTCGCGCTGCATCGCATCGCCGCGGCCGGCGATCAGCGCGCAGCCCAGGCTGTGCTGCGTGCTGCGCTCGCGGCCGATGAAACCGTGCGAGTTGGCGTACACGCTGATGCTCTCGCCGGTGCCGAGCGAGGCGCCGTCGGAGTTCTCGATGCGCGGATCGGAGTCGCGGCCGGCCTGCTCGCAGGCCAGCGCCAGGTCGAGCGCACGGTCGGCGTCGATGGGCCACGGATGCCAGGAATCGAACTCGCGCAGGTCCGTCGCCATCAGCGCGGCGTCGGCCAGGCCGGCGGCGGCATCGTCCTCGGTGTGGCGGGCGATCGCGCAGGCCTGCTCGACCGTGGAATCCAGGCTGTCCTCGCGCAGGTCGGCGGTGCTGGCGCTGCCCTTGCGCTGGCCGAAGTAGACGGTGACCGAGATGCCGCGGTCGCGCGTGGACTCGACCGTCTCCACCTCGCCCATGCGGACATTGACGCTGAGGCCGGATTCCTCCGAGCACGACACCTCGGCCTGCGTGGCGCCGCGCGCGCGGCAGTGGTCCAGCAGGCGCTGGGACAGGCCGGCGAGCGCCTCCAGGCGCGCGTGGCTGTCGCCGAGCGAGGCGGCGTAGGCGGTCGGGTTCAGGGTGGCGATCTGGCTCAAGAGGGGGTCCTTCGGGGTTTTTCAGGCGCCGGACTCGCAGGATGAACGCGGAAAAGCCCGTGTGAAGTGCTTTATCCGCGGCGATCCGCGAAAATCCGTGCCGGAGACTTTGGAAACAACAGGTGCGCCATGCGCGGTAGAGACGACGAAACCGGTGAATTCTTCAGCCCCAGCCGCAGCCAGAACCGGCGCGAGGCGCTGGAGGTGCTGGCGCTGGGCGAGAAGCTGGTGTCGCTGACGGAGGCGCAGCTGGCCAAGCTGCCCGTGCCCGATTCGCTGCTGCCGCACATCCGCGAGTGCAAGCGCATCACCGCGAACATCGCGCACAAGCGTCAGCTGGCGTACCTGGCCAAGCAGATGCGCCGCGAGGACGACGAGGTGCTGGAGGCGATCCGCGACGCGCTCGACGAGGACGGCGAGGCCGCGCGGCGCGAAGTGGCGGCGATGCATCGCATCGAAGCGTGGCGCGAGCGCCTGATCGCCGACGGCGATGCGGCGCTGGCGCAACTGCTCGACGAATACCCGACGGCCGACCGCCAGCATCTGCGCGCCCTGGTCCGCAGCGCGCTGGACGAGCGCAACAAGAACAAGCCGCCGCGCGCGTTCCGCGAGCTGTATCGGGAGCTGCGCGAGTTGATTCTCGGTGGCGCGAACGCGGCGGACGATGCCGAAGACGACGGCTCCGACGAACGCCTGCAGGACTGATCTGAGCGGCGCCTGCCGAAAAGACGTCAACTCCATCGCAGGATTCGCCATCCCAGCAAAAGCTGGGATCCATCTTGATCTCACGCCGAGCTTCATTCGCTGCGCGTCGAACGCAGAAGCAACATGGATCCCAGCTTTTGCTGGGATGACGAGGCGACCGGGTCCGGCTTGGTCCATTGCCACGTCTCGCTCCTGAATCCCCGCATCAAGCCTGCGTACCGCCCACCGTCAGCTGGTCGATCAGCAACGACGGCTGGCCCACGCCCACCGGCACGCTCTGGCCGTCCTTGCCGCATACGCCGACGCCTTCGTCCAGCGCGAGGTCGTGGCCGATCATCTTCACGCGCTGCATGGTTTCAGGGCCGTTGCCGATCAGCGTGGCGCCCTTCACCGGCGCGGTGATCTTGCCGTCCTCGATGAGGTAGGCCTCGGTCGCGGAGAACACGTACTTGCCGCTGGTGATGTCCACCTGGCCGCCGCCGAAGTTCACCGCGTACAGGCCCTTCTTCACCGAGCGGATCATCTCTTCCGGATCGTGCTGTCCGGCGAGCATGTAGGTGTTGGTCATGCGCGGCATCGGCAGGTGCGCGAAGGATTCGCGACGGCCGTTGCCGGTGGGCGCCATGCCCATCAGGCGCGCGTTGAGCGTGTCCTGCATGTAGCCCACGAGCACGCCGTCCTCGATCAGCGTCGTGCAGTTGGTCGGCGTGCCTTCGTCGTCGACGTTGAGCGAACCGCGACGTCCCGGCAGCGTGCCGTCGTCGACGATGGTCACGCCGGGCGAGGCCACGCGCTGGCCCATGCGGCCGGCATAGGTGGAGGTGCCCTTGCGGTTGAAGTCGCCTTCCAGGCCGTGGCCGACCGCTTCGTGCAGCAGCACGCCCGGCCAGCCGCTGCCGAGCACCACCGGCATCACGCCGGCCGGCGCGTCGATCGCCTCCAGGTTCACCAGCGCCTGGCGCAATGCTTCGCGCGCGAGCTTCTCGGGCTTGTCGCCGTCGAGCAGTTCGGAATAGCTGTAGCGACCGCCACCGCCGGCATAACCACTTTCGCGGCGGCCGTTCTGTTCGACGATCACCTGCACGTTCAATCGCACCAGCGGGCGCACGTCGGCGGCGAGCACGCCGTCGCTGCGCGCGACCAGGATGGTGTCGACGCCGCCGGACAGGCTCACCATCACCTGCTGCACGCGCGGATCGGCCGCGCGCAGCAGCTTGTCGACGCGACGCAGCGCTTCGACCTTGGCTTCGTTGGCGTAGCCATCGATGGGGTCTTCGGGCACGTAGAGTTCGCGACCGCCGCCGCGCACCAGCGAATGCGGCGCCTGCACCGAGCCGTCGCGGGCGATGGCACGCGCCGACTTGGAGGCGGCGAGCAACGCCTGCGTGTTGATTTCATCCGAATAGGCGAAGCCGGTCTTCTCGCCGCTGATGGCGCGCACGCCCACGCCCTGCTCGATCGAATGCGCGCCGTCCTTGACGATGCCGTCCTCCACCGTCCAGCTCTCGCGGCGCGCGTGCTGGAAATAGAGGTCGCCGAAATCCACGCCCGGGCCGAGCAACGTGCCGAAGGTGCGTTCGAGCCCGACCGCGTCGAGCCCGGCGGGCAGCAGCAGGCGGTGTTCGGCGATCTGGATGGGCAGGGTCATTCGGCTTCTCTGGAGTGGATCGGGAGCCCACGGGCCGTGCGCGGATGCGGCGTTCCGGCCGGAAAGCCCGGCGGACACGGCGGTGGAGGGTCAGGAACGAGATGGTGGCACAACCGGCGAACGCAACGGCTTCACGTGGCGGCCGGGCGGCAGGAAACGCGGCATTTTCGGTGTGGGGCACGCGAAAGCAGCTTCTTGCCCCTCTCCCCTCGTCTCGTCCCGCCCGGCCCGAGCGCGTAGCGCTCGGGCGTTCGCCAGCGCGCGAACCCGTGGTTCGCAGGCAGCGCTGGCTCACCCCTCCGGTTTCGGCTCTCCCGCCTTCGCCTGGCCGGACTGGCTGCCCACAACCTCCACCTTCGGCTCCTTCCACGGCCCCGTGACGCGGTACGTCCGCGAGGCCATCTCGCCGATGGGTTTCTGCAGCACCGCATTGGCTGCCGCGCCGATGGCGGCACCGACGGGGCCGGCGGCGATCGCGCCGGCCACGGTCAGCAGGTTGCCGGCCTTCGGGCGTACTTCGATGGTCTGGTCGAAAGTCTGCGCGCGCAGGTTCGCCGTGCCGCGAATGCCGATGGACGCAGCCGGCCCATCAATGGACAGGTTGTCGCTGTGCGCCATGCCGCCGGCGAAGTTCACCTTGCCGCCGGCGCGGTTGAAGGCGAAGCCCTTGTTGAAGAAGTCGCGGAAGTCGAGCATCAGCCGGCGCGGCAGTTGCGCCAGGCTCAGCAGGCCGAGCACGCGGCCCGCGCCGGGTTCGACTTCCAGCAGGCGGCCGTCGCGGATGTCGGCCTCCAGGCTGCCGTCGAGCGAAGCGACGTTGAACGCCGCCGGGCTCCCCGCCCAACCCGCCGCGAAGTGCATCGTCCCGACGCCGCCGCCGAGCTGCCGGCCCATGCCGAACCCGGCCAGCAGGCTGCCCAGGTCCTGGCTGTCGATGCGCACGTCCAGTTGGGTGCGCGCGGTCGCGCCGCGTCCGTTCCAGTCGCCGCTCACGTCGATGCGCTGCTTGTCCGAACGCATCTGCACTTGGTCGATGCGCATGCCGGTCGCGGTCGGCAGCGTGCGCAGCTTCGCTTCCCCCAGGCGCGCGTCAGACACGCGCAGGTCGGCGATGTCGATCGTGAGCGGCGGAATCTTCGCCGGATTGAACGCATCGTCGGCAGGCGGCGCGGACGGAGGCGGTGTCGGCAGGCCCGCGGGCGGTGCGGGTTGCTTCGGCGCGCGCCAGTACATGCGATCGAAACGGCCGGCGATGGCCGCACCTTCGGCCGCCGGAATCAGCACCGCGCCCTGCAGCGCCGCGCCTTCCGCCTGAACTGCAGTGGCGCCCTGTGCCGCCGGCACCACCACCAGATGCGTGTCGTTGAACACGCCTCCCAGCAGGTTCAGGCGCTGCGCGGTCACGTCGATGCGTTGCAGTGACAGGCCTTCGCCGCCACCGCCGCCTTCGAGCAGCGCGATCCAGTCGATCGCATCCAGCTCGTTCGCACGGCCCGTCGCCACCAGTCCGCGCGCGGGCGGCACATCGTCCACGCGGTTGCTGCCGAGCGCCAGGCGCACGCCGGTCTGTCCGTTCTGGCTGCGCGCGCGCACCGCGATGACGTTGCCCAGGTTCACGCGAATGTCGCCGCTGCCCATCGGCAACGGTGTTTCCACCGCCGTCGCCAGCGATTCGTCGGCGTCCTTGCGCAACGGTTCGGGCAGCGTGAGCGCGGTGCCGACCAGGTTGGACTGCAACTGCAACATCGTCGGCGCGGTCTTGCCGGCGGCGACCTTGGGAATCGCGATGCCGACCGTCCACGACGAGCGCCCATCCACGTGCGGCTTCAGCCACGCCATTTCAGGCGCGCGGTCGAGCAGTTCCTTCGTGCCCATCTGCGCGTCCAGGCCGGCTTCGAACGCGTTGCCCTTGTCGCGCACGAACGCCTCGCCGGCGCGCAGCGACAGCGTGCCGGGCTGACCCTCGTGACGCACCTTCAGGCCGTCGGCGCGGAAGCCGCCGCGCGCGTACTCGGCGCGTCCGCTGACCTGGTCGAAGTCGAGCTTCCAGCGCGGATCGCCCAGCTTGGCGTTGTCGAGCTGCACCGTGCCGCCGATCGCCGTGACCGCATTGGGATGCAGCGGCATGTTCATGTCGAACCCGACCTTGGCCGGGCCGCTGGCGACGACGTTCTTGAGCGTCTCGCCGTGTTCCTTCTGCAACGGGCTTCGGCGCAGCAGTTCGAGCAGCTGCGCCGCATCGGCGGCGCCTTGCGCCTGCACGGTGAGTGCGCCGCCGCGGTAATGATCGATGCCGGCGCGGATCTGGCCGATGGCCACGCCCGCAATGCGTCCGCGTCCCTGCACGGTGAAGCCGTCGGCGATGAAGGCCACGTCGGCGTCGAGGTTCTCCGCCGCCGGCCAGTCGGGCTGGAACTTGACCGACGCCCCGTCGAGCTTCGCGGTCGCTTCGAACAGGCCGTTGCGATCGCGGAACGGCCAGTCGTCCAGATCGCCGGACACCACGGCGTGCCCATCGCGCAGGCGCCCGCCGACCAGCGCCGAATCCAGCCAATCCACCACCTTGGGCGACATCAGGTGGCGGACCCAGAAGCCCTTGGCGACGGGCACCTGGGTTTCATCGATGTCGGCGGCGATGTCGATGCGCGGGCGCGAACCGTCGCCCTGCCACCACAGGCCACCGCGTGCATGCACGCCGAAATCGGGGCCCTTGATGGCCAGTGCCGGCGTACCGATGCGCCAGCCGTTGCCTTCGCGCCATCCGGCGACCGAACCCTGCAACGCCACCGTGTGCGCGACGCCGAATCCGCGCGGCCAGTCGAAACGCATCGGCGAGGCGGGATCGAGCTGCAGCGCGAAGCCGTCCGCATCGCCCAGGAATTGCCCGGCCAGTCCGCTCACGCCCGGCGCGTTGCCGACGGCGTCGAAGCCGAACGCCGCGATGCGCGCCTGCGCGCGCAATCCACCGCCACGCACGCCGGCCACTTCGACGTTCTGCAGCGAAACGCGCGGACGCGTGTTGTGCAGCCACACGCGCAGGCCCGGTGCGAGGTGATCGCTCAGGGACGCGGCGGTGAGCAGCGGACCGGCATCGATGCGGTCGGCGAGCAGCGCATAACGGCGGCCACCGGCGACGACGAGGCCGTCGAGCTTCTGCGCTTCCTTGCCGGTGTCGATGCGCAGCGTCTTGGCATCCACGCGCCAGCCGCCGTCGATGACGCGCCAGCGCGCCAGCGCCGCCACGCGCGTGAACTGGACGCGCGGCACCGCGCCGCCCGCGAGCGGCGCGCCGCGCAGGCCGACGCGCTCGAGCGCGACGTCGGCGGTGACCTGGGTGATGCGGTGGTCGCGCAGTTCGGCCCAGGCTTGCGCGCGGCCTTCGCCGGATTCGCTGCCGATGCCGGCGATCTGCAACAGCGGCGCCCATGCCGCCAGATCGGCGCGGCGCGCGCCCATGTAGGCGCGGCCGTCGCCCTTGATGCGGTCGAAATCGAGCACCGTGTCCAGCGTCGAGGACGCAACGCCTGTCGAATTCACGCTGGGCCATGCACGCACGCCGGCGCGCACGCGCGGACCGTCGACACGCAGGCGCAGGTTGATGCGCGGGACTTGCGCATTGATGCCCAGGTTGGGCGCGATCACGGTGATCTTGCCGTCGATCACCTGCAGCTCGCCCAGTCCTTCCAACGCGGAGAACGGATCGCGCTGCGGCTGCTCCTGGCCCGGCAGGCCGCGCACCTTCCAGCGACCGTCGGCGGCGCGTTCCAGCGTCAGGTCCAGTCCACGCAGGCGCAGCTCGGAGAACGCATGCCCCGGCAGCAGGCCGGCGTACACGGAGACGAGCATTTCCGTGTCGCCGACGGTGAACGCCGAATCGCCCGCGCCGATGCGCAGGTTGTCCAGCCGCAACAGCGGGCCGCGGCGCGTCCACGCGGTCTGCACCTTGTCGAACGAGACCGGCCTGCCCGCGCGTTCACTCAACCATGCGGCCACGCGCTGCGGGTTGCTCTCCGCCAACGGCAGCACCTGGCTCGCCACCGCCAGCACCAGCGCGACCAGCACCAGCGAGAGCGCGACGAGATAGCCCAGCCCGCGACGGGCCATGCGCATGCGGCGGCGCATCGGAGTCGGCATCGTTCAGCTCGCGCGCAAAGGGAACCGGGAGACGGAATGGCGCATCCGGCCATTCTCCCGCCACGTACGAGAACGCCGCGTTACCGCGGCGTCGACCCTCCGGTGTTCCCGGCGGCGCATCAGTTCACAGCAGCACGACATCGAACTGCTCCTGCGCGTACTGGTCGTCCGCCTGGAAGCGGATCGACTTGCCCAGGAATTCCTCCAACTCGGCCACCGCGGCGGACTCTTCGTCCGTGATGCGCGCGACGACCTTCGAAGACGCGATCACCATCAGTCGCTGCGCATCGAACTGGCGCACCTGGCGGACGATGTCGCGGAAGATCTCGTAGGTCACCGTTTCGGGCGTCTTCAGCGTGCCGCGCCCGCCGCATTCGTGGCAGGGCTCGCACAGCTGGCGCTCCAGGCTTTCGGTGGTGCGCTTGCGCGTCATCTCCACCAGGCCCAGCGGCGAGAACTCGTACACCGTGGTCTTGGCGTGGTCGCGCGCGAGCGACTTCTCCAACTGCCGCAGCACCTGGCGCTTGTGCTCGGAATCGGTCATGTCGATGAAGTCGATGATGATGATGCCGCCCAGGTTGCGCAGGCGCAGCTGGCGCGCGACCGACTGCGCCGCTTCCAGGTTGGTGCGGTACACCGTCTCTTCGAGGTTGCGCTGGCCGAGGAACGAACCGGTGTTGATGTCCACCGTCGTCATCGCTTCGGTCTGGTCGATGACGAGGTAGCCGCCGGACTTGAGCGGCACTTCCTTGTCGAGGGCGCGCTGGATTTCGTCTTCGACGCCGTAGAGGTCGAAGATCGGGCGCGCGCCGGTGTAGTGCTCGATCTTCTCGTCGAGCCCGGGCATGTACTGCGCGGCGAACACGCGCAGGCGCTCGCAGGTCTCGCGCGAATCCACGCGCACCTTTTCCACGTCCTTGCGCATCAGGTCGCGCACGGCACGCAGCGGCAGGTTGAGGTCTTCGTACACGCGCTCGCCGACGCGGGCGCTGCGCGCGCGTTCCTCGATCAGGCCCCACACGCGGCCCAGGTAAGCGACGTCCTCGGCGAGCTGCTCCTCCGGCTGGCCTTCGGCATTGGTGCGCACGATGTAGCCGTGGCCGTCGCCCGTGGGCGCCAGCGAGGTGATGTGGGTCTTCAGGCGCGCGCGCTCGGCTTCGTCCTCGATGCGCGCCGACACGCCGACCACGCGCGTGCGCGGCAGCAGGACGAGGTAGCGCGAGGGAATGCTCAGCTGCGTGGTCAGGCGCGCGCCCTTGCTGCCGATGGGATCCTTCACCACCTGCACGACGATCTCCTGCCCTTCGCGCAGGAGTTCGGCGATGGGCCGCGTCGGCGTCGGCGGCAGCGGGGCTTCCTCGCCGGCGTTGTCGCCTTCGGCCACCGGCGTGGGCTTGACGATGTCGGCTGCGTGCAGGAACGCCGCGCGCTCCAGGCCGATGTCGACGAACGCCGCCTGCATGCCCGGCATCACGCGCTGGACCTTGCCCTTGTAGATGTTGCCCACCACCCCGCGACGCCAGCCGCGCTCGATGTGCAATTCCTGCAGCATGCCGTTCTCGACGACGGCGACGCGGGTTTCGCGGGGGGTGACGTTGACCAGGATCTCTTCGCTCACTTCACCACTCCGAACTCGCGCAGCAGCGTGGCCGTCTCGTACAGCGGCAGCCCCATGACACCGGAATAGCTGCCGGACAGTCGGGTGGTGAAGGCCTCCGCGAGGCCCTGGATGGCATAGGCCCCGGCGCGCCCGTGCGGCTCGCCGCTGGCGACGTAGGCGTCGATCTGCGCCGGGGTCAGTTCGGCGAACGTCACCTCCGACACCGATACGGCCTGGCCCTCGCGCGCGGGCGAGACCACCGAAACGGCGGAGATGACCTGGTGGGTGCGGCCCGACAGCCGGCGCAGCATCGCGGCGGCGTCCGCCTCGTCGGCGGGCTTGCCGAAGACTTCGCCGTCCAGCACGACCTCGGTGTCGGACCCCAGCACGACCGCGGCGGGGTTGCCGACGACGCGCAGCAGCCCGGCCCCCGCCTTTTCGCGGGCGACCCGGCGCACGTAGTCCTCGGCGGGCTCGCCGGGCTGCGGGTGTTCGGGGATGTCGATGTCCAGGACGCCGAACTCGGCGCCGGGCTGGCTCGAGAGCAGCCGGCCCAGCAATTCGTGACGGCGAGGGGATTTGGAGGCGAGATACAGCATCGAGGAAGAATAACCCGCGCTGACTGACGGACCGAACGGGCATTATCTGCAACCCCGACCGGGCTCACGAATCGTTCACCGGAACGCCAAGACCCTAGGGCCCGTCGCTGACGGCCGGCCCTACCACCCCAAGGAGTTGTCATGCCCCAGCTGTCCCGCCTCTCCCTGCGCCCCCTCGTCATCGCCGCCGCCCTCGCTTTTGGAGCCCTGCCCGCCGTGAGCCCCGCCCAGACCACGCCCTTCGTCGCCACCGACGGCACGCTGCTCAACGTGTCGGCGCAGGCCGAGGCCCGTCGCACGCCGGACATCGCGACCCTGTCCACGGGCGTGGTGACGCAGGCCGCCGACGCCAACGCCGCCATGCGCGCCAATGCCGAACAGATGGCCAAGGTGGTCGCGGCGATCAAGGCCGCCGGCATCGCCGAGCGCGACGTCCAGACCAGCGGCGTCAACCTCAACCCGCAATACAAGTACGGCGACAACCAGCCGCCGACCATCACCGGCTACCAGGCGATGAACAACGTCAACGTCGTGGTGCGCGACATCAACAAGCTGGGCAAGATCATGGACGCGCTGGTGGCCACCGGCGCCAACCAGATCAACGGCCCCACTTTCGACCTGGACGAAGGCAAGAAGGAAGCCGCCTACGACGAAGCCCGTCGCGCGGCGGTGGAGAAGGCCCAGGCCCGCGCCGAGATGTACGCCAAGACGCTGGGCAAGAAGGTGCGCCGCATCGTCAGCATCAGCGAGGGCGGCAACTTCGCCCCGCCGCGCCCGATGCCGATGATGGCGATGAAGGCGATGGATCGCATGGAATCCACGCCGATCTCACCGGGCGAAAACGTTCTGTCGGTCAACATCGACGTGGTGTTCGAACTCGGGAACTGACCATGTCGAAGTCCGGCAAGACCGCTCCGCCCGCCGCCGATCCCAAGCCCGGTCGTAACCCGGGCTACGCGGAGACCGAACCGCGCGATCGCGAGGACGCGCATTCTCCGAAGCCTCGCGACAAACCGCATCCCGACGATGGCGGGTTGGATCGCAAGCCGGAGACGGAACCGGACAAACCCTGACATCGCCGATCGTTCTACAAACGGGCCCGCCACGCGGGCCCGTTTCTTTTGTGCGTCCTCAACCCCGTAACGCGCGCGGGTGCGTTTGCGGTCATGGCACACCCCAGGAGGTCACGCCATGGCACACGCGATCCACTTCCCTTCCGGCACCACGCGCGATCCGATCGACGGCGGCCGCATCGCCGCGAACACGGGAACCCTGCTGATCAACGGCGCGGTGGTGCTCGCGCTGCTGGTGCCGTTGTCCCAGCAGATCGTGCAAGCGCCGGTGCAACGCGACGATGCGATCCAGATCGTGCAACTGGAAAAGCCCAAGCCCATCGTTCCGCTGCCGCCCGACCCCGTCGAGATCGTTCGCAAGCCGCCGCCCCCCACCTCGCAACCGGTGCGCACGCCGCAACCCGTCGCGCGCGTCGAACAGCAGGTCGTGGATTCTCAGCCGGGCGATGTCGCGATCACCGCGCCGGACGTCGCCATCGACACCACACCATCGCTGGAGCCCGTCGCACCGCCGGCCGCGGCGCAGTTGCAGGCGCTGGTGTCGCCGCCTCCGCCGTATCCGGGCGACGCGATGCGCGCCGGACTGAGCGGCACGGTGGAGCTGGAGATCCTCGTCGGTGCCGACGGCCAGCCGCTTGACGTGCGCGTGGTGCGCAGCAGCGGGCACCGCGTGCTCGATCAGGCCGCGCGTCGCACGGTGCTGTCGAAGTGGCGTTTCCAGCCGGCCACGCGCGACGGACGCGCGGTGGAGGCGCTTGGACGTGTTCCGATCGAGTTCAAGCTGTAGTGCGGGGTAGCACCCCCTCGCGTGGATAGCACGCAGCCCGCTGCGTGCTGCCAACCGCATCAGACTTCTTCGCATATCGAAGCAGAAAGCCGGTCAAGACACTGAAGCCGCTCCGGGTGACCGGGGCGGCTTTTTTGTTTGGCAGGCGTATCCGAGTCGCGCGACAGCGACATCCGCCTGCAGGCGTCCGCTCCGCCACGCAAGCGCCTGCGCAGCCACACGTTGCGTGCACACCGTCTTCCAACTTCACAGACAAGGCTTCCGCCATGGAATCTCGCAAGGGAAAACCGAACTTCGCTTTCAACAAGCATCCTCTGGCAAGCATCATCGGCGTGTTCTTCCTCAACAGTAGTCCGGCGGCGTACGCCCAGGCCTGCATCGTTTCTTCGACGTCAGGCACCGACGTCCCGGCCACCGCGTCCTGTACGGCTGGGCAGATGGTCCTATTTGCCAGCGGAAGGGGCAGCAGCATCACCGGCGCTCCCGGCATTGCGCTGGCGACCTCTGGTCCATCAAGAGCCACCGTTCGTGCTCAAGAGGAAGGAGCATTGACGCTCGATGGAGGATCGGTCACCTCCAGCGGAAATTCGGCTATCGCAGTCAGTACCCAGTCGCTTGCGCATGCGTCGCTCAGGAATGTAGTCATCACCTCGACGGGAGATTCCACAGCAGGTCCGACTGGCGGCGTCTTGTCCGAGACTGGATCCACTGCACGCCTGATCGGCGGGTCTGTCAGTTACACCGGCACCAACGGAAACGCTGTGAATGTCTTCAGCGAGGCATCGGATGCGGCGGAGTCCGTCGTAACGCTGGAAGGAACCACCGTCACGGCCAACGGGCTCGGTGCATGGGGCATCAATTTGCAAGGTGGCAAGGCGGTGGTGCGCGATACCACCATCAATACGCGGGGCGAGATCGCCGACGGCATCCACCTGACCGACCATTTCGCCAGGTACGACGACGGGTCCACGCTGGTTCTGGAGGGCAACAACACCATCGTGACGGATGGGGTGCAAGCCAATGGCATCGCCATCAGTGGCGGCGCCCAGCTGACCATCGATGGCACCACCAATCGTCTGCCCGACACCACCGTGAAGGGGAGGCGAAGCGCGGTGCTATACGCGGATCAGGTAAGCGCGCCAGTGGGCGCCGTCTCCCTGATTACCGTTCAGAACGGCACCCGGATAACCAACGGCGGCAGCTACGAAGGGACGATCGGTGTACGGGCGAAGGACGGTGCCCGGGTTTCGCTGATGTCGGGAACGGTCGTCAGCATGTCGGGGACCTCGGTGGAAGGCGTACGCGCCGACAACTTGGGCAGCCGGATCTCGGTTGATCACAGCCAGATCGAAGTCGCCGGCTCCGGAGCACAGGGCGCCCGCCTGGAAAACGAAGGCCGGCTGGAATTGAACGCGAGCACGCTCCAGGCCAGCGGAACGGACGCCACGGCATTGCGCATGATTGGCGTGAGCACCCAACTGGTGAACACCGCCACGCTCGATGCCAGCACCCTGACCAGCACCGACGGGCCGACGATCAGCGTTCTCGGCGGCGATGCCACTGTCGCGGCGACAGACTCGGAGATCACCAACAGCCGCAATGGCATCGTCCTGTCGAGCACACAGGACAGCATCGTGAGGCTCAATGCGGTCAACTCGTCCATCCGCGGCACCGTCCAGACGGAGGCAGGCAGCCGGGCGACACTCGCGTTGGACGCCACAAGCCTGTGGAGCCTCACTGGCAACTCCAGCCTGACCACCCTGACCAATGAAGGCACGATCGCCTTCACCGCTCCCGCGGCAAGCGGCTTCAAGACCCTGGTGACCACGGGCAATTACGCCGGCGACGGGCTGATCGTGCTGAACACTCAGCTCGGCGACGACAGTTCGCCCAGTGACAAGTTGATCGTGAAAGGCGACACCAGCGGCGACGGCCGGCTGCGCGTTCTCAATGCAGGCGGCGCAGGCGCGGCTACTGCACAGGGCATCGAGGTCGTCCAGGTGGACGGCACGTCCACGGGCACCTTTGCGCTCGACGGCCGCGCCGTGGCCGGTGCGTACGAGTACCGGCTGCACCAGGGCGGCAACGCGGCCGCGGGCGGCGATCCCACCGATGGCAACTGGTATCTCCGATCGGAAGCGACCCCTCCTGTTCCGCCCGTTCCGCCTGTACCGCCCGTGCCTCCAACACCGCCGACGCCGCCCGCACCTCCCGTGCCGCCGGTGACGCCCATCACTCCCACTCCGAGCGGCCCGACCTCCCCCATCCCGCTCTACAGACCCGAACCCGCGGCCTACCTCGCCAATCAGGCCGCGTCGACCCGCATGTTCAATCACGCCATGCACGATCGCATGGGCGAGCCGAACCTCGGCCTACACGGCGCCGATGGCCGCACGTCAGCGGCCTGGGTGCGCGTCACGCGGAACCAGATGGACGGACGCACCGGCGAGAATCAGCTCGATGCCGGCACGGACACTTCGGCGCTGCAGATCGGCGGGGAGATCGCACGCTGGAACGATGACAGCCGTTTCCATCTCGGCCTGATGGGCGGCACCGGACGCGCCGAAACCCGCGTGACCTCCACCGCGCTGACATCCGCCGCCAAGGGCAAGGTGATCGGCTACAGCCTGGGCCTGTACGGCAGCTGGTTCGCCAACGCGAAGGACTCCACCGGCCTGTATCTCGACAGCTGGCTGCAGTACGGCCGTTACGACAACAAGGTGCACGGCGACTACCTGGCAGAGGAACGCTACGACTCGCGTGCGCTGGCGGCATCGGTCGAAGCTGGCTACGCCGCACGTTTGAGCTCCGGCGGGAAGACCGACTTCTACATCGAACCGCAGGCGCAGGCGATCTTCAACGACTACTCCGCCTCGCGGCATGTCGAGAACAACGGCACCGTCATCGATCAGGTCAAGGCCGGCGGTTGGACCACCCGAGTCGGTGTGCGCTTCTACGGCCATGCCGCAGACGCGGACGCCAACCTCGTGCAGCCCTTCGTCACCCTCAACTGGTGGCGCGACAGCGATGCACATGCCATGTCGTTCAACGACACCAGGCTGGCGCTGCAACTGCCGCGCGACCGCTACGACGCCAAGCTGGGCGCGCAGGCGCAGCTCGGCGGCGGCTGGACGGGCTGGGGCGACCTGGGCCTCACCTACGGCGCCGGCGATTACCGCGATGTCGCGGGCCAACTCGGCCTGAACTATCGCTGGTAAGCCCGTCACCAGTGGCGATCGCGAAGCCACCCCGGGCATACCGGGGTGGCTTTTTCATTCCAGGGGAACGGCGCCCTCAGGCGCGGTGATACGGATGATTCGCCAGCAACGCAGCCGCGCGATACAGCTGTTCGGCGAGCACCAGCCGCACCAGCATGTGCGGCAGCGTCAGCGGGCCGAGCGACCAGGATTCATCGCCGCGCGCGATCACGTCGGGCGCATGGCCTTCGGGCCCGCCGATCAGGAACGCGAGGTCGCGACCCTGCGCGCGCCAATGTTCGAGCCGCTGCGAGAGCTGTTCCGACGACCATGTGCGTCCGCGTCCATCCAGCGTGACCACCAGCGCGTTCTTAGGCAACGCGGCGATCACGCGGGCCCCTTCGTCGGTTGTTGCGCGCACGGCGTCGCGGCCCTTGCCGCGCAGGCCGGGCTCGATCTCCACCAGTTCCAGCGGCAGCCAGTGCGACAGCCGCTTCTGGTACTCGCCGAATCCCTCGGCCACCCAGCGCGGTGCGCGCTCGCCCACGGCGATCAGTTTCGCTTTCATCGTCACGATGGTAGCGGCTGCGCGTCACGATGCCGCGCATTGACGCGAGGCTGTCATCTTCCGGCCACGCCGCACTCCTAGCGTTCGGGCTTCCCCCAGCCCCGCAGGAGATGCAGATGGATTCGTTCGATCCCTCCCGCCGCCAGGTCCTCAAAGGCAGCGCCGCCGCGATGGCGGTAGGCGCCATCGGCAGCCTGAGCGCGCTGTACACGCGCCAGGCCATCGCCGGTGGCGATCCGACCCGCCTGGCACCGATTCCCAGCCGCTACGGCCCGCTCGCGCCGTCCATTGATCGCAGCACCGGCCTGCCACTGCTGCAACTGCCGCGCGGCTTCAGCTACCGCTCCTTCGGCTGGAGCGG
Organism: Lysobacter sp. MMG2; assembly: GCF_016735495.2. GTDB lineage: Bacteria > Pseudomonadota > Gammaproteobacteria > Xanthomonadales > Xanthomonadaceae > Lysobacter_J. Next base: position 660,260 of record NZ_JAERQY020000001.1, read on the forward strand.
CGACCGCATGAGCGATGGCCAACCGTGCCCCGACCGTCATGACGGCATGGCCGTGGTCGCCGTGCGCAAACCGGGGCGCGGGCACGACCGTCACCCCGGACGCGGGCACGGTCACGGCCATGAGCTCGTCCTGGTGCGCAACCACGAACGCGGCGCCGCCACGCCCATCAACGCACCGGGCATGTACGACAGCGGCGACATCGGCGGTGGCCAGCGCGCCGGCGGCGGCACCACCAACCTGATCCACCGCAACGGCGAGTGGCACAGCATGGAAGCCAGCCTGGGCGGCACGCTGGTCAATTGCGCCGGCGGTCCCACGCCGTGGGGCACGTGGCTGACCTGCGAGGAGATCAAGACCAACGACGCGTCCAGCACCGGACGCCGACACGGCTACGTGTTCGAAGTGCACGCCGATGCGGAGCGCACGAGCGGGCGACCGCTGGTGGGCCTGGGGCGCTTCAGCCACGAAGCGGTGGCGGTCGATCCGCGCACCGGCATCGTCTATCTCACCGAAGACGACCGGAACAAATCCGGCCTGTACCGCTTCATTCCCAACGACCGGGCCGGCCGCTACGGTTCGCTCGAACACGGCGGGCGCCTGCAGGCCGCACGCGTTCGCGGCAAGCGCAACGCCGATCTCACCGTGGCGAAGATCGGCGACGAATACGCGCTGGAATGGGTGGACATCACCGATCCGGACCTGGACACCATCGCAGCGCCCGCGGGCTTTCCCGACATCTCCGCGGGCGAGACGCTCAGCGGCCCGTTCGCGCAGGCGTGGAGCGATGGCGCGCTGCGCATGAGCCGCGGCGAAGGCATCTGGCACAGCTACGGCAAGCTGTTCATCGTCGACACCAGCACCGGCGTGGACGAACAGGGCCGCCGCGGTCGCGGCAACGGCTCGGTGTGGGTGCTCGACCTGCTCACGCAGCGCATGCGTGCGCTGTTCGTGAGCGGCCACCAGCTGGCCGCGCACAACCCCGACAACATCACCGTGAGCACGCGCGGCGGCGTGTTGCTGTGCGAGGACGGCGGCGAAAGTCCGGACGAATACGGTCCCGGCGCGCGTCTGATCGGCCTCACGCGACGCGGGGAGTCGTTCTATTTCTGCAAGAACAACATCGAGCTCACCTCCACGCAGATCGCCAACGCCGGCAAGACGATCGCGGAAGGCGACTATCGTGAGAGCGAGTTCTGCGGCGCCTGCTGGGATCCGTGGAGTCGCACGATGTTCGTCAACATCCAGACGCCGGGCATCACGTTCGCGATCACGGGACCGTGGGAACGCGGGGATCTGTAAGGCAGTCTTCGCCGATGTGGTCTGAAACCCCTCTCCCGCTCGCGGGAGAGGGGTCGGGGTGAGGGCGCAGAGCCATCGCGGCGACAGCTCGAGGTCGCCAGTTCGCACCGTGGTCCAAAAACACGAACGGCGCCCAAGGGCGCCGTTCGTCGTTCAAGCCACGATGTCGCAGCGCCTCAGAGGCGCTCTTCCATGTCCGTCTCGACTTCCTCGTCGTCCGCGCCCGGCGGCTGGTCGCCGACCGTCCACAGACGTTCCAGTGCATAGAACTCGCGCACGCGCGGCAGCATGACGTGGACCACCACGTCGCCCAGGTCGACCAGCACCCATTCGGCCTCCCGCTCGCCTTCCACGCCCAGCGGCTGGACGTCGAGCTTCTTGGAGAACTTGACCACTTCGTCGGCGATCGACTTCACGTGGCGGGTCGAGGTGCCCGAAGCGATGACCATGTAATCGGTGACGCTGCTCTTGCCGCGCACGTCGATTTCGGTGACATCGCGCGCCTTGAGTTCCTCTACGGCCGCATGCACGGTCTTCAGCAGGAGGTCCACCGGCGGCGGCGGGTTGGGCAGGCGGGTCTTGATGACTTGCGCTTCGGTACTCAAGGGGCGTTGGCTCTCTTCTGGCGACTGCGGTGCTTGGAGATTATAACGAAGCCGGCGTGACGCCCCGGACGCGGTACAGGCCGTGGCGGCGGATGTACTCGGCCACGGTCGCGGGCACGCCGTCTTCCCAGGCCTCGCCCGCGGCGATGCGCTGGCGCAGCTGCGTCGACGACTCCGGGCGTTCACGCTGCAGCCGGAACACGGCGAATCCACCCGCCGCGCGGCTGTTCAGGTCGATGGCCTGGCACCGTCGCGGGCCGATTTCGGCCTCGACCTCCGGCGCCCGCGCGGCCACCGCAACCGCCTCCAGATGCGCTCCCGGACGTGCGACCGCCAGCAGGTGCGCCAGATCGAACAGCTCGCGCCAGCGATTCCACGTATGCAACTGCAGCAAGGAATCGCCGCCGATCATCCACACCAGCGGAACGTCCGGGCCGAGTTCCTCGCGCAGGCCGCGCAGCGTGTCGACGGTGTAGGACGGGCCCTCGCGGCGCAGCTCGCGGCGGTCGACCTTCAGGCCCGGCTCGCCCGCGATGGCCAGGTCGAGCATGCGGGCACGGGCCTGTGCGTCGGCATGGGTGACGTCCTTGTGCGGCGGGTCGGCCGCAGGCACGAGGAAGACCCGCGCCTGAAGCGCGTCACGCACTTCGCATGCGACGGACAGGTGTCCCGCATGCACGGGATCAAAGGTGCCGCCGTAGTAGACGCGCAGGCCCATGCGCAGCGCGCGTCAGCCGGCGACCAGGCGCGTGGCGCGCGGTTCGGCCACGGCGAGCAGCAGGCGTTCCAGCGCCAGCCAGGCGTCCGCGGGCTCCTCGCCCAGGCGCGGGCGGCCCTTGGCGATGCGATCCACGCGACCGGCTTCGGCCACGAACGCGTCCCAGCGCGGCGCGGCATGGCGGGCCAGCGCGCGCTTGTACATCGGCTGCTTGGAATCCCAGATGCGCTGCGCCTTGAATTCGGCGACGAGGTTGCCGCCACGTGCCTGCACGCGCGCGAGCGCCGCGGCGCGCTGCAGTTCCATGACGATCATGCCGAGCAGGCCCGGCACCGCCTCGCCTTCCGCACGCAGGCCGGCGAGCATGCGCGAGACCTGCGCGCCCTGTCCGTTCATCGTTGCGTCGACCAGGCGGAACACGTCGAAGCGCGCGGCGTCGGCGACCAGTTCGGCCATGCGTTCGCGATCCAGCGACTGACCGTCGGACAGCAGCGCGAGCTTGTCGATTTCCTGCGCCGCCGCGAGCAGGTTGCCCTCGACGCGATCGGCCAGGCTCTGCACGGCTTCGTGGTCGGCACGCAGGCCGCGCGCGCGCAGACGACGTTCGATCCAGTCGGGCAGTTCGTGCGGCTTGATCTGCCACGCAATCGCGATCTGGCCGATGCGGCCGATCGCCTCGCTCCATTTGCCGCCGTGCTGCTTGCTCCACTCTCCGGCGGTGATGAGCAGCGTCACGTCCTGCGGCGGATCGGCGCAGAAGTCCGAGATCACTTCCGCGCCTTCCTTGCCGGGCTTTCCGCCAGGCAGGCGCAGTTCGACGAGACGGCGGCTGGCGAACAGGCTCGGTGCACGGAACGTGGCGGACAACGCGTTCCAGTCGGGTTCGCGCTGGTTGCCTTCGGCCTCGAACACTTCGCGCTCGGCGATGCCCGCACGACGTGCGGCGACGCGCACGGCGTCGGCCGCTTCGAGCACGCGCAGCGGCTCGGGGCCGGCGATGAGGTAAGCCGGATGCAGCGCGGCAGGCTCGGGCCGGTCGAGGCCGAGCTGGGCGACGAGCTGCTCCGGACGCAGTTCCATCAAGGGGTGGTCGTGTTGGACGCCGGCGGTGCGGTCTCGTCGACCGGAGTCGGAGTCGGAGTCGGAGTCGCAGCCGCCGGAGCTGCAGCGGCCTCGGCGGTGGCGCGGCGCGCGACGGCGTCCAGTCGACGCAGCACGGAGGCGACCATCTCGCGGCGCATTTCACCCTGCAGGATTTCGCGCTCGCCTTCCGTGCCGATGGCCTGCACGGGATTGGACACGTAGTCGCGTGCCAGTTCGATCGTCTGGCGCGGCACCGGCGTGGTGCCGTCGGCTCGGCGCAGTTCGAACGTCACGGCATAGCGCAGCGAGTACTCCTGCGCGCGGCCGAATTCGTCGAGGCTGATCGGGCGATCGCCCCATTGCTCGTTGATGAGGTCGAGCACGGTGGCGTCGACCGTCTGCTCGGTGGCGGGCACCGCGCCGGCGCGGGTCAGTGCCTGCGCGAGCGATTCGGCCAGCGGGCTGTAGCGATCGACCGAGACGACGCGAACCGGGCCGAGGTCCGGCGGCAGTACCAACGCGCTGCGCAGATGGAAGCCACAGGCCGACAGGGCCAGCACCAGGGCAACGGGGATGGCGCGCTTGAACAGGGATCGGGTCATGCGGGAAGTCTGGACGAGGCGTCGGCCACCATCAATAGCGAACGCCTCGCTCTCGTTCAGTGAAACCCCGGCGAGGCCATGGCCGGCATGCTTTTGCCCTAGCCCCTGAGTCAGGGGCGGTTCGCGCCGCAGGCGCGAAAGGGCGGGTATGGCACTAGAGGCGCGCGGCCCAAAGTTTGCCACGCAAACTTTGGGGGTTGGTCCGCCGCAGGCGGACTAACCCGCGACGATGTTGACGATCTTTCCCGGCACCACGATCACCTTGCGCACCGTCATGCCTTCCATGTACTTGGCCACGTTCGGCTCGGCCAGCGCGAGGCGTTCGGCTTCGGCCTTGTCGATGTTGACCGGCACGTCGATCGTGCCGCGCAGCTTGCCGTTGACCTGCACCGCCAGCGTCACCGCGTCGCGCTCCAGCGCGGCCGTGTCGGCGACCGGGAACGGCACGTCCTCCAGCAGCGTTTCCTTGTGACCCAACGCCTGCCACAGCGCATGGCAGACATGCGGCGTCACGGGGTTGAGCAGCAGCACCATCGCCTGCAGCGCTTCGTGGCGCACGGCGCGGCCCTGGTCGCTCATGTCGTCGAACTTCGACACGTGATTGAGCAGCTCCATCAGCGCCGCGATCGCGGTGTTGAAGCTGTGGCGGCGGCCGTAGTCGTCGCCGACTTTCTGGATGGCCTCGTGCAGCTGGCGGCGCAGCGTCTTCTGTGCGGCGTTGAGCTGGGCGACGTCGACTTCCGGATGATCCGGCTGCGACACATGCGTGAGCACTTCGCGCCAGAAGCGGCGCAGGAAGCGCGCCATGCCTTCAACGCCGGCTTCGTTCCATTCCAGCGACTGTTCCGGCGGCGCGGCGAACATCGAGAACAGGCGCACCGTGTCGGCGCCGAACTTGCCGACCATCAGTTGCGGATCGACGCCGTTGTTCTTCGACTTCGACATCTTTTCCGTACCGCCGATGACGACGGGCTTGCCGTCGGCCTTCAGCGTCGCACCGGTGATGCGGCCGCGCTCGTCGCGGATGACTTCCACGTCGGCCGGGTTGATCCAGTCCTTCGAGCCGTGCGCGTCCTCGCGATAGAACGTTTCGGCGATGACCATGCCCTGCGTGAGCAGGTTGGTCGCCGGCTCGTCGCTGTTCACCAGGCCCTGGTCGCGCATGAGCTTGTGGTAGAAGCGGAAGTACAGCAGGTGCAGGATCGCGTGCTCGATGCCGCCGATGTACTGGTCGACCGGCGTCCAGTACTTCGCGCGCTCGTCCACCTGCTGTTCGGCGCCCGGCGAGGTGTAGCGTGCGTAGTACCAGCTCGACTCCATGAAGGTGTCGAAGGTGTCGGTCTCGCGCTCGGCCGCGCCGCCGCACTTCGGGCACGTGGTCTTGCGCCATTCCGGGTCGGACTTGATCGGCGAGGCCACGCCCGAGAATGCGACGTCTTCCGGCAGCACGACCGGCAACTGGTCTTCCGGCACCGGCACATCGCCGCACGACGGGCACAGGATGACGGGAATCGGGCAGCCCCAGTAACGCTGGCGGCTCACGCCCCAGTCGCGCAGGCGGTAGTTCACGCGGCGCTGGCCGCGGCCTTCGGCCTCGAAACGCGTCGCCAGTGCGTCCAGCGCCTGCTGGAAATCCAGGCCGTCGTACTCGCCGGAATTCACCAGCCAGCCGCGCTCGGTGTACGCGCCTTCTTCGCGGATGCGACGTTCGAATTCCTCCACGACCTGCACGGCCGCCGAGGTTTCGTACACATCCGAGCGCGCGCCGCCGAGCGCGCTGCTCATCGGGTCTTCGTGCTTGGCCAGATCGCCCGCGATTTCGGCGAGCGCATCGCCCACCTCCGGCGGCACGATCACCATGCGGATCGGCAGCGCGTACTTGCGCGCGAATTCCCAGTCGCGCTCGTCGTGGCCGGGCACCGCCATCACCGCGCCGGTGCCGTAGTTCATCAGCACGAAGTTGGCGACGAAGACCGGGATCTGTTCGCCGGTGATCGGATGGACGGCGCGCAGGCCGGTGTCCATGCCGCGCTTTTCCTGCGTTTCCAGTTCGGCTTCGGTGACGCCGCCCTTCTTCAGGTCGTCAAGGAACGCCGCCAGGTCGGGATTGTTCGCCGCCGCCTGCTGCGCCAGCGGATGCTCGCCGGCGATCGACACGAAGGTCACGCCCATCAGCGTGTCGGGACGCGTGGTGAACACGTGCAGCGGCTCGATCGCACGGCCGTCGGCGTCGACGACGTCGAAACGGATATCCAGGCCTTCGCTGCGGCCGATCCAGTTGCGCTGCATCGTCTTGACCGCGTCCGGCCAGCCCGGCAGCGCGTCCAGGCCGTCGAGCAGTTCCTGCGCGTAGTCGGTGATCTTGAGGAACCACTGCGGGATCTCGCGCTTTTCCACCAGCGCGCCGGTGCGCCAGCCGCGGCCGTCGATCACCTGCTCGTTGGCCAGCACGGTCTGGTCGACCGGATCCCAGTTCACGACCGAATTCTTGCGGTACGCCAGGCCCTTCTTCATTAGGCGCACGAACATGCGCTGCTCGTGCACGTAGTACGACGGCTGGCAGGTGGCGAACTCGCGCGACCAGTCGATCGCGTAGCCCATCTGCTGCAGCTGCGACTTCATGTGCGCGATGTTGGCGTAGGTCCACTTGGCCGGCGCGGTCTTGTTCTTGATCGCGGCGTTCTCGGCCGGCAGGCCGAAGGCGTCCCAGCCCATCGGCTGCAGGACGTTGTGGCCGGTCATGCGCTTGTAGCGGCTGATGACGTCGCCGATGGTGTAGTTGCGCACGTGGCCCATGTGCAGCGCGCCCGACGGGTACGGCAGCATCGACAGGCAGTAGTACTTGGGCTTGTCCGAGGCCTCGTTCACTTCGAAGGCACGCGTGCCCTCCCAGAAGCGCTGCGCATCGCCTTCGATGGCCTGCGGGTCGTAGGGGCGGGTTTCGGTTGCGGCTTCGACGGACACGGCGTTCTTCGGGGCGTGGGGGAAAGACCTTCAAGCCTACCGCAGCGCAGCAAGGCCCGCCACGCGAAGGCCGCGCCATGCCCGATCTGCGCCGCCGGTCGCCTCCGCCGCGCCGGGCCTGTGCTTCAATCGACCGTTCCAGGGGACGAACAATCGGGGAGTCGTACGTGTTGAAGCCGCTCAGTCTTGCGCTGCTGGCCGCGATGGCCAGTGTTCCAGTTCATGCCGCCCAGCCTGCCGCCGGAGCGGCCAAGGATGCGCTCCAGGCGCTCCAGTGCGGCCAGGTGTTCGACGCCCGCACCGGCAAGCTCACCGGCCCGCAGACGCTGGTCGTCCGCCAGGGGAAGATCGAGCAGGTCGTCGGCGGCACCGCCGCGGACATCGCCGGCGCCACCCGCGTCGACCTGAGCGGCCACACCTGCATGCCCGGCTGGACCGACCTGCACGTGCACCTGGGCAGCCAGTCCAGCCCGCAGAGCTATTCCGAAGGCTTCCGCCTGGATGACGTGGACTACGCCTTCCGTTCCGTGGATTACGCGAACAAAACGCTGATGGCCGGCTTCACCAGCGTGCGCGACCTCGGCGGCGAAGTCAGCCCGCACCTGCGCGACGCGATCAACCAGGGCCTGGTCGACGGCCCACGCATCTGGGCAGCCGGCAAGTCCATCGCCACCACCGGTGGCCATGCCGATCCCACCAACGGCTACAACGACGCGCTCTCGCACCTGATTGGCCCGCCCGGCCCGACCGAAGGCGTCATCAACTCCATCGACGACGCCCGCCAGGCCGTGCGCCAGCGCTACAAGGAAGGCAGCGACGTCATCAAGATCACCGCCACCGGCGGCGTGCTGTCGTACGCCAAGTCCGGCGATGCGCCGCAGTTCACCGTCGAGGAAGTGAAGGCCATCGTCGACACGGCCAAGGACTACGGCTACCGCGTCGCCGCGCACGCGCACGGCGAGGAAGGCATGAAGCGCGCGGTGCTCGGCGGCGTCACGTCCATCGAGCACGGCACCTACATGAGCGACGACGTGATGAAGCTCATGAAGCAGCACGGCACCTGGTACGTGCCCACCATCTACGCCGGCCGCTTCGTCGCCGACAAGGCCAAGATCGACGGCTACTTCCCCGATGTCGTGCGCCCGAAGGCGCAGCGCATCGGCGCGCTCATCCAGGACACCGCCGGCAAGGCCTACAAGAACGGCGTGAAGATCGCCTTCGGCACGGACATGGGCGTGGGCCCGCACGGCGACAACGCGCGCGAGTTCATCTACATGGTGGAAGCGGGAATTCCCGCGCCGGTCGCGTTCCAGGCCGCGACCATCCGCGCCGCCGAAGTGCTGGGCGTGGACGACCAGGGCGTGATCGAAGTGGGCAAGCGCGCCGACATCGTCGCCGTGCCGGGCAATCCGCTGGAGGACATCCAGCAGGTGATGAAGGTCGACTTCGTGATGAAGGACGGTACGGTCTACCGCACGCCGGAAGCCTGATCCTTGCGCGCGTCGGGGTCGCCTAGCGCGACCTCGACGCGACGACCACGCTCGCCAGCCACACCAGCAGCAACAACCGCTGCGCGAGCGGGCCGACGAGCACCGCGGGCGGCAGCACATTGAGCACCACCGCAAGCGCACCGGCCACGAGGAACACCACCGCCACGTGCCGCCATGCGTGCTCACGCAGCACGCCCATGCCCAGCAGCAGCGCGCCCGGCGCGAACGCCAGCCACCACAGCAGCCAGGCCGTGGCATGGCGCTGGCTGACCGCGCCGTCCAGGTCGTGCGGGTCCAGCGTCAGCAGCCCCTGCGCGGCGAACGCCAAGGCCGAGATCACCAGCATCCAGGCGCCCAGTGGCGCGAGGCGGCCGATGCCGTCGGGCAAGCGCCCACGCAGCCGCACGAACGTCCACGCCGCCAGCAGGCCGGGCAGCACGAATCCGAGCAGGTTGAAGAACACCGCACCCGGGACACCGCGCGCGCCCAGCAATCCCAGCGGGTGCTGCGCATGCGAAAACGCCGGCAAGGCCGCCGCGAATCCCAGCACCGCCACGACGCAGCAGGCGGCGGCCAGCCAGCCGGCAAGGCCATCGAACCGGGACGGAGATTGCGCGCTCGGACGACTCATGCCCGCATGCTAGCGTGACCGCCCGCATGGCGCCCGTCCCGGCTTGGCAAGGACACGCGCCGTCCCCATCTCCCGAGCATTGCCCACGAGCCCCCGCCGATGATGTCCGACGCCTCCGCCCACGCCCACGTTTTCGACGCCACCGCCGACAATTTCGAGACCGAAGTCCTGCAGAAGTCGCTGCAGACGCCGGTTTTGGTCGATTTCTGGGCCGAATGGTGCGGTCCGTGCAAAACGCTCGGGCCGATCCTGGAGAAGCTCGCCGCCGACTACCACGGCGCGTTCCGCCTGGCGAAGGTCGACGTGGACAAGGAGCCGCAACTGGCGGGTGCGTTCCAGGTGCGTTCGATCCCGACCGTGTTCCTGGTGAAGGACGGGCAGCTGGTCGACGGCTTCCCCGGCGCGCTGCCCGAAGGTCAGCTGCGCGAGTTCCTCGCCCATCACGGCATCCAGCCCGCGCCGGCGAACGACGAGTCCACCGACGTCGCGCTGGAGGAAGCCGCCGCGCCGATCGATCCGCATGCGGAAGTGGTGCGCCTGCGTCATGAATCCGAAGCGGCGCCCGACAACGCCGAGCTCAAGCTCGACCTTGCCCTGGCCCTGCTGCGCACCGGCGCGGCGCAGGAAGCCGAGCAGCTGCTCGACGCCCTGCCCGCCAATCTCGCCACCGACGACCGCGCCCAGCGCGCCCGCTCGCGCCTGGGCTTTGCCGCGCTGCTGAAGGACGCGCCGGCGCGGGAAGTGCTCGAAGCGGCCATCGCCGGCGATCCCGACGACCTGCGCGCCCGTCACCTCCTGGGCGTCCTGCGCCTGGTCGACGGCGATGCCGAGGCCGGGCTGGAGCAGTTCCTGGAAATGCTCCGCCGCAACCGCGGCTACGAGGACGGCCTGCCCCGCAAGGCCCTGATCGACGCCTTCCGCGTGATCGAGGACGAAGACCTGGTGGGCCGCTACCGCCGGAAGATGTCGTCGCTGCTGTTCTGATCGACGGCAGCACGTAGCCCGGGTAAGCGAAGCGCACCCGGGGACGCTCGCCGCCGAACGGTCCAAACCCGGGTGCGCTCCGCTTACCCGGGCTATCACGATACGCATCCGTATGGCAGGCTGTGCGCCCCACACGCAGCCCCGCTCCGAATGAAAGCCAGTGTCCTGCGCCGCGGCCTCAACTTCTGGCCGCCGTTTCTTTTCAGCGGCATCCACGTCACGCAGATCTCCGACGACTACCGCCACGCGCACGTCGAACTGCGCATGCGCCCCTGGAACCGCAACTACGTCGGCACGCATTTCGGCGGCAGCCTGTTCGCGATGACCGATCCGTTCTGGATGCTGCTGGCGATGAATGCCCTGGGCCGCGAGTACTGGGTCTGGGACAAGGCCGGCGAGATCGAATTCGTGAAGCCCGGTCGCGGCACCGTGCACGCCGACTTCCGCCTGCGCGATGAAGCGCTCGACGAACTTCGCGCCGCCACCGCGAACGGCGAGAAGGCACTGCGCTGGTTTGACACCGATATCACCGATGCACAGGGCGAGGTCGTCGCACGCGTGCGCAAGCAGCTCTACGTGAGGCGCAAACCCGCACATCGCGAAGGCGCCGACAGCGTGTAGGAAACGGCAGAAACCGCCCAAAATCCGGCCGTTTCCGACAAAAACTGACGCTGTGCGTCATCACACTGAACCAACGATCGTGCGCACATCGTGGATGTGATGGGCACGTCGTGAGCTTTCCCCTCTCTCGGCGTATGCTCCTGCTTCGCGACAGGGGGCCGCGATGTCCGGTTCTGCAGGCAACAACGACAACACATCGCCATTGCCGGAGATCGCCGGTTATCGCCTGCACAAGGTGATCAACCACGGCGGCATGTCGACCGTGTACCTGGGAAACCAGCTTGCGCTCGCGCGCGAGGTGGCGATCAAGGTGATGTTGCCGCTCGCGCTCGCCGACGAAGTCAGCCGTCGTCGCTTCGAGAACGAAGTGCGCACGATCGCGCGACTGGAACATCCCAACATCGTCGGCATCCACGAAGTGGGCCGCACGTTCGACGGCCTGCCCTACTACGCGATGCCCTACCTGCCGCGCGGCCACCTCGGCCAGCGCGAGCTGAGCAAGGATGAACCGCGCGCGATCGAGATCGCGCTGACGCTGCTTCAGGCGCTGGACTACGCGCATGCGCGCGGCGTCGTGCATCGCGACGTCAAGGCCGAGAACGTGCTGTTCGACGAAAGCGAGCGCGTGCTGCTCGCCGATTTCGGCATCGCGCTGCGCCGAGGCTTCGGCCCGCGCGTTACGACGGCGGGCCTTGCCGTGGGCAGCACCGCGTACATGGCGCCCGAACAGGCGCGCGGCGAAGACGTCGACGGCCGCGCGGACCTCTACAGCATGGGCGTGCTGCTGTGGGAAATGCTCACCGGACGCCTGCCCTTCGAAGCCGCCGACGCCTTGTCGATGGCGGTGATGCACGCACAGGATCCGATTCCGAAACTTCCGCAGCATCTGCGCCACTGGCAGCGCTTCATGAATCGTGCGCTGTCCAAGCAGGCCGCGCATCGCTTCCAGGATGCGACGCAGATGGCCAACGCGATCCGCGGCGTGCAACAGCGCAAGCCGTGGACCGGCGCGGTGGAGAGTCTTCGCCGCCTGCGCCCGACGCAGCGCTGGGCGATGCCGGTGTGGGCGACGCTCGGCGTGACCGCGGTGACGCTGGTCGTGCTCGCTTTCAGCCTGGGCCGCGACGAGGCCGAAAAACCCGCGCCGATGACGCCCATCGCGACGGCACCGCAGGCGACGCCGTCGGTCGACCCGACCGCCGCGATGCTGCAACCGCTGCCCGAGGCGCCGCTGCAGCATGCGCTGGAGGACGCGCGCCAGCAGATCGCGCGCGGCCGCCTGACCGAGCCGGAGGATGCCAATGCCTTCGACAGCGTGCTCCTCGCCTGGCACACCGACAGCACGCATCCCGACGTGGCCAAGGCCATCGACCAGCTCACGGCGGCGTTTTCCGATCACCTCGTTCGCGCAGTGAAGGACGGCAAGGACGATCGTGCTCGCGAACTGGCCTCGCGCGCGGCCGCGCTGGGCCAACAGACGGGCACCGCCAATTCGGCGGCGCAGCAGCAGTTGCGTGAGGCGACCGGCAAGGCGCTCGACGCGCGCCTGCAGAAGGCCGTCACCCGCCGCGATGCCGCCGACGCGCAGCGCCTGACCGCGCTGGCCGAACAGTTGCAGATGCCACGCAAACTCGACCCGCGCCTGATCGCGCAGGCCAAGGCGCTGCCGAAGGGCCTGGCGCGCGGCAGCAAGATCGAGACGGCCTCGCTGAGCAGTGCAAAGGTCAGCGTCGCGCTGACGCCACGGCCAGTGAGCCGCCGCGAATACGCGCGCTTCGCCGCAGCCAACGGCCGCGAGCCAGCGCTGTGCCGCGAGCGCGCTTCGTTGTTGCGCGTGCTCGATCCGCGCGACTGGCAGTCGCCCGGTTTCCGCCAGGACGAAAACGACCCGGTGGTCTGCATCTCCCTGGAAGACGCGCAGGCCTACGCGCACTGGTACAGCGCGCAGACCGGACGCCGTTACCGCCTGCCGAGCGCGGAAGAGATCGCGCAGACGGGGGTGGAGATCGACGGCCGCGCGGTGTCGCTGTGGCTGCGCGATTGCGGCCAAAACTGCCAGCAGCGCCAGGTCAGCGGCGGTTCCTGGCGCAGCCACGAGGGCCAGCGCACGCTCGCGGCAGCGCGCGGGTACGACGACGTCGGGTTCCGCCTCGTGCGCGAGCGCTGAGGCGCCGCCGTCCACGCCAACGGCCGCCGAGCGCGGCCCATGCGACGCTGCGATCCGCCCGCGTATGCCAACTGCGGGTGGTCGATCGCCTTACAATCCGCGCCATGCCGACCTCCCCCGAGTCCCCCGCCGCCGCGCCGATCCGGCCCGCCGCGCCCAAGCCGAGCCTGCAGAAGCTCTTCCTCACCGGCCTTCTGACCCTGCTGCCGATCTGGCTGACCTGGGTCGTGGTCAAGTTCGTGTTCGTGATGCTGTCGGACATCAGCCAGCCGTTCATCACGCCGATGCTGCAGAACCTGGCGACGACCTACCCGCGCCTGCACTGGCTGGACGACCAGTGGGTGCGCACCGTGCTCGCGTTGCTGGCGACGCTGGCGGTGATCCTCTTCTCCGGCGTGATGGCGCGCTACGTGCTGGGGCAGCGCCTGCTGCGCTGGTTCGAGGCGCTGATCGGGCGCATTCCGCTGGCGAGCATCGTCTACAGCAGCGCACGGCAATTGCTCGACATCCTGCAGACCAAGCCCGACGGCACGCAGCGGGTGGTGCTGGTGGATTTCCCGCACAAGGAAATGAAGTCGATTGGTTTTGTCACGCGCGTGATCCGCGAACACGGCACCGGCCGTGAACTCGCCGCGGTGTACGTGCCGACCACGCCGAATCCGACCTCCGGGTATCTGGAAATCGTGCCGGTGGAGAAAATCACGCCGACCGACTGGACCGTGGATCAGGCGATGAGTTTCATCATCTCCGGCGGCGCGGTGGCGCCCGACAGCATTCCGTTCTCGCCGCCTTCGGTGGACGAAAAGCCGCACTGACAACCGCACCGACGTCGCGTGAAGGGGAGAAGCGCACCGTGAGCGAACCCGTGTCCCAATTCGTCGTCGCACGCACGCTCGACGATCGCGCGGTGCGACTGTTCATCGTGCTTGCCGGGTTCTTCTGCGTGAACGCGGTGCTGGCCGAGTTCATCGGCGTGAAGATCTTCGCGCTGGAAGAAACGCTGGGCATCGATCCGCTGCACTGGAACCTGTTCGGCCAGACCGGTTCGCTGAGCTTCACCGCCGGCACGTTGCTGTGGCCGGTGGTGTTCCTGATGACCGACGTCATCAATGAGTTCTTCGGCCGTCGCGGCGTGCGCATGATCTCGTGGCTCGCGGCGGGCCTGATCGTGTACGGCTTCGTGTTCGCCTTCGCCGCGATCGCCATCGCGCCGGCGGACTGGTGGGTGAAGGCCGCGCAGTCGCAGGGCGTGGACGACTACCAGGCGGCGTTCGCGGCGGTGTTCGGTCAGGGGCTGTGGACGATCGCCGGCTCGCTGGTGGCTTTCATGATCGGCCAGCTGATCGACGTGGCGGTATTCCACCGCATCCGCAGCGTCACCGGAGAGAAGTGGGTGTGGTTGCGCGCGACCGGTTCGACCGCCGTCTCGCAGCTGGTGGACAGCTTCGTCGTGCTCTACATCGCCTTCGTGCTGGGGCCGCAGAAGTGGCCGACCTCGCTGTTCCTCGCGGTCAGCACGGTCAATTACGCCTACAAGATGCTGGCGGCGATCGCGCTGATTCCGCTGATCTATCTGGTGCGCGCGGGCATCACGCGCTACCTGGGCGAGGCGCGCGCGCAGGAGCTGCGCGAGCAGGCGGCCGCGTAGGGATTGTTGCCGTCATCCCCGCGAAGGCGGGGATCCAACCATCCGGACCATCACGCCTTCTGGAGAGGGTGATACGCCTGCGCGTTGGATGGTGCCGCCATGCGGCGGCCCAAAAACACCCCGCCTTCGCGGGAATGACAGCTATCGCCGCATGCCCTGCAAAACGCGACGGCTGCCCCGCACGCATGACCTTCGGCCCATGCCACCCCGGGGTGGCCGGGCGAGCCTTCGGGGTCGCCCGTCAACCCGGACTTTCCCATGCCGCATCCTGCGCGCCCGTTCCTCCGCCTTCCGCTCGCCATTGCCCTCGTCCTGGGCGTCACCGCCGCCCTGCCCTCCGCCGCCTTCGCGCAGGCGCCGGCCGCCACTGCCACGCAGAGCGCCAAAGCCACGCGTCTGAACGCGATGTACGAGCAGTACTGGGATGAGTTGCTCAAGCTCAACCCGCTGCAGGCGACGTTCCAGGGCGACAACCGTTACAACGACCAGTTGCCGAACACGCTGTCGGCGCAGTACCGCCAGCAGATGCACGAGTTCAACACGCGCTGGCTCAAGTCGGTGAAGGACGTGGGCAGCGACGGGTTGTCGGGCCAGGACCTGCTGAGTTACGAGATCTTCGTGCGCGATCGCGAGGATTCGCTGGAGGCGGAGAAATTCCCGACCTGGCAGCAGCCGATCAATCAGTTCTACAACTTCGCCGCGACCTTCGTGCAGTTGGGCACCGGCACCGGCGCGCAGCCGTTCAAGACGGTCAAGGATTACGACAACTGGCTCAAGCGCGCCGCGCAGGCGCCGGCGATCTTCGACCAGGCCATCGCCAATTCGCGCGAAGGCATGAAGAGCGGCGTCGTGCAGCCGCGCGCGCTGATGGTGAAGGTGATCCCGCAGCTGGACGCGCTGATCAAGGACAAGGCCGAGGACACGCTGTTCTGGGGGCCGGTCAAGAACTTCCCCGCCGATTTCAGCGACGCCGACAAGCAGCGCCTCACCTCGCAGTACAAGCAGCTGATCGAGAAGCAGCTGATGCCGGCGTATCGCGAACTGCGCGATTTCATCGCCAACGACTATCTGCCCAAGACGCGCGCCACGTCCGGCCTGGATGCACTGCCCAACGGCGCGGCGTGGTACGCCTTCAATGCGCGCAACTCGACGACGACCGACCTCACGCCCGCGCAGATCCACCAGATCGGCCTGGACGAAGTGAAGCGCATCCACGGCCAGATCGAGGGCGTGATGAAGCAGGTGGGCTTCAAGGGGTCGATGTCGGACTTCTTCAAGTTCATGCAGAACGACCCGCGCTTCTCGTTCGCCGATGAGCCGTCGCTGCTGGCGTACTACCGCGGGCTGGAAGACAAGATCAACCAGAAGATCCCGGAGCAGTTCTCGCTGATTCCCAAGGCGGCGTTCGAGATCCGCCCGGTCGAGCCGTTCCGCGCGCAGTCGGCGGCGGGCGGTTCGTACATGCGCCCGAGCCAGGATGGCAGCCGTCCGGGCATCTTCTACGTCAACACCTACGACCTGCCCACGCGCAAGACGTGGGATGCGGAAGACCTGTACCTGCACGAGGCGATCCCGGGCCACCACTTCCAGCTCGCGCTGCAGCAGGAGCTCACCGGGCTACCGAAGTTCCGCCGCTTCGGCAGCGAGATCGCTTTCAGCGAAGGCTGGGGGCTGTACGCCGAGTCGCTCGGCAAGGACCTGGGCGTGTACACCGATCCGTACAACTACTTCGGTTACCTTCAGAACGAACTGTGGCGCGCCATCCGCCTGGTCGTCGATACCGGCCTGCACAGCAAGGGTTGGACGCGCGAGCAGGTGATCAAGTACATGCTCGACAACTCCGCCGAAAGCGAAACCCAGTCCACCGCCGAAGCCGAGCGCTACATGGCCATTCCCGGCCAGGCGCTGGCGTACAAGATGGGCGAGCTGAAGATCAAGGAAGTCCGCGCGAAGGCCGAGAAGGCGCTGGGCCCGAAGTTCGACGTGCGCGAATTCCATGCCGAGGTGTTGAAGGACGGCTCGGTGCCGCTGGAAATCCTCGAAGGCAAGATCGACCGCTGGATCGCGGAGAAGAAGGGCTGATGACTACTCCCTCCCCTGCGAATGCAGAGGAGGGTTGGGGAGGGGCGAAGTGGTTCGCGGTACGCTCGGCGCTGGCGCGCCTCAACCCCCTCCCAACCTCCCCCTGCGCGCAGGGGGAGGAGCAAACCCCACCAGACACCACCAGGAGAACTCCATGAAGTTCCGTCCGCTGTTGCTTGCCCTCGCCGTCTCCGCGGCCGTCGCGGGCTGCTCCAAACCCGCCACCGACACCGCCGCCACCGGCACGCCCGCCACCACGCAGAACGCGCAGGCCAAGGCCGATCAGCTCAACAAGCTCTACACGGATTTCTGGGAGGCGTACCTGAAGCGCAACCCGGTGCTGGCGACCTTCACCGGTGACACGCGTTACAACGCCGAGCTGCCCGACTTCGGTTCGCAGCAGTACCGCGACGAGTCGAAGAAATTCCTCGAAGACTGGCTGGCCAAGGTCCAGGCCGTGGGTTCCGAGGGCCTGACCGGCCAGGACCTGCTCAACTACGAGATCTTCACCAAGGACGCGAAGGATCAGATCGAATCCTTCCAGTTCCCGGGCTGGATGACGCCGGTGAACCAGATGGACAGCACCGCCAGCCTCGCCGTGCAGTTCGGTTCGGGCAGCGGCGCGCAGCCGTTCAAGACCGTGCAGGACTACGACAACTGGCTCGCCCGTGGCGCGCGCATCCCGGTGCTGTTCGACACCGAGATCGCCAACATGAAGCAAGGCATCGCCGCCGGCGTCGTGCAGCCCAAGGCCCTGATGGAGAAGGTCGTCCCGCAGCTGGACGCGCTGATCAAGGACAAGCCGGAAGACACGCTCTTCTGGGGTCCGATCACCAACATGCCCAAGGACTTCAGCGACGCCGACAAGACGCGCCTGACGGAGGCCTATCGCAAGATGATCGCCGAGCAGCTGATGCCGGCGTACAAGAAGCTGCGCGTCTTCATCAACGACGAATACCTGCCCAAGACGCGCGACACCTTCGGCCTGGACAAGCTGCCCAACGGTGCGGCGTGGTACGCCTACAACGCCAAGCAGAGCACCACCACCGACCTGACGCCGGCGCAGATCCACCAGATCGGTCTGGACGAGGTCGCACGCATCCACGGCGAGATGCAGAAGGTGATGACGGAAGTGGGCTTCAAGGGCTCGCTGCAGGACTTCTTCAAGTACGTGCAGACCGACAAGAAGTTCGAGTTCAAGAGCCAGGATGAGCTGCTCAAGTACTACCGCGGCCTGGAAGCGAAGATCAACGAGAAGGTCCCGACGCAGTTCTCGGTGATCCCGAAGTCGCCGTTCGAGATCCGCCCGGTCGAGCCGTTCCGCGAGAAGTCCGCGGCCGGCGGCCAGTACTATCCGCCGAGCGAAGACGGCACGCGCCCGGGCATCTTCTACGTCAACACCTACGACCTGCCCTCGCGCAAGATCTGGGACGCGGAAGACCTGTACCTGCATGAGGCGATCCCGGGCCATCACTTCCAGATCGCCACGCAGATCGAGCTGAAGGACATGCCGGCGTTCCGTCGCTGGAGCATCCAGAGCGCGTTCGCCGAAGGCTGGGGCCTGTACGCCGAATCGCTGGGCAAGGACCTGGGCGTGTACACCGATCCGTACTCGTACTTCGGTTACCTGCAGAACGAACTGTGGCGCGCGATCCGTCTGGTCACCGATACCGGCCTGCACAGCAAGGGCTGGACGCGCGATCAGGTCATTGCGTACATGAAGGAGAACTCGGCCGTCAGCGACACCACCGCCGTGGCCGAAGCCGAGCGTTACATCGCATGGCCCGGCCAGGCGCTGGCGTACAAGATCGGCGAGTTGAAGATCAAGGAACTGCGGGCGAAGGCCGAGAAGGAACTGGGCGCCAAGTTCGACGTGCGCGAGTTCCACAATGAAGTGCTCAAGGACGGCGCCGTGCCGCTGGCGGTGCTGGAGCAGAAGATCGACCGCTGGATCGCAAGCAAGAAGGGCTGATGGCCGCGGCGCGATGCGTCGCGCCGTCGCTCAAATACGAAACGGCCGGGCCGCGAGGTCCGGCCGTTTTGTTTGCTGCGGTCTCCCATGCGCTTGCTGCGCCCGGCCCTCGCTGTACGGCGGATTCGGGGCTCCGCGTCCATTGGCGCCAGCGCGTTCATCTGCCTGAACTGAACCGCGCGTCCCCGATCACCCGCGCTCGCCTTGCAACACGCCGTGAGGGACCTATATTCGCCATTCCTGCGCCTGTGCGGATGCCGCTCCGGGTGCCTCCGTCGATGCCTGCATCGACCCGCACCTTCCCTTGCCATGCCCGCCGCACTTCGTCTTCTCTTCGCCGCCGCCACCCTGCTTGCCGTGCCTGTCCTTGCGCAGGCCGATCGTGTCGGGCCGCCGCGCAAATCCGTCTCGATGCTCCCGACCTTGCCTGCTCTCGAGCCGGGTGGACGCTGGTTGTCGCGTCTGGCACCGGGTGCCGATCCGAAGGTGCTCGACCTCGCCGTCTCGGCCATGGAGTGCGCACAGGCCAGCGGCATCGGCGCCGCCGCCCGGCGACTGGCGGTGATCGATTACAGCCGCCCCTCGCTCGTGCCGCGCCTGTGGGTGTTCGATCTAAACGCCGGAAAGCTGTTGTACGAGGAAGTCGTCGCGCACGGACAGGGCTCGGGCGACAACCTCGCCACGCGGTTCTCCAACCGCGATGGGAGCCACCAGTCCAGCATCGGGCTGTTCGTCACCGCCGACACGTACACCGGCAAGAACGGGTATTCGCTGCGCATGCGCGGTCTCGAGCCGGGCGTGAACGATGCCGCCATGGCGCGCGCGATCGTGATGCACGGCGCTCCGTACGTCGATCCCGAACAAGGCCGGCGCATGGGCCGGCTCGGCCGCAGTTGGGGCTGCCCTGCCGTGCGCAGCGTGGTCGCCAAACCGATGATCGACCTGCTCAAGGACGGCCAGTTCGTGTTTTCGTACTACCCCGACCAGGCATGGCTGGCACGCTCGGCGCTGCTCAATTGCCCTGCGGTGCGAGCCCAGCGCGAAGGGTTTGCGCATCGGCCCGACACCGGACACCCGGCATCGGGCTGAATCCTGCGCGCGTGAGGGCGGTGCGTCGGCCGTCAGCTCGCCGCACGCAATCGCTGACGGTTCGCTTGCCACGCCGCATCGCGGGATGGCACCGGGATGGTCGACGCCCACTGGCGGCTCGCCTGCTCCCACAGTTGCAGCAACGGCGCATCGGCTCGTCCGTCGATCTGCAATCGCGCGGCGGCTTCGCAGTGTTCGCAGGCCGTGCGGGGGTCGCCGTCGCGCAGGGCAAGCCTGGCGAGCGCCTGGCGCGCGCGAACGTCCTGTAAGCCCATTTCGCTCAGTCGCTGCCGTACGGCCGTGTCCACGGGCTGCGCCAATCCCAGCTTCGCTTCAACGTGGCAGCGCATGGCGGGAACGGCCAGCGCCCCATGGTTCAGCAATGTCGCGACGAGTCCATCCACTCGGATGAAATCGTCGTGTGCCTGCGCGGTCGGGAGGCAGGCGGCACGTTCGAGCATCAGTTCGGCGGCTTCCAATCGCAGTTGCGGCTCGCCGGCCCGGTCGACGAAGGGGACCACGCACTGCAGCGCGTCGGTCAACACGTTCGCTCGCGAGCCCTCGCCGGCATGGGCAGCGCGGCGGCGAAGCAATCGCGCACGCGCGTGTGCGACGTGCGGGTTGCCAGGAAGCATCGCTTCCAGGCGCTGCAGGATCGCATCACCCTCAGTGAAGCGCGCGCGTGCGGCATCCCCGCGCAAATGGGTGATTTCCAGCGTGATGAGTTCCAGCCAGCTCAGCATCATGTCCGGCGTGGCACCGGGGCCCGTGAGGACGTCGCAGTAGCTGTTACGGAAGTTGCGCAGATGCAGCACGCGCGTGGCGCCTCCCGCGAGGGCGGCATGCGCCAGTTCGTTCTCCACCTTCGCCGCGTACCAGAGCGCGCGGTGGTCCGCTTCTACCGTCTTGAGGCCGGCGGCGAGAAGCGCATCGACCTCCATGCGAAGCTTCGCCGCATCCGACGACGCCGAAGCACGTGCCTGTGCCTGCAGTGCTTCCTGCAGGTTCCAGTGGCCGCTCGAGGCCGGATCGCGAAGGAGATTTGCGGCGTCGCGGTACGCCACGGCAGCTTCGGCGAACCCTGCGGCCTTCCGCTCCTGCCCCTCGTCCGAGGGCGTGGCTGCCGCCTGCTGCGCCAGCGCTTCGCCGAGCGCGAGGAGACTGTCGGGATCGGCCCGCTCCGACCGGTCCACGGCCCGCTGCATGGCGACGACGGCCGACTCCAGCGTCTGGCGCTGGTCCGCGCCCCGCTCGGCACCGGCCTGATGCAATCGGTAGTGCCCTATCAGATGCCAGCCCGCCGGATGTTCCGGATCGTGTTCGAGGAGTTGCTCCAGCGCATCGGCCGCCCGGGCATACGCCGTCGACGCGCCACTGTCGCGCGCGATTAACGACCAGGCGCAGGCACTGAGCTCCAACGCGTCCATCGACGCTTGCGACGGGACCTGCACTGAATCCAGCACGGCCAGCGCCTGATGCGGATGGCCCGCCTCAAGAAGCGCCCGCGCTTCTTCAAGAGAAGCATCGGCGGAGGGAGTCGGAACGCTGGCATGCGGAATGTCGGGCGTCGGCTCCGGTGCCGCAGCGGGGAGCGGCTCCGCGGCGGAGTGGGCGGGCTCCGCCACGAGTGACTCCGTGGCGCGGCCGGGCGTCGCGAGAATGCCCAGCGCCTGCAGATCGACCAGCGGCACGGAAACGGAGGGCGTCGCTTTCGCTGACGCGCCGTTGCCCTGCTCGTCCGGATGCGTTGCGACTGCCGGCGATTCGTTGAAGAAGGAGGGAGGCGCAATGCGGTTCGCGGTGCCTTCGGGCATCGCGGCCTGTGCGTTGACGATCGCTTCGAGCCTGTCGTTGACGACGTGCGATTCAGCCGTGGGCGCGGCCGTGACCGATGTGCTCCGTTCGGCGGGGACAGACGCCGCTGCGCTTGAATCCATTGCTTGCGCGGCCGCAAACACCAGAGGAGGACCGGGCCGGACGGGTTCCACGGTCGCGTGAACGGATTCGAGCAGCATCGGCGTAACCGGCCTGGGTGCGGTCGCCGCCGATTCGGCGCTCTCGCTCTCGATGTCTTCGACGAACAGCAGGCCGGCTGCCGCCTCGCTGCCGGCCCGGAATCGATGCGCGAAGCCCGCCTCTGTGCTCGACGGCGCTTCCCACGGGGCGCGGTGGGACTCGTGGTTCGGCTCCCAAGTCCCTTCTCCGGCCAACATCTGCACCTTGGCGCCGATCGCATGCCCGGTCTGTTCGTTCGGGATCGGATCCGAGGGCGGTGCATCCAAGTTCCGGTTATTCATTTTCAGTGTTCTCTGACGTTTTCGCCTCGCGATGCCGGGCAGGAACAGGCCGAATGCGGCAAGGCCGGCGACGGGCAGCACGAGCTTCCATGGAACGGCCGACGCGAACCCCATGCCAGCGCCCTCGCGGCCGATACTGGCCGTAGCTGCCGCCACGACGCTCGAATCCTCAGGTGCTACGGAGGCGCGATTGATTACTGTGGGGGATGGCGCGGGAGGAGTTGCTTCACGACCAACTGCATTGGCGGCAACTACGGGGGCCGGCGCTTGTTGCGTATCGCCGCCGCCCGTTTCCTCGACATCGCGCGTGTCGAAGAAGGACGTCACGTAACTTGGCCGCTCTGAGGCTTTGCGCAGCGGCTCGTCGTTTGCCAAGGGAAGCGGCCCTGCGCTTTCCGTCACCGCATTCGCGGTTACTTCGC
Source organism: Lysobacter sp. MMG2 (assembly GCF_016735495.2). Lineage (GTDB taxonomy): Bacteria > Pseudomonadota > Gammaproteobacteria > Xanthomonadales > Xanthomonadaceae > Lysobacter_J. The sequence goes on from NZ_JAERQY020000001.1 coordinate 682,935, forward strand.
CACCCGACTCGACGGGCGTCGCTTGGAGTTCGACCGCTGGACGAACCACGCCCGCGTTCCTCTGGCGGACACGCACGGCTGAGGTCGTCGCATGCCGCGCACTCCCGGCCCGCCGATCAGCACGGACAGGTCGGGGCGGCGTGGATGGCGGAGGCAATGGCTCCACCTTATCGACAGTCTCGGCGACGGGACTGGCGACCTCCGACCAGCCGGCGCCCCCGGGGTATTGCCCGAACCCGCTGATGGGCGCACGAGGCGGCGGACTGACGGGTCTTGGCGGAGCGGGTTTCTTGCGCCGCCAGAACATCCACGACCTGCGCTTCGTGGGCTCACCAGCGGTTGGAGCGGTCGGGGTCGGGGTCGCCCCCTTCGCCGCGCCAAGGTAGGTCGGCGGAGGGGGCTGGCCTTGTTCGACAGTTGCGGAATCCGCGGGGGGCGATGCCGGGGCGGCCCCGTGCATCGAGAACATCAGTGCAACGAATGAAGCCGGAACCAGCGTTGCCCTGATGCGCGGAGCAAGCCCGGTCGCAATCCTCCGCCTCTTCCCTGCTGTCGTCATCCCCGCCCCCCGCTCCGGTCAGACTCGCCGGCCGTTACAGCTCGATCAGTCTCTCGAAGATCACACCGCCTTCCTGAGGTACGGCGATCACGTTCTGATACACGCGACCCGGGAAGATGTTGAGCGCGTTACCGACCTGGTTGTTGCGCGAATACAGGTACGGCAGGTGCGACCAGCAGCGGTAGCCGAGGTCCTTCACGCGACGGATTTCTTCCTCCGCCATGTCCTGATCGCCCATGCGGAAATACAGGGCCGGGCGGTGCTTGCGGATGGTGGCGGCCGCGCCATCGAGGACCGAGCAAAGCTCTCCCGCATAGTTGATCTTGAGCAGGTGCAGCGCATCGAGGTTCAGGTCGTCGAGCGTCTTGACCGGCACTCGTTCGCGGCGCTCGCTGACGCTTTCCACGCTCGGCACCAGCGTGCCGAGTTCGGCCACGCCTTCCATGCGACCCAGCCACATCGGGTGCGTGTGCACATTCGATAGGCCATTGAGCGCGACGTTGGCGCACAGCTGCTGCATCACCATGCGGCGCGGTTCGATGACGTGGACCTGGCCACGATCGCCCACGGCGCGCGCGAACCAGAGCGCATGCGCACCGTATTCGCTGCCCATCTCAAGCACGAACTGGTGGTCGGACACGATCTCGCTGAGCAGGTCGAGCTCCTGTTCGATCCACTCACCGTACTGCGCGAGCGAACGGGAGGCCGGGCAGCGACCAGGAACGGAATTCATGACGCCGTAGCGCGTCTTCCAGAGCTGGGGAATGCCTTCGGTGGGGCTGTGCAGGTTGTTCATGCGGCGACTCAGGATATGAAACGACAGGGAAACCGACCCGCAAGGGTGCTCGGCTATGGCAACAGATCTTGGAGGTCGAGCGCACCAAGAAAAATGAGAACCGTCTGAAAAAGCGGCCGGGCGCGGGCGGTGGCAGAAGGGATTGGCTTCACGCTACGCTGCCCAACCCGTCGAATGGATATCGCGATGACACGCCTGCTCCTGGCCCTGTCACTCACTCTGTATGCCTGCCTCGCGGACGCGGCGGTTCCGATGTGGGGTGCGCGGCAATCCAGCCCCGCCGGCACGGCGCCGTCGCAACTCAAGCCGGGCGAGTGGATCTGGGGCGGCGACAATCGCGCCGGCCCGCTGGCCGTCGTGGTGAGCCTGTCGGACCAGCGCGCGGTGGTGTACCGCAATGGCATCCCCATCGGCGTCAGCACGGTCAGTACGGGGCGCAAGGGCTACGAAACCCCGACGGGCGTGTTCACGATCCTCCAAAAGGACAAGGACCATCGCTCCAGCCTCTACAACGCCGCACCGATGCCCTACATGCAACGGCTGACGTGGGACGGCGTCGCGCTGCACGCGGGCGGCCTGCCGGGCTATCCGGAATCGCACGGCTGCGTGCATCTGCCTTCGGAATTCGCGCGGCTGCTGTTCGACTCGTCGAACATGGGCATGGTCGTGGTCGTTTCGCAGGAAGGCCGTTCGCCGGAAGACACCGCGCATCCGGGCGCGCTGATCCCGATCAATCCCAACACGGGCGCCGAGGCCGCGATTCCGCCGCTCCAGGCCGGGCAGAAGTACCGTTGGCGACCGGAAGTGTCGACTGAAGGCCCGGTGTCGATCCTGCTCAGTGCAGCCGATGGCCAGGTGATCGTCTATCGCAACGGCATCGAGATCGGCCGCTCGCGCGTGCTGATCCGGCAGCCGGAACAACCGCTGGGCACGCACGCGTACATCGTCAAGGACGGTTTCATGTCCGGCGACAACCCGCTGCTGCCCGGCACACGGATGCCTAACTGGAGCACGATCGGCATTCCGGGCAACGGCCCGGCGGCCGGTCAGCTGCTGGGACCGGAGACGATCGATCGCGTGGTGATTCCGCACGATTTCGTCGCCGCGGTGCTGCCGCTGCTTACGCCCGGCGTGGTGATGCTGGTCACCGACGAACGCGTGCAGACGCAGACCACCGAAGGCGCCCCGGTGCAGGTGCTCGACTCCGACCCGCCGGAAACCTGAGGCCTCGCCATGGATCCGATCCTCGCCACCTTGCATGCCTATCGGGACGCCGTGCTGGCGAAGGACGTCGAGGCGTTCGTCCGGCTCTACGACGACGACCTGCACGTCTTCGACATGTGGGGCGACTGGTCGCTGCGGGGACTCGCCGCGTGGCGGCGCATGGCACAGGGCTGGTTCGGCTCGCTCGGCGACGAATGCGTTGTGGTCTCGTTCGACGACATCCAGTCATCGAGCGCAGGCGCCATCGCATACGGCCACGCCACCGTCACCTACACCGCGCAGTCGAAGGACGGCGTCGCCCTGCGCTCGCTGTCGAACCGGATGACGCTGGTGCTGCAACGGCGTGGAGAGGACTGGAAAGTCGTGCACGAGCACACTTCCGCGCCGATCGAACACGCAACGCTGAAGGCCGTGTTGCAACGACCGCGCGACGCCTGAGTCGCGCCTCGCGCAACGCACCTCGAAAAGACAAAGGCCCGGTCGACTGACCGGGCCTTCGCATCTTCATGCGATGAAGACGTGCCTCAACCGTTGGCGACGCCGCTGCGCGAGCCGCGGCCCTGGCCGCCGCCGCGATGCTGCTTCGGACCCGCATGCGCGTGGCGCGGCGCAGGCTTGCCGTGCGGACGGTGCGCGGCCTTGCGCGGCGCGCCCTGCTTCTGGCGCGGATTCGGCAGCGGCGCGTTGAACTGGATCGCGCGGCTCGGCGCGAAGCCCTCCACGACCACCAGCTCGACTTCCGACTTCAGCATGTTCTGCACCTGGCGCAGCAGGCCGCCCTCTTCCGGCGCGACCAGCGACAGTGCTTCGCCGCTGGCGCCGTTGCGGCCGGTGCGGCCGATGCGGTGCACGTAGTCTTCGGCGACCATCGGCAGGTCGTAGTTGATGACCAACGGCAGGTTCGGGATGTCCAGGCCGCGCGCGGCGACGTCGGTGGCCACCAGCACGCGGGCCTTGCCGGCCTTGAACTGGTTCAGCGCCTTCTGACGCTGCGCCTGGCTCTTGTTGCCGTGGATCGCGACGGCAACCAGGCCCGACTCTTCCAGCTGCTCGGCCAGGCGGTTGCAACCGTGCTTGGTGCGACCGAACACGATGGCCTGGTCGGTGTGGCGCGCGCTCAGGATCGACACCAGCAGGTCACGCTTGCGGGCGACGTCGACCGGATGGGCGCGATGCGTGATCGTCTGGACCACGGCGTTCTGCGCGGCAACCTGCACCTGCTTCGGCGAGCTCATGAACTCCATGGCGAGCGCCTTGAGCTGCGATTCGAACGTCGCCGAGAACATCATCGTCTGGCGATCGCGCGGAAGCTTGCCGAGGATGCGCTTCATCGCCGGCAGGAAGCCCATGTCGAGCATGCGGTCGGCTTCGTCGAGCACCAGCAGCTCGATCGAATCGAGCTTGACGGTGCCGCGATCCAGATGGTCGATCAGGCGGCCCGGCGTGGCGACGAGCACATCGACGCCACGGCGGAACATCTCCACCTGCGGGCCCATGCCGGCGCCGCCGAAGATGGCGCTGATGTTCATGCGCAGATGCCTGGCGAAGCCGCGCAGGTTGTCGTTGACCTGCACCGCGAGTTCACGCGTGGGCACCAGCACCAGCGCGCGCGGACGACGGAAGCCGTTGGGCGAGGTCTGCTTGGACAGGCGGTGCAGCAGCGGCAGGCCGAACGCGGCCGTCTTGCCGGTGCCGGTCTGGGCGCCGCCCAGCAGGTCGTGGCCGGCCAGCGCCATCGGGATGGCCTGGGCCTGGATCGGCGTCGGGGTGGTGTAGTTCTGTTCGGCCAGCGCGCGCAGCAGCGCGGGCGAAAGCCCGAGGGTTTCGAACGTCATGCGATGTAGCTCCGTATGCGCGCCATCGCGCCGTGCCGGCTGAACGCAGCAGGCACGGACGAAACGTCGCGTGATGCCCCCGGCGTTCCCTGAACCGCGCCGGCGGTGATCGTGTTGGCCGGCGACCGGATGCTCCGGGCCGTGTCTGCGCTACGAAAGACGTGCGGGATAGAAGCCGTTTGCTCGAACCGCAATGCGGTCCACGGCGGGCATACCTGGGAAACGTACCCTTGCGGGGGAGGCAGCCGTGCGCTGAACGGGGCGGACTCTACGCGAAAGCGGCCGGTCCCGCCACCCATGTAGGCTGCGCGGGCCGGTGCGATTCATATGGAATGAGGACGAACGATGGCGGATGTGGGGTCGAACGATCTGGTCAAGGTGGTGGCCCTGCTTGGGGCGGCCGTGGTGGCGGTGCCCGTGTTCAGGCGCCTGGGGCTGGGCTCGGTGCTGGGATACCTGGCCGCCGGGCTGGTGATCGGCCCCTTCGGCCTGGGCTGGTTCTCCGACCCGCAGGCGATCCTGCACGTCGCCGAGCTGGGCGTGGTCATGTTCCTGTTCCTGATCGGCCTGGAAATGCGCCCCTCGCATCTATGGAGCCTGCGCAAGCAGATCTTCGGGCTGGGCACCCTGCAGATCGTCGCCTGCACCGCCGCCCTGACCGGCGTGGGCCTGTTGTTCGGCTATGCGCCGGTGGTCGCCTTCATCGGCGCGATGGGCTTCGTGCTGACCTCCACGGCCATCGTGATGCAGCTGCTGGCCGAGCGTGGCGACATCGCCCTGCCCCCGGGCCAGAAGATCGTGTCCGTGCTGCTGTTCGAGGACCTGCTGATCGTGCCCCTGCTGGTGCTGGTGGCGCTGCTGTCCCCCGCCGAGCCGAGCGCCGACACCTCGCGCTGGGCCTCGATAGGCATAGGCGCCGGCGTGCTGGCCGCGCTGGTGGCGGCGGGCATCTGGCTGCTGAACCCGCTGTTCCGGCTGCTCGCAGCGGCCCGGGCGCGCGAAGTGATGACCGCCGCCGCGCTGCTGGTCGTGCTCGGTTCGGCGCTGCTGATGCAGTTGGGCGGGTTGTCGATGGCGATGGGCGCCTTCCTGGCCGGCGTGCTGCTTTCCGAATCCACCTTCCGCCATCAGCTTGAGGCCGACGTCGAACCCTTCCGCGGGCTGCTGTTGGGGCTGTTCTTCCTCGGCGTGGGCATGGCACTGGACCTGGCCGTGGTGCGCGAGAACTGGGTGCAGATCCTCGGCGCCGTGCTCGCGATGATGGTGGTCAAGGCGCTGTGCATCTATGCGGTCGCGCGACTGTTGGATTCCAGCCATCACGAAGCCCTCGAGCGCGCCACGCTGATGGCGCAGGGCGGCGAGTTCGCCTTCGTCCTGTACTCCACCGCCGCCGCCAGCGGCGTCATCGCGGCGACGCAGAACGCCAACCTCACCGCCATCGTCGTGCTGTCGATGGCGCTGACGCCGCTGGTGACGCTGGCCGTGCGGCCGTGGTTGAAACGCGACGAGGTCACGCTGGGGGACGATGTCGATGTCGCCGACGGCCTGAGCGGCAGCGTGCTGATGATCGGTTTCGGCCGGTTTGGCCAGGTGGTCAGCCAGTCGCTGCTCGCGCGCGGCGTGGACGTGACCATCATCGACAACGACGTGGAGATGATCCGCAGCGCCAGCACCTTCGGATTCAAGATCTACTACGGCGATGGCACGCGCCTGGACGTGCTGCGTGCGTCCGGTGCGCATACCGCGCAGGTGATCGCGGTGTGCATCGACAACAAGGATGCCGCCAACCGCATCGTCGAAGTGGCCAAGGCGGAATTCAGCCAGGCCCGGCTGTTGGTGCGTTCCTACGATCGCGAGCATTCGTTGGAGCTGATCAATGCCGGCGTCGACGTGCAGGTGCGCGAGACGTTCGAGTCGGCGATGAAGTTCGGCCATGCCGCGCTGTGCCAGCTCGGCGTGCCGAAGGAGGACGCGCTGGAGATCGTCGAGGACGTCCGCCGTCGCGATGCCGAACGCGTGCAGTTGGAGTTGTCCGAAGGCCTGCGCGCGGGCACGAGGCTCCTCATCGGCAACGTGGCGCACGGGCCGACGCCGACGCCGTTCACCCGTCCTCGGCATGCGGCCACGCCCCTTACCGCGGAAACCGCGGAGGCGACGCGCGAACCGTCCTGATCGCGCGCGCCCGCATTGCATCCCGGCACACGTGCCGGGATGCGCGCCTCACACCTGCAACGTCAAGCCCGGCCGCGCCAGCGTGGCGTGCATGCCCCAGGCATCGCCGATCTCGCCGGCCAGCGCTTCGCGCGCGCGATCCTCGCCGTGCACCAGCGCCAATGGCGGATGCGCGATGCCCTCGCCGCCGGCGATGGCGCCATACCAGGCCATCAAACCGCGCTGATCGGTATGCGCCGAAAGCCCGCCGACCGTATGTCGCTGCGCGTTCACGCGCACATCGTGTCCATGGATGCGCACCCAACGCGCACCATCGACCAACCGCCGGCCGAGCGTGCCTTCGGCCTGGTAACCGACGAACACCACATGCGTCTGGCGCCGGTCCAGGCGATGGCGGAAGTGATGCAGGATCCGCCCTGCGTTCGCCATGCCGGAGCCGGCGATCACGATCGCCCCGCGCTCGATCCGGTTGATCGCCATGGACTCATCGCGCGTCTGCGTGAAATGCAGATTGGGCAGACGGAACGGCGTGGGCTTGTCGCGCCACACGCGCTGCGCATCCTCGTCGAAGAGGTCGGCATGGCGGTCGTAGATCGCCACCACCTTCTGCGCCATGGGGCTGTCCAGGAAGATGCTCCAGCGCGCCAGGTTCCATTCGTCCCAGTGGCGCGCGAACCAGTACAGCAATTCCTGGCTGCGCCCCACGGCGAAGGCCGGGATCAGCACGTTGCCGCCTTCGCGCCAGGCCGTGTCGAGGATGGTGCCCAGTTCGCGGATCGTCTCGGCGCGATCGCGGTGCAGTCGATCCCCGTACGTCGACTCCATCAGCACCAGGTCGGCGCGGTCGATCGGGGCGGGGTCGCGCAGGATCGGCGTGCCCTTCGGCCCCAGGTCGCCGGAAAAGAGCAACCTGCGACCGTCCGCTTCCAGCTCGACGCTGGAGGAACCGAGGATATGTCCGGCCTCGCGGAACGTGAGTTCGACTCCCGGCAGGATCTGCGTGCGCGTGTCATAGCGCAGCGGGCGCACCAACGCCATCGCCGACTGCACGTCCTCGCGCGTGAACAGCGGCAGCGCCTGCGGTTCGCCGTCGTGGCGGTAGCGGTTGTGACGCTCCGCCTCGCCCTCCGAAATGGACGCGGCGTCCATCAGCATCACCGGCATGAGGTCGGCGGTCGCCTCCTGCGCGAAGATCGGTCCGCGAAAACCGCGCGCGACCAGCAGCGGCACGCGGCCGATGTGGTCGATATGCGCGTGGCTGATGACCAGCGCATCGATGGCCGCCGGTTCGAACGGAAACGGCTCGGTATTGCGGCGCTCGGCCTCGGGACTTCCCTGGATCATCCCGCAGTCGAGCAGCACGCGCCGTCCGGCCGCCTCGACTTCATGCAGCGAGCCGGTGACTTCACCGGCTGCCCCGTGAAAATGCACACGCATGTTTCGCCTCGTCGCGTTGTAACCGCGACCAAGCTACCACGGCGTACGGCATGCCTCAGGACGCAGGCGGCACGATGCGTTCTTCGCGCACGACCGTCCCGTCGGCGCGGACATCGCGATAGACCACGCTCTCCGCGGGCCAACCATAGTCGCGCGGATCACGCGGGTATTCCCTCCAGGCCGCAAGCAGATCGACGTTCTGCTTCTCGATCGCCTCCAGGCTGCGCGCGATGCGGCGCAACAAGCCCTTGATGCCGAACACCGCGAACGGCACCAGGATCCACAGGATCGACAGGATCAGGCCGAAGGCGAAGATGCAGAACCACAGGAAGGTGTTGGCGTTGTAGGCCGCGTTGGCGACGGTGCTGTCCATCGTGCGCTCCGTGGTGTGGGACGTGACGGTGGAAGTCTTGGTGAGCGCGCGTGATTCCAACGTGCAATCCGGCGTGAGATGTGCGTGACGAAGGATGGCGCGATGGCGACGGTTCAGCCTCCGCATCAACGAAGGCATGCACGCGCGCGGCGCGCCTCATTCGATGGCGTCGAGCGCCTGGCGGATTTCGTCCGCGTGCGAAGGACGCACGATGCGCGCGACCTCTTCGCCATCGCGGAGCACGATCAGCGTCGGCCACAACTTCACCCGGTACGAACGCCCGAGCGGACGACCGGGACCGTCTTCGACCTTGACGTGGCGAACGTCGTCGCGCGGCGCGAGCACCGCCTCGATGAACGGCTGCGCGCCGGTGCAGTAGCCGCACCAGTTCGTGCCGAATTCCAGCACCGACACGCCGGCCCAGGCATCGACCTGCGCGCGTGCGGGTTCGTCGTCGGTGTAGGTGCGCACGTAGCTCATCGGGCGCAAGCAGACGCGATGGTGCGTTACTTCGCCGTGACGCTCGCGCCGTCCTGCGCGAGCGGGCGCGCGTAGTGCACCAGGCTCAACAGCAGCTTGCCGGGCTCCTCCCACGGGATCATGTGCGAGGCGTTCTCGAACCACACGCCCTGCTTGTATGGCGCCCTGACCTGCTTCAGCCATGCATCGGTGGGCTCGGAAGGCGTGGTGTAGTCGTGGCGTCCCATGAACATCAGCACGGGAATCGGAAAGTCGCGCACGCCGGACATGTCGACCTTCAGGAATTCCGGCAGGATGCGCCCCAGCGTGAACACGTTCCCGCCGTCCACCGCGCAGCGTTCGGCGTCGGTGTACTCCGGCGAGAGCAACGGCGCGCGATAGAAGTAAGTGGATTCGTCACGGTACGCGGTGAGGCCGCCGTAGTACTGCGCCCACTTGCGTGCGGCGATGATGCGCTCGCGCGTGATCGGCTGGTCGCCCGGATACGGCGCGATGGCCTCCATCTCGCGCACCGCCTCGGCGTTGCCCTTGGCCTTCGCGGTGGCCATGGCGTAGTCGAAGCTGATGCGTTCGTTCTCGCGCACGTTGATGACCTGGCCCACGCCGATGTAGGCATGGAACAGATCCGGCCGCTTCAGCGCCGCCTGCATGGAGATGATCGTGCCCCAGCTGTGCCCCATCAGGATGAGCTTGCGCTTGCCGTAACGCTTGCGTACGTCCTGCGCCATCGCGATCACGTCGTCGACGAAGTTGGGAATGTGGATGGTGTCGGCGACCCGGGCCTCGTCGTTGGCAACGAAGGTCCTGCCCGCGCCGCGCTGGTCGTACGTCACCATCGTGAAGTACTCCTCCAGCGGGCGCTGGAACTGCCACAGCGTCGGCGTCAGTGGCGAGGCCGGGCCGCCGTGCACGAACAGGATGATCGGGTTGGCGCGGTCCTGGCCGCGCACGTTCACCCATTGCTCCACGCCGTTGAGGGCGACCTTGTACGACTCCTGCACGCCGTTGGGCGCGACGATGCGGCCCAGGTCGGCCACGATCTTGCGCGCCGGCTCGTAGGCGGCGGTGTCGCGGCAGGTCTGTGCGTGCACGCTCGTGGCGGCGCTCGCAGCAATCAGCACGGCAATCAGGAATCCCTTCACGTTCCAACCCCGGTGTCCGAAGAACGCCGGAGCTTAGGCAGCCGTCCTCACGGCGACAAGTGACGGTCGTCCCGCGACGCGAAGTTCACCGGGCCGGAATGCGGAATCGCGACAGCGTCCAGCGCGTCACGTCCTCTTCCCATTCGTCGCCCTTCATCGGCGTGATCGGCAGCGCGAGATTGGCCACGATCATCCACTCGCCCTGCACCGCCGTGGCGGCCGGGAACAGCAACCCGCGCGGCGCGCCGTCGTGCAGCCCCTGGAACGAGCCGGCGCGCACGCGCACGCGGCCGTTTTCGTCCAGCGCCACCACGGTGTCGGTCTGGTTGGAAGCCACCCACAGCAGGCCATCGTGGAAGATCAGGCCGTCGGCGCCGTAGACGCTCTCGGCCAGGACGCTGACGGGGCCCGACGGCATGTCCATGCGCAGCACGCGACCATCGCCGGCATTGTTGATGTACATGCGCGACTCGTCCGTATTGAACGCCAGGCCGTTGGCGCCGAACGGCAGCGCGCCGGTCGTGCCCAGCAGCGGATCGCGCGAGATCGCCACGACCGTGCACGGCGCGCAGGTCGTGGCCTTCTCGATGCGATAGATCGCACCCTGGAAGGAATCGGAGACGTACAGGTTGCCCGCGCGATCGAACACCATGCCGTTGATCGCCGGAAAGCCCTTGGCGCCGAAGGTGATGGCGTCGCGACTGCCGTCGGGGTTGTCGATCTGGCGCGCGCTCGGTTCCGGCGGCGTGAGCGCCTTGAACGACAACACGTCCTGGATCGGCGTATCCGCATCGAAGCGCACGGGAAGTCGCTGGAGTTTCGAAGCGCCGAAGTTCAGTACGTAGACGTGGCCGTCGCGGACCTCCACGCCGGTGAGAGGCGTGGCGCCGAACGCGCGGCTCGCCAGCAGCCGGCCTTGCGCGGAGTAACGCAGCAGACGGTTGTTGCGCGCGCTTTCGGGCTCGCGCGCATCGAAGGTGCTGACGAAGATCTCGCCGGTGGCCGGATCGACGGCGAGGCCTTCGGGCTGGCGCACGCCGTCGGGCAGATCGATGAAGTGCTCCACCGGCACGAGGACGGGCCCGGTGTCGGCCGCGCCGGCCAGGCCTGCCCACGCAAGCAGCCAGGGCAGCATCCACAGACCGTGGCGGCGGATCGGGTTCGAAGCGTGCATGCGGAGCCTCCGGCGGAACCTGCGATTGGGCCGATGGTGGGCCGGTCGAGGGTGGCGGGATTGGACGGCCGTGCGGGCCACGGGCTTTGCAGGATCGGCCGTCCCGGGCGGGAGTGTCCCGCCGCTGTACGAACAAACCCCAAGGCCCCCGTCATCGTGACCTTCGACACCCTCGGCTCGGGACAATCGGGTCTAATGTCGCCCGGTGCCCCGGTCCGGGGCCTGTCCCAACTCACCAATGCCTGCCGGCTGGAGCCCTCCGTGAGCCTCAAGAAACCGCAAGTCCTCGTTCTGTCCCTGGCTGTCGTCGCCGCGCTGACCGCGTGCGGCAAGAAGGAAGAGGCCGCCGCACCGGCCGCCGATGCCGCCAAACCTGCGCAGCCGGCCGCCTACACGCTCGACGAGGGCAAGCTCCCCGGCGTGAACCGCTTCGCCGCGTCCGACCTGGACACCACCAAGAACGCCTGCGATGACTTCGGTGGCTACGTCAACGGCAAGTGGCTCGCCGCCAACGCCATCCCGGGCGACCGCACCTCGTGGGGCGCGTTCGAGATGCTCGATGAGCGCTCCACCGCCGTGCAGCGCCAGCTGGCCGAGCAGGCCGGCGCCGACACCAACGCCAAGGGCGTGGAAAAGATCGTCGGCGACTTCTGGGCCACCGGCATGGACGCGGCCAAGATCAACCAGCAGGGCATCGCTCCGCTGAAGCCGCAGCTCGACGCCATCGCCGCGCTCGACAGCCAGGAAAAGATCGCCGACTACCTGCGCACCAGCGCGGCGAAGGGCGAGAACGTGCTGTTCGGCTTCGGTCCGGAAGCGGATTTCAAGGATTCCCGGAACAACATCGCCTACGCCTCGCAGGGCGGCCTGGGCCTGCCGGACAAGCCGTACTACTTCGACGCCGACAAGAAGGACAAGCTGGCCGCCTACGAGCAGCACGTCGCCAAGGTGCTCGAACTCAGCGGCATTCCCACCGCCGACGCCGCCAAGCAGGCCAAGGACGTGATCGCGTTCGAGACGCGCCTGGCGCGCGCCTCGCTCGACAAGAAGACGCTGCAGCGCGACGTCTCGCTGTACTACAACCCGATCAGCCCGGCCGACGCCGACAAGCTGGCGCCGAACTTCCCGTGGACGAAGTTCTTCGAATCGCAGGGCGTCGCCACGCCGGCGATGTTCTCCCTCGCCATGCCGGCCTTCCACCAGGAGGTCAGCAAGATGCTCGCCGACGTACCGGCCGAGCAGTGGCAGTCGTACCTGCGCTTCCACACCGTCGACTCGGCTTCGCCGTACCTGTCGGATGCGTTCGTCGAAGAGAACTTCAACTTCTACAACAAGACCCTGCGCGGTCAGAAGGAACTGAAGGAACGCGGCAAGCGCGTGCTCGACGTGATCGAGAGCGAGGCCGGCGAAGCGCTGGGCCAGATGTACGTGAAGGTGGCCTTCCCGCCGGAGTCGAAGGCGCGCATGGAGGAGCTGGTGAAGAACCTCTCCGAGTCGCTGAAGACGCGCATCGAGCACCTGGCGTGGATGGGCGACGACACCAAGAAGAAGGCGATGGAGAAGTGGGCCGCCTTCACCCCCAAGATCGGCTACCCGGACAAGTGGCGCGACTGGACGGGCCTGGACACCACCCGCGACAGCTACATCGGCAACGTGCTGGCCGCCAACGAGTTCAACTACAAGTGGGAACTGGGCAAGATCGGCAAGCCGGTCGATCGCACCGAATGGGGCATGCCGCCGCAGATGGTGAACGCCTACTACAACCCGCTGCAGAACGAGATCGTCTTCCCGGCCGCGATCCTGCAGCCGCCGTTCTTCGATCCGAACGCGGATGACGCGGCCAACTACGGCGGCATCGGCGCGGTGATCGGCCACGAGATGACGCACGGCTACGACGACCAGGGCAGCCGTTTCGGTGCCAGCGGCAACTTCGAGAACTGGTGGACCGACGCCGATTCCAAGGGCTTCTCCGGCCGCACCGAAAAGCTCGTGCAGCAGTTCGACACCTACCGCACCGACGCGGGCGGCAAGGTCGACGGCAAGCTGACGCTGGGCGAGAACATCGCCGACCTCGGTGGCCTGGCCACGGCCTACGACGCCATGAAGAAGGCGACCGAAGGCAAGCCGGACCCGATGACCGACGGCCTGACGCGCGACCAGCGCTTCTTCCTCAACTGGGGCACCGTGTGGCGCCGCAACTTCACCCCGGAAGAGCTGAAGCTGCGCCTGGCCACCGACGAGCACGCTCCCGCCACGTTCCGCGCGATCGGCGCGCCGTCGAACCTGCCGGCGTTCGCCGCGGCGTTCTCGTGCAAGCCGGGTCAGCCGATGGTGCGCGAGGCCGACAAGCAGGTCGTGATCTGGTAATCGTGTAAGCCAAAGCGCAAGACACGGCCGCACTCGTCGTCGGCCGCGCGAAGGCCCGGGCTCCCCGGGCCTTCTTTTTTCCGAAGCTGCGATGGCCGCCGCGCGCGCTTCCTTCGCCCCTTCGGCGACCGCAGGGAGAAGGGAAAGGCCGGTGAATGCGGCGATGTCGCGTGAACGGCCCGCCTCACACGTCCATTGCTAGACTCCGGCCACCTTGCCCTCCCCCGGTACGGAGCCGCCATGAACCTTCGTCCGCTCGTCTGCGCTCTGGCCGTCTGCCTGATCGCCATCCCCCACGCCGAGGCCCAGAAGAAGCGCGCCACCAAGCCCAAGGCGCCGGCCGCGGCGACCGCCTGCAGCGACTTCTACGCCAACGCCAATGCCGACTGGCTGCGCAGCAACACGACGCCGCCCGCGTCGGGCTCGGTGTCGGCGCTGGAGCAACTCGCCGCGCGAGCACGCCAGCAGCAGCTGGACCTGCTCGACGCCGCATCGAAATCGCCGCAGAACAACGTGCAGAAGCTGCTGGGCGATTTCTGGGCGAGCGGCCTGGACGAAGCAGCGGTGGAACGCGATGGTGCACAGCCGATCGCGCCGCTGCTCGCGCGCATCGACGCGATCAAGAGCGCCAAGGACATTCCGCCCGCGATCGCCGCGCTGCACCAGGTGGGCATCCCGGTGGTGTTCAACTTCGGCGCCGATGTCGACCTGGACGATCTGAACCGCCACATCGGTTACTTCGCACAGGGCGGGCTCGGCCTTCCCGATCCGGCGTACTACACGCGCAACGACGCCGACACGCAGGCGCTGATGGGGCGCTATCGCAATTACGTCGAACAGATCCTCGCACTCACCGGCACGCCGCAGGCGCAGATCAAGACCGATGCGCAGGCGGTGCTGGATCTGGAGACGCGCATCGCGAGCGCATCGAAGTCCTTGGTCGACCTGCGCGACCCGCGGCGGAACTTCGCGCCGGTCGACACCAAGTCGCTGGCAAAGCAATACAAGCGCCTGCAACTGGGCGATTTCCTCAAGGTCCAGGGCGTGACCGACGACCGCGTGTCGATGGCGAACCCGCAACTGTTCTCGCAACTGGACAACCTCGTCGGCAGTCTCAAGCCGGCGCAATGGAAGGCGTACCTGCGCTGGCGCGTCGGCGATGCGATGGCGCCGTACCTGGCCAAGCCGTTCCGCGATGCGGACTTCGAATTCCGCGGCCGTGTGCTGCGCGGACTCGCTGCCCCGCCGACACGACCGCAGCAGGTGCTCGACGCGATCACGCTCGCCGCCGGCCCGATGGTGGGCCGCGAGTACGCCGCGCGTTACTACTCTCCGGCCACCGACAAGCGCGCCGAAGACATCGCCGCGCAGATCCGTAACGCGCTCGGCCAGGCACTGGATCGCGACACGCGCTTCAGCCCCGCCACGAAGGCCGAAGCCAAGGCGAAACTCGACAAGCTGAAGATCGAAGTCGGTACGCCCAATCGCGATCTGGACTACACCGTGCAGCCGATGGGTCGCGGCAGTTTCGGCAGCAACATGCTGATCGCCTCGACCTGGCGCCATCGCGAGGAAATGAAGCGCATCGGTCGCGGCAACGCCGACCGTCGCTGGGACGTGTTGCCGCAGGATCCTTCGCTGGCCTACGACATCACGCAGAACCGCTTGATCGTGACCGCCGCGATGCTGCAACCGCCGGTGTTCGACACCTCCAAGGACGCGGCGTGGCTGTATGGCTCCTACGGCGCGCTGGTCGGGCACGAGCTCAGCCACGGTTTCGACAACCGCGGACGTTACGTCGATGCGAAGCAGGAACTGCGCGACTGGTGGACGCCGACCGAAACCTCGGCGTGGGACGCGTTGAGCAAGCGCGTCGCCGCGCAGTACTCGGGCTTCGACTATCCGGACCTGAAGGGCACGCGCGTCAACGGCACGCAGACGGCGGACGAGAACATCGCCGATCTGATCGGCGTGGAACTCGCATCCTCGGCCCACCGCGCGGCCGAGCCTTCGGCAGCGAAGACCGCGCAACAGTCGCTCTACAAGGGCTGGGCCTCGTTGTGGCCGCAGCGGATGACGGCGGAGGTCGCGCAGCAGCGCGCCGCCACGAGCGTGCATGCCCCCGGGCAATGGCGCACGAATGGACCATTGCGCAACGAAGCGCCGTTCGGAGAGGCGTTCGCGTGCAAGGCCGGCACGCCGATGCAGCTGGCTGCGGACCAGCAGATAAGAGTGTTTCCGTAATCCGCCTTCGCTTCAGTCCAGTACTCGAAGCGACGGCGCGCGTTCTTGGACCTCAGCGCACCACGCGCATGCGCGGCGGTCCACCCTTGCGCCGGAACGGCGGCTGCCCGCGCCAGTAGCGGATCAGCAGCCAGCCGAACAGCATGCCGCCCAGGTGGGCGAAATGCGCCACGCCCGGCATCGCGTTGGTGATGCCCAGCAGCAGCTCGATCGCGCCGTAGACGATGACCAGCGTGCGCGCCTTCATCGGGATCGGCGGAATCAGCAGCATCACGCGCTGGTTCGGGAAGAGCATGCCGTACGCCAGCAGCAGTCCAAAGATGCCGCCGGAGGCGCCGACGGTCGGATACGCGGCGCCGCCCTGCGACACCATCCAGACACCGACTCCAAGCTGGCACAGCGCCGCGCCGACGATGCAGACCAGGTAATACGTCAGGTAGCGGCGATCGCCCCACACGTGCTCCAGCGGCGCGCCGAACATCGCCAGCGCCAGCATGTTGAACAGCAGGTGGGCGAAACCGCCGTGCATGAAGCCGTAGGTGATCAGCTGCCACGGCATGAACTCGACGCCGTACAGCTCGGCATCGTTGTGCGGCGGCCACAGCATGAACTGCGCGAGCGCGACGTCGCCGATGGCGAGCTGCAGCACGAACACCAGTCCGTTGGCGATCAGCAGGGCCTTGGTGACGGGGGGAAGGTTGGAAAACATCACGACTCCTCGGGTGCGCTACATGGTAGCCGGCGCGAAGCCGCGCGGGTGCGTGTGGACGATCGTGCGCTGCCGGACGCTCCGGCCTTCGGCCAGCGGGTCAGCGCCCGGCCTGGCGACGCCTGGGAGCGGCCTTCGCGGCCGGCCTGGCGGGCTTTTCCGCCGCGCTGCGCCGCGCAGCCGCACGGGGCGCGGGCGTGGGCATGCCCCACATTTGTTCGTCGAGCGTCGCCGCGGCGCGTTGGCCCTTCACGCGGCCGCCCTCGATGCGCACGCCTTCGGCGCGCAGGCGCTGGCTCTGCTCGCGGAATCCGCGCGAACCTTCGGGAAACGCGATGCGCCCGTCCGAACGCAGCACCCGATGCCACGGCAGGCCCGGATCCTCGTTCTGCCCAAGCAGCCTCGCCACGAGCCGCGCTCGGCCCGGCAATCCGGCGCGCCGCGCGACCTCGCCGTAGCCGGCAACCTCGCCTGCGGGGATCGCGCGGATCGCGGCGAGAATACGTCGATGCGATTCGTCGGCAGGCGACTTGCTCATCGCGGTAGCATAACGGCTTCCCCCGGAAGGAGCCGCCCGTGCGCAACTTCGACTCGATCCGCCGCCACCTCCAGGCCGCGAAATTCCGCCTGACCGATCATGACGTGGACGTCGTGTGCATCGAGCTCTCACTCGAGCACGGCACGCGCCACCAGGCGATCTTCCTCTCCGAACTGGACGACGATGACGGTCGTCCCTACCTGCGCGTCAGCACCGCGGTCGCGCCGATCACCGGCCTGGACGCGAAGAAGGCGCTGATCTTCAACTGGCAGAGCCGCGTGGGCTACCTCGCCATCGGCGACCTCGATGGCGTGCCGCATCTGCAACTGTGCGAGAACCGCCCCTACGACGGCCTGGATGCGTCGGAGATCGATCGGCTGGTGCTGGAGATCGGCGGCCTGGGTGATCGCATGGAGCGGATGCTGTCGGCGGGTGGCGATCTGTTCTGATTCTTCGGGATTCGGGATTCGGGATTCGGGATTCGGGATTCGGGATTCGGGATTCGGGATTCGGGATTCGGGATTCGCAGGATCATGCAAACAAGAAGCCCGCCGATGGCGGGCTTTTGCTTTTACGAATCTCCAATCTCGAATCCCGGCGTCTCACGCCCAGCCGAACATCCGGAACATCTCAAAGCACAGATACGCGATGCCGCCGGCGGCGGGAATCGTCAGGATCCACGCCCAGATCATCTTCTCCACCACGGTCCACTTGATGGCGTTGAAGCGCTTGGCCGTGCCCACGCCCATGATCGCGGACGAAATATTGTGCGTGGTCGAGACCGGAATACCCAACGTGGACGCCGCCATGATCACCGAGGCCGCGCTGGTTTCCGCGGCGAAGCCGTTGATCGGATGCAGCTTCACCAGCTTGTGGCCGAGCGTCTTGATGATGCGCCAGCCGCCCGCGGCGGTGCCGGCGGCCATCACGATGGCGCACGTCAGCTTGATCCACAGGTCGATGTCGTTGTGTTCCAGCGCGTTCTTCGAGGGATGCAGGAATGCCAGCCACGACGGCAGGTTGTCCAGCGTGCCCGCCGACTGCGCCCCCACCAGCGCCAGCGCGATGATGCCCATGGTCTTCTGCGCATCGTTCATGCCGTGCGCGAAGCCCATGCCGGCGGCGGAGGCGAGCTGCGCTTTGCCGAAGAACGCGTTTACCCAACGCGGACGCGCCATGCGCGCGAGGAAGCCGCCGCTACGCGCCATGAACGAAATGATCGCGAACAGCAGTCCCATCACCAGGAAGCCGGCGGCGAAGCCCAGCAGCGGCGAGGACACCATCGGCACGATGACCTTCCACAGCACGCCGGCGCTCTTGTACCAGGGGTCGGCCGGATGCGACCAGATCACCGAGTGCCAGTTGTTGCTCGCCGCGGCCACCGCCGCGCCGCACAGACCGCCGATCAGCGCGTGCGAGGACGAGGACGGCAGGCCCTTCCACCACGTGATCAGGTTCCACACGATCGCGCCCAGCAGCGCGCACAGGATCAGCTGCGAAGTGACTTCGACCACGCCCGTGTCGAGCAGGCCGGAGGCGATCGTCTTGGCGACGGCCGTGCCCCACAGCGCACCGAGCAGGTTGGTGATCGCCGCCAGTGCCACCGCCTGCATCGGCGAGAGCACCTTGGTCGCGACGACGGTCGCGATGGAGTTGGCGGTGTCGTGGAAGCCGTTGATGTACTCGAACGCGAGCGCCGCGAACACCACGACCAGGACCAGGGTCAGCATCGGCCCGGCCCCTTACGAGTTCTTCAACACGATTTCGTAGGCGACCACGCCGGCTTCGCGGCAGCGGTCGATGGCCTTCTCCAGGATCTCGAAGAACTCCTTGAGCAGGAACATCTGCAGGTTGTCCAGGCGGCCGGAATAGATGTCGCGGTACAGCTCGAGCATCAGGCGGTCGGCTTCGTTCTCCAGGGAGCGCAGCTGGTCGTTGAGCGCCTTCATCGGCTCCAGCTTGAGGTGGCGCAGCTGCTGCACCATCTGCACGACCACGGCCGAGGCCTGCTCGAGCATCGCCGCGCGCGGCGCGAAGTCGATGTGCTCCAGGTGGCGCGTGGCGAGCGAATAGCGGTCGGCGAACTTCTCGACCTGCTTGGGAATCTTGTACAGCGCCGAGGCCAGGGCTTCGATGTCCTCGCGCTCGATCGGGGTGATGAAGCTGTTGACCAGCTCCTGGCTGATCTTGTCGGAGGCGTCGCGTTCGCGCTGGCGGGCCAGCTTGAAGGCGTCCAGCGCGGGCTGGCGATCGGCGGCCTTGAGCATCGCGTGGAGGGCCTTGGTGCTGTCGTGGGCGGCGACGGCGGCCTCCTCCAGCAGCGTATAGAACTGGTTGCCTTGGCCGAAGATCGTTTGCAGGGAGAACATGCTGAGGGGGCCTCGTGATGCCGGAACGCCCGGCTCGGTGGGGACTGCGGGGCGAATTATGACGGTTTGGCGTCAAAGGCGCGCGCCCATGCGGCGGTTGAAATTGGCGGGCCTGCTACCATCCCTTGGCTTTCCCCCTCCTTGCCCCCTTCAGATCTGATGGACGACGACCCAGAACGGCCGCCCAGCGCCGCCACGCCCCCTCACGGCGCGTGCACTCCAGCCTGCCATCCTGAGGTACGGACCGCATGCTGGAACTCCTGATCGTCATTGCCCTGATCGTCCTCAACGCCTTCTTCGCGATGTCGGAGATGGCGCTGATGACCTCGCGCAAGATCAAGCTCAAGCAGATGTCCGAGACGAGCCGCGGCGCCCAGGTGGCGCTGGAGCTGGCTGAGCACCCCGACAATCTGCTGTCCACCGTGCAGGTGGGCATCACCTCCATCGGCATCCTCACCGGCACCTTCGGCGGCGAGTCCATCGGCCTGGCCATCGCCGGCTGGGTGCAGGGCGTGTGGCCCAATGCCGCCCAGTACGCCCGCCCGATCGGCCTGGGCACGGCGGTCACGCTGATCACGGCCGCCTCGGTGATCTTCGGCGAGCTGATCCCCAAGCGCCTGGCCCTCACCGCGTCCGAGCGCATCGCCTGCGCGGTCGCGATCCCGTTGTACTGGCTGTCGCGCATCGCGCGCCCCGCCGTCGCGGGCCTGGGCGCGATCAACCGTTTTTTCCTGCGCATGTTCGGCGTGAAGGACGACGCACGCAGCGAGATCAGCGAAGAGGAAATCCGCCTGCTGGTGAGCGAAAGCCACGAGCAGGGCGTGATCGACAACGACGAGCGCAAGATGATGAACCGCGTGCTCGGCCTGGGCGACCGCACCGCCGAAAGCCTGATGACGCCGCGCACGCGCATCGCCTGGCTGGACGCGTCCGTCGACTTCGCGCAGAACCTGGAGTCGATGCGGCAGACGCCGTTCTCGCGCTATCCGGTGTACCGCCACAACGACAGTGAAGTGCTGGGCATCCTGGAAGTGAAGTCGCTGCTGGACCGCCTCGACGAGAAGGCGCCGGACCTGTTCAAGGAGCTGCGCGAGCCGTTGTTCGTCTCCGAGTCCACGCACGCGATGAAGCTGCTGGAGATCTTCCGCGAGGAACAGCAATCGCTCGCGCTCGTGGTGGACGAATACGGCGACATCAGCGGCGTGGTCACCATCGCCGACCTGATGGACGCCGTGGTCGGCCGCGTGCATTCCGTCGGCGTGCCCGGCGGCGAGGCCGAGGACGATAACAAC
Organism: Lysobacter sp. MMG2; assembly: GCF_016735495.2. GTDB lineage: Bacteria > Pseudomonadota > Gammaproteobacteria > Xanthomonadales > Xanthomonadaceae > Lysobacter_J. Next base: position 703,646 of record NZ_JAERQY020000001.1, read on the forward strand.
GCGCCGGTGGTGGAACGTCCGGATGGCTCGTTCCTGCTCGACGGCTCGCTGCCGGTGGAAGACCTGCGCGAGCTGATCGGCGGCGGTCGCCTGCCCGACGAGGACGAGCACGACTTCCACACCGCGGCGGGCATGGTGATCGCGCATTTCGGCCGAATTCCCTATGTCGGCGAGCATTTCGACTGGGCGCAGTGGCGTATCGAAGTCGTGGACCTGGACGGCCCGCGCATCGACAAGCTGCTGCTTTCCCGACGCCCCGAACCGGAGCCGGTGACGGATGACACCTCCGGCTGACCGCGATCGCCACGAATACCGCGAGGCGGGTACGCGGGCGTTGCTGGACGTGTTCGCCGCGGGTGATCCCAACGAGCAGCTGCGCATGGGCGACGTGCTGCACGGCCTGGGCGACCGTTCGTTCGGCATGCTGCTGTTCGTCTCGACGATCCCGGCGTTCATTCCGATTCCCGGCGTCGGCGGCGCGGTCAGCGGGCCGCTGGTGATCCTGATCGGACTGCAGTTGCTGATCGGCCTGCGCCAGCCGTGGTTGCCGAAGTTCCTCGCGCGACGCGGCCCGCACCGTCATGCGATGGCGCGATTCCGCGATCTGCTGGCGCCGTGGCTGACGCGGCTGGAGAAGGTCGTGAAGCCGCGCCTGCCGGTGCTGCTCGACCACCGCCTCGCCGATTTCTTCACCGGCCTGCTGCTGTTGCTGCTGGGCCTGCTGCTGTCGCTGCCGATTCCCTTCACGAACTATCTGTTCGGTGCATTGCTGCTGCTGTTCGCACTCGCATTGCTGGAGCGCGACGGCTGGCTGCTGTGCGCGGCGTGGGGTGCGGGCGTCGTGGCGATCACGGTGTTCGGCGTGCTGTCAGGAAGCCTGGCCGCGGTCGCCGCGCGTTGGATCGACATGCTGTTCTGACTTCAGTGCCCTCTCCGCCCACCGGAGAGGGGTTGGAGTGAAAGCAAGCCAGCCACGCTGACAGCCAACCCTCATCCGCCTGCCGGCACCTTCTCCCGCAAGCGGGAGAGGGGCTTCATCTGGGTGGTTGTCGTAGCGGCCTCGAACTTCTCATCCAACAAAAAGGCCCCGCAATGCGGGGGCCTTTCGTTCTTTCGATCGACGCTTCGCTTACGCGAACGGATCCTGCAGCACCATGGTCGCGTCGCGGTCGGGGCCGGTGCTGACGATGGCGATCGGGCAGCCGGCCAGTTCCTCCAGCGCGCGCAGGTAGGCGCGGGCGGCGGGCGGCAGCTTGTCCCACTCGGTGACGCCGTGCGTGTTCTCTTCCCAGCCCGGGAACTCCAGGTACACCGGCGTGCACTCTTCCCAGCCGGCGGCGTCGAGCGGCGCGTATTCGGTGCGCTTGCCGCGGTATTCGTACGCGATGCAGATCTTCAGCTTCTCCATGCCGTCGAGCACGTCGAGCTTGGTGATGCACAGGCCGGTGATGCCGTTGACGGCCACGGCACGACGCAGCGCGACGATGTCCATCCAGCCGCAGCGACGCGGACGGCCGGTGGTGGCGCCGTACTCGGCGCCGCGGTCGCGCAGGCCCTGGCCGACTTCGTCGTCCAGTTCGGTCGGGAACGGACCGCCGCCGACGCGCGTGGCGTAGGCCTTGGCGATGCCCAGCACGTAATCGACCGCGTCCGCGCCCACGCCGGTGCCGGCGTACGCGCCGCCGACGGTGGTGTTGCTTGATGTGACGTACGGGTAAGTGCCGTGGTCGATGTCGAGCAGCGAGCCCTGCGCGCCTTCGAACAGCACCTTCTTGCCCTGCTTGCGCAGGTCATGAAGGATGCCGGCGACGTCGGACTTCATCGGCTCGACGTATTCACCGAAGGCCAGCGCTTCGTCCAGCGTCTGCTGGAAGTCGACCGCGTCCACGCCCAGGTACTTGGTCAGGACGAAGTTGTGATAGTCCATCGTTGCGCGCAGCTTCTCGGCGAGCTGCTGCGGGTAATGCAGGTCGGCCACGCGGATGCCGCGACGCGCGACCTTGTCTTCGTACGCCGGGCCGATGCCGCGACCGGTGGTGCCGATGGCCTTGCCGCCGGCGGCCTTCTCGCGGGCCTGATCCAGCGCGATGTGGTACGGCATGATCAGCGGCGTGGCCGGGCTGATCTTCAGGCGCGAACGCACTTCCACGCCGTTGGATTCGAGTTCGGCGATTTCCTTCTGCAGCGCCGCCGGCGACAGCACGACACCGTTGCCGATCAGGCACAGCGCGCCTTCGCGCAGGATGCCGGAGGGAATCAGGTGAAGGACGGTCTTCTTGCCGCCGATGACGAGGGTGTGGCCGGCGTTGTGGCCGCCCTGGAAACGCACCACCGCCCCGATGTCCTGCGTGAGCAGATCGACGATCTTGCCCTTGCCTTCATCGCCCCACTGGGCACCGAGAACGACGACTGACTGACCCATTTCGAAGCTCCTGACTCGAGATCGCTGACTAGCTGCATTGATGGCCGCGGGGGCGGGGCTGCCGCGGGGCTCGCACATGAAGCCCCCGCAAACAGCAAGAAAGCCGGCGGGGCGCTGGGCCCCGTCCGGCTTTTGTGCATTATCCGGGTTTTGGGTAGGCGGGACCACCCCGGCGGGCGGTCTCCCGTTCAACTTCGTGCGATTCCGACCGATCCGGTCAGGCCGTGGCGCGTGAAGGCCTCAGGAACGGATCCACCACAGCGACAGCAGGCCCAGCCCGACCACGATCGCGCCCACCACCCGCAGGTGGCGGTCCGGCATGGCGTGGAGCTGTTCGGCGGCCCGTTTCCAGCCGCGCGGGGCGACGAACAGGAACAGCCCTTCCAGCACCGCCACCAGGCACAGGGCCGAGACCAGTTCGAGCATGTGGGCCGGTCAGCGGTCCGAACGCAGGTACTGCAGGAACGGGTCGTCGCGGTCGAGCACGACCACGCCGTCGCCATCCGCGAACGCCTTGCGGTACGCCTCCAGGCTGCGCTGGAACGCGTAGAAACTCGGGTCCTTGTTCGCGGCCTGCGCATACAGGCGGGTCGCCTCGGCATCGCCCTCGCCGCGCAGCTTCTGCGCGTCGCGCTCGGCCTCGGCCACGATCACCTGCTTGTCGCGATCGGCCTGGGCACGGATGGCCTGTGCCTGCTCCACACCCTCGGCGCGCAGCTGGCTGGCCACCTGCAGGCGCTGGCTGCGCATCTGGTTGTAAACCGAGCCGACCACGTTGCTGTCCTGCGGCAGCTCGATGCGCTTGATGCGGATATCGACGATCTTCACGCCCAGCGTCTGGGCGCCTTGGTTGATGGCGTCGAGCTGGCGACCGATCACCGAAGTGCGGTCGCCCGACACCACCTGCTGCAGCGTGCGCGAGTTGATCTCGTTGCGCAGCGAGTCGCGGATGATCGGCGCCAGGCGCTCGACTGCGGTGGTCTCATCGCCGCCGGTGGCGCGGTAGAAAGCGCGCAGGTCATGGATGCGGCCCAACGCGAAGAAGTCGACGCTGACGTTCTGCTTGTCGGCGGTGAGGTAACGCTCCGGTTCGGCATCGAGCACTTGCAGTCGACGGTCGAACACGCGCGAGGTTTCCACCAGCGGCCACTTGAAGTGCAGGCCCGGACCGATGTCGGTACGCACCACGCGACCGAGGTTCAGCACGATCGCGCTGTGGCCTTCGCCGACCACGAACACCGAGCCGAGCAATGCGAACAGGGCCGCGACGACGGCGGCGATCCACAGGGAGAATTTCATCGCGTCACCTCCTCGCGTCCGGTCGGCCGGGGCGAGCGTGCGGGGCGTCCCGTGTCAGCGGGCTCGGGGGTGATGGTCGGCGTCAGCAGGTCCGGCGTGAGCAGCGGCGAGCTCGGTGTCGCGGGCGCGGCACGCTTGTCGCCCATCGGCACGTAGATCAGCTGGCGCGAATCGCCGCCGATGATCGTGCGGCTGCCGGCGAGCACGTCCTGCACGGTGTCCAGCCACAGGCGCTTGCGCGTGACCTCGGGGGCGTTCTTGTACTGGTCCACCAGCAACGAGAAGCGCGTCGCGTCGCCCTCGGCGCGGGCCACCGAAGCCGCCTTGTAGCCCTCGGCGGCGGCGCGTACGCGCGAGGCCTCACCGCGCGCTTCCGGCACGATCTGCTTGGCGTACGCCTGGGCCTGGTTGATCGCCGTGGTCTTCTCGGAGGCGGCGCGCTGCACTTCGTCGAACGCGTCCTTCACCTCGTCCGGCGGACGGGCGTTGGGCAGGTTGAGTTCGGTCACGACCAAGCCGGTGCGGTAATCCTGCAACGAAGCCTGCAGGCGCTGGCGCACCGTGGTGGTGAGCTCGGAGCGCGCATTGAGCACGGTGTCCAGGTCGGAGCGGCCGACCTGTTCGCGCACGGCGCTCTGCGCGGCTTCCTTCAGGACACGGTCGGCGTCGCGCGAACCGAACAGGTACATCTGCGGATCGCCGATGCGGTACTGAACGTTGATCTCGACGTTCACCATGTTCGCATCGCGGGTGAACACCGGGACGGTGTCGCTGTAGGCGTTGCTCTGCGTGGCGTTGACCTTGGTCACGCGCTCGATCGGCCACGGCGCCTTGAAGTGCGGTCCGGGCTGCAGCACGCGCGAGAACTGGCCGAAGCGCAGGACCACGCCGCGCTCCTGCTCGGTCACCAGGACGAAGCAGTTGAACACCAGCCAGAGGCCGAAGACGATGCCGACCCAGCGCAGGATGCTGCCGCCGCCACCGCCACCACCGCCGCCTCCGAAGAGGCCGCGCAGCGGATCGAGCAAGGCGTCGAGGCCGCGCCCACCGGGCCTGCGGCGCGGGGTTCGTCCGTTCGAACCGCCGGAATTGTCACTGCCAGGGGTGTTCCAGGCCATGCCTGCTCCAAGAAGGGGGTGCGCGTCCGCATTCAGGCGCGCTGACGTGCGTCGATTCTAGGTGGGGGTGCGGTGTGCCTCAAGCAAGGCGCGTCGGAACGCGCCCAAGCCGCTCAGGCCGCATCTTCGTCGTCCTGCTCGGGCAAAAGCGGCCGCAAGGCTTCGCCATGCGCCTGCACGAACAGCCGCTGCGCATCGGCCAACGGCAGGTCCACGCGGATCCGCCAGCCGTGCTCGTCGTGATCCTCGCCGCGCACCGCGCCCAGATCGTGCAGGCGAGCGCGCAGTTTCGCGGCCTGCGGCGGCAGGCGCACCTCACCGACGACGTGGCGCAGCTCCAGGGCTTCGGCCAGGGCCTGCCGCAGCAGATCCAGGCCGGTGCCGTCGCGCGCGGACAGCCATACGCGCACCCGGCCTTCGGCCGGGCGGTCGATGCGCGGCTGCACCGGCTCGCTGCCGTCGCCGTTGCCGAGGCGGTCGATCTTGTTGAACACCAGCAGTTGCGGCAGATCGCCGGCGCCGATGTCCTTGAGCACTTCATCGACCTGGGCGATGCGCTCGTCGCGCAGCGGATCGGCCGCGTCGACGACGTGCAGCAGCAGGTCGGCCTCGCGCGATTCGGAAAGGGTCGAACGGAACGCCGCGACCAGCTCGTGCGGCAGATCGCGCACGAAACCGACCGTATCGGCCAGCACCACGCCGCCGCCGGAGAGCTCGATGCGGCGCACCGTCGGGTCCAGCGTCGCGAACAACTGGTCGGCGGCGTAGGCATCCGCGCCGGTCAATGCGTTGAACAGGGTCGACTTGCCGGCGTTGGTGTAGCCGACCAGCGCCACGCGCGGCAGCTCGCTGCGCACGCGCGCGCGACGCATCTGCGTGCGCTGCACTTCCACTTTTTCCAGGCGCTTCTGCAGCTGTTCCAGGCGCTTCTGCAGAAGGCGGCGGTCGGTCTCCAGCTGGGTTTCGCCGGGGCCGCGCAGGCCGATCGAACCACCGCGCTGACGCTCCAGGTGGGTCCAGCCGCGCACCAGGCGTGTGGACATGTGCTTGAGCTGTGCGAGCTCGACCTGCAGCTTGCCGTCATGGCTGTGGGCGCGCTGGGCGAAGATGTCCAGGATCAATCCGGTGCGGTCGACCACACGGCGCTGCAGCGCCTTCTCGAGGTTGCGCTCCTGGCCGGGCGACAGCGGGTGGTTGATGAGGATAAGGTCCGCGCCGGTGGCGTCCGCGGCGGCCTTCACCTCTTCCAGCTTGCCGCTGCCGATCAGCATGGCGGCGTTGGGGCGGTCGATGCGCGCGGTCAGCACCGCGGCGACCGTGGCGCCGGCGGAGCGTGCGAGGTCGGCGAACTCCTCCAGCAATCCCTCGTCCGGCGGACCGCCGGCGTGGGGTTGGATCAGGAGGGCGTGCTCGCCTTTGCGGGATCGTTCGAACAAACGGGTCAACCTGTGCGGGGGCAGGATGACAAGATGGGCGCCGACCCGCGGCCGCACAAGGGCCGCAGGTCATCGGCAAGCCGGCGTACGCCGCCGGCCCGCCCGGGCGACGCCTTATTCGGCCTCGTCGGAGCCCTCGCCGCCGCCTTCGGCGGACTGGACGTAGCCGCCACCCGGCCCCACGCGCACGTTGCGCGCCGGCACGACGGTGGAAATGGCGTGCTTGTAGACCATCTGGCTCACGGTGTTGCGCAGCAGGACCACGAACTGGTCGAAGGATTCGATCGTGCCCTGCAGCTTGATGCCGTTGACCAGATAGACCGAAACCGGCACTCGTTCGCGTCGTAGCGCGTTCAGGAAAGGATCCTGCAAAGACTGTCCCTTGGACATACGTAGTTCCCCAACTCGTTCTAGTTATAAGGGTCGGCGCGCGGGACGCCGTATCGCCGGCTGTCCCCGCAGCGGCGACCGCCCGATGGTAGCGCAAACCCGGTTCGGTGCACGCGCACCGGATTCAACCCCTGGTCGAAGCGGCGGCGTCGTGCATGAAAGCCGCCCGCGCCGCCTCCAGCGACTCGCGCTGGCGCAGCGGATCGAACCAGCGCGCGTCGAGTTCGCCGCGCAACCAGGTGAACTGCCGCTTGGCGAGCTGGCGGGTGGCATAGACGCCGCGGTCGCGGAATTCCGCCGGATCGGTCGCGCCGTCCAGATGCTCCCAGGCCTGGCGATAACCCACGGCGCGCAGGGCCGGCAGGTCCAGCGGCGCCGAGTGGTCGCGCAGCTGCGGGATCGCGCGCAGCGCCCTCGCCTCGTCGAGGAAACCGTCGGCCAGCATCAGGTCGAACCGCCGCGCGATCCGCTCGTGCAGCTCCGCACGATCCTCAGGTGCCAGCACCAGCTTGAGCACGCGGACCGGCAGGCGCGGAAGCTGCGAGACCTCCCGCCGCCAGTCGCTGATGGTGCGGCCGGACAGGCGGAACACTTCCAGCGCTCGCTGGATACGCTGGGCGTCGGTGGCGTGGATCCGCGCCGCGGCGTCGGGATCGATCTGCGCCAGTTCCGCATGCATCGCCGCCCAGCCACGCGACTGCGCCTCGGCCTCGAGCCGGGCGCGCATGTCCGCGTCGGCCTCGGGCATGGGCGACAGGCCCTGCAGCAGCGCGTGGAAGTACAGGCCCGTGCCGCCGGCGAGGATCGGCAATCGTCCCCGGGCCAGGATGTCCGTCACGGCGCGGCGCCCGTCCTGGGCGAACTCCGCCGCCGAGTACGGCTGCCACGGCTCGCGCAAGTCGATCAGGTGGTGCGGCACGCGCGCGCGCTCGGCCGGTGTCGGCTTGGCCGATCCGATGTCCAGCCGCCGATACACCAGGGCCGAGTCCACGCTGACGATCTCGCCGCCGAAACGCTCCGCCCAGTCGAGCGCGAGCGCGGTCTTGCCCGAGGCGGTCGGGCCCATCAGGGCAATCGCGAGGGGGCGCGTGTCGGCGGGCATGTCGGGCGCGGCGTGTCGGGGGCGTAGCCTCGCACAGCCGCCGTCGTCGGGGAACCTCGCCGCGCTTTCCACACAAGGTGTGGAGAACCGCTGGGGCAAGGCTGTTGATAACGTGCTGCAGCCCTGATGCCGCAAGGGCTCCCGGGAGTCTGGCGAAATTTTGGCCAACCCCCGCCCGCTATCCACATTGCCTGTGGACAAGCCTGCGGACAGCGGTGTGGAGAGCGGCCGCATAGCTCGGCGTGGCGCGGCCTCGTGCAGGTCTGGCTAAAAAATCACCAGCGATGAGGCTTGACGAACGCCGCACTTTCGGCCGTGTCGTCGACATCGACCCCGCCCGGTTTCGGATGCAACCAACGCGACTATCCACACAGCCTGTGGACAAACCTGCGGACAGTCGTGTGGAGACACGCCTGCATCCCTTGCGACACAAGCATTGCAAGAGGGTTGGCGAAAAATTGATCGCAGAAATCGTTTGACTCGCGTGTCGATTTCGGCATCACCGCATGCGCTATCCACACGCCCTGTGGACAAGCATGCGGACAGCCGTGTGCGTATCACGCTGCATCCCTTGCGCACCAAGGCAGGCAGCGTGTTTGCTCAAAAAATCGCCAGGCGGCGGATCATTCGTCGTCGGGCCACTTCGGCATCGACGACGCCGGCTTCGCCCGCGGCATCGCCTGCGAAGCGACGGCGTTCCACACCTTCAACGCATCCACGGTCGCGGCGACGTCGTGCACGCGCAGCAGTTTCGCGCCGCGCTGCGCGGCGATGAGGTGCGCGGCGACCGAGCCGATGGCGCGATCGCGTGGATCGCTGCGCCCCACCAGTTCGCCGATGGTGCGCTTGCGCGACAGGCCCGCGAGCACGGGCACGCCCAGTTCGACGAAACGCTCCAACTGCGCGAGCAGGACCAGGTTGTGCTGTGTGTCCTTACCGAAACCGAAGCCGGGATCGACGACGATCTTCTTCTTCGCGATGCCCGCCATCTCGGCGGCGAAAATGCGCTCGGCGAGGAAGCGGTGCACCTGCGCGACGACATCGTCATAGTGCGGCGCCTCCTGCATCGAACGCGGCTCGCCCTGCATGTGCATCAGCACGACCGGCACGCCGAGCGCGGCGGCCGCGTCGAGCGCGCCGTCGCGGCGCAGTGCATAGACGTCGTTGATCATGCCCGCGCCGGCTTGCACTGCGGCACGCATCACCTCCGGCTTGGAGGTGTCGATACTGAGCGGCAGTTGCGTTTCCTTCGCCAGGCGCTCGATGACGGGAATCGTGCGGCGGAGTTCTTCCTCGACGGACACTTCGGCTGCGCCCGGACGCGTGGATTCGCCGCCGACATCGAGCAGGTCCGCGCCCTCCTCCGCCAGCTTCAGGCCGTGCGCGACCGCGGCTTCGAGCGTGTCGTGCGCACCGCCGTCGGAGAACGAATCCGGTGTGACATTGACGATGCCCATGACGCGCGGGCGGTCGAGGACCAGCGGGCGGCCGTTGCAGTCGAGAGTGAGCGTGGTGTCGAACATGGGCGGGATTCGGGATCGGGATTCGGGGGAATCGTATCGCTTCCTTCGGGCTGCGATCCGCACAAAGAAAAACGGCACCGTTGCCGGTGCCGTTTCGAATCCCGAATCAGGAATCCCTGCTGTCAGGTCTGCGCCGCAGGTCCGCCAATGGCGCCCGGACGCTCGCTGTCGTCCTTGGACGTCTTGCCCGACTTCGACCAGTCGGCCGGCGGGCCCGGCGTACGCCCGGCCATGATGTCGTCGATCTGGTGCGCGTCGATGGTCTCGTACTGCAGCAGCGCATCGGCCATCACGTGCAGCTTGTCGAGGTTGTCCTGCAGGATCTGCTTGGTGCGCCCGTAAGCCCTGTCGAGGATGTTGCGCACGACTTCGTCGATGCGGCGCGCGGTCTCGTTGGACACGTTCTTGTGCTGCGTGACCGAGCGACCCAGGAACACCTCGTCCTCTTCCTCACCGTAGGCGATCGGACCCATCTCGTCGCTCAGGCCCCACTTGGTGACCATGTTGCGGGCCATCTTGGTGGCGCGCTCGATGTCGTTGGACGCACCGGTGGTGACCTTGTCGACGCCGAAGATCAGTTCCTCGGCAACGCGACCGCCGTAGAGCGAGCACAGCTGCGATTCGATGGCGACCTTGTTCATCGAGTACTTGTCGCCTTCCGGCAGGTACATCGTCACGCCCAGCGCGCGACCGCGCGGGATGATGGTGACCTTGTAGACCGGGTCGTGCTCGGGAACGACGCGACCGACGATGGCGTGGCCCGCTTCGTGGTACGCGGTGAGCTTCTTCTCGTCCTCGCTCATCGCCATCGAGCGACGCTCGGCGCCCATCAGGATCTTGTCGCGCGCCTTGTCGAAGTGCTCCATGCGCACGTCCTTGGCGTTCTCACGCGCCGCGAACAGCGCCGCCTCGTTGCAGAGGTTGGCCAGGTCGGCACCGGAGAAGCCCGGCGTGCCGCGCGCGATGGTCATCGGCTCGACGTCGTCGTGGAGCGGCAGCTTGCGCATGTGCACGCGCAGGATCTGCTCACGGCCCTTCACGTCCGGCAGGCCCACCACGACCTGGCGGTCGAAGCGGCCCGGACGCAGCAGCGCCGGGTCGAGCACGTCCGGACGGTTGGTCGCGGCGATGACGATCACGCCCTCGCCACCCTCGAAGCCGTCCATCTCGACCAGCAGCTGGTTGAGGGTCTGCTCGCGCTCGTCGTGACCGCCGCCCAGGCCGGCGCCGCGATGGCGACCGACGGCGTCGATTTCGTCGATGAAGATGATGCAAGGCGCGTGCTTCTTGGCCTGATCGAACATGTCGCGCACGCGGCTTGCGCCGACGCCGACGAACATCTCGACGAAGTCCGAGCCGGAGATGCTGAAGAACGGCACCTTCGCCTCACCGGCGATGGCGCGCGCGAGCAGCGTCTTGCCGGTGCCCGGCGGGCCGACCATCAGGACGCCGCGCGGAATCTTGCCGCCCAGCTTCTGGAACTTGGAGGGATCGCGCAGGAACTCGACGAGCTCGCCGACTTCTTCCTTCGCCTCGTCGCAACCGGCGACGTCGGCAAGCGTGACCTTGACCTGGTCCTCGCCCTGCAACTTGGCGCGCGAACGGCCGAAGCTCATCGCGCCCTTGCTGCCGCCCTGCTGCATCTGGCGCATGAAATACACCCAGATGCCGATGAAGAGCAGCCAGGGCAGTACGTTGATGATGATGTACAGGATCGACGGGCCGCTCTGCGGCGGCGCCTGCTCGATCGCGACCTTGTGGTTGATCAGGTCGTTGATGAGGTCCTTGTCTTCCTTGGGCTTGTAGGTCGTGAACTTCGAGCCGTCGGTGCGCAGACCGGTGATCGTCGCGCCATCGTCGGCGATCTTCACTTCCTTGACCTTGTCCTGCTGAACCTGGTGCACGAACTGGTCGTAGGCGAGCGGGTCGCTGCTCGCGGCACGCGGCCCGAACGCCTGGAAGACCACCATCAGCACGACGGCGACGATCACCCAGAGCAGCAGATTCTTGGCCAAATCGTTCATTCAGTTCCTACCTGGCGCCGGTGGCGCGTTGCAGCGGGGGCGGCGCCCTGCCGTGGATCGGCGGTCGCCGTACAACAATGGGGTCCGTTCCAACCTTACTTCATTACCGCACGCTTGCCCTGTGCCAGCGCATAGACCTCGGGCGACCGCTTGCGCGAGGCCTCCGGTTTGCGGATCACGACCTTGTCATAGCGCCGGCGCAGCTCCTTGACGTATTCGTCGAAGCCCACGCCCTGGAACAGCTTGATCAGGAAGTTGCCCCCGGTGCGAAGGTGCCGGTCGGCGAAGTCCATCGCCAGTTCCGAGAGGTACATCGCCCGGGGCATGTCGACAGCATCCACGCCACTCTTATTGGGGGCCATGTCGGACAGGACAAGGTCCACGGTCTGGCCGTTCAGCGCGGCCACCAACTGGGATAGGACCGCATCCTCCCTGAAATCCCCATGAAGGAATTCGACCCCGGCCAGAGAGGGCATTTCCAGGATGTCCAGGGCGATGACCCGCCCGGGGCGGGCAGCATCGAGACGGTCGAGCTCCTGGCGGACCCACTGCGACCAGCCGCCGGGAGCCGCGCCGAGGTCGACCACGACCATGCCCGGCTTGAGCAGGCGGTCGCGCTCGACCAGTTCCTCCAGCTTGTAGGCCGCGCGCGAGCGCAGGCCTTCGGCCTTGGCCTTCTTAACGAAGGGGTCGGAAAAGTGTTCCTTGAGCCAGCGCTGGCTGGATTTGCTGCGGCTCGCCATCGGCCGGCGTCGGGGGTGAGCGTGGGGGCCGTCATGATACCCTGCGCGGCCCCCCTGAGTTTTCAGTATCCCGATGCAAACCGTCCTGACCGCCACCCAGACCCGCTTCCTGCGGGGCCAGGCCCACGACCTGAAGGCGATGCTCCAGGTGGGCGGCAAGGGAATCACCGATGCGCTGGTGGCCGAAATCGACCTGGCGCTGGAGCATCACGAGCTGATCAAGGTGAAGGTGGGCGCCGAGGACCGGGACGCCCGCGACGCAATGATCGATGAGATCGCCCAGCGTACGGGGGCCGCCCTGGTCCAGCGTATCGGTCACACGGCCGTGCTGTACCGGCCGAGCAAGGACAAGCGCCAGATCGTCCTGCCGCGGGCCTGACGGCCGGCGCGGCGGCCCCGGGTTGGCGCCCTGCGCTCCCGTCCCCATCTCGCCCCCATGCAGCTCAATCTCGAACACCCCGATCACGAGTTCTACCTGCGCGGCGCCGACGGCGTCTCCGCGCGGGTGAACGAACGCACCCTCGCGTCCAGCTTCGTCCTCTCGCCCAACCGCCTGCTCGAAGACTGGCCGGTGCGCGACGTGAAGGCGCTGACGCCGTCGGACATGGACGCCGTGCTCGCGCTGGACCCGGAAGTGATCCTGCTCGGCAGCGGCGCGACACAGGCTTTTCCCCCTGCCTCGGTGCTGGCCGCATGCCTGAAGCGTGGCGTGGGGCTGGAGACCATGACCAATGCCGCCGCCGCGCGCACTTATAACGTGCTGGCGAGCGAGGGCCGGCGCGTCGTCGCCGCGTTCGTCCTGGCCGGCTAGTCGCCCAAGCGCGGGGCGAATGGCAACCGCGCCCAGATTCCGAAATGGTCCGACGCCCACCGCCCGTCCGCATCGGGCGTGTCGAGGATGCGTCGCGCCTGCGCTGTTCCGAATGCACCTTGCTGCGCGTGGATCCGATCGATCCGCGCGGGCGGATTGAAACGCGCGTTGAGCGTGGCGTGTGCGTCGCCTTCGACCGCGACTCCCGCATGCGCGGCCGCGTAGGCATCGACGAAGCGAGCGCGCAATGGCGCCATCTCCGCCGTTCCCACCGTCGTGTTGAAGTCGCCGCCTATCACCACCGGGGCGTCGCCGCGCGTGACCTCGACGAACGCCATCAGATCCGCGATCTGACGCGCCCGCGTGGCGCCGCTGCGATCTTCGAAGTCCAGGTGCACGACGTACAGATTGACGGGATGTCCTTGCACGTTCGTGCGCACCCAGCCTGCGATGCGATAGGCGCCGTCGGGTTGCAGGCGGCGGAAGCCGCGCAGCGTCGCCGGCTCGCGGGTCAGGATCGCATTGCCGTAACGGCGCGCGGGGTCGGTCGCATCCACCGACACGAAGAACGCGTGGTAGCCCAGCGCATCGGCCAGGGCCTGCGCCTGGTTCGGCAGCCTTTCGTCCTGCAGGACCTCCTGCAACAAGATGGCGTCGGGCGAAAGCCGGCGCAGTTCGGCCTCGATCATCGCTTGGCGATGCGGCCAGTCCTCGCGGTCATGCCAGAGGTTGAGGGTGACGACATCGAGGGCCGGCGCTTCATCGCGCGGCGATGTCGTCGCCGCACACGCGGCGAGCATCCACGCCATCGCCACCGTACACGCGCACTTCCACGCCTGCCGCACGAAGCCCGAGCGGTGAACTGTGTGTCCGCATTGCGCGGACGTCGCACTCATCGCTTGGGCAGGTACTGCAGCGGATCGACCGGCTTGCCGTTGTAGCGCACTTCGAAATGCAGCATCTCGCGCGGCGCGCCGCTGCGGCCCATCTCGGCGATCTGCTGGCCCGAGCGCACCAGCTGGCCTTCGTTGACCAGGCGATTGCGGTTGTGCCCGTAGGCCGACAGCCACTGCTCGTTGTGCTTGATGATGATCAACTCGCCATAGCCGACCAGGCCCGAGCCCGAATACACCACCACGCCGTCGGCGGCCGCGCGCACCGGCGCGCCGCTGGCGCCGCCGATGTCGATGCCCTGCTTGGTCGGCTCGCCGGTGACGTAGCGGCCGATCAGTTCGCCGTCGGCCGGCCAGCGCCATTTGATGTCGCTCACCACCGGCGCGGCGGGCTTGGGTGCGGCCGGCGTGGTGGCGGGCGGCGCGGTTCCGGTTGCAGGCTTCGTCGGCGTGCTGGCCGGCGGACGCGTCGTGGCGGTGCTGCCGCCCTTGCCCGCCGGATACAGGCGCAGTCGCTGTCCGGGATAGATGGTGTACGGCGGATCGATGCCGTTCCACGCCGCCAGGTCCTGCGCGCGAATGCCATTGCGCGAGGCGATGGCGAACAGCGTCTCGCCCCGCTTCACCGTGACGGCGACGCCCGGTCGCGGACGCGACGGCGCCTGCGAGGATGCGCCTGGCTCGCGGTAGACCTTCGCGGTCCCGCAGCCGCCCATGACGAGGGCGATCAACGTGGCGGCAACGATTCGCGATGTTCCGGTCATGCGTCCTCTCATCCGAACTGCGCCTTCCACACCAGCCATCCGATCACGGCCACCAGCAGCACCAATGCGATCCAGCCGATCGGCTCGATGTAACGCCGCAGCGCCGCCTCGGCGCGCACGCCGCCGATGCGGATCACCAGCGCGATCAGATACACACGCTTGCCTCGACCGATCAGCATGCTCAGCACGTACTGCGGCATCGGCACGCCGACGATACCCGAGGCCCATGTGAAGACCTTCATCGGAATCGGCGCGAACCCGCCCACCACCAGCAGCCAGAACACCGCCCAGGGCGACTCGGCCATCTTGGCCTGCACCGTGGCGATGCCCGATTCGATGCCGCCCAGCATGCCCATCGCGGCAAACAGCGGCTTGACCGCCTCGAACGCGAAGTGGCCCAGCGCGTAGCCGACCAGCGCCCCCACCATCGAGCCGGCCAGGCTGATCGTCGCGAACCAGAACCCGCGCCGCGGCTGCGCCACGCACATCGGCGCCAGCATGACCTCGGGCATCACCGGGAAGATGATCGCCTCGATGAAACTCAGCCCGACCAGATAAGCCGGTGCGTGGCGATGGCGGGCCCAGACGAGCGCCCGTTCGTACAACGGTCCGAAGATCTTCAAACGGCGGCCCCTGCTGGTGTCGTCGGTATGCGGTGGTCAGTGTCTTGCGTCGATGCGGAACACGGCCTGTCGGTGCGTCAGTCGACCATGCCCGACAGCAGCGGCACGAACACCACCGGCGCCAGTGATTCCTGCGTGACGTTGCCGTCGGCGTCCTTGCGCAGCTTGAGCAGCGACTGCGAACCGGCCCCGCCGACGGGCGCGACCAGCGTGCCGCCCGCGGCGAGCTGGCTGGTCAGGGCTTCCACCAGCGCGGGCGCGGCGGCGGTGACGATGATCGCGTCGAACGGACCGTTCTCCGGCCAGCCGATGCGGCCGTCGTCGTGCTTGCTGCGCACGTTCATGCCGAGCTGACGGAAACGCTTGCGCGCGGTGCGCAGCAGCTCGCCGATGCGTTCGACCGTGTGCACTTCCAGCCCCAGCGCGGCGAGCACGGCGGCCTGGTAGCCCGAGCCGGTGCCTATCTCCAGCACCTTCTTCGGTTCGGTTTCCAGCAGTGCCTCGGTCATCTTCGCCACCACCCACGGTTGCGAGATGGTCTGGCCGTGGCCGATGGGCAGCGCCGTGTCTTCGTAGGCACGCGTGGCGAGCGCTTCGTCGACGAACAGATGGCGCGGCACCGTGCGTATCGCGTTGAGCACGCGCTCGTCGCGGATGCCGTTTTCGCGCAGGCGGTCGACCAGCCGGTCGCGCACGCGCTGCGAAGTCATTCCGGAGCCGATCGCCTCCGGCTGCAACCGCATGCGCAGCGTCATGCGGTGCGCTCCGGGTTGCGACTGGCGGGATGGCCGAGCGAAGTCGCCAGGCCGTCGACCCAGCTCGCCACCTGGTCCAGCGCGTGATAGCGCGTCAGGTCGACCTGGATCGGCGTGATCGAAATGTGGCCGGTGCGCACGGCGTGGAAATCGGTGCCGGGGCCGGCATCCTGCTCGGCGCCGGCCGGGCCGATCCACCACCACTGGCGTCCGCGCGGGTCCTGCTGCGGGATGCAGGCCTCGGCGCGATGGCGGTTGCCCAGGCGCGTGACTTCGAAGCCGCGCACCTCCGACCAGGGCACGTCGGGCACGTTCACGTTGAGGATGGTGTCGGCCGGCAGCGGGTCCACGCGCAGGCGGGCGATGATTTCCGCCGCCGCACGCGCCGCGGTTTCGTAATGCTTGCCGGTGTGGTCCACGGTCTGCAGCGACATCGCCACCGCCGGCAGGCCGAGGAAGCGCCCTTCCATCGCCGCGGCGACGGTGCCGGAATAGATCACGTCGTCGCCCAGGTTGGCGGTGTTGTTGATCCCGGAGACGACGATGTCCGGTTCCGCCTCGAGCATCCCCGTGATGGCCACATGCACGCAGTCGGTGGGCGTGCCGAACACGCGCCAGGTCGAACCGTCGAGCTGCTGCACGCGCACGGGCGCGTCCAGGGTGAGTGAGTTGCTGGCGCCTGAACGGTCGCGATCGGGCGCCACCACCAGGACTTCGTGGCCCGCCGCACGCAGCCCTTCGGCCAGGACGCGGATGCCCGGCGCGTCGACGCCGTCGTCGTTGCTCACCAGAACTCGCATGGACTCCCTTGTTGCGCTTGCCGGATCGTGAAGCCGGCGCGAGCCTGGCCCGCGCCGCGCGAGGGCCCATCATAGCCGATGCCGCCCACCGCTCCGGAGGCCGCCGGCACGGTCTGAAGCACGGTCTGCGAATGGCTTGCGGTATGGGCCGACGACGCTAGGCTTGTCGCATGTCCGAACGACGAGACGATGACGAAGACGACGCCGCGCTGTTCCGCTCGGCGATCGGGCCGGTGCGGCCGATGCGCGACACCGCACCGCCGCCGTCTGCGCCCCGGCCACGTCCTCGCGCCCGCATGGCCGAGCGCGACGAGGCGCGTGCGCGCGAGGAGTTCCGCCATGCGCTGGAGGACACCCTGCTGGAAGCCGGCGATGCCCTCAGCTACCGTCGCGACGAGGCGACGCCGCGCCTGCTGCAGAAGCTCAAGCGCGGCGAGATCGCAGTGCAGGAGGAACTGGACCTGCACGGCGCCGATTCGCGCGAGGCCGAGCAACTGGTGCGCGCCTTCCTGCACGACGCCCGCCAGCACGGCGTGGGGTGCGTGCGGATCGTGCACGGGAAGGGATTGCACGGCGCCGCCTCGATCGCATCCGGCGGCATGCCGGTACTCAAGAACCTGGTGGACCGCATGCTGCGGCATCGCGCCGACGTGCTCGCGTTCCACTCCGCGCCGCCGGCGCAGGGCGGCACCGGTGCGGTGTTGGTGCTGCTCGCGCCCCGCCGCCTGCGCTCGCCCTGAACCGCCTTGTCCGGATCAGGCGGCGGCTATCGCCGTCGGTGCGAGGCCGAAGGGCGCCGAGCAGGGTTTACTTCGGCTGTCCGGATTCCTGGGCAATCTGCGCAGCCGACTTGCGCGGCAAGTTCACCCAGACCACTTCGAGGCCGCGGCGACGGGCGACGCGCTCGACATAGGCCATGTACTCCTCGTCGGCGTCCATGATCGACGGCGAACGGGGTTCGGGAACGTAGGTGCTCTTGGCTTCCATGCCCGCGCAGGCGGACAGGCCTACCGCGGACAGCAACACGGCCATGCGTAGCGATGCGTTCATGACGACATCTCCATGACGTGGTCGCCGCATCCCTCGGATGCAGCGGCAGCGCGCGCGAGCACGCTGCAATTCCGGCTTATACGCCCGCCCTCGAATGGGACCAGTGCCGCCAGGTGCTTTCCGACGAACGGTTGGAAAGCCGGCGTGAAGCGTGCTTCAGCCCGCGCGCCCGACGGCCTGGACGTCGCCGAGTTCGGCCAGCACTACCGTGGCGTAAGCGCCCGGCGGGAGCGCGAATACCAACTCCAGAACGCTTTCCTCACGCCATGCCCACGTCAGGTCGGCGGGCTTCAGGCGCAACGCGCGCCGCTCCTGGCGCAGCCCTTCGGCTTCCAGGCCGGTTCGCAGCGCCAGCGCTTCCTCATCGGCGAGCGCCGCCTGCTCCAGTTGCGCCGCCGTTCCGGTCGTGCGCGATTCGCCGCGGCCCCACAGCGGGCCGGTCGGATGGATGTCGAACGCGGCCAAACGCTGCGCCAAGGCGTCGTCGAACGGCTCGGGGCCGAACACGCTGCGGCTGCCGTCGAGCATCCACACCTCGCCGTCCAGCGGCGTGTCCCAGCATGCTTCGCGCACGCGCTGCGCGAGCACGCGGTTGAACAATTCCGAACGCGCCGCCGACACCAGCAACGTGCGCTGCTCACGACGCACGCGACGACCGGCGAACATCGCCCGCGCGTTGGCGACGTTGTCGCCGTCGCGGCCGAAGCGCTGCTCGCCGAAGTAATTGGGAACGCCGCGCGCGGCGATCGCATGCAGGCGTTGCTCGATCGCGCCGCGTTCGCCCACCACGTCGCGCAGCGCCAGCACGAAGCGATTGCCCGCCAGCGCACCGCGCGGCAGCTTCTTCGCATGCCAGGCGTGCTCCACCACCGTCAGCCGCTCCTCGCCTTCGGCGAAGTCCAGCGTTGCCAGGTCCGGCGCGACTTTCTTGGGCAGGTGCACGGTGAAGCGCTGGCGCGTGACCGCATGGCGGTCCTTCAGGCCCGCATAGCCGATGCCGACCTCGCCCACGCCGGCCCATTGCGCGATGCGCTTGGCGGCGAAAGCAGTGTTCATGCCGCGCTTTTCGATGGTGAGCAGCAAGTGCTCGCCGCTGCCGCTGGGCTCGAAGCCGGGCAGCTCCTCAACGAAGAAATCCTCCGGCGCCACGCGCATGCGCGCGGTCAGCACCGCATCGCCGTGCGCGCGCGCGAGTTCGTTGCCGCGATCGTTCACGGCTTCACCAGCAGGCACACGGCCATCGCCGCGATGCCCTCGCCGCGCCCGGTGAATCCCAGCTTTTCGCTGGTGGTCGCCTTGATGCTGATGGCCTCGATGTCCACGCCCAGGTCCTGCGCGAGCAGCTCGCGCATCGCCGCCGCATGCGGGCCGACCTTCGGCCGCTCGCACACCACGGTCACATCGCAATTGCCGAGGCGCCAGCCACGCTCGCGCGCGAGCGCGTCGCAGTGGCGCAGGAAGGCGCGGCTGTCGGCGCCCTTCCATTGCGGGTCACTGGGCGGGAAATGCTTGCCGATGTCGCCCAGCGCCAGCGCACCGAGGATCGCATCGCACAGTGCGTGGATGACCACGTCGCCGTCGGAATGCGCGACGACGCCGCGATCGTGCGGCACGCGCACCCCGCCGAGCACGACGTGGTCGCCTTCACCGAAGGCGTGGACGTCGTAGCCCTGGCCGATGCGGATGTTCATTTCGACAACAGCGCCTTGAGCATGCGCTCGTGGTTGATCATGCCACCCAGTCGCGACATGCCCACCTGCACGTCCGGATTCTCCACCACTCCGCCCATCGCCAGCTCGCCCAGCGTCTTGAAGGCGTTGCCGAAGCCTTCGGAACCTTCGCTCACGATGGTCTGGCGCGCCAGCGCGGTGCAGTCCACGGCGATCAGGCGCTCGAAGATGGCGGCTGCATCCTTCTCCAGCTTGGCGCGATCGTCGGCGTCGATCCGCGTCATCGCCTGCAGATCAGGATGCACGGAGATCGCCGCGTAGATCCATTGGACCAGCACGCGCCGGTCGTCCTGCGTGGCCGAGGTCTTCAGGCAGGCCGACAAGGCCTCGCCGGACTGCCCGGCCTGCGCGGTCGCGCCGCACGTTCCCACCAGCAATAACAGCGTCGCAATGATTCGCTTCATACGGACTCCCCCTGTTCCGTCGTGTGGTGTTTCCGGATTTCGAACAGCAATTCCATCAGGCGCAGATCGGTAGGCGTGGTGACCTTGAGGTTGTCCTCGCGGCCTTCGACCAGAAGCGGGCGCACGCCGGCACGCTCCATCGCCATCGCTTCGTCGGTGACGACGACACCGTCGGCTCGCGCACGTTCCAGCGCGGCCGTGAGCGCGCCACGGCGGAACGCCTGCGGCGTGAATGCACGCCACAACCGCTCGCGCGGTTCGGTGGACTGGATGCGGCCGCTCTCGTCGGCACGCTTGAGCGTGTCGCGCACCGGCGCGCCGAGGATCGCGCCATCGCCCTGTTCGGCGATGGCGATCAGTCTGTCCAGATCGACCGCGTGCAGGTTGGGGCGCGCGGCGTCGTGCACGAGGATCAGCGTGTCGTCGCCGACGCCCGCCGGCAATGCCTGCAGCGCGGCCAACACCGAATCGGCGCGTTCTCCGCCGCCCACACAGCGCAGCACCGGCTTGCCTTGCAACGAAGTCCAGCCCGGCCAGTGCGCGTCATGCGCCGACAAGGCGGCCATCGCGCCGGCCACGCGCGGGTGCGCGAGCAACGCGTGCAGTGCGTGTGCGATCAACGGCTGGCCGGCGACTTCGAGATACTGCTTGGGAATCTCACCGCCGAAACGCGTGCCGCGGCCGGCGGCGGGGAGCACCGCCCAGATCACGGTGCCGGCGCCTGCGCGTCGTCGCCGGAAGGCGGTGCGTCGGCGGGCTCAGTCGAGCCCTCGGGCTCGACCACGCGATAGAACGTCTCGCCGGGCTTGATCATGCCCAGCTCGTTGCGGGCGCGCTCCTCGACGGCGGCTTCACCGGACTTGAGGTCCTCCACTTCCGCCGCGAGCGCGTCGTTGCGCTGCTGCAATCCCGCGTTCTCGCGCGTCTGCTGCTGCACCTGCGTCTCCAGGCGGGCGACCGAGCGGCTGCCGCCCTCGCCCACCCAGAGCCGGTACTGGAGGAACGCCAGCAACCCGGCTAGCACCACCAGCAGCAGTCGCAACCAGCGCATGCGCGCGAGCCCGGGCCTTAGCGCTTGATCGAGACGAAGGCGTCGCGGCCGGCGTACTTCGCGGCCGAACCGAGCGCTTCCTCGATGCGCAGCAGCTGGTTGTACTTGGCGACGCGGTCGCTGCGGCACAGCGAGCCGGTCTTGATCTGCGTGGCCGTGGTGGCCACGGCGATGTCGGAGATCGTCGTGTCCTCGGTCTCGCCCGAACGGTGCGAGACGATCGCCGCATAGCGGTTCGCGTCGGCCATCGCGATGGCTTCCAGCGTCTCGGTCAGCGTGCCGATCTGGTTGACCTTGATGAGGATGGCGTTGGCGACGTGCTGGTCGATGCCTTCCTTGAAGATCTTCGGGTTGGTCACGAACAGGTCGTCGCCGACCAGCTGCACCTTCTTGCCGAGCTTGTCGGTGAGCTGCTTCCAGCCGGCCCAGTCGTCCTCGGCCATGCCGTCTTCGATGGTGATGATCGGGTACTGCGCGGCCCAGTTGGCGAGGAAGTCGACGAACTGCTCGCTGGTCAGGCGCTTGCCTTCGCCGGTGAGGTTGTACTTGCCGTTCTCGTAGAACTCGCTGGAGGCGACGTCCAGGCCGAGCAGGATGTCCTCGCCCGCCTTGTAGCCGGCCTTGCCGATGGCTTCCAGGATGGTTTCCAGCGCTTCCTCGTTGGAGCGCAGGTCCGGCGCGAAGCCGCCTTCGTCGCCGACGGCGGTGCTCAGGCCGCGGCCCTTGAGCACGGACTTCAGCGCATGGAACACCTCGGTGCCGGCGCGCAGCGCTTCGGCGAAGTTGTCCACGCCGACGGGCAGGATCATGAATTCCTGCAGGTCGACGTTGTTATCGGCATGCGCGCCGCCGTTGATGATGTTCATCATCGGCACCGGCAGCACGGCCTCGCGGTTGCCTGCCAGGTACTTCCACAGCGGAAGCTTCTTCGATGCGGCGACCGCGTGCGCGTTGGCGAGCGACACGCCCAGCAGCGCGTTCGCGCCCAGGCGGCCCTTATTTTCCGTGCCGTCCAGGTCGATCATGCGGCGGTCCAGGCCGGCCTGGTCGTCGGCATCGAAGCCGTCCAGCGCCTTGGCGATCGTCACGTTGACGTTCTCCACCGCCTTGCGCACGCCCTTGCCCAGGTAGCGGGTCTTGTCGCCGTCGCGCAGTTCCACGGCTTCCTTGGTGCCGGTGGACGCGCCGGACGGCACGGCCGCGCGGCCGACGCTGCCGTCGCTCAGGGTGACTTCGGCTTCGAGAGTCGGGTTGCCGCGGCTGTCGAGGATCTCGCGGGCGTGGATCTTGGCGATGGTCGTCATGGGTTCGTCGTAAGGGCGAAAGGCGGTTTGGACACGGATTAAAGCAGAACCGGACCGGGGCGGCATCGCGCCGCGCGTGCGCGACGCCTGCTGGCCGGTGCGGATGTCAGACGGTGGATTCGAGGAACCCGTTCTTCTTGGTGACGCGGTCGATCTCCATCAGTGTCTCCAGCAGCGCGCGCATCTTCGGCAGCGGCCAGGCGTTGGGGCCGTCGGACAGGGCTTCGTCCGGCACCGGATGGGTTTCCATGAAGATGCCGTCGATGCCGACCGCCATCGCCGCACGCGACAGCACCGGCACGAATTCGCGCTGGCCGCCGCTCTTGCCGCCGGCGCCGCCGGGCAGCTGCACCGAGTGCGTGGCGTCGAAGACGACCGGGCAGCCGGTGTCGCGCATCACGCTCAGCGAGCGCATGTCGCTGACCAGGTTGTTGTAGCCGAAGGACACGCCGCGCTCGCAGGCCATGATCTGCGTGTTGCCGGTGGCCTTGGCCTTGTCGGTCACGTGCTTCATTTCCCAAGGCGAGAGGAACTGGCCCTTCTTGATGTTCACCGGCTTGCCGGCGCGGGCCACGTTCTGGATGAAGTTCGTCTGGCGGCACAGGAACGCCGGCGTCTGCAGCACGTCGACGACGGAAGCGACCTCGTCCATCGGCGTGTACTCGTGCACGTCGGTGAGCACGGGCACGCCGATCTGCTTCTTCACCTCGGCCAGCACCTTCAGGCCTTCTTCCAGGCCGGGGCCGCGGAAGCTCGTGCCCGAGGTGCGGTTGGCCTTGTCGAAACTCGACTTGAAGATGAAGTTGATGCCGAGCTCGGAGGTAATTTCCTTGAGCTTGCCGGCGGTGTCGAGCTGCAGCTGCATCGACTCGATCACGCAGGGGCCGGCGATCAGGAAGAAAGGTTGGTCCAGGCCGACTTCGAAACCACACAGGTTCATGCGTTGCTCCCGTTGATCGTCATCCCGGTGGAGACGCGGACCCGACCGGCGGATCCAGACTCCAGAGAATGATCGTCGCTGCAAAGATCAAAATGGATCCCGGCTTTCGCCGGGACGACGGGCGGGAGCGCGGCTCCCGCCCGATGCTGCGTCAAGCCGTCGCTTCCTTCAGCAACCGCCCGCCGGCCTGCGCCCGGCGCTCGCGCGCGGCGCGGATGAAGCCGACGAACAGCGGATGGCCGTCGCGCGGGGTCGACAGGAATTCCGGGTGCGCCTGGCAGGCCAGGAACCACGGATGCTGCGACCGCGGCAGTTCGACCATCTCCACCAGCAGGTCGTCCATCGACTTGGCGCTGATCACCAGGCCGGCGTCTTCCAGTTGCGTGCGGTAGCGGTTGTTGAATTCGTAGCGATGGCGATGGCGTTCGGCGACGACGTCCTTGCCGTACATCTCGCGCGAGAGCGTGCCGGGCTTCAGGCGCTGCTCCTGCAGGCCCAGGCGCATCGTGCCGCCCAGGTCGCTCTCCTCGCTGCGGCGTTCGATCTCGCCGCTGGAGGTGCGCCATTCGGTGATCAGGCCGATCACCGGATGCGGGCTGGCCTTGTCGTTCTCCGTGCTGTTGGCGCCGCCCAGGCCGGCGACGTGGCGGGCGTAGTCCACCACCGCCGCCTGCATGCCGTAACAGATGCCAAAATACGGCAGGCCGGTCTCGCGGGCGAACTTCGCGGTGAGCACCTTGCCTTCGAAGCCGCGATCGCCGAAGCCGCCCGGCACCAGGATGCCGTCGACATCCGCCAGCGCATCAACGCCCTGCTGCTCCAGGTCGGTCGATTCCAGCCACTTGAGCTTCACGCGCGTGCGCTGGCGCAGGCCGCCGTGCTTGAGCGCCTCGGCCACGGACTTGTAGGCATCCTGGTGGTCGACGTACTTGCCGACCACAGCAATCGTGACGGTATCGACCGGATGCTCGCTGGCATCGACCACTTCGTCCCACTGCGACAGGTCGGCTGGGCCGGCGTTGATGCGCAGGCGGTCGAGCACGATGGCGTCGAGCCCTTCCTCATGGAAGCGGCGCGGCATCTTGTAGATGTTGTCCAGATCGACGGCCGAGATGACGGCGCGCTCCGGCACGTTGGTGAACAGCGCGATCTTGCGGCGCTCGCTGTCGGGCAGCGGCTGCTCGCTGCGGCACAGCAGGATGTCGGGCTGGATGCCGATGGAGCGCAGTTCCTTCACCGAATGCTGCGTCGGCTTGGTCTTCAGCTCGCCGGCGGCGGCGATCCACGGCACCAGGGTCAGGTGCATGAAGATCGCGCCCTCGGGGCCGCGCTCGCTGCGGATCTGGCGAATCGCTTCCAGGAACGGCAGCGACTCGATGTCGCCGACCGTGCCGCCGA
This sequence comes from Lysobacter sp. MMG2, assembly GCF_016735495.2. Taxonomy (GTDB): domain Bacteria; phylum Pseudomonadota; class Gammaproteobacteria; order Xanthomonadales; family Xanthomonadaceae; genus Lysobacter_J. The sequence continues at coordinate 728,226 of NZ_JAERQY020000001.1, forward strand.
TCTCGACCAGGCCCACGTCGAAGCCGTCGGTGGCCTCCACGATGCAGCGCTTGATCTCGTCGGTGATGTGCGGGATCACCTGCACGGTGCCGCCGAGGTAGTCGCCGCGGCGTTCCTTGCGGATCACGTTGTCGTAGATCCGGCCGGTGGTGATGGAGTTCTTGCGGGACAGGCGCGTGCGCAGGTAGCGCTCGTAGTGGCCCAGGTCGAGGTCGGTCTCGGCGCCGTCGTCGGTGACGTACACCTCGCCGTGCTGGAACGGGCTCATCGTGCCCGGGTCGACGTTGATGTACGGATCGAGCTTCATCATCGTCACGCGCAGGCCGCGCGCTTCGAGGACGGCCGCCAGCGAGGCTGCCGCGATGCCCTTGCCAAGAGAGGACACCACGCCGCCGGTGACGAAAATCAGGGGAGTCATGGTTTTGCTGCCGCTGGAAAGCCGTAGTTTACCGACTCGGCCGGTTCTCGGCGAGCCACGCGGCGGTCGCGGCGACGGCCGGATCGACACAAATGCCGATGGCGCAAGGGTTGCGGCGGATCGAAGGGCGATCGACGGAAGGCTTCGTTCCGGCCATGTCGCCAACGGCGATGCGCCGGAACGAAAAACGCCCCGCGATGGCGGGGCGTTCGGGGTGACGCGAAGGGACGCTCAGCGCTCGTCCTCTTCCTCCGGCTCACGGGTCGGATCGGCCTTGGCCTTGTCCTTCTTGCCGGCCTTGGATTGATCGGCCTTGGGCGCGTCGGCCTTCTGCTCGGCCTTGCCGCGCGAGTCCTGTGCCTGCGCGCGCTTGGCGGCGTCGGCCTGCGGATCGGACTGCTGCTGGGCGAGCGCCGGCACGGCCAGGGCCATGGCGATCAGGGCGGGAAGCACGAGTTTGCGGATCTTCATCGGGGAACGACCTCCAGGAACGGGAGAACGGCGGGGACCGGCGGGGCCGGGAGCGCCAGGCGGCACCCTACCCCATGGCGCCCAGCCTGCACTGAACGGGGCGCTCACCGCCCTCAATGGGGGCGCGGGGCTCCAGCGCAAGGCGGTGATCGCGACGGCGAGCCCGGTCCTGCGAGGCCGGTTGCGTCCGCGGTTGTATTTCCGGCGCCGGCCGCCGACCATCCCCGCTCCCGCCTCGTCGTCGCAGAAAAATGAGTTCCCGTTACAACGCCGCAGACATCGAAGTCCTTTCCGGCCTTGACCCCGTCAAGCGCCGCCCCGGCATGTACACCGACACCTCGCGCCCGAACCATCTGGCGCAGGAGGTCATCGACAACGCGGTCGACGAGGCCCTGGCCGGCCACGCCCGCACCATCGAAGTGACGCTGCACAACGACGGCAGTTGCTCCGTATCCGACGACGGCCGCGGCATGCCGGTGGACATCCACCCGGAGGAGAAGATCCCCGGCGTCGAACTGATCCTCACGCGCCTGCACGCGGGCGGCAAGTTCAGCAACAAGAACTACACCTTCTCCGGCGGCCTGCACGGCGTCGGGGTCAGCGTGGTGAACGCGCTGTCCAGGCACGTCGAGGTGAAGATCAAGCGCGACGGCAACGAATACCGCATGACTTTCAAGGACGGCGACCGCGCCACGCCGCTGGAGGTCGTCGGCACCGTCGGCAAGAAGAACACCGGCACGCGCGTGCATTTCTGGCCGGACGCGAAGTATTTCGACACGCCCAAGTTCAACCTGCGCGCCCTGCGTCACCTGCTGCGCGCCAAGGCCGTGCTGTGCCCGGGCCTCACCGTCAAGCTGTTCGATGAAGCCAGCGAAGAGCGCAACGAGTGGTATTACGAGGACGGCCTGCGCGATTACCTGCGCGGCGAATTGGCCGAACGCGAGCTGCTGCCGCCGGAGCTGTTCGTCGGCAAGTTGACCAAGGACACCGAGACCGCCGACTGGGCCGTGGCCTGGGTCGTCGAAGGCGAGCTGGTGCAGGAAAGCTACGTCAACCTGATTCCGACCGCGCAGCACGGCACGCACGTCAACGGCCTGCGCACCGGCTTCACCGATGCGCTGCGCGAGTTCTGCGACTTCCGCAACCTGCTGCCGCGCGGCGTGAAGCTGGCACCGGAAGACGTGTGGGACCGCGTCGCCTTCGTGCTCAGCATCAAGATGACCGACCCGCAGTTCAGCGGGCAGACCAAGGAACGCCTGTCCTCGCGCCAGGCCGCGGGCTTCGTCGAAGGCGCGGCGCACGATGCGTTCTCGCTGTGGCTGAACCAGCACGTCGAGATGGGCGAGAAGATCGCGCAGCTCGCCATCGAACGCGCCGCCGCGCGTTTGAAGACCGAGAAGCAGGTCGTCCGCAAGAAGGTCACGCAGGGCCCGGCCCTGCCGGGCAAGCTGGCCGACTGCGCCAGCCAGGACCTGTCGCGCACCGAACTGTTTCTGGTGGAAGGTGACTCGGCCGGCGGCAGCGCGCGCCAGGCGCGCGACAAGGATTTCCAGGCGATCCTCCCGCTGCGCGGCAAGATCCTCAACACCTGGGAAGTCGCCTCCGGCAGCGTGCTCGCTTCGCAGGAAGTGCATGACCTGGCCGTCGCCATCGGCTGCGATCCGGGCAAGGACGATCTGTCGGGCCTGCGCTACGGCAAGGTGATCATCCTGGCCGACGCCGACTCCGACGGCCTGCACATCGCCACGCTGCTGAGCGCGCTGTTCCTCAAGCATTTCCCGTCGCTGGTCGCGGCCGGGCACGTGTTCGTCGCGATGCCGCCGCTGTTCCGCGTGGACATCGGCAAGCACGTGTTCTACGCGCTGGACGAAGAAGAGAAGCGCATCCTGCTGGAGAAGATCGAGCGCGAGAAGGGCGACCGCAAGAAGGGTTACAGCGGCCAGATCAACACCACCCGCTTCAAGGGTCTGGGCGAGATGAACCCCTCGCAGTTGCGCGAATCGACCATCCATCCGGACACGCGCCGCCTCGTGCAGCTCACCGTGGACGACGACACGCAGACGCATTCGCTGATGGACATGTTGCTGGCGAAGAAGCGCGCCGGCGACCGCAAGCAGTGGCTGGAGACCAAGGGCGACCTGGCGACGCTGGAAGTGTGATTCGATAGCGCCGGGGCGGGGAGCCCCATCGCGATAACCGCCTGCGCATGAGGCCGGGCGGACAATCTCATGGAACACAAGGGGGAGCTTGTGCATAAGAGAAATGGACGAATCCTGGCGACGCTGGCCGTCGCCTTCTCGGTGGCCGCCTGTGGTGGCGGTGGTGGCGGGGGCGGCGGCAATCAGAGCGTCCCGCCGCCCGCACCGACGCCGACCCCTTCCACGGCGACGGTGACGATCACGCCCAAGGGGCCGATCGTGCACAACGACTACACCGGCGTCTCGTTCACCACGATGGCCGAGGGCACGGTGGCGGCCACCAACCTCGCCCCGGGCGAGAGCATCTACCTGCGTCTGCGCGACACGAACAACACCCTCGCCATGCCGGCGACGCAACCGGTGACGCCGAACCAACCGTTCAAGTTCGCGCTCGGGCCGAAGGGCGAGCTGATGCCCAGCGACTACTCCGGCCAGATCGAGTTCACCGCCTGCCGCGACGCCCAGTGCACCAGCATGTACGGCCCGCCGGTCAGCGTGGCCTACAGCCTCGACATCTGGACGCTGGGCGAATGGGAGACGATCCAGCGCGATGCCACGCATGCCGGCTTCGTGCCCACGACCATCGACACCACCCGCCTGAACCTGATCTGGGATTGGCGTCCGCCGCCCCCCACGGGCGCCGTGCTCGACACCTTCATCACGCGTCCGGCCACCGACGGCGACGGCGTGGCCGTGCTCGCCGGCTATAACCGTCCCAGCGGCCCGCAGGAGGCCGCGCTGTACTCGATCCATGAGCACAGCGGCAAGACGCGCTGGTCCTATGCGATTCCGTCGGGGACGTATGCGCAGGCACCCGCCACCGGGGTCGGGCAGGTCTTCCTGCAGACGCTCAACAGCCCCACCCTGCTGACGTCCTTCGACCCGCACACCGGCGCCGTGAAGTACTCCATCGGATCGGGCGCAGGCACGGGCACGCAGACGCTGGCGCCTACCAGCTACGCCAACCTCAGCTTTTACAACGCCGGCCCGAACGGATCGGAACTCCACTCGATCGATAACGTCAGCGGCACACTGCGCTGGTCGCGCCCGCGCACCACCAACCTGCAGGCGGGCACGCCGACGGTGCGCACGGGCGAGGTGATCTACCAGAGCGGAAACAAGATCGAAATCGTGGACATCCTGACCGGCGCGCCGCGCGGCACGATCAACGATCCCAGTTCCGACGGCGCCAGCAGCGCGTTTGCGCGTTCCATCGTCGCCCTGGGTTCGCGCGGCAATGCGATCGCCGTTTCGTACAACAGCGCGACCGGTGCGCATCCGCTGTCGAGCTTCAACCTCGACGGCCGGCGCTGGGAGTGGTCGACCTCCGCCTCGTACCGCAGCTTCGCGGTGTCCGACGGCATGGTCTACGCGTACCGCGAAGGTGCGCCGGTGCCTACGCTCGATGCGATCGACGAAGCCACCGGCACGGTGAGCTGGTCGTGGAGCCCGCAGGCCATCGACGCCCAGGTGCGTACGACGGGCAACATCATGCTGACGCGGAACCTGGTGTTCATCAGCACCGAGGGCAATGGCGGCGACAGCTACGTCTGGGCGATCGATCGCGCCACCCGCCTGCCGGCCTGGCGCTATCCGGGCGGTGGCTACGTGATCATGTCCGGCGGCCGCACGATCTTCGTGCTGACGGGTCCGGGCAATGGCCGTCCGCCCGAACTGCTGCGTGCATTCCGGGTGCAATGAACGCCCTACCCGCCCCGGGCGCCGCGCGCATGATCCGTGCCGCCCGTGGTGCATCGTGCGGTCTGCGCGAATCGGTAAAGGCCGCATCGCCTGCGGCCGCAATGCAGGCTGCATCGATGAAGTTGGACGAGCGGTAACGCGGTATCGGGGCCGGGGGCCCCTCGTCGAACCGTCCGAGCATGAAGCCGGCTGTGCATCACTTATGGACACAAGGGGGAACGGGTGAAGTTGAGGCATGCATTGGGTGCGACGTGCGTCATCGTGTCGCTGGTCGGTTGCGGCGGCGGTGGTGGCGGCGGCGGAAATGACGGCGGCGCCAACAACGGCCAGCCCAGCCCGGGCGGCACGCCGCCCACGGGAACGCTAGCCAGCGTCGATATCGCGCTGACGACGCCACCGATCCTGGAAACCTTGCCCCTCGGGTACATCAACACGGTGACGGTGGAAGGCACCTGGACCGGGCGCAACCTGGGCAACGGCGCCGTCTACGTGAAAGTCACCGACGACGCCGGCGCCACCACATACAAGATGCCGGCACCGCAGGCCGCACCTGGCGGCACGTTCCAGATCCTGCTGGAAGTCCCGGCGTCCCACTCGGTCGTGGAGCGATCCGGCACACTCTCGTTCACCGCCTGCGGCGACGCGAACTGCGCCACGCCGTACACGGGCGTGGCGGGCAAGCTGGACTACCGCGTGCTGTTCTCCGACATCGGCGAATGGGAGACGATGGGGCGCGACGGCACGCACCGCAGCTATGTTCCGATCACGATCGACCCGACGCGCATCGAGGAGGCCTGGGAATGGACGTTCCCGAAGGACGCCGCGGCACGCCAGGCCATGCTCACCCGACCGGCCACCATCGTCGGCACGGTATTCGTCACCGGCTTCAACTTGACCAACGACCGCAGCCAGTACGGCCACACCCTGTTTGCGCTGGACGAGGCGACCGGGAAGGTGAAGTGGTCCTTTCCGGTGGAGGGACATGCACTTGCGCCCGGCGCGGCTCGCGGCCGCGTCGTGCAACCCGCACTCGACAGCAGCGCCATGCTCACCGTGCTTGATGCGGCGCTCGGAAAGAAGCGCTTCACGCACGGACAGTCCACGGCGAACGCGTCCACGCTGGTGCCATCGTTTTACGACCGCAAGGCGTTCTTCATGGGCGGTGACACGGGCAACGAAATACGCAGCATCGACCTCCACACCGGCGCGCTCGACTGGTCGCGCCCGCGTATCGGGATGCAGACCACCACGCTGGCCGTGGACGGCGCCCATGTCTACTACCACACGGGCTCCGAGTTGGAGATCCTCGACCGTGGCTTCGGCTCCCGGTATGCCCTGATCACGGACCCCGCCTCGGATGGGGCGTTCGTTCCCGGCCCCACCGCTCCGATGCTGGGCTCGCAGGGCAATGTGATCGTCCGCTCCTGGCACGGCGCGACCCACACCGCCAAACTCACCAGCTTCGACATTGCAAGCCGGCAATGGGCGTGGTCGACGGTGGACTCGTACACGACCCCACTCGCCGTCGGCAAAGACATGGTGTACGCCTACCGCGAAGCGATCTCGATGCCCCTGGTGCATGCCATCGACGAGAGTACGGGCAACGTGATGTGGAATTGGATACCGCCCGCCCCGAGCCAGACCAATGTCGCCGGCAACCTCGTCGCGACCGACAACCTGCTGTTCGCGAGCACCTCTGGCGCCTACTCAGCCTGGACATGGGCCATCGACCTCAGCACGCGCCAGGTCGTGTGGCAGTATCCGGCCAGTGGCTATGTCGTCATCTCTGCCAACCGCATGATGTACCTGCTGGCAGACAAGCCAAACCTGCGAACGCCGGAAAAGATCGTGGCATTCCGCCTGCGCTGATATGCGTGGGGCGCTGCCCTTACGGGACAGCGCCCGTTGTTCAGGCCAGCGTCGCCGCCAGCAAGCGACGCAATAGGGCCTGCAGCACCGTCGCCTTGCCGGACTCGTAGGCGAACGTGTCCTCGTCCATGTAGTTGCGCTGGCTGATCTCCAACTGCACGGCCTCCACGCCACGCGCGGGCTGGCCGTAGTGGCGCGTGATGTAGCCGCCCTTGAAACGGCCGTTGACGACGTGGTCGTAGTCGATCTGACCCGACAGCACGGCTTCGAGCCGCTGCTGCAGCGCCGGCGAGCAACTCGCGCCGCTCGACGTGCCCAGGTTGAGGTCCGGCAGCCGTCCTTCGAACAGGAACGGCAGGTCGCTGCCGCGGATCGAATGGCCTTCCCACAACACGACACGGCCGTGCTGCGCGCGGATGCGTTCGATCTCGCCGGCCAGCGCATCGTGGTACGGGCGCCAGTAGCGCTCCACGCGCTGTGCGACCTCGGCTTCGTCCGGCGCCTGGCCGTCGAGATAAACCGCTTCGCCCGTGAACTGCACCGCCGGGCACAGGCCGGTCGTGTTCTGGCCGGGGTACAGCGAGGTGTCGTCCGGCGGGCGGTTCAGATCGACCACGTAGCGCGAATGGCGCGGCACGATGACCGACGCGCCCAGCTCGCGCGCGAAATCGTACAGCACCGATACGTGCCAGTCCGTGTCCGGCGCGCGACGCGCCGAGGGCACCATGCGCGCTGCCAGTTCGTCGGGAATGTGGCTGCCGTCGTGCGGCAGGCTCACCAGCAGCGGCGCGGTGCCGCGATGCAGGGTGAAGATGTCGGAGTCGTGTGGAACGTTCATCGTGTCGTGCTCGATTGCTGGCGTTGCGCGGCATGCTCAACGCATCAGCACCACTTCCTCGGCGCTGGTCGGGTGGATCGCGACGGTGTCGCGCAGATCGTCCAGGGTGATGCCGCGCCGCAGCGCGACGGCAAAGCCCTGCAGTATTTCGTCCGCCGCCTCGCCCAGCAGGTGGATGCCAACCACCCGGCGTTCGGCGTCCACGCACACCAGTTTGAACAGGCTGCGCTGCGGGATGTCGGCCAGCGCGGCGAGCATCGGCCGGAAGCCGGCGCGGAAGACCTGCACCGCGTCGCCGTGCAGCGCGCGCGCCTCCATTTCGGTCAAGCCCACCTGCGCCAGCGGCGGATGCGAGAACACCACGGTCGGGATGTTTCGTGCGTCGAGCAGCGCGGTGGCACCGCCGTACAGGCGATCCATCAACCGGCGCGCGGCGGCGATGGCGACCGGCGTCAGCTGCGCATTCGAGGTGATGTCGCCGACGGCGTAGATGCCGTCGACATTGGTCGCGTGGCGCTCGTCCACCGCGACCTGGCCGCCCGCCTCGGTGACCACGCCGGCGCGTTCCAGCTGCAGCCGCTCGCTGTTGGGGCGGCGGCCGATGGCGAACAGCACGGCGTCGAACGCCTCGCTGAGCGAGCCGTCTTCGCAGCGCACGCGCGTGCGCGCACCGTCCTTCTCCAGCGCGGAGACCGAATGGCCGAAATGCAGGCGCAGGCCGGATTGCCGGTAATCCTCGGCGAGCTGCTCGGCCAGTTCCTGATCGAAGCCGGCCAGCAACCGTTGTCCGCGCCCGAACAGTTCGACGCGACTGCCCAGCCCCTGCAGCAGACCGGCGAGCTCCACCGCGATGTAGCCCGCGCCGACCACCGCCACGCGCTCCGGCGCGGCGCGCCACTGGAAGAAATCGTCGGACACCGCGGCCAGGTCGGCGCCGGGGATCTCCGGTCGCTGCGGCCTTCCGCCGGTGGCGATGAGGATGCGCTGGCCGCGCAGCAGCGTGCCGTTCTCGCATTCCACCGTGCGCGCGTCGACGAAGCGCCCGAAACTGGGGACCACCATGATCCCGGCCGCATCGAGACGGCGTCGGTAACTGGCATGGATGCCGGCGATGTAACGCTCGCGGTGGACGATGAACTCCGGCCAGTCCAGCGTGCAGGCATCCGCCGGCCCGACGTCGAAGCCGAGCGTGTGCGCCAGGCGCAGGCGACCGGCGACTTCGGCCGCCAGCCACATCGCCTTCTTCGGCACGCAGCCGACATTGACGCAGGTGCCGCCGAGCAGGTGCGGCTCCAGCAGCGCGACACGCGCGCCGTGCTCGGCCGCGCGAAACGCGCCGGCCAGGCCACCGGAACCACCGCCGATGACGATCAGGTCGAAGCCGCTGGCGTGCGCGTTCATTCCAGGCGCTCGAGTGCGTAGGGCGAAGGATCGATCGCCGGCGTGCGTCCGGCGATGAGGTCGGCGACCAGCTGGCCCGTCGCCGCGCTCATGCTCACGCCCATCATGCCGTGCCCGGTGGCAGCGATCACGCGCGGGTTGCCCGGCACGCGGCCGATGATGGGGACGTCGTCGCAGCTCATCGGCCTCCAGCCGAACCATTGTTCGTGCTTCTGCGCCCCATAGGGTTCGTGCAGGTATTCGGCGGCGCCGCGTTCGAGCGCGGCGAGCCGTCGCGGATTGAGCGAATCGTCATAACCGCTGAATTCCATGGTGCTGCCCAGGCGGAACCCGCTGTCCCAGGCGGTCACGCAGACCTGGCGTTCGCGCAGCACCAGCGGCCGGCGCGGCACGCGTGAGGGGCTGGAGTACGTGATCGAGTAACCCTTGCCCGGCTGGATCGCGCCCTTCAGTGCCGGCGCGCCGATCGCATCGGCCAGCTTGGGCGACCATGCGCCCAGCGCCATGACCATCTCGCGCGCCATCACGTCGCCCTGCGCGGTCGATACGCGCACGCCCTCGCCTTCCTCGCGCACGCCGGTGAAGGCGCAATGCTCCACGACGGTACCGCCGCGTTCGCGCACCACGCGTGCGAGTTCGCCGACGTAGCGATCCGGACGCAGGACGGCGTCGCCGTCGAAGCGGATCGCGCCTGCGACACCGGGCTTGAGCGCGGGTTCCATGCGCTCGTAGGTGCCGCCATCGACCACGTCCACGCGCACGCCCAGTTCGCGCAGGAAATCGATCTCTTCCTGGGCGTGCTGGAATTCGTGCTCATCGCGGAAGACGTAATCCTCGCCCGAGGGGGCGAACTCGCAGGCGAGGCGGTAGTCGCGAACCCAGTCGGCCAGGCGCTCGCGCGAATCGTTGAGGATGGCCGACTTCGCGCGTGCGCTGCTGCGCCAGTCGCGATCGTTGCACCGTCCCGCGAAGCGCAGCAACCACGACCACAGCCGCGGATCGAACCGGGGGGCGACGTAAAGCGGTGCGTCAGGCGTGAGCATCCAGCGCAGCGCGCGCAGCACCACGCCCGGCGCGGCCAGCGGTGGCGCGTGGCTGGGCGTGATGGTGCCGCAGTTGCCGTGCGAACTTCCGCCGCCGACGCGGCCGGCGTCGATCACGCGGACACTGCGTCCGCTCTCCAGCAGAGCCAGGGCGCTGGCCAGACCGATCACGCCTGCGCCGACGATCACTACATCTTCGCGCTGTTCCATGAGGCGAGTTTAGAGGCTGAGGGCGGCCGCGGGCCGCATCGGTGGAAATCGCCCATAGGTGCAAGCCCGCCACAGCCATTCCACGGGCCCGAAGCGGAAGCGCGCCAGCCACCAGCGACTGGCCAGTACCTGCAATGCGAACACGACCACCACCCCGAGCAACTGCCAGCGGCGCGGCACCTGTTCCCACAGGCCCAGACCGTAGCCGTAGAACACCAGCGTGCCGATCACGGACTGCAACAGATAGTTCGTCAGCGCCATGCGGCCGGCCGGTGCCACCACGCCGAGGAGGCGAGCGCCGGTGGCGGTGGCCAGCGCGCGGATCGTCCATGCCAGGTAGCCCAGGCTCATCAGCGGCGAGGCGAGCAGCATCAGCGACGCCGCGATCATCGAGCGGGCGCCATCGCCTTCCCAGTCGAACGTCACGGTGATCGACGCGCTCACCAGCGCCATCGCCACGCCCGCGGGGAACGCGACCCAGCGCAGGCCGCGATGCAGCCGCGCATGCGCAGCGGGGCTGGCGATCGCGCCGCTGCGCAGCAGCCATGCGCCAAGCAGGAACATGCCGACCGCGAAGGCCTGGAACACCAGCGTCTCGTCCAGGTTGTGAAGCAAGTACCGCGCGCGCATCTGGGTCGCGTCCCACCACGAGCCGGCCGAGTACGCGGCGATCTCGGCGGCGCGCCATGCCTGTTCGTTGGCCAGACGCGCGGCCTGGCCCGGCTCGTCGCCCGGCGACGCAGCCGGCCCCAGCCCATGCATCAGTCCGCCCATCAGCAGCAGCGACAGCGCCGGCAGTCCGTACAACGCCGCCCCCCAGCGCCCCTGGCGTTCGGGTTCGGCGTCGCGGAACCAGAGCAGGGCGAACGCGCCGATGGCGTAGCTCACCAGGATGTCGCCGGCCCAGATCAGCAGCGCGTGCACCAGTCCGATCACCATCAGTCCGATCGACCTGCGCAGGTACAGCGGGCGGAAATTGCGACCGGCCGTGCGCGCACGTTCGTCCATCAGCGCGAAGCCCATGCCGAACAGCAGCGCGAACAGCACCCAGAACTTGCCCTGCACGAACACATAGACCAGCCACGACAGCGCGTGGTCGAGCGGCGCCTGCGCGGGATCGATGCCCGCGCCCATGTCGGGCAGCGGGCGGCTGAAGTACTCCACGTTCATCAGGCCGATGCCGAGCAGCGCCAGCCCGCGCAGCACGTCCAGCGACCGCAACCGATCCGGCGCCGGCGTCGGCGCGACCGCTGCATCCCGCGAATGCGTCATTCCCATCCCGCTCTCACCCGCATGCCGTCCCCCGTCGCTTTGCGATTAGAGCATGCGGCTTTCGCTGGATCCTGCGTCGAATCTCCGCTGGGCATTGGGAACTGCACGCGGCGTCGTGTCGGAATCCACCGCGTCGCAGAGCGCCGCCACGGATCATGCCGCCGCAAACGCAGACGGCCCGCTTGCGCGGGCCGTCGGGTGTCGCGGTGAGCGAAGGCTCAGTGCTGGTGGCCGCCTTCGCCGTGCACGTGGCCGTGCTCGATCTCTTCCGCCGAGGCTTCGCGCACGTCGGTGATCTCGATGGCGAAGTGCAGGTCCTTGCCGGCCATCGGGTGGTTGAGGTCGACGTCGACCACGCTCATGCCGACCTTCTGGATGGTGACGGCGCGCGGACCGAAATTGGTCGGCAGCACGGCCTGCATGCCCGGCTCCAGGCGGGCGCCCTTGAAGTGCTTCTTCGGCACGCGCTGGGTCAGGCCCTCGCGGCGCTCGCCGTAGGCTTCGGCGGCGACCACGTCGACTTCGAACTTCTCACCGGCCTCGCGACCTTCCATCGCCTTCTCCAGGCCCGGAATGATGTTGCCGTGGCCGATCAGGATCGCCAGCGGCTCGCGGCCCTCGGAGGTTTCCAGCGGCTCCTGGCCGACTTCGGAAACGGTGTAGTGGAAGAGGACGACGCGGTCTTTCTCGATCTTCATGGAATGGAACTCGGCTGTTGGCCGCGACGGCGGCGGCACGGGTGCGGCGGCAGGCTTGCCGTCGACGACATGAACGGCCAAAGTACCGGCCGTGACGAAAGCTCGGCATTATCCCGGCAAGCTCTTTCCCGCGCCAGCACGCGGCGTCTCCTTCTTTCTATTGGCCCTGGTCGTGGCCGCTCTGGCCGGATGCGGCGGCGGGCGCGAGACCGTGCGCCGCGCCCCACCGCCGGCGCAGCGCGCCTGGCCGGTCGTGGCGCCGGAAAATCCGGCCGCGGCCAATGCGGTCCTGATGCGGGCGATCAGCCTGGTCGGCACGCCCTACCGGTACGGCGGCAACACGCCCGAGAGCGGCTTCGACTGCAGCGGGCTGGTCAACTACGTCTACCGCGACACGCTGGCGCTGAGCCTGCCGCGGACCTCGCGCGACCTGGCGGCCTTCCAGGGCCCCAAAATCGTGCCCGACCGCCTCGCCGCGGGTGACCTGGTCTTCTTCGGCCAGAGCGGCAACGTCAGCCATGTGGGCATCTACGTCGGCGAAGGTCGCTTCGTCCACGCCCCCAGCACCGGCGGTACGGTCCGCCTGGACCACCTGGACGGCAGCTACTGGCGCGACCACTACACGGGCGCCAAACGGGTCCTGCGCTGAGGCTTCCCGGTGATCGGCCAGTGAAGCCGCTGGCACGATTTGTGACCTGGCGCGAATTCACGTAACGAAAAATTTACGAAATACGAACGACATTCGTCGCTTAGACAGGCATCATCCCCGGCGACTCGATGTGTGATGACTGCGTGATGCCCCATTCGACCCCAGGCGCCAACCTCGCCCCGACCAGCCGCAACCGGCATTCCGCCCGGTTCGCGCTCGCTGCGGCACTGGCCCTGCTGGCCGCTCCGGCTATCGCGCAACAGATGCCGTCCTCGTCCCTGGCCGGCGATTCCGCCGACGGCCCGGCACCCGTCGCTCATACCGCGCTGCCGGAATCGATGAACCTGTCCGATCGCGCCCTGCTCCTGGCGACGGACCTGAACCGCCTGCTGGCGCCCACCGCCTCGGCGAACGATCCGGTGGCGCAGCTGCCGGCCGAGAAGCAGAGCAAGATCAAGACCGTCCTGACGCGCGCCATGGCGCTGCTGGGCACGCCCTACCGCTGGGGCGGCAGCGACCCCGACAAGGGTTTCGACTGCAGCGGCCTGGTCGGCTACGTGTTCCGCAACGCCCTGGGCATCGAACTGCCGCGCGTTTCGCGCGAGATGGCCAAGAGCGGCGAGCTGATCGCCGATCGCGCCAAGCTCAACGAGGGCGACCTGGTGTTCTTCGGCCGCCGCGGCCGGGTGGACCACGTCGGCATCTACGTCGGCGAAGGCCGCTTCGTCCATGCCCCCAGCCGTGGCAAGGACGTCCAGGTCTCCAGCCTGGAAACCGGCTACTGGAGCCAGAAGTTCATGGAAGCGCGCCGGATCGAAGGCATCTGACGCTTCCCGCTACCGAATTCACGAAGGCCGCCCCTGGGGCGGCCTTTTTCTTGGGCCGTATCAGGCGGCGTCGTTCACCGCGGCCAGCCGTTCGACGGTCTGCTCGATGCCCTTGCTCAGCTCCATCACCTTGAGCGCGTACTCGGCCAGGCGCTTGTCGTCGTCGTTGACCGGCGTCCAGGCCGGCACGGGCGTGGGCTTGCCCTCCACCGCGTCCAGCGCGACGAAGACGATGATGCAGTGGGTGCACAGGCGCTCCTGCTCCGGCCCTTCCATCGGGTCGCGCGCCTTCACGTCGATGGCGAAGTGCATGCTCGATGTGCCGGTGTGGACCAGCTTGGTGTGCACGGTCACCAGATCGGAGATGCGGATCGGGGCGACGAAGCGGATGCCGCCCACCGCGACCGTCACGCTGTAGCGGCCGCTCCAGCCGACCGCTGCGGCGTAGCCGGCCTGGTCGATCCATTTCATCACCATGCCGCCGTGGACCTTGCCGCCGTAGTTAACGTCGGTCGGCTCGGCGAGGAACCGCAGGTTGAGTTCACGCTGACGTCCGCTCATGCCACTGCTCCCGTCGGGTTGTTCACGTTCGCGCCTGCATGGCGCACCACTGCCGCACCGACGTTGTGCACGCCGGCACGCAGCCGGTCGTCGGTGAGGACGCCGTAATCGGGCAGCTTGTCCGCCGCCTGCCCCACCGCCACCTGCTGCGGCACCACCAGCAGGCCGAGCTTGGCCAGCGCATCGCGCAGCACCAGCAATGAACGCAATCCGCCCAGCGGACCGGGCGAGGCGGAGACGATTCCCGCCACCTTGTCCTGGAACAACGACACGCCCGTGCGACCCGATTCGGTCGGCCGCGAGATCCAGTCCAGCGTGTTCTTCACCAGCGCGGGCATCGAGCCGTTGTACTCCGGCGTGCTGATCAGCAGGCCGTCGTGACGCCCCATCAGCGATTGCAGCGCGCGCACGGCATCGGGGACGCCGCTGGCCTCGATGTCGCCGTCGTAGATCGGCAGCGGGTAGTCGCGCAGTTCGATCAGCGTGACCTGCGCGCCGGCCCGGCGCGCGCCTTCGGCCAGCACGTGCACCAGGCGCCGGTTGTACGAGCCCTGGCGCAGGCTGCCGGCGAAGGCGAGCAGGCGGGGCGGGTGGTCGGACATCGCGGGCTCCATCGCATGGGGGCGTTCGATTATGCGCGGCGACCCGTGCTTGCGGCGGGCACGTTGCGGCGGGCGCGCTTGCTCCCGGCCCGCTTGCGCGCGATCCTCGCCGCCAACGAAGCGACGGACGGGAGACGCCGCGATGGGACGCACGATCCTGGGGATGCTGGTCGGCGTGGTGCTGGCGATCGCGGTCATCGCGGCAGTCGAAATGCTCGGTCACCGTTTCTGGCCGCCGCCGGCGGGGCTGGATCCCACCGATCCGGCCAACGAGGCGGCCTTCGCCGCCTTCATCGCGGGCATGCCGTTCGCGGCCAAGCTGACGGTGCTGGTGGCCTGGCTGCTGGGCACGTTCATCGGCGCGCTCGCGGCGGCGAAGATCGCCCGCCACCAGACCGCCGCCGCGCTGCTGGTCGCGCTGGTGGTGCTCTCCGGCGTGGTGGGGATGATCATGAAAGTGCCGCATCCGACCTGGTTGTCGGTCGCGGGCCTGCTCCTGCCGATCCCGGTCGCGCTGCTCGCCACGCGCCTGGTGTACCGGCGCTCGACGTTGCCGCGCGTGCCGTGATGCGAAGCGACGCCTGAGAACGCGTGCGGCCTCGCGGGAGCGGCTTACACTGTGCGCTCCCCCTTCGCGACACCTCGACGCATCCATGCGCCCCGCTTCCATGAGCCCGTTCGCTGCGCCTCTCGTCCTGCTGACTGCCCTCGCCTTCCCTTCCCTGACGTACGCCGCAGAACCGCTGCTGCCGGAAGCCAAAGCCTATAAATCACGCGATTCCTGGCGCCGTCCGATCGCGCCATTCGCGTTGGCCGATCGCACGTCCTACATCGGCACCGAAGGATTGGGCGCGGTGCTGATCAAAACCGACGCCGGCGCCGTCCTCATCGACGGCGGACTGCCGCAGGCGGCGGACATGCTGCTGGCGAACATGCGCGCACTCGGCGTCGCACCAAAGGATCTCAAGCTGATCCTGCTCAGCCACGCGCACATCGACCACGCCGGCCCCACCGCCGCGATCCAGCGCGCGACCGGCGCGCGCCTGGTCGCCAATGCCGAATCGGCCGTGCTGCTGCAACGCGGCGGCTTCGACGACCTGCACTTCGGCGACGACGTGCTGTTTCCGCCGGCGAATGCCGACCGCATCGTGATGGACGGCGAAGTCGTGGAACTGGGCGGCGTCGCGTTCACCGCACACTTCACGCCCGGCCACACGCCGGGCAGCACGAGCTGGACCTGGACCGACACGAAGAACGGCAAGCCGCTGCGCATCGCCTATGTCGACAGCCTCAGCGCGCCGGGCTACCAACTGGTCGGCAACGCCCGCCAGCCGCGCATTGTCGACGACTACCGCCGCGCGTTTGCCGAAGTCCGCACGCTGCCCTGCGACCTTCTGATGACACCGCATCCGGACGCCTCGGGCTGGAAGCTGGGCGAGTCCACCGCGCCGACCACGCTCACCTGTCGCGCATACGCGGACCGCGCCGAAAACGCGTTCGACAAGACGCTGCGCGAGCAGCGCGCCGCCGCGAAGGACGCACGCTGATGCCGTACATGCCCATCGTGGCCACGCTCGGCTACGTGCTCTCGCCCGACGGCCGCGAAGTGCTGATGGTCCATCGCAACGCACGACCGGACGACCACCAGCTCGGCAAGTACAACGGCCTGGGTGGCAAGATCGAACGCGACGAGGACGTCGTGGCCGGCATGCGCCGCGAGATCCTCGAGGAAGCCGGCATCGAGTGCGAAGCGATGCAGCTGCGCGGCACGATCAGCTGGCCCGGCTTCGGCAAGCACGGCGAGGACTGGCTGGGCTTCGTGTTCGTCATCACGCGCTTCAGCGGCACGCCGCACGCGAGCAACCCGGAAGGCACGCTGGAATGGGTGCCGATCGAGCGCCTGGACGAGCTGCCGATGTGGGAAGGCGACCGCAACTTCCTGCCGCTGGTGTTCGACGACGACCCGCGCGCGTTCCACGGCGTGATGCCGTATCGCGATGGGCGCATGAAGTCGTGGGCGTATTCGCGGATCTAGCGCCCTGCCCTCATCCGCCTGCCGGCACCTTCTCAGCTCTGCAGAGAGGGGGTGGGGTGAGGGTGTCGGAGCGGCAATCGCTCAGGTCGCTGCGTTCCCGTTCTCGACCTGATATTCCATGTTGATCGAATACGGCGTCTCGACGAAGCCGTACTTCGCATACAGGAATTTCGCATCCCCATCGGCCACCAGCGACACCACCGCAGACACCGGCGCGTTCGCACGCAGCCAGTCGTTGAGCGCGGCCATGATGCGCCGACCCAGCCCGTGCCCCTGATACTCGGGCACGACGGCGATATCGACCACGATGAAGAAGCAACCGCCGTCGCCGATGACGCGACCCATGCCGACCACCAGGCCTTCGTCGAGCAGGCTCACGCCGTAGAGCGTGTGCGGCAGGCCAAGCCTTGCGGCCTCGATGGTCCGTGTCGCCATGCCCGCCTGCGCGCGCAGGCGGCAGTAATCCTCCGCGCCGGGGAACCGTTCGACCAGTTCCACCTGCGCCGCGTCCATCAGCCGGCGTCCCGCGCGCCGCGCACTTCGGCCTTCTCGCCTTCGGCGATGCCGAGGTTGCTCGAGGCGGCTTCGTACACGTCGCGGTCGAGCAGGCCCGATTCCTTCGCCACCAGCACCGGCACCACCATCTGGCCGGTCACGTTGGTCATCGTGCGCATCATGTCGAGTACGCGATCGATGGCGACCAGATAACCGATGCCTTCCAGCGGCAGACCCGCCGCCGACAGCACCAGCGTGACCATCACGATCGCCGTGCCCGGCACGCCGGCGGTGCCGAAACTGCCGAGCACCGAGGCGATGAGGATGGTGATGTACTGGCTCGGCTCCAGGTGCAGGCCGAAGTACTGCGCGACGAACATCGAGGTCAGCGCGGGATAGATCGCGCCGCAGCCGTCCATCTTGATGCTCGCGCCCAGCGGCACGGCGAAGGCGGCGTAGTCCTTGTCCACGCCCAGGTTGTGCGTGACCGAGCGGATCGCCGCCGGCATCGCCGCGAAACTCGACGAGGCCACGAAGGCCACCTGCATGCCCGGCGCCGCGCCGCGGAAGAACTTCAGCGGATTGAGCCCGTGCACCGCCAGCAGGCTGCCGTAGACGAACACGATGTGGATCGCGCACGCCAGGTACAGCGCGAACACGAACGTGCCCAGCGGCAGCAGCTTCTCGAAACCGTATGCGCCGACCAGCGAGGCGATCAGGCCGAACGTGCCCAGCGGGGTCATCTCCAGCACGAATCGCGTGACCTGCACCATCGTGTCGCTCGCCTCGCCCACCAGCTTGCGCAGGCCGGCGACGCGTTCGCCCAGTTTCACCAGCGCGAAACCGACCAGCCCGGCGAACACGATCACCTGCAGGATCTTGCCCTCGCTCAGCGCCTTGAACGGATTGGCCGGCACCACGTCAAGCAGCACCTGGAGCGGCGAAGGCAGCTCGCGCACGCTGTAGTCGGGCGCGACGGTGAGCCCGGTCAGACCGCGGCCGGGCTGCAGCAGCCAGCCGATCGCCAGCCCCACGCCGACCGCGAGCGCGGCGGTGATCGCGAACCAGAGGAAGGTGCGCCCGCCCAGCGCGGCCACCGACTTCTGCCCGTGCAGGCTGCCGATGGCGTTCATCACCGCGAAGAACACCAGCGGCACGGCGACCATCTTGATCAGGGTGACGTAGATGGTGCCGAGCGGACCGAACCAGACCTCGGCCGAATGCCCGAACGCCCAGCCCGCCAGCGCGCCCAATACGAAGCCCGCCAGCACGCGCTGCCAGAACGGAATTCGCAACCAGGCGGACACCACCTTCATCAGGACCTCTTTACACAAACGGGCGACTTTGCACGATAGCCCACGACATTTGGGGTGGCGACCCCGTGAATGCAACGCCGGTGTCCCAGAGCTGCAATAACGCGCCTCATAATCGCGCATTGCCTTCCGACGACGCCTCCCGAATGTCCCGAACGCCCTGCACCGTCCTCGCCTTCGCCACCACCCTGCTGGCCTGCGCCTGCGCCAGCACCGGCGGCGCATCGCCCGATCCGGCAAAGCCGACCGCGCTGGAGGTCGAGGTCCCGTCGATCCGCCACCCCGCCGGCGAAACGCCGCAGTGGTGGTTCCGCGACGGCGCCGCGCAGGCGGCCGCGCGTGGCGCGATGTCGGGCCGCGCGAAGAACGTGATCCTGTTCGTCGGCGATGGCATGAGCCTGACCACCGTCGCCGCCGCGCGCATCCTCGACGGCCAGCGCAAGGGCGGCCCGGGCGAAGAGAACCGGCTGAGTTGGGAGAACTTCCCGTCCACCGCGCTGAGCCGCACCTACAACACCGATTCGCAGACGCCCGATTCGGCCGGCACGATGAGCGCCATGGCGACCGGCGTGAAGACGCGCGCAGGCGTGCTCAGCATCGGCCAGCAGGCGCCGCGCAAGGATTGCGCGCAGGCGTTGAAGGCGCCGGTGCTCACGCTGTGGGAACTGGCCGCCAGCCGCGGCTTCGCCACCGGCGTGGTCACCACCACGCGCGTCACGCACGCCACGCCGGGCGCGACCTTCACCCACACGCCCGAGCGCAACTGGGAGAACGACACCGAACTCAGCGACGAGGCGCGCGCCGACGGCTGCGTCGACATCGCCCGCCAGCTGGTCGAAACCCCTTACGGCCACGGTCCCGACGTGTTGATGGGCGGCGGTCGGAAGAACTTCATGCCCGTGTCCGAGCGCGACCCGGAGTACGACGACAAGGTTGGCGAGCGACTGGACGGCCGCGACCTCATCGCCCAGTGGAAGCAGCGCCATCCCGAAGGCACCTACGTCTGGAACGCGCAGCAGCTCGCCGACGCGCCGGCGCACGGCCCGCTGCTGGGTCTGTTCGAACCCGACCACATGCAGTTCTCGCAGGACCGTCCGCGCGACGGCGCGGGCGAGCCCACGCTGGCGGAGATGACGCGCGCGGCGATCGCGCGTCTGAAGCAGAATGACAAGGGCTTCGTGCTGCTGGTCGAAGGCGGCCGCATCGACCACGCGCACCATTACGGCAACGCGTACCGCGCACTCACCGACACCATCGCGCTGAGCGAAGCGGTGCAGGCGGCGGTGGATGCGACGTCGGCGCAGGACACGCTGATCCTGGTCACGGCCGACCACTCGCACACGCTGAGCTTCGTCGGCTATCCCAAGCGCGGCAATCCGATCCTGGACAAGGTGCGCGGCAGCAGCGGCGAGGACGACGGCAACGGCAGCTACGCGCTGGACCAGCTCGGCCTGCCCTACACCACGCTGAGCTACAGCAACGGTCCCGGCTACATCGGCGCCAGCGCACAGCAGCCGGAAGGCCCGAAGCGTTTCCTGCACACCGTGAGCGGCGTGCAGATCCCGAAGAACGGCCGCCCCGACCTGCGCAACGTCGACACGCAGGACCCCGACTACCTGCAGGAAGCGCTGGTGCCCACCGCGGCCGAATCGCATGGCGGTGACGACGTCGGCATCTGGGCGCACGGCCCGGGCAGCGACGCGGTGCGCGGCAATGTCGAGCAGAACACGATCTTCCACTTCCTCCTGCAGTCCATGCCCGCATTGCGTGGCGAGCTGTGCAAGGCCGGCGACTGCGACGACAACGGCGTGCCGGTGACGTTGCCGGATCCGGATAAGTTCCGCGCGGCTCGGGGGTAAGGCGGCGCGGGGGTAAGTGGGCATGGGCGTGAGTGCAAGCGTGGGGCGACGGCGGCGAATCCTCGCGGTCGTTCGCGCCTGATCTGACGGGCGGCTCGACGGTCGCCGCAACAGCAAGGACTCACTGTCATCCCGGCGAAGGCCGGGACCCAGGCTGTCACGCCGTCCGCTGCGTCACGTCATTCCAGCGAACGCATCAGCACATAAGCGCATTGCCAATGCCGTCATCCCGGCGAAGGCCGGGATCCAGGCCGTCATGCGGCCCGACATCTCTCGTCATTCCAGCGAAAGCTGGAATCCATTTTTTGCTGTCGCGGTTCAAGCGCAGCAGGGAAGGCGTGAAACGTCCCTGGAGAGTGCCGCCATGCGGCGGCCCAGAAGCCTCCGCCTTCGCGGGAATGACGGTGACGAGGTTTACCGCTGAGAGAGTGCCCGCATGCCGAGGGCCTGAATCCCGGCCTTCGCCGGGATGACGGTCATGTGGTTCATCGCAGACGGAGTGCCCACGCACGCAGTGCCCACGCACCGAGAGCCCGTGCTGGATTGCCAGGTCCGCCGTGACTCGCCGCTCGTTCGCCGCGCTGCGGACGATGGTCCGCAAGCAGTGCCGCTTACCCCTCCGGCGGCAGCTTCGCCGTCGTCGACGGCACCGCGTCGGACGTGGGGTTGGCGAACTCCACCGGCAATTGCGCGGTCCGCGCGGACGCCAGCGGCGCCGGCGGGAGCGATGACACCGCGCCGGCTTCGGCGAGCGGCACGCGCGGGCCGAAACCGAACGCACCGTCGCTGCGCGCCGACACGATCATGCGCACCATGTTCGACGGAATCATCAGCTCGATTTCCACCGACTGGTCGTCGGCCGTGCGTCCCTGCAAGGTCATCTCGATCAGCGCGCCACCGGTGTCGATCGCGCTGCACAGCACGTGCGGGCCGTGCGGGCCGTCGTGCAGGTACGGCCGGATCGCTTCGCCGAGGATTTCCAGCGCCTGCGGATACAGGAACACCGCGTAGCCCTGGAACCGTTCGTGCTTGGCATCTTCGTGCATGGGGGCCTCAGCGCAGTTCGATGGAAAGGGCAGCGGCGGCATTGCGCGCCGATTCGCGCGCGGTGTCGACATCGTCCGCGAGCGCCAGCGTCACCGCCACGCGGCGATGGCCTTCCACGCGCGGCTTGCCGAACAGGCGCAGCTGCGTGTCGGCCTGCGCCAAGGCGGCATCGACGCCGGAGAACACCGGCACGCCATGGCCCTGCGCCAGCACCGCGCACGACGCCGCCGGGGCGAACTGCCGGATCGCCGGAATCGGCAGGCCCAGGATCGCGCGCGCATGCAGCGCGAACTCGCTCAGGTCCTGCGAGATCAACGTGACCAGCCCGGTGTCGTGCGGGCGCGGCGACACTTCGCTGAACCACACCTCGTCACCCTTCACGAACAATTCCACGCCGAACACGCCCCAGCCGCCGAGGTCGTCGGTGATCGCGCGCGCGATGTCCTGCGCACGTTCCAGCGCGCGCGGCGACATCGCCTGCGGCTGCCAGCTTTCGCGGTAATCGCCGTCGCGCTGCAGGTGGCCGATCGGCGCGCAGAACGTGGTGCCGCCGGCGTGACGCACGGTCAGCAGGGTGATTTCGTATTCGAAGTCGATGAAGCCCTCGACGATGACGCGGCCGGCACCGGCGCGACCGCCGGTCTGCGCGTATTCCCACGCCTTGTCGATGTCCGCCTCGGTACGCACCAGGCTCTGGCCCTTGCCGGAGGACGACATCACCGGCTTCACCACGCAGGGCAGGCCGATGTCGGCGACCGCGGCGCGATAGTCCTCCAGCGTGTCGACGAAACGGTAGGGCGACGTCGGCAGGCCCAGCGTTTCGGCGGCGAGCCGGCGGATGCCCTCGCGGTCCATCGTCAGTCGCGCGGCGCGGGCGGTCGGGATCACGCGCACGTCGCTGCCGCGCGCGGCGAACTCGCGTTCCAACTCGACCAGCGTCTGGGTGTGGATCGCTTCGATCTCCGGCACGATCAGATGCGGACGTTCCAGCGCGATCAGCGCGCGCACCGCTCCGCCGTCGAGCATGTCCAGCACGTGGCTGCGATGGGCCACCTGCATCGCCGGCGCATCGGCGTAGCGGTCGGCGGCGATGACTTCGGCACCGAAGCGCTGCAACTCGATCGCCACTTCCTTGCCGAGTTCGCCCGAACCGAGCAGGAGCACGCGGAATGCATGCGGGGACAAGGGCGTGCCGAGCGTGACCATGCGCGATCCGGATGTCTTGGGGAGGCCCGCCAGTTTACCGGTTGCCGTCGGGCGGCGTGGTCGCGCGGGCGAACGGGCACGCGCGGACTATGGACGCGCCGCATCGGCATGCGATCCTTGCCGACGATGCCCGGCCCCCACCCGCGCAACCTGCCCGCCCTGATGCTCCTCGCGTTCGCGATGGTGCTGTCCGGCTGCGCGCGCGAAAGCGATGCGCCGAAGGCGAGCGAGCACGGCACGCGCCTGGCGGGCGTGCTGCTGGATCCGCAGATGGACGAGATCAGCGGCCTGGCCGCCTCGCGTCGCCATCGCGACGTGCTGTGGATGCACGACGACGGCGGCAACCCCGAGCGCCTGTTCGCGGTGAGCACCAACGGCACGCGGCTGGCGACGTTCCGCGTGGAAGGCGTGACCAAGACCGATTGGGAAGACATCGCCGCCTTCGAACTCGACGGCAAGTCCTACCTGCTCCTGGCCGACACCGGCGACAACGGCGGGCTGCGCCGCAGCCTGCAACTGCACGTGATCGAGGAGCCGGAGAAGATCGAGAACGCGCGGCTGCGCCCGGCCTGGTCGATCGCATTCCGCTGGCCGGACGGCGCGCGCGACTGCGAGGCCGTCGCAGTGGACGCCGCGCGCGAGGAAGTCCTGCTGATCTCGAAAAAGCGCCAGCCACCGGAGCTGTTCGGGCTGCCGTTGCGTCCTGCGGGTACCGCGCTGCAGACCGCCCAACGCATGGGAATGCTGGCCGGCGTGCCGCAGCCGTCGGCGGAGATGCTGCGCCGCAGCCCGCAGCGCGCACGTCTGGACAGCCAGGTCACGGCGGCCGACCTCTCACCCGACGGCCGCACGCTGGCGGTGATGACCTACCGCTGGCTTTTGTTCTATCCGCGTCGCGGCGACGAAACCTGGGGCGAGGCCGTCGCCCGCGTGCCCCGCTTCGAACCCCTGCCCTGGCTGCCGCAGGCCGAGGCGCTGGGCTGGAGCGCCGACGGCCGCTCCCTCTTCGCCACCGGCGAGTTCGTGCCGGCCCCGTTGTACCGCATCACGCCCTGACGCCGTCCGTCGGCGGCCTGCCCGGCGCGATTGCGCCGATTGATATCTTTCTGATATCAAACCTCCAACGAAGAATGGAGGCGAAGGCGATGAAAGAGAACCCGATCCGCTCCCTGCCGGGCATCCCGGTCCTGCTGGTCCTGATCGCAATCGACGTCATCGCCCTGTGGCAGCTGATGCAGGCCGTCGACTCCGGCACGCCCCTGCGGGTTGGCATCGCGATCCTGGTGCTGGTCGTGGCCACCTTCTGCCTGCTCGGCCTGTACATGGTCGAGCCGAACAAGTCGGTCGTGCTGAGTCTGTTCGGCAAGTACGTGGGCACCGAGAAGGAGAACGGCCTGCGCTGGAACAACCCCTTCTACGGCACCCGGAAGGTCAGCCAGCGCGTGCGCAACTTCGAGAGCGGCAAGCTCAAGGTCAATGAGCTGGACGGCAGCCCGATCGAGATCGCCGCCGTCATCGTCTGGCAGGTCGTGGACAGCGCCGAGGCGGTCTACAACGTGGACGATTACGAGAGCTTCGTGCACATCCAGTCCGAATCCGCACTGCGCGCGATGGCGACGAGTTACCCCTACGACCAGCACGAGGAAGGCCAGCTCGCGTTGCGCAGCCACGCCGCGGAAATCAGTCAGCACCTGCAGGACGAACTGGCCGAACGCCTGGCCGACGCGGGCGTGCGCGTGGTCGATGCGCGCATCAGCCACCTGGCCTACGCGCCGGAAATCGCCCAGGCGATGCTGCAGCGCCAGCAGGCCAATGCGATCATCGCCGCACGCACGCGCATCGTCGCCGGTGCGGTGGGCATGGTCGAAATGGCGCTGGCCGAACTGCAGAAGAACGGCGTGGTGCACCTGGACGAGGAGCGCAAGGCGCAGATGGTCAGCAACCTGCTGGTGGTGTTGTGCGGCGAGCGTTCCACGCAGCCGATCGTCAACGCCGGCACGCTCTACTGAGATGGCGATGGGCGACTACGTACTGCCGCTGATCCTGGCGTTGAGCAGTCTGCCGGCGTTCGTCGCGGCGAAGATGATGGGTCGCGGCCGCCCGCGCGGCGCGCCCGTGCCGCCGCTGGCGCGGCTGATGCGGCTGGTGGGCGTGGCGATCGTGGCCGGCGCGCTCGGCCTGCTGTGGGCCGGTGGGGACGAGACGCGGCGGCTGGTGGTGATCGTGGCGATGGTCGTGGCGGTGAACGGCCTGGGCCTGTTGCTGCTGTTCAAGCTCGGCCGCAAGCGGCCCGGACCGCGCTGACGTGACCGAGAAGAAGGCCTACCCGCTGCGCATCAACGCCGACGTACTGACGGCCGCACAACGCTGGGCGGACGATGAACTGCGCAGCCTCAACGCGCAGATCGAGTACGTTTTGCGCGACGCTTTGCGACGCGCGGGCCGCCTGCCCGGCCCGCCCGCGAATCCCCATCCCGCATCCGACGAGGAATCGACGTGAATCAGTGGACGTACCAGGTGATCGAAATCGTGCCGCGCATGCTCGGCCCGGCCGTCAGCGAACGGCTGCAGGAAGAGCTCAACCGCCTCGGCGAGGAAGGCTGGGAGCTGGTCAGCGTGATTCCGGTGACGCCGTTCGACCATCTGCGCGCGGTGCTCAAGCGCCCGGCCTGACGCGGCGGGTGCATCGCCGGCCGCGCCCCGCTACCCTCTCCCGATGCGCGGCCCGATCCCCAACAAGACCGTCCTGATCAACACACCCCGGATCGAGGTCTGGCCCGGCGGTCTGCTGCGCGCGCGCAGCAATTTCGATGCGCGGGCCCTGTCGCGGGCTCGCCACGTGCTGCGGCGCAAGCGCGACGGCCAGTACCTGGCCGCCGACCTCCCCGAAGGACTGCTCGCGCTGGTGCCGCACCTGCGCCGCGAACCCGGGCTGGACGCGGCGCTGGACCTGGTCGAAGCCGCCCCCGGCCACCTTCGTGCCGGTCTGGAACACGTGCACGAACTGCCGCTGGACCGGCTCGAGGAGCGCCTGGAGGCGCTGGGCCTGGACGACGCCTACGCCGAGCGCACGGGCCTTGCGCTGGTGGCCGAACCGGACTGGCTGGCCTTCGCCGGCTTCGATCGCTACCGCCGCCCGCTGTGGCTGCGCGTGGAAGCCGCGCGCGCCTGGGCGCTGATGCACGACGCCGCGCTGCGCGATGACGTCGTGCTGGAAGCGATCTCCGGCTACCGCAGCCACGACTACCAGCTGGGCATTTTCGAACGCAAGCTGGCCCGCGGGTTGAGCGTGGAGGAGATCCTCACGGTCAACGCCGCGCCGGGCTACAGCGAACACCATTCCGGCCTCGCGCTGGACATCGGCACGCCGGACGAACCGCCGGCCGAGGAATCTTTCGAAGGCACCCGCGCCTTTGCCTGGCTGCGCGACAACGCCGACGCCTACGGCTTCGCGATGACCTACCCCCGCGACAATCCGCACGGCATCGTCTACGAGCCGTGGCACTGGGCCTACCGCATCGCGTGACGCGGCGCCGCTTTCTGCCCGCGACCTCCGGGCATCACTCCTTGTCCAGCGTGATGCGCGTGCCGGCGACGGTCTTCTGGGTGATGGTCAGGTCGAAGCTCGCGTTGCCGAGGTGTTTCTTCAGCAGCACGTCCTCGCCGTCGTCGACCTCGACCTTGTAACGGTCGCCGAGTTTGGCGCGAAGGGTGTCGCGGATGATCCGCGCGATGTGGTTTTCGTTGGCGTCCTTGGGCACCTGCACGGTGACGTCCACGGGCGCGGAATCGGCGGGCGCAATGCGGAAGACCACGACGCCGTCGCTGTCGGCGTCGCTGCTGACCTGGATGCGCCACTTGTTGGACGGGCTCGCCAGTGCCAGCGCGGGCAACAGGGCCAGCAGCACGGCGGCGAGGGAAACGCGGGTCAGGCCAAGGGGATGGAGCGATCGCATGACGAACCTCCTCGGGCAGGGTTGGATCGGGCAGGGTCGATACGGCCTACGGCAGCGCGAGTCTAGGCACGCGGGGCGTCACGCCGGCGTCGCGGTCTCGGTGCACACGGATCGGCCGCGCGGACTCAGTCCTGCGAACGCTTGGTGGCTTCCTTCGCCGCCACCGCCAGGTCGGCGATGCGCCACAGGTAAAGGCTGGCGTAGG
This sequence comes from Lysobacter sp. MMG2, assembly GCF_016735495.2. Taxonomy (GTDB): domain Bacteria; phylum Pseudomonadota; class Gammaproteobacteria; order Xanthomonadales; family Xanthomonadaceae; genus Lysobacter_J. The sequence goes on from NZ_JAERQY020000001.1 coordinate 755,100, forward strand.
TCCGGTACGGGCCCCAGCGTTCACCCAGTTCGGCCAGCGCCTTCGGCGTCGGCATGGATTCCAGGCCGTCCACGCGCTGCGCGCCCTTGCGGATGCCCAGGTCGTCGGTGGGCAGCACGTCGGGGCGGCCCAGGCGAAACATCAACATCATCTCCACCGTCCAGCGGCCGATGCCGCGCACCGGCACCAGCGCCTGCACGATGGCGTCGTTGTCCATGACGCTCATGCGCCGCAGGTCGGGAATCTCGCCGCCCGCCTCGCGCGCGGCGAGATCGCGCAGCGCAAGCGTCTTGTTGCCGGACACCCCGCATGCGCGCAGCCCCGCATCGTCGATGCGCGCGAGCGTGTCGGCATGGAAGCGCGTGGCACCGATGGCGACCTCGACGCGGCCGACGATCGTCGCCGCCGCCTTGCCGCTGAGCTGCTGGTAGAGGATCGCGCGCGCCAGCGCATCAACCGGATCGAACGGCTTGCGCCAGCGCGGATCGGCTTCGATCGGGCCGATCTTCTTCATCCACTTGGCGAGCCGGCGGTCGCGCTTGAGCAGATGCGCATGCGCCGCTTCGGTGTCGAATCCGCGCGCGTGCCGGGGCATGTCAGCGCCTCAGCGCATCGATCGCGTAGAGCACCCACGCGAGGATCATCAGGCTGCCGCCGATCGGCGCGAACCGCGTCGGCAGCCCCGCGAACACCGCACCGGCCAGGCTGCCGGAAAACACCAGCGTGCCCAGCAGGAGCAGGAACAAGGCGATCGTGCGGAAACCGCGCGGCCGTCGCGGCACCAGTGCCGCCAGGGCGATGCCGTGGCCGAAGGCGAACAATGCCGCGCTGTGCAGGCGTTGCTGGTCCACGCCCTGCACGGCGTGCGCGGCATAGGCCGACAGCGCGACGGCTCCGGCCGCAAGCAGCGCACCGCATGCGACGAGGATGCGCGCGGATACAGGCAGGTGATGGGTGCTCGGGTAAAGGCCCATGCGATTCGTCCGGAACGCGAGTGGCGCCACCATAGCGCCTCGCCGCACGCGCGTGAAAGCCCGGCGGCGCAACACGCCATCGCGCGCAACCGGTTTGGCCGGACAAAAACAAACGCGCCGCGGAATCCGCGGCGCGTTCGGTGAAGCTTCGGCGTTTGCCGGGCGTCTTACTTGACGGCCCAGAACACGTCGTAGGTGCCTTCCTCGGTGAAGCCCGCCGTGATGCCGCCGGTCCAGGCCTCGTACGGACGTTCGACCGTCTCGTAGCCGTGGGTCATCGCCCAGCCACGCAGTGCATCGCGCACCTTCGACAGGTTGGCCATGTGGCCCTTGAAGCCCGGCACGACCGCAACGCGGGCCGGCTCGTTGAACACGGCGGTGACCGGGCCTTCGAGCTTGATGTCCAGCTTCTGGGCGCCGTCGGCGGCACCGATCTTCTTGACCGGCTGGGCGACGTCGAAGGAATACATTTCCGAACCGAACTCGTTGGTCACGATGCGGACCGGACCGGCCGGCTCCAGGCCGTTGGCGGCCATGACCTTCTTGATCCACTCCATGTTGGAGTTGATCTGGCCCATGACCTTGTCGTTGGTGCGCTCCACGGCAGCGGTGACGACCAGCAGGTTCTCGGCCGGACGCTCCACGATCTTCGGCGCCTTGGCCGGATCGTCCTTGCTCAGCTCGGCGTAGTCGTAGTTCGGCACGGCAGCGAGCATGTTGGTCAGGCGCGACAGGCCCATCTTCATGTCTTCGCCGACGTTGCTGCTGACGTACAGGCCGGCGTAACGGCCGATCAGGTTCCAGCCGTAGTCGACGTCGTAGGTCTGGGTGATCTCGACGTTACGACCACCGCGGCCGGTCGGCTTCAGGGTGAACTCGGTGCGCTTGTTGCGGCCCGGCTCGATGTCGGTCAGCGCATAGGCGACGCGCTTGCCCGGGTCGGAAGCGGTGATCTCCCAGCTGCCCTGACGCAGACCCTTTTCCTTGGAGTCGTAGTCAAGACGGGCACCGACGCCCGAATCCGGACCCGACAGCTTCAGCTGGATGTTCGGATCGCGCAGGACGAGCGGGTTCCAGTCCTTGAAGCGGCGCAGGCTGTTGATGGTGTCGTAAACGATGGTGAGCTTGCGGTTGGTTTCAACCGAGTGCTGCAGATGGCGGCTCGACGGCAGCGCAACACCCACGATGAGGAACAGCGCGGCAACGATTGCCAAGGAAATCAAAATCTCGATCAGACGGGTCATTCAGGTTTCTCCGAGGGCACCGGACCCGGTCTAGCCGGGACACAGACCGGCAATCGTATCAAGGAAGCTGCGGCCGGGGCAGCCGTCCGGGGCAACAAAAGTGAGCCCCGGGGCGCCTTGGCGCGGGCCGGCAGGATTGGCAACGTGCGGTTGCGGCCGATGGCCGGCTTGCCGGGGTGGCGGCCCGGGAGATGGGCGCTCCGGCCACCCTCGTCCCGGCCCTCTCCCGCAGGCGGGAGAGGGGGGCGTTCACCTGCGATTTCAGACCAGCTGCAGCTCGAAGGCCTTCAGCACCGCGCGCGTGCGATCGCGCACGCCAAGCTTGGAGAGAATGTTCGAGACGTGGTTCTTGATGGTGCCTTCGGCGACGCCGAGCGAATTGGCGATCTCCTTGTTGGAGAAGCCACCGGCCATCAGGCGCAGGATCTCGGTTTCGCGTTCGGTCAGCGGGTCCGGACGGTCCAGGCTGACGAAATCGTTGCGCATGTGCTCCAGGCCCGAAAGCAGGCGCTGGGTCACGGCCGGCTGCACCAGCGAACCGCCGTCGGCCACGGCCTGGATCGCGCTCACCAGTTGCTCCAGCGAGACGTCCTTGAGCAGGTAGCCCTTGGCACCTGCCTTCAGGCCGGCCAGCACGAGCTGGTCGTCATCGAACGTGGTGAGGATGATCGTCGGTGGCAGCGTGTTGTTGCGCGCCATGTACTGCAGCGCCTCCAGGCCCGACATCGCCGGCATGCGCATGTCCATCAGGACCACGTCGGGCTTGAGCTGCGGAATCAGTTCCACCGCCTGGCGGCCGTCGCCGGCCTCCCCTATCACTTCGATGCCCTCCGCCAGCGCCAGCAGGGAGCGGACGCCCTGCCGGACCAGCGTCTGGTCGTCGACTATCAACACACGGATCATGCGATGGCTCCTTCGCAGGCGGCGGCCGCAGCCGCCGAGGCCGGCAGGGTCAGATGCAGGCAAAAGCCCGCACCCAGCCGGGTTTCGATCTTGAGGTCACCACCATGCGCCTGCAAACGCTCGCGCATGCCGCGCAGGCCGTTGCCTGCGACCAGATTGTCGGCGCCATGCCCGTCGTCGCGCGCGCTCATGACGATGCAGTCCGCACGCCGGCCGGCGTTGATCCACAGGTTGCGCGCGCCGGCGTGACGCACGGCGTTGGTGATGATTTCCTGGGTGCAGCGCAGCAGCACGTGGGCGCGCTCCGGATCGTCCATGGTGAGCGGCGCCTCGATGTCCATGTGGATCTCCAGCGCCGGCACGTTCTCGGCCAGCGGCAGCAGCGCGGCGGACAGGTCGATCGCCCCGCCCTCACGCAGCTGGCTCACGGCCTCGCGCACATCGGTCAGGAGCAGGCGCGCCAGCGTGTGGGCCTGCTGGACGTGCTCCTTGACCCGGCCGTCGGACAGGTGCCCGGCGACTTCCAGGTTGAGGCTCAGCGCGGTGAGGTGGTGGCCAAGCAGGTCGTGCAGCTCGCGCGAGATGCGGGTGCGCTCGTTGACGCGCACGCTCTCGCCCAGCAGGGCGCGGGTGGCGCGCAGCTCGGCATTGAGGCGGCGCTGCTCCTCGCGGGCTTCGGCCTGCTGGCGGGCCACCAGGGCGGTGACGAAGACCAGGCTGGAGAAGCCCATGTAGGTCATCGACTGGAGCACCGCGACGACCGGCGGGAAATCCAGCGCCTCCACGAACACCGGGATGATCGCGATGTTGCCGCCGATCAGAAGGATCAGCCCCCATCGCACCGACATCAGCCAGGGCAGCAGGCCGGCCACCACCATCAGCAGGATGCTGCCCAGGCCGGTGCCCGAGAAGTAGCCGACGCCGATCGCGCAGGCGGTCAGTATCAGCAGCAGGAGGTGGTCGAAGATCCCCGGGTGGCGCTGGCCGAGCTGGCGGGTGATCCACCAGTAGACCGCGCCGAAGGCCAGGTACACGGCGAGCCAGCGCAGGATCTGCAGGGTCGGCGGGCCTTCGGTTTCCGGGCTCAGGATCGCCGGATCCAGCCAGACGTTCAGCAGCCACAGGCCCACAGCGCCCCAGGTGAACAGGCCCGCGTAGCGCAACAGTCGAGTGTGGTTTAGGCGGGCCAACATCCACGCATGCTAAACGCATCAAGGGCCTGGGGAGCCGTCCGAAAGTCATGTCTCAGCGATCGGCGGGCCTTTGCGCCGGATGGCAGGCATCCGTAGCGACGGGTCGCCCGGGGGGTGAGGCCATGCGATAATCGCCCCGCCGGCCGCTTCGCGCCTGGTCTGAAATGCTTTAGCTGGAGCCTGGAATGTCGATCGTCGTCCGCGACGTGCGAGAGCACGAGCTGGATTCCGTCCTTGCCCTCAACAACGCCGCCGGCCCCGCGATCCTGCCGTTGGATGCGGCGAGACTGCGTCACTTCTTCGATACCGCCGAATACTTCCGCGTCGCCGAGCGCGACGGGGCCATCGCCGGTTTCCTGATCGGCATGGGCAGCCACACGGACCACGACAGCAGCAACTTCCGCTGGTTCCGCGAGCGCTATCCGGATTTCTTCTATATCGACCGCATCGTCGTGGCCAGCCGCCGCCGCGGTGGCGGCGTGGGCCGCGCGTTCTATGCCGATGCCCAGAGCTACGCGGAGCTGCGCTACCCGCAGATGGCCTGCGAGGTCTTCCTGGAAGGCAGCAACGACCCCGCCCTGCTCTTCCACGGCAGCTTCGGCTTCCACGAAGTGGGCCAGCACATGATGGACGAGGCCGACGTGCGCGCCGCCATGCTGATGAAGCCGCTGTGCAGCTACACCTGGGTGCGCGACACCTACGGCGATGCCCTGCCGCAGGCGCCGTGGATCACCCGTCCGCGCACCGCCTTCGCCGCCCGCCGCGCCACGGGTACCGCCCTGTGAGCGCCGCCATGGATTTCGAACTGGCCGGTGAGCTCAAGATCGGCCAGGTCGGCATCGCGAACCTGCGCATCCGCACGCTCGACGTCGCCAAGCTGGTCGAGGAGATGCGCGGCCGCGTGCAGCGCGCGCCCAAGCTGTTCGCCCGCGCCGCCGTGGTGATCGACTTCGGCGGCCTCACCCGCACGCCCGACGAAGCCACCGCGCGCGCGCTCATCGAAGGCCTGCGCGACGCCGGCGTGCTGCCGGTCGCGCTGGCTTACGGAACGACCGAGATCGAGCGTCTGTCCGAGGCGCTGGGCCTGCCGCTGCTGGCGAAATTCCGCGCGTCCTACGAGCGCGACGAGGCCGCCGCCGCGGCCGAAGCGCCGGCACCGGCGCGTCGCGAACCCGAACCCGCGCCCAAGGCCGCCGCCAAGAGCGCGCCCGCAGCGCCCGCCCCCGCGACGTCGAACGCCGCGCCGGGCATGATGCAGTCGGTGCCCGTGCGTTCCGGCCAGCAGATCTACGCCGAGAACCGCGACCTGACCGTTCTCACAACGGTGGGGGCTGGCGCGGAGGTCATCGCCGACGGCTCGGTGCATATTTACGGTCCGTTGCGTGGACGCGCGCTTGCAGGCGCGAAGGGCAACGAACAGGCCCGCATCTTCTGCCGCGAGTTCCATGCCGAACTCGTCGCGATTGCGGGCCATTACAAAGTGCTGGAAGACATTCCCAAGGAACTGCGCGGCAAGGCCGTGCAGATCTGGCTCGAAGACCAACAAATCAAAATCGCGGCTCTGGATTGAGACCGCATTAACGGAGGATTTTTAGTGGCCGAAATTATCGTAGTGACCTCGGGCAAGGGCGGCGTCGGCAAGACCACGACCAGCGCCAGCCTCGCCTGCGGCCTCGCGCGTCGTGGCCACAAGGTCGCCGTCATCGACTTCGACGTCGGCCTGCGCAACCTCGACCTGATCATGGGCTGCGAGCGCCGCGTGGTGTACGACTTCGTCAACGTCGTCAACGGCGAAGCGAACCTGAAGCAGGCGCTCATCAAGGACAAGCGCTTCGAGAACCTGTACGTGCTCGCCGCCTCGCAGACGCGCGACAAGGACGCGCTGACGAAGGAAGGCGTGCAGACGGTGCTCGATGCGATGGTCGCCGACGGCTTCGACTACATCGTGTGCGACTCGCCGGCCGGCATCGAGAAGGGCGCCTACCTGGCGATGTACTTCGCCGACCAGGCGCTGGTCGTGGTGAACCCGGAAGTGTCCTCGGTGCGTGACTCCGACCGCATCCTCGGCCTGCTCGCCTCCAAGACGCGCCGCGCCGAAAACGGCGAGCGCATCAAGGAACACCTGCTGCTCACCCGCTACAGCCCCAATCGCGTGGAAACGGGCGAAATGCTGTCGGTCGGCGACGTCGAGGAAATCCTCGGCCTGAAGACCATCGGCGTGATCCCCGAATCCCCCGACGTGCTCAACGCGTCGAACAAGGGTGAGCCGGTCATCCTGGAAACCGAATCCAACGCGGCCCAGGCCTATGACGACGCCGTGGCGCGCCTGCTGGGCGACACCCGGCCGATGCGTTTCATCACCGCAGAGAAGAAGGGTTTCTTCAGCAAGATCTTCGGAGGTTGAGGAATGGGACTGTTCGATTTCCTGCTCGCCAAGAAGCAGACCGCCTCGATCGCCAAGGATCGCCTGCGCATCATCGTCGCGCACGAACGCGCGGGCCGCGGCGGCACGAGTCCCGACTATTTGCCGATGCTCCAGCGTGAACTGCTGGAAGTGATCCGCAAGTACATCAACGTCGACGCCGAAGCGGTGAAAGTGGACTTGATCGGCGAAGGCGACAACAAGGTGCTCGACATCTCGGTCGCGCTGCCGGAGAACCCGGCGCAGGCGTGACAAGCCTGACCTCCCCTTCTCCCGCGTGCGGGAGAAGGTGGCCGAAGGCCGGATGAGGGAAGCGAAGGGAAGCGACTCATCCGGCGTCGCTCCGCGCCACGCCCTCACCCTGGCCCTCTCCCGCAAGCGGGAGAGGGGATCACATAACGCACCATGCTCACCCTTTCCGACATCGACCACGACACCGTCGCCGCGCTGCTCGCGCGTTACGCCCTCGTCCTGCACCGCGTCGCGGACGGCGAAACGATCCCCGGCAGCTACTGGGGCGAGTGCGAAGCCGGCCTGATCGGCAGCGACGTCTACGCACGCGGCGACACGCCCGTGCATTCGCTGCTGCACGAAGCCGCCCACCTGATCGTGCTCCCGCCCGAGCGACGCGCGCAGGTCCACACCGACGCCACCGATTCCATCGAGGAAGAAGACGCCGTGTGCGTGCTGCAGGCGCTGCTCGGCGATGCGATTCCCGGCGTCGGCCGCGAGCGCGTGCTCGCCGACATGGACGGCTGGGGCTACACGTTCCGGCTGGGCTCGGCGAAGGCGTACTTCGAACAGGATGCGGACTCGGCCTGGGCCTGGCTGGCAGAACGCGGCCTGGCGGATTCCCGTACGCGCAGGTTGACGCTGCCCGTTTGAAGCCGTCATTCCCGCGAAGGCGGGGTCTTCTGGGACGCCGAACGGCGGCACTATCCACCTGAACGCACCACTCGCTCTCCGGAAAGCCTGATGCGCCGGAGACATGGATCCCCGCCTTCGCGGGGATGACAGCTTCGGTATCGGCGCTGGCGGTGCTCGCTGCACCGCACCACAACCTTCTTCCCTTGCGCCGGTCCCGCCCCGCCTCTAGCCTTCCGGGGCCTGCCGCCCTTGGCGCGCAGTTCTTACCGGAGAGAGCCATGACGAAACCCATCCGCGCCCTGCTCGCGCTCAGCATTACCGCGGCCGTGATCGGCCTGGGCGGTTGCAAGAAGGAACCGACCCCGACCACGACCACCGGAGCGCCCGCCACCGCGCCGGCCGGCGAGACCGCCGACCAGTTCGTCGCCCGGGTCAACGACGAGTATCGAAAGATGTATCCGGAGATGACCGCCGCGCAGTGGCTGTCGTCGACCTACATCAACGACGACAGCCAGCTGCTGTCGGCCAAGGCGAACGAGCGCTACCTCGCCCAGCTCAACAGCTGGATCGATCAGGCCAAGCGTTTCGAAGGCCAGCAGATGTCGCCGGAAACGGCGCGCGCGATCCAGCTGCTCAAGCTCGGCACCGCGATGCCGCCGCCGAAGAATCCCGAGCATCTGGCCGAGCTCACCCAGATCGCCACCAAGATGGAAGGCACCTACGGCGCCGGCACCTACTGCAAGGGCGAAGGCGACGACATGCAGTGCCGCCAGCTCGGCGACCTGGAAGACGTGCTGCGCAGCAACCGCGACTACGACGCGCAGCTCGACGCGTGGCAGGGCTGGCACACGGTTTCGCAGCCGATGCGCAAGGACTACGTGCGCTTCGTCGAACTGGTCAACGAAGGCGCGCGCGACATGGGCTTCGCCGACACCGGCGAGATGTGGCGCTCGGGTTACGACATGACGCCGGCGGAAATCGCCGCCGAAACCGACCGCCTGTGGAGCCAGGTCAAGCCGCTGTACGAACAGCTGCACTGCTTCGCGCGCACGCGCCTGGATGCGAAGTACGGCACCGATCGCGGCCACGTCGCCGGCAACATGCTGCCCGCGCACCTGTTGGGCAACATGTGGCAGCAGGACTGGGGCAACCGGTGGGACATCCTGGCGCCGTACCCGGACGCGAGCATTCCGGAAATCACCGGCGCGCTGGAATCGCAGTACAAGGCGTCGTTCGACGCGCAGCTGACCAAGAACCCGGGCAAGCGCTCGCCGGACGACCTGGCGCAGATCGAGCAAGACGCCAAGCTCGCCACCGCCAAGCTGATGACCGAACGCGCGCAGGACTTCTACACCTCGCTCGGCATGGCCAAGCTGCCGGAGAGCTACTGGTCCAAGACGCAGTTCATCAAGCCGCGTGACCGCGACGTGGTCTGCCACGCCAGCGCGTGGGACATGAACATGGCCGGCGACGTGCGCACCAAGATGTGCATCAAGCCCAACGAAGAAGACTTCACCACGATCTACCACGAGCTCGGCCACGTGTATTACTACATGGCCTACAACAAGCTGCCGCCGCTGTTCCAGCAAGGCGCGCACGACGGCTTCCACGAGGCCATCGGCGACACGATCGTGCTGGCGATGACGCCGCAGTACCTGCAGTCGATCGGCCTGGCCGGCGACCAGCAGGTGAGCAACGAGGCGCTGATCAACGCGCAGATGCGCATGGCGCTGGCGAAGGTGTCGTTCCTGCCGTTCGGCCTGATGATCGACCGCTGGCGCTGGGGCGTGTTCGACGGCTCGATCAAGCCGGCCGACTACAACAAGGCGTGGTGGGAACTGAAGGCCAAGTACCAGGGCGTCGCCCCGGTATCGGCGCGCGGCGAAGAGTTCTTCGACGCCGGCGCGAAGTACCACGTGCCGGGCAACACGCCGTACACGCGCTACTTCCTCTCGCACGTGCTGCAGTTCCAGTTCTACAAGGCGCTGTGCGATGCGGCCGGCCACAAGGGCCCGCTGTACGAGTGCAGCTTCTACGGCAACAAGGAAGCCGGTGCGAAGTTCCAGGCGATGCTGAGCAAGGGCGCGAGCCAGCCGTGGCAGAAGACGCTGAAGGAGCTCACCGGCGGCGAGCAGATGGACGCCTCGGCGGTGCTGGAGTACTTCGCCCCGCTGCAGACGTGGCTGAAGCAGCAGAACGAAGGCAAGACCTGCGGCTGGCAGGCCGATGCCAGCGTCGCCGCACCGGCGCCGACGGACAAGCCGGCGGCTCCGGCGAAGAGCTGATCGCGCTTCGTTCGCGGTACCACGAAAGGCCGGCGCAAGCCGGCCTTTCGCTTTGATGCGGCTCAGTCCGGCGCGGTGAGCTGCTCGCAGCGCCGCGCGAGCTTGTCCACCAGCGCCAGCACGGTGGCCGACGCTTCCGTGCGATGGTGCAGCGCCAGGCGAAGTGGACGCATCACGGGCAGGCCATCGCGCGGTTCAAGAACGCGATGCCCCGCGCGCACCGCCCGCAGCGGCAACAGGCTGATGCCGAGCCCGTCGGCGACCGCCGCCTGCAGGCTCGCCAGGCTGCCGCTGGAATACGCGATGCGCCACCGCCGCTGTTTCGCGTCCAGCGCCTGGAACATCTCTTCGCGATACAGCCCGCCGACCGGAAACACCGCCAGTGGCAGCGGATCGAGCGAGAGGCACGGATGGTCGCGACTGTCGATCCACGCCAGCCGTTCCGGCCACGAACGCACACCGCCCGCGCCACGCTGCTTGACCAGCACGACGTCGAACTCGCCCCGTTCATAACCGGCCGACAGCGCGCCGCTGAGCCCGCTCGTCACTTCCAGTCGCAGTCCACCACGATGACGCGCGAAAGCCGACAGCACCGGCGTGAGCGCCGCGCCCGCCAGATCCTCCGGCACGCCCAGGCGCACGACCTCCTCGCGATCGCCGCCGCTCATCGCCGCGCGCGCCTCATCGCCCAACTGGAGCAGGCGCCGCGCATAGCCGAGCAGGCGCTCGCCGGCCTGAGTGGGACGCACGCCGCCGGGTTCACGTTCGAGCAGTCGCTGCCCGACTTCCTCCTCCAGCCGCCGCAGCTGCTGGCTCACGGTGGACTGGGTCAGGTGCAGCGCCTGGGCCGCGCGGGTGAAGCCGCCGGATTCAACCACGGCGACGAAGCTGCGCAGAAGCAGGGGGTCGTACATGGGGCCGCCATTCGATTTCCCACTGGAGTGGATGGGATTATTTAATTGGGCGATGCCACGCGCAAACCGTATGGTTTCCCCGATCCCCGAATCCCGCCGCCGTCCATGAACAAGCCCCTGGCCCTCTCGCTCGCCCTGCTGGTCGCCGGCCACGCGTCCGCCGCCGAGCGCGTCGATCTGCTCGTGCGCGACGCCACCGTCGTCGACATCGCCACCGGCAAGCTGCACCCCCACCGCAGCATCGCCGTGCGCGACGGCCGCATCGTCGCCGTGGTGGATGCCAAGCGTGCGAAAGCGTACGAGCCCGCGCAGGTGATCGATGCAAGCGGCAAGTTCGCCATCCCCGGCCTGTGGGACATGCACGTGCACTTCGGCGGCGGCGAAGCGTTGATCGGAGAGAACCGCAACCTGCTCCCGCTGTACGTCGCCCATGGCATCACTGCCGTGCGCGACGCCGCCGGCGACCTGAGCCCGAGCGTCTTCCAATGGCGCGACGCCGTCGCCGACGGCAAGCTCCCGGGTCCGCGCATCTTCACGTCCGGGCCGAAGATCGAAGGCTACAAGTCGATCTGGCCGGGCGATCTGGAAATCGGCAACGTCGCCGAACTCGATGCCGCGCTCGACCAGCTCCAGGGCTGGAAGGTCGACTTCGTCAAGATCACCGACAACACGCTTTCGCCGGAGCTGTTCATCGAAGCGGTGAAAAACGCCGACCGTCGCGGCCTGAAGACCTCCGCGCACGTGCCCTACGCGCTGACGCTGGAGGAAGTCAGCGCCGCCGGCCTGGATTCGATCGAACACCTGGACTACGCCTACAAAGCGGGATCGCCGCTGGAGAAATCGCTGGGCGAGAAGATCGCCAGGGGCGAGACCACCAGCCGCGACGCATGGACGCAGTGGAACGCCACCTTCGATCCCGCCCGTGCGATGGCCGCCTACCGCAACCTCGCTCGGCACGGCACCGCGATCACGCCGACGATCAACGGCAGCCGCGTGGTGACCTACCTCGACCAGGACGATCACCGCGACGACGACTACCTGAAGTACATCGGCCCGGGCCTGCAGGCGACCTACACCTGGCGTGTGGAGCGCGCGGCGAAGGACGATGCCGCCGCCGTCGCGCGTCGCCACGAACGTTTCGAGACCAGCGCCAGCGTGCTGCCGATGTTGCAACGCGCCGGCGTCACGATCCTCGCCGGCACCGATGCGGGCTTCCTCAACTCATACAACTATCCGGGCATCGGCCTGCACGACGAGCTGGGCTGGCTGGTGCATTACGGCCTGACGCCGCAGCAGGCATTGCAGGCGGCGACGATCAACGGCGCGCGCTTCCTCGGCCACGATGACGAATACGGCACGCTGGCGCCGGGCAAGATCGCCGACGTCGTGCTGCTGGACGCCGACCCGCTGCGCGACATCTCGGCGACGCGCAGGATCCACGCCGTCGTCCTGCGCGGTCAGGTGCACGATCGGGCCGATCTGGACGCGATGCTGGCCGACGTGGCGCGTCGTGTTGCGGCGCAGCGGGCGCAGGCGCCAGCGAGCCCCTGAGCGGCGGCGCTTCCCCAAATAGCGGAGGCGGTCGTACCCTGCGCGCATGAACCGCGCCGACCGCCTTCCCGACCTCGCCCCGCAGCCCCTCGACCACGCCACCGCCCTGCCCGCCCGCTACTACGCGGACCCGGCGATGGTGGCGCTGGACCGCCGCGCCATCTTCGACGCCGGCTGGCAACTGCTCGCCCACGTCTGCCAGCTGCAGAACGCGGGCGACCACGTCGTCGGCGACTTCGCCGGGTTGCCGGTCATCGCGGTGCGCGGCGCGGACGACGAGATCCGCGTGTTCCACAACGTCTGCCGCCATCGCGCCGGCCCCATCGCGACCTGCGACGGCCTGGCCGCGAAGGCGTTGCGTTGCCGCTACCACGGCTGGACCTACACGCTCGACGGCACGTTGCGCTCGGCACCGGAGATGGGCGGCGCGCCCGACTTCAACGTAAGCGACGTGCACCTGCCGCAGCTGGCGGTGCGGGTGTGGCAGGGCATGGTGTTCGCCGCCGTGGACGAAGCGCGCGCGCCGGACTTCGACGCCTTCGTGGCCGGCATCGACGCGCGCATCGGCCCCACGCGTCATCTCGAACGCTACGGCCACCACCGTCGCGTCGGCTACGACGTCGCCTGCAACTGGAAGGTCTACGTCGACAACTACCTCGAGGGCTACCACGTCCCGCACATTCATCCGGGACTGAACAAGCTGCTCGACTACCGCAGCTACATCACCGACACGGCGCACTGGTACTCCTACCAGTGGAGCCCGCTGGAAAGCGGCGACGGCCTCTACGGCGACGGCGACGCCCTGTACTACTGGATGTGGCCGAACACGATGCTCAACATCCTGCCCGGCCGCCTGCAGACCAACCGCGTGATTCCCAAGGGCGTGGATCGCTGCCGCGTGGAGTTCGACTTCTACTACGCCGTCGACGAATCCGACACGGGCCGCGAACGCCGCCAGGCCGACCTGGACTTCAGCGATGAAGTGCAGCTGGAAGACCTCACCATCTGCGAAGACGTGCAACGCGGGCTGTCGTCGGGTTCGTACGAGCCCGGGCGCCTGAATCCGCTGCGCGAGAACGCGGTGCACCATTTCCACGAGCTGCTGCGTTCGGTGTATCGCGCGGATGGCGCGTGAGCGCGCTCGCTTCGCGTCCGTCCCGCAGATCGCATCGGAAGCGCCTCTTGTCCGTTCGCCCTGAGCGTAGGCGCGAAGCGCCGAAGTCGAAGGGCGCTGCCGGCATCAAGGCCCGCCCGTCCTTCGACTTCGCTTCGCTACGCTCAGGACGAACGGTGTATGCGCACCGCGCGTCGAGTCCGCCGAACCCTTCCCATCTGACGCCTCCATGACCACTTCCCGCCCTCTCGGCTTCTGGTCCGCCACCGCGCTCGTGGTCGGCAGCATGATCGGCTCCGGCGCCTTCCTGCTGCCGGCGGCGCTGGCGCCGTTCGGCGCGGCCAGCCTGCTCGGCTGGGGCATCACGCTGGCCGGCGCGATGCTGCTGGCGATCACCTTCGCCCGCCTGTCCATGCGCTGGCCGCAGACCGGCGGGCCCTACGTGTTCGCGCGCAATGCCTTCGGCGAGTTGCCGGGATTCGTCATCGCGTGGAGCTACTGGATCTCGATCTGGTGCGCCACGGCCGCAATCGCCGTCGCCTTCGCCGGCAGCATGGGGTCGATCTTCCCCGCGCTCACCGCGACTCCGCTGCGCGCGGCCGCGTGCGCGCTGGGCGCGCTGTGGGTGTGCAGCGGCGTGAACCTCATCGGCCTGCGCGAAGCCGGGCGCGTGCAGCTCGTCACCACTGCACTGAAGCTGCTGCCGCTGCTGCTGTTCGGCCTGGTCGCGCTGTGGTTCGTCGATGCGAAGCACTACACGCCGTTCAATCCCACCGGCGACAGCCTGCCCCATGTCGCCAATGCCGCCGTGGCATTGACGCTCTGGGCGATGCTCGGCCTGGAGGCCGCGACCGTGCCCGCAGGCTCGACGGAAAACGCGCAGGTCAACGTGCCGCGCGCGACGGTGCTGGGCACCCTCCTGGCCGGTGTGGCGACGATCCTCGCCTGCACCGCCGTGCTCGGCCTGTTGCCGGCCGAAGTGTTGAAGGATTCGCAGGCCCCGATGGCCGATGCCGCGCGTTCGCTGTGGGGTCCGGCGGCGGGCGTGACGCTCGCCGTGGTGATGGCGATCTCCTGCTTCGGCGCGCTCAACGGCTGGATCCTGCTGTCGGCGCAACTGCCGCTGGCCGCCGCGCGCGACGGCGTGTTTCCGAAGGTCTTCACCAAGCTCGATGCCGGCGGCACGCCCGTGTTCGGCGTGATCGTGAGCAGCCTGCTGGCCAGTGCGCTGGTCGCGGCGAACTACAGCCGCTCGCTCGTGCAGGTGTTCACCTTCTCGATCCTGCTCTCCACCGCCGCGACACTGCTGCCTTACGTGGTCAGCAGCATGGCATGGCTGGTGCGCGGCCACGGCGCGGGCAGTCGCATCGTCGCTGCGCTCGCGCTGGCCTACAGCCTGTATGCGATGTTCGGCATCGGCGCGGAAGCATTGGCGTGGGGCGCGGTGCTGATCGTCGCCGGACTGCCGCTGCACTGGGCCATGCGACGTCGCGCGGCGCTGGCGAACTAGAGCGTTTCGCCCGGCACGCCGGGCGCCGCCTCGCTGCGGCTGCGCAGGCGCGAAACGCGCGCTTCCCAGCGCCAGAATGCATAGCCCACCGCCAGGAACACAGTAGCCGCCGCCACCAGCCACAGCGCATGGCCGCTGATCCACGGCGACAGCACGCCGGCGATCAGCGCGTTCAGCACCAGGCTGGTGAAGGCCTGCAACGACGAAGACGAACCGCGCTGGCGCGGGTACATGTCCAGGATCGACAGCGTCACGATCGGAAACACCAGCGCGATGCCGAATGCGTTGAGCATCATCGGCAACACCGCCCACGGCACGCGCGGCACGTCGGTCCACAGGTTGTAGCCCAGGTTGAGCAGCATCGCGACCGCCGAGCAGGCGAAGCCGATCGACACCAACCGCGCGCCGCTGACCTTGCCCGCGCTGCGCCCGGACACGAACGCGCCCAGCACCATGCCGCTGATCATCGGCACGAAGAACCAGCCGAACTCGCGCTCGCTGAGCTTGAGGATGTCCATCACGAACGCCGGCGCCGAGGCGATGTACACCCACAGCGCGGCGAAGTTGAACGCGCTCGCTGCGGCCAGGCGCTGGAAGCGCGGATTGAACAGGATGGCGACGTAATCGCGCAGCAGGCGACGCGGCACCATCGGCAATCGCGCATCGACCGGATGCGTTTCCGGCAGCATGCGCCAGGTCGCAAGGATCAGCACCACGGCGAACACGACCAGGAACCAGAAGATCGCCGGCCAGTGCGCCCAGCCGAGAATCCAGCCGCCGACCACCGGCGCCACCGCCGGCGCCACGCCGAAGATCATCGACACCTGGCTCATCAGCCGTTGCGCGTCGTCGCCGTGCAGCACGTCGCGGATGACCGCGCGGCCCACGATCAACCCCACGCCGGACGACAGTCCCTGCAGCGCGCGGAAGGTCAGCAGCGTCGGCAGGTCCTTCGCCAGCGCGCAGCCGGCCGAGGCGATGGCGAAGATCACCAGGCCGCCGAGGATGACGCGCCGCCGCCCGATCGCATCCGACAACGGGCCGTGCACGATGCTGGTGAGCGCATAGGCGACCAGGTAAACGCTGATGGTCTGCTGCATCGCCAGCTTGTCCGCGCCGAACTGCGCGCCGATGGCGGGGAACGCGGGGAAAATCGTGTCGATCGAGAACGGCCCGAACATCGCCAGCCCGCCGAGCAGGAGCGCGAGTGTTCGGATGGGAATGGAGAGCGTGGCGGGTTGGCTGGGCATGGAGTGGGAGCGGGCTGGATACTGCGGATGATCATCAGGGTCGTCATTCCCGCGAAAGCGGGAATCCAGTGACTTCATCGCGCGTCAGGTCGCGGCCGGAGCAAGTCGCTGGATTCCCGCTTTCGCGGGAATGACGGAAGAACGGAAGACGCTCAGGTTTCGTCCGGCGCTCCTTTCAGCTCGACGAGATTGCCTTCCGGATCGTAGAGATACTGAGACGGCCCTTTGCCTTCTGCGCCGTAGCGCGAACCGAACTCGGCCACGTGCGCGCCGTATGCGTGCAGGTGGGCGAGGATCGCGTGGAGGTCGAACGGTTCGGCACGCAGGCACAGATGGTCCATGTTGCGGCCTTCGTGCCCGGGCGCGGCACCGCCCTGGCGGCCGATCGTGCCCTGCACATCGATCAGGTCGATCAGCGAGCGGCCGGCGCGCAGCTGGGTCAGGCCGATGGTTTCTTGTCGACGCTCGACGGTGCAGCCGAGCACGTCGCAGTAGAAGGCGACCATGGCCGGCACGTCGCGAACGCGCAGCACGACGTGGTCGATCTGCTGCAAGCGGAACGGCGGTGTGGGCATGGTCGGCATCCTGCGCGGGTGCACAGGATACCGCGAGCCCTACCCCTCTCCCTGGCCGCCTGTGGCGGCCTGTCCCTCTCAGCCCTGCACTCTCTTCGGTCGCCGCAAGGGGAGAGGGCAACGCAGGTGCTTCTCGCGGAGTTGCTGGAGCTGTTGCAGGTGCCCCGAAGGGGCGGAAGAGGGGGCGCGCAGCGCGAAGCAAAAAGAACGGGGCGGTTTCCCGCCCCGTCCTCCCACCACTACAAACGTGTCGCGCTACCCGTTACAGCTTGTGCGCAAAACCCACGCCCACCGAGCGCTCGTCGCCGCTGAACGCCGCACCGAAGCTGACCTGGCTCTTCTTGCCGACCGGCTTGGCGTAGCCGGCGGAGATCGCGCCATACCCCTGCTCCATGCCCAGGCCCACCGACCACGCACCGTTCGGGTTGCCCACGGCAGCCGCCGCGGCACCGGACGCCATCTGCGCCTGCGCCATCGACATCGCACCGTGCTGGCTGATGCTGCGGTCCTGCTTCATCACCTGGGTCGCGAGCTTGTCCATGCCATTCCACACGTCGTCGATCTTCTGGTCGGTGTAGCTGTTGGCCTGGACCAGCACTTCGGTGGTGTTCTGCTGCAGACGCGTGTTGAGCTGGGACACGTTGACCGCGTCGTGGTCGGCCACGCCGTCGGCGACGTTATGGATCGTCACGGCCGTGGTCGCGCCTTCGCCGCCCATCGTCATGCTGGTCTTGCCAGCGTCGTCGTAGGTCATCACCGACTTGGACTCGCCGTTGGCCCCGATCACGCCCGCCGACTTCAACTGGCCGAGGTTCACCGCATCGTTGTCGGCCTTGGCCGCGGCCACGCCCGTCACCACGCGGTCGCCCGCCGTGCCGGCCACGCTCACCGACGTACCGTCGCTGTCCTTGGCGACCGTGATCTGACGCGTCGCCGCATCCTGCTTCACCAGGCCCACTTCACCGTTATTGATCTGCGTGGTGAGGTTGTTGATGGCCGAGGTGTTGCCGGCGATGGCGGTGGTGCCCACCGTCAGCTTCGCGCCGGCCGAGGCCTGCTGCACCATGCCGATCGTGCCGCTGCTGATCTGCTGGTTGATCGTGCTGATGGACGTGGTGTTGTTGTACACGCGGCTGTCGATGTTGCTCATCGCATCGCCCATGTTGGTCACGGACGACTTCGAACCGTCGGCGTTGGTGACGTTGATGGCGGGATGACGTTGATGCCGGGGATGACGTTCATGCCGGGGACGACGTCGATGCCGGGATGACGTCGGCGCGCAGATGACCTGACTCAAACCGCCAGGCTGCGCTCCCGGGACCCGGCCTGCGCCGGGGTGACCACCAGGGAGCGCCAGGCCCGCCCATACATGCCCTGGCCCGGGCATGCAGCCAGCCCACCCGGGTATAATTCCCACGCAAGCAGACGGTGGGAGAAGCGGTCCCGGCCTGAATGGCCCGGATCGCTGCCGAAGGCGCAAACGCCCGGAATCGCTCAGGCCCCATTACCGCCGTCCGCTCACACTCTGGAGAGACCGACCGCCCCCATGGGGCCGGAACCGGCGCCGAAGGGGCAAGAAGCCAGCGGGGTCATCCTCCCCCGCCGAGCGCTTTGAAACTCTCAGGCAAAAGGACAGAGGGGCACTCCATGTGCGCGACCGCGCACCGCCGGCTTTCGAGCCAACTACGGATGCCCCCGTCAAATGAGCCAGAAGACCCCTTCCCTGCGCGCCCTTGAGCACCACGACGCCTTTCTCGAACGCCACATCGGCCCCAACGACGCGGAAGTCGCGCAGATGTTGGGCGTGGTCGGCTTCGATTCGCTGGAGGCGATGACCGACGCGATCGTCCCGGCGTCGATCAAGTCCGCCGCCCCACTGGCGCTGCCGGCACCGATCACCGAGGTCGAGGCCATCGCCAAGATCCGCGCCATCGCCGACAAGAACCAGGTCTTCCGCAGCTTCATCGGCCAGGGTTACTACGGCACGCACACGCCCAACGTCATCCTGCGCAACATCCTGGAGAACCCGGCGTGGTACACGGCCTACACGCCGTACCAGGCGGAGATCTCGCAGGGCCGCATGGAAGCGCTGATCAACTTCCAGACGATGTGCGCCGAGCTCACCGGCATGGAGATCGCCAACGCCTCGCTGCTCGATGAAGCCACCGCCGCCGCCGAAGCGATGACGCTGGCCAAGCGTTCGGCCAAGTCGAAGTCCAACACCTTCTTCGTGTCCTCCGGCGTGCACCCGCAGACGCTGGAAGTGCTGCGCACGCGCGCCGAGCCGCTCGAGATCGAGCTGGTGATCGCCGACGATGCTGAAGCGGCCAGCATCGACAGCTTCGGCGTGCTGCTGCAGTACCCCAACACCTTCGGCCAGATCCACGACTACAAGGCGCTTGCCGACGCCGTGCACGCACGCGGCGGCGTGGTCGCGGTCGCCACCGACCTGCTCGCGCTGACGCTGATCGCCGCACCCGGCGAATGGGGCGCGGACATCGTGGTGGGCAACACGCAGCGCTTCGGCGTGCCGTTCGGTTTCGGCGGCCCGCACGCGGCGTTCATGGCGTGCCGTGACGCCTACAAGCGTTCGATGCCGGGCCGCCTGATCGGCGTGTCCATCGACGCCGAAGGCAAGGCCGCGTATCGCCTGACGCTGCAGACGCGCGAGCAGCACATCCGCCGCGAGAAGGCCACGTCCAACATCTGCACCGCGCAGGTGCTGCTGGCGGTGATGGCGTCGATGTACGCCGTCTACCACGGTCCGGACGGCCTGCAGCGCATCGCGCGTCGCACGCACCGCCTGGCGACGCTCCTCGCCGTCGCCCTGCGCGATGCCGGCGTCACCGTCGGCCCGGACTTCTTCGACACGCTGCACATCGTCGATGTCGATGCGAACGCGATCCACGCCAAGGCCACGGCCGCGCGCATCAACCTGCGTCGCATCGACGATCGCAGCGTCGGCATCTCGCTGGACGAAACGACCACGCGCGAGGACATCGTCGCCATCGCCGCGCTGTTCGGCGCCAAGCTCGACGTCGATGCGCTGGATGCGAAGGCCTCCGACGCGTTGCCGTCGGGCCTGCTGCGCACCAGCGCGTTCCTCACGCACCCGGTGTTCAACACGCACCACAGCGAACACGAACTGCTGCGCTACATGCGCTCGCTGGCCGACAAGGACCTGGCGATGGACCGCACGATGATCCCGCTGGGCTCTTGCACCATGAAGCTCAACGCCACCGCCGAGATGATCCCGGTGACGTGGCCGGAGTTCGGCAACCTGCACCCGCTCGCTCCGGCGTCGCAGGCCAGCGGCTACAAGCAGCTGATCGACGAACTCGAAGCGATGATGGTCGAATGCACCGGCTACGACGCCGTCAGCCTGCAGCCCAACTCCGGCGCGCAGGGCGAATACGCCGGCCTGCTGGCGATCCGCGCCTACCACCGCTCGCGTGGCGAAGCGCATCGCGACATCTGCCTGATTCCGGATTCCGCGCACGGCACCAACCCGGCCTCGGCGCAGATGTGCGGCATGACCGTCGTGGTGACCAAGACCGACAGCAACGGCAACGTCGATGTCGAGGACATCCGCCGCGCTGCCGAAAAGTACAGCGACCGCCTCGCCGCGATCATGATGACCTACCCGTCCACGCACGGCGTGTTCGAGGAGGAAGTCGTCGAGATCTGCGAGATCATCCACAAGCACGGCGGTCAGGTGTACACCGACGGCGCCAACATGAACGCCCTCGTCGGCCTGGCGAAGCCGGGCAAGTGGGGTTCGGACGTTTCGCACCTCAACCTGCACAAGACCTTCTGCATTCCGCATGGCGGCGGCGGTCCGGGCGTCGGCCCGTGCGCGGTGAAGTCGCACCTGGCGCCGTTCCTGCCGGGCGCGCTGAACGGCGACGGCGTGAAGACGCAGGGCGTTGGCAACGGCGAGGTGGGCATGGTGTCGGCGGCGAGCTTCGGCTCGGCCTCGATCCTGCCGATCAGCTGGATGTACGTGACGATGATGGGCGCCGCCGGCCTGCGCCGCGCGACGCAGGTCGCGCTGCTCAACGCCAACTACATCGCCAAGCGCCTGGCGCCGCACTACGAGACGCTCTACACCGGCCGCAACGACCTGGTCGCACACGAGTGCATCCTCGACCTGCGTCCGCTGAAGGATGCCACCGGCGTGTCGGCCGAAGACGTCGCCAAGCGCCTGATCGACTTCGGCTTCCACGCACCGACGCTGAGCTTCCCGGTCGCCGGCACGTTGATGGTAGAGCCGACGGAGTCCGAGTCGCTGCACGAGCTGGATCGCTTCATCGACGCGATGATCCAGATCCGCGACGAGATCCGCGCAGTGGAAGAAGGCAAACTGGATCGCGAGGACAACCCGCTCAAGAACGCACCGCACACCGCGACCGCCGTGTCGGCGAGCGAGTGGACGCACGCGTACCCGCGCGAACTGGCCGCCTTCCCGCTGCCGAGCCTGCGCCTGCAGAAGTACTGGCCGCCGGTCGCGCGCGTGGACAACGTCTACGGCGACAAGAACGTCATGTGCGCGTGCATCCCGGTGGATGCGTACAAGGACGACGAGCCGGTGGAGGCGTAAGGCGCTTCTGCGTCATCGGATTGTTCGGCATCATCAGGTTGTAAGGCAGACGCCCCGCTTTTGCGGGGCGTTTGTTTTTTGGGGGATTCCGCTGCGGCGCTTCTCGCGATCGCGCCCGCCCTCACCCCAACCCCTTTCCCGCACGCGGGAGAGGGGCTAGGAATGAGCCATCCTGGCGAAGGTCTGCCAGAAACCGTCATCCCGGCGAAGGCCGGGATCCAGGCTGTCACGCCTTCCGCCACTTCTCGTCATTCCTGCGGAAGCTGGAATCCATTTTGCTGTTGCTGTTCATAGGCAGCCGGCAAGCGTGGAACGGCCCTGGAGAGTGCCGCCATGCGGCGGCCCAAAAGCCCCCGCCTTCGCGGGAATGACGGTGAGGTGGGTTGCCGCAGAGGGAGTGCCCGTGCGCTACGGGCCTGGATCCCGGCCTTCGCCGGGATGACGGTGAATTTGCTGTGGCTACGGTGGACTTGCTGTTGCTGCTGATATTGCTGTTGCTGTTGCTGCTGATATTGCTGTTGCTGTTGCTGTTGCTGTTGCTGCTGCTGCTGCTGTCGAACAGCCTTTCAGGTCCCTAGCCCCGAAGGGCGCCGCACATGGATGTGCGGCGGTGAGCGCTGAGCCATGGATGGCGAATCGCGAACGCGCCCTTACTTCCTCCGGTCGTGGGATTGATCTGGGCCCACTGCCCTTTCTTTTGGTTACTTTTCTTTGGGCAAGCAAAGAAAAGTGACCCGAGCGGCGCAGCCGATCGGAAGCTTTGTTGTTGCTTTGGTCTTTGCTTCGAAAAGAGCGCTAGAGCCAAATCAAAATGGATTCCAGCTTTCGCTGGAATGACGGTGAGGTGGGTTGCCGCAGAGGGAGTGCCCGCGCGTTACGGGCCTGGGTCCCGGCCTTCGCCGGGATGACGGTGAACGGGATGACGGTGAAGTCGTTTGCCGTAGAGGAAGTGCCCGTGCGCTACGGCCCGCCTCCCTCCCCTGCCCCGCCACAATCGCAACCACCAAACGAAAAGGCCCCGCAAAGCGGGGGCCCTTCCGAATGCCGCGCGAACCCCGCAGCACCTCATCGTCGTCGCTCGACCAGCGACACCGGCATCATCGTGCCGGCGCGCGAGGCCGCGCCCATCCGCGCACCGTCGCCGCCGCAATGCGCCATCGGCCACACCCGCGCCAGGCGCAACCGCACCACGCAACCCAGCGCCATCCAACGGTCCATGCGTTGCTCCGCGTGCGACGGCGCACCGCGCTGCGGCGTGAGCCCCCGCCGCAACGAACCACGCGGGATGGCCAGCGAGGCACGACGCGCGGTCGTCGTGCGCATCGCAATCGCCTCCCTGCGCTCGACGGCAACATCGCGCGCGTCACGCACCGCATGCACACGCACCGGGGGGAGGTCGTGGATGCGCGGCGCCTGCATCGCGAGCGGGGCGGGCTCGCGCTCGACCGTCGCGTACACGCGCACGGTCGGCAGGTCGAAGGTGCGGATCGCAGGCGCGGGCATGTTCGCCGCGTCGCTGGCGGAGGCAGTGCGGGTGGCGATGGAGTGGGTTGCCGCGACCATCGCCAGCGCGGCCATCAGGGTCATCGTTTTCATCTTGGCAATTCCGGTCTGTCGACGTCCGCCGTGAGCGGCCGCCGTGGGGTGCGTGATACGCAATCGGGGGTTTGTTTCTTGAATCAGACGTCCGGGACGATCGATTCCAGCGCGACATCCAGTCGCCTTCGCTGCTGCGGCGTGGCCAGCTCGTCCAGCACGCGGACGAAACGCGGGTGGCGCACGCCCGAGCCGATGTACTGCCAGCGGTACGCCCGACGCAGCACGTCCACGACGTGCAGTTGCTGGCGCATCCCGAACGGCCGTCCGCAGGCGACGACGAAATACGCCGCATCCGCATCGGCCTGCGCGCGCAGGATGTCGTCCATCGCGCCCAGCAGCGCGATCAGGTCGTCGATCGCCACGTCGCGCTCGCCTTCGTCGATGCGCGCGTCTTCGGCACGCAGTTCCAGTTCATCGACGACGGAGTGCTGGCACTCTTCGCGGAAATGGAACAGGAACACGTCCTTCCACAGCGGGCACAGCTCCTGGCTCGGCGCGATGCTTTCCTCGTAATGGCGCTGCACGAACAGCTCGATCATGAAGATCAGCGCCAGCACCGCCCAGTTGCTGCGCGCCATGACGAACATCGCCACGGTGTTGGCTTCGGCCATCTTGGCGTGGCCGGGCGGCATGCGCGCTTCCAGCAGCACTTCCAGGCGACGAAACAGCTCCTGGTGCTTGATCTCCTCGTCGGAAAAGCGGACCAGCGCTTCCAGTGCGCTCTGATCGCCCAGCCAGTGCTGGCCCGACGTCTGCAGCATCTTCGCGCCGATGAACCGCTCGCACAGGCCGAACATCCAGGCATAGGTGCGACCCTGCACCTGGCTGAAGAAACGGCGCTCGTTCCCGTCGAGGAAATCGATCCGGTCGACGAGCGAGAGCCCGGCGGGGAGGAAGGTACGGTCGTGATCGAAATCGCGGCCGCGGATCACGTCGGCGTCGATGTCCCAGCGCACGCGCCTGGACACTTCGATGCAGCGCGCGTAACGGGCGCTGTCGCCGGCCGCCACTTCGGCGTTCCATCGCGGGGCGGTTGTATGGGCAGTTGCAACGTTCATTCGTGACTCCGGTCTTGCTCGTGGCGACGGCTCACGCCGGCGCCATGGTGGGGTCCAGCATCGACTTCACTTCCACGATGGCATCGGCGGGAAAGCCGGAACGCTTGGCGTGTTCGCGGATCAGCGCTTCATCGCGCGCCAGATAGATGCAGTACGTCTTGTTGCCGGTGACATACGAATGCACCCACTGGATACCCGTGCCGAGTTCGTCCAGAACCCGGTTGGATTGCAGCGCGACGCCGCACATCGCTTCCACCGGCTGCGAGCCGATGCCTTCGATGTTTCGTTCTATGACGTATTTCCTGAGCATGACGATTCCCTCCGTTGTTGCGTCCCTCATGGGGCGCGGGGTGCCGGCGAGGGCCGGCGGATTCTGGTCAGCGCTTGATGGCGAGCACGTTGGCGCCGTAGGCGTGCAGATGGCCATGGAACTTGCGATCGACATCCGTGCCTGCGAAGCATTCGAAGCGCTCGGTGACCTGCGCTTCGCTCAGTCCGCATTCCTCCAGCAGTTGCAGCAACATCGCTTCGGTCAGCGCGCCGCCGATGCACGAAGCCCACAGATCGGCGTTCGCACGCGCGGCCTGCGCCAGTTCGCGATCGAGCACCACATCGGCGAGGAAGAGCGTTCCGCCCGGCCGCAGCACGCGCACGATCTCGCCGATCACGCGCGGCTTGTCCGGCGCCAGGTTCAACACGCCGTTGGAAATCACCACGTCCACGCTGGCGTCGTCCGCCGGCAGATCCTCGAACGTGCCTTCGTGCAGCTGCACGCGGTCCAGCAACCTCGCCTGCGCCGCGGCGCGCAGCGCGCTGGCGCGCATGCCGGGCGTGAGATCCACGCCGATCGCGCGGCCCTCCGGGCCGGCGGCCCGCGCTGCAAGCAGCAGGTCCATGCCGGCGCCGCAGGCGTGGTCGAGCACGACCGCCCCGGCAGGAATCGTGCCGATCCGCAGCGGATTGCCCACGCCGGAGAACCGCTCCGTGCACGCGTCGGGCAACGCCGCCAGTTCGGCCGCGTCGTAGCCCAACTGGCGCACCGCGTAGGCCGCGCCGGTGTGGAAGTGGAAGCCGCTGGTCGGCGCGCGGGCGACGCGCTCATAGGTCGCTCGCACCTGCCGATTCAGGTAGATCGTGTCCAGCACGAGCGGGCAACGGCTCATCTTGGCCTCTCTTCACCGGCGCACCGCCGGCATGGGGGCCAATCTAATGACGGCCGGTAACGGCCCGATGTCCCGTGTGACTGGATTTGTATCGGTTGGTAACAGCGGCGGATACTCACCGGCGCATGCGGCAGGATGCCCAACCGGCTTCCCCGTTCGCGAAGACATTGGCAGGTACGCGATGGCCCATACGCCCTGTGTCCTGGTGGTCGACGACGACCGCCCCACCCGCGAGATGCTGCTCGAGGCGCTCTCCACGCACGGCTTCCGCGCACGCGAAGCCGGCGACGGCGCGGCGATGCGGCGCGAGCTGGAAGTCGAAGCGCCGGACCTGGTGCTGCTCGACATCCGCCTGCCCGGCGAGGACGGTTTGTCGCTGGCGCGCTACCTGCGCGAGCGTTACGACGTGGGCATCATCATGGTCACCGGCTCCGGCGATGTGATCGACCGCATCGTCGGGCTGGAAATCGGCGCCGACGATTACGTCGCCAAGCCCTTCGATCCGCGCGAGTTGCTGGCGCGCGTGAAGAGCGTGCTGCGGCGCATCCAGGCGCGGCCCGAAGCGCCGGCGGCGCTCACGCAGAATCCGCGGCAGGTGCCGTTCGGGCGTTGCACGCTCGACCTGGACGCGCACCAGCTGTTCGACGCCGACGGCAGCGAAGTGATGGTCACGCACATGGAGTTCGACCTGCTGCGCGTGCTGCACGAGCATGCGGGCAAGGCGCTGTCGCGCGACCAGATCCTCACATTGACGAAGAACCGCGAGTGGGAGCCGTTCGACCGCTCCATCGACATCCGCATCGCGCGGCTGCGGCGCAAGGTAGAAGCCGATCCCGACAATCCGCGGGCGATACGCACGGTGCGGGGCGTGGGGTATATGTTCGTGCCGTGACGCGTTCCCACCGTCCGTCCTGAGCGTAGCGAAGCGAAGTCGAAGGATGAATGGACCCGCCACGCGCCCGTCCGCCCTTCGACTTCGCTTCGCTACGCTCAGGACGAACGGTGATGCGGTGTCGATTCGTCCCGGCAGCGGCGAAGCTCCGCCTTTTTGTTTCAACCCTGTAACACCACGACCGCGCCCGAATCCACGCTCCTATACTCGCCCCACCCCGCCCCACGGGACATGCGATGAACGCCGGCATTCCCCCGCCGAACGCACAGGTCGACGACCGCGAACGCGCCCTGCGCGAAAGCGAGCTGCGCCTGCAGCAAGTGCTCGACAACACCTCCGCCGCCGTGTTTGCCAAGGACCGCGCGGGCCGCTACCTGTTCGTCAACCGCGAGTTCGAACGCCTGACCGGCCGCGATGCCGACGCGCTCATCGGCCGCAACGACCGCGACATCTTTCCGCCGGACATGGCCGCCGCGCTGCGCCGCAACGACATGCGCGTGCTGCTGGAGGCGCGCGCGATGGAGTTCGAGGAAAGCGGCGTGTTCGCCGGCGAGCAGCGCACGTTCCTGTCGGCCAAGTTCCCGCTGCTGGACATGGACCAGATGCCCTACGCCGTGTGCGGCATCGCCACCGACATCACCCTGCGCAAACAGGTCGAGACCGCGCTGAGCAGTTCCGCGCTCGCCGTCTCGCGCGCTTACGGCCGCGATCTGTTCGTCGAGTTGTCGCGTTACCTGGCGGCGATCCTCGACGTGGACGTGGCCTTCATCGCCCAGATGCGTCCGGACGATCCGGCGACGATGCATGTGCTGGCGTTCGTCGCCGATGGCGTGCCGCGCGAGCACTACGACTACGGGCTGGCCGGTACGGCGTGCGAGACCGTCGTGGGCCACGGCTTCCGCCTGTATCCGGCGGCGCTGGGTTCACTGTTCCCGCTCGACACCGACTTCATCGACATGGAGGCCGAAGGCTACGCCGGCTTCCCGCTCAACGATTCGCAGGGCCGGCCCATCGGCATCGTCTCGATCATGTCGCGGCGACCGCTGGAGCAGCCCGAGTTCATCGAATCGGTGATGAAGATCTTCGCCGTGCGCGCGGTCGCGGAGATCGAACGGCTGCGCGCCGACCAGGCGCTGGCGACGTCACAGAGCAGCTACCGACAGATCTTCGAAGCCAGCGAGGATGCGATCTTCGTCCACGACGTCGACACCTTCCGCATCGTCGACGTGAACCCGAAGGCCTGTGCGCAGTTCGGCTACACGCACGACGAGATGCTGGAGATGGACATGGACCGCCTGGGCACCGGCGAGCCGCCCTACAGCGGTGCCGATGCGGCCGCGCACCTGGCGCGTGCGCGCAGCGAAGGCTCGGCGGGTTTCGAGTGGCACCGCCGCAACAAGGACGGCAGCCTCCACTGGGACGAGGTGTTCCTCAAGGTCGCCAACATCGGCGGCGCGCCGCGCATCCTCGCCTTCACGCGCGACATCACCGAGCGAAAACTGGCCGAAGCCTCCGCATGCCGGAACGCCGAGCACCTGCGCGCCACGGTCAATGCCGCGCTGGACTGCATCATCGCGATGGACGAGCGCGGCACCATCATCAAGTTCAATCCCGCCGCGGAAGCGTGCTTCGGCATCCCCGAGCGCGATGCGCTGGGACGCTCGCTGGCCGAGACGATCATCCCCGAGCGCTTCCGCGAACGGCACCAGTTCGGCCTGCGCCGCTATCTGGAAGGCGGCCCGGGACCCGTGCTCAAGAAGCGGCTGGAGGTCGTGGCCCAGCGCGCGGACGGCAGCGAGTTTCCGGCCGAACTCGCCATCGGCGTGGACGACAGTCCCGCGGGCAAGACCTTCATCGGCTACCTGCGCGACATCACCGAACGCACCGAAGCCGAGGAGCGCCGTCGCCGCCTGGAAGCCCAGCTGCTGCAGGCCAAGAAGATGGAAGCGCTGGGCCATCTCACCGGCGGTATCGCGCACGACTTCAACAACCTTCTCGCCAGCATCATGGGCTACGTCGCGCTCGCGCACGAACGCAGCGACGACGGCGAGGACACGCGCCTGTCGGGTTACCTCGACCAGGCCTTGCAATCCTGCGAACGCGCGCGCGATCTGATCCAGCAGATGCTCATGTTCAGTCGCGGCCAGAAGGGCCAGGCGCAGGCGATGGACGTGGCCGGCTGCATCGAGCAGAACCTCGCGGTGCTCCAGCCGACGCTGACCGAAGGCATCGAAGTCGAACAGGACGTGCAGCCCGGCGTGAGCGCGGTGGAGTTCGATCCGGTGCAGCTGGGCCAGGTGCTGCTCAACCTGTGCGTGAACGCGTGCGACGCAATGCAGGGCGAAGGACGCCTGCGGCTCGGGCTGTCCGATGTGCGCATCGAAGCCACGCAATGCGCCGCATGTCGGCAACCGGTGGAAGGCGAATTCGTCGAGCTGCGCGTCGCCGACACCGGCCCGGGCATCGCACCGGCGGTGCTGGAGCGCATGTTCGATCCGTTCTTTTCCACCAAACCGCCCGGCAAGGGCGCGGGCATGGGGCTGGCGACGGTGCACGGCATCGTCCATGAGCACGGCGGGCATTTGCTGGTGGATACGTCGCCGGGGCAAGGCACCGCGTTCCGCGTGCTGCTGCCGGCCTGCTCGGGCGCGGCGAGGCCGCGCATGTCGCGACGCCGCTCCGACCGCTCCGGCGTGCCGCGCCGCGAGGGACGCGTGCTGGTGGTGGACGACGAACACAGCGTCGGCGAGTTCATGTGCGAACTGCTGTCGAGCTGGGGACTGGAGGCGGACTTCGTCTCCACGCCGGAGCTTGCGCTGTCGCGCGTGGGCGAATCGCCGGCGCATTACCGCCTGCTCATCACCGACCATTCGATGCCGTCGATGACCGGCGTGCAGCTTGCGCAGGCGCTGGAGGCCATCGCGCCGCAGCTGCCCGTGCTGCTGTACACCGGGCTGGCGGACCGGATTCGCGAGCCGTCGCTGCCGGCGAACATGCTGCGCACGGTGCTGCGCAAGCCGATCGACCACGCGCGGCTGTCGCGCATCGTGGGTGATGTGCTCGGTGAACAGGGCATCGGTGGCGAAGCCGCGTAACCGCGTCCACCGCTCATACGCGGCGACGCGCTCCGTGAATCCGCAAGGTTGACCCTGTCGTCACGACCGCGTGCGGCACCATGCAGGCCGTGTTCGGCGATGTGGCGGAAACGAGGTGATGAAAGCCAACGTCCTGATGGTCGAGGACGAAGCGTATCTGGCGATGGCCCTGGAAGACCTGCTGACCGACGCGGGCTATCACGTGCTCGGCGCGGCGCGCCTGTCGGATGCGCTGGAGATCGCCGATCACGAGCACCTCGACGTCGCCCTGCTCGACATCAACGTGCAGGGCGAGGCGGTGTATCCGCTCGCCAGCCGCCTGCGCGAGCAGGGCGTTCCGTTCGTATTCGCCTCCGCCTACTCCGAACGCAACATCCCGCAGGATTTCCGCGATTGTCAGATCGTGCAGAAGCCGTACACGTCGGAGCGGATCATCGAGGCGGTGGAGTCGATGCTGGAGGGTGGGAAGGCGCAGGCGCATTGAGGCGGTGCGCGCAGCGCCGCAAGTTCCTCCATGCCCCTTCTCCCCTTGCGGGAGAAGGTGCCCTCGAAGGGGCGGAAGAGGGGCGCGCGTAGCGCGTGCTCTAACGCGGCCCTACCCCTCTCCCTGGCCGCCTTCGGCGGCCTGTCCCTCTCCCGCAAGGGGAGAGGGGAAGCGCTCGGGTGTCGGCGCTCGTTGCTGCGTGGTCGCCCTACTTGCCCTGCTTCCCCAACCAAGCATCCACCGCCGGCAACCGCTCCTGCTTCACCTTCACGCGATAGGCGATGTTCGCCATCGCCGTTTCCGAAGCGCGGCGCGAGCTCTCGGCCACGTGCGCCTGCGCATACGCACGCACCTTCCCGATCATCGCCGGATCCAGCGAGTTGTTCGCCAGGCGCGGGTAATAGCGTGCGCGCGAAGTGGAATCGACCTTCGCATCCACCTGCGCCAGGTGCGCGACGGCGAAATCGAATGCGAGGTCAGGATGCAGCGAAGCCACCGTGCGGATCATGCTGGCGCTGTTGGTGGCGCCGGGTTCGTCGGTGAGCGCCAGTTCCAGCGCGCGCTTCGCCAACGCCGGATCCTGCGCGGAGGACAGCAGCGAATAGAGCTCGTCCTTCACCAGCGGCGTCTTTTCCGCCTGCGCCGCCGCATGCAGTCGATCCCACGTCGCCGCGTCGGCATGGCGCGCGACCACGCCCAGCACGCTGCGGCGCAGTTCGCCCGGCAGCGCCTTGGGATCGCGATCCTGCGCGGCGTAACGGCGGCGGGATTCTTCGACGACCGTGCGGTCGCCCAGCGCGCCGAGTGCTTCGATGAGGTCGGTGCGCAGGATCTTCACGGGGTCGGATTCGCCCGTCGCCGCGTCCCAGCCCACGCGCGCGAACACCGGCGCCAGCTGCGCGATCGCGAACGCGCGGAACGTCGCCTGGCGCGCGGCGTCGCCGTCGTAATAGGCGTCCAGGCTGCGCAGCGTGCCCGCGATGTCGCCCCAGATCTGCGGATCGGCGTCGCGCGGCGTGGCCTTCACCAGGTCCAGGTAATCCGACGGCGACTGCAGCCCCGCCATGCCCAGAGCCCACACGTCGTTCATCACGCCGAGCTGGTCGATCGGATCCAGCCGCGTGAAGCCCTTGCGGATCGCGGCGAACTGCGACGCGTCGTAGAGCGTGCGGTAATAACCGCTCTGCCCGGCGTTCACGATCACCGGCCCGCAGCCGGGCACGTCGATGCGGCCCTGCCCGCCTTCCACGATCGTGCGCACGGCATCGGCGCCGGGCACCTGCACGATCACGGGCACGCGCCAGCGCAGCGGCTGCTTGCCGGGGCGATCGCGCGTGAATTCGTCCTGCGTGAGCGTGAGCGAGGTCTTGCCGCCCTCGCATTTGTCCGCGGCCACGCGCAGCAGCGGAATGCCCGGCTGCAGCGTGAAGTCGTGCGCGAGGTCCAGCACCGGCTTGCCCGCGGCAGCCTGGATCTCACGCCACAGGTCGTCGGACACCGTGTTGCCGTACGCGTGCGCCTTCATGTAGTTGCGCACGCCTTCGCGCCAGGCATCGGCGCCGACGTACCCTTCGAGCATGCGGATCACCGCGCTGCCCTTCTGGTAGGTGATCGCATCGAACGCCTGGCTCGCCTGTTCGACCGTTTCCACGTGCTGCACGACCGGGTGCGTGGTCGCCACCGCGTCCAGCGCCATCGCCGATTCGCGCGAACCGATGCTTTCCAGCCGCGTGTTCCATTCCGGATGCAGCTTGTCGGTGGTGCGCGAGGCCATCCACGTGGCGAAGCCTTCGTTGAGCCACAAATCGTCCCACCAGCTCATCGTGACCAGATCGCCGAACCACTGGTGGGCGATCTCGTGCGCGGCCACGGCGAACACGCGCTGCTTGTCGGACTGCGTGGAAATGCTCGGGTCCAGCAGCAACGTGTGCTCGAAGGTGAAGATGGCGCCCCAGTTCTCCATCGCGCTGAAGAACTGGCTGCCGCCCGGCGAGGCGACGTTGTCGAGCTTGGGCAACGGGTACGGCGTGCCGAAGTATTGGTTGTACTCGCGCAGCACGTCCACCGAGGAATCCAGCGCGAAGCGCGCCTGGTCGATGGCGCCGCGCTGCGTGACCACACCCACTTCGACGCCATCGGCCCGCGCGGTGGCGCGTTCGAAATCGCCCACCGAGAGGAACAGCAGGTAGGTGGACATCTTCGGCGACGGCGCGAACACCACGCGCGTGGTGCCGTCGTGCAGGTCGGTGCTGGACGTGGCGGGCATGTTGCTCACCGCCATCTGCCCGGTCGGCACGGTCGCCTCCAGAGTGAAGGTGGCCTTGTGCGCGGGCTCGTCCCACGAGGGGATCATGCGGCGCGCGTCGGAGTTCTCGAACTGCGTGAACAGCGCGCGCTTGCGGCCGGCCTGGGTCTCGTAATCGATGGCGAACAGGCCGTTGGCCTGCGTGCCGATGCGGCCTGTGTATTGCAGCGCGAGTTTGTACGCACCCGGCGCCAGCGGCTGGTCGAAGCTGAAGGTGGCGGTCTGTGCGGCGGCATCGACGGCGATCTTCGGCGTGAGCGCGCGGCCCTTGCCGCTGGCGGGCACGAGCGAGGCGGAGGAGAACGCCATGTCCAGCGCGTTGAGGGTGATGGCCGGCGTGGGCTCCAGAACCTCCAGCGTGATTGTCGCCTTGCCTGCGAGCGTGAGCGCGTCGGCGTTCGGCGTGATCGCCACGTCGTAATGCGTGGGTCGCACGTTGCGCGGCAGCTGCGTCGTCGTGTCGGCTCGGGTCATGGTCGCAGCGGGGGCGGAGGGCGCCGCCGGCGAAGCGGCACAGGCGGTGGCCAGGGCCAACGCGACGGCGGAAACCAGAATACGGCGCATCGTTCGACAGCCTCGTGATCGGAAGGTGGACAGCACAGTGCCAGAGCGCGAGTGTGCCCGTCCTGCCCGGTCGCTGCTGCACCGCGGATGAGGCGTGAGTCACTTTCTTGCAAGGTGGCGGGATGCTTGCGCTGCTGGCCGCCTGCCCTCACCCCAACCCCTCTCCCGCGGGCGGGAGAGGGCTGGAGGACCCGTCATCCCGGCGAAGGCCGGGACCCAGGCTGTCACCCTGTCCGCTGCCTCACGTCGTTCCAGCGAACGCTGGGTCTTTTGGGCCGCCGCACGGCGGCACTATCCATTTTTGCCGTGGCTGTTCACAGGCATAGGGGAAGCGTGAAAAGTCCCTGGAGAGTGCCGCCGTGCGGCGGCCCAAAAGCCCCGCCTTCGCGGGAATGACGGTGAACGGGCCCGATTCATCTACCCCACCCGCCGCCCCTCCCCTTCGCGCAAAGTTGACGCGCAGGCAACGAAACGCCGCGCACCCTCGCGCTACCTGAGACACACAACCCTGGGAGGGCGCGATGAAATCAGGACTCACGATGACGGTGCTGCTGGGCTCGCTGCTGCTGGTTCCGGCCGCCGCGATGGCCGGCGACAAGGCCAAAATGGATACCAACGGCGACGGCTCCGTCAGCGCGGCCGAACATGCCGCAGGCGCGAAGGCGATGTTCACTTCGATGGACGCCAACAGCGACGGCAACGTCACCGCCGCCGAGATGGATGTGCGTCACGCCGCCAAAGCCGCCGGCAAGCCGGACCGGATGAAGATGACCTCCGCCGAGAAGATCAAGACGATCGACACCAACGGCGACGGCCAGCTGTCGGCCGCCGAACACGCCGCCGGTTCGCAGGCGATGTTCACCAAGATGGACGCCAACGGCGACGGCAATCTCACCGCGGCCGAAATGAAGGCCGGGCACGAGGCCGCGATGGCTGGCACTCGCTGACGCACCACGCAACTCGCTCTTCCTTCTCCCCTGTATGGAGAAGGTGCCCGCACATTAGGGAGGAGGTAGTGCGCGGCTTGCGGCGCTGCGCGTTCGAACGCGCAGCGCCTGACATGGCTTCGCATCGGAACAGCACCCTACGGCGGTGAGGGCCGGGATATTGCAGTGAATGTACGTTGGTTCGGGCACAAATCGGGCGATTTGATCCCGGATACCGGCGTTAGAAGGTATCGCGTCAATGTCACTCCGTCTTGCGTTCGAATGGCTGCATGAGTGGCTTCGACCGTTTCAAAGAGGCTTGAGGCTGTCCCAGAGGTCGCCTCCGACCGCCTTGCCCGCTCGATCAAGAGGCCGGGGGCGGTGCACAACTCGGTAGGGAAAGCGCCACGGAAGCCGTAGCGCTGCAGTTGAGCCACGGACCAGACGCGCTCTTGCGGAAAACGAAGCGCGAGCGATCCGGTTCGAGCGTAGTCGGTCGTGGCGATCCATGTTGCGCCCGTTTCCTCGAGCAGTTCAGCGATGGCATCTTGGGTCGCTGCCCATCCGCGCGCTTGGTTGGGTGGATTGTCGGCCGTGCCGATCGGGGTGACCGGGTTGAAGGCGGTCGCGACCAAACCGACGCTCATCAACAGTGCGATGACGAGGGTGGCCGTGGTCCAAAGCCGCGGCGACTGCGCTTGAGCTAGGCCAAAGGCCGCAGGAATGGCGAAGAGCGCCTGCAGCGGCACAATCCAATTGGCTTGAACTGGCGCATGTGTCGCGTGATAGGCGAAGTAGAGCAGGAGCGGAACAGAGCTCCAGACCAGCAGCATGCTGTCTTTTGGCGGGGCCTTGAGAGCTCGGAAGGCGAACCAGGAGACCCATGGTGTCGGCGCCAGGAGCAGGAGCGCGGCATATTCCCCGAGATATCGGGGCGAGAAGCCGGAGGCGACGAGGCGCGCGCCTTGGCGTTCCAAGCCGAGCCAATCGTTTTGCAGGTTCCAGAAAAGATAGGGCAGAAGCGGCAGAATCGCCGCCGCCATGGCCATATAAGGCAGACGTGTGAGCAGGTACGCGCGGCCCTTTGGCGTAGCAATCAGGTACGCCAACAACCCGAAGGCCACAAAGGCATTGGTGAACTTCGACAGGCCGCCGAACCCGATGATCAGACCTGTGCAGACCCACCATAGTGTCGCCGAACGTGTGTCTGGGGGCGTGTTGGTCGAACGGAGCGCGGCCCAAAGTGCCGCGACCCAGAATAGGGTTGAGGGTGCGTCGGGCGTGGCGAAACTGCCCAGAGCGAAGACAAGCAGGCTGAGGTTGTAGAGCGCTGTCGCCAGCACTGGCAGGCCCGCAGCACCACCGGACATGCGCCGAGCCATATCGCCCACGAGGTATCCCGAGGCGACAAAACCCATCACCGAAAACAGGCGGATGCCGAGCGCGGTTTCACCGAAGAGGTGGGTTCCCATGCGGATCATGTAGGCGATCATGGGCGGATGATCGTAATACCCAAGCGCCAGATCGCGGGCCCACAGCGCGTAGTAGGCTTCATCATCAAAGAGGGGCACCCATGCGGCGATGGCGAGGTGAACGGCAAGAAACGACAGCGACATGGTGAAAACGGAAAGCCGCATCAGAAAAGTTGCCTTTACCGAAGAACGCCGTGTTGCTGAGCCCCCGAAAGCCGCAATGCTCCGAACTTAGCCTTCCGCTCTTGGCTGTTTGTTATGAGATTGATTAGTCGCCAAAGCGATATGCCACCCGCGTTCGTCCACGAGTGCGCCATGTAACCAGTGAAGAAGCAACAAAATTCCAAAGTGCGCCGGCAATCGCGCCGGCGATACTCGCCAGGGCCCAGAACGGCAGGGCCGCAAAGGAAAGATTGGCCACACCCACATTCATGACCGCACCCAGCGCACAGACTGCGTAGAAACTCAGCAATCCTCGCCAGATTGCGCGCCCGCGCAGAGCGCGGTCCCGATAGGTGATCAAGTTGTTCCACAGGAAATTCGAATTGATGGCTACGAACACCCCAAAGGCCTGCGCCAACGCAAACTGATCTACCAGAAAGGCCAGCGCAATCTTGACAGCAAGAAGCTGCACGAAGATGCCCGTGAAGCCGACGGTGCAGAACAGTACGAACCGCGTCGATACGAGTCCGCCAGTCTTGCGGACCACCAGCAGCGACAAGAATTCGAGAGCGACAGCGGAATCCATCTTGGATTCTCCGGCGTGACGCGACCGAAACGTGTAGGGGATTTCATGCGTCTTCCATCGCCCTGCAGACGCGGCCAGCATGTCGGCGAGGATCTTGAACCCTTCGCCTTGTAGGGATGTGATCACCTCATTGAAAGACAGGCGGCGCACCATGAAAAACCCGCTGATCGGATCAGAGGCCGCGATGTTCAGCATACGCCGTGTCAGGGCTGTCGCACGATCGCTGCCCCATCGCCGGATACGGGACAGACCACGCCCATTCGACCCTCCGTCAATGTTGCGACTGCCGATCACGATGTCCAATTCGTCATCCCCCCGCAACGCATCAAGCATGGGTGCAAGCCGGGTTTCGTCATGCTGCAAGTCCGCATCGATCACGGCGCAAAACGGGGACGTGGAGGACAGGATGCCTTCGATACAGGCCCCGGCGAGGCCCCGCCGCCCGATCCGTTGGATTACGCGGACATTGTCGAATTCCAGGGCCAGGGAACGCACTTCCTCAGCCGTGCCATCGGGGCTGTCATCGTCCACATAGATCGCCTCCCATGACTGCCCGTCAAGCGCGACACGCAACAGATCGAACAGCCGCCGAACATTGTCCTTTTCGTTGAATGTGGGGATTACGACGCTCAGGTCATGCATGCGTCGGCCCTGATGTTCTTGAACCGCTGTGAGATCCTGTAGGCAAGGAAGCCCATCAAAGCTCCGATGACCATGCCTGTCAGCGTGTCCAACGGATAATGCACACCCACGTAAATACGGCTGAAGCCCACGATCGACGCCCAGGAAAGCAAAAGAAACACCAGGCACCTGTAGTTTCTTCTGAACAGCAAACCCAGGAAAACCGCCAGCGCCATCGAACTCGCAGCGTGTGCTGAGAAGAATCCATAGCGCCCACAACGCGGCGCGATGTAACGGATGATTTCCTGCAAATGCGCTTCCCGGCAGGGCCTGGAGCGTTCGAAGCCGTGCTTGAAGAGATTGGCCAACTGATCTGTTACGGCGATCATCACCACGATCAGCGCCATACAAATCAGCGTATTCTTCAATCCATAGTGGCGATACATCAGATACATCAAAGCCACATAAAGCGGAATCCATGAAAGTTTGTCGGTGACAAACAGCCACAAACCGTCCCAGCGTTCTGAACCCAGCGAATTCAGAAACACAAACAGTTGCTCATCCAGCAGTTGCACCCCACCGAAGAAGCTGCTGACCGCAACCCGCGACGGATACCACTGCACCGCTTCGCCCATAAGCAGCGCGTTGGTCGCGATCCACAGTCCGAGCAGTCCGCCGCCGGCAGCGGTCGCAACGCCGACCCAGCGCAAAGGCTTGATCGAGAGGGAGGTAACGCCTTCGATCGCCAGTCGCAACGGACCCACGGCGCTCCACTTCGAGCGGCCGCCCGTACGCGGGTCGCGGTCGTACTCGATCACCCGGGTCACCATGCCGACCCAGGCAACAGCCCCTTCATGTAAGCCCTGGCGCCAGGCCCAGCCCGGCCGTCATCGTGGCTTCCTTGCCGAAATTGCTGCTGATGCGCAGCAGCCGGATCGGCGGCCTCGTCGTAGAACGAAACGATGATCGAAACTTCAATGCGTTCGCGACACGGGCGCGTGCCTGGGGCGTACCCGAGCGGAATGATCCCTGCGTGCGGATGCATGCGATGCCTCGTGCTATAACGAGGCGCGACTGTCAGGCGATGCGTCTTTCCGGATACTTACCGGCCAGGAAGTGCCCACCGGCCAGGCAAAAGTTCGGCCAGGTAAGTATCCAGTAAGGAAGGCGCTCGACAATATCGCTCCCTTGCCGCTCGTGCTGTCGAAAGCATGCAGGTGCAGGTGCAGGTGCAGGTGCTTTCAGCGCGAGTGCGTTACGCCCCATCACTCACCAAGGAACGAAACGACACGATGAGCCGCATTCTCCTGGTCGAGGACCACGAGCGGCTTGCGCGACTGGTTTGCAAGGGACTCGTGGCAGCCGGAATCGCCGTCGATGTCGTCGATCGCATCGACGCGGCATGGGCCACGATCCGGCGGCTGCCTTACCAGGCGGTGGTGATTCGATCGCGGGTTGCCAGATGGCGATGGGCTCGTCCTGCTGCAGCGCATGCGCCGCGCCGGAATCGGCGTGCCCTGCCTGGTGCTGACAGCGCGGGATGCGTTGCGCGACCGTGTGGAAGGTCTGGATGCCGGCGCCGATGACTACCTTCCAAAACCATTCGCCATGGATGAGATGGTGGCGCGCGTGCGGGCATTGCTGCGCCGCCCGGTGGATGTTCGCCCGCTCGATCCCAGCCACGGCGATCTGACGCTGCGGCCTGCCTCCGGCATCATGTGTTGCGGCGAGCAGAGCGTGGCGCTGGCCGCGGCGGAGATGCAGATCATGCTGTTGCTGCTGCGCAAGCACGAGGAAGTCGTGCGCCGCGGCACACTGGAATCGGCCGGGTGGGGATTGGGAGAGGCCGTCACCCCGAGCGCGCTGGATGTCGCCCTGCATCGCATCCGCCGCAAGCTGCTCGCCATCGGTTCGCGCCAACGGATCATCAATGCCCGAGGTCTCGGCTATGTCCTTCGTGGAGCCGGCAATGCCGAACAGCCTTAGCCTGCGTGTCCTGCTCGCGTATGTGGTTGGGGTGACCCTGAGCATCCTGCTCATGATCCTGGTGCCCCTCATGCTGACGACTTACCGCAGCGACCTGTTGCTGGAGGCAGACCTGACCGAGTACACGCGGGACCTGGTCGAGGCGGTCCGGTTCGACGACATGGGTGTCCCAGACCGACTCGCTGCCAGCGAGGATGGCGATAGGTGGATCTACGAGAGTCTCAAGGAGGAAACCGCTTACCGCGTGCTCGACGAATCCGGGCGTACGGTGCTTGTCTCCCCGGCCGGAGAAGAATTCTGGTCTACCGTCGAACCGCCGCGACTTGCGCCTGGAAACTTCAACCTCGAGCGAGGGGGCGTCCAGATGCACAGCGTCATCGAGCCCTTCGAGCATGGCGGAAGAACCTGGTACTTCCAGTTCGCTGCCAGCACAAGAATGCTGGGCTTCATCTATCAGGAATTCACCTTGCCATTCATGGGTGCGGGCGTCGCCATATTCAGCGTGGTGCTGCTCGTCGTCTTCGGCATCTGCGCCTATATCACGCTCGGATACACGCTTCGGCCCTTGCGCAAGCTGTCGGAGTCGGCAACCTCAATCTCGCCGCGCACACTCCACGCGCGATTGCGCACCGAGGCGGTACCTTCCGAGATCGCGCCCTTGGTGCACAGCTTCAACCGCGCACTCGACAGACTGGAACACGGGTACCGCGTGCAGCAGGAGTTCCTCGCGACGGCTGCGCACGAGCTGAAGACGCCGCTGGCATTGATCCGCGCGCAGGTCGAGTTGAGGGAGGAGGGCGAGGACCGCGACTCGCTGCTCGGTGACGTCGAGCACATGGCGCGCCAGGTGCAGCAACTCTTGCTGCTGGCGGAAGCCAGCGAGGTGCAGAACTACGACTTCGCCACGACCGATGTGCAGAAGGTTGCGCAGGACGTCGCTGCCCACCTGCAGCGCATGGCCGAGGCGGCGCACGTGCATGTGACCCTTTCCGCAAGCGCGTCCGTTACGCAATGGCGAGCCGATCGCGGTGCGCTGTTCACGCTGCTGAAGAACCTGCTCGAGAACGCGATCCAGCACGCGCCGCGCGGCACTGAGGTGCGGGTGGAGGTGGACGCTGCAACGGTGACGGTGCGCGATTCGGGCCCCGGCGTGGATCCGCAACAACTGTCGCAAATGTTCTCCCGCTTCTGGCGCGGCGCCCATCGGCGCGACCAAGGCGCTGGCCTCGGCCTGGCCATCTGCCGGGAAATCGCGCTGGCGCATGGATGGGCGCTGTCCGCGCACAGGGCAGACCCGGGATTGCTGCTCCGGTTGTCCGTGCCGGACCAGCCGCGTCCGGCTTCATCTTCTGCTGGCCCAGGCCCCGGCAACATCGGATCCCCATGATGGAAAGAACCATGTGCCGTACGGACCGATCGTCGGCCGCCGGCACGATGGCGGGAACGTAGAGGCACCGCCGACCGGCTCGCGTCGGAAGCCGCGGGGCTCAGCAAGAATTGGGCATCGGGTTGCAGACGCTGCGCGGGGCCGAACAGTTCGATTACGGCGCCGCCCAGAAGCAGGAAGTCTGGCGCGACTGCCGCGGAAAATCCGCGGCCATTCGGGCTTGAGCGCCGATCAAACGCGGCCGAGCACCGGCACTTCGTCTGCGACCGCCACGCGGTCCCGGCCCTCGTGCTTGGCGCGGTACAGCGCACGATCGCCGGCGCGCATGAGCTCCAGGCCCACCTCCCCGTGCTGCGGCATCAGCGCCACGCCGATGGAGACGGTGATGCGCAACGCCGCCCCACCCGCCTCGCCGATGCGCAGCAGTGCGGCGCTGGTGCGGATGTCCTCGGCGCGTTCCAGCGCGGTGGGCAGGTCGCTTTCCGGCAGGATCAGCGTGAACTCCTCGCCTCCGTAACGGCAGGCGATGTCCTCCGGGCGGCACTTGTCCTTGAGCATCCGCGCGAACGCCGCCAGCGCCGCGTCGCCCATCGCATGGCCGTGGCGGTCGTTGAAGGCCTTGAAGTGGTCCACGTCGAGCATCAGCACCGCCAGCGGCTGCTGGCGGCGCTGGCAACGCGCGATCTCGCGCGTGAGCGACTCCTCCAGATAGCGGCGGTTGAAGAGCCCGGTGAGCGCGTCGCGCACGGCCTGGTGGCGCAGGCTCTCGCGCAGGCGCACGTTGGCCAGCGCCAGCGAGAGCTGCTCGCACAGCCGCACTGCCAGCGATTCCTCCGCGATGCGTCCCTGGCCTTCGCCCTGCAACGAAAGCCAGCCCACCACTTCGCCGTGTGCGCTCAGCGGCACGCACAGCCCGTGCACGTCGTGCGCGCCGGAAGGCCGGCCGATGTGCGCACAGCGCAGGCCGTGGCGCAGGTCTTCCATCGCATACGGCGCATGACGACGCACCGACCAGCACGACTGCAACGCCGGCGCCGGATCGTTCGGCGCGACCGATGCGCCCCACTGCGCGACGAGTTCGGCGTGGTCGCGCGACGCGCGGATCACATAGAGGTAACCGCCCAGACCCGGCAGCAGGCGGCGGAAGGTGGCCGCGGTGATCTCGTACAGCTCCTGCGCATCGGAGGCGCCCTGCAGCATGCTCGAGTACTGGCTCAGCGAGGCCATGCTGTCGGACAGGCGCGCGAGCTGCTGTACGGTCGCGTTGAGCTCGCTGTTGGAAGCCGACGCCGAAGCTTCGGCCTGCTGGCGCACGCGGTTCTCGCGCGCAAGCAGACGCTGCGCATGACCGATGAGGAGCAGGCTCAACGGAATGCCGATGCCGGCGGCGAGCAGCGTCAGCCACGCCGAACGCTCGGCACGCTGCGAGCGCATCGACAGCAGCACGTTCTCCGCGTTGCGCAACTGCTCCAGGCGCAGCGCCACGTCGCGGTCGCCGGCGCGGATCGCCGACAGCGGCGGCACGCCCTTCTGCGGGCCCGTGACGCCGGCGCGCCAGGTCTGCATGGCCTGCACGCTCAAGCGCAGGCGGGCGTCCAGCGTGCGGCGCATCTGGATCACGCGATCGTGCTGGGCGGTGTTGTCGATGACCAGTTCGGTGAGCAGGTCCGATTCGCGCTGCAACTCACCGGCGATACGCCAGAAGTTGTCGCGGTTCTCCGCGCGCCCGGCCAGCAGGTAGCCGCGCGATTCGGCCACGGCCTGGTGCTTGAGCGACTCGATCCGGTCCAGGTGGCGCAGCACGGTGTAGGTGTGCGTGACGGAGCGGTAGTCGGCGGCGAACTGGATGGCGTTGGCCACCACGTACAGGCCCAGGGCCACCAGGATGACCGTGGCCGCCAGGAACACGCGCAATGGCGAGAAATGGCGTTTGCGCATGGGACGAACGTGGGGCTCCGGGCGCGATGGCGACGCGCTGCTGGGCCTCCATGCCGTAAAGATTGAGGTGCGTGACGGCCGGGCGGGCCGCTGCGTACCGGGATTGTCGGGCATTCTATCGGCCGATTGCGCTGTTTCTTGAGACGCAGGGCGCAGCTTCCGGAGCCGACGCATGATCGCCATCGACGTCCTGCTCGAACCCGATGCCCTCACCCGGGCCCGCGCCGGCGAGGTCAACGCCGCGCTGCGCATCGGCCATCCCGCCGGCTTCGCTTTCGACGCCACCCACCTGCCGCACGTCACCCTCGTGCAGCGCTACCTCTACGCGCACGACCTCGACGCCTTGTACGCCGCCATCGGCGCCATCGCCGCCCGGCACGGCCCGCTCGCGCTCTCGCTGGAGGTGAGCGGCATATCGGTGCGCGTGGAGGACGGAACCGGCAACGCGTCGTGGCGGATCGGCGACTCACCTGCGTTGCAGGCGCTCGCCGATGACTGCCTCGCGGCGGCGCAACGCCTGGCGGTGGCCGGCGGCGGCGCGGAGGCCTTCGTCGCCAACGACGACGGCACGCCGATCCGCGATTCCACGATCCGCTACGTCGAGCACTTCGTGCCCGAACACAGCGGTGCGCACTACCGCCCGCACCTCACGCTCGGCGTGGGGACGGCGGCGGCATTGCGCGAGCTGGAAGGCGCACCGTTCGCGCCGTTCGCGTTCTCGCCGGTGGCGATCGCGGTGTACCAGCTCGGCAACCACGGCACCGCGCGGCGGTGCCTGTGGCGCTGGCCGGCCGACTGAGGGCTCAGTTCTCCGGCACCCACACGAACGCGTCGCCCTGCGCCTTCACGTGCCCCAGCCCGGGGAACGGGAAGTGCACCGCATACACGCGCAGGTTCCCGTCGGCGACGCGTTGCAGCAGCGCACGTCGCGCGGCCTCGGCCTTGGGCGCGTCCTGGTCGTATTCGATCTTCCACTGCGGACGCTGCACCGAGACGACGTAGTGATGCGCGGCATCGCCGAGGTAGAGCAGTCGCTCGCCGCCCGATGCGATCTCGTACGCGCTGTGGCCGGGCGTGTGCCCCGGCAGGGCGACGGCGGTGATACCCGGCAGCACCTGCGCGCCCGGTTCGAACGTGGTGACCTTCGGCGTGATCGCGGCCACGAGCGCCGCGGCGTTCGGGTTCTTCTTCATCGCCTCCCATTCGGGCGCGGACAGACGCACGGTGGCCTGCGGGAAGGCCAACTTGCCTTCGCGCGTGAGCAGCCCGCCGACGTGGTCGGGATGACCGTGCGAAATCAGCACGTCGGTGATCTGGTCCGGCGCCACGCCCGCCGCCTGCAACGATGCCTGCAACCGGCCGGCACGCGCCCAGGTCGCATCCGCGGCGCCCGTGTCGAACAGCACGGTGTGTCCGCCGTCGCGCAGCAGCAGCGGCTGGATGCTCAGGTGCAGCGCATCGGTCGGCAGACCTGCCGCGGACAACAGCGCGGCCACGTCGGCGGTGGGCTGGCCGACGCCGAAGGTCTTGCCGTCGTTGGCGACGTCGATCTCGCCGTCCTTCAACGCGACTGCGTCGAGCGTGCCGATCTTGAAGCGGAAGACATCGGCGTTGGCGGCCGGTTGCGATGTCGACGGTGCGGGCTGCGGCGTCGTGGCGGCGGGCGTTGCGGTTGGGGTTGCGGCGGTTTCAACGGGCTGCGGCTTCGAACAGGCGGCGAGCGTGGAGGCCGTCGCGACGGCGGCGATCAAAACGGAGAGGCGGGTGCGGTTCATGCGATGTCCTTGACGTGGGAAGGCGGTCGCCTGCGATGTCGCTCCGTTGCGGGAGAGGACTCTGAGCAGGTGCCGATGTGCGTAGCGTAGCGCGGGCGGTGGCGTGGCTTTGCGGGCGTCGGTGCAGGGGCTGCTCGGCGCGCGCCGTTTGCCCTCACCCCAACCCCTCTCCCGCAAGCGGGAGAGGGGTTAGGCATCGTCGTCCCTACGAAGGCCTATAAGAATCCGTCATCCCGGCGCGCCTTCGCGGGAATGACGGTGAGGTAGTTACCGGAAAGGGAGTCCCCGGATGCCACCACTTCACCTCATCTCACCCCCTGAGACGCCCCTCCCCTACAACGCACTGCCATCCGCGAAGAGCCACACGCATGACCCAGCCGGCGCGCAGTCCATCCGACCTGTCCGTCTTCCCGGAGGTCGCGCGGCCACGCCCTGCCACCGACGGGCGTGCGCTCGCGCAGCGGCTGGAGAACAAATACCTCTCGCGCATCACCGGCGTGCACACCGTCCCCGGACGGCCCGAGCGCAGCGTGCCGATGCCCGACGACGTGCCCGCCGGAATCGTGCAGGCGCTGCGTGCGCGCGGCATCGACCGCCTCTACTCGCACCAGGCCGAAAGCTGGGACGCCGTGCGGCGCGGCGAAGACGTGGTGATCGCCACCGCCACCGCGTCGGGCAAGAGCCTGTGCTACCTGCTGCCGGTGCTGGCGGCGGCCTCCACGCAGCGCGCCAAGGCGTTGTTCCTGTTTCCGACCAAGGCGCTGGCGCAGGACCAGGTGGCCGAGTTGCTGGAACTCAACAACGCCGGCAACCTCGGCGTGCGCACCTTCACCTTCGACGGCGACACGCCCGGCGATGCGCGACAGGCGATCCGCCTGCACGGCGACATCGTGGTGAGCAATCCCGACATGCTGCACCAGGGCATCCTCCCGCA
Source organism: Lysobacter sp. MMG2 (assembly GCF_016735495.2). Classification (GTDB taxonomy): domain Bacteria; phylum Pseudomonadota; class Gammaproteobacteria; order Xanthomonadales; family Xanthomonadaceae; genus Lysobacter_J. The sequence goes on from NZ_JAERQY020000001.1 coordinate 799,449, forward strand.
TCACACCAAATGGGCGCAGTTCTTCGAGAACCTGCGCTACGTGGTCATCGACGAAGTGCACAGCTACCGCGGCGTGTTCGGCTCGCACGTCGCCAACGTGATCCGCCGCCTGCAACGCGTGGCCGCGTTCTACGGATCCAGGCCGCAGTTCATCCTGTGCTCGGCGACCATCGGCAATCCGAAGGCGCACGCCGAAGCGCTCACCGAACGCGACGTCACCGCCATCACCGAATCCGGCGCCCCCAGCGGCGATCGCCACGTACTGCTGTGGAACCCGCCGGTAGTGAATCCCGACCTGGGCCTGCGCGCCTCGGCGCGCTCGCAGAGCAACCTGATCGCGCGGCTTTCCATCAAGGCCGGGCTGAAAACGCTCGTGTTCGCGCAGTCGCGGCTGATGGTCGAAGTACTGACCAAGTACCTCAAGGACGTCTTCGACCACGACCCGCGCAAGCCCGCGCGCATCCGCGGTTACCGCGGCGGCTACCTGCCCACCGAACGCCGCGAGACCGAACGCGCGATGCGCGCCGGCACCATCGACGGCATCGTCTCGACCTCCGCGCTGGAACTGGGCGTGGACATCGGCGCGCTCGATGCCGTGGTGCTCAACGGCTATCCCGGCTCGATCGCCGCGACGTGGCAACGCTTCGGCCGCGCCGGCCGTCGCAAGCAACCGTCGCTGGGCGTGCTGGTCGCCAGTTCCGATCCGCTGGACCAGTACGTGATCCGCCATCCGGAGTTCTTCGCGAGCGCATCGCCCGAACACGCGCGCATCCACGCCGACCAGCCGGTGATCCTGCTCGACCATATCCGCTGCGCCGCGTTCGAACTCCCATTCCAGGCGCGCGAACTCTTCGGCCCGGTCGATCCGCAGGTGTACCTGCAACTGCTCTGCGAAGACGGCGTCGTCCACAACGAGAACGACCGCTGGGAATGGATCGCCGACAGTTACCCCGCCAACGCGGTGAGCCTGCGTTCGGTGGCCGATGGAAACTTCGTCGTGGTCGATCGCACCGACGGCCGGCAGACGATCATCGCCGAGGTCGACTATTCCTCAGCGCCGCTGACGCTGTACGAAGGCGCGATCTACATGGTGCAGGCCGCTCCTTACCAGGTGGAGAAACTCGACTGGGACGGGCGCAAGGCATTCGTCACGCGCACGCCCGTGGATTACTACACCGATGCCATCGACTACACGAAGCTGAAAGTGCTCGAACGCTTCGACGGTTCACCCGCCGGCCGCGGCACCTGTCATCACGGCGAGGTGCACGTCGTGCGACGCGTGGCCGGCTACAAGAAGATCCGTTATTACACGCACGAGAACATCGGCTACGGCCCGGTCACCCTGCCCGACCAGGAGCTGCACACCACCAGTGTGTGGTGGCAGTTGCCGCAGGACGTGCTGGAAGCGACCTTCGCCTCCAGGCAGGAGGCGCTCGACGGCTTTCTCGGCGCCGGCTACGCGCTGCACGTCGTCGCCAAGCTCGCGGTGATGGCCGAAGGCGTGGACCTGCAGAAGGCCGTGGGCGACGGCAACGGCGCGTGGTTCGCCAGCGCGGACGGGCGCGGCCGCGGACAGCTGCGCGGCGGCGACGACGGCAACGCGTCGATCGAGGAAGGCGAACGCTTCGTCCCCACCGTCTACCTCTACGACAACTACCCCGGCGGTGTCGGCCTGAGCGAGCCGCTGCACTTCCGCCAGCGCGAACTGGTGCAGCGCGCGGTGGAACTGGTGGAACGCTGCGACTGCAAGGCCGGCTGCCCGGCGTGCGTGGGGCCGGTGCTCGCCGCCGACGAGGACGCGACCCTCGCCCCGCGCGCACTCGCGTTGCGCGTGCTCAAGGCGTTGTCGCCGGCATGAGCCTGACCCTCGCGCGCCTGCAGCAACTCAAGCGCCAGGCCGGTGCGGCGACGCCGTCGCAGGACGTTCCCACGCGCGTCGCTGCGCCGAGTGTGGACGATCTGCGCCGCCACCTGCGTCGCCGAGCGCCCTCGCTGGAGCCGACGCCGTCGATCGCCTCGCACGACCGCCACGTTCCCGGCATCGAGATTGCGCCGGGCCTGCGCCAGCTCGAAACGCACCTGCCCTTCGCCCCCGGCGCGGACCGGATCGACGGCCGTTTCGATCGTCGCGATCCGCTGGACGCCTCCAGCCTCATGTTCTTCGATACCGAAACCACCGGGCTGGCCGGCGGCAGCGGCACGCGCGCGTTCATGATCGGCGCCGCCGACTGGCACGCCGGCGCGCTGCGCGTGCGCCAGTTGCTGATCACGACGATGGCCGGCGAGGCGGCGATGCTCGATGCATTCCGCCAATGGCTGCGGCCCGACACGGTGCTCGTGAGCTACAACGGCAAGTGCTACGACGCGCCGCTGCTCGCGACGCGTTTCCGCCTGCACCGCATGGGCGCGCCGCTGGCGTCGCTCGGGCATGTCGACCTGCTGTATCCCACGCGCCGCCGCTACCGCGGCCGCTGGGAGAACTGCCGGCTGGCGACCATCGAACGCCGCGCCCTGAACGTCGTGCGCGAGGACGACCTGCCCGGCTCGGAAGCGCCCGAAGCCTGGCGCTCCTACCTGCGCGGCGGCTCCGCCCACAACCTGCGCCGCGTGCTGTCGCACAACGATCGCGACGTGGTGACGCTGGCGGAGCTGTTGCAGCACCTGTCGTCGTTGAGCGCGCAGGAAGCCGAGAGCTCGACGTAAGCCCCTCTCCCGCGCGCGGGAGAGGGGTTGGGGTGAGGGCAAGGACGGGTTCGCAAAGACTGGTCGCGATGCGCGCCCCACGCATCACACGTTCTTGAAGAAACTTGCCCTAAGGTCAATGCCTTGCCATTACCGGCACGGCTGAACGGAGCGCGCATTCATGCACCCGCCTCGGCCGTACCGTGGCGTCCCGAAGAAATGCGCGTATGAAGATCGCCCAGGTTTCGCCGCTGTACGAAGCGGTCCCGCCGAAGCTGTACGGGGGCACGGAGCGCGTCGTCGCGCACCTGTGCGATGCGCTGGTGCAGGCCGGCCATGACGTGACGCTGTTCGCCACCGCGGACGCGCAGACCGACGCCACGCTCGCGCCGATGCGCGACCAGGCGATCCGCCTGGATCCAGCGCCGCTCAAGAGCGATCTGGCCGCGCACCTGGCGATGCTCGACGAAGTGCGACAGCGCGCGGACGAGTTCGACATCGTCCATTTCCACATCGACCTGCTGCACTTCCCGTTCTTCCAGGACGCACCGTGGCGCACGCTGACCACGCTGCATGGCCGACTGGATCTGAAGGATCTTCCGCAGGCGTATGCGTGCTGGCCGCAGTTCCCGCTCGCCTCGATCTCCGACCACCAGCGCCGCCCGCTGCCCACCGCGAACTGGGCCGGCACCGTGCACCACGGCGTGCCGACCGAGCTGTACGAGTTCAGCCCGACGCCGCGCGGCGGTTACCTCGCCTTTCTCGGGCGCATCTCGCCGGAGAAACGGCTTGATCGCGCCATCGAGATCGCACGTCGCGCCGGGCTGCCGCTCAAGGTCGCGGCCAAGGTGGACGCGGTGGATCGCGCGTACTTCCATGACGAAATCGAACCGCTGCTCGACGACCCGCAGGTGGAGTACATCGGCGAGATCAGCGACGCGCAGAAGAGCGACTTCCTCGGCGGCGCGGTCGCGCTGCTGTTCCCGATCGACTGGCCGGAGCCGTTCGGCCTGGTGATGATCGAAGCGATGGCCTGCGGCACGCCGGTGGTTGCATGGAACTGCGGATCGGTGCCAGAGGTGCTCGATCCCGGGCTCACCGGCCTCATCATCGGCGACCTGGACGAGGCCGCGCGCGCGGTGCACAGCGCGGCCCGCTTCGATCGCAGCCGTATCCGGGCGCGTTTCGAACAGCGCTTCTCGGCAACGGCCATGGCGCGCCGCTACGTCGAACTGTACTGGCGCGTGCTGGAGCAGGGAGGCACGCGCATCCGCCTCACCGCCTGAGCGGCCCGCCCCCCACATGGATCCCGCCGCCGCCGCGACCTTGTTCTCCAGCTACGTCCTCAAGGACGGCGACACGTTTCTCATCGCCAATCCCAACGGCGACGTGATCGGCGAGAGCGACGGGCAGTTCCACAACGACACGCGCATTCTTTCGCGCTTCCGCATGACGCTGGGCGATTCAGCGCCTGCGCTGTTGAGCTCGATGGTCTCGCGCGACAACGTGTTCTTCGTCGCGCACCTGACCAACCGCACGCTGCCGCCACTGGGCGGCGACGAGACGCCGCACGGTCTGGTGCACATCAAGCGCACGCGCTTTCTGTGCGCGGACCGGTTGTTCGAACGCGTGGCGCTGACCAACTACGGACGCGAGGACGTGCGACTGAGCCTGGTGTTCGATTGCGATGCGGACTTCCGCGACATGTTCGAAGTGCGCGGCAGCCATCGCGCCGCGCGCGGGCAATCCCTGCCGCCGCATCCGCGCGAGGACGGCCTGACTTTCGGATACGTCGGCCTGGACGGCGCACCGTGCCGTTCGTCCATCGTCTTCTCGGAGGCGCCGCGCCGGATGGACGACGGACGCCTCGCGCTGGATGTCACCCTCGCCTCGCGCGAACGCCACGAGTTCTACCTGGAAGTGAGCGCCGACGATCATCCCGCCAAGGCCACGCGCGCCCGTTACCGCGCCGCGGCGAGCGTCGCCCGCACGCGCATGCGGCGGCGGCAGCGGCGGCTGTCGCGCGTGCGCAGCGAGGCGCCGCTGTTCAACTCGTGGATGGAACGCTCGCGCGCCGACCTCGCGCTGCTGACCAGCGAACTGGACACCGGACCGTATCCCTACGCGGGCATTCCGTGGTTCTCCACGCCATTCGGGCGCGACGCGGTGATCACCGCGCTGCAGACGCTGTGGCTGGATCCGCAGCTTGCACGCGGCGTGCTGGCGTTCCTTGCGCAGCACCAGGCCAAGGAAGAGTCGTCCTTCATGGACGCCTCGCCCGGCAAGATCATGCACGAGACGCGCAAGGGCGAGATGGCGCGCCTGCGCGAGCTTCCCTTCGGTCTCTACTACGGCGGCGTGGACACCACGCCGCTGTTCCTGGTGCTCGCCTCGGCCTATGCGCGACGCACCGGCGACATCGAATTCATCCGCCGCATCTGGACGGAACTGAAGGCCGCCGTGGCCTGGATCGAGCGTGTATGCGATGCCAACCCGCTCGGCTTCCTCGACTACGCGCGCGGTGAGGCGACGGGTCTGGCGAACCAGGGCTGGAAGGACAGCTTCGATTCGGTCTTCCATGCCGACGGCCGTTCGCCGCAGGGGCCGATCGCGCTGGTGGAGGTGCAGGGGTACGTATTCGAGGCATTTCGCGGGATGTCGCGCCTGGCGCTGGCCGTGGGCGAAGACGGGCCATCGCGGCAATGGCTCGTGCGCGCCGAGCGCATGGCCGATGCGGTGGAGCGTCATTTCTGGATGGACTCGGGCTTCTACGGCATCGCCGTGGACGGCGAGAACGCCTTGTGCGCGGTGCGTGCGAGCAATCCCGGGCACCTGCTCTACATGGGACTGCCCACGCATCCGCGCGCGCAGGCGGTGGCGAGGCAGCTGATGTCGCAGGATTTCTTCAGCGGCTGGGGCGTGCGCACGCTGGCGGTCGGCGAAGCGCGCTACAACCCGATGTCGTATCACAACGGCTCGGTGTGGCCGCACGACAGCGCGCTGTGTGCGGCGGGTCTGGCGCGTTACGGACAGCGCGAGGCTTCGGTTCGCCTGCTGCGCAGCGCGTTCGAAGCGGCGGTGGCGTTCGACATGCGGCTTCCGGAACTGTTCTGCGGTTTTCCGCGCGTGCCCGGCGGCGCACCGGTGGCGTATCCGGTGGCGTGCCTGCCGCAGGCGTGGGCGGCCGGCTCGGCATTCATGTCGTTGCAGGCGTGCCTGGGAATCGACATCGACGGACCCGCTGCGGAAATCGTGCTGGACCACCCTCGCCTTCCGGCCGGCGTGGAGGAACTGTCGATCCGCAACCTCGCCCTCGGCGAACGCCGCGCGCATCTGGTGCTCAAGCGTTTGGGCGATCGCGTGGCGGTGTTCGTGGAGGGGCCGGATGCAGGGGGCGTGGTGGCGCGCGTGCGTGGGTGAAGCACCGCGCATCAGGCGAAGACCGGCATGCGCCGGCCTTCGCCGAAGGCAACGATCAGTGCTTGGAGAGCACGAACGCGCGCAGATCGCCGCGATCAAGGCCTGACTGGCGATTCCTCGCTCCCCGCTTCGGATTCCTGCGCAGTGATTAGGGACGCGTGCAGGCGCATCGCCCGGCCATCATTGGGGCGATGAATTCAATGGAATGATCAATGCGATCGGATCCGCTTTCCGGTAAGCGGACGCGGCGGGCTCTTCATGCCGCGCCACGCAACTGCGGCTATCGGCAAGGCATCAACGCGCCAACGCCTTCTCCACCGCCCGGAACACCGCCCCCATCTGCAACGGCTTGAGCAGTATCGCTGCCACTTCATCGTCCGGCAGCGCATCGTGGCGCAGCGGATCGGCCGGATCGCCGAGCGTGATCACCGGACCGTCGAAGCCCGCATCGCGCAATGCAAGCAACAGGCTCACCGCCGACAGCATCAGGATCTGGCTGTCGATGATCGCCAGCGCCGGCAGACCCTCGCGTTCGATCAACCGCAACGCGGCCGCACCGTCCACCGCGATCAGCGGCTCATACCCCTGGCTGTCCAGCGCGTTGGCCAGCAGCGACAAGCGCGTGCCATCGCCGTCCACCAGCAGGATCCGCTGCCCGTTGCCGACCGCGAAAGTTTCCCCGGGCACCTGCGCACCTTCGATCACGATACGCAGCGGCAGGTGCAGTTCGAACGCGGTGCCCTGCCCCGGCTGGCTCTCGACCTCGATGCGTCCCTGCAGCGAATCGACGAAGCGCTTGCACGACAGCAGCCCCAGCCCCGTGCCTTCGGGCTTGGTGGTGAAGAACGGGGTGAACAACTGCGAGCGGGTGTGCGCATCCATGCCGCAACCGGCATCGGAGATGCGGATGCACAGCCGCTCACCATTTTCGTGCGGGCCGCGCGAGGCGGACAGACGCAGCTCGCCGCCCGCTTCTTTCATCGCCTGCACGCCGTTGAGCGCCAGGTTGACCAGGCACTGCTGGAACTCGATGTAGTTGCAGTGGACGACGAGGTCTTCCTCCAGCGGGTCCACCACCAGCGCGATGTTCCTCGGCAGCGTGCCCTGCAACAGCAGCGCGACGGCCTGGAACAGTTGCGCGACGGCCACGTCCTCGCTCGCGCGGTGCGAGCCGCGCACGAAGGCGAGCATGGATTCGGCCATCTCGTGCCCGCGCCGACCGCTCTCGGCGATCAGCGACGACAGGCGACGGATGTTCGGATCTTCGCTGTAGGCGTTGAGCAGGTCCGGCACGATCAGCAGCGGCTGCAGCACGTTGCGCAGGTCGTGACTGAGGCCGGCGGCCAGCATCGCCAGGCAGTCCAGGCGCTGTGAGCGCATCAGTTCCTTTTCGGCCAGCTCGCGTTCGCGCGCGGTCCGCGCCTCGCGCACGGCGCGCGCGACCGCGTTGGGCAGGCGCGCGGGGTTCTGCTTGAGCACGTAGTCGTTGGCGCCACGATGCAGCGCGTCGATCGCGGTCTCCTCGCCGATGGTGCCGGAGACGAAGATGAAAGGCAGCTCGCCGTCGACTTCGCGCAGGATGCGAAGCGCCTCCATGCCGGAGAACCCCGGCAGCGACAGGTCCGACAGCACGACGTCGTAGCGGTCGCGCGCGAGCGCATCGCGCAGGTCGCGCTCGCTGTCGACGCGATCGAACTGCGCCGCAAGGCCCGACTCCAGCAGCTGCTCGCTCAGCAGCTCGGCGTCTTCCCACGAGTCCTCCACCATGAGGACGCGAAGGACTCCCAGCGAAGGCGCGGCCTGGTTCATGTCAGGCCTTTTCCGGCGCCTGGTTGATCACGGCCCAGAACGTCCCCAGCGTCTTCACCGCCTGGAAGAACTGGTCCACGTCCACGGGTTTGACGACATAGGCATTCACGCCCATGTCCCAGCTGCGCGCCAGATCGCTTTCCTCGCGCGAAGACGACAGGATCACCACCGGCAGGCAACGCAGTTCGTCGTGCTGGCGGATCGTCTGCAGCACTTCCAGTCCGTCCAGGCGCGGCATCTTGATGTCCAGCAGCAGCACGGCGGGAAGGCCCTCGCCGCGACCTGCGAACTTGCCCCGGCGCAGCAGGTAGTCCAGCGCCTCCACGCCGTCCTCCACGTGCACGATGGGGTTGAGGAGGTTGGCCTCGCGCAGCGCGTCGATCGCCATTTCGGCGTCGGCGTGGCTGTCTTCGGCCAGCAGGATGGTGCGGTATTCGCTCATGCGATGGATCGCTCTTGGATGGGCGCATCCAGCGCCGCGGGCAGGGTGAAGTGGAAACTCGCGCCCTCACCGGGCGCGGATTCGGCGCGGATGCGGCCGCCGTGGCGCGCCAGGACGCGGCGCACGCTCGCCAGGCCGATGCCGGTGCCGGGGAACTCGGTGGGCTTGTGCATGCGCTGGAACACGCCGAACAGCTTGCCGGCGTAGGCCATGTCGAAGCCGGCGCCGTTGTCGCGCACGGTGAATTCGTGGCTGCCATCATCGAGCACGCGATGGTCCACGTCGATCACGGCCACGTCGCGGCGCGAGGAGTACTTGATCGCGTTGCCCAGCAGGTTGCCCCAGAGCTGGCGCATCATGTTTTCGTCGGCGACCAGGATCGGCAGCGGCGCGATGTGCCACTCCACGCGCGTGGCGCGCGCTTCGGCACCGGCGTCGAGCATCGCGCGCGTCTCGGCCACCAGCGACTGCATGTCCACCGCCTGCAGGCGCAGTGCGCTACGGCCCAGGCGCGAATAGACCAGCAGGTCGTCGATCAGCTGCGACATGCGCCGCGCCGAGCCGCCGATCACGTCCAGATAATGCCGCGTCTTCTCGTCGGTGCCCTCGCCCAGATGACGGGTGAGCTTGTCGGAGAAGCCGGCCACGTGGCGCAACGGCGCGCGCAGGTCGTGCGAGACGGAATAGCTGAAGGCTTCCAGCTCGCGGTTCACTTCCGACACCTGCTCGACCTTGCCTTCCAGCTGGCGGTTGAGTTCGGCAATCTTCTGGTTCGTGGCCTTCTGCGCGGAGACGTCGGACACCGTCATCAGCACGACATGGTCGTCCACGTCCGGCAGTGGCATGCGCCGCGCGTTCAGCAGCACGGTGCGCGCGGTACCGTCGGGCTGGTGCTGCTCGTGCTCGAAGTCCCACAGCTCGCGGCCGCGTTGCAGCACGTCGCGCAGGCGTTGCTGCAGGACGGGATCGTTCCATGCGCCGCCTGCGTCGGCGAGTGCGTGCGGGCCGTCGCCCGGGATCGCGTACATCTCGGCGAACGCGGCGTTGTGCATGACGATGCGCTGGTCGTCGTCGAACAGCACGATCGGCTCGCGCACCGTCTGCAGCACGGCCATCGCGCGCTCGCTGGCGCGGCTGGAGCGTTGCTCGGCACGAATGCGGCTGGCGATCTGCCGGCCCAGCAGCAGCATCACGATGCCCACCAGCAGCAGTTGCACCGCCATCGCCGCCCAGCTCAGCCACATTGCGTTGCGACGCTGCGATTCGGCGTCGTAATTGCGCTGCGCCAACAGTGCCTGCTCGTTGCGCAGCATTTCCTGCAATGCCGGGCGGATCGCGAAGCGCGACACCAGCGGCATCAGCGCCTGCGCGCCATCGCGGCGGTCACCGCGCAGGAAGTCCTCGATCGTGTCCACGCGGCTTTCCACCAGCTCGCGCAGGCGTCCGATCAGCACCTGCTGCTCGGGGTTGTCGGCGGTCAGGCGGGTGAGCCGGTCGAACTGCGGGCCAAGCTCGCGCTTGCCGGAGGCCATGCGCTCGCGCGCCAGCGGCTGGTCCACGCCCAGCGCGATCAACATGCCGGAGGATTCGATCTCGCGCACCGTCAGCGCCAGCTGGGCGACGGCGGTTTCCACCTCGTGCGTGTGGGCCACCGCGTCGGCCGCCTGCAGGTTCTGCTCCGACAGGCGCTGCAGCAGCAGGAACGGCGTGACCATGATCAGCACGATGCCGGCCGCGAGCAGCGGCAGCCTCCATCGTCCCCACCCGAAGCGAGTCATGGTCGTTTCCATCGGTCCCCTGAACCGGCGAAGTCACCGGCGAACAGCGGCCGATCCTAACGGATGCCCGCGCGTGCGTCAGGTGAAGATCATGTGGACCGGTTTGCGACATCGGCCTTTTGACTGCGTGGACGCCGGGTTTCACCTGGCGTGGGCGGCGATTGTGCTCTGCTGCGTCACCAGCACCCCACCGCGCTTTCCATGAGCAAACTCCATCGCGACCCATCTGGCCTGGACGAGGCCGACACGCGCAAGGGCGAGCTGCGCAAGCCCGACGACCGCGACGATCAGCCCGGCCAGGGGGCCGACCTGACGCCGCCGCTGCGCGATACCGCGCTGGACGCAGGACACGAAGCCCCGCCCTCTTCGACGCATCATTGATCGTGGTCGTGCGCCGGTGCACGGAAATTTAACGCCGTGCAAACTAGTCTCGCCCGACGAAAGGGGGATGTGACATTGGTCGACGCAATTCCCGCGCGGCCGCCGCATGAAAGCGGCGTGGCCGTGGGCGGACCCTCGTTGAGGGGACTGGACGACGAAGCCCGGCAACTGGCGCTGCTGATCGGCAGCGTCACCGACTACGCCATCTACATGCTCGACCCCGACGGCTACATCCGCAGCTGGAATCCCGGCGGTGAGCGCATCAAGGGCTACACCGACCGCGAGATCGTCGGCCAGCATTTCTCCCGCTTCTACACGCCCGAAGACGTGGTCAAGGGCGAACCGCAGCGCGGTCTGCAATGCGCGCGCACCGAAGGCAAGTTCGAGGCCGAGGGCTGGCGCCTGCGCAAGGACGGCACGCGTTTCCGTGCCAGCGTGGTGATCGATCCGATCTGGCACGACGGCGAGCTGATCGGTTTCGCCAAGGTGACCCGCGATGTCACCGAGCGCTACGAGGCGCAGCTGCGCCTGCAGGACGCGCAGAAGGCGCTGGTGCAATCGCAGAAGCTGGAGGCGATCGGCAAGCTGACGCTGGGCCTGGCGCACGACTTCAACAATCTGCTGACGGTGATCGTCAACAGCCTGGACCTGATCAACCTGCAGCACGCGCAGGACGCGCGCACGGGCGAGTGGGTCGAAGCCGCCCAGCGCGCCGCCGACCGCGGCGCCCTGCTCACCCGTCAGTTGCTGGCGTTCGCACGCGGACAGAACCTGGCGCCGGAGGTGCACGACGTCAACCACCTGCTGGCGTCTTCGGCCGAACTGTATCGGCGCGCGTGCGGGCCCTCGATCCAGTGCGCCTTCGAGCTGGGCGAGGACATGCCGCAGCTGGAAGTGGACGCGACGCAGTTCGAGGCCGCGGTGCTGAACCTCGTCGCCAACAGCCGCGACGCCCTCGCCGGCGGCGGCACGATCACGGTGCGCACGCGCAAGGTCCGTCGCGCGCCTCCGGACATGCCCGATGCGGAGCCGCGCGACTACCTGGCCATCGAGGTGATCGACAACGGCGAAGGCATGAGCGCGGACACCGTGGAGCGCGCGGCCGAGCCCTTCTTCACCACCAAGGACATCGGCCGTGGCAGCGGACTGGGACTGAGCCAGGTGTACGGATTCGTTGCGCAATCGGGCGGCTTCGTGCTGCTGCGCAGCGCGCCCGGCCAGGGCACGACGGTCGGCATGCACCTGCCCGCACGCACGGAGTGCAACGATGGCTGAGCACGACGTCCTGCTGGTGGAGGACGAGGACGACCTGCGCATGCTCGTCGGCGAAGCGCTGCGCCTGACCGGCTACCGCGTCACGCTCGCCGCCGACGGCCCGCAGGCCGTGGCCGCGCTGGAACAGGGGCGATTCGACGTCGTGGTCAGTGATGTGAGCATGCCCGGCGGCATGTCCGGCATCGATCTGACCACGCATGCGGCCCGGCTGCAGCCCGATGCCCGCATCATCCTGGTCTCCGGCTTCGCCCGCGCGCAATTGCCGGCGTTGCCGGCCAACGTGGGTTTCCTGCCCAAGCCCTATCGCATTCCGCAACTGCTGGAACTGCTGCGCGAACACGTGCCCTCCTGCGAACCGGCGCTGGCCCGCGTACCGGGCTGAAGAACCGGCCGCATCGGCCGATACCGTGGAAGACGCGCCATGCCGGCGCACGTCAACGTGCGCTCACGGCGTTGTCACATCGCAGCGTCCCGAATACCACCTCATCCTCCGGTACCCCGACCACCGCACACGCGATGCCTTCCGCCGAAGCCTCCAGCACCGCGCCAGGCCGCACCCAGTCGGCCGCTGCCGTACTGGCCTTCGGACTCGGGCTGGCGGTGGTGCTGGGCATCGTGCTGGTCGTGGTCGCCGCGTCTGATCGGCGCAATCGCCTGGTCGCCGCGGAGCAGCAGAACCTCGCCCTCACCTCCGGCGCGGGACGACTGGTCTGGTTGCAGCTTCGCAACCTTGAACGGGCCATGCTCGGCATCGCCGGCGATGCGCAGCGCATCGAGGACACCGCACCGGAGCACGCCCTGCCCCTCGTCGCCGAATCCTTCGCCGGCGTCGCGCAGCGCCAGCAGGAGCTGGAAAGCCTGGAGCTCACCGATGCGCGCGGCCGCCCGCTGAGCGGCGGACGCGGCGAGCCGGAGTTCGCGCGCTGGCCGGACCTGCAACGCGCACGTGCGCACGCGCGATCGATGTCCGTCGGCCCACTGCAACGGCATGGCGGCCGATGGCTGTTGCCGTTGGCGGTGCCGATGCGCGGCGACCGCTGGATCATCGCGCGGCTGCGCACGGAGGAGCTGCACGGGCTCATCCGCCACCTCGAAGGCGACCGTCGTCGCCTCATCCAGCTTGCCGACGCGCAATCGCGCATCGTCGCCGACAACCGCGGCCTGCAGTACGTGGGCGATCGCGACGACGATTTCGTGGCCGCGCAGGTGGAGCCACGCTCGGTCGAGTCCGGCACCGGATACGGCGACGGCGTAGCGCGCATCACCGCGTCCGGTGCGGTGCCCGGCTATCCGCTGCACGTCAACGTGGGCCTGCCGCGCACCAGCGTGCTGGCGCCGTGGTGGCGACTGGTCATCGCCGGCACCGTGCTGTACGCGCTGTATCTGGTCGGCCTGGCGTACCTGGTGCGCGTGGTGAAGCGCAACGCGCGCGACAACGCCGCCATGCTGAAACGCCTGACCGAAACCGCCGAAGGCCTGCGCCGCGCGCAGGAACTGGGCCGCACCGGCACCTGGAGCGCCGATCGCAGCGGCACGATCCGCTGGTCGGACCAGGTGGCGGAACTGGTCGGGCTGCGTGGCGATCGCCACGACGCGACGATCGAGGACTTCTACGCAAGCGTGCACCCGGACGATCGCGAGCGCGTGTCCGCCGATTTCGCCCAGGCCTGGCGCAGCGGCGAGCCGTACTCGCTCGACTACCGCATCCTCGGCGACGACGGTGTCGTGCGTTGGATTTCTGCGCGCGGCGCCGCGGTCATCGGCCCGCACGGCACCGAGCAGATGAGCGGCACGGTCATGGACATCACCGCGCGAATGGAAGCGCAGCAGGCGCTGGCGGACACCGAACGCCAGTTCCGCCTGCTGTTCCAGCGCAACCCGCTGCCGTTCTGGGTGTTCGACGTGGAGACGCTGCGGTTCCTGGAGGTGAACGAGGCGGCCATCGCGCAGTACGGCTACACGCGCGAGGAGTTCCTCGCCATGACGATCTTCGACATCCGCCCCGAAGAACATCGCCATAAAGTGATGGAGGATCTTGACCGACACGCGGGCGCGCACCACGACGAAGCGCGCATGTGGGTGCACCGGCGCAAGGACGGACGCCTGCTCGAAGCGCGCGTGTACGCCACCGACATCGAGCTGCGCGGCCGGCCCGCGCGGCTCGTGCTCGCCGAGGACGTGACCGATCGGATGGCGCAGCAGCGCGAGCTGGCGTATCGCGCCAGCCACGACATGACCAGCGGCCTGCCCAACGCCGACGCGCTGGCGCAGCGCATCGATGCGATGGCGCCGGGGCCCTGCCGCGTGGCGAGCATCCAGCTGCGAGGGCTGGAGCTGATCGAGGACAGCCTGGGCCGCGAAGCCGGGCACGACACGCTGCGCGCGATGGCCACGCGCGTGGCGCGCCTGGGCGAGCGCTTCGGCGCCGCGGGCCACGTGCGCGGCGACGAGTTCGCGCTGGTGGTGTGTCCCGCGCAGGCCTGGGATCAGGCCTTGCAGAATCTGCAACGCGAGCTGGCGCGACCGATCCCCGGTGAGGACACGCTGCACCGTCTGGAATCGTGGATCGGCGTGGCCGACCTGCGCGCCGGCGAACACCAGGCCGCCCAGGCCATCGGCAACGCCGGGCTCGCGGCGCACGTGGCCCGCACCGAGCACCGTCCCGTCGTGGTGTTCGAACCGGGCATGGCGCGCCACGCCAGCGACCGCCTGCGCCTGGCCGGCCGCATCCATCGCGCCATCGACGCGGACGAGTTCGAGCTGCATTTCCAGATCCTGTGGGATGTCGGGCGCTCACGGCCGGCCGGTCTGGAAACGCTGATCCGCTGGCCGCAGAGTGATGGCGGCTACCTGCCGCCATCGCAGTTCATCGGCATCTGCGAAGACACCGGCCTGATCGTCCCGCTGGGCCGCTGGGCCATGCGCGAAGCCGCCGCGGCGCAGCGTCTGCTGGGCCGCGCCGGATTCGGCGATCTGCCCGTGGCAGTGAACGTGTCGCTGATCCAGTTCATCGACGGCGACATCGCGCACGACATCGAGCGCACGCTGGCCGACTACGAACTGCCGCGCGGCGCGCTCCACATCGAGCTGACCGAGAGCGTGCTGATGACGCGTCCGGAGCAGGCGCTGGATACCCTGCGCCGCCTGCAGGACGCCGGCGTGTGCATTTCGCTGGACGACTTCGGCACGGGGTTTTCGAGCATGTCCTACCTCAAGCAGCTGCCGCTGGATGCGATCAAGCTGGACCGCTCGTTCGTGCGCGACGTCGATCGCGACGAACGCAGCGCCTCGATCTGCGATGCGCTGCTGACGCTGGGGCACGGCCTGGGGCTGAAGGTGGTCGGCGAAGGCGTGGAGACGCAGGCGCAGTTCGAATGGCTGGCCGCGCACGGCTGCGACCAGGTGCAGGGCTTCGGCATCCACCGCCCCGCGCCGCTCGCACAAGCGATCGAGCAATTGCGCACGATGCGCGACTGGATCGACGGACCGTGGCAGGCGTCGGGGACGCATTCGCGCTGACGCTTCGGCAAAGGGCACCGCCTGCCGGCACCTTCTCCGCTCGCGCGAGCGGGGCTCGGGTGCGGCATTCCACGCGCCTCAGGTCAACGTCGGATACAGCCGCCGCATCGTGAAGCACACGCGCCACTGCCCCTGGTCGATCACCACCAGGTACGACGCGGATCGCAGCGTGCGTGCGATGCGCCACTTGCACGCAGGAAAGGTGAACCCGCGCAGCGTCGAAAACGGCGCGCCGTGTTCGCGCACCATGCCGGCCAGCGTGCGCGAGGTGAGTTCCAGTGCGCTGTCCAGCGTGCCGCTGCCCAGCAGGAGCATGATCAGCGTTTCGATGCCGTCGCGATCGGCCTCATCGAACGCCTTCAGACATTCGAAAGACTCCAACTGCCCGTGATCCTCACTTGGATCATGCAGGTTCTCGTAGCGGTAGCCGCACTCGAGGCACTGGTGATGGCGAACGATCTCGTCGGACAGACGCAGGCTGCGCACGCGCTCGCCGCAGCGTGGACACAACTCGTTGCCCCTCGGGGAGAAAGACATGGTGGGGCCGACCCTGGCTCCGGAATGAAGAGCCATCCTCGGCAGAACGCGCGGGCGCTTGAATCGGAACGTTCTGAAAACCGCCCGCCGCGCGTCAGGGAAGCGTTTTCAGGGCGGCCACCACGCCGGGCAGCAGCGTGCGCACGCGTTTGTCGGCGGACTGGTCGGCCTCGACGTAGACCGCCTGCAGGAAGGCCACCAGATCGTGTCGCCGTGCCAACCATTGCGGGTCGCGCCAGGCCAACGACGGATCGCCCAACCGCGTGACCAGGGCCGCGAACCACGCCGTCCAGCCGGCCTCGTCGCGAATGCCGCGCTGCGCCGCGTACACCACGGGCGCCGCCAGCCGCTGCGGCTCGCCGAAGACATACGCCACGCCCGTCGCGGGCACCGCCTGCGTCGCCACCGCATCGACGATGCGATGCAGCTGCGGTCCGTCCAGCGCGGGATTCAGCGAGAGCTGCATCAGCCAGTCGGCACCGTGCGCGACACCGTGGCGCCAGCCCTCGTCCGGTTCGAAGCCGCGGTAATCGCGCACCGATTCCAGGTACGCGACCGCGCGCAGCACCATCGTCGAACGTTCGGCGGGCGTCATCCACGGCGCGAGGCGATCGGTGCGCGCGACCTCCGACAGCACCAGCGCCGCGAACGGCCATGCGTAGCCGTCCGCATCGGGCGCGCCCAGCATCGCGTAAAGGCGCTCGCGCATGGCGCGCAGAGTCTCCGGCGGCAGCTCGCCCTTGCGCATCCAGCCGGAGAGCGCTTCGAAGGCGATGCCATCGCGCAGGCCCGGGTCGGGCGCCGCGAGGCAATCGGTGAGCGCCAGCGCGAGCGCGGCACGCTCGTTCGCATCGGCGATGACGAAACCGCCCTGTTTCAGCGACTCCAGCCGCTCCACCGGCCAGCCGTCGGGCGGACACGCCTGCGCGGCCGACGCGCTCGCGCACGCGCCGAACGACAGGCAGACGGTCATGACCGTGGAAAGGAGGATCGGCGGATGGCGCATGTCATCGGGTCCAGCGCGGGGCGCCTTGCGGCACGGCCCGGCGACTATGCCATCGCACCGCGCCGCTTTCACCCGTCGTCATCGCCGCGCGGCGCGCGCGGGCCTATCATGCGCGCATGCCGGCCGCACGGCCGCCCCGCCGCATCGCGATGTCCCACAAGAAGCCCATCGAACACTACCTCAAGCCCGCCGGCGGCTGGGACGCGCTGCGCAGTTCCTGGCAGGCACTTCGCGACCAACAGGTCGTGATGAAGGGCGCCTCCACGCTGCTGCGCGCCAACCAGCCGCGCGGCTTCGACTGCCCGGGCTGCGCCTGGCCCGACCGCAATCCGCATTCGACCTTCGAATTCTGCGAGAACGGCGTCAAGGCCGTCGCCAACGAGACGACCTCCAAACGCGTCACGCGCGCGTTCTTCGAACAGCACACCGTCGCCTGGCTCGACCAGCAGGACGACCACTTCCTGGAAGCACAGGGCCGTCTCACCGAGCCGATGCTGTACGACGCGGCCAGCGATCGTTACCGGCCGATCGCGTGGAACGAAGCGTTCGCCTCCATCGCGCGCGCGTTGAACACGCTCGGCTCGCCGGACGAGGCGATCTTCTACACCTCGGGGCGCACGTCGAACGAAGCCGCCTTCCTGTACCAGTTGTTCGTTCGCGAGTTCGGCACCAACAACCTTCCCGACTGCTCGAACATGTGCCACGAAGCCTCGGGCGTGGCGCTGACCGAACAGCTCGGCAGCGGCAAGGGCTCGGTGACGCTGGAGGATTTCGAGCTCGCCCAGGCGATCTTCATCTTCGGCCAGAACCCCGGCACCAACCACCCGCGCATGCTCGGCGAACTGCGCAGCGCGGCCAAACGCGGCTGCCGCATCGTCGCCTTCAATCCGCTGCGCGAGCGTGGGCTGGAGCGCTTCGCCAACCCGCAGTCGCCGGCCGACATGCTCGGCGGCGGCAGCACGCAGCTGGCGTCGGAGTACTACCAGCCGCGCATCGGCGGCGATCTCGCCGTGGCGACGGCGCTGTGCAAGGTCGTGATCGAGAGCGGCGCGGTGGATCGCGAGTTCGTCGATGCGCACACGCACGGCTACGAGGACTTCGCCGCCACGGTCCGCGCGACGCAATGGGACGCGCTGGAACGCGAATCGGGCCTGTCGCGCGCCGACCTCGAACAGGCCGCGCGCACCTACCTGGACAGCACGGCCACGATCGTGTGCTGGGGCATGGGCATCACCCAGCATGCGCGCAGCGTGGCGACGATCCAGATGCTGGGCAACCTGCTGCTCCTGCGCGGCAACATCGGCCGGCCGGGCGCGGGACCGTGCCCGGTGCGTGGGCATTCCAACGTGCAGGGCGACCGCACGATGGGCATTTACGAGCAGCCCTCGGCCATATTCCTCGATCGCCTTGGCGCGGAGTTCGATTTCGCGCCGCCGCGTGCGCACGGCTTCGACACGGTCGCCGCGATCCAGGCCATGCACGACGGCCGGGCGAAAGTGTTCTTCGCGATGGGCGGCAACTTCGCCGCCGCCACGCCTGACACGGCGCTGACGCATGAAGCGCTGCGGCGTTGTGAACTCACCGTGCACGTGAGCACCAAGCTCAACCGCTCGCACCTGGTGCACGGACGCGACGCGCTGATCCTGCCGTGCCTGGGACGCACCGAGATCGACCTGCAGGCCGACGGCCCACAGGCAGTGACGGTGGAGGATTCGATGAGCATGGTGCACCTGTCGTCGGGGATGAATCCGCCCGCGTCGGAGCACCTGATGTCGGAACCGGCGATCATCGCGCACCTGGCCGCCGCCACGCTGCCGGGCAGCCGCACGCCGTGGCTGGAACTGGTGCGCGACTACGACCGCATCCGCGACCGCATCGCGCGCGTGATCGAGGGCTTCGCCGACTTCAACGTACGCGTGCGCACCGACGGTGGCTTCCACCTGCACCATCCCGGCCGATCGCGCATGTTCCCCACCGCCAGCGGCAAGGCGGGCTTCTTCGCGCACGCGCTCGATTCGCACCGCGCGCAGGACGACGTGCTGCAACTGATGACGGTGCGTTCCCACGACCAGTACAACACCACGGTGTACGGACTGGACGACCGCTACCGCGGTGTGCACGGGCTGCGCCGCGTGTGCTTCATCTCGACGGCCGACCTGGCGCGCCTCGGGCTGCGCGACGGCGAGCATGTCGACATCACATCGGTTTGGCACGACGGCGAGCGCACCGTGCGCGACTTCCGCCTGGTCGAATACGACATCCCGTCCGGCTGCCTGGCCAGCTACTTCCCCGAGACCAACGCGCTGGTGCCGCTGGACCACCATGCCGAACGCGCGCGCACGCCGGCGTCCAAGTCCATCCCCGTGCGCCTGCGCCGGAGCACGCCGGCATGAGCGACGACGACGCGCTCGCGCTGCTGCGCCTGTTGCAGTCCGAAGACGGTCAGTCGATCCACCGCGTCGCCAAGCGCCTGCACCTGGGCCTGAGCGAGCTGCAACGCCTGCTTGCGGCGCTGGGCGACGATCCGCGCTTCGACGGACTGGATCTGGTCGAACGCCGCCAGGACGGTGAGCGCACCGTGCTGTGGCTCACCGCGAAGGGACGGCAACTGGTGGACGCGGCATGAACGAGCCGCTGCAATCCGTGCAGGCATTGCGGTTGCATGCCGACGATCGCGCGCCGCACGCGGGCCGCGCGCCGCACTTAGACCACGTCATCGTCGAGGCGCCCGTCGCCCTGCTCTACAACGGCGAGTCCTTCGCCGTGATGATGGCCACGCCCGAATCGCTGGAGGACTTCGCGCTCGGCTTCGCGCTGAGCGAAGGCATCGTGGCGGAGCCGGCGGAATTCAGGCTGGTGGACGTGGTGCGCCACGACACGGGCGTGGCACTGCACGCGGCGATTCCGCAAGCGCGCTTCGATGCGTTGCAGGAACGTCGTCGCGGCCTGGAAGGCCGCAGTGGGTGCGGGCTATGCGGCGTGGAGAGCCTTCAGGCCGCGCTGCGCCCGGTGCCGCGCGTGGCGACGGGCGCGACGGTGGAGATCGCCGCGATCCGCGCCGCACTGGTCGAACTCGCACGGCAGCAGCCGCTCAACGCACTCAGCGGCGGCGTGCATGCGGCCGGCTTCGCGCATGCGGACGGGTTGCTGGTGCGCGAGGATGTCGGCCGCCACAACGCGCTGGACAAGCTGATCGGCGCGATGGTCCGCCATGCGCCGCCGCTCGCGGCCGACGCGGGCTTTCTCGTCATCACCTCACGCGCGTCGTACGAGATCGTGCACAAGGCGGCGACCGCGGGCATCGGCCTGGTCGTGGCGATCTCCGCACCGACAGATCTTGCGATCCGCACCGCCGACGATGCGGGCGTCACGCTCGCTGCGTTCGCGCGCGGCGATTCGCTCAACGTCTACACGCATCCGCGACGGATCGCGGAGCGCTGACTCAGCGCGCCAGGCTGCGATCCAGGAAGCGCAGCACCGATTCGTAGTACTTCCTGCGCGATTCCACGCCGTAGAACCCGTGCGTCTCGTCGGAAGGAAAGTAGCCGTCATACGGGATCTTGGCTTCGTCCAGGGCGCGTCGCATCGCGCGCAGGTGTTCGGGCGAGACGCGGCGATCGCGCATGCCCTGCACCAGCATCACCCGAGCGCGGATGTTGCCGGCGTGCGCGGTCGGCGATGC
Organism: Lysobacter sp. MMG2; assembly: GCF_016735495.2. Taxonomy (GTDB): domain Bacteria; phylum Pseudomonadota; class Gammaproteobacteria; order Xanthomonadales; family Xanthomonadaceae; genus Lysobacter_J. Next base: position 819,980 of record NZ_JAERQY020000001.1, read on the forward strand.
CTGCCGCAGTTGCGCCTGGTCCTCGCCCAGTGAGCGCGCGAGGTACGCGCGTCCCCATTCGGAACGCTGCGTGTCGCCCCAGCGGTAGAGCGTGGGCAGATCGTAGGGACCAGCCATGCCGACGACACAGCGGTACAGCTCCGGCTCGCGCACGGCGCCCATCAGCGCGGCGTAGCCGCCGTAGCTTTCGCCCCAGATGCAGATCCGCGACGCATCGGCGCCGCCGTGTTCGATTGCCCAGCGCGTGGCGTCGGTAAGGTCGTCCTGCATCGCGCGGCCCCACTGGCGGTAGCCGGACTCGATGAACGCGCGGCCGCGGCCCTTCGAACCGCGGAAGTTGATGCGCAGCACCGCATAGCCGCGCGTGGCCAGCATCTGCACGTCGTCGGCGAACGCCCAGCCGTCGGCGACGCCGAACGGCCCGCCGTGCGGCATCACCACCAGCGGATGCGGGCCGTCGCCTGCCGGCCTGTTCAGCCATCCGTGGAGCACCACGCCGTCGCGCGCGGTGAACGTCACCGGCGTCGATGGCCGCATCGCGGAAGCCGCAAGCCACGGCCGGCTGCGCGCCAGCAGCTTGAGATCGCCGCTGGCGGTGTCGAGCAGATAGAAGCGCTCCGGCTCCACCGCACTGGTCACGGTGACCAGCGCGCGGCGGCCGTCACGACTGGCGCTGGTGACGCGCGCAAGTTCACCGGGAAACGAATCGATGAGTTCGCGCGACAGCGCCGCGTGCGGGTGCGCGGTGTCGAAGAAGCGCACCTGCGGCCGGATGCCGCCGTACACCGCGCCGATGGGCTCGTGCCCGTCGAAGGACCACACCAGGCTCTGCGGGTCCGAATCGGGATCGCTGGCGACCACCGTGCGCTCGCCGCTGACCAGGTCGATCCGCTCGATCACGTCCGGCCCCTGCTTGCGTTCGCTCCACAGGAAGCCGTAGCGACGGTCGTAGCTGGTGCCGATGGGCGTGGACTCGATACCGCTGTCCTGCTCGTCGTTGATCTTCGTCCAGGTGCCGTCGCGCAGCAGGTAGACCTGCTGGCGATCGTCGTCGTCGGTGTTCCAGGAAAAACGCACCGTGCCGCTGCGGTCGGCGAGGAAATCGGCATTGGGAATCGGCGCGTCGACGATGTCTTCGCGCGAGCCCAGCCCGTCGCTGCGCATCTTGCGCACGCGTGTCCAGCAATCGTTGATGGTGACCTTGCGGCAGTACGAGGTCAGCACATGCTCGGGGTCGTCGATCAGCGGGTCGATCATGTAGCCGGGGAATGAGCGGCCGTTGCGGCCATCCACGTCCACCGAGTGCTGGTTGGGCAGCATGTACGGCTGCTCCAGCGTGCCCAGCTTGATCGAGACCGAGGCGAACAGACGCGTGTCGGACACCCACGTTTCGGATTCGACGAAACCGTCGCGGCCCGGGTCGATCTTCGCGGTGACCTGCATGTCCGCCAGGCGCAGGATGGCCAGCACGGTGCGGTCGTCGAAGGGCACGCGGGCCGCCACGTAGTCGCCGCGCGGCGACAGGGTCATCGATTCGTACTGCGGTTGCTTCAGGAAGTCCGCCAAAGCGGGCCCGGTCGCCCCCACGTCCGCCACCCAGGCCAGCGGCACCAGCGCCGCGGCCGCGATCCACTGCTTCATGTTTTCCCCCTGCGCCGGCTCCCCCGGGCGCAGGTGGACGATACCCGCTCCGGCGGCGCCGCGCAGCGGTCGGCCAGAGTCGGCAACGGCGCCTCAACGATCGGCCTATGGGGTCGGGCCTACGCAGGGGATATCCTCGCGGGACCGCGGCCCTGCCGCCTGTTCCGACCCTTCGAGACCCGTCCATGCCGTCGTTCCGCCCCACCCTGCTCGCCGCCGCCGTGCTCACGGCGAGCCTCGCCGCCTGCCAGCCGCAACCTTCTCCCGCCCCCGCCGACACCAAGGCCACGGCCGCCGCGCCGGCCTCCGACGCCGCCGTGGATGCGCGCTTCGCCGAAATCTCCCAGCAGTGGCTCGACGGCTGGCTGCGCCTGAACCCGGTCTCCGCCACGCAGATCGGCAAGCACGACTTCGACGGCGAGATCGACGATCTCAGCGCCGCCGGTCGCCAGGCGCAGGTGGACTTCGCCAAGAAGATCCTCGCGCAGCTCGACGGCATCGACACCGCCAAGCTCTCGCGCGAGAACCAGATCGACGCGGCGATCCTGCGCAACCAGGTGCGCGGCGATATCTGGAGCATCGAGACGCTGCAGAGCTGGGCCTGGGATCCGCAGGTGTACAGCGGCCTGGCCGGTGGCGCGATCTACAACCTGATGGCGCGCGAGTTCGCACCGATGCCGCAGCGCCTGAAGTCGGCGACCGCGCGCATGCAGAAGATCCCCAGCATCTACGCGCAGATGCGCGAGAACCTGGACCCGGCGCGCGTGCCGAAGATCCACGCCGAGAAAGTGGCCAAGCAGAACGCCGGCATGCTCAGCCTCATCGACACCTTCATCGTGCCCAACGCCGGCCAGTTGCAGGGCGAGGATCGCAAGCAGCTCGACGCCGCCGTCGAAGGCCTGCGCAAGGCCGTCGCCGAGCAGCAGACCTGGCTCGACAAGACGCTGGTGCCCAACGCGAAGGGCGACTTCCGCATCGGCCAGAAGCTGTACGACGAGAAGCTGCAGTTCTCGCTGAACTCCTCGCTGTCGCGCGCGGAGATCAAGCAGCGCGCCGAAGGCGAACTCAAGCGCGTGCGCGGCGAGATGTACGCCATCGCCCAGACCGTGCTGAAGGACAAGCCGAACGCGCCGGACATGCCGGCCAACCCGACGCCGGAACAGCAGCAGAAGGCGATCGAGGCCGCGCTCGAACTGGCCTACGCCGACAAGCCCGCGCGCGACCAGGTCGTGGACTTCGCCAAGCAGACGCTGGCGCAGGCGACCGACTTCACCCGCAAGCACGATCTGGTCACCGTGCCGAACGATCCGGTGAAGATCATCCTGATGCCGGAGTTCCAGCGCGGCGTGGCGGTGGCCTACTGCGATTCGCCGGGTCCGCTCGACAAGGGCCTGGACACCTACTACGCGATCTCACCGATCCCCGACGAGTGGGACGACAAGCAGGTCGACTCGTTCCTGCGCGAATACAACAACCGCATGATCCATCTGCTGTCCATCCACGAAGCGATGCCGGGCCACTACCTGGAAGGCGCGCATTCGGCGGAGTCGCACTCCACCCTGCGTTCGGTGCTGCGCTCGGGCCTGTTCGCCGAAGGCTGGGCGGTCTACACCGAGGACATGATGGCCGACGCCGGCTACCTGGATAACGACCCGCTGTTCCGCCTGGTGCAGCTGAAGTTCTACCTGCGCACGATCGCCAACGCGATCCTCGACCAGGGCGTGCACGTGGACAACTGGACCCGCGAGCAGGCGATGGAACTGATGACCAAGCAGGCGTTCCAGCAGGAGAGCGAGGCTGCCGGCAAGTGGGATCGCGCGCAGCTCACCTCGGCGCAGCTGCCGACGTATTTCGTCGGTGCGCAGGAGCACTTCGACATGCGCAAGGCCGTGGAAGCCAAGCTGGGCGGCAAGTTCAACGCCAAGGCCTACCACGACCAGGTGCTGAGCTACGGCGCGCCGCCGGTGCGCTTCGTGCGCGAGATGATGCTGGACGAGCCGATCCAGTAAGCGGCTGCTTCAAGGCTTCTTCAAAACCCCTCTCCCACCGGGAGAGGGGTTGGGGTGAGGGGCGGCGAAGCGCAAACGATGACCCGCCGATGCACCGTTTGGACCGCCATGTCACGCCTTCCGGAGCGTGATGCAGCCGATGCATGGATCCCCGCCTTCGCGGGGATGACAACTCAGGAACACGACGTTTCTCCGTAGCCCGGGTAAGCGAAGCGCACCCGGGATCACGGCCACCGCACCCGGGTGCGCTTCGCTTACCCGGGCTACGAGTAACGCCTCTCAGCGCGAACGCCCGTCGTAATGCACCACCTTCAACGACGAGGCCTCCACACCGTCCAGGCAGCGCGCGTTGATCGCGATGACGGCCGTGCCGTCCGGTGCGGTGCCTTCGGTGAACGGCGAGATGCCGCAGTTCGGGCAGAAGTGGTGCTGCAGCTTGTGGGTGTTGAAGGTGTACGTGCGGAAGTTCGACTCGGGCGTCTTCAGCTCGAACGTGGTGCGCGGCACGAACCACAGCAATCCGCCGCGCTTGGCGCACATCGAACAGTTGCAGTCCAGGACCTGCTCGATCTCTCCGTCGACTTCATACGCGATGCCGCCGCAGTGGCAGCCTCCGGTGTAGTGCGTCATGGCGTGCTCCTTGGTCCGTGAGCGCCGATTCTGCCCCAGCCACGCCGCGCACGGTGTGCACGAAGCGACATCGGCTTAACCGGGCGGCGTTATGCTTCGCCCCCTCACTGTCCCATCGAGGCCGCCGACATGCCCGCATCCCGCCGAGGCAGCACCGTGATCCCGACGTTGAGCTACCGCGACGCGCCGGCCATGATCGACTGGCTGGTCCGCGCGTTCGGTTTTCAGAAGCAGGCCGTCTACATGGACGGCGACGTCGTCCTGCACGCGCAGCTGACCTGGGGCGACGGCATGATCATGCTCGGCTCCAGCGGCAAGGACGGCGACTGGGCCAAGCTGATGGCGCAGCCGGACGAAATCGGCGGCCGCTCCACGCACGGCGTGTGCGTGATCGTGACCGACCCCGATGCGCATTACGCCCACGCGAAAACCGCAGGCGCCACCATCGTTATCGACATCGCCGACCAGCACTACGGCGGACGCGGCTACGCGGCGCGCGATCCGGAAGGTTACGTGTGGTGGTTCGGCAGCTACGATCCGTGGAATCCCGAAGGCGAAAATCCCTGAGCATGGAACTCTTCGAAGCACATCCCCGTCCCGTGGACGGCATCCGCGTCGGCATCGGCGGCTGGACGTTCGCGCCGTGGCGCGACAACTTCTATCCCAAGGGCCTGGTGCAGCGCCGCGAGCTGGAATACGCCAGCCGCAAGCTCACCGCGATCGAAGTCAACGGCACCTACTACGGCGCGCAGAAGCCGGCCACCTACGCCAAGTGGGCCTCGGAAACGCCGGAGGGTTTCGTCTTCTCGGCCAAGGCGCCGATGCGGATCATGCAGTCGCGCGCATTGGCGAAGACCGGGCCGCAGATCGAGGATTTCCTCGGCGGCATCGCCTCGCTGGGCGACCGGCTCGGGCCGATCGTGTGGCAGTTCGACGAGAACCAGCGCATCCAGCGCGAGAGCTTCGGCGAGTTCCTGCGGCTGCTGCCCGCGTCGGTCGAAGGCCGTGCGCTGCGGCATGTGCTGGACGTGCGCGATCCTGCGTTCGTGAATGCCGACTACGTCGCGCTCGCGCGCCAGCACAACATGGCGACCGTGTTCACCGATTCGGACGAACATCCCTCCTTCGCCGATGTGACCGCCGATTTCGTCTACGCGCGGCTCATGCGCGCGCGCAGCGACGTGCCGACCGGCTACACCGATGCCGAACTGGCGACGTGGGCGCAGCGCGCGCACGAATGGGCCGACGGCCGTCAGCCCGACGCGCTGCCGTATCTGTCGAAGGACGCCGCACCGCAGCGCAAGCGCGACGTGTTCGTGTACTTCATCAGCGCGGCGAAGGAGCGAAATCCGGCCGCGGCGATGGCGCTGATCCAACGGCTGGGCGCGTGAGGCCGGCGGCTCGTCGCAAACCCCGACGTCGACCCGTGCCGAAAGGCACTCGCCTGCGCGCCTTCTCGACACTATCAACGGCATAGTCGGCATTCCCGTCGCCGTGAAGAGAGCAATCGCCATGACCAGCCGTCGCGAGTTCATCTCCACCGCCACCCTCGCCGCCGCCGGCGTCGCCCTGGCGCCGCTGGCCGCGTGCAGCCAGGAGCGCGCACCGGCGAAAGCCGCCGCGACCGCCGCCGTGGCGCCACCCAAGCCCGGCACGCTCATCACCCGCACCATTCCCTCCAGCGGCGAAAAGATCCCGGTGATCGGCATGGGCACCTCGGGCAGCTTCGAAGTCGGCAGCGACGCAGGCGAACGCGCACCGCTGCGCGAAGTGCTGGAGGCTTTCGTCGCCGGCGGCGGCACGCTCATCGACACCGCGCCCACCTACGGCACCGCCGAGGACGTGCTGGGCGACCTGATGGCGCAGACCGGCACGCGCGGCAAGCTGTTCATCGCCACCAAGCTCTCGGGCGTCACCGGCAAGGACGAAGGCATCAAGCAGTTCAACGACACGCTGCGGCGCCTGCGCACCGACAAGGTCGAACTGCTCCAGGTGCACAACCTGCGCGACACGGCGACGCAGATCGCACTGGCGCGCGAGCTCAAGGCGCAGGGCAAGACGAAGTACACCGGCCTCACGCATTACCGCGAAGACGGCCAGGCGCAGCTTGCGGAGGAAATGCGCAAGCACAAGCCCGACTTCATCCAGATCAACTACTCGCCGGTATCGCGCGGCGCGGAGCAGACCGTCTTCCCGCTCGCGCAGGAACTGGGCTGTGCGGTGATGATCAACCGCGCGTTCGAGGACGGCCGGCTGATCTCGCAGGTGCGCGACAAACCGCTGCCGCCGTGGGCGAAGGACGTCGGCGCCGATTCGTGGGCGCAGCTGTTCCTGAAGTTCGTGCTGAGCCATCCGGCGGTGACGGTCGTCATTCCGGCCACGTCGAAGGTGCGCCACCAAGTGGACAACCTGCGTGCCGGCACCGGCTCGCTGCTGGATGCGAAGCAGCGCGACGCGCTGATCGCCGCACTGGCCTGAGCGTGTCCGTCCTGAGCCTGGAGCCTTGATGAACTGGCAATCGCGCATCGCCCGCCTCTTCGGTGTCGCCGAAGGCGAAGCCAAACCGGTCCTCACCGGCGCAACGCTCTTCTTCGTGATGTTCGCCGGCTACTTCATGTTGCGGCCGGTGCGCGAAACGATGGGCGTCGCCGGTGGCGTGGACAACCTGCAATGGCTGTTCACCGGCACCTTCCTGGCGACGCTGGCGGCGATGCCGCTGTTCGGCTGGATCGCATCGAAGGTGCCGCGCCGTCGCATCCTGCCGTGGACGTTCGCGTTCTTCGCGGTGAACCTGGCGTTGTTCGCGATCGGCTTCCAGAGCGATCCGGACAACCTGTGGATCGCGCGCACGTTCTACATCTGGATCTCGGTGTTCAACCTGATCGCGATCTCGGTGATCTGGAGCGTGTGCGTCGACCTGTTCCCCAACTCGCAGGCCAGGCGTCTGTTCGCGCTGATGGCCGCCGGTGCGAGCTTGGGCGGATTGGTCGGCCCTTTGCTCGGCATCGCGCTGGTGGGCCCGATCGGGCACGCCGGCCTGCTGTGGCTGGCGGCGGCGCTTCTGCTGGTGGGCATCGGCATCGCGCGCAACCTGCAACGCTGGCGCGACGCGCAGCCGGTGCGCGACGAACTCACCGCGCAGGCGCGTGCGCGTCCGCTTGGCGGGCATCCGTTCGCGGGCATCACGACGGTGCTGAAGTCGCCGTACCTGATGGGCATTTCGCTGTTCGTGCTGCTGCTGGCGAGCGTGAGCACGTTCCTGTATTTCGAACAGGCGCGACTGGTCGAACTTAACTTCCCGAACCGCGCCGACCAGACGCGCGTGTTCGGCACCATCGATGCGATCGTGCAGAGCCTGACGATCCTCTCGCAACTGTTCATCACCGGCCGTCTCGTGCAGCGTCTGGGCCTGGCCGCGTTGCTGGTCGCGGTGCCGGTGGTGACGATGCTGGGCTTCCTGTGGCTGGCGCTGGCGCCGACCTTCGCGGTGCTGGCGGTGGTGATGGTGGTGCGCCGGTTCGGCGAGTACGCGTTCGTGCGACCGGGCCGCGAGATGCTGTTCACCGTCGTGCCGACCGAGGCGAAGTACAAGGCGAAGAACTTCATCGACTCGGTGGTATACCGCGGCGCCGATGCGGTAAGCGGCTGGGCGAAGGCGCTGGTCGACATGCTCGCCCAGCACCCGGCGCTGGCGGCGTTGATCGGCGCGGGCATCGCGCTGGCGTGGGCGTTGACGGGCGCCGGGCTGGCACGGGCGCAGAACAGGATCGTCGAGCAGGAAGCGATGGCGGAGGGGTTCGATGTTGCGGGTGAGGGGTTGCGGCGGTAGGGCGTGGGCCGATGCGCGCGTTGCAGCGCTCCTCCTTCCCCCTCTCAAACTCCGTCATCCCGGCGAAGGCCGGGATGACGACTTCGGCAGCGATGACAGCTTCGCTTAGACGCGGAACGTCAGCTTCGGGCTGACGAACCCGCCGTCAGCGCAATCGCGCCATCGCCCGCACCGGAAACGTCCCCGCCCCGCGCACCTTCGGCGGCATCGCGCTGAATTCGAAGCCCTCGTCCGGTAACGCGGCCAGGTTGCACAGGTGCTCGACGATGAGGATGTCCGCGCCCAGCAGCACCGAATGCACAGGACGCGCCTTGCCCTGCGTCGCGTCCTGCGAGGTGTCGTCGATGTTCATCGAATCGATGCCGACGAGCTTCACGCCGCAGTCGCGCAGGTACTCGGCCGCGTCCTGCGTCAGGAACGGATGCTCGACCGCGTACGCCTCCTCGCGCCAGAACGCATCCCAGCCCGTGTGCACCAGCACGGCGCGACCGCGCAGTTCCTTGTCGCGGAACCAGGACGCGTCGATGCCGCGCACATCCTGATACGGCGCGCGGATCACGATCGTGTCGAGATCGCAAAACGCCTCCGGCCCGATCTGCGACAGGTCGTCGCCGTGTTCGTACCGGTGCGACGGGCAATCCAGGTACGTGCCCGTGTTGGCGACGATCTCGATCTTCGCGATTTGGAACTCCGTGCCCGGCACGTAGATCTCGCGCGAGCGTTCTCGGCTGAGGTAGTCGCAGATGCGTGCGGCCGGCAAGCCGGGATACGTGACCATCCCGTCCTCGATGTCGTGGCTGAGTTCGACGTAGACGCGGCGACCGCCGTCCGCCTTCGCCTTGCGCTTGTGCGCTTCGGTGATGATCTTCTTGTTGAGGATGCGCGCGGGGCCGACCATCAGCAGGCGCAGGTCGCGGACGATGTAGTCGACGAGCGCGGCGTCGTCGATGTCGTCACCGTCGATATCCAGGCGGAAATCCTGGCCCTGGATGCCACCGCCGTTGGTGAACTCGAAGTCGAAATCGAAGACGACGCGCTTGTCGGTCATGGGTTGGTCCTGATTCGGGGAGTACGTGTATCGCCACGGAGCAGCATTGGTGCGCGCAGGTTCCGGCGCAGTGCGTACTCGACACCGTTCGTCCTGAGCGTAGGCGCGCAGCGCCGGAGCCGAAGGATGATCGGAACGGCCGCGGATCCGCCCGCCCTTCGACTTCGCTTCGCTACGCTCAGGACGAACGGTGAAGGTACGACGCGTCCGGCAGCGAGCGACGGACGCGATGTCGCCTACTTGCCCACCCGCTGACTCAACGCCACGCTGCCCAGGATCATCGCACCGGCGATGCCCATCTTCACGGTCAGCGGTTCGTCCAGCAGCAGCCACGCCCATGCGACGCCGAACACCGGAATCAGGTACGTCACCGTGGACGCACGGCTCGCGCCGATGCGCGCGATCAGGCGGTAGTACATGACGAAGGCCAGGCCCGTGCAGACCACGCCGAGCATGGTCGCGGAGAACCACGACTTCATCGGGATCGCATGCGTGGGCCAGTTCGCGATCGCGAACGGCAGCGTCAGCAGCGCGGACGTGCCCAGCGTGGCCGAAGCCACTGCCGCAGGCGGCAGGCCGGTCAGGTGGCGACGCACCAGGTTGATGCCGATGCCGTACAGAAACGCCGCCGCAGCACCCGCGGCCACCGCCCAGCCGACCTGGTCGCCGCCGGCCGTCTTGTCGCTGGCCAGCACCACCACGCCGACGAAACCGGCGACCAGTGCGATCGCACGACGCGCACCGATCTTCTCGTGGAAGAACAAAAAGCCCACCAGCGCGGTGAACAGCACCGTCATCGCATTGGCGATCGCGCCGATGCCCGCCGGCGCACGCTGCGCGGCCCAGGCGAACAGCATGAAGGGCACCGCCGAGTTGATCGCGCCGATGATCGCCAGCTTCGGCCACAGCTTCGCGGGGAACTGCGCGCGCGCACGCCACAGGAACGGCAGCAGCACGAGCGAACCCAGCGCCAGGCGCACTTCCACCAGCGGCATTGCGCCGAAGTCCCGCGCGGCCACGCGCATGAAGAGGAACGAAGCGCCCCAGATCGCGCCGAGCAACGCCAGCTCCAGCGGCGTCAACCAGCCGCGTTCGCGCGCATCGGGCAATCCGGAAGTCGAAGCAACGGTGTTCATCGGGGACCTCGTGGGGGAGGAACGAAAGTGGCAGGACGATCCGGGTGGAAGCCCGCGATCAACCCTGCGTCGGGTGGTAACAGTGCGTGATCGATTCGGGACTGCCACCGGCGGCGAGGAATGCGGCGTCGCCCAGGTTCATGCCGATCAGGCGCACGCCGGTCTCGGTGTGCGGGCGGTGGCGGCTGTCGGGCGCGAAACAAACGTAGGTGCCGGCGCCGAATCGCGCTTCGCCTTCGATCACTTCGCCGCTGATGACGTAATACGACTCGCCCGTCTCATGGTGGTTGAGGACCGGCCACTGCGCGCCCGGCGCCATGTCGACCACCCACACACGCAGGCCGGGGCCGGCGGGCAGGTCCCGCCGCGTGCAACCTTCGCCGACCGGCTGTGCGGGCACGGAGTCGACGTCCAGCGCCTGCATCGCGGCGCGGCTGACGGTGTCGGGTTCGATGGTGAAAGGACGGCCCACTGCGCGGCTCCCACGGCCCCGGCCGGGGTCGGCGCGGTGGCGATCAAGAAATCTGGCTTTTGCCGGAACGGGTATTTTGATTCCGCCGCCGGGCCTTGCAAGCGCATACTTTCCGGGTCAGACACAAACGAAATTTGAGGCTTGCATGGCCCTGAGAGCGGACTGGCTGCCGGCCCTGACGGCCTTCGAATCGGCGGCGCGCCACCAGAACTTCGCCCACGCGGCCGAGGAGCTGCACCTCACCGCCAGCGCGGTCAGCCACCACGTGCGCAAGCTGGAATCGCGCCTGGGCGTGGCCCTGTTCCAGCGCCATGCGCGCGGGGTCTCGCTGACGGCCGAAGGTCGCCAGCTCGCCGACGCCGCCGGCACCGCGCTGGCCGACGTCGACGGCGTGCTGCGCAGCCTGCGTGGCGCACGCGAAGCGCACGACCGCGTGCGCATCACCACCCTGCACTCGCTGACCTACACCTGGCTGCTGCCGCGGCTGGCGGCGTTCACAAGCGCGAACCCGGGCATCCGCCTCAACGTGGACACCGAAATCGCGCTCACCCGCTTCGACGAGGGCGGCCCGGACCTGGGCATTCGCCACGGGCCGGGGCACTGGCCCGGGCTCACTTCGCATTTCCTCATGGACGAGGCGCTGTTCCCGGTGGTCTCGCCCGCCTATGCGCGCCAGGCCTGCATCGAGACGGCGGCCGACATCGCGCGCCATCCGCTGATCGCCGACCACGCGCGACAGGGCTGGCACGACTGGTTTCGGGGCGCGCACGTGCACGGGGCGAAGGTCGAGGAGCGCTACACCTTCAGCGACACCACCGACGCCATGAAGGCCGCCGCCGCGGGACTGGGCATCGCCCTGGCGCGCTCGCGCATCGCCGTGCCCTACCTGGAATCGGGCGAACTGGTGCGCCTGCCCGGCCCGGCCCTGCCCGCCCGCTGGGGCTACTACGTGGTCTATCCCGCGCACCGGCGCCTGCGGCCGGCCGCGCAGGGCTTCGTGGACTGGCTGCTGGAGAGCGTCCGCGCCTGAACCGACCGCCGGTCGGAATGTTTTTTCGCAGGCATGTCGATTCCGCCTCCGCTGCTTCGTCGTCCTCACAAGAGCGCGGGATTGCCCCGCCGCCCGACCGGAGAGACGACGATGAAGTTCATGGTGATCGTGCGCGCCACGCCCGAAAGCGAATCCGGCGCGATGCCCAGCGAAGAAATGCTCACGCAGATGGGCCGCTACAACGAAGAGCTGGCCAAGGCCGGCGTGATGCTGGACGGCCAGGGCCTTTACGCCAGCGCGAAGGGCGCGCGCGTACGCTTCGACGGCGACCGCCGCAGCGTCGTCGACGGGCCGTTCGCCGAGACCAAGGAACTCATCGCCGGCTTCTGGATCTTCCAGACCGCCTCGCTGCAGGAGGCGATCGAATGGGTCAAGCGCTGCCCGAATCCGGACGGCGGCATGAGCGAGATCGAGATCCGCCAGGTCTACGAAGACGGCACCTGCGGCGGCGATCTCTCGCCGGAACTGAAGGCGCAACACGAGCGCATCCGCGCGCAACTGGAGGCACGTTCGCAATGACCGCCACCACAGGCCAGCCGCCCATGAAGATCAACGCCTACCTTAGCTTCGACGACCAGTGCGAAGCCGCCTTCCGCTTCTACCAGCAGGTGCTGGGCGGCACGCTGGAAACGCTGATGCGTTTCGGCGACACGCCCGCGTGCGACCACGTCCCCGAATCGCACCGCGATCGCATCATGCATGCGCGGCTGGTGGTGGGCGACCAGGCGATCATGGGTTCGGACTCCGTACCCGAGCACCCGTACGAAGGCATCAAGGGCGTGTCCATCGCACTCAACGTCGATTCCATCGGCGAGGCCGAACGCGTGTTCAACGCGCTGAGCGAAGGCGGCCAGGTGATCATGCCGCTCGACCAGACCTTCTGGGCCGCGCGCTTCGGCGTGTTCGTCGACCGATTCGGCGTGTCGTGGATGGTGAATTGCGAGAAGGATCTGTAGCCCTTCCGCGCAGTTCCAGCGCCTTCGTTGGCGCTTACGAAGTCCCCATCGTTCCCGCGAAAGCCCCAGCTGTCATTCCCGCGCAGGCGGGAATCCAGCGCGCCGGCGTCACTGCGTCCTCCGGAGGGCGTGACGCCTCCACGGTTGGATTCCCGCAGCAGAGCAACCAAAGAAAACTTCACCCCAGGAACCCACCCATGCCCACCCAGATCTTCGTCAACCTCCCCTGCCACGACCTGCCGAAGTCGAAGGCCTTCTTCGAATCGCTCGGCTATTCCTTCAACCCGCAGTTCACCGACGACAAGGGCGCCTGCCTGGTCGTCAGCGACACGATCTACGTGATGCTGCTCACGCGCGAGTTCTTCGGCACGTTCACGAGCAAGCCCGTCGCCGATGCGCACAGCACGCTGGAGGCCATCACCTGCCTGTCGTTGGACAGCCGCGAAGCCGTCGACGACATCCATGCCAAGGCGCTGAAGGCCGGCGCGAAGAGCGCTGGCGATCCGCAGGACTACGGCTTCATGTACTCGCGCGCGTTCGAAGACCTGGACGGCCACCAGTGGGAATTCGTGCACATGAGCGGCACGCCGGACCAGGCGGGCTGATCGCATCCATTGCAGACGGAGACACGACCATGCGCTTCATGATGCTGATGATCCCCAAGGGCTACGAATCCGCCGAGCCCGGCACCCTGCCGCCCGCCGATCGCGTCGCGGTGATGATGAAATACAACGAATCGCTGCAGAAAGCCGGCGTGCTGCTCGCACTCGACGGCCTGCATCCGCCGTCGATGGGCGCGCGCGTGAGCTTCGAAGGCGGCAGGCCGCACGTCACCGACGGCCCGTTCTCCGAAGCCAAGGAAGTGCTCGGCGGCTACTGGATGATCCAGGTGAAGTCGCGCGAGGAAGCCATCGCCTGGGCATCGCGCTGCCCGGGCGCGGAAAACGAAGTGATCGAGATACGCCAGGTCATGGAGTTCGACGACTTCCCCGCCGACGTGCAGGGCGCCGCCTGCGATTTCGAAAAGTTGCAGCAATCCACCCAAGCCAACCGGAACTGAGGACGTTACATGTTCAAGATCATCGGACTGATCGTGCTGGTGCTCATCGTCGCCGTGCTGCTGTTCGCGGCGACGCGGCCGGACACCTTCCGCATCGAACGCAGCATCGTGGTGAAAGCGCCGCCGCAGCGCATCCATGCGCAGATCGAGGATTTCCATCGGTGGCGCGCGTGGTCACCGTTCGAGGCGATGGACCCGCAGATGAAGCGCGAGATCGCCGGCAGCCCGGCGGGCACCGGCGCGGTCTACACCTGGGATGGCAATTCCAAGGCCGGCGCGGGACGCATGGAGATCCTGGAATCCACGCCGACGTGCGTGCGCATCCAGCTCGATTTCACCCGGCCGATGACGGCGCACAACACGGCCGAATTCCTGCTCGCGCCAGAAGGCGACGGCACGCGCGTGACCTGGGCGATGCACGGCCCGCAGCCGTACATCGGCAAGGTGATGGGCCTGGTGTTCAACATGGACGCGATGATCGGCGGCGATTTCGAGCGCGGGCTGGCGAACCTGAAGCGGGTTTCGGAGCAGGGGTAAAGCCTTTTGCTTTCAGTACGTGTCGTTGATTCCTTCTCCCCTTGAGGGAGAAGGTGCCCGAAGGGCGGATGAGGGGTCGCGCGCAGCGCGCTTGCCGCGACCGGTTACCCCTCTCCCTGGCCGCCTGCGGCGGCCTGTCCCTATCCCGCAAGGGGAGAGGATGGACCGCACTTGCACCTGACCTCCCACGATGGTTCCATCGTCCGCCTATGACGGCGACCGACCTCCATCGCACCATCGATGCCGTCTGGCGCATCGAATCCGCCCGACTCATCGCCTCGCTCGCGCGCATGGTGCGCGACGTGGGGCTGGCCGAGGAACTCGCGCAGGACGCGCTCGTCGCCGCGCTGGAGAGATGGCCCGACAGCGGCGTGCCCGACCAGCCCGGCGCATGGCTGATGGCCACCGCCAAGCACCGCGCCATCGACCGCCTGCGCCGCAGCAAGCTTCAGCAGCGCAAGCACGAGGAGATCGCACGCGAACTTGAAGACGAACAGGCGCACGCCGACGACGCGCACATCGACGCGCTCGACAACCCGTTCAACGACGACCTGCTGCGCCTGGTCTTCACAGCCTGCCATCCCGTGCTGCCCACGCATGCGCAGGTGGCCTTGACGCTGCGCCTGCTCGGCGGCTTGACCACGGACGAGATCGCGCGCGCGTTCCTGGTGCCCGAAGCCACCATCGCCCAGCGCATCGTCCGCGCCAAGCGCACGCTGGCCGAGAAGCAGGTGCCCTACGAAGTGCCGCGCGGCGACGAACTGAACGAGCGCCTGTCGTCGGTGCTGGCAGTGATCTACCTGATCTTCAACGAAGGCTATGCGGCCACCGCCGGCGACGACTGGATGCGCCCCGGCCTGTGCGAGGACGCGCAGCGCCTGGGCCGCATGCTCGCCGAGCTGATGCCCGACGAAGCGGAAGTGCACGGGCTTATTGCGCTGATGGAAATCCAGGCCTCGCGCGCGGCCGCACGCATCGGTCCCGATGGCGAACCGGTGCTGCTGCTCGAACAGAACCGCGCGCGTTGGGACCAGCTGCTGATCCACCGCGGATTGAGCGCACTGGAGCGCGCGCAGAAGCTCGGCTCCGCGCGCCATCCGGTGGGCAGCCCGTACACGCTGCAAGCCGCCATCGCGGCCTGCCATGCCCGCGCGAGGAACGCGGAGGAAACCGACTGGGCCGCGATCGTCGGCCTGTACGGCGCATTGGCGCGCATCACGCCCTCGCCGGTGATCGAACTCAACCGCGCGGTGGCGCTGTCGATGTTGTTCGGCCCGGCATCGGGATTGGCGGTCGTGGACGCGCTGAAGGACGAGCCGGCGCTGAAGGACTACCACCTGCTCCCCGCGGTGCGCGGCGACCTGCTCAAGAAGCTCGAGCGCTGGGACGAGGCACGCATCGAATTCGAACGCGCTGCGGACATGACCCGCAACGCGCGCGAACAGGCGCTGCTGCACCGGCGCGCCGCCGAATGCGCGGCGGCGTCCGGCGACGCGGGCGCGCTTATGCCGTCATCGAAACGATCGGCTTGAACCCGCCCCAGAACATGCGCTTGCCGTCGAACGGCATGCTCTTGGGATCCAGCCCGGCGATGCGCGGATCCTTCATCACCTTTGCGTTGATCCGGTCGCGCGCGGCGCGCGACTTGTAGGTGATCCACGAGAACACCACGACCTCGTTCGGCTTGAGTTTCACCGACTGCGGGAAGGACGTGGTCTTGCCCGGCTGGACGTCGTCGGCGACGCACTCGTGGTATTCCAGCGCACCGTACTCGAGCCAGACCTTGCCGGCCGTGCGCGCCAGCTTGCGGTAGGCGTCCACGTTGTCCTTGGGAACCGGGACGACGAAACCATCGACATAGAAAGCCATCGTTTTCACTCCTGGGATACGCGGCGGGAAGCCGCAGGATGCGGGATGCGGTGTTAGCGCGAGGTCTGCTTCACGGCTTGCGCGTGGCTTCGACCTGGATGCGCAGCGCCACGTTCATGTCGAAGCCGTAGTCCTTGCCGGCGTCGATGCCGAACGCGTCTCGGCGGAATTCGCCACGCGCGTCGGCGCCGCAGAGCTCGCGCTTGTTGAGCGGATGCGGG
This sequence comes from Lysobacter sp. MMG2, assembly GCF_016735495.2. Lineage (GTDB taxonomy): Bacteria > Pseudomonadota > Gammaproteobacteria > Xanthomonadales > Xanthomonadaceae > Lysobacter_J. Next base: position 836,439 of record NZ_JAERQY020000001.1, read on the forward strand.
ATGCACTTGAAGCGCTCGATCGTCAGGTCCACAGGGCGCGTGACGCCGTGCAGCGTCAACTCGCCCTTCACGCGCGTGGGCGCGCCGTCGCGGAAGTCCGCCAGCGTTCCGGTGTAGGTGGCCTGCGGGAACTTCGCCGTGTCCAGCAGCGTGTCGTTGCGCGCGTGCTCGTTCATCGCGTCCAGGCCGTAGTCGATGCTGTCGGTGTCGATGACCACCTTGACGCTGCCCGTGCCCGCGGCGCGGTCCAGCAGGATCTCGCCGCTGCTGCGGTTGAACTTGCCGCGCCACACCGAGATGCCCATGTGGTCGGCTTCGAAACTGGGGAAGGTGTGGGCGGGGTCGATCTCGTAGGTGGCGGGCGCGGCCGTGGCCGTGGCGGCGGCAGACAACAGCGCGACGGCGACAAGCGTCGCGAACGGCGAAATGCGGCGTGCGGACATTGGGATTCCTCGTTGTGTACGGCCAGCGCTATTGCGGCCTTCTCTGGAACGACGAACGGAAAGGCCCGGAATCGACATGGGGCCCCGGCCTTTTCTCATGGACGAAGCGTGCAGCGGTTCCGGAAGGTACGCCGCAGGCCTACAAGGAGCCAGCCATGCCGCAGCAGTCGGATGTACGTTTCCTCTTCCGCATCACGGATCGTATTCGCCGATCCAGCGGCGCTGGAGCAGTTCAACCTGCGCCTTCAGGCGTTCGCCAGGAACGCGCTGGAGGAGCAAAGGCTGCAGAAGCTCATGTCCAGCTACCGCTCAGCGCAGGCGCAGACGGCGCGGTGATGACACGCCGAGCGTGACCGCCTGGGTCCCGGCCTTCGCCGGGATGACGGTGCCACTGCGACGCGTACCCGCTACCGATCGCGTTTGGGCTTCCGCGACGCCCGCGACGCCGCAGCGCGCGCCAGTTCCGCCCACGGGCGCATCGCTTCGGCCGAATCCATCGCCGCGTCGGGCAGCGACCAGTAACTCATCGTGATCGGCTCGGCCTGTCCCAGGTACACATAGGGTTCGCATCCGGCGGCTTCGAAGAGCAGTCGCGTCTCGTCGTCGACTTTCAGGTACAGCGCCTCGCCCATCACCACGCCGATCAGCGCGCCGTCGAGGTAAACACCGTGGCCACCGAACATCGCGCGCGTAGTGACGGCACCGAGCGGATCGAGCAGGTCGTGCAGGTGGGCGAGGTAGGCGTCGCTCATGGGGAGACACCGCGCAATGCAGGGAAACGCGTTGGAAGGTGACGGCGGCCCTGCCCTCACCCCACCCCTCTCCCGCACGCGGGAGAGGGGCTTTCAGATCGTCGTGCTCAGAACTTGTGCCACAGCCTCACGTACCACGCCGCACCGTTGAGGCCGAACTGCACGCTCTCGTAGATGTGGCCGTTGTCGGTTTCGTCGGGGTTCTGCTTCGTCGGGAACTTGTCGAACACGTTCGCCCCGCCCACCGTGAACTTGGTGTTGTCGCTGAAGGCGTAGGTGAGGCTGACGTCGGCAGAGGCCTTGCTTGCGTAGTGCTGGTTCGGCACGCCCGCTTCGGTGCCGGAGAACGTGCCCAATTCCTGCTCGCCGAAGTAGATGCCCTTCACCGTGGCCTGCCACGCGCCGCGCTCGTAATCCACGCCAAGCACCGCCTTGCTGCGCGGCGCGCCGTTCTCGATGAACAGACGGTCGCGCTCTGGCAGCAGCACGTCTTCGCGGCCGGCCAGTGCCGGCGGCGTGTTCACCTGGGTCACGTCGGTCTTGGTGTAGTTGGCGCCCAGGTAGGTGTTCCAGTGCGCATTGGCCCAGTCGAAGTCGTAGGTGACGGTGAGGTCGGCGCCTTCGGTGCGCGTGTCCACGGCGTTGAAGAAGAAGCGCGCCAGGCCCACGTCCATCGCTTCCAGGATCGGCCCGATCGACGGATCGCTGGTGTCGAAGTCGCCGCTGAGCACGACGCGGTCGTCGATGTCGATGCGGTACAGGTCCAGCGTCAGCGACACGTCGCTGCGCGGCGACCACGTCAGGCCCAGCGTCGCGCTCTGCGAGGTTTCTTCCTTGAGGTTGGGCACGCCGGCCAGGCGCGCCAGTTCGCTGTCGTTGGAGGCGATGACCACGTCCACCGGCTCGCCGCTGATGAAGTCGGTGATGGTGGAGGAGAAGTACTTCTGCTGCAGCGACGGCGCGCGGAAGCCGGTGCTCACCGAGCCGCGCAGCAGCACCGTGTCGCTGGCGTGGAAGCCGGCGGCGATCTTGCCGTCCAGCGTGGTGCCGAAGTCGCTGTAGTCCTCGTAACGCACCGCGTAATCCATCATGAAGCGGTCGGTGAAGTTCACCTCCAGGTCGGCGTAGCCGGCCCAGCTCTCGCGCTCCTTGTCGGTGACGTCGCCCGGCTGGAAGCCCGGGAAACCCTGGCTGCCCGGATTGCCGCCCTCGCCCGCGCCGTCGTAGTCCAGGTACGAACCTTCCTCGCCCTGGCGGATGCGGTAGCGCTCCTCGCGCCGCTCGACGCCGAAGGCGACGTTGACGCCGCTCAACACGCCGTCGAAGTAGCGCGAAACATCGAAGTTGCTGGTCTTCTGCTCGAACGAGAAACCGCCCGCGTCGAAGCTCGCCGGGCTGATGCCGCGCCCGCCGTTGAGCAGGTCCAGGTTCGCCAGCGAGGCGTTGAGCGTGCGGTTGATCGTGTAACGCAGCTCGTTGTAGCCGTAGGTCTGCGACAGGTCCCAATGCCATTGCGCGACGTCGCCGCGCAGGCCGAGGATGCCGAAGCGGTCTTCCAGCTCGCCGTCGATGAAGGGCACGAAGCCGTCGGGGTACATCGCCGCGGAGTTGCGCGAAGGGATGTCTTCCGAGCCGATGCCTTCGCGCGCGAACGCCGCAGACGATGCGTCACGCGACTGCATGCCGGCGGTGAAATAGACCTCGGCCGCCTCGCCCAGCGGCGAGTCGCCATTGAGGAAGACGGTGCGGTTGGTGATCTTGGAATCGCCGATGATGCGCGGGCCGTCGCGCGGCACGGAGCGGTCGGAGCGGTCGCGGTCCTGCCATTCGCCGGTGACGGTGAACATGCCGCCGGTGGCCAGTTGCGCGCCGCAGTACGCGGTGGCGAGCCAGTTCTCGCCGTCGCCGCGCGTGTATTCGCCGTAGCCGGCCACGGCCTCGCAGCCCTTGTCGCGCTTGAGCGAGATGTTCATGACGCCGGCGATGGCGTCGGAGCCGTACTGCGCCGCGGCGCCGTCACGCAGCACTTCGACGGCGTCGATCGACATCAGCGGAATCGAGTTGAGGTCGGTGCCCGTGTTGCCGCGATTGCGCGCGCCGTAGATGTTCACCAGCGCGACGGTGTGGTGGCGCTTGCCGTTCACCAGCACCAGCGTCTGGTCCGAACCCAGGCCGCGCAGCGCGGCGCCGTCGATGAGGTCGGCGCCGTCCGCGCCGGTCTGGCGGGTCGAGGTGAACGAGGGCGAGGCGTATTGCAGCGTCTGCGCGAGGTCGAACTGCGCGCCTTCCTCGACGGCCTGGTCCATCGGCAGCACGTCCACGGGCGACATCGAGGCCGTGTCGGAGGAACGCTGGATGCGGCGCGAGCCGAGCACCGAGACCGTGTCCAGGGTCTTGGCCTTGCCTGTTTCTTCTGCTCGCGCCTCGGCCGGGGTTTCCGGTTCGCCGGTCACCGGCGGCGTCTGCTGCTGGGCGAAGGCGACCGAACTGGCGAGCAGGCCACCCGACAGCCACAACGCGGCGTGGACGGCATGGAACAGACGGCTGCGGTGCTGACTCATGGGCACTCCCTGGCGTTGGCGGTCCCCCAGCCTAAATCGAATTGTTAAGAATTTGCCAATTTTTGCGCCCGAGTCGGCAAATGTGACGGGGTTTGCGGAACGCTCCTGCGGGCGCCGGTGATAGGGCGAAAGCCCCTCTCCCACCGGGAGAGGGGTTGGGGTGAGGGTCGGCGAAGGCCGGGCGGTGAAGACTCGCCACAGCCGCTTTGCATGGCGGCTTCGAGAAGGCGTGACGGCCTGGATCCCGGCCTTCGCCGGGATGACGGTGTCTTGGGGATGACGGTTTTTTTTGGAGACGACGGTGTCTTGGAACGACGGTGTTCCTATAGCCCCTCTCCCGCTTGCAGGTCGCCGGGACGACGGTGAGCCGATGGGTGACCCAACGCATCCCCGCGCGACCGCACGTTCCGGCGACAATGACTCCCCTTTCCCGCCCCGCTTCCATCGCATGACCCCGTCCAGCAAAGCGCAACTGCAAATCCATTTCTGCGTGCTGCTGTGGGGCTTCACCGCGATCCTGGGCAAGCTCATCACCCTGCCCGCGCTGCCGCTGGTGTGGTGGCGCATGCTGCTGGTGGTAGCGGCGCTGGCGCTGGTGCCGCGCGTGTGGCGCGGACTGCGCGCGATGTCGGCGCGGACGATGCTCGCCTACGCCGGCATCGGCGCACTCGTGGCGCTGCACTGGCTCACCTTCTACGGCGCGATCAAGCTCTCCAACGCTTCGGTGGGCGCCACCTGCATGGCGCTGGGCACGGTGTTCGTGGCGATGATCGAACCGTGGCTGACGCGCACGCGCTTCTCCAAGCGCGAGCTCGCGCTGGGCCTGATGGTCCTGCCCGGCGTGGTGCTGGTGGTCGGCGGCGTGCCGGCCGGCATGCGCGTGGGCATCGCGGTGGGCGCGCTGTCGGCTTTCCTCGTGGCGATCTTCGGTTCGCTCAACAAGCGCATGGTCGAGCACGGCGATCCGCTCACCGTCACCGCGCTGGAGCTGGGCGCGGGCGTGCTCGTGCTGACGCTGCTGGCCCCGCTGATGCCGGTGATCTTCCCCGCCTTCGCGGGCCCGCTGCTGGTGGCGCCGAGTGCACACGACGGCGCGCTGCTGGTCGCGCTCGCGCTGGCCTGCACGCTGCTCCCGTTCAGTCTGTCGCTGGTGGCGCTGCGCCACATGAGCGCGTTCGCGCAGCAGCTGGCGGTGAACCTGGAGCCGGTCTACGCCATCGTCCTGGCCGTGCTGTTGCTGGGCGAGCAGCGCGAGCTGACGACGCTGTTCTACGTCGGCGTGGCCATCATCCTCGCCGCCGTGTTCATCCATCCGCTGCTGGGCCGGCCGCGCCCGCTGCAGCAGGAAGTGCTGGGCACGGCGGAAGCAAAAGGCGCAGCGGAGTGATCCGCCGCGCCTGTCCGGCCGATTTCGTGGCAGGCTAGACGCCTCACCCCGACTTGGCAGCGCATGTATCTCGAGCACTACGGCCTGAGCGAGCCGCCGTTCTCGATCACGCCGGATCCGCGTTTCGTGTTCCTCAGCGAGCGCCACCGCGATGCGCTCGCGCACCTGTTGTTCGGCATCACCCAGGGCGGTGGCGGCGGTTTCGTGCAGCTCACCGGCGAGGTCGGCACGGGCAAGACGACGCTGTGCCGCCTGCTGCTGGAACAGGTCCCGGAGAACACGCGCGTCGCGCTGGTGCTCAACCCGCGCCAGACGCCGGTGGAACTGCTGGAGACGATCTGCGAGGAATTGCACATCGACCTCGACGGCCGTCACGGCAGCGCCAAGGCGCTCATCGACGCGCTCAACGCCTACCTGCTCGATGCCTACGCGCAAGGCCTGCGCGTGGTGCTGGTGATCGACGAGGCGCAGAACCTGTCGGTCGATGCACTGGAGCAGGTGCGTCTGCTCACCAATCTGGAGACGCCGACGCAGAAGCTGCTGCAGATCGTGCTGCTGGCGCAGCCGGAACTGCGCCGCATGCTCGCGCGCGAGGACCTGCGCCAGCTCGCACAGCGCATCACCGCGCGCTTCCATCTCACGCCATTGGACGCCGCCGAGACCGGCGAATACCTGCGTCATCGCTACCGCATCGCCGGTGGCACGCGCTTCCCGTTCGACGCTTCGGCGGTGAAGCGCATCCACCTGCATGCCGGCGGCGTGCCGCGCCTGGTCAATGTGATCGCCGAACGCAGCCTGCTTGCCGGCTACGCACACGACGTGGCGATGCTGGATGCGCGCTGGGTCGATCGCGCGGCCGCGGAGGTGTTGCCGGCGAAGGCATCCGATGCGCACCGTCGTCGCTGGTTCATCGCCGTGCCGGTGGCCGCGCTGGCGGTGGCGACGATCGGGTTCGCCACGTGGTGGTGGATGCGCGCTCCGGCGCGCGCCGAAGCGCCCATTCCGGCGCCTGCACGCCCCGTGGCCACCGCACCGGCGCCCGTCGTGCATGCGCCGGGCCTGGACGCGGAAGCGTTCGCCGCCGCGCTGCGCGAGGCGCCGTTGCGCCCAGGCGCGACCGGCGCCGTCGTCGAATGGATCGCGCGTCGCCTGCAGCCCGGTTACCTGCCCGCATCGAACGCCCCGGCGGTCTTCGATGCGGCGATGCAGGATGCGGTGCGCCGCTTCCAGCTCGACCACGGCCTGACCGCCGACGGTGTCGTCGGCCCGGCCACCTTGATGGCGCTGGCCTCGCGCGGCGGGACACCGCAACTGCTCGGCTCGCTGGCCGCGCCTTCCGACGGAGCGAAATGAGGCGATGTCGCTGATCCTCGACGCCCTGCGCAAGTCCGAAGCCGAGCGCCGCCGCGGCCAGATGCCGGACCTGCATGCCGAACTGCCGCCGCTCGTCCACGCCACCGCACCGCGCCGACGCGCATGGCCGTGGTGGTTCGCAGGCCTGGCCGTGCTGATGGCGGCGACCGCGCTGGCGTGGAGCCAGTGGGCAAGCCGTGCGGCATCCGTGTCCGCTGTGCAGACGTCAGATCGACACGACCCGCGGACGGCGATGAGCAAGCCGCCCGCACCGATGGCGAGGTCTGCACCTGCGCCGTCCTTCGCACTGCGCCCCGTCGCGCAGCCGACACCGGCGCCGCACGACGTGCGCCCGGCCGCCCCGATGGCATCGGTGGAAACGACGCCCCGGACGCAGGCGCCCGCCGCCATCGCGCCCGCTGCGCGTGAGCTTCCGGCCGCTGCAACGGCCGCACCGTTGCCTGCAGCGCCCGTCGCCCTTGCAGCGACGACGCCGGCACCCGAGGCGCCCCCCGCCCCGACCCTGCCTTCCTTGCCGGATGCCGGCGGCACGGTCCGCCTCGCCGATCTCTCGCCCGGCGAACGCGAGCAGCTCCCGGCGCTGAAGATCAGCATGCACATGTGGGGCGCCACCCCGGCGCAGCGCTTCGCGATCATCGACGGCACGCGCGTGGCCCAGGGCGACCGGGTGGGCGAAGCGGTGGTGGAAGAGATCGCCGCCGACGGCGTGGTCCTCAACTGGCACGGCCGCCGCCTGTCCCTGCCCCTGCGCTGACGGTTGCGCCGGAGACGGCGGCGCGTGACCATCCGCTGGTCCGACCAAACGGGGTAGCGCCATGAACAGCACCACCCAGCAAGACATCGGCAAGCTGATTCTCCGCATCACGCTCGGCGTACTGGTTTTCCTGCACGGCATCAGCAAGCTCGAAGGCGGCCTGGACGGCATCTTCAAGCTGGTCGAAACGCAGGGCTTTCCTGCCTTCTTCGCCTATGGCGTGATCATCGGCGAGGTCATCGCGCCCTTGCTGGTCATCGCCGGATTCTTCTCGCGAATCGGCGGCATCATCATCGTGATCAACATGCTGTTCGCGCTGTACCTGGTGCACCTGGGCGACATCGGCCGCCTCAACGACCAGGGCGGCTGGGCGATCGAGCTGCAGCTGATGTACCTCTTCGGCGCCGCAGCGGTGGCGCTGCTCGGGCCGGGCCGGTGGGCGTTCAACCAGCGCTAGTTGCGCGGTTTGCTCCACGCCTCTGGACATTGCCCGGGATCGGAAACGGTCCCGGGCAAGCTGTTTCCTACAGCCGGTTCACCCGGAACTTGCGTCCCTTGATCTTGCCCTCACGCAACCGCGCCAGCGCGTGCGCCGCCTGCCCGCGCACGACCGCGACGTACGAACGCGTCGGGAACACGTCGATCTTCCCCACCGCATCCGCCTTCAATCCCGCATCCCCGGTAAGCGCGCCGAGGATGTCGCCCGGGCGCAGCTTGTCCGTGCGGCCGGCATCGATGCGCAGCGTCGTCATCGCCGCAGGCGGCACGCTCGACGGCTTGCCCGACAGCGGCGTGCCCTTGAACCAGTTCAACGGCGCGCCTTCGCGTTCCTCGATCGACGCCACGCGTCCCTGCTCGCGCGGGCCGCACAGCGTCAGCGCGACGCCGTCGCTGCCGGCGCGACCGGTGCGGCCGATGCGGTGCACGTAGGTGTCGGCGTCATGGGGGACGTCGAAGTTCACCACCATCGCCAGCTCCTTCACGTCGAGCCCGCGCGCCGCCACGTCGCTGGCCACCAGCACGTTGCAGCTGTGGTTGGCGAAGCGCACCAGCACCTCGTCGCGGTCGCGCTGCTCCATGTCGCCGTGCAGCGCGAGCGCGGTGAAGCCGTAATGCGCGAGCGATCCGGCAACCTCGTCCACGTCGCGCCGCATGTTGCAGAACACCACGCACGATTGCGGCTTCTCCTGCAGCAGCAGCGCGGCCAGCAGTTGCGTCTTGCGGGCCGGATCGACCTCGTAGAAGCGCTGTTCGATCGAGCCGTGGCGCTCGCCGCCCTCCACCGTCACTTCCACCGGATCGCGCAGCATCGCGCGGCTGATCTCGCGCACGCCCTCGGGGAACGTGGCCGAGAACAGCAACCCCTGGCGCGAGGCCGGCGTGGCGCGGACGATTTCGCGGATCGGTTCCTCAAAGCCCATGTCGAGCATGCGGTCGGCCTCGTCGAACACGAGCGTGCGCAGCTTCTTCAGATCCAGCGCGCGCTTGCGCAGCAATTCCTGGATGCGGCCCGGCGTGCCGACCACCACCTGCGGCGCGTGCTGCGCCAGCGAATCCAACTGCGGCTGCAGCGGCGTGCCGCCGCACAGGATCGACAGCTTCAGATTGGGAACGGCGAAGGCGAGCTTGCGCAGCTGCTTGCCGACCTGGTCGGCCAGCTCACGCGTCGGGCACAGCACCAGCGCCTGCGTCTCGGTCCGGGTGGCATCAAGCCGGTGCAGCAGGCCCAGGCCGAAGGCGGCGGTCTTGCCGCTGCCGGTGGGGGCCTGCGCGATGAGGTCGCTGCCGTCGAGGATCGCCGGCAGGCTCGCGGCCTGCACCGGCGTCATGTGGGTGTAGCCCAGCGTCTGCACGCCCTGCAGCAGCGCGGGGGCGAGCTCCAGGCGCTCGAACGTGGGGGCCTGGGCGGCGCTCGGGGTATTGGGGGATGCGGTCATGCGCCATGATCGCAGCTGGGGGCGTGAACGCGCCATGCCGCGGACGATGGCCTATCCTGCGGCCACCGGCCCTGCGCCCAACCTTCACGGCCCTCGCGCGCCATGGAACCCGCCGCCGTCGCGACCGAACCGATCTTCGTCCACATCCGCATCGTCCTGGGCATCGTCCTGGGCCTGGCGCTGACGACGCTCCTCAAGGGCCTGGCGAAGTTCGTCCAGCACCCCGGACGCGAGCGCATCTACGGCGTGCACCTGGGCTGGGCGCTGTCGATGTTCATCCTGCTGGTGCACTTCTGGTGGTGGGAGTTCGGCCTGGTGCGCGTGCACCCGTGGACGTTCACCTCCTACGCGTTCCTGATCCTGTACGTCGTCGTGCTGTTCCTGCTGTGCACGCTGCTGTTCCCTGACGACCTGGCCGACTACAGCGGCTGGCGCGATTACTTCCAGTCACGGCGCAGCTGGTTCTTCGGGATCATGGCCTGCCTGTACGTGATCGACTTCATCGACACGCTGATCAAGGGCAAGCCGTACTACCACCACTTCGGCATCGAGTACCCCATCCGCAACGCGGTCTACGTCGCGCTGTGCCTGGTGGCGATGAAGGTGGGTTCGGAACGGTTCCATCGCGCGTTCGTGGCGTTCGCCATCGTGTACGAGCTGTCGTGGATCTACCGCCTGTACGATTACCTGGAATGAGCGCGACCTGGTACGTCTACCTGCTGGAATGCCGCGACGGCAGCCTGTACACCGGCATCACCACCGATGTCGCGCGCCGCTACGCGCAGCACCTCGCCGGCAAGGGCGCGCGCTACACGCGTTCGCGTCCGCCGGTGCGGTTGCTGGGGCAGTTTCCGCATCCGGACCGCGCGTCGGCCAGCCGCGCCGAGCACGCGATCAAGCAGCTGCGCCCGGCGCAGAAGCGGGCGCTGTGTGCGACGGGTTGAAGGCGTATGTTGAAGGCGTATCCTGAGCGCCCTCGCCCGCCGGCCCCGTCCATGCAGCACATCGATTTCGAACTCGACCGCGACCACGTCGAACTCAACCAGCTGCTCAAGCTGGTCGGCCTGTGCGACAGCGGCGGTGCCGGCAAGGCCATCGTCGCCAGCGGCGTGGTGCGCGTGGACGGCGAAGTCGAACTGCGCAAGACCTGCAAGATTCGCGCGGGACAGGTCGTGGTCGTGGACGACGTGGAGATCCGCGTCGTCGACGCATTCGCCTGAAGCGCCCCGTCAGACCATCGACGAAAACAGCTTGTCGAGCACTTCGTCCACCGGCATCACCAGCAGCACCAGCGGCAGCAGCGGCGCCGCGGAGGCCGCCACGAAGGCGATCAGCACGTAACGCTGGATCGGCACGACCACCAGCGTGTCCACCGTCGAATAGACCGCGGTGAAGTCGGCCAGTGCCGACGGATCGCCCGCATGCAGGATCGGCCGCGCCTCGCCGCGCGCGCGGCCGGCCCAGGTGGTGTCGAACTGTTCGGCGCAATCGGTGCCGATGACGCCGTAGTCCATCAGTCCCGCGCGCTTGAGCGCCGCCAGCTTCGGCACGAACAACAGCAGCGGCGCGATCATCACCGTCAGCGCGATCACCACGTAACCCAGCAGCACGTAGCGCAGGCTCATCAAGGTCACGCCCAGGTAAGCGATCTCCACCGCCAGGCTGCCGCACAGCAGCAGCGAGCCGACCAGCGGCATCACCAGGAAGGCCGCCTGCGCGAACCCCAGGATGCCCAGCCCGCCGTGGCCGTCGGGATGCGCGACATAGAGCGTCAGGTGCAGGCGCGAGAGCCGCCACAACAGGCTCAGCCACAGCAGGAAGCGCCACATCCACAGCAGGCACAGGAAGCGGAACAGCGGCATGCCGACCCAGTGCAGCCATAGGCCGGCGGGACTGAGCGCGTGACCATTGCCGTGACGCCAGCTGCTGACGTGGTCGAACACGTCCAGCGCGGCCACGGTCACCGCGCCGGCGACCGCCAGCACGAACAGCAGCAATTCGGGGATCACCGAATCTCGCCAGCGCCGCACGCGCGCGAGCACCGCTTCGAAGCGCGGCTGGTCTTCCGGCGTCACCAGCCCCTGCAGGTGATGCATCGCGCGCCACAGGCGCTCATCGGCGACCGGCACGGCGAGGATGAGCAAGGGCATGGCCAGCACGAAGCGCGCCCAGACGGTGTAGTCGCGCAGCAACGGCACCTGCACGCCGCCCAGCAGGGTCCGGTCCATCGCGGCAAGCACGATGGTGGGCAGGAGCACGATCGTCATCAGCACGATCGTCACCGGCGGCGCCATCCATCCCTCTCCCCCGCGGCGGCCGAAGCGCGTGAGCCGATACATCATTCCGCCGCGCATCAACGAATAGCGCTCTTCGAACATCCGCCTGCTCCGGGAGGGGATTGCGGCGGACACTAGCATGGGGGGTGTGGGAGGGCGGTGTGGCTTGGTCGTCGCGGCGGCACCCGGGACCAATCCGACGAAACGGTCGCGCCACGAAACCCGTCATCCCGGCGAAGGCCGGGACCCAGGCTGTCATGCCCTCAGCCATCTCACGTCATTCCAGCGAAAGCTGGAATTCAAAAACTCCAGGGAAAGCCTGGAAAGTCCCTGGATAGTGCCGCGTGCGGCGGCCCAACAGCCCCGCCTTCGCGGGAATGACGATGAAGTAATTTGCGCGAGTGCCCACGCGCCGAAGGCCGGGACCTCAGCTATCCCCGCCCTGCTTCGCCGCTGCCGCCTTGGACACGCTCTGCGGACCTTGCGGCGGCGTGACCGTCGCCGTATCGCGGTCGAATTCCGACAGCGGACTCTCCGCCGGGCACGCGCGATCCGGGAAACCGAAATCGGTGCGCAACGACAGACCGCAGGCGTTGAGGGCATCCAGATCGGTGTCCGGCGTCTTGCAGCGCTTGTCGAAGGCACGCACGAAGGAATCGCGCCGGTTGACGAAATCCTCGCCGCACTTGCGCATCAGGCGCAGCCGGTCCAGATCGTCCTGCGCCGGGTTCACGCCGTCCAGGCCATAGAGCTGCAACTCCTCCGGCGTGAGCAGGCGCAGCCCGCGGTTGGGCACGGCCATCATCAGGTCCGCCACCGCGGTCGCGGCGCCGTTGCGCTCCAGGTAATCGCGCACCCGGTCGTACACCACGCGCAGCTCGGCGTTGAGCTGCGCGCGCGTGGTCGCGGTGGAGCTCATGCGGATGATGCGGTGGATGCCGACGCGGCCGGCGATCATGCGCGTGTCGCCCGCGCTGAGGATGAACACGCAAGCGCTGTGGCAAATCGCACCCTCGCGCACCCAGATCGTCCAGCGCGATTCGGCGATGAAATCGCCCACGACGATCGCGTCCTCGACCTGTCCGCCCGCGGAATCGACGTCGAGCACGCGCTTGCCGATGTCCAGTTCGTCCGCGACCTGCGTGACGCGCTCGATCAGCGTGCCGAACTCGGCGGTGATCTTGCCCTTGTAACGCAGTCGCGCCACACCGGCATCGGCGCAGGGCGACAGCGCGGCCTTCAGCGCCTCATGGTCGAACGCCTGCAGCACGTCGCCGTCGCCGCGCTGCGCGTAGTCCAGGTCGCAACTGATCGAGGCCTCGCCCGCGCTGAGTTCCAGCGGCGCGTCCCAGAGCTTCTTCGGTTCAGGCTCCGGGCGCACGGCCTCGCGGATCGACGTGCGTGCCTGGCGCGGCCCCTCCGGCTTGACGGGCGCGACCTTCACAGGCGCCGTGCTGATCGCGCCGCCTTCCTGCGGACTGGCGACTTCCTCGATCACCATGCCATGCGTCACCGGTTCCGGCTGCTGGCATGCGGCCAGCAACAGGCAGATCAACAACGGTCCGGTAAGCCTGGGCATTGGGAGCGGAGGTCTCCGAGGTCGGGTGTGCGGGGATCCGCCGGCAGGAACATGAATGCGCGCGTGGCGTTCGTCGTCGGTGCGCACAGCATACGACGATCGGGCTGACTCGCGGCCGAGCAAACGCCTCGCGCTTTCACACGCAGCGGCATGGCGCGTCGGCGAACGCATCGCCGCGCGCCCGCACGCCCAGGCTCATCTCGCCGCCGCGTCGCGCGCCTTCTCCTGTGCGATCCACGCTTCCACCCGCTCGCGCAGGAAGCGCAGCGGCACCACGCCCTCGCCCAGCACTTGCTGGTGGAACTGCTTCAGGTCGAAGCGCGGGCCCAGCGCGGCTTCGGCCTCGCGGCGCAACGCGAAGATCTCCAGGCCGCCGGAGTCGTAGGCGGTGAGTTGCCCGGGCATCGCGGCGATGCGATCGACCAGGTCGGCAGCGGTCTCAGGTGAGAAGCGCCCGCTCTCGGCCATGAACGCGACCGCGCGCTCGCGCGTCCAGCCGAACATGTGGATGCCCGGGTCGACCACCATGCCGCGCGCCGGCCACAGGCGTCGGCTGATCTGCGCGTAGGGCGTGGTGTAGATCCCGGCCTCTTCGCTCAGCGCTTCGGAATAACGCGCCCAGCCTTCGGCGTAGGCCGAATTGAACGCCAGCGCCGACAGCGGATGACGTTCGCCCACTTGCCGCGCCAGCGCCAGCTGCAGGTGATGGCCCGGCCAGGTTTCGTGCACCAGCGTGATCTCCGCCGCACCACGGCGGTCGGCATCGGGGTGGTCCAGGTTGATGCGGTAGATGCCGGGGCGCGTGTCGTCCGGATCGGGTTCGTAGTGCGAACTCACGCCGGTGCCACGCTGCTCGGGCTTGAGCGGCTCCACCACCGCCGGCTGCACCGGCATCGTGGCGAAGTACGGCGCGCTCTTCTCACGGGCGGCGTCCAGCAGCGATCGCGAGAACTGCAGTTGTTCGTCGGCGGATGCGAAGCGGTTGCCCTTGGCTTCGTCCACGCGCTTGACGATCGTCGGCAGGTCGGTCGTGCCGAACATCGTCTTGCCCAGCGCCTGCACGCGCGCCAGGTTGTCGGCGACGGTGCGCTCGCCCAGGTCGTAGACGGCATTGGGCGTGCGATCCAGCGTGGTGTACGAACGCAGCATCGCCTGGTAGCACTGCGCGCCGTCGGGCAGCGCGGACAATGCGATCGTCTCGCGCGCCTTGGGCTGGTATTCCTTCACGAGGAAATCGCGGTAACGGCGCAGCGCGGGCTGCACCTGCTGCGCGACCACCTGTTCGAACTGCGTGGCGAACGCCGCGTCCTTCGCCTTCTCGCCGGGCGCGAAATACGGCGACTTGCGCGGCTCCAGCGCGAGCATGCCATCGAGCTGCTTCACCACGCGCGCGACGACGGCCTTGGGCGCGGTGTAGCCGGCCTTCATGCCCGCACGCAGGTTGGCGATCTCGTTGTCCACGTAGGCCGGCAGCGTGCGCCAGCGGGCCAGCGCCTGCGCGCGTTCGTCGGCGGTGGCGACGGGCTGGCGGTCGGCCAGATCGGTGAAACCAGTCTGCCAGCCGAACATGTGGTTCACGTTCCACTGCTCGGCATGGCACACGCGCAGCGCGCGGTTGGTTTCGAGCATGTCGCGCAACTGCGCGTAGGCCAGCTGCGCGCCGCGATCGTTGTCCAGCTTCGCGCGATCCACGGCCTGCAGGCGCGACCAGAGTTCGTCCTCGCGTGCATCCAGGCGCGCGTTGTCGGCGGCGGAGTTGCGCGGCAGGTAGTCGTGACGCTTGAGCGGCAGGATCTCGTAGTACGCCGGCGTGGGGTCGTACTCCAGCGCCAGCGCGACCATGTCGTCGGCGATGGCCATCACCTGCCCGGGGGCGTCGTCCGCCGCGCAGGCCGCCATCGGCGCCAAGGCCAACCCCACGCACACCACACTGCTCCAACCGCCTGCGAATCGCATGACTTGGCTCCTGCCAGGTAGGTCAGGCGATGGTAGTGGCTGGCGACGGGGTGCGGATGTGTCGTCGGTCCGGGGGCGGTTGCCGCGCCCCTCTCCCCATCGGCGAAGAGGGGTTGGGATCAGGCCGGATCAGCGACGCAGCAACCGCTCGCGCAGGATGTCGCGCGCAAGCCGCGCTGCTTCTTCGCGCGACATCGTCGGCGCCGATGCCGGTGCGGGCAGGGCCTGCGGCGCTGCCAGTGCCGCGGCCGCCAGCCCGCCGCCCGTGCCCGGCACGGGTTCGATGACGAAGATGTCGCCATCGAAATCGACGATGTAGAGATTGTTCGACGTATCCACGCCGAAGCTGACGACGTTGTCGATCACGCCCGCATTCGGCGTGAAGTCGGCGTTGCGCAGCACGAACTGCGCCGACGGGATGGTCGAGCCGATCAGGAACTGGCTGCTCAGGATCGACCAGATGTTGGGCCGCACGAAGTCCGCGAAGATGTACTGCCCGCGCAGCGACTCCAGCGGTCCGCGGTAGATGTAGCCGCCGGTGACCGAATCGCCCTCGCGCGGGCCCGTGCCGTGCAGGTACTCGGCGATCGGCGGGGTGAGGCCGGTGGTCGAACCGCCGCGGAACGGACGCGTGCCTTCCAGGATCGGCCAACCGAAATTGGCGCCGGCATCGCCCGGGCGCATCAGGTCGATCTCCTCCACCGTGCCCTGGCCGACATCGCCGATGAGCAGATTGCCGGTGAGGGGATCGAAGCTGTTGCGGAACGGATTGCGCAGACCGTAAGCCCACACTTCCGGCGCGTTGGGCGCGCTGAAGGGATTGCCGGCGGGGATCGCGTAATCGCGATTGGCGTCGCTGGGAAACGCATCGCTGGACGGATCGATGCGAAGGATCTTGCCCAGCAGCGTCCCGCGGTTCTGGCCGTTGCTGTCCGGATCGCCGCTGCCGCCGCCGTCGCCAACGCCGAGGTACAGCATGCCGTCGGGGCCGAAGCCGATCCATCCACCGTTGTGGTTGTTGCGCGGGTGCGCGATGCGCAGGATCGCGTCGCCGGAAGCGGCATCGGCCTGATCGCGGTTGTTGGTCAGCGTGAGGTAACGGCGCAACTCGATCGTGCCGTCGGTCGTCGTCAGGTAGATGAAGAAGCGGCCGCTGGTGGCGAAATCCGGCGCGGTCGCGAAGCCCAGCAGGCCGCGTTCGCCGTCGGTGGACACCTGGCCGGTGATGTCCAGGAAAGGCGTCGCCGCGATGACGCCCGTGGACGGATTGAGGATGCGGATGCGGCCGGCGCGCTCGACCACGAACACGCGCCCCGTCGCGTCCGGGACGGGCGCGAGGAAGGTGGGGAAGTCCATGCCCGTCGCCACGCGACGCACGCGCAGCTGCGCGCCGGTGACGTCGGTGACGGTCACCGTGAGCGCCATCGTGGCGCTCTGCGTGCCGTCGCTGGCGGCCAGCGTGACCTGGTACAGGTTGTCGTTGTTGGCGTCGGTGGGGGCTTCGAAATCCGGCGGCGAGAGGAACTGCAGCGCGCCGGCCGCACTGATGATGAAGCGCGCCTGGTCGGCGCCGCCATTGAGCGAATACGTGACGGGTCGGCCTTCCGGGTCGGTCGCGACCGCGGTGTAGAACACGCCGGCGGTGCCTTCGGGCACGGTGGCCGACGTGGGCGAGGTGAACGTCGGCGGTCGGTCGGTCGGCGCACCGGGGATCTGTTCGTTTCCGCCCCCGCCCCCACCGCCGCAGGCCGCGAGCATCGCGGCCAGGACCCAGCTCATCGCCTGCACTGCGTGCCGTGCCTGCACCATGGGTGTGCTCCCGGGCCCGGGCGGTCGCCGAAGCGGCGGGCCTGCGGGCGGCCGCCAGCGTGTCAGAGGCCGCCGCGTCGGTATGTGAAGGCCGACGCAGTTCACTCCACGGTGATCGGCCCCGCGCCCCCGTTCGTCGGTGGGCGCGCGGGGCACGCTTCGCTCACACGCCCCACAACCGCCGTGCTTCCTCGGCGATGAGGTCGGGGAACTCCTCGGGGAAGAACAGCTTCGCACCGTCGACGCGACGCACCCCGCGCGAGACGCCGAAGGCGCGATCCAGGTGGTCGGCGCCGGCTTCGGAGAAGATCGGATCGCCGGTGCCCCAGACGATGCGCGTCGGCGCGCGGCTGGCCTTCAGTGCCGGGCCGATGCCGTCGAGCCAGTTGCGCTCCAGCGCGACGGCGAAGGCGTTGGTGCGTGCGGCCTCGCGCACCAGCGGCGTCAGGTACACGTCGATCGCCTGGTCGCTCGGGTGGGTCGCATGCGTGAACGTCTGCCCGCCCAGCCCTTCCGGCGAGCGCGCCAGCGCCTTGTCGGCCAGCCACGGCGCCAGCCACTGCTGCGCGAACTGGCCCTGCTTCGCCAATGCGATCACCGGTTGCAGCGCCGGCGGCGGGCATTCGATCTGCGAATCGCAGTTGGTCAGCAGCAGCGTGCGCACGCGATCGGGATACGTCGCCAGGAACAACTGCGCCGCCTGCCCGCCGCTGTCGTTGGCGACCAGATCGACGCGATCGACCGACAGGCGATCGAGCAGTTCGGCAAGCATGCGCACCTGCGCGTCTGGCGCCAGGCTCTGGCCGGGCGCAACTTCGGTGTAGCCCAATCCGAGGAAATCCGGCGCGATGCAGCGACGATGCGGCGACAACCGCGAAAGCGCGCCGCGCCACTGGAAGCCGTTGAGCGGAAATCCGTGCAGGAACAGCGCGGCCTCGCCGCTTCCGCGTTCGACGTAGGCGATGCGACCGGCCGACGTGCTCACGAAGCGGCGCGCTGCGAGGAACGCTGCGGCGTCGTCCGCGTCGGACGTGTGCACGACGGGCGACGACGCGACATGCGCGAAGGCGCTGCGATCGACCAGGCCGGCGGCCAGCGCGCCGACGCCCAGACCCAGGAATTGCCTGCGTTGCATGGGAGAACTCCATGCCGGGACCGCCCCGGCCTGGAGCGCATCATTCGCCCGCGCGGTCATGGTCTCAACGAGGCCGCAGGTCATGCGGCCATGACCTGGCAGGTCATGGAATCGCTGCGGCGCGCCCCGTATGCTCGCCGCGTGAACCGCGCCGCCCCGTCCACCGCCGCCACTTCCGACGCATCGCGACTGGGCTCGCTCCTGCGCGAATGGCGCGCGGCGCGTCGGCTGAGCCAGCTCGACCTCGCGCTCGACGCCGGTGTCTCGGCGCGCCATCTCAGTTGCGTGGAAACCGGCAAGTCGCAGCCCAGCCGCGACATGATCGCCCGCCTCGCCGACGCACTCGACATGCCGCTGCGCGAGCGCAACGCCCTGCTGGTCGCCGCCGGCTACGCGCCGCGCTATCCCGAAACCGCGCTGGCGACACCGGAACTGGCGCAGGTGCGGCGCGCGATCGAGTTCATCCTCGCCCAGCAGGAACCGTATCCGGCGTTCGTGCTGAACCGGCACTGGGACGTGCTCATGGCCAACGCCGCCGCGATGCGCGTCAACGCCTTCGTGATGCACGGCCGCACCAGCGCGCATACGAACATGATCCGGCAGATCTTCGATCCCGACGATCTGCGCGCCGCCGTCGACAACTGGGAGGAAGTGGCCGGCGACCTGATCCGTCATCTGCACGGCGAGATCGCCGCCGCACCGTCGGATACGGCGGCGCGCGAATTGCTGGACGAAGTCCTCGCCTTCCCCGGCGTTCCGGCGCGCTGGCGACTGCGCGATGTCGAAGCCGCACCCACGCCGCTGCTCACCACCGTGCTGCGTCGCGACGAACACCGCCTGCGTTTCTTCTCCACCATCACCACCTTCGGCACGCCACGCGACGTGACGCTGGAAGAACTGCGCATCGAATGCTGCTTCCCGGTGGACGAGGCCACGGCCGCGCTCTGTCGGCGTCTTGCGCAGGACGCGGGCTGAACACGTGCGCTGGTGGCTTTTCCTTCTCCCCTTGAGGGAGAAGGTGCCCGAAGGGCGGATGAGGGGTACGCGCGCAAGCGCGTAACCGCGCTTCGCGCGTCCCCTCTTCCGGCGCTGCGCGCCACCTTCTCCCGCAAGGGGAGAAGGGAAACGTTTGCTGGCCTGTTCTCCCACCGCTTCCCGTATCGGTGTTCACATCACCTGAGAGCAAGGCAATGCGGCGTGTGGCGAAGTGGCTGGGCTGGAGCGTGATCTTGCTGGCGGCGATCGTGGCGGGCGTGTTCGCGACCGCCTGGGCCCTGAGCGAACGGGCGTTTTCGCGCACCTGGCACGTGCAGGATCCGCCCTTGGCCGACACGGTCGCCAGCGCCTCGCCGGAACGCGGCCGCCATCTGTTCGCCACGCGCGGTTGCGCCGACTGCCACGGCGCCGACGGCGCGGGCAAGCTGCTGGTGGACGCGCCAGGCGTGGTGCGCATCGTGCCGAGCAACCTTACGCGCAGCGTGCGCGATCCGGCCTGGACTGACGATCGCCTCGCCGCCGCGATCCGCCACGGCGTCCGCCCCGACGGCACGCCGCTGATGATCATGCCCACCGGCGATTACACGGACCTGGACGATCAGGACGTCGCCGCCATCGTCGCCTTCATGCGAACGCTTCCGGTGGTGGACACCGATCCGGGGCGCACGCAAGTGCATCCGTTTGGCCGCGTGCTGTACATGTTCGGCAAGCTGCCGCTGGTGCCGGCCGAACGCGTCGACCACACGCCGCGCGAGCGCACGGCGCCGCCAGCAACGGCCAGCGTCGCCTACGGAAAATACGTCGCGCAGGTGTGCACCGGCTGCCACGGTTCGGATTTCGCGGGCGGTTTCGTGCTCGAACCCGGCACGCCGCCCTCGGCCAACCTCACGCCGCATGCGAACGGACTGGCGACGTGGAACGAAGCCGACTTCCTTCGACTGATGCGAACCGGCCAGCGCCCCGACGGCCGCCACCTGCATCGCATGATGCCGTGGAAGTCGTACAGCCAGATGCAGGACGTCGAGCTGCGCGCGGTATGGGCTTATCTGGATTCGCTGCCGCCCTCACCCGGCCGCAAGCAATGACGCCGACCGCGCGCGTCAGTCGATGCGATAGACGCGCGCCTTCGGCATCCCATCCACGACCTGCAGGAACCAGCGACCCGCGACGCCGGGGACGACGAGGATCTCCGGCGCGTCGAGCGTCTTCGGCAATTTCAGCGCGCCCTTGAGCACCTTCCACTGCTGCCCGTTCTCCAGCTCGAATACCGTGCCGGGCTCCCAGCCACTGACCGAACCCTTCAGGCGGCTCTTGATGGGTTCGTCGTTGAAGCCGATCAGTGCGGAGCGATCGCGACCGGCCTCGTCGTCATGACGCGCCGCCGGTGCGCTGGCAATCGGCGCATTGGCTGGCTCTGCCGCCGTCGTCGGTGCAGCGGCCGCCACAACCGGCGTCGATCGCTCCTGCGCCTCGCGCAGCATCCCGTTGAGCCGGCCCAGTTGCTCCGGCGTAAGCCCCACCGAACGCAGCTGCTCCGGCGTGAGCCGCTCCTCGATGTTCACGTAATGCTGCGCCCATGCGGCGGGCGACAGCGCGAGCGCCACAACGAACGACACGGCAACGGACAGGAACGACGGCTTCATCGGGGGCGCCTCGGGGATCGACGGCGCCACTTTGCTACGGTTTCATTTCAACGAGGTGACAGCCTCAGGCCTCGCCGCGACGCAGCGACCAGAACGCTATGTCGCAGCGCTGTTCGTAGCCGCCGCGCGCGTAGAGCTCCTTCGCGCGGGCGTTCTCGTTGGCCACGTGCAGGAACGGCGTGCGGCCGCGCGCGAGGTTGTCGTTGCTGAGCATCGCCAGCAACCGGCGCGCGTAACTGCGCCCCAGGAACTCCGGGTGCGTGCACACTGCGCTGATTTCCTGCCAGTCGTCCATGCCCATGCGCTCGCCGATGATCGCGGCCAGTTGCCCGTCCTGGTAGATGCCGAAATAGCGCCCCAACTGCATCGTGTACGGGCGGAAGTAATGGGGGTAGACCAGCGCGGTCAGCGCGAGCACGTCCTCGCGGTGCGCCTCGCCCAGCTCGATGATCTGCGGCCCGTCGACTTCGTCCATCGGACGCGTGCAGACCATCTGCGCCAGCATCGCCAGCTTTTTCGCTTCGAAGCCTTCCGGCACGCGCGGAAGGCGGTCGAGCAGCAGCGCCGTCTCGCCGGGCGCGAGCAGCGCCTCCAGCGCTTCGCGCGCTTCGACGCCCTCGCGAGGCACGCCCAGGAACGGCGCGATGTGCGCCGGATACCGCATCACCTCACCCTGCGCGAGAGCGATGCCGCGATGCCGGCTGCGCAGCGCTTCCCAGATCGGATTGTCCAGAATGTGTCCCGTCATCGTCGCCCTACACCTTCACCGTTTTCCATTTGCCGCGCGAGAACAGCCACAGCGTGAACAGACCCACCGCGGTCTCGGAGACGAACACCGCCCAGAACACGCCCGAATACTGCCAGCCCAGATGGATGGCGAGCAGATAAGCCAGCGGAATCTGGATCAGCCAGAAGAACACGACGTTGATCTTGGTCGGCGTGACCGTATCGCCGGCGCCGTTGAACGCCTGCACCGACACCATCCACCAGCCGTACACGAAGTACGAATACGACAGGATCCTCAGCCATTCGCCGCCCACCTCGATCACTTCCGGGTCGGAGGTGAAGATCGCGATCAGCTCGTGATGGAACAGGAAGAACGCGACCGACATGGCGAAGGTGAAGGCCATGTTGTACCAGCCGATGTGCCACACCGCCGCTTCGGCGCGCTCGGGGTGATCGGCGCCGAGGTTCTGCCCCACGAGCGTCGCGGCCGCGTTGGACATGCCCCAGGCCGGCATCAGCGTGAACATCATGATGCGGATGGCGATGGTCGCACCGGCGACCGCGTCGCTGCCGATGCTCGACAGGATGCGCATCAGGAAGATCCAGGACGTCATCGACACCAGCATCTGGCCGATGCCGCCCAGCGAGGTGCGCACGATGTTCCACAGCACCGCAGCGTGCACGGCGATCTGCGACATCGTCACGCGGATGTGCTTTCCGCCATGGAACAGCACGTACAGCTGCAATGCCACGCCTGCGCCGCGACCGATATTGGTGGCGATCGCCGCGCCCTCGATGCCCAGCGCAGGAATCGGGCCCAGGCCGAAGATCAGCAGCGGGCACAGCACGATGTTCAGGCCGTTCGCCAGCCACAGCACGCGCATCGCGATGGCCGCGTCCCCGGCGCCGCGGAAGATCGCATTGATCACGAACAGCAGCATGATCACCGCGTTGCCGCCGAGCATCCACTGCGTGTAGCGGTAACCGTGCTCGATGCTCCACGCGTCGGCGCCCATCAGCCGCAGCAGGTCCTTCGCCCAGACGATGCCGATGATCGCGAACGGCAGCGACACCAATAGCGCAATGAGGATCGCCTGCACCGCGGTGATCGCCGCTTCCTCGCGCTTGTTCTCGCCGATGCGCCGGGCCACGATCGCGGTGACCGACATCGCCAGCCCCATCGCGATGGAGTACAGCAGGAACAGGTAGGTTTCCGTCAGCCCCACCGTCGCCACCGCCGACGGCCCGAGCTTGGCGACGAAGAAGATGTCGACCACCGCGAAGGTCGATTCCAGCACCAGCTCCAGCACCATCGGCACCGCGAGCAGGAACACCGCGCGGCGCAGCGGGATCTTCGTGTAGTCGGCGTTGGTGCCGCGGATGGCCTCGCGCAACTCGGACCATAGCGAGGCGCGCACAGCGGGTGATCCCGCGCCATTCGCGCCAGGGTCGAGGGTCGATTCGGGTTCGTGGCTCATTCGGTCGTCCTGTTCGTCTGGAAGGGAATGCAAAGGCGCATCCCGCGCCTTTCCCGTATGACGAACGAAGCGTACCGAATTCGACAGCGCGCCACGACCACCCGGCGCGGCCCGCTGTTGTGCGGGCTCCGAGTGATCGAACGACGAGTCAGCCCACCGCCAACCCACCCCACCCGCGCGCGAAGTCCTGCCACGCCGTCGTGCGCGGCAGCACCTGCATCAGTGCGAAGTGGATCGCGAACAACACGGTCAGCACGATGAACGCGCTCTGGCCATGGCGGCCACGGTCGCGCCAGATCAGCACGCCGAGGATGAGGAACAGCAGGCCGAAGCTGATCAGCGGGATCGCCGGCCCGAGGCCCGGCATCGTGGTGGCCAGCAATCGTGCCAGCGCCGGATCTAGCAGCGTCAGCGTCGTGCCGACCATGTAGCGCGCGTGCAGCGCGGTATCGCGGCGGTGGTAGATCGCCAGCGCCCAGGACAGCAGGAGGATCGTCGCGGCGCCGATGGCGAGGTACAGGATGAACGTCTGGAAGCCGAAGCTCTGTGGCGTCGCGGCGGCCATGCGGATGCGCGAGAGCCACAGGCAGGTCAGCACGATCGCCGGCACCAGCGCATACGAGAACTTGCCGACCTGCCGGTGCAGGGCGAGACGTCGCGTGCGCACCAGCCACGGCTGCACGAACAGCATCGCGAACCACGACATCATCAGCGCGGCGTGCAGGTGCGTGACCGCGTCGGCCTCGCCAATGCGCCGCACGTAGCTGGGCCAGAAGCCCGCCACCGCCAAGGCCAACAGGGCCCAGATCCAGATCGTGCTGCCCGTGCCCCACAGGCCGGGGCGGCGCGTCGCGCCTGCATTCGAGATCACCGCCATCGTGGCCGCTCCATTCACCGTCGCTGGGAGAACGACGGACCGCGCTGGAAGCGGACAATCTTGTCGTCAGGACGCGGGCTTGCCCTGCATGCGCACCGCGAAGGCGCGCGCCGGGTTGTCGACGAACAGCGTGCGGATCGCATCCTCGCCCAGGCCGCTCTGCCGCAGCGCCGGGATCAATGCCGTGAACAGCGGATCGAACGGCTTGAACTCACCGCCACGGGGCTGGCCGGCGTTGTACCAGCCCGCGTCCTGCGAGACGAGCACGCGCGCCAGCAGCCCGGCCTCGCGCATGCGCCCGATCAGCGCCGCATAGTCGGCCTCCTGCCCGGGACGAAAGCCATCGAACGACACCCACGCGCCGCGTCGCGCGGCCTCGACGTGATGCGCGCCTTCGGCTTCATTCTGCGCATGGACCCAGATCCACGCGGAAGGGGCGACGCCCGAGGCTTCCAGCAGATCGAGCTGCGCGAAAGCGCATCGCGCGTTGCGCCCGGGCGCCACCTCGCTCCACGGCCCGGTGTGCGCGGCGATCACCAGTCCCGTTTGCAACTGCGTCCGGGCCGCGGCGCGCAGGACCTTGCGTTCGATCCCGGTCAGCGGATCGCCTTCGATGCCCAGCTTGATGAGGCCCGGCCGCACATCGGTGCCGCCGATGCCGTCGCGCCACTCGCCGATCCAGCGCGCGGCCAGCGCTTCGTCCGTGTCACTGTGCACGTAAGGTGGAATGAAGCGACCGCCGGCGGCGACGTAGGCGCCGGTCACCGTGAGCATGTGCAGGCCGCTTTCCTGCGAAAGACGGCGGATCAGCGCCGGATCGCGACCGAGCGTCGTCGCGGTGCAGTCCACGAGCGTCCGGCAGCCTTGGCGCCGGATCTCGCGCAGGTAAGGCAGGACCACCTCGACGACCTCGTCGATGTCGGGCGTCAGCGGTTGCGCCACTTGCTCGGCATGCGGGCGCAGATCGGCGTAGAGGTGTTCGTGCACCAGCGTCATGCCGAGTGCGTCGGCATCGACCGGACCGAGTACGGTCATCACCGTGCCGCCGTCCGGCCGCACATCACGACCGCTGCGGACGCAGCCCGGCAAGGCCATGGCCAACGACGACGCCAGCGCGCCGAGGAACTGCCTGCGATGCATCGGGCGACTCCGTGCGACAAGGCCCGCCGATCTTACGCCCGGGATTTCGTTACCGCCGAAACGAAACGGCCCGGTTGCCCGGGCCGTTCGCGGCGTGCCAGCGGGCGTGAAACTTCACGCCATCGGCAGCTTGAGCCCCTGCTCCTTCGCGCACTGCTGGGCGATCTCGTAGCCGGCGTCCGCGTGGCGCATGACGCCGGTGCCCGGGTCGTTCCACAGCACGCGCGCCAGGCGCTTGTCCGCTTCTTCCGAGCCATCGCAGACGATGACCACGCCGGAGTGCTGCGAGTAACCCATGCCCACGCCGCCGCCGTGGTGCAGCGAGACCCACGTCGCGCCACCGGCGACGTTGAGCATCGCGTTGAGCAGCGGCCAGTCGGACACGGCGTCGCTGCCGTCCTTCATCGATTCGGTCTCGCGGTTGGGCGAGGCGACGCTGCCGCTGTCGAGGTGATCGCGGCCGATGACGACCGGCGCCTTCAATTCACCGTTGCGCACCATCTCGTTGAACGCGAGGCCGAGCTTGTGGCGCAGGCCCAGGCCGACCCAGCAGATGCGTGCGGGCAGGCCCTGGAAACTGATGCGTTCGCGCGCCATGTCGAGCCAGCGGTGCAGGTGCTCGTCGTCGGGGATGAGTTCCTTCACCTTCGCGTCGGTCTTGTAGATGTCCTCCGGATCGCCACTCAGCGCGACCCAGCGGAACGGGCCGACGCCGCGGCAGAACAGCGGCCGCACGTACGCCGGCACGAAGCCCGGGAAGTCGAACGCGTTCTCGCAGCCTTCGTCCTTCGCCATCTGGCGGATGTTGTTGCCGTAGTCGAACACGGGGATGCCCATGTCCTCGAAGGCGAGCATCGCTTCCACGTGCACGCGCATCGACTTCATCGCCGCGTCGCGCACGCGACCCGGGTCCTCGGTCTGCATGCGCTGCCACTGCTCCACGCTCCAGCCGATCGGCAGGTAACCGTGCACCGGATCGTGCGCGGAGGTCTGGTCGGTGACGGCATCCGGACGCACGCCGCGGCGCACGAGCTCGGGCAGGATCTCCGCCGCGTTGCCCAGCAGCGCGATCGACTTCGCCTCGCCCGCTTCGGTGTACTTCTCGATGCGCGCGAGCGCGTCGTCGAGATCGGTCGCCTGTTCGTCGACATAGCGCGTGCGCAGGCGCATGTCGATGCGGCTCTGCTGGCATTCGATGTTGAGCGAGCACGCGCCCGCCAGCGAAGCCGCCAGCGGCTGCGCGCCGCCCATGCCGCCCAGGCCGGCGGTGAGGATCCACTTGCCCTTGAGGTCGCCGCCGTAATGCTGGCGGCCCATCTCGACGAACGTCTCGTAGGTGCCCTGCACGATGCCCTGCGAACCGATGTAGATCCACGATCCGGCCGTCATCTGGCCGTACATCATCAGGCCCTTCTTATCGAGCGCGTTGAAGTGCTCCCACGTCGCCCAATGCGGCACCAGGTTCGAGTTGGCGAGCAGCACGCGCGGTGCGTCCGGATGCGTGGGGAAGATGCCGACGGGCTTGCCGGACTGCACCAGCAGCGTTTCGTTGTCTTCCAGTTCGCGCAGCGACTTCAGGATCGCATCGAAGCTTTCCCAATCGCGCGCGGCGCGGCCGATGCCGCCGTAGACGACCAGTTCGGTCGGATTCTCCGCGACCTCGGCGTCGAGGTTGTTCTGGATCATGCGGTACGCGGCTTCGGTCAGCCACGACTTGCAGGTCTTGTCGCTACCGCGCGGTGCGCGGATGACGCGGGAAGGGTCTTTGCGGGTCGACATGGAACGCTCCGTCGGCAGGGGCGTCGCGTTCGCGACGCGCGGGGGTGCATGCCGGGAATTATCGCGCCGTGCCCGCCGCGCGGCAGCGCCCGTATCAACACTGGCCGGCGATTGCGTGCGATTTTCCGCCGTACGGCGCCATTTTGTATACGCTGTATACATGAGCCGCCGCCCCGCCACTGCCGACCGCATCCTGCGCGCCGCGCGCACGCTGTTCGAACGCGAAGGCGCGGCCGGCGTAAGCATGCGCCGCGTGGCCGCCGCGGTGGGGCTGACGCCGATGGCGATCTACCGGCATTTCCCCAATCGCGAGGCGCTGCTCAAGCGCATCGGCGACGACAGCTTCGATGCGATCACGCGTCACTGGGACGCGCGCGGCCGCGGCGGTGACGTGCTCGAGCGCCTGCTGGCGGTGCAGCGCATCTATCTGGATTACGCGCTGGCGCATCCGCACCTGTTCGACCATGCGTTCTCCACGGCGCGCGACGATGCGCGGCGGTTTCCGGACGACTTCCACGCGCGGCGCTCGCCGACGCTCAACGTCGTCGCCGACGCAGTGCAGGACGCGATGCATGCCGGCGTCCTGCGCGAGGACGATGTATGGGACGTGGCGATGACGTTGTGGGCGCACACGCACGGCCTGATCGCGCTGTATCGCGCGGGACGTTTCAACTTCGACGATGCCGCATTCCGGCGCTATTACGAAGCGTCGCTGCAGCGGCTGCTGCGGGGATTGCTGACGTAGCGGTCAGCGCCCCGGCTGGATCGCCGGCGCCTTCACTTCGTTGGGCGGCGGCGGCGGCGGAATGCCCTCCACTTCCAGCCGCTGCACCTGCTGCTCCTTGCCGGCACGCCAGGCCTCGTGGTTTGCCACGCGCGCTTCGAATTCCTGGCGCAGTCGTGCGGATTCTTCCGGCGACGCCGCGGCACGGCGCGCGTCGGTGCGCGCGCGATCGGCATCCATCAGCCGATCCTGGCGGTCGACCTGATTGCGCAAGGTGTCGGCCTGCACGCGCCGGCTGGAAACATCGAGCTGCCGGTTCAACTGGTTGAGCGATGCGTTGTCGCGCGAGGTGTCCACGCCCACCGGCAAGGACGGCGGCGTGGCGGGCGAGATCGGCGCCACGCGCGGCGGCTGCAGCGTGTTGGCCTGCTGCGCGAACGCGACCGGCGCCAGCCCGAAGGCCAGCGCGATGACGATCGGCAGACGACGCATCGTCTTCATGCGATCAGTGGATCGATGGATCCAGGCGGCGCAGGGCGTCGGCGAGATCGGTCTGGCCGGTACGGTCGATCTGCTCGCGCGTATAGGAACGGCCCGGGCCGATGCACACCGGCTTGCCGGTCTTCGGA
The DNA here is from genome assembly GCF_016735495.2 of Lysobacter sp. MMG2. Classification (GTDB taxonomy): domain Bacteria; phylum Pseudomonadota; class Gammaproteobacteria; order Xanthomonadales; family Xanthomonadaceae; genus Lysobacter_J. The sequence goes on from NZ_JAERQY020000001.1 coordinate 864,394, forward strand.
TCGCGCGTTCGGATGTTGCTGCCGGTTTCCTTCAGGCAGCCGGCGGTGGGCCGCTTCGTGTCGTTGCGACCGTCGGGGGAGACCTGCGCATCGGAGGCGGCCTGTGCGTCCACGGCAGCCTGCGGAGCATTGGCCTGCGCCTGCGCATCGGCCGACACGGCCTGCGCGGAAGCACTGCCCAGCCCGAGCACGAACAGCCCGGCGGCAAGGAGAGCAGCGCGGTGGTGGGACATGCGGTCCATGGCATCACCAGGAGGAAGGCGGCGTCAGCGCCGCAGGTCCACCATACAACGCCCCGTCTTTGCCGAAAGTGAGGGCGGCGGCGTGATTTAGGGAGTCGTCAGGCTTGTGGACACGTGGCCTGGCGGCCTTCGCGGAAGGCCAGCGCTTCGGCCTGCGTGGCCGGGCGCGGATCCACGCCGTCGTCGAACAGCACGCGCCAGACACCGTCCGCGCCCCGGTGCCAGACCGAATGGAACGCGCCGATGCGGTAGCGCTGCGTGGTCTTCGGGTCCAGGTCCTCGAACAGCGACGGCCCGCTGGACCAGGCGATGTCGCCGACGCCGCCAATCGTGGTGCGGGTGGGATACCACGACAGCTTGAATCGCTTGCCTTCCACGATCCCGGTCCAGCGCTTGGCGATGGCATCGCGGCCGCGCGTCGGCTGCGCCTGACTCGCGCCGAAGGCGGCGTCGGGTTCCAGATGCGATGCGAAGGCGGCGCCGTCGTGGTCCGCGACGGACTGGGCGAAGCTGAGTTCGCGCGTCCACACCTCGCATTCGGCGCGGGTCATGCGCGCCGGCTCGGGTTTCGGCGGCGTCTGTGCCACGGACGCGGCGGACAGGCTCGACAACAGGGCGGCGGCGACAACGGTCGTGACGGTCTTCATGACGGGCTCCCGTGCCGGCGGGGACGTCCCGTCGGGTTGCGGCCACTATTGGCACGGCCGTGCGCAATCGCCAGCGACTAAAGTCATGCCGCAACACACGCTCGTTATGATCGACCGATGCGCTTGCTCCGAATCGCGGCCGTTGCCGCCTGCCTCGTCCTCTCCGCCTGCAGCACCCCTGCCCCGCGCGCCTTCGCTCCACCGCCGCGCGCGCAGGCGGTCATCCTCGTTTCCATCGATGCCTTCCGCGCGGATTACCTCTCGCCGCAGGCAACGCCGAACCTGGCGCGCATCGCACGCGAAGGCGCACACGCGGACTGGATGAACCCGTCCTACCCCTCGCTCACCTTCCCCAATCACTACACGCTGGTCACCGGGCTGCGTCCGGACCATCACGGCGTCATCCACAACCGCATGAGCGATGCCGGCATCGGCGGCTTCGCCGTGGCCGATCGCAACGCCGTGGACGACAGCCGCTGGTGGGGCGGCGAACCGATCTGGGTGACCGCCGAGAAACAGGGCGTGCGCAGCGCCAGCTGGGCCTGGCCGGGCAGCAGCGCGGCCATCGGCGGCGTGCGGCCGAGCCAATGGGTCGCCTACGACGAGCGCGTGCCGCCCGCCCGCCGCGTGGACGACGTGCTCGCCTGGCTCGGCGCACCGCAGGCGCAGCGGCCGCGCCTGGTGTCGCTGTATTTCGAACAGCTCGACAAGGCCGGCCACGACTACGGCCCGGACTCGCCGCAGGTGCGCGCGACGCTGCGCGACCTCGACGCGGTGATCGGCCGGCTGTACGACGGACTGGCTGCGCGCGGCATGCTCGATCGCACCGACCTGATCGTGGTATCCGACCATGGCATGGCGAAGGTCGGCCCCGGCCGCGCGATCGGCGTGGTGGACATGATCGATCCGGCGATCGCGACCGTGGTGTCGGACGGTCAATCGATCGGTGTTGCGCCGCGTCCCGGTCGCGAGCGCGAGGCGGAACAGCGCCTGCTCGGCGCCCACGCACAGTACGACTGCTGGAAGCGCGAGGACCTGCCGGCGCGCTGGCACTACGGAACCAATCCGCGCGTGCCGCCGATCGTCTGCCAGATGCATGAAGGCTGGGACGCGCTGTATCCGGAGAAGCTCGCCAAGCGTCCGCCCGAAGCGGCGCGCGGCTCGCACGGCTTCGATCCCGCACTGCCGTCGATGCGGGCGTTGTTCATCGCGCGCGGCCCTTCGTTCGTGCCCGGTGCGCGCATCGCGCCGTTCGACAATGTGGATGTGTATCCACTGCTCGCGCGAGTGCTCGGGGTGATGCCTGCGGCGAACGACGGTGACGTGGCGCCGCTGTTGCCTGCACTGCGCGAGGCGGCGCCTTAAGGCAGGCCCCCGGGCGTCACGACGGCCTTGCACATTCATGTCCGAATCCGGCGAGTCCGCCTCTGTGCGCGGTGTTAGCCTGACCGCATGCCCAGCCCCGTCCCCCACGTTCACGCCGACACTCTGCCCGCCTGGCAGGTGTGCGAACAGGCCCGCCGCACGCGTGATCCGCGCTTCGACGGTCTGTTCTTCACCGCCGTGCTGAGCACGCGCATTTATTGCCGCCCGGTGTGCCCGGCACCGACGGCGCGGCGCGTCGTCTATTTCCGACACGCCGCGGCGGCCGAGGCGGCGGGCTACCGTCCCTGCCTGCGCTGCCGGCCGGAACTCTCGCCCGACGACGGCAGCTGGCGCCGCGGCGATGCCGCGCTGGCGCGTGCGTTGAAGCTGATCGACGACGGCGCGCTCGCCGAACAGCCACTCGCCGCCCTGGCGCAGCGCGTGGGTGTGGGCGAGCGCCAGCTGCGTCGCCTGTTCGTCGAACGCGTCGGCGTCGCGCCGATCGGCGTGCACGGAACGCGCCGGCTGCTGTTCGCCAAGCAACTGCTGACCGAAACCACACTGCCGATCACGCAGGTCGCGCTGGCCGCCGGCTTCGGCAGTCTGCGCCGCTTCAACGACGCGTTCCGTACCGCGTACCGCCTGGCGCCGCGCGATCTTCGCAAGGGCCGGCGCGAAACCGCTGCGCACAATGCGGGTGACGTCCTCACGCTGCGACTGGGCTATCGCCCGCCCTACGACTTCGCGGCCATGCTGGATTTCCTGCGCGGGCGTGCGCTGCCGGGCGTGGAGGTCGTGGACGAACACGCATACGCGCGCGTGATCGGCCCCATCGAACAGCCCGGCTGGCTGCGCATGAGCGCGTGGCCGAACGGCGAGCACGCGCTGAAACTGGAACTGCACGGCGTGGCCACGGCACGACTGCTGGAGATCGTGCAACGCCTGCGGCGCATGTTCGATCTGGACGCGGACCCGCAAGCCATCGCCGGCGCGTTGTCGTCGGATGCGCGCCTTGCGCCGCTCCTCGCGCAACGTCCCGGGCTGCGTTTGCCGAGCGGCTGGGACGGCTTCGAGATCGCGGTGCGCGCCATCATCGGCCAACAGGTGAGCGTGGCCGCGGCGCGCACGCTGGCTTCGCGCCTGGCGCAGAAGTACGGGCGCGCGTTGCCGCAGCCGTTCGCGCCGGGCCTGGCGCATCTGTTCCCCACGCCCGAAGCGCTGGTCGATGCGGACCTGGAAACGATCGGCCTGATCCGTTCGCGCGCGCAGACCGTGCGCGGCGTTGCCAGTGCGCTGATCGAAGGTCGCGTGGATTTTCGCGCCGAACGCACGCTGGAGGATTTCACCGCACGCTGGGTCGCGTTGCCGGGCATCGGCCCGTGGACGGCGCAGTACATCGCGCTGCGGGCGCTGGGCCATCCGGATGCGTTTCCTGTGGAGGATCTCGTCCTGCAGAAGGCGCTGCCGGCCGACGGCACGCGCATGACCGCGAAGGCACTGGGCGCGCGTGCGCAAGCATGGAGCCCGTGGCGCGGCTACGCGGTGATCCACCTGTGGCGCGACTGCGTGCCGACACCGGTCGCGCGCGCGGAGAAGCCCGCGCGCAAAACACGCACGGCGCGCAGCGATACCCGCGTAGAGGCGACCGCATGACGATCCGCTACGCGCACGTGCCCAGCCCGGTCGGCCCGTTGCTGCTCGCGGCGAGCGACGAAGGGCTGCATCTGATCGAGTTCCAGAACCCGCGTCATCCCATGGCGCACTGCGCGCAATGGGAGGCACGCGAGTGCGACGTGATCCGCCTGGCGGCGCATCAACTGGGCGAGTATTTCGACGGCGCGCGACATGCGTTCGATCTTCCGCTCGCGCCGCGCGGCACGCCGTTCCAGCTTTCGGTGTGGCACACGCTGGACTCGATTCCCTACGGAGCGACGATCAGCTACGCGCAACTGGCGCAGCGCGTGGGCCGTCCGTCGGCGATGCGCGCCGTGGGCGCGGCGAACGGCCGCAATCCCCTGCCGATCGTGCTGCCCTGCCATCGCGTGATCGGCAGCGATGGCAGCCTGACCGGGTTCGGCGGCGGATTGCCGACGAAGGAGTATCTGCTGCGGATGGAAGGGGCGTTGCCGGTGGCGGTGGATCTGTTTGGCTGAGAAGTTCCCTTCTCCCCTTGCGGGAGAAGGTGGCGCGCAGCGCCGGCTTCGGGCACCTTCTCCCGCAAGGGGAGAAGGAAAAGCGCTCTGCGATCACTCCGCCATCAAGCGCGCCATCGCCTCGCGATAGCGTTGCGCGATCGCGTGGCGTTGCAGGTGCGCACCGCCCTCCACCACGCGCCTGCCGCCCACGTACGCCTCGCGCACGAGCGGACGATTGCCGCTGAAGATCCAGCGGTCGACCGCATCTTCGGCCTTCAATCCGTACAACGCCGGTGCATCGGTGTCGAGCACCACCGCATCGGCATACTCGCCCGTCGCGAACGTGCCGATCGCATGGCCCGTCGAATTCCTAGCGCTGCGTGCGACATCGCGCAGCAGCGTTTCGCCCACGCTCGGCGAGTCCGCGCGCACGGCGATGTTGCGATGGCGCGTGGACAGGCGCTGGCCGTATTCCAGCCAGCGCAGCTCCTCCACCGGGGAGACGGAGATGTGCGAGTCCGAACCCACGCCCCAGCGGCCGCCTGCATCCAGGTAATCGCGCAGCGGGAACAGGCCGTCGCCGAGGTTGGCCTCGGTGGTCGGGCAGATCGCCACGGTCGCGCCGCTGCGCGCGATGCCCTGCGTTTCCGCAGCCGTGAGGTGCGTGGCGTGAACCAGCGTCCAACGCGCATCGACCGCGGCGTTGTCGAGCAGCCACTCCACCGGACGGGCGTTGCGCAGGGCCAAGCAGTCCTGCACTTCGCCGATCTGCTCGGCGATGTGGATGTGCACCGGCATCGCGGGCGGCAGGGCGTCGAGCACCGTGCGCATCGCCTGCGGCGGCACCGCGCGCAGGCTGTGCAGCGCGCAGCCGACATGCAGCGACGGGCCGACGTCCTCGCACAGGGTTTCGATCAGGCGCAGGTAGGCGTCGACGTCATGGCCGAAGCGGCGCTGGCGTTCGCCCAGCACGCGGCCGTCGAAGCCGCCGGTCATGTAGAGCACGGGCAGCAGCGTCAGCCGGATGCCCGCATCGCGGGCGGCGGCGATCAGCGCGCGCGACATCGCGGCCGGGTCGTCGTAGGGGCGACCGTCGGGCGCGTGGTGCAAGTAGTGGAACTCGCACACCGTCGTGTAGCCGGCTTCCAGCATCTCAACGTAGAGCTGCGCAGCCACCGCCTGCAGCAGCTCCGGCGTGAACCGCGCGGCGAAGCGGTACATGGTCTCGCGCCAGGTCCAGAAGGAGTCTTCCGGGTTCGTCTGGCGTTCGGCCAGACCGGCCATGGCGCGCTGGAACGCATGCGAGTGCAGGTTCGCCACCCCCGGCACGATCCAGCTGGCGCTGGCGGTGGGCTCGGCCGACTCGATGGCGCGGATGCGGCCATGGTCGTCGATGTCGAAGCCGGCGTCGGGGCGCCAGCCGTCGGGGGTCCAGAGCATCGCGGCGTCGAGGGTCTTCATGCCGGCATTGTCGCCCGAGGGCGCGCTCGTGACGATCCTTCCGCCGATGCCCGGCGGCGATCCGGCCGGCCCGTGGCCCGGCTAGAATCCCGTCATGACCTCCAACGCGCATACAGCCTGGGACGGGCTGATCCTCGGTGCTTCGCTCGCCACGCTCGATGCGCCGCAGGGGTATGCGGACGTCCTGGATGGCGCGATCGCCTGGAAAGACGACACGCTGACCTTCGTCGGACCGCGCTCCGCCCTGCCCGACACGCCGCAGCGGCTGGCGCGCGAGGTGATCGAGAGCAAGGGCTGGATCACGCCCGGGCTGGTGGACTGCCATACGCATCTGGTCTTCGCCGGCGATCGCGCACGTGAGTTCGAACTGCGCCTGCTCGGCGCCAGCTACGAGGACATCGCCCGCTCCGGTGGCGGCATCCTCTCGACGGTGCGCGCCACGCGAGCGGCCGACGAAGGCGAACTGCTGCGACAGTCGCTGCCGCGCGCGCATGCGCTCATCGCCGACGGCACGACCACGCTGGAGATCAAGTCCGGCTACGGCCTGGACTTCGAGAACGAACGCAAGATGCTGCGCGTGGCGCGGCGCCTGGAGCAGCTCGGGATCGGCGTGCGCACCACGTATCTGGCCGCGCACGCATTGCCGCCGGAGTTCGCCGGTCGCGCCGACGACTACATCGATGCGGCGATCGAATGGCTGCCGCGCCTGCATGCCGAAGGGCTGGTCGATGCGGTGGACGCGTTCTGCGAGGGCATCGGCTTCACGCCGGAACAGACGCGCCGCATGTTCGACGCCGCGCGTGCGCTGGGTCTGCCGGTGAAGCTGCATGCCGACCAGCTCAGCGACCTGGGCGGCGGCGCGCTGGCGGCAGCGTTCGATGGGCTGTCGGCGGACCATGTCGAACACACCAGCGACGAGAGCGTGCGCGCGATGGCGCAGCGCGGCACCGTCGCGGTGCTGCTTCCCGGTGCGTACCACGTGCTGCGCGAAACGAAGCTGCCGCCACTGGACACCTTCCGTGCGCACGGCGTGCCGATGGCGGTGGCCACCGACTGCAATCCGGGCACTTCGCCGCTGCAGTCGCTGCGCCACGCGATGCAGCTGGCGTGCACGCACTTCCGTCTCACGCCCGAAGAAGCCCTGCGCGGCGCCACGGTCAACGCCGCGCGCGCCCTGGGCCTGCACGATCGCGGCGTGCTGCGCGTGGGCGCGCGCGCCGACTTCGTGCTCTGGAACATCGGCCACCCGGCCGAACTGTGCTACTGGCTCGGCGGCCGCCTCGCGCAGGCCGTCCATGCCGGCGGGCATCGCGTCACTTGAAGCTTCACTTTCCACGGGGAAACAACATGCGTTTTCGCTTCGCCGCTCTGGGCCTGTCGCTGTCGCTGGCCGCCATTCCCGCCTCCGCCGCAAGCGACGCCGCGCAGCGGCTCGCGCACGACGCGATCATCGTCGACACGCACATCGATGCGCCGAGCATGCTGCTCTCGCATTGGGACGACCTGGGCGTGGCGACGCCGGGCAAGGAGTTCGACTACCCGCGCGCACGCCAGGGCGGGCTCGACGTGGCGTTCATGTCGATCTACACCTCGCCCGACGAAGACGCCGCCGGCACCGCGTGGCAGAAGGCGAACACGCAGATCGACGCGGTCGAGGCGATGGTGGGACGTCATCCGGACAAGTTCGCGATCCTGCGTTCGCCCGCCGATCTGGAGAGACTGCGCAAGGGCGGCCGCGTGCTGCTGACGCCGGGCATGGAGAACGGCGCGCCGATCGGCGACGACCTTTCCAAGCTGGCAGCGCTGCAGGCGCGCGGCGTGCGTTACATCACCCTCGCCCACAGCGCGAACAACCGCATCGCCGATTCGTCCTACGCGCGCGACAAGAAGTGGGGCGGACTGAGCCCATTCGGCGAGCAGGTCGTGGCCGAGATGAACCGGCTCGGCATCATGGTGGACGTCTCGCACATCTCCGACGACGCCGTGCGCGACGTGCTACGCGTCACCGACGTGCCGGTGATCGCCAGCCATTCGGGCATGCGCCACTTCACGCAGGGCTTCGAGCGCAACATCAGCGATGAGCTCGCGCTCGCGGTGGCGAAGGAAGGCGGCGTGGTGCAGTTGGTGTTCGGCACCGGCTTCGTCAATCCGCAGGCGGCATCGGACACGCAGGCGTACTTCATCGCGGAGGCGGCGTTCGACCAGGAGAACGCGAAGCTCGCCGCCGCGGGCAAGCCGGTGAAGTCGAAGGACGCGTTCGACAAGGAATGGGAGCTCGCGCATCCGTCGCCGGAAACGCACATCGATGCGGTGCTGGACCAGATCGACTACGCGGTGAAGCTGATCGGCGTGGACCACGTCGGCATCGGTTCGGACTTCGACGGCGTCAGCGGCCACCTGCCGGTGGAGCTGCGTTCGGTGGCCGACTATCCGAACCTGGTCGAAGGCCTGCAGAAGCGCGGTCATTCCGACGCGGACATCCGCAAGATCCTCGGCGGCAACCTGCTGCGCGTGTGGACGCAGGTGGAGAAGGCGGCCAAGCGCTGACGGGCCGCCTCCCGGCGCCGGAAAAACAAAAGCCCCGCCAAGGCGGGGCTTTTTTGCGGCACAGGCGGGAGGTCCCGCCGGAGCGCTTACTCCTTGGTGGCAGCCTTCTTCACCGCGACCTTCTTGGCGGCCGGGGCCTTGGCCACGGTCTTGGTCGCCTTCTTCGCGACCGGGGCGGCGGCGGTGCCGGCGGCCTTGGTCGTGGCCTTGCGGGCATTGCCGTAGCTGGAGTTGTAGCGCTTGCCCTTGGCGGTCTTGCGGTCGCCCTTGCCCATGTTCTGCTCCTGAACTGTCCAAATCCGCACGGGGTGCGGGGGTTACGAGATTACTGCGGTCGCTTCGCGCGAGGCCGCGCAGTCTACCACGCGGGAGCCTCTGCCCGTTCCGCCGCACACACCTCTCCCACTGGGCCTCGCCTGGAACGGCGAATCAGTGCGCGCAGGTGGCGTCGTGCACGTGGCCGTGGTTCAGGCGCAGGTTCGCCAGATGGGCCAGGCCCACGAGCGTGCCGCCGAAGGTCATTGCGATCGCATGCGGAATCACGCTCTGGTGCAGTGGCTGGTACAGCACGCCGAACCACAGGATCGCCAGCCCCGGCACCATCAGCGACAGCGCTTGCACGGCGCGATGTCGGCGGTAGCCCCAGAACATGCTGAACAGCCCCAGCCCAGTGGCGAACAGAACGAAGGCTTCCTCGAACCCCGTGCCCAGCCATGCCGCGACGCCCAGCGACGGCAGCACGGCGATCACCAGCGGCAGCAGCGCGCAATGGATCGCGCACAGCAAGGAGCCGAAGGCACCGATGCGGTCGAGCAGGCTGCGGGGGCGAAGAGGCGGCATGGAGGCGTGACTTTCGGGAGGGTGCGGAATCCGTTTCGTTATAATATAACATTACGCAACTTCCGCCACCCCACTCTACCTCGACCGATGCCAAAGCGCTCGCTGACCCGCCGACTTCCCCTGGTGCTCGCCCTCGCCGCCGCGCTGCCCCTGGCCGCGCAGGCCGATGACCAGGACCACGCCCATCAGCCCACCGACCTGGCCGGCGTGGAGGTCAAGGCGACGCCGCTGGTCGGCACGGCCGAGGATCTGGTCCGGCCGGTCGAGGTCCTGGCCGGAGAACGGCTCGACGAAGTCAAGGCGAACTCCCTGGGCGAGACCGTCGGCAAACTGCCCGGCGTGCAGTCCTCGTACTTCGGTCCTGGCGTCGGGCGGCCGATCGTGCGCGGCTTCGACGGCGCCCGCGTGCAGGTGCTGAGCGACGGCCTGGGCTCGGGCGACGTCTCCACCGTCAGTGTCGATCACGCGGTCACGCTGGAGCCGTTCCTGGCCGACCAGATCGAAGTGCTCAAAGGCCCGGCCACCCTGCTCTACGGCAGCGGCGCGATCGGCGGCGCCGTGAACGTGGTCGACGGCCGCATTCCCGAGGCAGTGACCGACCAGCCCCTGCAAGGCCGTGCCGAACTGCGCGGCAACACCGTCAACGACGAAAAGACCGGCATGTTCCGCATGGATGGCACGTCGGCTTCGGGCAATTTCGTCTTCCACATCGATGGCCTGCATCGCGAGACCGGCGATTACGACATCCCCAACTACCCGGAAAGCCGCGAGCTGATGGCGCGCGAAGGCGAAACGCCGGACCCGGCCACGAAGGGCACGCTGCCCAACAGCTTCGTGCGCACCGACAGCGGCGCGCTGGGCGTGAGCTGGATCGGCGAGCGCGGTTTCCTGGGCGTGGGCGCAAGCCTGTTCGACACGCGCTACGGCGTGCCCGCCGGCGCCCACGAACACGGGGACGACCACGCCCACGAAGGCGAGGAACCCGCGCACGAGGAAGAAGGCCCGGTCACCATCGGCATGACGCAACACCGTTATGAAGTGCGCGGCGGCCTGGACGACCTGGGCGTGTTCAAGTCGCTGCGCGCCAAGGTCGCCCATACCGAGTACACGCACACCGAATACGAGGGCGGCGAAGCCGGCACCGTCTTCGACAACACCAGCACTGAGGGTCGCCTGGAACTGGTGCACCAGCCGCTCTGGGGCTGGAACGGCGCCGTCGGCCTGCAGTGGGCCCAGCGCGATTTCGAGGCCATCGGCGAAGAGGCGTTCGTTCCTCCGTCCAAGGGACGCGATGCGGGCCTGTTCTGGCTGGGCGAGCGCACCTTCGGCGCGATCAAGACCGAGCTGGGCGCGCGCGTGGACCAGAACAAGATCGACGTGAACGAAGCCGAGGCGATCGGGCCGGATCGCGATTTCCATACGACGAGCCTGTCGGCGGCGTTCAAGTGGGACATCAACGAAGCGTTCCACCTTTCGTTCGGCCTGGACCGCGCGCAGCGCGCGCCAACGGCGGAAGAGCTGTATTCCAACGGCCTCCACGTCGCCACTTCGAGCATCGAACTGGGTTCGCCGCTGATGGACGAGGAAACCGCGAACCGCGCGGAGATCGGCCTGCATTGGCACGGCGGCCCGTTCAAGGCGAGCGCGTCGGTCTATCACGTGAAGTACGACGATTTCATCTACCTGGCCGACACCGGCGTGACGGAGGACGGCAACCCCGTGCGCCTGTGGACGCAGGACGACGCGCGCTTCAACGGTGCCGAAGCCGAGGTCAACTGGAACTTCGCCGACAACGACAGCGGCAGCTGGAACCTGCGCGTGTTCGGCGACGTGGTGCGCGGCGAACTGACCGGCAGCGGGACGCGCGAAGTGAGCTTCGCGGTGCCGCATGGCGATCATGCCCACGACTACACCGTCGATCTTCCGCGCGGCGGCAACCTGCCGCGGATCGCGCCGCAGCGCCTGGGCGGCGAGGTGCGCTGGGAGCTGGGTGCTTGGCGCGCATCGCTTGGCGCGATCCGTTACGCACGCCAGGATCAAGTCGCCGCGAACGAAACGGAAACGCCCGGGTACACGCTCGTCGACGCGCACGTCGCCTGGCACAAGGACACGCCGAAGGGCAACGCGTGGGAAGTGTTCCTCGACGGCAGCAACCTGCTCGACGAGGAGGCGCGCGTGCACACCTCCTTCCTCAAGGACGTGGCGCCGCTGCCGGGGCGTGGCGTGGCATTCGGCGTGCGGGCGTTCTTCTGACGCCCCTGCTGCGAGCGCCCTTCCCCACCTGAACAGCGCCGGCCCATCGCCGGCGCTTTTCTTTTCCGGAAATGGGTGTATATACACGCTTATGGAAACCCCAGCCGCCCCCCACAGCCTGTGTACCTGCTTCCGCCTGCGCAAACTGGCGCGACAGGTAACGCAACGCTACGACCGCGAGCTGGCCCCTGCCGGCCTCAACCTCAACCAGTATTCGATCCTGCGCCGCGCCTCGCGCACGCCGCAAACCGTGAGCGCGCTGGCACGTGAGATCGGCATGGACCGCACCACGCTCAGTCGCGACCTCAAGCCGCTCGTCACCGCCGGCTGGATCGAACTGGCCAGCAGCGACACCGACGCACGCCAGCGCCTAGTGCAGGTGAAGCCCGCCGGCAAGCGCGTGCTCGAGCGCGCGCAGCCGCTCTGGCGCAAGGCGCAGGACGACATCGACGCACGCCTGGGCGCCACGGGCGTGAACGCATTGCACACCCATCTCGACCGCGCGATGGCGCGACTGGACGCCGAATGACCACTGCGCCCCACCCCACCGCGCGCTACTGGCCGCTGGTGCTCGCCGCCACGGCGATGCTGATGATCACCATGGGCGTGCGCCAATCGATGGGCCTGTTCGTCGCGCCGATCGGCCGCAGCACCGGACTGGGCATCGCACAGATCAGCTTCGCGCTTGCGATCGGCCAGTTCGTCTGGGGCGCCGTGCAACCGGTGTTCGGTGCGATCGCCGACCAGCGCGGGCCCGGCCGTGTGCTCGTGGCGGGCGGCATCCTGCTGGCCGCGGGCATGGTGCTCGCACCCACGCTGCCTTCCGAATGGGGACTGCTGCTCACGTTGGGCGTGCTCAGCGCGGCGGGCGCGGGCGCGGGCAGTTTCTCCATCCTGATCGGTGCGACCGCGCGGCAAATGCCAGCTGAAAAGCGCTCGATGGCGGCCGGCGTGATCAATGCCGGTGGTTCGTTCGGACAGTTCGTGTTCGCGCCGCTGGTGCAGGCCGTGATCAGCGCCGCCGGCTGGGCGGCGGCGATGTGGACGCTGGCGGCATCGGCGCTGATGACGCTGCCGCTTGCCTGGCCGCTGCGACGCCGCGCGGACGACGCGCCGCAGGCCGTCACGCCTTCCGCGCCCGGTATCGGCCTGCGCGAACAGCTGCGCATCGCGGTGCGCGATCGCAGTTACTGGATGCTGCACCTGGGCTTCTTCACCTGCGGCGTGCACATCGCGTTCCTGGTCACGCATCTGCCGAGCGAGATCGCACTGTGCGGGCTGCCGGCCAGTGTGTCGGCGGTGTCGCTGGCGTTGATCGGCCTGTTCAACGTCGCCGGCAGCCTCACCGCGGGCTGGCTCGGCCAGCGCTGGCGCATGAAGTACCTGCTCGCGGCGATGTATGCCAGCCGCGCGGTGATGATCGCGATCTACCTGGTCTCGCCGCCGACGCCCCTCACCTTCTTCATTTTCTCCGCGGGCCTGGGCCTGACCTGGCTGGCGACCGTGCCCCCGACCGCGGGCCTGGTGGGCAAGTTGTTCGGGCCGCGTTACCTGGGCACGCTGTTCGGACTGACGCTGCTGTCACATCAGCTCGGCGGATTCTTCGGAGCATGGGTAGGCGGGTTGGTCCTGGAGCGCTTCGGCGACTACAGCTGGATGTGGTACGCCGACATGGTGCTGGCCCTGCTCGCGGCCGCGGCGAACCTGCCGATCCGCGAAGCCGTTCCCGCACTGGTTCGCCCGCAGACGCAGACGGAGCCGACATGAGCACGCAATCCGACGGAGCAATCAATCTCGCGCGCAAACTGGCGACGTTCGACGAGCATTGGCAACCGCGAACGGTTGCGACGTTCAACGGCCACGACATCATGGTCGTCAAGGTGAAGGGCGAGTTCATCTGGCACCATCACGACGACACCGACGATCTGTTCCTCGTGCTGAGCGGGCGCATCCGCATCGAGCTGCGCGATCGCGTCGTGGAACTCGGCCCGGGCGAACTGTTCGTCGTACCGCGCGGCATCGAGCACCGGCCGGTGGCGGTGGAAGAAGCGCACTTGATGCTGATCGAACCGACAGGCACGCCGAACACGGGCAACGCCGCGACCGCGGCTCGGCGGCGTGTCGTCTGACAACGACACGCGGACGCAACGAAGGGATGCGCCGAGCAGCGGATGAGATCGCGCCTATCACATGCACTTCTATTGTGAAATGCGATTTTTTCTCATGCGATTCACATGCATGACGCTAAGACTTTTTCGCAGTATGGCTCCGCGGCGACGTGCCGTGTCTCAGTGGAGCGTCAACATGAACAGCGCCATTCTCCGGCCCTTCGCTTCATCGGATGTGCGGCGGCCGTCGTTCCGCTTGCGTGACGGCCGCTGGCTGTTGGCGACCGCACTTCTTCTGGCCGGCACGCAGAGCTGGGCACAATCCGGGACGATCACGATCCAGGGGGTGATCGTCGACGGAGTCACCGCGAACCACAACGAACAGGGCGTCGCGCCCGCGGGTTACCAGACGCCGCGCGTCACCTCGACGCAGGAGTTGAACGACATCGCAGCGCCGCGTGGGGAGATCCTGGACTACTTCGCCGAACGCTCGAACGAGGCCGGCATCTCCACCGACCGTCTGCGGCTGGTGAAGGTGGATTACCTCTAGGCGGCGGAAGGTGCCGCCGCGCAGCTGGCGCAGACGCCGTGCACTTCCAGCGTCTGCGCCTGCGGGGTGAAGCCGAGTTCGCGCGCGCGGCGGTCGAGCGTCTCGACGATGCGTTCGTCTTCCAGCTCCGTCGCCGACTGGCAGCGGTCGCAGATCAGGAACGGCACCGCATGCTGCGCCGAGCCCGGGTGGTGGCAGCCGACGAATGCGTTGATCGATGCAAGCTTGTGGATGAAGCCGTTCTCGAGCAGGAAGTCCAGCGCGCGATACACCGTCGGTGGGGCGGCGGCATCGTGCGTGGTCTTCATCTGATCGAGCAGTTCGTAAGCCTTCACCGGACGGCCGGCGTCGGCGATCAGACGCAGGGCGTGCGCGCGGATCGGCGTGAGCCGCAAGCCACGCGCCTCACACGCGCGCTCGACCTCGTGCACGAAGGCGTCGCCGTCGTGGACGTGATGCGAGGGATCGGTGCAGGCGTGACCGTGGCTCATGGCGATTCCGTTTGCGGACAGTCCCGATTTAGGCCCCGACCGGCACTTTTGCAAGGGCCGCGTCGATGCGCACCAGCGCTTCGGCCTGCCCTGCCAGGTACACGGTGTGGGAGATATCGGGCGAGACCTGCGTGCCGGTGATCGCCACGCGCATCGGCTGGGCGACCTTGCCCATGCCGATGCCCAGGGCCTCGGCGGTGGCGTGCAGCGCGGCCGACACCGACTCCGCGCTCCATTCCGGCAACGCGGCCAGGCGCTCTCGCGCGTCGGCCAGCGGCGCGCGCGCGGCGGCGGTGAGGTGCTTGGCGACTGCCGCGTCGTCGTATTGCGTGAGCGGGCCGAACCATACGGCGGCGCGTTCTGCCATTTCCTTCAGCGTCTGCACGCGATCGCGCAGCGCAATCACGATATCGGCCGCCTTCGGTCCCTTCGCCAGATCGAAGCCCTGCGCGAGCAGGTGCCATTCCAGGTGCTTGCCCACTTCGACCGGCTCGTCGCTCTTGAGGTACTGCTGGTTGAGCCAGCCGAGCTTGGCCGGATCCAGGCGCGAAGCCTTGGCGTTGACGTCCTTCAGGTCGAACAGCTGCGTCATCTGCGCGATGGAGAAGATCTCCTGGTCGCCATGCGACCAGCCCAGGCGCACGAGGTAGTTGAGCAGCGCGTGCGGGAGATAGCCCATCTCGCGGTACTGCATGACGTCCGCCGCGCCGGTGCGCTTGGACAGCTTGGCGCCTTCCGGGTCCAGGATCATCGGCAGGTGCGCGAAGTGCGGCACGGTCGCGCCGAGTGCGCGGTAGATGTTGATCTGCCGCGGCGTGTTGTTGACGTGGTCGTCGCCGCGCACGACATCGGTGATGCCCATGTCCAGGTCATCGACCACGACGGCGAAGTTGTAGGTCGGGTAACCGTCGGAGCGGAAGATCACCAGGTCGTCGAGCTCGCTGTTGGCGATCTCGATGCGTCCCTTCACCTTGTCGTCCCACGCGACCACGCCGTCGAGCGGGTTCTTGAAGCGGATCACGCGGTTGGGATCGTCGCGGAAGCCTTCATTGCGATCGCGATAGGCGCCGTTGTAGCGCGGCTTGTCGCCGGCGGCCATCGCCTTCTCGCGCATGGCCTCCAGTTCGTCCTTGGTTTCGTAGGCGTAGTACGCCGTGCCGGCGGCGACCATCTGCTCGGCCACCTCGCGGTAGCGGTCCAGGCGGTGCGTCTGGTAGATCGGGCCTTCGTCGTAGCCCAGGCCCAGCCACTCCATCGCCTGCAGGATGGCGTCGATGGCGGCCTGCGTGCTGCGCTCCTGATCGGTGTCCTCGATGCGCAGGATGAACTGCCCGCCGCGGCGGCGCGCCTCCAGCCAGCAGTACAGCGCGGTGCGCGCACCGCCGATGTGCAGGTAGCCGGTGGGACTGGGGGCGAATCGGGTGCGGCAGGTCATGCGGGCGGCTCGGAACGGCGGAACCGGCAATTTTACCGGACCCGGGCGCCAGACCGCGTCGACCCGGCCGCCACCCCCTAGAATTGCCGGCATGACGACCCTCTTCATCTCCGACCTGCACCTGGACGACGAACGCCCCGGCATCACGGATCTCTTCGTCCGCTTCATCCGGTCGGAAGCGCGCGGCGCGGACGCGCTCTACATCCTGGGCGACCTGTTCGAGGCCTGGGTCGGCGATGACGATCCGTCCGAGGCCGGCGCCATCGTCGCGCGCGAGCTGCATGCGCTGCAGGCCTCGGGCGTGCCCGTGTCGTTCATCCGCGGCAACCGTGATTTCCTGCTGGGCGAGGACTTCGCGCGTCGCGCGGGCATGCGCATCCTGCCCGACCCGGCGGTGGTGGTGCTGTACGACGAGCCCACGCTGATCATGCACGGCGACACGCTGTGCACCGACGACGTCGCCTACCAGCAGTTCCGCGCGCAGACGCGCAATCCGCAGTGGCAGGCGCAGTTCCTCTCGCAGCCGCTGGTGGCGCGCGTGGCGTTCGCGCAGCAGGCCCGCGCGGCCAGCAAGGCGCACCAGAGCGGGCTGAAGCAGCAGGGCACGATGGAGTCCATCACCGACGTCGCGCCCGCAACGGTGGACGGCACGTTCAGCCGCTTCGGGCTGGATCGCATCATCCACGGCCATACGCACCGCCCGGCCGTGCATGAACTCCATGTCGACGGCCGCCCGCGCGAACGCATCGTACTGGGCGACTGGTACGACCAGGGGTCGGTGTTGCGGGTGGATCGCAAGGGGTTCGACCTGCGCGGCCTGCCGCTGTAAACGCAGGCCGCTTTTCAGCCTCGAATCAGGTCGACGCCAGGTCCGGGTGAAACGCCGAGTGGGCGGTTTTCCACGCCCACGCCGCATCGTCTTCGCCTTCTTCAACGGTGATCGTCAACAGCAACAGACGGCCGTCCACGGCGACGCTGGTCATCAGATGGCGGGACGTTTCCAGTTCGCTCTCGTCCCAGTAGGCCGCGCCCATGACGTGATGATCGGACCACCGTTCGGCCTGCGTGTCGCCGATCACCTTGTCGATGGCGCTTCCGGCGTCGAGGCCGTCCACCTTCAACGCGCTTACGTAGACCGCGCGCCGGCCGTCGTGAAGCTGGAGGTTGCCTCCGTCGTTGAGCACGTCGGTCTGGAAATGCCCGGGCAGCTCGACCGTCCAGCCACCGAACAGGGGATACGTGCACGTGCCGCGGCGATAGCCGATCGGGCCGGCGCGAGGCGCGTCCGCCGCCGGTTCGCGCAATAGAAGCTCCCGCAGTTCTTCGCGTTCGGGCGACTCGGTGCCGGCGCGCTCGTAGCAGGCCTGGACGAAAGCCATCGTGCGGCGTTCGGACTCGTCCCGCGGCGGAACCCACGCCAGTTCGCACCAGGCCAGGACGTCGGCGATCCCTTTCCAGAAGGCGGCGTCGCGGTCCATGCCCCACCAGGGGAAGAACGTCATCGCCGCAGCACGGCGCACCGAAGCGTCGGTGGCGAAGTCCGCGAACCACTCGCGCGTGCGCGCGCCCATCGGCGTGGCGATCATCCCGGCCAGGCGCGGCGATCGCTCTGCGATCGGCATGCACACCGAGCAGCGAGATTCACTGTCTGCGGCCGATTCATCGTCGGCGACGTGGGACGACAGCGCCGCCAGCCACTTGACCATCTCGTCCTGCAACGCATCGAAGTCACGCGACAGCGCGAAGCCGGATTCGTCGCCTTCGTCTTCTGCGGCCCAGTCCCATTCGACGGACATGTCCTGCGCCATGCGATCAAGCAGACGCACCAGGAGCGCGTGATAGCCCGGGCCGACCGTGCTCGTCTTGGCCTGGGCCTGCAGACGTCCGTCGTCGAGCAGTTCGATGTAGAGCCCTTCCTCCGCGGGATGCCACACGGCCCACACACCGGCGTCGTCCTTGGTGACGGTCAGGCGCTCGGACAACAACGGATCACCCAGGCAATCCCGGTAAATCCGCGTCAGTTCCTGCGCCAGCGCCGCGATCGTGGGCTTCGCCCACGTACGTCGCTTCCACGGTGTGCTTGTGACCAGAAATCCGACGCCCATCTGCCCCTCCTCCTGAAAGGCGATCTTCGCCGCGCGCCCTGTGTCTGGCAATCACCGGGGCGGAGCGTCGTTCCCCGTCAGCGCTTCGAGCGCCGCAAGTTCTTCCGGTCCGAATCCCGCCGCGCCGCGCGCTTCGTGATTGAACGGACCATGGAGAACCGCACGCGCATATTCGGCCAGCAACTCGCGAAAACGCGGCACGGGATCCACGCCCGCGCGTTCGCAATACCAGCGGTACCAGCGCGAACCGGCGGCGACGTGGCCGACCTCCTCGCGCAGGATCACTTCCAGGATGTCGGCCGTGGCGTCGTCGCCCAACGCACGCAGCTTCACGATCATCCCCGGCGTGACATCCAGCCCGCGCGCTTCCAGCACGCGCGGCACCAGCGCCATGCGCGCCAGGCCGTCGTGCGCGGTCTTCTCGGCCATTTCCCACAGGCCGTTGTGTGCGTCGAAATTGCCGTAGTCATGGCCGAACTCGCGCAGGCGATCGCGCAGCATGACGAAGTGTCGCGCCTCATCGTGGGCGACGCCGACCCAGTCGGCGTAGAACGCGCGCGGCAATCCACGGAAGCGGTACACCGCGTCCCAGGCCAGGTCGATCGCGTTGAATTCGATGTGCGCAATCGCGTGGATGAAGGCCGCCCGCCCATCGTTGGTGCCGAAACCGCGACGCGGCAGGTCGCGCGGATGCACCAGCAGCGGGCGCTCCGGACGGCCGGGCATGCGGATGGGTTCGGGTTCGGGCGCATCGTCGGGCATCGACAACTCGCCACGCGCAAAGGCCTCCGCCGCGGCGAAGGTGAGCACCACCTTCTCCTCCGGCGAGGCCGCGTCGAGGCACGCGCGCGCGGTGTCGAACAGCGAAGCGGTCACGTCAGTGCGTGTCGGTGGCCGGATCGCAGCCCCAGCCGTCGGGATAGCCGCGGTACTGCTCCGCAAGCCGGGCCAGCGCGCTTTCCAGCTCGGTAATCGCCTTGTGCTGCGGCGCCATCACGCGCGTCGCGCTGACTTCCCAGATGCCGTCGTCATCGTCGAAATCCGGGCCTTCGACCACCAGGTCGGGCTGCGCCGCTGCCGCGGCGGCGAAATCCTGCGCATCGGTTTCCTCCGCGAACACGTGGAAGAAATCGATCGGGCGCGGTTTTTCGAGGTCGTCGCCGTCCTCGATCATGCGCTTGAGCAGCTGACCGTTTTCGTCGCCCGGAATCAACGCCAGCCGCAACTCGCGCACGTCACGCCCTCCGCGTCTTCTTCGCTTCATCCGAGCGCAGCTGCTTGATGCGCTCGAAATAGCCCGGCTCGATGCCGGTCACGTACTCGCCGTTGAAGCACGAGGAGTCGAAGTGGTCGATGCGGTGCTTCGGGCCCGACACGGCTTCCTCCAGGTCGGACAGATCCTGGTAGATCAGCCAATCCACGCCGAGCAGCTTCTCGACTTCGTCGTCAGTGCGATCGTGTGCGACGAGCTCGTCGGCCGAGGGCATGTCGATGCCGTACACGTTCGGGAAGCGCACCGGCGGCGCGGCGGAGGCCAGGTACACCTTGCGCGCACCGGCGTCGCGCGCCATCTGCACGATCTGCTTGGAGGTGGTGCCGCGCACGATGGAATCGTCCACCAGCAGCACGACGCGATTGCGGAATTCCAGCGGAATCGGATTGAGCTTGCGACGCACCGACTTCGCGCGCTCGCCCTGCCCCGGCATGATGAAGGTGCGGCCGACGTAACGGTTCTTGATGAAGCCTTCGCGGTACTTCACGCCGAGCACGTTGGAGATTTCCAGCGCCGCGTCGCGCGAGGTGTCGGGAATCGGGATGACCGTGTCGATGTCGTGGTCCGGGCGCAGGCGCAGGATCTTCTCGCCGAGCTTCTGGCCCATGCGCATGCGCGCCTTGTGCACCGAGACCTCGTCCATCATCGAGTCCGGGCGCGCGAAGTACACGTACTCGAAGATGCACGGCGTGTGCTGGCGCGGTTCGGCGCACTGGCGCGTGAACAGTTCGCCGCGCGGCGTGATCACGATCCCCTCGCCCGGACGCACGTCGCGAACGCGCTCGAAGCCGAGCAGGTCGAGTGCGACCGACTCGGAGGCGACCGCGTACTCGTCCTGGCCGCCGCTGTGGCGCTTGCCCAGCACCAGCGGGCGGATGCCGTTGGGATCGCGGAACGCCACCAGGCCCAGGCCCAGCACCGTGGCGACCACGGCGAATCCGCCGACGCAGCGACGGGTCACGCCTTCGACCGCGCGGAACGCGGCCTCGGGGTTCAGCGCCTTCTGCGTGTCCAGTTCGTGCGCGAAGACGTTGAGCAGCACTTCCGAATCGGATTCGGTGTTGACGTTGCGGCGGTCCTGCTCGAACACCTCGCGACGCAGCGCATCGGTGTTGATCAGATTGCCGTTGTGCGCCAGCGCGATGCCGAAAGGCGAGTTCACGTAGAACGGCTGCGCTTCGTCGGAGCCTTCACTGCCCGCCGTGGGATAGCGACAGTGGCCGATGCCGACGCGGCCTTCCAGCAGCAGCATCGATGCTTCGTCGAACACATCGCTGACCAGGCCGTTGCCCTTGTGCACGCGCAGCTTGCTGCCGTTGGCCGTGGCGATGCCGGCCGCGTCCTGGCCGCGATGCTGCAGCACCGTCAGACCGTCGTAGAGCTGCGCCGCGACGTCGTTGTGGCCGACGATTCCGAGAATGCCGCACATGGTGATGAGTCCTGCTGTGAAGTTGTGTGTTGCGTGGAGGCCGTCAGGCCTCGCTGACCGGCGCCGGCAGGGCCGGTCCGGTGTCCGGCGTCGCCGCCGGGGATGATTCCTCGTGGCCCGGCGTGCCGCGACCGTCGAGGTCGACATGCTCCGCGGCCCACTCCGGCAGCCATGCGCGCATCCACTGCGCACCGAAAACGAACACCGGCACCACCTGCGAGCGCTGCCATTCCGGCTCGCGCGGCAGGGCCGTCAGGCCCAGCAGCAGCACCAGCGCGCAGGCGACGAACGCGCCGCGTGCGATGCCCAGTGCCAGACCGAGCGCGCGGTCCAGCCCCGACAGGCCGACCGACTGCACCAGCTTGCGCACCAGCCAGCCGACCAGGCCGACCACCACCAGCACGCCGATGAAGCACAGCGCATAACCGCCGAACAGCTCGCCCGCGCCGACGTCACCGTCGCCAGAGAGCATCAGGCCGACGTCCGCACCGAAGCGGAACGCTGCCCAGCCGGCCAGGACCCAGGCGATGAGCGAGGCGAGCACGCCGACGAAGCCGCGCATCAGCCCGAACACTGCCGACATCGCGACCACCGCCAGCAGCACCCAGTCGATCGCGCCCATGTTCCGCCCGGCCTAGATGGGGTCAGGGATGCGGGCGGACAATGCCGCTCACACCCAGCCGGGACGCCACCTGGGCCTTGAGCTGGTCGGCATCGGCGCGGCTGGAGACGGGGCCGACGCGGACGCGGTTCAGGACGCCCTTGTCGGTGCGGACCTGTTCTACGAAGGCGCTGAAGCCGGCGCCGCGTGCGCGGTCGCGCAGCTTGTCGGCCTCCGAGGCGCTGCCGAAGGCACCCAGTTGGACCGCGAACCCCACACCGGCGGCGGCCGGCGTGCTCGGACGCGCGGCGGGCTGCGATACGGGGGTCGCGGGCTTCTCGACCTTCGCGACCGGCTTCTCGGGTGCCGGAGCGGGTTTCGGCGCGGCGGGCTTGGTTTCGGCCGGCAGCGGCTTCGAGGCCACCGGGGCGGGCTGAGATTCGGCCAGCGGGACCGGCGCCGACACGGCGGCGGCCTGGGCCGGCGCCGGCTGCGAGACGGCCGCGACCGGCGCAGCGGTTTCGGCGTCCAGCACCACGACCTTGGCGCCGACGTCGCCGCGCACGCGACCGGACTGCAGGCGCGCGGCTTCGGCCTCGGCCTGCGTGGCGAACGGGCCGATGCGCACGCGGTGCAGCGTGCGGCCATTGCTCGGCACGGGTTCCTGGTAAGCCGCGAGCTGGGCGCCCTGCAGCGCCTTGATGACGCGGTCGGCGTCGCCGGCGCTGGCGTAGCTGCCGAAGCTCACCGCGAAGTTGCCGCCCGCGGTGGCGGCCGGCAGCGCGCCTTCGACCGGCGCAGCCTGCGGCGCGACGGTCGTGTCCACCGTGGGCAGCGTGTCGTTGGCGTTCGCGTCGGCGTTCATGCCCAGTGCGCCGCCTTCCGGCGCCTGGCCCGGGCTCACCAGGGGCAGTTCGCGGGTCTCGAAGTCGCCCTGCGGCGCCTTGGGAAGTTCGAGCGGGACATTGGACGCCCCGCTTTCGGGCGCCGGCCCCTTGATCAGCATCGGCAGGAAGATCACCGCCAGTGCGATCAACACGACCGCACCGATGACGCGCTGTTTCAGGGCAGGTTCCATCGGTTCTCGTTTACCGCAGGCGGATTGCCGCGCGAATTATACCCTCGCGATCCGCCGCGACTGGCACGGCGTCCGCAACGTTCAGTCGCGGGCGAGCGATTCCAGCGCCGCCGCCACGGTGTGGAAGGAACCGAACACGAGCACCCGATCACCCGGTGCCGCCGCCGCGCGGGCCGCAGCGAGGGCCTGCGCGACCGTCGCATGGCGTGCGCCCTCGCCCGCCGGCGTGCCGCGAAGGCGTGCGGCGAGCGCGTCGACGTCGGCGCCGCGCGGGCCGGCCTCGGTCAAACCGGCCAGGTGCCAGGCGTCCACGCCGGACGCCAGCGCCGCGACGACGCCCTCCACGTCCTTGTCCACCAGCGCCGCGTAGACCGCGATGAGGCGACCGGGCGCCGGCTCCGCGCGCAGCCAATCGGCCAGCGCGCGCGCGGCCTGCGGGTTGTGGCCGACATCGACGAGGATCTCCACGCCGTCGCGCTCGAACCGCTGCAGACGGCCACCGACGTGCGCGTTCTCGATGCCTGCAGAGATCGCCGCACGCGGCAGCGGCTGCGGCGGCCGGGGCAACGCGCGCAGCGCGGCAATGGAGACCGCGGCGTTGCGCAACTGCACGGGCGCGGCGAGCCGCGGCATCGGCAAGTCCATGCGACGCCCGACCTCGCGCCAACGCCAGCGCACCGGTTGCGGGCGCCCGTCGGCATCCAGCTCGGGCCCGAGCGGCTCGAAGAAGAAATCGTTGGAGATGCGCCAGGTCGGCGCACCGATGCGATACGCATGGCCGAGCACGCTCGACGGCGGATCGTCGTCGCCCAGCACCAGCGGTTTCCAGGCGCGCGCGATGCCGACCTTTTCCGCGCCGATGGCTTCGCGGTCGTCGCCCAGATAGTCCTGGTGGTCCAGGTCCACGGTCGTGATCACGGCGACGTCGGGGTCGACGAGGTTGGTCGCGTCGAGTCGCCCGCCGAGCCCGACTTCCAGGACGGCCAGGTCCAGGCCCGCGCGCTCGAACAACCACAGCGCCGCGAGCGTGCCGTACTCGAAATACGTCAGGGGCGTCTGGCCGCGTGCGTCTTCAATGGCCTCGAAGGCCGTGACCAGCGCGGCGTCGCCGACGTCCGCGCCGTCGATGCGCACGCGCTCGTTGTAGGCCAGCAAGTGCGGCGAGGTATACGCACCGACCTTCCAGCCCGCGGCCCGCGCGATGGCCTCGATGAAGGCGACCGTCGAGCCCTTGCCGTTGGTGCCCCCCACCGTGATGACGGCCTTGGCGGGCCGGCCCACGCCCAGCCGGTGGGCGACTTCGCGGATGCGTTCCAGCCCCATGTCGATGGTCTTGGGGTGGATGCGTTCGATGTACTGGAGCCAGTCGGGGAGCGTGCGGTTCATGCGGGGATTATCGCCTGCGTGGGCTCCCCGCTCGCACGCCCATCGACACGGCGATCATCGCGACCGCGCGCGGACGCCTGCCCGGCCTTCGACGCCGCGGCCTTCCGGGCGTCCGTTCTCGGCCGGTTCCGATCTAACGGATCGTGTTCTTGAAGATCCGCCCGTCCTTCACGATGACGCGGAAGTTCTGCTGCGGACGCGTGATGAGCGAGATGTCCGACAACGGATCGCCTTCCACCAGGATCATGTCGGCGATCGCCCCCACTTCGATCACGCCCAGCCTGCCGGGATACGGATTGCGCTTGCCCGACAAGGCCAGAAGCTGGGCGTTGGTGCTGGTGGCCATGGTCAGCGCCTCGGCGGGCGTGTACCACTTGGTGAGGCTGGCCAGCAATTCACCCTGCCGACGCGCGAGCGCAGCGGAGAACAGCACGTCCGTACCGAAGGCGGTCTTGAGCTTGTACTTCTTCGCCAGCCGGTACGCATTGTCGGTGCCGGCCAGCACCTCGCGTCCCTTCGCGTATTCCTCCGAATCCGGCGGAAAAGCGCGGATCAGCTCTTCCGGCAGCGGCTGGATGCTCAGCCACGTGCCCTTGTTCGCCATCAGCTGCGCCGTGGTTTCGTCCATCAGGTTGGCGTGTTCGATGCACTGGACGCCGGCTTCGACCGACTGCCGGATGGCATCGGGCATGTAGGCATGCGCCGTCACGTACGTGCCCCAGTTGCCGGCTGCGACGACGGCCGCGCGCAGCTCCTCCGGGCTGAAGGTGACGACATCGAGCGGACTGTGCGGCGAGGAAACACCGCCGCCGGCGGTCAGCTTGATCTGCGACGCTCCGTGCATCAGCTGCTCGCGCACGCGGATGCGAACCTCGTCGGGGCTGTCGGCGATGGCGGTATCGCCCAGGACTTCGGTACGCGATTCGGAGGCGCCGAGCGTGCGCGGCAACTCGATCGGGCTGCGGAAGTCGCCATGGCCGCCGGTGACGCTGATGATCGCGCCCGAAGGATAAATGCGCGGCCCGGCCTGCCAGCCTTCGTCGATGGCGCGCTTGAGACCGAACGAATTGCCGCCCACGTCGCGCACCGTGGTGAACCCGCGCTGCAGCGTGTCCGACGCTTCCGCGCCCGCGAGGAGGTTGAGGTAGCCCGCCGTCGACGTCATCGCCACGGCGATGGTCGGGCGCACGGCCATGGTGTGCCAGTGCATGTCGATCAATCCGGGCATCAGCGTGCGTCCGCCGCCGTCGATGATCGTCATTCCCGCCTCGGCGGGCATGTCGACGTCGCCGATCTCGACGATGCGATTGCCGCGCACCAGCACGTTGCGTGCGGACTGCAGCGACGGATCGATGCCGTTGAAGATGCGGACGTTGCGGAACAGCACACTGGTTTGCGAAGCCGCCGGTCGTGCCGACGCCGCGGCGTCAGCCGGTGCCGTCTTCGCGCTCGTGGCGACGTCGCCCCGCGAAGACTCCGACGGCTTGTCGCCGCAGCCTGTCACGCACAGCACTCCCGCGAGCAGGAGCATCTTGAGCGAGGCCATGCGCGCTACTCCGTGTCGTGAGTAGCGCCTCGTCTACCGGGGCCGCCGTGAATGAGGCGTGATGGTTACCGCGCCGGCGCATGCGTCATGGACGCGCGCGCCGACGACGCGAACCGGCCAGGGCCGCAACGCGCGAAATCCGGCGGCGCTGCCGTGTACTTGCGTCGATTACAGCGCGCGGTGCACGGCTTCGCCGAAGAACGGCGTGTGGTGGCTGCAATCGTTGAGGCGCACGACATCGAGGTGATCGACGTCCGGCCCTTCGAGCAGGTTGATCGTCGTCGGCGCCTGGCGGAAGGTCCACAGTCGCGCGAGCGGAATGCCCAGCACGTGGCACAGCAGCACGCGGTTCACGGCGTCGTGCGCGACGACCAGCAGCGTGTCGTTGTCGCCGAGCCCTTCCGTGGCACGTGCGAAGGCCGGCCACGCGCGATCGAACACGTGCTGCAGCGATTCGCCTTCCGGCATCAGCACTTCGTGCGGTGCGTCGCGCCAGGCTTGCAGGCGCTCGCCATCGCGTTCGCGGATCTCGCTGGCGAGCAGCCCTTCCCACGTGCCGTGGGCGATCTCCATCAGGCCCGGGTCCAGGGTGAGCGGCAGATCGCGATCGCCGAGGGCGAACTCGGCGGTCTGGCGCGCGCGCCCCAGCGGCGAGGCGACGGCGCGCGTGATCGGCACTTCGCGCAGGCGCTCGCCCAGCGCACGGGCCTGGCCGATGCCGACTTCGGACAGCGGGATGTCTTCCTGGCCCTGGTAACGGCCTTCGGCGTTCCAGGGCGTTTCGCCATGACGTGCGAGCAGAATGCGCATGATCGGATCCGTGTGTGGGGCGGTGCGACGATAGCGTCGCGCCGAAGCACCGCAGCCTAGCAAAAGCCGCAGGCCGCACAACGGTTGCACTGGCAACCGCCGCCCGGCTGCGGGACCATGCGCTTCCCCACATGGAACCAGAGCGATGGCACAGGTCAAAGGCGAGTTCGACGTCAAGCGCACGCCGGAAAGCGGGTTCGACCTCGGCGGCGGCACCGTCGCGGGGCACTTCCGCTTCGACAAGCAGTTCCACGGCGCGCTCGACGCCACGGGCGTGGTGCACATGCTCGCGGTGGGCACGCCAGTCGACGGCTCGGCGGCCTATGTCGCGATCGAGCGCATCAGCGGCACGCTCGATGGCCTCACCGGTTCGTTCCTCACCCAGCACAACGGGACGCTGGACCGGGGCGAACCGAGTCTGTCGGTGACGGTGGTGCCCGACTCGGGCACGGACGAACTCACCGGGCTGCGCGGCCGCATCGTCATCGACATCGTCGAGGGCAAGCACTACTACACCTTCGACTACGAAATCAGCGAGGGCTAGGCGACCCCGCCTGCCCGCATCCGGTCGTCAAAGACCGGCTGCCTCGCGATAGCCGCGCAGCGCGAAGTAGAGCCCGACGGCGGTGCGCTCCATGTGGATCGGATCGCGTTCCACGCGGGGCGAGTGGAATTCCATCAGCGCAAGCTCGCGCCATGCCGCGCGCGCCGCCTCCTTGTCAGGGCTTGAGTAGCGAAGCCACAAGCCCAGGATTGCCTGATCCTGGGGGAACTGCCGACGGGCCCGATCCAACTGCGCCAGATCCTCCGCCGTTGGCGCAGGATTGCCGACCAGACGACCGGCCAGGCGGCTGGCCGCGAACCTCACGTCGCCATAGCGCGTCCATCCCAATTCATCCGTCTCCTTGAGGCCCGGGTCGCTCACCCGCGCCTGCATCGCCGCCAGCAGACGCAGCGCACCGATATCGCCCGCGTCCGATCGGGCACGCCCGGCGAGCGATGCCGCGTGCGCCGCGAGCAACTCCTGCGCCGAAGCGATGTCGAGATTGATCGCGGTAACGACCAGCAACCTCGCAAGGGCCGCATCGTCCGGCAGCGGATAGCGCCCCAATGCGAGCCCGCACGTTTCCATGCGCTGCTTCCATTCGGCCTTGACGGATGCGTCGGGATCTCCGCTCGCTTCGGACGCGCTCGCTTCCGCCTCGAACGCAGGACGCAGGCACGCGAGCTGCCCAAATACCGCCGGTGCTTGCGGACTGGAGGGCGCCGCGGCCTGCGCAAGCGCGGCCAGGGCCTTTCCGCGGTCCTGGCCGATACCGAAGCGAATCGCGTTCTCCAGGCCGCCGTCCAGGTCCGCAAGCGAACCCGATGCCCTGAATGCCAGCAGGCGGTCGGCGTGCGCCCTGAGCGCGGGCCGCTCGCCCCACAGTTGTTCGAGCACGTCCTCGAAGCGCCCGTGCAGGCGGCCCTTGACGCGATCGAACATCGCGAATGCGCGCTTGTCGTCGCCGAGCTTCAGATAACAGTATCCGGCGAGCATCGGCATGTAGCCCGTGACCAGGTCGCTGCGTTCCAACGCCGTCCAGGCCTCCAGCGCCTTGGGACACTCCTCGCGCCGCGTGTAATGCAGCGCCAGCTCCAGCCGCACCAGATCGTCGCCCTTGCTCAGTTCGTACGCCTGCGTGTGCCATCGGTAGGACGCGTCGGGGTACAGCGAAAACAGCAGGTTTCCCGCGGTGAAATACGAACGCCAGTCGGCCTTGTCGATCGCCTTGTCGAAGCGCGCAAGGGCCCGGTCCGGATGCCCCTCCAGGTAATCCGGAACGGCGGCACGCTGGACTTCATCGAAACGGCGACCCGATGCCTCGATCCTTGCGATATCCGACGTCCGATCCGAGGCCTCCGATCGAAGGGGAAGCAGCCCGGCCATGGCGAAAACGAACACGATGCCGCACTTGGCAACGTTGAAACTTTGCGAGTTCACTGACTTGTTGGCTCCATGCCTGGCTGCGTTGCAGCACCGTGCGCCACGCTGTCGGGCGACAGCGTGGACATTGTTTTCGCAGACGTGCCCTACTTCTTCGGCGCCACGCCCATCTCGGCCAGCAACTGCGGCGCCGGATACACCTCCTGCATGATCCAGCGCATGTAGCGTTGGTCGACCGCGATCATGCGCGTCATCGCCGGATCGAACACCCAGTTGCTGCTCACCGACTCCCAGTTTCCGTCGAACGCCAGGCCCACCAGCTTGCCCTGCGCATCGAGCACAGGCGAGCCGGAATTGCCGCCCGTGATGTCGAGGTCGGACAGGAAGTTCACCGGCACCGTCTTGAGCTTCTTGTCAGCCAGTCCGCCGTAGTTCTTCGCGGCGATGGCGTCGAGCAGCACTTGCGGCGCGTTGAACGGATCCTTGCCGGT
This sequence comes from Lysobacter sp. MMG2, assembly GCF_016735495.2. Classification (GTDB taxonomy): domain Bacteria; phylum Pseudomonadota; class Gammaproteobacteria; order Xanthomonadales; family Xanthomonadaceae; genus Lysobacter_J. Next base: position 893,114 of record NZ_JAERQY020000001.1, read on the forward strand.
GGCCTTCGCCGCGACTTCCTCCAGGCGCGTGAACGGCACCTGCTTGCTGCCGTCGGTCTTGGTGTAGCCCATCACGTTGCCGAAGGTGATGCGCAGCGACGAATTGGCATCGGGATAGACGAACTGCCCCTTGCTCTTCTTGTAATCGGCCACGGCCTGCAGATAGCGCGGGCGCGCCACGAGCGCGTCGCCGGCGCGCGCCTTGCCTTCCTGCTCCAGCTGCAACACGGTCGGCATGATCGCCACCGCGAACTGCACGGCCGGATCCTTGCTCTTTTCCAGCGTGGCGCGGTCGGCCTTCATCAGCGCGATGCGCTGGTCGGTGCTGCCCAGCTTCGTCTTCGACAGCTTGTCGAGCGCGGCGTTGATCGCCTTCGCGTCGTTTCCGCCCAGCCACTTGTCCAGCGCCGGCACGCGCTGCGCGTCGGGGAGCTTCACGTATTCGCGCAGCCAGTAGGCCTGGAGTTCGCGGTCCATCGCCGGCACGTAACGCCGTTCCATCTGGCGCATCGCGCCTTCGATGGTCGGCAGGTCGCGCTCCTGGTAACCCTGTTCGCGCTCACTGTCGGGCTTGGCGCGCTCCAGCGAGAGACGGTACAGCTGCGTCGCAGCGCCCAGCGTGCCGGTGCTGCGCAATTGGCCGAACACCAGGTCGCGCTCGCGGTGCGTGCGCGCCGCCTCGTCCAGCGACACCAGCTTGGTGTGCGCCGCCAATGCCGCCTCGCCTTCCGCGCCCTGACCGCGCAGCCACTCCAGCACGGCGGCTTCTTCCGAATGCTTGGTCTGCGCCGCGCCGATGCGCTTGAAGCCTTCGAGCTGGCCGTCGTAATTCTTCATCACGTTCTGCCAGCCGCGCACGGTGCTGGCGTACTTCACCGCAATGTCGGGATTCTTCGCGCCTTCGGCCTGCACCAGGGCGACGAGCTTCTTGTAGTGCTCGCCGATGGTCGGGTACGTCCAGTTCGCGGTTTCGTCGAACTCCTCGGCCAGCGCGTAACGCGCGGTGCGGCCCGGGTAGCCGGCGACCATGACGAAGTCGCGCTCGCCCAGCGGCTTGTCGGCCAGCTTGAGGTGGTGCTTGGGCACGTAGGGCACGTTGTCGGGCGAGAACGCCGCCGGTTTGCCGTCCTTGCCGACGTAAGCGCGATAGAACGCAAAGTCACCGGTGTGGCGCGGCCACATCCAGTTGTCCACTTCGCCGCCGTAGTTGCCGATGCTGCCGGGCGGCGCGTAGACCAGGCGCACGTCCTTGATTTCGAGATTGCGGAACAGGCGGTAGCTGTTGCCGCCGGAGAAGCTGTACAGGCGGCAGCGATAACCGGCTTCGCGCTCGCACGAGGCGACCAGTTGCTTCTCGATCTTCTCCAGTGCCTGCGTGCGACCCAGCGCGTCGGGGGCGGCATCGATGGCGGCGTGCACCTGCTTGGTGACGTCCTGAATGGTGTCCAGTGCGTAGATGCGTGCGTTGGGTCCGGCGGACACTTCCTGCGCGAGCGTGGCGGCGTTGAAGCCGTCCTGCATCAGGTTTTTTTCGGGCGTCGAATTGAGCTGGATCGCGCCGTACGCGCAATGGTGGTTGGTGACGACCAGGCCCTGCGGCGAGACGAAGCTTGCGGTGCAGCCGCCAAGCGAAACGACGGCCGCCATCGGATCGCCGGTGAGGTTGGCCAGCTGCGAAGGATTGAGCTTGAGGCCGGCCTTCTTCAACGGTCCGGCGATCTCCGGCAACTGCTGCGGCACCCACATGCCCTCGCCCGCCGCGGCGGTACCCGCAGTGGCGACCAATGCAACGAACACGGCCGCGGCCAACCCCGTATGACGCATGCGCAACTCCTCGCTGAAGTTCAACGGCCGAGTCTAGCCTGCACCGGCGTGGCGCGGCCATGCTGCGGCGCACAGCGACGGGGAGTTCTCACGCGGCCATTCATGCGTCGACGAACGGGCCGGATCGGCAAACGCCGCTGGATCATTCCGCCGGCAGGTTCATTTCCTTCAGCAGATGCGGCGCCGGATACACCTTCGCCAGCAACCAGCGCAGGTAGCGCATGTCGACGTGGATCGCACGCTTGAAGCGCGGATCGAACATCCAGCTGGCGCTCACGGCTTCCCAGTTGCTGTCGAAATTCAGGCCGATGAGCTTGCCTTCCGCATCCAGTACAGGTGAGCCGGAATTGCCGCCCGTCGTGTCGAGATTGGTGAGGAAATCGACCGTCTGCGTCTTCAGGCTGGGCTCGGCGGTGCTGCCGAAATCGCCCTTGGCGATCGCATCGAGCAGCGGCCTGGGTGCGTTGAACGGCTCTTCGCCGGTGTGCTTCTCGACGATGCCCTGCACCGTCGTCAGCGGGCGGTAGTGCACGCCGTCGCGCGGCTCCATCGCGCTGATCCGGCCGTAGCTGACGCGCAACGTGGAGTTGGCATCCGGATACACCGCGCGCCCTTGCGAGTTGCGGTAGGCGATCAGCGCGCGCATGTACGCAGGACGCAGGCGCAGCAGCTCGCCGGCACTGGTCTTGCCCGCGTCGTCCAGGCGCAGGATCGCCGGCATCAGCGTGGCGGCGGCCTTGAGCAGCGTGTCGTTGGATGCGGCGAGCGTCGCCGAATCGGCCTGCATCGCCGTCAGGCGCTTGTCTTCGTCGCCCAGCTGCGTGCCGGCGTACATCGCGTCGAGCTTCTGCTTCAGCTGCGCGGGCGTGGTGCCGAAGACGGCGTCGAACTCCGGCACATGCTGCGCGGCCGGCAAGGCCTGGTACTGCGTGAGCAGCTCGGTCAGCAGCGCTTTTTCGACCTGCGGGGCGTAGCGGCGCTGGGCCTGCTTGAGCTGGCCGGTGATCAGCACTTCATCGCGCTGCTGGTAGCCCGCTTCGCGCTGCGCGTCGGGCTTGGCGCGCTCGTTGGCGAGGCGCTGCACGGTGAGCGCGGCGCGCAGCAGTTGCGTCTGCGACTGCACCAGCCCCAGCAGCTGTTCACGCTCGCGCATGGCCACGCCCTTGTCGAGCACGGCCTGCGCGGCGGCGATGTCGGCGCGTGTGGCGGCCGCATCGGGTTGCTTGTCGAGCCAGGCGAACATCGCCGCCTCGTCCTCGCGCCGCACGCGCGCGGCGTCGCTGCGACGCAGGCCGTCGAGCTCGCCCTGCGCGCGCTTGAGCGTGTTCTTGAAGCTGCGCACTTGCGAGGCGTACGCCACGCGCGCGGCTTCGTCCTTCGCCGCCGTGCCTTCGACCACGTCGATCATCTTCTGGTACACCGCCACGCGCGAGGGCAGCTGCCAGTCGATCTGATTGGCGAACTCCGAGGCCATGCGATGACGGAACGTCACGCCGGGATAGCCGGCGAGCATGGCGAAATCGCCTTCCTTCACGTTGCGCGTGGACACCTGCAGGTGCGCCGGCGGCACGTAAGGCACGTTGTCGGGCGAGTAGTCGGCGGGCTTGCCGTCCTTGCCGACGTAGGCGCGCAGCAGGGTGAAATCGCCGGCGTGGCGCGGCCAGACGAAGTTGTCGACTTCGCCGCCGAAGTTGCCGATGTCGTTGGGCGGCGCGTAGACCAGGCGGACATCGCGCAGCTCGAGCTGGCGCACGAGGTAGAAATCCGTGCCGTAGTACATGTTGGCGACGCTGCATCGGTAGCCGGGCTCGCGCTCGCAATCGGCGATGGCGGCCTTGGTCGCGGTGTCGACGGCGTCGTAATAGGCGCGACCCTGCTTGCCGCGTGCATCGGCGAGGATGCGGTCGGTGATGCGGTCGAAGCCGGTGGTCACCAGGACGCGGTAGTCGGGGTTGGCCGGCAGCTCGCCGGCGCGGTCGGCGGCGATGTAGCCGTCCTGGATCAGGTCGCGTCCGGGCTTGGCGTTGTACTGGATCACGCCGAAGGCGACGTGGTGGTTGGTCAGCACCAGGCCGTCCTTCGACACGAACGCGCCGCTGGCGCCGCCGACCTTGACCACCGCATTCATCGGCGGCTTCGCCAGTTCGGCCAGGTCCTGGGCCTTGCCGCGGAAGCCGGCGGCCTTGAGCTGCCTGGCGATGTCGGGCAGCTGCGAGGGCATCCACATGCCCTCGTCGGCCTGGGCGGCGTTCAGGCCGGACGCGAGGCCGAAGACCAGCGGGATCGAAAGGGACAGGCTCAACAGACGGCGGCGCATGGTGTGGGCGGGGCTCGCGGGGCGGTTCGGAGAGCCCGGGACGATAGGCGAACCCGCCCGTCCACGGCAAACCGCCTCCCGGTCAAGGGCGGGGCGGCGCGTATAATTCGCCCCTTCTTTCCCGCCAGTCGCGGACGATTCCCACATGACGCAAACGATGAAAGCCCTGGTCAAGCGCGAAGCCGGCAAGGGCATCTGGATGGAAGAGGTGCCGATCCCCTCGCCCGGCCCGAACGAGGTCCTGGTCAAGCTCGAGAAGACCGCCATCTGCGGCACCGACCTTCACATCTACCTGTGGGACGAGTGGAGCCAGCGTACGATCAAGCCGGGCCTGGTGATCGGACACGAGTTCGTCGGCCGCGTGGTCGAACTCGGCGCCGGCGTGACCGGCTACAAGATCGGCCAGCGCGTGTCGGCCGAAGGGCACATCGTCTGCGGCCATTGCCGCAACTGCCGCGCCGGCCGCCAGCACCTGTGCCCGAACACCGTCGGCATCGGCGTGAACCGCAACGGCGCGTTCGCCGAATACATCGTGATGCCGGCCAGCAACCTGTGGCCGATCCCGGACCAGATTCCGTCGGAACTGGCCGCGTTCTTCGATCCCTACGGCAACGCCGCGCACTGCGCGCTGGAGTTCGACGTGGTCGGCGAGGACGTGCTGATCACCGGCGCCGGCCCCATCGGCATCATCGCCGCGGGCATCTGCAAGCACATCGGCGCGCGCAATGTCGTCGTCACCGACGTCAACGACTTCCGCCTCAAGCTCGCCGCCGACATGGGCGCCACGCGCGTGGTCAACGTCGCCAAGACCTCGCTCAAGGACGTGATGGCCGACCTGCACATGGAAGGCTTCGACGTGGGCCTGGAAATGAGCGGCAACCCGCGCGCGTTCAACGACATGCTCGACTGCATGTACCACGGCGGCAAGATCGCGATGCTGGGCATCATGCCCAAGGGCGCGGGCTGCGACTGGGACAAGATCATCTTCAAGGGCCTCACCCTCCACGGCATCTACGGCCGCAAGATGTACGAGACCTGGTACAAGATGACGCAGCTGGTGCTCAGCGGTTTCCCGCTGGGCAAGGTGCTCACGCACCAGTTGCCGATCGATTCGTTCCAGGAAGGCTTCGAGCTGATGGAATCGGGCAAGGCCGGCAAGGTCGTGCTGAGCTGGAATTGATCGCGGCCGCTCCGTAACGACCCGTCGATCCCGCATGTAGCTGTCATCCCCGCGAAGGCGGGGATTCAGCTCGCAGTTCCGATTCCGCTCTCCGGAGAGCGTGACGCTTTCAACGTTGGATGGTGCCGCCATTCGGCGGCCCAACAGCCCCGCCTTCGCGGGAATGACGGCAAGAGCGACGCCCATGTTCGCAGCGCTCACACCAGCGTGACGCGCAACCCCTCGCGCCACCAGCGCCATGCCAGCACCGCGAACATCGCGGTCAGCCACAGGCCCAGGTGCCACTCCAGTACGTTCTCCCAGCGGTCGAGCAGGGCCGGATCGCTCAGCGTGTAGCGCACCGTCACGCTCGCCACGCCCAGCGCCATGAAGCCCAGCGCGACCACGAGCAGCGAACGGTAGCCCGGCACCTTCGGCCCCATTTGCGACAAGGCGTGCAGCGTCGCCAGCAGGGCGAAGTACGTGAAGGCGAAATACAGGCTGATGCCATAACGCCGCATCGCTTCGTAGGCGCGGCCGTCCGTTCCCAGGAACGTCGCGTACAGCGCCAGAAACAATCCGGCCAGCAGCCCCAGCCACGGCAGCAACCGCGCGCCCGCGGGCGTGCGGCGACGCAACCACAGGGCCGCCGCCAGCCAGCACAGCACCTGCACCGTGGCGCACGGCAGCATCACCAGGCGGAACAGGTGGTTCCCGAGTCCGTACCGGGCAGCACGGCTGATCGACACGCATCCGTCCCAATACAGATTGCAGTCGGGGATCAGCCCGGCATGGACCGACAGCCACCATGACAGATGCCCCACGGCCAGCGGCAGCACTGCCGCCAGCATCGGCAAGGGCCACAGCGGCACGGACATGGCGGCGCGCGTGTTCATCGCGGCGGATGCTAGGGCATCGGCGCGACCTGCGCGTCAAGACGCCCGGTAAACTGGCCGCCTTCAGAACGCCCGCACGGACCCCGCAATGACCACCGACGCCTCCCCCACCGCCCGCTACGCGCAGGAACTGGATTCGATCCGCGACGCCGGCCTGTTCAAGTTCGAACGCATCATCACCTCACCGCAGTCGGCGGAGATCACGCTGGAAGACGGCCGCACGGTGCTGAACTTCTGCGCCAACAACTACCTGGGGCTGGCCGATCACCCTGATGTCATCAAGGCGGCGAAGGACGCGCTGGACACGCACGGCTTCGGCATGGCGTCGGTGCGATTCATCTGCGGCACGCAGGACCTGCATAAGCAACTGGAGAAGACCATCGCGGACTTCTTCGGCACGCAGGACACCATCCTCTACGCCGCCTGCTTCGACGCGAACGGCGGCCTGTTCGAGCCGTTGCTGGACGAGAACGACGCGATCATCTCCGACGCGCTCAACCACGCTTCGATCATCGACGGCGTGCGCCTGTGCAAGGCCAAGCGCTACCGCTACGCCAACTGCGACATGGCCGACCTGGAGAAGCAGCTGCAGCAGGCCAAGGCCGACGGCGCGCGCACGATCCTGATCACCAGCGACGGCGTGTTCTCGATGGACGGCTTCATCGCGCCGCTGGACGAGATCACCGCGCTGGCATCGAGGTACGGCGCGCTCGTGCACATCGACGAATGCCACGCCACCGGCTTCCTCGGCAAGAGCGGTCGCGGTTCGGCCGAAGTGAAGGGCGTGATGGACAAGATCGACATCTTCACCGGCACGCTGGGCAAGGCGATGGGCGGCGCGCTGGGTGGTTTCACCACTGCGTCGAGCGAAGTCGTCGAGCTGCTTCGCCAGCGCTCGCGCCCGTACCTGTTCTCCAACTCGCTGCCGCCGCACGTGGTGGCCGCGGGCATCAAGGCCTTCGAGATGCTGTCCGCCGCGGGCGAACTGCGCGAACGCCTGGTCGAGAACACCGCCTACTTCCGGGACGAGATGACGAAGGCCGGCTTCGACATCAAGCCCGGCGTGCATCCGATCAGCCCGGTGATGCTGTACGACGCGCCGCTGGCGCAGAAGTTCGCCGCGCGTCTGCTGGAAGAAGGGATCTACGCGATCGGCTTCTTCTTCCCCGTGGTGCCCAAGGGCCAGGCGCGGATTCGCACGCAGATGTCGGCCGCGCACACGCGCGAACACCTGGACCGCGCGATCGCGGCGTTCATCAAGATCGGCCGCGAGCTGGGCGTGATCAAGGGCTGAACCCTGCGGTCGTCGCGGTCCGAAGTCGCGAGAAAAGAAAAGGCCGGTCGATGACCGGCCTTTTTTCTGGCGCTTGTTCTACCGCGTCCGGGCTTACTTGCCCTTCGCTTCAGCCGCGACCTGCGTACCGGCCGGGGCCGGCGCCGCACCACCCGACGCAGGGGCACCCTTCGCCACGCGGATGCCGCGCGACTTCATCCAGGCATCGAATTCCTCGGCGGTCATCTTCTTGCCGTTCTGGTGCATGTTGAAGCGGTACGGCGTGTTGTCGAACTGAGTCTTGGGCTTGTACTCATTCGGATTGAGGTTGGCCGTTTCTTCCTTGGCCGGTTCGGCGGCCTTCGCCTCTTCGGCCTTGGCGGCCGGCTTGGCGGCGGCCTTCTTCTTGCCGGCGAACGCCACGGACTGCGCGGCGTCGAAACGCACCATCGAATGCTGCGAGACCTGCTTGCCTTCCACCTTCACCTGCGTGCCGGTGTTCGCCGTAGCGGCGGCCGACACGAGCAGCAGCGAAACCGCCATCGTTACCTTGAGCATGTTTGTTTCCCCACGACGAAGTTCGCGGAAGTGTCTGCCCAAGACGGTGCGCAGCGCAAGCAGAATTGTCGGAAAAACAGTGATTTCCCCCACACTCCTGCATTGATCTGGCAGGGCGCTCCATCAATCCTTCACATCGACATTGCTGAATAGCGTCCTGACCTCATCGGCAGCGAGTTCGCGCCAGCCGCCCTTGGGAAGCTCGCCCAGCGCGAGCGGACCGATCGCCACGCGCACCAGCCGCAACACGTCGATATCGAAGGCAGCGAGCAATCGACGGATCTGCCGGTTGCGGCCTTCGTCGAGGACGATCTCCAGCCACGCATTGCGTTCGCCTGCGCGCAGCAGCCGCGCCGACGCGGCCCGCAAATGCTCGCCGTCGGCGATGGCGCCTTCCATCAGCGCAGAAAGGAGTGCCGCGTCCGGCACGGCGTTCACCTGCACGTGGTAGGTCTTGAGCGGCCCGCTGTCCGGGTCGGTGATGCGCGCGGCCCAAGCGGGATCGTTACTGAACAGCAGCAGGCCTTCGCTGGCCTTGTCCAGGCGGCCCACCGGCGCGAGCCACGGCAGCCCGGCACCGTCGAAGCAGCGATAGACGGTGTCGCGCCCGCGTTCGTCCTGTGTCGTCGTCACCAGCCCGCGCGGCTTGTTGAGCATGAGGTAGACGCGCCGCGGCGCATCCAGCTCGCGGCCGTCCACGACGATGCGTTGGCCGCCGTTCTGGACGATGGGGAACTCGGGATCGCGCACGATGCGTCCGTCGATCTCGACGCGACCGGCCTGGATCCAGCGCGCGGCCTCCGCACGCGAACACAGTCCCTGCTTCGACAACACGCGCGCCAGCCCGTGGCGCGTTTGCGGCGCAGTGGCACTGCTGCGGGTGTTTCGAGCGCCGCCCGGCGCGCGCGGTGCGCGACTCACTTCTTGACGGGTTCGCTCTTCGGCGCTTCGACGGCGGGCGGCGGCGTTGCGACCGTCTTGGCCTTCACCACGCGCACGCCCTTGGCCTTCATCCATGCATCGAACTCTTCGGCGGTCATGCGCTTGCCATTCTGGTTCATGTCGAACCGCCACGGCGTGTTGTCGAACTGCGTCTTGGGCTTGTACGCCGCAGGATCGTTGGCGTTCGGCATCGCTGCCGGTGCGGCGGGCAGCGCCTTGGCGACCTGGCACCCTTCCACGCGCAACCGGAACAACACCTGGTCCACCGACAGTGATTCGTCGAACGCCTGCGACAGCACGCCCGTCGGCGCGCCGAGCTGGTGACTGGGCACGACGAGTTCCGGCGCGATGGGCGCCACGACGGTCGGGCGAATCGGCAGCGACTTCGGCGCGGCCATCGAACCGCATTGCGCGCTCTGCGCCTGGACGGCGCCGGCAAGCAGCAGGCAGGACAAACCGATCAGGGTGCGCATGGCGGTTTCCTCGAATCCCGGGCGCCGGCAGTGTACGCCTGTGGTACCGCGAACGGCCGTGAACGCGCGCCGGCATGCACCTGACCGCAAGAACGACGAAGCCCGGCGCGAGGCCGGGCTTCGACGTGTTGCCGCGGAGAACCCGCGTCCCCCTGCCGTTTAGCGGGCGAGGTTCAACTCGGTACGGCGGTTCTTCTCGCTCTTGCAGGCCGGGAAGGCCTGGCCCATGTCTTCCAGCGGACGGCTTTCGCCGTAACCGATCGGACCGGCCAGACGCGAAGCGTCGACGCCGTTGCGGGTCAGGTAGTCGTACACCACGCGTGCACGGCGCTCGGACAGCTTCTGGTTGTAGCCTTCCTTGCCGCACTGGTCGGTATGGCCGGCCACTTCAGCACGCAACTCCGGATGGTTCCTGAGGATATCGGCCGCTGCGGAAAGCGTTTCGATCGAACCCGGGCGCAGCGTCGCCTTGTCGAAGTCGAAGTTCACGCCGCGCAGATCGATGGACACCGCCGGCACCGGGCAACCGTCCGGACCGATCAACTCGCCGGCCTTCGAGTTCGGGCAGCGATCGTCGCAGTTGTTGACGCCGTCGCCGTCGTCATCGAGATCCTTGCAGCCCGGGGTGCGCGGCGGCGGCGGCGGCGGGACGGCGGCCGTGGCCGGCGCACCCAGCGGGATCACCACGCCGATCGAAGCCAGCAGGTCACCGTACCGGTCATCGCCGTTCAGGGCGGAGCTGCCGGAACGCGAACTGAAATCGCGATCGTCGAAGTCCGCGCGGTAAGCCAGCTCGGTGCGGAGCGCGGCGCGCTTGCCGAACAGCCCGCTCTGGATGCCGATGCCGACCTTCGCGGCGAGGTTGCCTTCCTCGCGCTGCTCAAGCGGTGCCGGAATGCCGGCGCCGAGGAACTCCTCTTCCGAACGCTGGTAACCCAGGCCCATCAGGATGTAAGGCGCCCAGTCGCGACCCTCGGCGGTGAAGTGGCGACGCAGATCGAGCGAGATGCCGTACTGCGACCAGTTGAGGTCCTGGTTGTCCTCGAAATTCGGGTTCTGGTAGTTCAACTCTCCGTCGAGCGACCAGTTCTCGTTGAGGAACTTGCCCACGCCCAGGGTGCCGAACGGCGCATTGCGCGTCTCGCGGTGGCTGTCCTGAATGTTCATGCCGGCCGAACCAGTCAGGTACCAGCGGTCATCGAATTCCTGCGCGCTTGCCGCATGGGCAAACGAAAGGCCGGCCATCACGGCCATACCCAGTAGACGAATCTTCAAAGTGTCACTCCTTGCAGCAAGGGAATCAGCGGGGGATCTTCTGAAAGTGCTGCGCCGAACGGAAAGCTCTTGCTGCCGGCGCGCATTCACAAAGCGCAGGAATGATAAGAAATGGTTAGCCCGATTCCTCCGAGAAAGCTTCTCAGCCCGAAACGACGAAGCCCGGCACGAGGCCGGGCTTCGAAGCAACGCGGAATGCTCCGCGTCTATTCCAACGTCCGTTAGTTCTGGACGTTCAACTCGGTACGACGGTTCTTCTCGCTCTTGCAGCCCGGGAAGGCCTGACCCATGTCTTCCAGCGGACGGCTCTCGCCGTAGCCGATCGGACCGGTCAGACGCGAGGCGTCGACGCCGTTGGTCGTCAGGTAGTCGTACACCACGGTGGCGCGACGCTCCGACAGCTTCTGGTTGTACGCATCCTTGCCGCACTGGTCGGTGTGGCCGGCCACTTCGACCTTCAGCTCCGGATAACGCTTCAGGATCTCCGTCGCTTCCGACAGGATCGAGACCGCGTCAGGACGCAGCGTCGCCTTGTCGAAGTCGAAGTTCACGCCCTTCAGGTCGATCGACACCGGCACCGGGCAACCGTCCGGACCGATCGTCTGGCCGGCCTGCGAGTCCGGGCACTTGTCGTCGCAGTTGTTGACGCCGTCGCCGTCGTCGTCCAGATCCGCGCAGCTCGGCGCGGCCGGAGCCGGCGGCGGAGCCACGGCCGGAGCACCCAGCGGGATGATCACGCCGACCGAGGCCAGCAGGTCGCCGAACCAGTCTTCGTCCGGGGCATTGATGCTGCCGTCGTCGAAGTCGGCGCGGTAGGCCAGCTCGGTGCGGATGGCGGCGCGCTTGCCCGCGATGGCGCTCTGCACGCCGACGCCGACCTTGGCGGCCAGGTTGCCTTCCTCACGCTCGCCCGGGGAGACCGGGTTCGGGAACGCGTCGAACTCTTCTTCCGAGCGCTGGTAACCCAGGCCCATCAGCAGGTACGGCGCCCAGTTGCGGCCTTCGGCCAGGAAATGACGACGCAGGTCGAGCGAGACGCCGTACTGCGACCAGTTGAGGTTCTGGTTGTCGTCGTTGTTGGGGTTCTGGTAGTTCAGCTCGCCGTCGAGCGACCAGTTCGGATTGAGGAATCTGCCAACACCCAGGCCACCGAACGGCGCGTTGCGCGTGCCGCGGTCGTTGTCCTGGATGTTGAAGCCGGCCGTGCCGGTCAGGTACCAGCGGTCATCGAATTCCTGCGCGCTGGCGACTTGGGCAAACGCCAAACCGGCCAGCATCGCGGTGCTCAACAAACGGATCTTCATCTGTCACTCCTTGGATCAGTAAGGAAGGTTGGGGGGAACACGTCCAAATACTGCAGGCGGCGCACACACCCGGCAGGACCGCTGAACGGGGGCCAGAGGGGCTCGCCGCGGGTCACTGACGGGCGAAATGATACACCCGTCAAGACGATTGTTAATACTAGTTAACGTTATTTCAGAAGAAAGTCTGCTAAACGACGAAGCCCGGCGGCTGCCGGGCTTCGAAGTGCGGTTCCCCGCGACGTCCCCTTAGTTCTGGACGTTCAACTCGGTACGACGGTTCTTCTCGCTCTTGCAGCCCGGGAAGGCCTGACCCATGTCTTCCAGCGGACGGCTCTCGCCGTAGCCGATCGGACCGGCCAGACGCGAGGCGTCGACGCCGTTGGTGGTCAGGTAGTCGTACACCACGGTGGCGCGGCGCTCGGACAGCTTCTGGTTGTAGTCGTCCTTGCCGCACTGGTCGGTGTGGCCGGCCACTTCGACCTTCAGCTCCGGATAACGCTTCAGGATCTCCGTCGCTTCCGACAGGATCGAGATCGCGTCAGGACGCAGCGTCGCCTTGTCGAAGTCGAAGTTCACGCCCTTCAGGTCGATCGACACCGGCACCGGGCAACCGTCCGGACCGATCGTCTGGCCGGCCTGCGAGTCCGGGCACTTGTCGTCGCAGTTGTTGACGCCGTCGCCGTCGTCGTCCAGATCCGCGCAGCTCGGCGCGGCCGGAGCCGGCGGCGGAGCCACGGTCGGGGCCCCCAGCGGGATCACGACGCCGACCGACGCCAGCAGATCGCCGTACCAGTCGTCGCCGTCATCGGCGGTGACACCGCCCGGCCGCGAGCTGAAGTCGCGATCGTCGAAGTCGGCGCGATAGGCCAGTTCGGTGCGGATGGCAGCGCGCTTGCCGGCCAGGGCGCTCTGGATACCGACGCCGACCTTCGCGGCGACGTTGCCTTCCTTGTCTTCGCCCGGCGAGTTCGGATCCGGGAAGCGGTCGAACTCGGCTTCCGAACGCTGGTAGCCCAGGCCCATCAGGACGTACGGCGCCCAGTTGCGGCCTTCGGCGTTGAAGAAGCGACGTGCATCGAACGAGATGCCGTACTGCGACCAGTTGAGATCCTGGTTGTCGTCGAAGTTCGGGTTCTGATAGTTCAGTTCACCGTCGAGCGACCAGTTGTCGTTGAGGAACTTGCCGACGCCCAGCGTGCCGAACGGCGCGTTGCGCGTATCGCGGTCGTTGTCCTGGATGTTCATGCCGGCCGATCCGGTCAGGTACCAGCGGTCGTCGGCGACCTGTGCATTGGCGACCTGGACCAGACTCAGACCACCCAGCAGGGCGGCGCAGAGGAGTTTCTTATTCATGTATCAAGCTCCTTGATCAGAAAATCGGGAACGGCGCCTGCGATGTCCCCATGGCGTTCCATGGTTGACGGCCGCCCTACGACGCCATCGGGACGCAGGTTAAGTTTGCAGATGTGAAAGCGGTGTTAACGGTGAACTAACAAACATGAGAGTTCCCGGGGCTGTTTTTTCGGCTTGGAAGCAGTTCATCTGTCGAACAACGCCATGAATTGCGTGATCGGCATGGCGTCGAATCCACCTGGAGACGACGCCAGCGTCAACAGCGTGCGAGCCTGCATTTCAGGCAATTTCGAGGCGATCGCGTCCTCGAACTTGCGCATCAGTACCGGCATGCCTTCGCTGCGCCGCCGACGGTGGCCGATCGGATAATCGACGCACACGTTCGGCGTCGATGTTCCATCTTTGAAGAACACCTGAACGGAATTGCCGATATACCGCTTGTCGGGATCGAAGTACTCCTGGGTAAACCGGGGGTTTTCGACGACGGTGGTCCGGGCACGCAGCGCATCGATCCGGGGATCGGCCGCGACGGCATCGGTGTAGTCCTCCGCGGTAAGACGGCCGAAGAGCAGCGGAACGGCCACCATGTACTGCAGGCAGTGGTCGCGGTCGGCGTAATTGGCCAGCGGGCCGGTCTTGTCGATGATCCGAAGCGCGGCCTGCTGGGTTTCGATGGCGATGCGCTCCACGGCATCCACGCCCCCGCGCGCCAGCTTGGACGCCACGTAGGGGTGCAACTGCATCGCGCACTCCACCGCCGTCTGGGCATGGAACTCGGCGGGGAAGCTGATCTTGAAGAGCACGTTCTCCATCACGTAGCTGCCGAAGGGGCGTTCGAACTCGAACGGCTTGCCGTCGAAGGCGACGTCGTAGAAGCCCCACGTCGGCGCCGTCAGCGCGCTGGGATAGCCGACCACGCCCTTGAGCGCATTGAGCGCATGGATCACCGCGCGGCGGCATGCGTCGCCCGCCGCCCAGCTCTTGCGCGGCCCCGTGTTGGGCGCATGCCGGTAGGTGCGCAGCGCACCGTTGTCGATCCAGCTGTGCGAGACGGCGGTGATGATCTGTTCGCGGTTGCCGCCGAGCATCGCCGTCGCCACCGCAGTCGATGCCAGGCGAACCAGGATGACGTGGTCCAGCCCGACACGGTTGAAGGCGTTGCGCAGCGCATAGCCGCCCTGGATCTCGTGCGCCTTGATCGCCCAGCCCAGCACTTCGCGCACGGTCATCGCCGGTTTGCCCTGCGCTTGCGCCTGATGGCCCAGGTAGTCGGCGACGGCGAGGATCGCGCCCAGGTTGTCGGAGGGATGCCCCCACTCGGCGGCGAGCCAGGTGTCGTTGAAGTCGAGCCAGCGGATCTGCGTGCCGATGTTGTAGGCAGCCTGCGCGGGATCGAGCCGGTACCGCGTGTACGGCACGCGCGCGCCGCCGGGCATCTGCGCACCGGGTACTAGCGGTCCGAGATGCTTCACGCACTCGGCATGGTCCATCGCCAATGCCGCGCAGGCGAGCGAATCCAGCAGCATGAAGCGCGCGGTCTCGTAGGCCTCGCGCGATCCCACGGCGGGGTCGAGGACGTAGTCGGCGACCTGCGTCATCGGGGCATCCGGCGGCGGGCGGACGGCGGAACGGATCGGAGCGTGGCTCATGCGGTGGGGTCCACGACGGCAAGCGCGTAGCGTGGTCCACCGCGTGCGGCCCCGCCGTGAAGCCGCCGTGGACGGAACGCACCGACGCGCAGGGCACGCTTGGAAAAGCCACGGCACAGGCACACCCTTATCGACATGGACGCTCCCAGCCACCTGCCCAGCCTGTTCCTCTCGCACGGCTCGCCGATGCTCGCCGTGCAGGATTCCCCTGCCGGCCGTTTCCTCGACGGTCTTGGCCGCCAGTTGCCCTGGCCCAAGGCGATCGTGGTCGCTTCCGCGCATTTCATGACCGAGCGGCCGATGGTCGGCGGCCACCTTCAACCGCATACCGTGCACGACTTCGGCGGTTTTCCCGCGCCGCTGTACGAGATCCGCTACCCCGCGCCAGGCGCGCCGGATCTGGCCATCGACATCGCCGAACGTCTCGCCGTCGCCGGCCTGCCCGCACGCGTGCGCGAGAACCACGGCCTCGACCACGGCGTCTGGGTGCCGCTGCGTCGCATGTATCCCGATGCCGACGTGCCGGTGGTGCCGCTATCCGTGATGCCGCACGGCGACGCTGCACAGCACTTCGCACTCGGCCGCGCACTCGCGCCGCTGCGCGACGAAGGCGTGCTGATCGTCGGTTCGGGCGGATTCGTGCACAACCTAGGCGATCTGGACTGGCAGCATCCGGACGCGCCGTTCGCACCGTGGGCGAGTGAGTTCGCGCAGTGGATGCACGAACAGCTGGACGCGGGCGACATCGATGCGCTGCTCGACTGGCAGGCGCGCGCGCCGCACGCGCATCACGCGCATCCGACCGTGGAACATCTGATGCCGTTGTTCGTCGCGCTCGGCGCCGGCGGCTCGGCACCGACCGCGCGCACGCTGCATCGCTCGCATGAGTTCGGGTCGCTCGCACTGGATGCGTTTGCGTTCGAGTGAGCGGCGATGCAGGTCGCCCGACACCGTTCGCCCTGAGCGTAGGCCGCAGGCCGAAGTCGAAGTGTGGACGGCACATCACGGTTGAGGTCCGCTCCCCCTTCGACTTCGGCGCGTCGCGCCTACGCTCAGGACGAACGGAGTAGCGCCCTCGCGGCCACCCCAACCCCTCCCCCGGCGGGAGAGGGCCTCTGATGCTCACCTGCGCAGACAACTCTCCCACGGCGGATCCAAGAACCGCTCCGCCAGGAAATCCGCAAACGCCCGCACGCGCGGTGGTACGAGCCTGCGCTGCGGCATGACGGCGTAGATGCCGCTTTCGGCAATCGGGTAATCGGCCAGCACCTGCACCAGGCGCCCTTCGCGCAGGTCGTTGCACACGTGCCAGCTCGAATGGATGGCGATGCCCAGTCCCGCCACCACGGCATCGCGCACGAGCTCGCCGTAGTTGGTTTCCATGTGCCCGCGCACGCGCACCGCGATTTCGCCCCCGGCGCCGTCGCCGAAGCGCCACACGTCCTGCCGCCCCTGCGTGCCGACCAGCAGCACGCATTCGTGTTCGGTCAGTTCCTGCGGTGTGCTCGGCATGCCGTGGCGGCGCACGTAGTCCGGCGAGGCGCAGAGCACGCGCTGGTTCACCGCGAGCTTGCGCGCCACCAGCGAGGAGTCGTCCAGCGCGCCGATGCGGATCGCCATGTCGAAGCCGGCACTCACCAGATCGACCATCTGGTCGGTCAGGTTGATGCTCAGCTTCACGCGCGGGTGCAGCGCGAGGAACTCCGGCAGCAGCGGCGACAGGTACTGCCGCCCGAACGACGCCGACGCGGTCACGCGCAGCGTGCCGGTGATCTCCTCGGCCGCCTGGCGCAGCCCGCCGGTCAGCGCCTCCAGGTCCTCCACCAGCGGCCGGCCCTGCTCGGCGAGCGCAGCGCCCTCGGGCGTGGCGTGCAGGCGGCGGGTGGTCCGGTGCAGCAGGCGCACGCCCAGGTCGCGCTCCAGCCGCTTCAGGCGCTGGCTGGCCACCGCCACCGACAGGTCCAGGCTGCGCGCTGCCGCGCTGATCGAGCCCAGGTCCAGCACGCGCAGGAACAGGGCGATGTCGCCGATGCGGTCCATGGCGGGCTCCTTCGTGGATTCTCAACGATCCATTGAAACTGATTAGCCATCCTGCCGGTTTCCGAAGAAGATTCAAGCCCCTAGGCTGCCGTCCTCCCTCAGGACCCGCCGCCATGGCCGCCCCTTCCCTACCCGCTTCCCTCTCTGCCGCACCCGGCCCGACGCCCACCGGCCGCCTGCCGCTGGCGCTGTACGCCCTGACCGCCGGCTCCTTTGGCATCGGCTGCGCCGAGTTCGTGATCATGGGCCTGCTGCTGCAGGTCGCCGCCGACCTGCATGTCTCCATCGCCGCCGCCGGCATGCTCGTGTCCGGCTACGCGCTGGGCGTGTTCGCCGGTGCGCCGATCCTGACGCTGCTCACGCGTCGCATGCCGCGCAAGGCCGTGCTGATGGCGCTGATGGGCATCTACACCGTCGGCAACATCGCGTGCGCACTGGCACCGGACTACACCACGCTGATGATCGCCCGCGTGATCACCTCGCTCACGCACGGCACGTTCTTCGGCGTCGGCGCGGTGGTCGCCACCGGGCTGGTGCCGGCCGAGCGCAAGGCCTCGGCGATTTCGATCATGTTCTCCGGCCTTACGCTCGCCACGCTGCTGGGCATGCCTGCCGGCGCGTGGCTGGGTCTGCACCTGGGCTGGCGTTCGACGTTCTGGGCGATGGGCGCGGTGGGCGTGATCTCGTTCGCCGTGATCGCATTGTTGGTGCCGCGCAGCCGCGACACGGCCGAGCCGGTCGCACTGCGCGACGAACTGGCGACCATCGCGCGTCCGCAGGTGCTGCTGGGCCTGCTGATGACGATGCTCGGCTTCGCCGGCGTGTTCGTGGTCATCACCTACGTGCAGCCGTTGCTGACGCAGCTCACCGGTTTCGCCGAAAGCGCGGTGTCCCCGATCCTGCTCGTGTTCGGCGGCGGCATGGTCGTGGGCAACCTGCTCGGCGGCCGCCTTGCCGACCGCAAGGCCACGCCGGCGCTGATCGGCACGCTGCTGGCGCTCGCCGTCGTGTTGGCGGTGATGAGCTTCGCGTTGCGCAGCCAGATCGCGATGGTCGCCTTCGTCGGCCTGCTCGGCATCGCCGCCTTCGCCACCGTGTCGCCGCTGCAGCTGCGCGTGCTGGGCTTTGCCGAAGGCGCCGGACAGAACCTCGCCTCGAGCTTCAACATCGCCGCATTCAACCTCGGCAACGCGATGGGCGCATGGCTGGGCGGCGTGGTGATCGACCGCGGGCCGGGGCTGGCGGCGATCACCTGGGTCGCATCGACCGTGACCGTCGCCGGCTTGCTGGTGGCACTGTGGAGCGTGTGGCTCGAACGCCGCGCGCCGCGTGCACAGGCGCTGCCCGTCGACTGCGTGCCCGAAAGCGCCTGATATCGCCTTGCTCGTCGTTCCCGCGAAAGCGGGAACCCAGCGACTCTCGCGCCGTCGTAGGGCAAAGACACTGGATCCCCGCTTTCACGGGGATGACGGAATCAGAATGGATTCGCTCCTGGAGAATGCCGTGTCGAAACGCTCCGCCCGCCTCGCCTTCATGGCCGCCTCGCTGCTCACCTTCGCGGCGCTCGCACCGCTGCACGCCACGCAAGCTCCGCAACCGACGTGGATCCCCACCTGGACCGCCAGCCCGCAGCCGCGCTGGGACGGTGACTTCGCGCTGCCGACCAACCTGCCCTTCCAGTTCTGGAACCAGACCGTGCGTCAGACCGCGCGCGTCAGCCTCGGCGGCAAGCGCGTGCGCGTATTGCTGTCGAACGAATACGGCACCACGCCGCTTGTCATCGGCGCCGCGCATGTCACCAAGGCCGGCAAGGACGCGACGATCGTCGCCGGCAGCGACCGCGCGCTCACCTTCGGCGGCAAGTCCAGCGTGACGATCCCCGCCGGTGCGCCAATGCTCAGCGATCCGGTCGAACTCGATGTCGCGCCGCTGACGGAGGTCTCGATCAGCCTGCACCTGCCAGAACCCACAGCGCCGGCCACGTTCCACTGGGATGCGCGCCAGACTTCGTACGTCGGCGCGGGCGATCAGACGGCGGCGGTGAAGTTCAAGCACGACACCACGCTCACCACGCGCGTGTTCGTCAGCGCCGTGCTGACCGAGGCGACGCCCGGCGCGCGCACCGTCGTCGCCATCGGCGATTCGATCACCGACGGCAACATGGCGACGATGGAAGCCAACACGCGCTGGCCCGATGCGCTTGCGCAACGATTGGCCCCGCGCAACGTCGCCGTCGCCAATGCCGGCATTTCCGGTGCGCGCCTGCTGCGCGACCGCATGGGGCTCAACGCGCTCGCGCGTTTCGACCGCGACGTGCTCGCCCAGCCCGGCGTGAGCAGCGTGATCGTGCTGCTGGGCATCAACGATATCGGCTGGCACGGCACCCCGCTCGGCCCGGACGAGCCCATCGCGAGCGCCGACGAGCTCATCGCCGGCTACCGCCAGCTCATCGCCCGCGCGCATGCACACGGCGTGCGCATCGTCGGTGGCACGCTGACGCCGTTCGAAGGTGCGCTGCAGGACACGCCGATGCGCGGCTACTTCAGCCTCGACAAGGAACGCGTGCGCCAGGCGGTGAACGCATGGATACGCGACAGCGGCGAATTCGACGCCGTCGTCGATTTCGACGCGATCACGCGCGACCCGGCAAACCCGCGACGCTTCCTGCCGGCGTACGATTCGGGCGACCACCTGCATCCGGGCGACGCGGGCTACCGCGCGATGGCGCAGGCGATCGATCTGGACGCACTGCTGCGCGACTGAGTTCGCATTCCCTCCCCCTCTTTCCCCACCAGAGGATGCATTCGATGGACTACCGTTATCTCGGCAATTCCGGCTTCCGCGTTCCCGCGCTGAGCTTCGGCACCGGCACGTTCGGCGGCAAAGGCGAACTGTTCGGCTCATGGGGCAACACCGACGTGGCCGAAGCGTCGCGCCTGATCGACGTCTGCCTGGACGCCGGCCTGAACCTGTTCGACAGCGCCGACGTCTACTCCGGCGGCGTGGCCGAAAGCATTCTCGGCGCGGCCATCAAGGGCCGGCGCGACAAGGTGCTGATCTCGACCAAGGCCACGTTCCGCTTCGACGAGAACGATCCCAACGCGGTGGGCTCCTCGCGCTTCCACCTGCTGCGCACCGTGGACGCGCAGCTCAAGCGCCTGGGCACGGATTACATCGACCTGTTCCAGCTGCACGGCTTCGATGCGAAGACGCCGGTGGAGGAAACGCTGCGCACGCTCGACGACCTCGTGCGCGCGGGCAAGATCCGCTACCTGGGCGTGTCGAACTTCTCCGGCTGGCACCTGATGAAATCGCTCGCCGCCGCCGATCGCCACGGCTGGACGCGCTACGTCGCCAATCAGGCGTACTACTCGCTGATCGGCCGCGATTACGAGTGGGAACTGATGCCGCTGGGCATCGACCAGGGCGTCGGCGCGGTGGTTTGGAGCCCGCTGGGCTGGGGGCGCCTCACCGGCAAGATCCGCCGCGGCCAGCCGCGTCCGGAAGTGAGCCGCCTGCACGCCAGCGCCGACTACGGCCCGCCGGTGGACGAGGAACATCTGTATCGCGTGGTCGATGCACTCGACAAGGTTGCCGAGCAGACCGGCAAGACCATTGCGCAGATCGCGCTGAACTGGCTGCTGCAGCGACCCACGGTGTCGACCGTGGTGATCGGTGCGCGCAACGAAGAGCAACTGAAGCAGAACCTCGGCGCGGTCGGCTGGAACCTCACACCGGAACAGGTCGCGCTGCTGGACGAAGCCAGCGCGCGCACGGCGGTGTATCCGTACTGGCATCAGGCGGGGTTCTCGGAGCGGAATCCGTCGCCGGTGTGAGTTAGTTCGGCCACCGCTCCCTTCGCCCCTCCCCTCCAGGCGATCGCCCCTCTCCCCTTGCGGGAGAGGGACAGGTTCGCGAAGCGAGCCAGGGAGAGGGGTGTGGCCGCTGTAATGGCACGCGCTTCGCGCGCCCCCTCTTCCGCCCCTTCAGGGCACCTTCTCCCGCAAGGGGAGAAGGAAATGCCGGAGTTCCAGAATGAAAGCCATCGCCCTCACCCGCTACCTCCCCATCGACGACGCGCAGTCACTGGTCGATATCGAACTGCCCGACCCGCCCAAGCCCACCGGTCACGACCTGCTAGTGCGTGTCGAAGCCGTCTCGGTCAATCCCGTCGACACGAAAGTACGCTCGCCCAAACCGCAGGTCGAAGCGCAGCCGAAGGTGCTCGGCTACGACGCCGCGGGCATCGTCGAAGCCGTCGGCGACAAGGTCACGGCTTTCAAGCCCGGCGATCGCGTGTATTACGCCGGCGATATCACCCGTCCCGGCAGCAATGCGCAATTGCAGCTCGTGGATGCGCGCATCGTCGGTCGTCCGCCGTCGTCGTTGGACCAGGCGCAGGCCGCCGCGCTGCCGCTCACCGCGCTCACCGCGTGGGAGCTGCTGTTCCAGCGCATGCCTTACGACAGCGAGAACGGCGGCAAAGGCAAGACGCTGTTGATCATCGCCGGCGCCGGCGGCGTGGGTTCGATCGCGATCCAGCTTGCACGCCGCGCCGGCTTCACCGTCATCGCCACCGCTTCGCGCGAGGACACCATCGCGTGGGTGAAGGAGATGGGCGCGCACCACGTCATCGACCACCGCCAGCCGCTCGCGCCGCAGCTGTCGGCGCTCGGATTCGATACGGTCGATGCCGCGCTGAACCTGTACGACACCAGCGGCTACTGGGAGCAGCTGGGCGAAGTGCTCGCGCCGCAGGGCCATGTCGGCCTCGTCGTCGAGCCGAAAGAACCCGTGCGCCTGGGCGACCCGTACAAGTTCAAGTGCATCGGCATCCACTGGGAAATGATGTTCGGCCGCCCGCGTTTCCAGACGGCGGACATGGACGAACAGGGCCGCATCCTCGATCGCGTCGCCCAGCTGATCGATTCCGGCGAGCTGCGCGGCACGCATCACGACACGCTGTCGCCGATCAACGCGCAGAATCTGCGCGAGGCGCATCGCCGCCTGGAGTCGGGGACGACGATCGGGAAGCTGGTGTTGGCGGGCTGGTGAGTGGCGCTTGCGCAGCCGGCGTGCAGCACGCCAACTGCAACCTGACGCGGGGAATTCCTGCCGTCTCCCAATTCCGTCATCCCGGCGAAAGCCGGGATCCATCTTGATCTCGACCTTCGCAGCGCCCACGTGCCTCGCGAACAGCCAAATGGATTCCAGCTTTCGCTGGAATGACGAGAGGGGGCGGGAGGCATGACGGCCTGGATTCCGGCCTTCGTCGGAATGACGGTAACGGAGGGGAAACGGCGTAGCCTGGGCAAGCGCAGCGCACCCGGGCGGGTCACACAAACCGCGCCAACACCTCACGCACGCCACCCAGATAACTGCCACCGAACAGATTGAGGTGGTTGAGCAGGTGGTACAGGTTGTAAACCGGCGCGCGCTCGCGCCAGTCCGGCGCGGGCTTGGCGATGCCCTCGTAGGCACGCCAGAACGCCTCCGGCGGTGCGCCGAACAGCGTGAGCATCGCCAGCTCCGATTCCGCCCAGCCGAAATGCACGGCGCCGGCATCGATCAGCGCGGGTGCGCCATCCCCACAGCAATGCAGGTTGCCCAGCCACAAATCGCCATGCAGCAGCACCGCCGGTTGCGGCGGGATCAGCTTGTGCAGGCGCGCGCACAGCGCGTCGACCGCATCCACGTCGTCGGCCGCGAGATGCCCTGCATCGAACGCGCGTCGCGCCTGCGGCAATAGACGATGCTGCGCGAAGAAGCGCCAACCGTCGTCCGCCCACGCATTCGACTGCGGCGTCGGCCCGCAGTAACCGTCGCGCTTGAAGCCGAACCGCGCGTTGCCGATCGCATGCTGCGCGGCCAGGCCTTCGCCGGCCTTCGTCCAGAAGCCGTCCTTCTGCACGCCGTCGCCGAGGTCCTCCAGCACCAGGCGTTCGGGTTCCAGCGCGAGCACGCGCGGGACACGCATCGCGCCCGCACCGGCCAATGTCGCCAGCCCTGCCGCTTCGGCACTGAAGAAATCCGCCGGCGCGCCCGGCCATCGCTTCACCACGACCGCGAGATTGCGGTACGTGGTGTGCTGGATCTGCTGGCGGCCGGTGTTCATCGCGTGCGTCTTACGCCGCTTCCGCGTCGGCACGACGATCGCGCTTGAGCACCGCCACCGGCTCCGCCCACGCATTGCCGCCACGGCGCTTGCTCGTGGCCAGCACCAGGTCGGACGGCTCGAACACGTTGAGGTTGTGCGTGATCGGCGTGGTCAGGATGTACTGCGCATCGGTCGAACGCAGGAAGCGGCCGACCTTCTCGATGTTGAACACGTCCAGATGCGCGAACGGTTCGTCGATGAAGACGAAGCCGCCCGGCTGATCCTCGTCGCGCAGCAGGCCGACGAGCAGCAGCAGCGACTTCATGACCTGCTGGCCGCCCGAAGCCTCGCCGTCGTCCAGGCCGATCCAGCCCTTGCGGTCGAAATCGAACTTCACCGTCAATCCCGCCTGCGCGAGTGCGACGTCCTCGTTCACCAGCTCCGGCATTTCAACGTCGACACCGATGCCCGCCAGTTCGCCCAGCGACGCCAGGTTCTTCTTGTAGCGACGCACGGTCGCGCGCAGCACGTTCATGTACGCACCGCGCGCTTCTTCGGTGATGCGGCGGGCGCGATGCAGATGCGCCTCGCGCTTGCCAATGGCCGATTCGAGTCCGTCGTGGTCGGCGGCAAACTTGTCGCGCATCGCGATGCAGGCCGCATCCACGATGTAACCGCCGCGTTGCAGGCGTTCGTCGATGCGTTCGATCTCGCGACGCACCGCGCCGGCGCTTTCGTATTCCTCGCGCGCCTGTCGCAGCGACTCGATCGAACGCCACGCCACCGGCATCAGCGCGCGCTTCCTGCGGAAGTCGACGATGCGTTGCACCAGCTGAGAGCGCTCCTGCGCGATCTGCTGGCCGCGCTCGCGCAGTTCGTTGTCGAGCGAACGGATCTCGCCCGCGCGCGTGGCGCCGGCGATGCCTTCGGCCTTGTCTTCGGCCTCCAGTCCGTCCAGTCGCGAACGCGCTTCGGCCAGCGCAAGGCCCGCCTGCTGCGCGGCCTCGGCCATCGCCGGCATGCGCTCGGCGGCGTCGGCGAATTCGGCCGCGCGCGTCACCAGCTCCTGTCCCGCGTCGAGCCCGAGCAGGCGCGACTGCTCGGCATCCACACGCTTGCCCAGCTCGCTCAGTTCGTCTTCGCGTGCGTGTGCGCGCTGCTGGATTTCGATCTGCTCGGCGCGCAGTTCCTCCAGCCTCACCTGGCGTGCGCCGCTGCCGAAGTGCGGTGCACCGCCGCCGATGTGGCGACCGCCGCGGTGCTCGCGCAGATAGCCCTTGCGCGTGATCCAGTCCTGCCCCTTCGGCAGTCGGCGGCCGTCGTCGATGTCCTCCACGCGCTGGACCTTGTCCAGTTGCTTGGGCAGCCACGCCGGCGGCTCGCTGGAGAACTTCACGATCTCCAGCAGCGAGCCCTTGGTCGCCTTCTCCACGGGCGCCCGCGCGCCGACGACGAAATGGCGGTACTGCATGCGTTCGCCGAGCTTCCACGCGGCGGCTTCATCGCGCGGGTTTTCCAGCACGATCAGGTGACGGTACGGCGCGAGCACGGCTTCCACCGCCACCGACCACTTCGGATCGACGATGTCGACCAGCTCGGTGAGCACGCGGTGCTCGATGCCCGCCTCGTCCAGCGCGTTACGGAAGTCGCGTTCGAACGGTTCGACGATGCGACCGCCGCCGCTGAGCGCGGCGACCTGCGCGGCGATCTCGCCCGTGCGCTTGCGGTCGCGCTCGCCTTCCAGCTTGAGTTCCGCCTGGCGACGGCGGCCTTCCTCGATGCTGCGGCTCAGCGCTTCGACGTCGACGACGCCGCGCTGGGCCTGCACGCGCGCCAGTTCGTCGCGACGCCGCACGAGCACTTCGGCGTCGCGCGCGTGGTCGCGCGCGGTGGTGAATTCGGCCTCGCATGCACGCACGTCGGCGCGGGCGCGCTCGATGGCGGCACGCAACTCGTCGCGCTGTCCGGTCGCACCGGACTCGCGCGTGCGCAGCTGGGCATGCACGCGTTCGCGTTCGCGCAGCGCGCGGCGCAGGCCGGTCAGGCGCGGGCGCGCGCCTTCCAGCGTGGCGCGCAGGTCGGCCAGTTCGATCTTCGGTGCGATCTCGGCCTGCAGGCGCTGGCGCTGGTTGTGCAGCGCCTGCCCTTCCTCGAACGAACGCACGTCCACGCGCGCCGATTCGAGCTTGAAATGCAGCTCGCCCAGGCCGTGGCGCAGCTGTTCGATTTCCTTCTCGACGTCGAGCTGTTCGTTCTTGGCGCGCTGGTAATCGTCCAGCACGGCCTTGTCTTCGAACACGTCGAACACCAGTTGCAGCAGCTCGCGCGGCGACAGCTGGCAGAGCTTGTCGGTCGCACCCTGTTCCAGCGTGAGCACGCGGCAGATCGCGCGCGTCAGGCCCGCGCCGGCCAGGCGCACGCGGTAGTCGCGCACGCCGAGCCATTCGCCGCCCTGATCGAGCTGTTCGACCGGCACGTCGCCGGCGACGATCTGGTAATCGCGCGACCAGTCGCCGCCACGCTTGCGGATGCGACAGGCCAGCGTCACGGCCTCGTCCTTGATCGGGAAGAACGGACGGCCGCCGCGGCGGTCGGGGCGGTTGCTGACGACGGCGCGCAGCCAGGCCTGGCCCTTGCCGTTGTGGCGCAGGTAGGTCTTGTAGTCGCGCGCGGTGTCGCGGTCCTCGATGGCCAGCAGCGTGCGCAGCGCATCGAGCAGCGTGGTCTTGCCCGAACCGTTCGGGCCGACGACGGTGATGACGGAGGCATCCAGCGGCAGCTGGAAGCGCTGCCAGTAATCCCAGTGCACGACTTCGAGGCTGCGGAACTCAAACATCGGCCTGCGCCTCCAGTGATTCGTCGGTGGTGTCGAGCACGTCGTCGTCCTCGATGCTGTCGGCATTGGCGGCCTGCGTCGCGCGCGCCTGTTCGACGACGTAACTCAGCGCGCCGTCCATCACGCGGCTGGCGATGCGTTCGTAGTCGAAGGCCAGGTCGAGCAGCGGGCCTTCGGCGATGCGCTCCTTGCGACGCACGATAAAGCCGTGGCGCTGCAACGCGCCCAGCGAAAGATTGATGCGGAACTTGCCGCCGAGCTTGTCGCCGAAGTCGGCGACGAGCGTGCGTTCGTTGATGGGCTCGACCATGTCCTGGCCGATGGGCACCGGCTTGAGTTCGGCGAACATCTGCTCCTGGTCCTGCTGGCGATCGCTTTCCTGCCGTGCGATCTGGCGCTGGCGTTTGGGCAGCACCAGCAGCGACCACAGCACGACCAGCAACGCGAGCGCGTCGCGGTCCAGTTGCAGGTTGCTCGCGGCCCAGGCGCGTGCGCTTCCGAAGACTTCGTTCTCCTGCGCGCGCGCCACGCCCACGGCGACGTATGCAGCGTAGGGATGTTCGAGCAGGCGCATGCCGGCGGCGGCGAGGCGACGGTCGAGTTCGTCGCGAAGTTCCGCGTCGACCAGGACCTGGCGCACCGCGTGGTCGTCGCGCGGCAGCCAGCGTTCGGCGAGCAGTCGGGCGATCAGGGTGGCGGTGGGGTCGCTCATTGGGGTTCCGGGGTAGTTGCGGCGGAGGTCGCGGGCTTCTGCCGCTTCGGCTTTTGTTCTTGCTCGTCATTCCCGCGAAGGCGGGGTCTTTCGGTCCGCCGCACGGCGGCACTCTCCAGTGCCTTGGCTGTTCCCTGTGCGCTTGTGGGTTTCAAGTCGCTGGATCCCCGCTTTCGCGGGGATGACGATGGGAGAGCGGCAGCGTCATCGGCTGTGGTGGCGTCGCCGTGGAGGGGCCATTCGTCGCCATCGGATACATCGCGCGCTCCGGATTCGACCATTGCATCGCCCTGCCCCACCAACCACGCCCGGCTCATGTACGCCACGCCCGCGCGCCCCACGTCCTCGAACTGCGTCCCCACTTTCCAGCGCAGCGGCAGTTGCGCGATGGAGGCGCTGACGCCGTTGCGGTTCTCCGCGCCGGGGTCGCCGATCAGGCCGAGCAGCGACAATCGGTACGCACTCACCGCGAAACCGTCCTGCGGCACCCAGTCCGACAGCGTGGTGTCGACGTCCGCATCCAGCGATGCCAGCTGCGACAGCCACTGCTCGGCGTGCGCGTAGTCGTTCTCGGCGACCGGCGCCTGCGTGTCGTGCGGTGCGCTCTGCGCCGGGGGCAGCGACGCGTCTTCCTGCGCTTCGCGCTCGCGTTCGACCAGTTCGTACTCGGCGATGTCCAGCGCGATGGGCGCCAGCACGAAGGCCGGCGCGACCACGTGCGCGAGCGCGTCGTGCGACAGCGCGGCGAGCGCGTCGGCGTCCATGCCGCGCAGGTAGCGGTTCACATCGGTGGACGACAGGCCGCTGGCGCCGATGTGCACGCGGTGGCGGTCGAGCTGGTTCAGCGCACGCTGGAACACCGAGGCCTGCCGCAGCATCGCGCTCTGCGCGCGGCCGATCTGCTGGGCGACGCGGTGCGTGGCCGCGTCGAGTTCTTCGTCGGCGGCGATTTCCTTGACGATCGCCGTGCCCTTCTCCACCCACTGCCACACCTGCTGCAAGGTGCCGGCGGCGCGCTGGATGCGGTGTTCGGAACCGCTGAGCACGGCCTGATCGAAGTCCTCGCGGTATTCGTTGAGGCGCGACAGCAGGTGCTGCAGGTCGTCGCCGCGCACCTTGCCGACCGACTGGCCGGCGGCAAGCTGCGCGGTGACGTAGGCCAGCTCGTCGCCTTCGCGGTTGAACTGCAGCAGCAGGCCGATGGACGACAGCGCCTGGCGGCCAACCGGACTGATGCGGTAACGCTGGGTGTCGTTGTCCCAGCGCAGCAGGTCGTTGTCGCGCAGGCGGCCCAGCACGGTGTCGAACTTCACCGGATCCAGGTAGGCGAAGTGATCGCGCAGTTCCTGCGGGGTCCAGTCCGGCGCGGCGCCGCGCTCGCCGATGGCACGCAGCACCAGCAGGCGCACCATCACGCTCTCCTCGCCGCCGTGGAACAGGGTCGAGAAGGCGCGCAGGAGGTCGCGGGCGGAAAGCAGCGGGTGCAGGTCGGGCAGATCGGCCGCGACGATGCCGTCGCGCAGATAGTCCTGCAGGGGTGCGGAAACGTCGTCCATGGAGGACCGGAAACTACGGGTGAGCCATGGTGGGTGAGGGGCGGGCGCGAGACAACTCTTGCGCGGCGGGCGGATTTGAGAGTGAGGCATGCCATCGAGGGCTAGGCTGCGGCGTAGCCCGGGTAAGGCGCAGCCGCATCCGGGGTTGGGGGGGCGTCGGATCGGTCTGGGCGTCGGATCGAACGTCCCGGGTGCGCTTCGCTTACCCGGGCTACGGGCTGTGTCACGTTTCCCGTTCCATCACTCCCGCCCACCCGCCGCCGGTCGCAAAGCCTGCTGCTGTCGATTCATTCCCGCGCCGTTCGTCGTATGCAGGAGGGCCGACGACCTGCCGTCCCCTCATCAACGAAGGAGTGACCTGATGAAACGATTCCTCGCCGTGTTCCTGGGTTCGCAGGCGTCGATGGACGCCTGGAAGGCCCTGTCCGAGGACGAGCGCAGCCGCCGCGAGAAGGCCGGCATGGAGGCCTGGGGCCAGTGGGTCGGCAAGCACCAGAAGGCCATCGTCGACAACGGCAGCCCGTTGGGGAAGACCAAGCGGATCAGCGCCAAGGGCGTGGGCGACGTGCGCAACGAGCTGGCCGCCTGGACGGTGGTCGAGGCGGACTCACACGAGGCCGCGGCGCGTATGTTCGAAGGCCACCCGCACTTCACGATCTTCCCGGGCGATGCGGTGGAGGTGATGGAGTGCCTGCCGATGCCGGAGGGGTGAAATAGGCCGACTGCCCTGCCTCTGCCCCTCCCCCTGCTTGCAGGGGAGGGAGATGACGGCCGAGAGGCTTCGTGCTTCCGGCGGCCTCCAATCAACTTCGGGCACCCGACCCGACGAACGCGCTTGAACGCCGCCGGCTTTCCCGTCATCGTGCCGGCTTCCGTACGCCAGCGTATTCATCATGACGATCGCCAGCCCGTTGAGCCCGGCCCCGGAGCCGATTTCGGTCCAGTCGCCGCACTCGCTCTACCCGCACCTGTTCGCGCCGCTGGACCTGGGCTTCTGCACCCTGCCCAACCGCGTGCTGATGGGGTCGATGCACACAGGGCTGGAGGACAAGGCCGCGGATTTCCCCAAGCTCGCCGCCTACTTCGCCGAACGCGCGGCCGGTGGCGTCGGCTTGATCGTCACCGGCGGCTTCTCGCCCAACCTCGCCGGCTGGCTCAAGCCCTTCGGCGGGACGATGCGCTTTCCGTGGGAGGTGAGCCGGCATCGCCAGGTGACCGGCGCGGTGCACGCGCACGGCGGGCGCATCTGCCTGCAGATCCTGCACGCCGGCCGCTACGGCTACAGCCCGCTGCAGGTGGCGCCGAGCAAGTTGAAGGCGCCGATCAACCCCTTCACGCCGCGCGCCCTGTCGGCCGGCGGCGTCGAGCGGCAGATCCGCGCCTTCGTGCGCAGCGCGACGATGGCGCGCGAGGCCGGCTACGACGGCGTCGAGGTCATGGGCTCGGAGGGCTACCTGCTCAACCAGTTCACCGCGCCGCGCACCAACAAGCGAAGTGATGCCTGGGGCGGCGACGCCGGCAAGCGCATGCGCTTCGCGGTGGAGATCGTGCGCCGCATCCGCGAGGCCTGCGGGCCGGATTTCATCATCGTCTACCGCTTGTCGATGCTGGACCTGGTCGACGACGGCCTGGCCTGGGACGAGGTCGTGCAGCAGGCCAAGGCGATCGAAGCCGCCGGCGCGACGCTCATCAACACCGGCATCGGCTGGCACGAGGCGCGTATCCCGACCATCGCCACTTCGGTGCCACGCGCGGCCTTCACCGGCATCACCGCGCGGCTGAAACCGCACGTGCGCGTGCCGCTGGTGACGACCAACCGCATCAACATGCCCGACGTCGCCGAGGGCATCCTCGCGCGCGGCGAGGCGGACATGGTGTCGATGGCGCGGCCGCTGCTGGCCGACGCGCAGTGGGTGAACAAGGCGCGCGAGCAGCGCGCGCTCGATATCAATACGTGCATCGCGTGCAACCAGGCCTGCCTGGACCACGTGTTCCAGAACAAGACCGCCAGCTGCCTGGTCAATCCGCGCGCCTGCGCGGAGACCGAACTGAACTACACGCCGACCGCGAATCCGAAGCGCATCGCGGTCGTCGGCGCCGGCCCGGCGGGCATGGCGACGGCGGCCGTGGCGGCCGAGCGCGGGCATCGCGTGACGCTGTTCGAGGCCTCGGGCGAGATCGGCGGCCAGTTCAATCTGGCCAAGCGCATCCCCGGCAAGGAGGAGTTCCACGAGACCCTGCGCTACTTCGGCCGCCGGCTGGAGCAGACGGGCGTGGAGGTCCGCCTGGGCACCTACGCCGAGGCCGCCACGCTGGCCGGCTTCGACGCGGTCGTGCTGTCCACGGGCATTCGCCCACGCGAGGTGGATTTCCCGGGTGCCGACCATCCCAAGGTCGTCTCCTACATTGACGTGCTCACCGGGCGCGTCGTGCCGGGGCGCAAGGTGGCGATCATCGGCGCCGGCGGCATCGGCTTCGACGTGGCGGAGTTCCTGGTCGAACATGGCCCCAGCGCCGCGCTCGACCCCGCGCGCTGGCGCGCCGAATGGGGCGTGGACCTGGGCTACGACGGCAACCGCGGCGGCCTGGCCGCGCCGGAGCCCGAGGCGCCCGCGCGCGAGGTCTGGCTGCTGCAGCGCAGCCCCGGTCGCCCGGGCGCCCGCCTGGGCAAGACCACGGGCTGGATCCACCGCGCCACGCTGAAGGCCAAGAAGGTGCGGATGCTCGGCGGCGTGGAATACCTGGGCGTGGACGACGAGGGCCTGCACGTGCGCGTGGACGGCAGCGATCAGGTGCTGGCGGTCGATCACGTGGTGATCTGCGCCGGCCAGGAACCCTTCAAACCGCTGGCCGATGAGCTGGCGGCGCAAGGCACTCCGGTGCACGTGATCGGCGGTGCGGACGTGGCCGCGGAGCTCGATGCCAAGCGCGCGATCAACCAGGGCAGCCGCCTCGCAGCCGCCCTTTGACCGAACTGCGCAAGCCTTGCAGGGCGGGGCCTGCAAGGCTGCCAAACGTACGAAACCGCATCGTCGAAACAGCGGCGCGGTCACCGGTTCGCTCCGAAGCTGAACAGGCCGTTGGGATTTCCGGGCATCGACAGTCCGGACAAATATCCTTTCGCAACAATCAGTTGCGCTGTCCGGTCGGATTTTCCAGCCGGATCGACAGGCCCCGGTCAAGTCCCCTGTATTCACGTAGCGTTTAGATTCGCAAAGCTACCGTGCGCCAACTTTTTCAGCCGCCCCGCTTGGGCGGCGACCCTCACCGCCCGCGCACCCGATCTTCCGCGCGGCTTTGGTGAATGGGCAAAAGCGCGCCGTAGAGTGCGCTGCCCTCCCCAGTACGCCATGCCGGTTCGTGCCGTGGTTGCCGTCCTCCTCATAGGAAGCGGACCTCGAAGCGGATCGGCGCAACGGAGCAAGGAGTCCGATTAGATGAAACTGGCTTGGATCCTGTGGCTGGCCTCTGTGCTTCCGCCGCAAACCGCCGATTCGCTGTGCCTGAGCACCACCGTCTACCTGGAAGCGCGCGACCAGTCGGTCCGCGGCCAGAAGGCGGTCGCCGAGGTCGCCCTGCGCCGCCGTGACAGCGGGCTGTGGGGCAACACCGTCTGCGACGTGGTGACCGCGCGCAAGCAGTTCGCGCCGACCCTGGTCTCGCCTGCCACGCGCCTGAGCAACACCGAGGCGTGGGCGGAGGCCGTCACCATCGCCCTCGACGCCGAGCGCAACTGGGCCCTGCCGCCCGGCCAGCGCAAGGAGATCGTCCCGGGCGCGAGCCACTTTGCCGCGCATGCGATCGCCAGCCCGTCGTGGCGCACGGCGTATCAGGTGGCGACGATCGGCGATCACACCTTCTATAAGGTGCAGTCGTTGAAGCCGAAGCGCTCGTAAGCGCTGCGCTTTTTCGGGTCGCCTGCGGCGGCCTGTCCCTCTCGCGCAAGGGAAGGGGCTGTGCATGACAGGCATCCATACCCCGTTCGCCCTGAGCGTAGGCCGCAGGCCGAAGTCGAAGGGTGGATGGGCCGGAAACACATCGGACTTCCCCGCCCTTCGACTTCGCCGCTCCGCGGCTACGCTCAGGGCGAACGGTTCCGTGGAAAACACCGCCTGGTCGCAACGGTAAATGCGTCCCCGGCCAGTGCGCCCAAGGCAATAGTCCGTTTCACACCGTCGCATTGAGGCGGGGACGGGCCATCGTCCATAGTTCGGGATTGCCGCACTTTCGAGGGATCCCCGCATGAAGCTCTACACCAAGCCCGGCGCGTGCTCGACCGCCGACCACATCGCCCTGCAGTGGACCGGCCAGCCCTTCGCGCTGGAGATCCTCGACAAGGAGACGATGAAGGCTCCGGCCTACCTGGCGATCAACCCGTCCGGCGCGGTGCCGGCGATCGTCGACGGCGACTTCGTGCTGACCCAGAACGCCGCGATCATGGGCTACATCGCCGACACCTTCCCCGAGGCCGGCCTGGCCGGCGACGGCAGCCCGCGCCAGCGCGGCGAAGCCGCCCGCTGGCTGGCCTTCGTCAATTCCGATATCCACCCGGCCTTCAAACCGCTGTTCGGACCGGCCGCCTTCATCGCCGACGAGGCCCAGCACGACGCCGTGAGGGACGCCGCGCGCAAGCGCGTGCGTGGGCTGTTCGAGTCGGCCGACCGCCAGCTCGCCGGCAAGCAGTGGATCGCCGGTTTCCGCAGCTACGCCGACCCCTACCTCTACATCACGCTGCGCTGGGCCGACGGCCTGGGCATCGACCTGTCCGGACTGGCCAACCTGGCGTCCTTCAAGGCGCGCATGGAAGCCGACCCGGGCGTGCAGAAGGCGCTGAAGATCGAAGGCCTGGCGTAAGCAAGGCGCACGGCGACGCGGAGGCGGTCCGGCCGCCTCCGTGTTCTCACCGCGGTGGCCTCAGGCTTCCGCGAGCGAGCGGAAACGCCGCTCCATCTCCATCGCGAATCCCACATCCCGGGCCTTGCCCAACGCCGTGTGGAAATCCGGCAACAGGGCCAGCAGGTCGCCGACGTCGCTGCAGCGTTCGACCTTGAGCTGCAGGAAGTACCCCCGCAGGCCCAGGTGCTCGCGCACCGTGTCGGACATCAGCGTGTACAGCGCGGAGTAGCCCACGGCCGATGCGATCGGCGCGGACGCCGTGGCGGCAGCCGGCTCGATCGCTGCGGGCCCCGGACGGGCGGCCTCGCGGATCGTGGCGGCCGCAGCGGCGGCCAGGCTCTGCGGCACGGCGATCAGCCCCATCGCTTCGAGCTGGGCCAATGCATCGTCCGGCCCCTTGAGCCCGCCGATCACGCCACGCAGCTGGCCGACATTGCGTTGGCCATCCACCATCAGCAGGATCGAGCGGAGCACGTTGGGCAGCTTCAGCGCGCGACTCTGAATCTCGTCGCGCCCGGCATCGGTCTTGTTCGGCACTTCGTCATCGCGCATGGTTTCCCCCAAACCACTAGCCACGAATGCCGGCCGACTATGCCACGGCCGGGCGTGGCGCGCGCGTGCCCGTGTTCATGGCCGCCTTCGGCAACGCAAAGGACTTCGTGCGTGCTGTTGCTGTTCCCTTCTCCCCTTGCGGGGGAAGGTGCCCCAAAGGGGCGGAAGAGGGGACGCGCGTAGCGCGTGCTGTACGGCAGCGGCCCTACCCTTTCCCTGGCCGCCTTCGGCGGCCTGTCCCTCTCCCGCAAGGGGAGAGGGATTTACACCCCTGAGTTCGTACTCGCCAAAGAAAAGGGCCGCATCGCGCGGCCCCTTCCTGTCTTGCAAACGTCGAATGCGATCAGCGCTTTTCGATCGGCACGTACGCGCGATCTTCCGGCCCGACGTAGTTCGCGCTCGGACGGATGATCTTGCCGTCCTCGCGCTGCTCGATCACGTGCGCGCTCCAGCCGGTGGTGCGCGCGATGACGAACAGCGGCGTGAACATCGGCGTCGGGATGCCCATCATGTGGTAGGCCGATGCGCTGTACCAGTCGAGGTTCGGGAACATCTTCTTGGTGTCCATCATCAGGTTTTCGATGCGCTCGGACACGTCGAACAGCGTCTGGTTGCCGCCGTCCGCGCACAGCTTGCGCGAGATCTCCTTGATGATCGGATTGCGCGGATCGCCGATGGTGTACACCGGGTGGCCGAAGCCGATGATGATTTCCTTCTTCTCCATGCGCGCACGGATGTCCGCCTCGGCCTCATCGGCGGTGCCGTAGCGGCTGATGATGTCCATCGCCACTTCGTTCGCGCCGCCGTGCTTGGGGCCGCGCAGCGCGCCGATGGCGCCGGTGATGCACGAATGCAGGTCCGAGCCGGTACCGGCGATCACGCGCGCGGTGAAGGTGGACGCATTGAACTCGTGTTCGGCGTAAAGGATGAGCGACTTGTCCAGCGACAGCGCATGCAGCGCGCTCGGCGCTTCGCCGTGCAGCAGGTGCAGGAAGTGCGCGGCGACGGAATCATCGTCCGTCTCGACGTCGATGCGGCGGCCGTTGCGGGTGAAGTGCCACCAGTACAGCAGCATCGAACCGAAGCTGGCGATGAGCTTGTCGGCGATGTCGCGGGCTTCGGAGGCCGGATGGCCTTCGCGCTCCGGCAGCACCGTGCCCAGCACCGAGCAACCGGTGCGCAGCACGTCCATCGGGTGCGCGTTGGCGGGCACCAGTTCCAGCGCTTCGGACACGATCGCCGGCAGGCCACGCAGGCGC
The DNA here is from genome assembly GCF_016735495.2 of Lysobacter sp. MMG2. Lineage (GTDB taxonomy): Bacteria > Pseudomonadota > Gammaproteobacteria > Xanthomonadales > Xanthomonadaceae > Lysobacter_J. Next base: position 928,085 of record NZ_JAERQY020000001.1, read on the forward strand.
TTGAGCTTGGCCTTGTAGGCCTTCAGTTGCGACGTCGTCGGCAGCGCGCCGTGCACGAGCAGGTGCGCGACTTCCTCGAACGTCGACTCGGTGGCCAGGTCGTGGATGTCGTAACCGCGGTAGTGCAGGTCGTTGCCGCTGCGGCCGACGGTGCACAGCGCGGTGTTGCCCGCGGCGGTACCGCTCAGGGCGACGGATTTCTTGGCCTTGGGCAGGACCTGGTTGGTCTCGGTCATGTGGGTATTCCTCCTCGTGCTTGTCCGGTCGTACCGGGGTGCGACGTTGTCAATTTTGCAGGGTGGCAAAGGGGATTCGATCAGATCAAAGCCTGACTGCGACGAGGTGTCGCAGGCGACCGTGGTGGGCACCTATCGCGCCCGCCACGGTCGAAATGGCGGACCGGACGCGCCGGCGGAGATAGGGACAGGGGGACTCAACGGGAAGGCCCTGTACGCTCCGTCGGCCGACCTTTTCATCGCGCCTTACTTCTTGCTCGCGAACAGCGCGTCGAGCTTGTCCTCGAACGCGTGGTAGCCGATGCGATCGTACAGTTCCTCGCGGGTCTGCATGGTGTCCACCACGTTCTTCTGGTGGCCGTCGCGACGGATGGCGGTGTAGACATTTTCTGCCGCCTTGTTCATGGCGCGGAACGCCGACAGCGGGAACAGCTGGATCGCCACGCCCACCGAGGCCAATTCGTCGCGGGTGAACAACGGCGTCTTGCCGAACTCGGTGATGTTGGCCAGCACCGGCACCTTCACCGCGTCGACGAAACGCTGGTAGGTGGGCAGGTCGTAGGCGGCCTCGGCGAAGATGCCGTCGGCGCCGGCCTCCACGCAGGCGATGGCGCGCTCGATCGCCGCGTCCACGCCATCCACGGCGATGGCGTCGGTGCGGGCGATCAGGAAGAAGTCCGGATCGGTCTTCGCATCGGCGGCGGCCTTGACGCGGTCGACCATCTCGCCCTGCGACACGACCTCCTTGCCCGGACGATGGCCGCAGCGCTTGGCCCCGACCTGATCCTCGATGTGACATGCGGCGGCGCCGGCCTTGATCAGCGACTTCACCGTGCGCTCGATGTTGAACGCGCTGGGCCCGAAGCCGGTGTCGATGTCCACCAGCAGCGGCAGGTCGCATACGTCGGTGATGCGGCGCACGTCGATCAGCACGTCCTCCAGCCCGGAGATGCCCAGGTCCGGCAGGCCCAGCGAGCCGGCGGCGACGCCGCCGCCGGAGAGGTAGATCGCGCGGTAGCCGGCGCGCTGGGCCAGCAGCGCGTGGTTGGCGTTGATGGCACCGATGACCTGCAGGGGCTTTTCGGCGGCGAGGGCGGCGCGGAAACGGGCGCCTGCGGAAGCGGAACTCATGGGGGAACTCCTGTCTGCGACGGGTGCCAATCTGGCACCATCCCACTGGTTGATCAATCTTGATCGTTCCAATCAATCTGTCTGGCAATCTATCGCCATGGACGACCTCCTCTCCGCCCGCGACACCTGCCGTCTGCTCGGCATCAGCCGGGCCACGCTGTACGCCTACGTCAGCCGCGGCCTGCTCGAATCGCGCCCCGGCCCCGACCACCGCAGCCGCCTGTACCTGCGCCAGGACGTGGAGCGGCTGGCGGAGCGCCAGCGCATCGGTCGCGGCGCAGCGCGCGGGGCGGCGCAGAGCCTGGATCGCGGTTTGCCCGTGCTGGAGACGCGGATCTCGCTGATCCGGCCGGACGGGCCGTACTACCGCGGCCGTTCGGCGATCGCGCAGGTGCGCGCCGGTGCCAGCCTGGAGGACACCGCGCGTCTCCTGTGGGACTGCGGCAGCGACGACCCCTTCGCGATGGCGGTGCCGGGCTGGCCGGACACCGTGGCGAGCATCGCCGTCGACGCACGTCTGCCGCCGCTGGAACGCACGATGGCGGCGATTCCGCTGCTGGCGCTGCAGGAGCGCCATTCGTTCAACTCGGCGCCGCAGGTGCGGCATCGCGTCGCGGCGACGCTGCTGCGTCAGAACGCCGCGCTGCTGGTCGCGCAACCGCCGTCGGCCGATCCCGTGCATCGCGTGCTGGCACGCGCGTGGCGGCCGGGCGATGCGGCATTCGAGGACCTCGTGCGCGCCGCACTGGTGCTGTGCGCCGACCACGAACTCAACGTCTCCGCCTTTGCCGCGCGCGTGGTCGCTTCGACCGGTGCGCATCTGCACGCGACGGTGTGCAGCGGATTGGCGGCCTTGTCGGGGCCGCGCCACGGCGGCGCCACGGCACGCGCCTACGCATTGATCGCCGAAGCGTCTCAGGCCGATTCGCCACGCGATGCGATCGCAGCGCGATGGCAGCGCGGCGACGACCTGCCCGGCTTCCGCCATGCGCTGTACCCGGACGGCGATCCACGCGCGGCGGAACTGCTGCAACGCCTGCGCGACGCGGCGCCGGATCCGGCGCAGCTGGATGCACTCAACGCGATGGTCGAAGCCACCGAGGAAATCAGCGGTCAGCACCCGAACATCGACTTCATGCTCGCCGCGATCTGCCACGCCTATGCATTGCCGGCGACGCCGGCGCTGGTGATGTTCGCCGCCGGGCGCCTCGCCGGCTGGCTGGCGCATGCGCTGGAGCAGCAGGCGCACGGTGGACTCATACGACCGCGTGCGCGCTATGCGGGTGTGCAACCGGGCGGAGTGGAAGAGCACGCCGCAGCGGTATCTCCTCACCATTCGCCCTGAGCGTAGGCGCGCAGCATCGGTCGGTCGCAGCCCCGTCCGCCCTTCGACTTCGCTCCGCTACGCTCAGGACGAACGGGAAATACGTCCGGTGTCAGCCTCCTGTATCGGGGCCCCGCTCCAGCGCGCGCTTCACTTCCTCCAGCGCACCGGGGTCGTCGAGCGTGGACAGATCACCCGGATCGCGACTCTCCGCCAGCGCCTGCAACGAACGCCGCAGCAGCTTGCCCGAGCGCGTCTTCGGCAACGCGTTGACCACGTACACGCGCGCCGGCTTCGCCACGCCACCGAGTTGTTCGACCACGCGCTGCTGCATCGCAGCGGCCGCATCGGCAGGCGATTCGTCGGGACGCTTGAGCGTGGCGAACACGACCGGTACCTGACCCTTGAGTTCGTCGTGCACGCCGATGACGGCGGCCTCGGCGACACTGGGATGCGTGGAGCACGACTCCTCGATCTCGCGCGTGCCCAGGCGGTGACCGGCGACGTTGATGACATCGTCGGTGCGGCCGAGGATGAAGGTGTAGCCGTCCTCGTCGCGGATCGCCCAGTCCAGCGAGCTGTAGACGAGCTGCTTGAAGTGGCTGAAGTAGCTGGAAAGGAATCGCGCGTCGTCGTTCCACACCGTCGTCAGGCAGCCCGGCGGCAGCGGCGGCTCGATCACCAGCACACCCTTCTCGCCGGCCTTCACGTCCTCGCCGCTGTTGTCGTCGATCACGCGCAGCTTGTAGCCCGGCGTGGGCAATCCGGGCGAACCGAACTTCACCGGTTTCAGGTCCAACCCCGGCATCAGCGACAGCACCGGCCAGCCGGTTTCGGTCTGCCAGTAGTTGTCGATGATGGTCTTGCCGATGCCGTCGGTGATCCAGTGCGCGGTGGGTTCGTCCAGCGGTTCTCCGGCGAGGAACAGCCACTGCAGCTTCGACAGGTCGTGCTTCTTCAGGAACGCGGGATCCTGTTTCTTCAACACACGGATGCCGGTGGGCGAGGAGAACATCGTGCGCACGCCGTACTGCTCGCAGATGCGCCACCACACGCCGGGGTCGGGATTCGTCGGTAGGCCCTCGTACAACACCGAGGTCGCGCCGGCGATCAGCGGCCCGTACACGTTGTACGAATGCCCCACCGCCCAGCCGACATCGGACGTGGAGAACATCACCTGCCCCGCGCGCACGTCGTAGATCGACCACATCGACAACGCCAGCGCGACCGCGTAACCGCCGACATCGCGTTGCACGCCTTTTGGCTTGCCCGTAGTGCCCGACGTGTACAGCAGATAGCTGGGCTCGTTGGATTCCAGCCATTCGACGTCGACTTCCTCGCCGTCGTACTGCGCGTGGAGCGCGGCATAGTCCGCGTCGCGGCCTTCCACGTTCGTACGTTGCGGATCGAGCCCGCGATCGACGATGAGCACCTTAGGAGGCGGCGATTTCGCCGCAGCGCAGGCGGCATCGACCAGCGGCTTGTACGCAATCACCTTGCCGCCGCGCATGCCGGCGTCGGCGCAGATCAGCAGCTTCGGTGTCGCATCGTCGATGCGCAGCGCCAGGTTGTGCGAGGCGAAACCGCCGAACACCACCGAATGCACCGCACCGATGCGCGCGCAGGCCAGCATCGCGAACACGGCCTCGGCCATGTTCGGCATGTAGATCACCACGCGATCGCCGCGGCCGACGCCGAGCGAACGGATCACCGCGGCGAAGGTGTTCACTTCGCGATGCAGCTCGCGGTACGTGATCTCGCGCGTGACCTTGGTTTCCGATGAGATCGCCACGAGTGCCAGCTGGTCGCCGCGTTCGTGCAGATGGCGGTCGACGGCGTTGAAGCACAGGTTGGTTTCGCCGCCGACGAACCACTTGCGGAATGGCGGAGTGGAATAGTCGAGGATCCGCTCCGGCGGCTTGTGCCAGTGGATCGCCCTAGCCTGCTCGCCCCAGAACTCCTCGGGCTGTTCGATCGAGCGGCGATAGAAGTCTTCGTAGCGCATGGCGGGGCCTTTCCAACGACGATCCGTCGAGGCTAGTCCGTGACACGTGAGCGTTCGTTACGACGATGGTCGAAGAGGCTGCGTGATGGCACGCCTGCGCACGTAAGCGGTTGATTTGGCAGGAACGCTCCCGAGCCCCGCTGCACGACATGGCGCGATGCAGCAAGGCGCGATGCGCGCAACGTCCAATTTTCAGCCGGTCGAGGCTGGCGCGTGGCGGCATTGTTGCGCCCCGTCCGCTTGCCTTGCTCGCACCGCTTGCAGCGCGAGCTGGCGAATCCGACGCCTGCGTCGGAACCGTTCAATGCGACCTCCAGCGTCGAAAGCGACTGACCCCTTCGCGTCCGTGCGCGACTTCGCACGCCTCCTTCTTCCGAACGACCGACTTCCCATGAATCCATCGATCCTGGCCGCCGCACTGGCCGGCCTGCTGCTTTGTGCGACCGACGCGACGGCCGGCGACTTCGACGCCTGGCCGACGCACCACACGTTCGCCGACGGCACCGATCTTTCCGCTTCCCTCAACTTCGCTTACGACCTCAACGATTTCTCCGGCGATCGCGGCTATGGAACGGCCACGACAACGCTGCACGACGACGATGGCATGCGCCGTCGCGAGTTCGGCGCCGCGCTGAAGAAGAAGGGCGTTTACGACGCCACTGTCGGCATGGACTTCGAAACGAACACCTGGCTCGATGTCGCACTGCGCGTGGAGACCAAGGCGTTGTTCGGACAGGACATGGGCCGCATCCGCGCGGGCTATTTCAAGACGCCTGTCGGTTTCGAGAGCAATTCGGCATCGCGCGCGGGCAGCCTGATGGAGAACGCGGCCGCGTCGCAGGCGGTGTTCGAAGGCCGACGCACGGGCGTTGAGTGGTCGCTCGCGCGACCTGATTACGCTTTCAGCGCCGCGTACTCCTGCAGGGCGACAACCCCGGCACGACGGCGGCGGCGCGCGCGTTCTGGCTGCCGCTTCACGGTGACGCGCGCGTGCTGCATCTGGGCGTGTCCGCGTCGGTGGAGAATCCGCACGGCAACACTGACGGGCGCGGCATCTACACGGCGCCGGGCGCGCGCTTCCGCGCACGTCCGCAAGCCGGCCTTACTGATGTGCGGCTGGTCGATTCGGGCAAGCTGATGCATGTGGACCGCATCGACCGTGCGGGGCTGGAGGCCCTGTGGATCGACGGCCCCTGGTCACTGCAGGGCGAATACCTGGTTGGCAGCGCGCAGCGCGATGATGGCTTGCGCGATTTCACCGCGCAGGGCGGCTACGTTACCGGCAGCTGGCTGCTCACGGGGGAATCGCGCCCTTACTCCGGCGGGAACGTCGCCAATGTGAAACCCGCGAAGGGCTTCGGTGCAGTGGAATTGCTGGCGCGCTACGGCCACCTCGATCTGAACGACGCGGGCATCGCCGGCGGCCGCCAGCGCGACATCACCTTCGGCGCGAACTGGTATCTCACTTCGCACTTCAAGTTCCAGGCGAACTACGTGCACGTTCTGGATGAGAAGCGCGCGGCGTATTCGGCGACCGACGAGGTGGAACTGCGGGCGCAGGTGCAGTTCTGATTCTGATCTCTTATCGACGCTCTTAATCTGTCATTCCCGCGGAATGACGACAGCAAGCACGAAGCGATGTAGCAGCCGACAGCTGCATCAACGAAAAAGGGCGGCCATTGGCCGCCCTTTTTCGTCTCGCGCGACTGCCGAAACAGTCGCGCGATGCGGATTACAGCAGGTGCGAAACGCCGGCGTGCTCTTCTTCCAGCTCGGCCAGCGTCTTGTCGATGGCCTTCTGGCTGAAGTCGTCGACCGGCAGGTCCTTCACCATCGTGTACTCGCCGTCCTTCGTGGTCACGGCGAAGCCGAACATCACGTCCTTCGGAATGCCGTAGCTGCCGTCGGACGGAATGCCCATCGTCACCCACTTGCCGTTGCTGCCCAGCACCCAGTCGCGCACGTGGTCAATGGCGGCGTTGGCAGCCGAAGCAGCCGACGACAGCCCGCGCGCTTCGATGATCGCCGCGCCGCGCTTGCCGACCTTGGGGATGAACTCGTTCGCGTTCCAGTCGGCGTCGTTGATCTTGTCCTTCAACGAAGCGCCGCCCACGGTGGCGAAGCGGTAGTCGGGGTACATCGTCGGGCTGTGGTTGCCCCACACGACCAGCTTCTCGATATCGCCCACGGCGACGCCGGCCTTGTTGGCCAGCTGCGACAGCGCGCGGTTGTGGTCCAGGCGCAGCATCGCGGTGAAGTTCTTCGCCGGCAGGTCCGGCGCCGACTTCATGGCGATGTAGGCATTGGTGTTGGCCGGGTTGCCGACGACGAGCACCTTCACATTGCGCGAGGCGACCTTGTTCAGCGCGGCGCCCTGGGCGGTGAAGATCTTCGCGTTTTCCAGCAGCAGGTCCTTGCGCTCCATGCCCGGGCCGCGCGGACGCGCGCCGACCAGCAGGGCGATGTCGGCGTCCTTGAACGCGACTTCCGCGTCATCGGTGCCGACCATGCCGACGAGCAGCGGGAACGCGCAGTCTTCCAGCTCCATCATCACGCCCTTGAGCGCGGCCTGGGCCTTCTCCATCGGCAGCTCGAGCATCTGCAGGATGACGGGCTGGTCCTTGCCGAGCATTTCGCCGGAAGCGATGCGGAACAGCAGCGAGTAACCGATCTGGCCGGCAGCACCGGTGACGGCAACGCGGACGGGGGTCTTCATGGTGAAACTCCGGGATTCGTGATTCGGGATTCGTGATTCGGAAACAGCGGCAGCGCTACGGGAGGATTCGGGATCCGCTTTTGCGAATCCCGAATCTCGAATCCCGAATCACTGCAGTTCCGCGAAGAATTCCTGGAAACGCTGCAGGCCCGGTGCGAGCTGCGGCGTCGGGCAGGTGTAGCTGATGCGCAGCGCGCGCGGCTCGCCGAAGGCCGAGCCCGGCACGCAGGCCACGCCCTTGGCTTCCAGCAGTGCGTTGCAGAAGTCGACGTCGTTGTTGATCTTCGTGCCCGTTGGCGTGTGCGTCTTGCCGAAGGCGACGCTGATGTCCGGGAACACGTAGAACGCGCCCTGCGGACGCGGGCAGACGACGCCCGGGATGGCGTTCATCACGTCCATCACCTGGTCGCGTTTGGCCTGGAACTCGGCGCACTTCTGCGTCGGCACGTCTTGCGGGCCGTTGAACGCGGCGATGGCCGCAGCGCAGACGACTTCCGGCACGTTGGTGATGTGGTTGGAATTCATCGTCACCAGCGCCTGCGCGACGACTTCCGGACCGGCCATGAAGCCCACGCGCCAACCCGGCATGCCGTAGGTCTTGGACAGCGAGTCGAGGAAGATCACGCGGTCCTTCAGCTCCGGGCGGGCGTGCACGAAGTTGTGGTAGCCCAGGCCGTCGAACACCATCCGGTTGTAGATGTCGTCGGTGATGATCCAGGTGTCCGGATACTTCACGATGACGTCGGCCAGCGCGTCGATTTCTTCCTTCGTGTACACCATGCCCGTCGGGTTGGACGGGTTGTTGAACAGGAACACGCGCGGCTTCTTGGCCAGCGCGACGTCGAGCTGCGCGGGCGTGAGCTTGTAGTTCTGTTCGGCCGGGCACGGCAGCAGGTCGATCTTCGCGCCGACGATCTCGGCGATGTCGAGGTAGCTGGTCCAGTACGGCGTCGGGAAGACGATGGTGTCGCCTTCGTCGAGCAGCGCTTCGGCGAGGTTGTAGATGACGTGCTTGGCGCCGATGCCGGTGGCGCAGTTGACGCGGCCGTAGCCGGTCAGACCGATTTTCGCCATGTGTTCGACGAACGCGTCGAGCAGCGCGTCGGGTCCGCGATTGCTGCCGTACTGGCCGCTGTCTTTCGACAGCGCTTCGCGTGCGGCGGCGTAGACGTGCTCGCCGGGGAGGAAGTTGGGAACACCAATCGAGAAACTGATGATGTCGCGGCCTTCGGCCTTGAGCCGCTTGGCCTTCTCGGCAACCTGCATGATCGCGCTGGGCTTGGCGCGACCGATGCGCCGGGCAAGCTGGGGCATCGCGGGAACCTCGTTGGGGTCGATGTGGGGTGTGCTCGAGGCTGGAACTGCAGCCGCGAAAACGGCCGCCATCGAGCCTTGCGATGTTAACACGCGGACCCGGGCGCCCCGCCCCGCCGGATGCGAAAACGCCCGCCCCGGCAAGCCGGAGCGGGCGCCTCAGTTCGACGGGGTATTCAAGCCGTCATCCCCGCGCAGGCGGGGACCCAGGCGTCCGACTTGTCACGCCCGGCAGCAGGCGCTGCGGGTACGGACAGTTGGATTCCCGCCTTCGCGGGAATGACATCGATCAGGTTACGGGCGCGCGTTCGCATCCAGGGTCTTGTTCCACTCGGCCACGCGGTCGGCCTTGGCGGCCAGCACGGCGGCAGTGTCGCCTTCGATCTTCACCGACTTGATCGTGTCGCCCTGCTTCACGCTGTCCACGATCTGCTGCCCTTCCAGCACCTTGCCGAACACCGTGTGCTTGCCGTCCAGCCACGGGCACGGGACGTGGGTGATGAAGAACTGGCTGCCGTTGGTGCCCGGGCCGGCGTTGGCCATGGACAGCACGCCGCGCTCGTGGGACAGGCCGGTGCGGGTTTCATCTTCGAAACGGTAGCCCGGGCCGCCGGTGCCGGTGCCCAGCGGGCAGCCGCCCTGGACCATGAAATCGTTGATGACGCGGTGGAAGCTCAGCCCGTCATAGAAGCCGCGCTGGGCCAGATTGACGAAGTTGGCGACCGTCAGCGGCGCCTTGTCGGCGGCCAGTTCCACGCGGATGGGGCCGCGGTCGGTGTCGAAAGTGGCGATCAGGCTCATGAATGCGTCTCCTGGACGTTGTTCGGGGAAAGGAATTGGTGGGAGAAAGGGGCAACTCGCCGTTCAGATGGCGGCGGTGGCGGGGCTTCACAAGGGTCCGCGAGCGCCTCCCGGCGCCGTCTGCCTGAACAAGCAACGGCCATGTTTGCAAGGTATAATATTCGGCTACCCCTCGCCTGAGCGCCGGTCTGCCGGCCTGTCCGCATGTCCATCGAACGCCTGCGCAATATCGCCATCGTCGCCCACGTCGACCACGGCAAGACCACCCTCGTCGACTGCCTCCTGAAGCAGTCCGGCACCCTTTCCGAGCGCACCGTGCTCGCCGAGCGCGCGATGGACAGCAATGACCAGGAAAAGGAACGTGGCATCACGATCCTCGCCAAGAACACGGCGATCACCTGGCAGGGCAACCGCATCAACATCGTCGACACCCCGGGCCACGCCGACTTCGGCGGCGAGGTCGAGCGCGTGCTGTCGATGGTCGACTCGGTGCTGATCCTCGTCGACGCGATGGACGGCCCGATGCCGCAGACGCGCTTCGTGACGCAGAAGGCGTTCGCGATGGGCTTCAAGCCGATCGTCGTGGTCAACAAGATCGACCGCCCGGGCGCGCGTCCGGACTGGGTCATCGACCAGGTGTTCGACCTGTTCGACAAGCTCGGCGCCACCAACGAGCAGCTCGACTTCCCGATCGTCTACGCCTCGGCGCTGCACGGCTACGCCAGCCTGGACGACGCCGCGCGTTCGGGCGACATGACCCCGCTGTACGAAGCGATCATGAAGCACGTCGCACCGCCGCAGGTGGACGAGGATGGCCCGTTCCAGATGCGCATCAGCCAGCTGGACTACAGCAGCTTCGTCGGCCTGATCGGCATCGGCCGCATCCAGCGCGGCAAGGTGAAGAAGAACATGCCGGTCAGCGTGATCGACCGTGAAGGCAAGAAGCGCCAGGGCAAGATCGTGCAGGTGCTGGGCTTCATGGGCCTGGAGCGCATCGAGACCGAGGAAGCCGGCGCCGGCGACATCGTCGCCATCGCGGGCGTCACCGACCTGTCGATCTCCGACACCGTCTGCGCGCTCGACGCGCCGGAAGCGCTGCCCGCGCTGACCGTGGACGAGCCGACGATCAGCATGACCTTCCAGGTGAACAACTCGCCGTTCGCCGGCCACAAGGAATACAGCGGCGGCAAGTTCCTCACCAGCCGCCAGCTGCGCGAGCGCCTGGAGCGCGAGACGCTGCACAACGTGGCGCTGAAGGTCGAGGAAGGTTCCGATCCGGACAAGTTCCTGGTGTCGGGCCGCGGCGAACTGCACCTGTCGGTGCTGATCGAGAACATGCGCCGCGAAGGCTTCGAACTCGCCGTGTCGCGTCCGGAAGTGATCATCAAGGAAATCGACGGCCAGCTCATGGAGCCGATCGAGCAGCTGGTGGTCGACATCGAAGAGCAGCACCAGGGCGGCGTGATGGAAAAGCTGGGCATCCGCAAGGCCCAGCTGAAGAACATGGAGCCCGACGGCAAGGGTCGCGTGCGCCTGGACTACATGATTCCGGCGCGCGGCCTGATCGGTTTCCAGAACGAGTTCCGCACCCTGACGCAGGGTTCGGGCCTGCTGTTCCACGTGTTCGACCATTACGGTCCGAAGGAAACCGGCGCGATCGCCAAGCGCCTCAACGGCGTGATGATCGCCAACGCCGCCGGCGCCACGCCCGCCTACGCGCTGGGCCCGCTGGAAGAGCGCGGCCGCCTGTTCGCCGCCGAAGGCGACAACGTGTACGAAGGCCAGCTGGTCGGCATCCATTCCAAGGACAACGACCTGACCGTCAACGCGATCAAGACCAAGCCGCTCACCAACATGCGCGCTTCGGGCAAGGACGACGCGATCAAGCTGACGCCGGCGATCAAGTACTCGCTGGAGCAGGCGCTGGACTTCATCGAGGACGATGAGCTGGTCGAAGTCACGCCCAAGGAAATCCGCCTGCGCAAGAAGCAGCTCACCGAGAGCGAGCGCAAGCGCGCCTCCCGCGCGGCTTGAACCAAAACGGTGGCGCCGTGTCTGATCACGCCATGACCGACGCCACCTACGACTCCCGGCCGCAGGCCCATCCGGGCCTGCATGCCATCGCGATCTTCGAGGCCGCCAAAGGCCTGCTGGCCTTCGCCGCCGCCAGCGGCCTGGAGCTGCTCGGCCCGGCCCCGCTGCTGCGCTGGCTGCACGAACTGATGACGCGGTTCCAGTTGGATCCGCAGACCGGCGCGCTGGCGCGCTTCTCCGACCTCATCAATCCCGACAGCGTCCATCTGGCCGCGGGTTTGATCTTCGCCTACGGCATCCTGCGCTTCGTCGAGGCCTGGGGCCTGTGGCGCGTCAAGGTCTGGGCGTCGTGGCTGGGCTGCATCAGCGCCGCGATCTACCTGCCGCTGGACGTGTACGCCCTGTTCCGCCACCCCGGCTGGATGTCGGTCGCCGTCCTGGCGATCAATTTGATCGTCGTCGCAGTGCTGGCACGCGACATCCGTAAGCGGCGCCCCTGAGCCCCCGCCAGCCAAGCTGAATGGCGTATCCTCGGGTCAGCCACCTGCGACCGGGGAATCGCAATGCGCTCTTTGATCGTCAAGACGTTGCCACTGGCAACGCTGCTCGCGCTCCTGCCCGCCTGTAACCGCGCCGACGTACCCGGCACGGCCAAAGCCGGTCCGACCGCGACGACTTCCGCCAAGCCGGCCGCCGCGCCCGCACCGGATGGAAACTTCGCCTTCGCCGAAGTCGGTATCGACGAACTTCAAGCCCGCATGGGACGTGGCGAGCTCACCAGCCACGCGCTGACGCAGGCGTACCTGGACCGCATCGCCGCGATCGACGACGCCGGCCCGCATCTCAACGCGGTGATCGAAGTCAATCCGGCCGCGCTGAAGGAAGCCGATGCACGCGACGCCGAGCGCAAGGCCGGCCGCGTGCGCGGCCCGCTGCACGGCGTGCCGATCCTGCTGAAGGACAACATCGACGCGACGCCGATGGCGAACTCCGCCGGCTCGCTCGCCCTCGCCTCGCACCATCCGCGCACCGACGCCTTCGTCGTCGCGCGACTGCGCGATGCGGGCGCGGTGATCCTGGGCAAGACGAACCTCAGCGAGTGGGCGAACTTCCGTTCCTCGCGTTCGACCTCCGGCTGGAGCGCGCGCGGCGGGCAGACGCGCAACCCGTACGCGCTGGACCGCTCGCCCTGCGGTTCCAGCTCCGGCAGCGGCGCGGCCGTGGCCGCCAACCTCGCAGCCGCCGCAATCGGCACGGAGACCGACGGCAGCATCGTCTGCCCGTCTTCGGTCGCGGGGTTGGTGGGCATCAAGCCGACGGTCGGCCTGGTGAGCCGCAGCGGCATCATCCCGATCTCGCACAGCCAGGACACACCCGGCCCGATGGCGCGCAGTGTCGCCGACGCGGCAATCCTGCTGTCGGCCATGGTCGGTCGCGACGACACCGATTCCGCCACGGCCGAAAGCACCGGCCGGGCGATCTTCGACTACCACGCGCGCCTCAACCGCGACGGCCTGCGCGGCGCCCGCATCGGCGTGCTGCGCAAGGCGATGGGTTTCCATCCCGCCGCCGACGCCGCGCTCGAGCGCAGCCTGGAGGCCATGCGCCAGGCCGGCGCGGAGATCGTCGACGTCGAACTGCCCACCGACGGGCAATGGAACGACGCCGAGATGGACGTGCTGCTGTACGAGTTCAAGCACGGCCTCAACGGCTATCTGTCGCGCAGCGGCGCGCCGGTGAATTCGCTGGAGGGGCTGATCGAATTCAACCGCCGCAACACCAAGACGGAGATGCCGTTCTTCGCGCAGGAGCTGTTCGAACGCGCGCAGGCGAAGGGCACGCTGGACGAGATGGCGTACATCGACGCGCGCAGCCAAGCCAAGCGACTGGCCGGCAGCGACGGCCTGCAGGCCGCGCTCACGGCTTCCACACTCGATGCCATCGTCGCGCCTGCCACCGCGCCGGCGTGGCTGATCGACCCGGTCAACGGCGATCATTTCCTCGGTGAAGGCTACGGCGCCGCCGCCGTCGCCGGTACGCCGAGCGTCACCGTGCCGATGGGCGATTATTTCGGCCTGCCGATGGGCATCGTCTTCATGGGCCCGGCGTGGAGCGAACCGCGTCTGATCGAGCTGGCGTTCGCATTCGAACAGAAGACGCGCGCGCGCAAGGCGCCGCAGTTCCTGGCGACGGCACCGCTAGGAACGACCAAGGGCTGATGTATGTCGCCCCCGCTGAAAATGCAAAAGGCCCGCCGAAGCGGGCCTTTTGCTTGCATGAGCCTACAGGTCAGGCCGGTGCCGCGATCTGCGCCTGCTTGCGCACGATCAGCATCGCGATCTCCAGTGCCTGCTCGTAGTTCAGGCGCGGATCGACCGTCGACTTGTAAGCGCGCGCCAGATCGCTCTCGGTGAGCTCACGCGCGCCGCCGAGGCATTCGGTGACGTCCTCGCCCGTCAGCTCCAGGTGCACACCGCCCAGCCGCGTGCCGGCGGCGGCGTGCAGTTCGAACGCGTCCTCCAGCTCGCTGCGGATGTTGCGGAAGCGGCGCGTCTTGTAGCCGTTGCTCGTGCTCTCGGTGTTGCCGTGCATCGGGTCGCACACCCACAGCACGCGGCGGCCGTCGCGGCGCACCGCCTCCAGCAGCGGCGGCAGCTTCTCGGCGATGCCGGTCGCGCCCATGCGGTGGATGAAGCTCAGGCGGCCCGGCTCGTCTTCCGGATTGAGCAGGTCGATGATGCGCAGCAGTTGGTCGGGCGTCACCGACGGACCGACCTTCAGCGCGATCGGATTGCGGATGCCGCGGAAGTATTCGGCGTGCGCGCCGTCGACCTGCGCGGTGCGCATGCCGATCCACGGGTAGTGCGTGCTGAGGTTGAACCAGCCCCAATGGCGCGGCACCTGGCGCGTCAGCGACTCCTCGTAGGGCAGCAGCAGCGCTTCGTGCGAGGTGTAGAAGTCGACGCGGTTGAGGTTGTGGACCTCGCTGCCCGACAGCGTTTCCATGAACCGCACGGCGTCGCCGATGGCATTGACCATGCGGCGGTATTCGTCGGCGAGCGGCGAATGGCCGACCCAGCTCAGGTTCCAGTATTCGGGATGGTGCAGGTCGGCGAAGCCGCCGTCGATCAGCGCGCGGACGAAGTTCATCGTCATCGCCGAACGCGCATGCGCCTTGATCATGCGACGCGGATCGGGCGTGCGCGCTTCGGGCGTGAACTCCGGCGCGTTGACCATGTCGCCGCGGTAACTGGGCAACGTGACCTCACCGATCGTTTCGGTGTCGGTCGAACGCGGCTTGGCGTACTGGCCGGCGAAGCGGCCCACGCGCACCACCGGCTTGCGCAAGCCGTGCACGAGCACCAGGCTCATCTGCAGCAGGACCTTGAGCCGGTTGGAGATGACGTCGGAGGTGCAGCCGGCGAAGCTCTCCGCGCAATCACCGCCCTGCAGCAGGAAGCGCTTGCCTTCCTGCGCGTCGGCGAGCTGCTGCTTGAGCGAGAGGATCTCCCACGAGGTCACCAGCGGCGGCAGCGAGCGGAGCTCGCCCAGCGCGGTCTCCAGCGCCTGCGCGTCGGGATACTGCGGCAACTGCATCGCAGTGCGGTTGCGCCAGGACTGGGGCGACCAGTCAGCGGGCAGGTTCACGGCGCGGAGGGTGCGGTCGGACGTAGGCATGACACGATGCTGCAATGCGGCGAACCACTATGGGCGCTCGCACGGCGCGCTGCAACCGTTACAGCGGCAACCGAGCCGGGCCACCCTTTCACGGGTCCGGGATAACTGGGGTAACGCAGTCAGCGGCGGCGAAAGGCCGCATAGCCCGCCCACGCCGCCAGCACGACGAAGCAGATGAGGCTCCACCACGGCATCGACAGGCCCCAGAAGGTCCAGTCGATGTCGCCGCAGTTGCCGGTGGCGGTCATCACCTTGCGCACGACATCCCACGTCGACATCGTCTCGCGCATGAAGGACAGCGGCGCGCCGCACGAGACGGCGCCCTGCGGCTGCATCTGCACCCAGACATGTCGACCGGCGACCGCGATGCCCGCCAGCGCAGCCAGCAGCGCGGCGGTGCCGTAACCGACCCGGCCCGCCGGCCGCTTCGGTCCGTGCAGTGCACCGATCAGGAACACCACGCCCAGCGCCGCGAACGCCACACGCTGGAAGATGCACAGGTTGCAGGGCTCCAGGCCGTCATGCAGCTGCAAGTAGATCGCATACGCCAGCAGGCCGGCACAGGCGAGGAAGCCGAGGAAGAACTGGAGGCGGAACGAGCCGCGCGGGAGTTGGGTCGTCATGGCGACAAAGCTTAACCGCCCAACCCTGTCCGTGGCATGGGCATTGGCCGCGGTTGCGCGCGTGGAGCGAACGTTTCGTCGCAGCGCCCTGCCATTGGACGCAGAAAGCAAAAGCCCCGGAAGAACCGGGGCTTTGCTGGATCGTCCCGATGGCAGGCCATCGAGTCGGCCGACGGATTACTCCGCAGCGGCTTCCGGACGATCGACGAGTTCGACGTAGGCCATCGGCGCGTTGTCGCCAGCGCGGAAACCGCACTTGAGGATGCGCAGGTAGCCACCCGGACGCGACTGGTAGCGCGGGCCGAGGGTGGTGAACAGCGTGCCGACGGCTTCCTTGTCGCGCAGGCGCGAGAAGGCGAGGCGGCGGTTGGCAACGCCATCGACCTTGGCGAGGGTGATGAGCGGCTCGGCGACGCGACGCAGCTCCTTGGCCTTCGGCAGGGTCGTGCGGATGAGGCCGTGCTTGATCAGCGAGGCCGCCATGTTGGTGAACATGGCATCGCGGTGTGCACTGGTGCGGCTGAACTTACGGCCGGCTTTCTGGTGGCGCATGACGGTGATTCCTGTGGAATGTTGGGACGTTGGATTTCGCTGTCGCCATCCAGGCGTTGGAACTTGGACTGCGGATGGTCCGAACCGACCGCTCCCTGGTCGGAGAACCGCGGGGCTTAGGCTCCGTCGGTTGAAACACGCTGCGCTTCACTCTTGAAGCGCAGCGCTTGAAACGTTGTTGCTGTCATCGACGCGCGGCAGTGCCGCGCAAGCGCCGATGCTTAGCCCATCATGCCGTGGGAGGCGATGCCTGCCGGCGGCCAGTTCTCGAGCTTCATGCCAAGGGAGAGACCGCGCTGGGCGAGCACTTCCTTGATTTCCGTGAGCGACTTCTTGCCGAGGTTCGGCGTCTTGAGCAGCTCCACTTCGGTCTTCTGGATCAGATCGCCGACGTAGTAGATGCTCTCGGCCTTGAGGCAGTTGGCCGAACGCACGGTCAGCTCGAGGTCGTCGATCGGACGCAGCAGGATCGGGTCGATGCCGCTGGTGGCCGGCTTCGCCGCACCGCGATCGCGGTGGGTGAAGTCGCCGAACACCGACAGCTGGTCGGTGAGGATGTCGGCCGCGGTGCGGACGGCTTCCTCGGCGTCGATCGTGCCGTTGGTCTCGATGTCCAGGACCAGCTTGTCCAGGTCGGTGCGCTGCTCGACGCGGGCCGCTTCCACGGCATAGGCGACGCGGCGGACCGGCGAGAAGCTCGCATCCAGCATCAGGCGACCGATGGCGCGGGTTTCCTCATCCGGACGACGACGCGCGGCAGCCGGCTGGTAGCCGAAGCCGCGTTCGATCTTCAGACGCATGTTGAGCGCGGTGTCCTTCGTCAGGTGCGCGATCACGTGCTCGGTGTTGAGGATCTCGACGTTGTGGTCGGTCTTGATGTCGCCGGCGGTGACAATGCCGGGACCCTGCTTGGCCAGCGACAGCGTCGCCGACTCGCCGGTGTGCATGCGGATCGCGACGTCCTTGAGGTTCAGCAGAACCTCAAGGACGTCTTCCTGCAGGCCTTCGACCGTGGTGTACTCGTGCAGCACGCCATCGATCTCGACTTCCGTGATTGCGAAGCCCGGGATCGACGACAGCAGCACGCGGCGCAGCGCATTGCCGAGCGTATGGCCGTAGCCACGCTCCAGCGGTTCGATGACGACCTTGGCACGGTTGCCCGTAAGGCGCTCGATCTGAGGGCCGCGCGGGCGCAGCACCTGGTTTGCGGTAACCGTCATGTGTTGGCGTCTCCTGGGATTACTTCGAGTACAGCTCGACGATCAGCGCTTCGTTGATGTCGGCCGGCAGGTCGGCACGGTCCGGAACGGCCTTGAACACGCCAGAGAACTTCTTGCTGTCGACTTCGACCCACGACGGCGAGAGGTCCATCTGCTGCGCCACGGTCAGGGATTCCTGCACGCGGAGCTGCTTCTGGGCACGCTCGGCGAGCGCGATCGCGTCGCCAGCCTTGACCTGGTACGACGGCAGGTTGACCGACTTGCCATTGACCGTGACACCGCGGTGCGAAACCAGCTGGCGGGCGGCCGGACGCGTCACCGCAAAACCCATGCGGTAGACGACGTTGTCCAGGCGGGTCTCGAGAAGCTGCAGCAGGTTTTCACCCGTGTTGCCCTTCTTGGTCGAGGCCTTCTTGTAGTAGTTGCGGAACTGACGCTCCAGCAGACCGTAGATACGCTTGACCTTCTGCTTTTCACGCAGCTGGGTGGCGTAGTCCGACAGCTTGCCCTTGCGGGCGGTCGGGCCGTGCTGACCGGGCTTCTGCTCCAGCTTGCACTTGGAATCGAGGGCGCGGGCCGACGACTTCAAGCCCAGGTCGGCGCCTTCGCGACGGGCGAGCTTACAGGTGGGACCAATATAACGAGCCATGTTCTTTCAGCTCCTCAGACGCGGCGCTTCTTCGGCGGACGGCACCCGTTGTGCGGGATAGGCGTCACGTCGATGATGTTGATGATCTTGTAACCGACGTTGTTCAGCGAACGAACGGCGGACTCACGACCCGGACCCGGGCCCTTGATGCGGACTTCCAGCGACTTCACGCCGTAGTCCAGCGCGGCACGGCCGGCCTTTTCGGCGGCGACCTGCGCGGCGAACGGGGTCGACTTGCGCGAACCGCGGAAACCCGCGCCGCCCGAGGTCGCCCACGACAGCGCGTTGCCCTGGCGGTCGGTGATCGTGACGATGGTGTTGTTGAAAGAAGCGTGGACGTGAGCGATGCCGTCGGTGACGACGCGCTTGATCTTCTTCTTGGTTTTGGCAGCAGCCGGCTTAGCCATGGTCTAAGTCCCTTACTTCTTGATGGCCTTGCGCGGACCCTTACGGGTACGTGCATTGGTCCGGGTGCGCTGGCCACGCAGCGGGAGGCCGCGACGGTGACGCAGGCCGCGGTAGCAGCCCAGGTCCATCAGTCGCTTGATCGCGATACCGACTTCGCGGCGGAGGTCGCCCTCCACCACGTACTTGCCGACTTCGGCGCGCAGACGCTCGACTTCGGGTTCGGACAGGTCACGGATCTTGGTGGTCGAGGTGACGCCGGCGGCATCACAGACCTTCTTCGAACGGGTACGGCCGATGCCGTAGATGCTTTGCAGCCCGACCCAGACATGCTTCTGGGCAGGCAGATTGACGCCCGCAATACGCGCCATAACGCGATCTCCAACTGATTTGGCGGCCAGGACGGATTAATCCCGGCGGAGTGAACTGGAAAGTTTAACAAGGTCTCGGGTTAATAGGAAGCCCTGCCGCATCCCTAGGGACGCGGCAGTGCCCGGCATGGGGAGTGTGCCCATGCTCCGGCGACGAAACCGGACTGGTCAGGCAAGGCGTTGAACTGCCCTGCCCTCCCCCGCGCGCTACTCTGGCGCGCGTAAGGTCCGGGATCACCCGCGCGCGAGACCGCCGCGCGAGCCGCCCTTCAAGTTCGCCTTCTTCAGCAGGCTCTCGTACTGATGCGACATCAGATGAGCCTGGATCTGGGCGATGAAATCCATGACCACCACGACCACGATCAGCAGCGAGGTGCCGCCGAAGTAGAACGAAGTGCTCAACTCGGTGCGCATGACCTCCGGCAGGAGGCACACCATTACCAGGTAGGCCGCGCCGGCCGCCGTAAGGCGGGTAAGCACGCCGTCGATATAGTCTGCCGTGGCCTTGCCCGGACGAATGCCCGGAATCAGCGCGCCCGACTTCTTCAGATTATCGGCGGTTTCCTGCGAGTTGAACACCAGCGCGGTGTAAAAGAACGCAAAACCGACGATCAGACCCGCGTACAGGATCATGTGGAGCGGCTCGCCCGGGTTCAGCCATTGGCTGACACGGTGCAGGAACGACCCCGAATTGCCCTGGCTGAACCAGTTGGCCGCCGTCGCCGGGAACATCACGATGCTCGAGGCGAAGATGGCCGGGATCACGCCCGACATGTTCAGCTTCAGCGGCAGGAACGAGGACTGGTTCATGTACGCGCTGCGGCCGCCTTGGCGACGCGCGTAATTGACCGTGATCCGACGCTGGCCCCGCTCGACGAACACCACGAAGAACGTGAAGCCCAGGACGATCGCGACGACCAGGATGGCCTTCAAAGCGCTCATGTCGCCGTTGCGGATCTGCTCGAACATGCCGAACACGGCCGCAGGCAAGCCCGCCACGATACCCGCGAAGATGATCAGCGAAACACCGTTGCCGATGCCGCGCTCCGTCACCTGCTCACCGAGCCACATCAGGAACATGGTGCCTGCCGTGAGGGCCAGCACCGCGGTCAGGATGAAGCCCGGGCCCGGGTTGTAGACCACCTGGATGCCCTGGCTCGCGCCGCCGGCCTGGAGGGCCGTGGCGATGCCCCAGGCCTGGAACACGGCCAGCGGGATCGCACCCATGCGCGACCACTGGTTGATCTTGCGACGGCCCGACTCGCCTTCCTTCTGGATGGCCTTCAGGCTCGGCACGATCTGCACCAGCAGCTGCACGATGATCGACGCGGAGATGTACGGCATCACGTTCAGCGCGAACAGGCTGAAGCGATGGAGGGCGCCACCGGAGAACATGTTGAACATGTCCACGATGGTGCCCTTCTGGGTTTCCATCAGCCGAAGCATTGCTTCCGGATTGACGCCCGGCACCGGGATGTAGCAGCCGATGCGGTAGACGATCAGGGCACCGACCACGAAAAGCAGGCGCTGGCGGAGCTCGGCGAACTTACCGAGTCCGCCACCGAGGCCGGCTACCGCGTTGCTACCGCTGCGCGCCATCCGTCGATTACTCCTCGACCTTGCCGCCGGCCGCTTCGATCGCGGCCTTCGCACCGGCCGTAGCGGCCAGACCCTTCAGGACGAACTTCTTGGTGACTTCGCCCTTGACCACGATCTTGGCCTGCTTGGCGGTGCTCGGCACCAGCTTGGCGGCCTTCAGCGCGGCGAAATCGACGTCGCCGGCCGGCAGCTTGTCCAGCTGGTACAGCAGCACTTCGGCCGTGTCCTTGGACAGCTTGGAGCGGAAACCGATCTTCGGCAGACGGCGCTGCATCGGCATCTGACCGCCTTCGAAGCCGGCCTTGATCTTGCCCTTGCCCGAACGCGCGAACGAGCCCTTGTGGCCACGACCGGCAGTCTTGCCCAGGCCGGAACCGATACCACGACCGACGCGGGTGCGCTCGGTGCGGGCGCCCTCGGCGGGCTGCAGAGTGTTGAGACGCATGTTGATTACTCCTCGACTCGGACGAGGTAATGGAGCTGATTGATCAGGCCACGCACCTGCGGGCTGTCCTTCAGTTCACGCACGTCATTGAGCTTGTTCAGGCCCAGGGCGCGCACCGACAGGCGGTGACGCGACTGGGTGCCACGAAGACCCTTGACCAGGCGCACCTTCACGGTGCCGCCGGCGACAGCTTCCTTCTTAGCCATGGACCAGGTCCTCCACCTTCTTGCCGCGCTTGGCCGCGATCTTGGCCGGCGAGTGCATGTCGGACAGGCCCTTCAGCGTGGCGCGAACCAGGTTGATCGGGTTACGCGAACCCACGGCCTTGGCCAGCACGTTCTTCACCCCGACGGCTTCGAGGACGGCGCGCATCGCGCCACCGGCGATGACGCCGGTACCCTCGGAAGCGGGCTGCATGAACACGCGGGCTGCGCCGTGGCCGGCCTTGACGGAGTGCCACAGGGTGCCGTTGTTCAGATCGACGTTGGACATCGACTTGCGGGCGTACTCCATCGACTTCTGGATGGCGACCGGCACTTCGCGCGCCTTGCCGTAGCCAAAGCCGACTTTGCCGTTGCCGTCGCCCACCACCGTCAGCGCGGTGAAGGTGAACTGGCGACCACCCTTGACGGTCTTGCTGACGCGGTTGACCGCGATCAGCTTCTCGATCATGCCATCGTCGATCTCTTCGCGGTTGCGGTCGCGATCACGACCCCGCGGTGCACGTTGTTCTTCTGCCATTTCGATTGCTCGGTAGTTAAAGGGATTTGCGGCTTCGCCGCTTATGGTTGTGAGGTACACCGGGTGCTTCGCGAAGGCGGCAATCCGTCGTCGCGCCCGGCATAGCCCATGCCGGCGGGAAGAAACCTAGGCGTGGGGATGGAACCCCACGCCTTCAAGGCATCAGAACTGCAGGCCGCCCTCACGAGCGGCGTCGGCCAGAGCCTTGATGCGGCCGTGGTACCGGTAGCCCGAGCGGTCGAAAGCGACCTTCTCGACGCCGGCAGCCTTGGCCTTCTCGGCGATGGCGCGACCGACCTTGGCGGCCGCGTCGGCGTTCTTGCCGTTCTTCAGACCTTCCTTGACGTCGGCCTGCACGGTCGAGGCCGAAGCCAGAACCTTGGAACCGTCGGCAGTGAAGACCTGGGCGTACAGATGCTGGCCGGTGCGCAGCACCGACAGGCGCGGCACGCCGAGTTCGCGGATGTGCGCGCGGGTCGACTTGGCACGGCGCAGGCGGGCGGTGTTCTTGTTCATGTGCGTTCTCCGAAAGCTGAAGACCCGGTTAGGCCTTCTTGGCTTCCTTGCGGATGATGACTTCGCCGGCGTACTTCACACCCTTGCCCTTGTAGGGCTCCGGCGGACGGACGGCGCGAACCTTTGCGGCGAACTCACCGACGGCCTGCTTGTCCGCGCCGGCGATGACGATCTCGGTCTGCGTCGGCGTGGCAATCGTGATGCCGGCCGGAGCCTGCAGCAGCACCGGATGCGAGAAGCCCAGCGCGAGGTTCAGGTCCTTGCCCTGCATCGAGGCGCGGTAACCGACGCCGACCAGCTCGAGCTTGCGCTCGAAGCCATCGGAGACGCCCTTGACCATGTTGGCCAGGATCGCGCGCAGCGTGCCGGACAGCGGAATCAGCGCAGCGTCCTCGGTGGAGAACGTGGCCTGGCCGTTTTCGACCTTGAGGTTGATGGCGGCCGGCTTGGCAACGCTCAGGGTGCCCTTCGGGCCCTTGGCGCTGATCGAATCGGCCTGGATGTTCAGCTCGACGCCCTTCGGGAGGGCAACCGGCTTCTTGGCAACTCGGGACATGTCTATTCCTCCCTTAGGCCACGAAGCACAGAACCTCACCGCCGACGCCCTGTTGGCGCGCCTGCGCATCGGTCATGATGCCCTTCGAGGTGGAGATGATGGCGATACCAAGGCCGTTGAGGACCTTCGGCAGCTCAGCCTTGCCGCGGTACTGACGCAGACCCGAACGGGAGAAGCGCTCAAGACGCTCGATCACCGGCTTGCCTTCGTAGTACTTCAGCGAGATTTCGAGTTCGGACTTGCCCGCACCGACGTCGGTCACGCGGGAATCCAGGATGTAGCCCTCGTCCTTCAGAACCTTGGCGATGGCTACCTTGATCTTCGAAGACGGCATCTTCACCGTCTGCTTCCGAACAGCCGCCGCATTCTTGATGCGGACCAGCATGTCGGCGATGGGATCAGTCATGCTCATGTATATGCACCTATGAGTAGCACCGATATCCGCGGAATTGCGAATTCAGTTGTAGTGCCGACCCAGGAACGGAAAGTTCCCGTCGGCGGTCCCGCCCTGTTCGGCCGGGACCGGACGCGAGCGAGCCGGCAAGTCTAGCAGACTTGCCGGCGTCTCGTGTTACCAGCTGGCCTTGCGCAGACCCGGGACGTCGCCGTTCATGGTCGCCTTGCGCAGCATGTTGCGGCCGAGGCCGAACTTGCGGTAGACGCCACGCGGACGGCCCGACAGCTCGCAGCGGTTGCGCTGGCGGCTCGGCGAGGAGTCGCGGGGCAGCTTCTGCAGCTTGGTGACGGCGTCCTGCTTCTCTTCGTACGAAGCGGTCTGGCTGGAGATGATCTTCTTCAGCGCGTCGCGCTTGGCGCCGTGCTGCTTCGCCAGCTTCGCCCGCTTGATCTCGCGGTTGACCATGGAGGTCTTAGCCATTGTTCAATCCTCGAGTTAGTTGCGGAACGGGAAGCGGAAGGCTTCCAGCAGGGCCTTGGCTTCGGCGTCGGTCTTCGCGGTCGTGGTGATCGCGATGTCCATGCCGCGGATCGCGTCGACGGCGTCGAAGTCGATTTCCGGGAAGATGATCTGTTCCTTCACGCCCATGTTGTAGTTGCCACGGCCGTCGAACGAACGACCCGACACGCCGCGGAAGTCACGCACGCGCGGCAGCGAGATGTTGATCAGACGGTCCAAGAACTCGAACATGTGGGCGCGACGCAGCGTCACCTTGCAGCCGATCGGCCAGCCGTCGCGGATCTTGAACGAAGCCACCGACACGCGGGACTTGGTCACGATCGGCTTCTGACCGGCAATCTTGGTCAGATCGGCCACGGCGTTTTCCAGGATCTTCTTGTTGGTCGCGGCTTCGCCGACGCCCATGTTGATCGTGATCTTGGACAGGCGCGGCACTTCCATCGGGTTCGTGTAACCGAACTTCTTGGTCAGGGCCGGGACGACTTCGTCCTTGTAGAACTTTTCAAGACGGGTGGTCATTTGAGCATTCCTCAGGCGTCAACCGCCTCACCGCTGGAGCGGAACACACGCAGTTTGCGTCCATCCTCCAGCACCTTGAAACCGATGCGCTCGCCCTTGCCAGTGGCAGGGTTGAACAGCATCACGTTGGAAATGTGGATCGGCGACTCGCGCTCGACCACGCCGCCCGGCTGTCCAGCCTGCGGATTCGGCTTGGTGTGGCGCTTGACGACGTTGATGTTCGACACGACGACCTTCTCGCCGAGCACGCGCACCACTTCGCCCTTCTTGCCCTTGTCCTTGCCGGTGGTGACGATCACCTGATCGCCCTTGCGGATACGGTTCATATCTATTCCTCCGCTCAGAGCACTTCAGGAGCGAGCGAGACGATCTTCATGAACTTCTCGGTACGCAGCTCGCGGGTCACAGGCCCGAAGATGCGGGTACCGATCGGTTCCTGCTTGTTGTTCAGGAGCACGGCGGCATTGCCGTCGAAGCGGATCAGCGAACCGTCCGGACGACGCACACCCTTGCGGGTACGCACGACGACGGCGTCGTAGACGTCGCCCTTCTTGACTTTGCCACGCGGGATCGCGTCCTTGACCGTGACCTTGATGATGTCGCCGATGCCGGCGTAACGGCGCTTCGAGCCGCCCAGCACCTTAATGCACATCACTTCCTTGGCACCGGAGTTGTCGGCCACATCGAGGTAGCTCTGCATCTGGATCATGACTTAGCCTCCTCTTATTCGGCCGCGCGGCTGACGATTTCAACCACGCTCCAGTTCTTGGTCTTGGACATCGGAGCAATCTCCTTCACGCGCACGACATCGCCTTCTTTGCAGGCGTTGTCGGCATCGTGGGCGTGGAGCTTGGTCGAGCGACGGATGTACTTGCCGTACAGCGCGTGCTTGACCTGGCGCTCGACGAGCACGGTGACGGTCTTGTCCATCTTGTTGCTGACGACCCGGCCTTCAACCGTGCGGACAGCCTTCTCTGTATTGTTGTCGGTCATGACTGGGGTCCTTACTTCTTCTCGCCGAGCAGCATGTTCACGCGAGCGATCTCGCGGCGCACGCGGCGGGACTCATGGGTCTTGGCGAGCTGGCCGGTGGCCTTCTGCATGCGGAGAGCGAAGCTCTCCTTGTGCAGCTCGGCCAGGTGGGCCTGCAGCTCGGCAGCCGACTTCTCGCGCAGTTGCTTGAGTTCCATTAGCGCACCGTCCGGGTAACGAAAGTGGTGGTCACCGAGAGCTTGGCGGCGGCCAGACGGAACGCTTCACGCGCCACGTCCTCTGCCACGCCTTCGATCTCGTAAATCATGCGACCGGGCTGGATCTGGGCGACCCAGTACTCAACGTTGCCCTTACCGGAGCCCATTCGGACTTCGATCGGCTTCTTGGTGATCGGCTTGTCGGGGAACACGCGGATCCACATCTTGCCGCCGCGCTTGACGTAGCGGCTGATGGAACGACGCGCTGCCTCGATCTGGCGCGCGGTCAGCTGACCGTGCGCCGTCGCCTTAAGGCCGTATTCGCCGAAGCTGACGGCATTGCCGTTCCAGCTCAGGCCCTCATTGCGGCCCTTGTGTACCTTGCGGTACTTGGTTCGCTTGGGTTGCAACATGGTCGATTACCTCTGTTCGCGGGCGCCACGGCCCGGACGGTCGCTGCGATCACCGCGGTCACCACGGTCACCGCGATCGCTACGCGGCGTGTCGTCCTGCTTTTCCTGGCCGACCTGGGAGAAGTCGAAGACCTCGCCCTTGTAGACCCACACCTTGATGCCGATGATGCCGTAGGTCGTCTTGGCTTCAGCGAAGCCGTAGTCGATGTCGGCACGCAGCGTGTGCAGCGGCACGCGACCTTCGCGATACCACTCCGAACGCGCGATTTCGGCGCCATTGAGACGGCCGGCGACGTTGACCTTGATGCCCAGGGCGCCCAGGCGCATCGCATTGCCCACGGCGCGCTTCATCGCGCGACGGAACATGATGCGGCGCTCGAGCTGCTGCGCTATCGACTCCGCGACCAGCTGCGCGTCGAGTTCCGGCTTGCGGACCTCGGTGACGTTGATGTGCGCCGGAACGCCCATCACCGCACTGACTTCCTTGCGCAGCTTCTCGATGTCCTCGCCACGCTTGCCGATCACCACGCCCGGACGGGCGGTGTGGATCGTCACGCGGGCGTTGTTCGCCGGACGCTCGATGAAGATCTTCGAAATGCCGGCCTGAGCCAGCTTCTTGCGCAGCAGATCACGGACCTTCAGGTCCGCTGCCAGGAAACCGGCGTACTGCTTCTTGTTGGCAAACCACTTGGAGTTCCAGTCCTTGGCGATGCCCAGGCGGATGCCAGTCGGATGTACTTTGTGACCCATTGTCTGACTCCGCCTTACTTGCCCGCGCCCACAACCACAGTGATGTGGCTGGTGCGCTTGAGGATGCGGGTGCCGCGGCCCTTCGCACGCGCCATGAAGCGCTTCAGTGCGGGACCCTCGTCCACCATGATGGTCGTGACCTTGAGCTCGTCGATGTCGGCGCCCTGGTTGTTCTCGGCGTTGGCAATAGCGGACTCGACCACCTTCTTGATCAGGTGGGCGGCCTTCTTGTCCGAGAACTTCAGCAGGTTGACGGCGCGCTCGGCCGACAGACCACGCACCTGGTCAGCGACCAGGCGGGCCTTCTGCGGGGAGATGCGCGCGGTGCGCAGGATGGCTTTCGCTTCCATGGTCATCTCCTTACTTGCCCGACTTCTTGTCGCCGCCATGACCCTTGAACGTACGGGTCAGGGCGAATTCGCCAAGCTTGTGGCCAACCATGTTCTCGTTGACCAGCACCGGGATGTGGTTCTTGCCGTTGTGGATGGCGAGCGTGAAGCCCACCATTTCCGGCAGCACCATCGAGCGACGCGACCAGGTCTTGATCGGCTTCTTGTTGTTACCCGCGGTCTCCACCTTCTTCATCAGGTGGTGGTCGACGAACGGGCCTTTCTTCAGTGAACGTGCCATGGCCGATTAGCTCCTGCGATCGCGCACGATGAACTGCTGGGTGCGCTTGTTCTTGCGGGTCTTGTAACCCTTGGTCGGAACACCCCACGGGGTGACCGGATGCGGGTTACCCTGGCCGGCCTTGGCCTCACCACCGCCGTGCGGGTGGTCGACCGGGTTCATGGCCGCACCGCGGACGGTCGGGCGAACACCGCGCCAACGCTTGGCGCCGGCCTTGCCGAGCTTCTCAAGGTTGTGCTCGTCGTTGCCGACTTCGCCGATGGTGGCGCGGCACTCGGCCGGCACCTTGCGCATTTCGCCGGAGCGAAGACGCAGCGTGGCGTAGCCCTGCTCGCGAGCGATCAGCTGCACGCCGGCGCCAGCGGCGCGGGCCAGCTGGGCGCCCTTGCCCGGCTTCATCTCGATGCAATGCACCGTCGAACCGACCGGGATGTTGGTCAGCGGCAGCGTGTTGCCCACGCGGATCGGGGCGTCGCGGCCCGCGATCACCTGATCGCCGTCCTTCAGGCCCTTCGGGGCGATGATGTAACGGCGCTCACCGTCGACGTAGCACAGCAGCGCGATGTGCGCGGTGCGGTTCGGGTCGTACTCGATGCGCTCGACGCGGGCGGGGATACCTTCCTTGTCGCGCTTGAAGTCGATGATGCGGTAGTGCTGCTTGTGACCACCACCCACGTGACGGGTGGTGATGCGGCCGTGGTGGTTACGACCGCCGGTCTTGCCCTGCTTCTCTACGAGGGCCGCGTGCGGCGCACCCTTGTGGAGGCCCGGGGTCACCACGCGAACCGCGCTGCGGCGGCCGGCGGAGGTGGGCTTGAAAGTCATCAATGCCATGGGTCTTTCCTCAGGCCTTGGCCATAACGTCGATCGACTGGCCTTCGGCCAGCGTCACATACGCCTTCCGCCAGCTGCCGCGGCTGCCAGCGCGGAAACGGAAGGACTTGTTCTTGCCCTTGACGTTCACGACGTTGACCGCCTCGACCTTCACTTCGAACAGCTTTTCCACGGCGACCTTGATGTCGGCCTTGGTAGCGTCCGTCGCGACTTCGAAGACGTACTGGTTGGAAACTTCCTGCAGACGTGCGGTCTTTTCGGACACGCGCGGCGCACGGATGATGTTGTAGAGCTTGGCCTCGTTCATGCCAGCCACTCCTCGATCTTCTTGACCGCGTCGGCGGTGACCACGACCGAGTCGGCGCCCACGAGGGAGACCGGATCCAGGCCCTGGACGTCACGCACTTCGACGTACGGCAGGTTGCGCGCCGAGAGGTACAGATTCTCGGTGGCATCTTCGGTGACGATCAGCGGACGCTTGCCGACTTCCAGGCTCTTCAGCTTGGAGATCAGGCCGGCGGTCTTCGGGGCGTCCAGATCGAACGACTCGACGACCATGATGCGGCCCTGGCGGTTGAGTTCCGACAGGATCGCCGCCATCGCGGCGCGGTACATCTTGCGGTTGACCTTCTGCGCGAAGCTGCGCGGCTTGGCCGCGAAGGTCACGCCGCCGCCGACGAAGATCGGAGCCGTCAGCGCGCCATGACGCGCACCGCCGCCCTTCTGCTTCTTCGACTTCTTGGTCGTGCCGTTGACTTCCGAACGGGTCTTCTGTGCCTTGGTACCGGCGCGACCGGCGTTGCGATAGGCAACGACCACCTGGTGAACCAGGTCTTCGCTGAATTCGCGGCCGAAGATCGCGTCGGAAACCGACAGCGTCTTGCTGCTATTGGTGATGGCGAGTTCCATCGTCATCTCTCCTTATGCCTTGCTCGAGGGACGCACGATGACGTCGCCACCCGGCGCACCCGGCACGGCACCCTTGATGGCGATCAGGCCGCGCTCGGCGTCGACCTTCACCACTTCCAGGCGCTGCGTGGTCTGGGTTTCTGCGCCCATGTGACCGGACATCTTCTTGCCCGGGAACACACGACCCGGCGTCTGGCGCTGGCCGATGGAGCCCGGCGAACGGTGCGACAACGAGTTACCGTGCGTCGCGTCGCCCATCGTGAAGTTCCAGCGCTTGATCGTGCCCTGGAAGCCCTTGCCCTTGGTGACGCCCTGGACGTCGACCAGCTGGCCGGCGCTGAAGATGTCGGCCTTGATTTCGCCGCCCACTTCAAAGCCGCCGATCTGGTCGGCTTCCACGCGCAGCTCCCACAGGCCGCGACCGGCTTCGACCTTCGCCTTGGCGAGGTGACCGGCAATCGGCTTGTTGACGAGCGCGGCGCGGCGCACGCCCACGGTCACCTGCACGGCGCTGTAGCCGTCGGTGTCCGAGGTCTTGATCTGGGTGATGCGGTTCGGCGTCGCCTCGATCAGGGTCACCGGAACCGACTTGCCGTCTTCAGTGAAGAAACGGCTCATGCCGGCCTTGCGACCGACGATGCCCAACGAATACTTCTTCGCGGTCATGGTGGTGGCCTCAGGTCAGCTTGATCTGGACGTCAACGCCCGCCGCGAGCTCGAGCTTCATCAGCGCGTCCACGGTCTTGTCGTTGGGGTCGACGATGTCGAGCACGCGCTTGTGCGTGCGGGTCTCGTACTGGTCGCGCGCATCCTTGTCGGCGTGCGGCGAAACGAGAATGGTGTAACGCTCGATCTTGGTCGGCAGCGGGATCGGGCCCTTGACCTGGGCACCGGTACGCTTCGCCGTCTCGACGATCTCGCTGGCCGAACGGTCGATCAGGCGATGATCGTACGCTTTCAGCCGGATTCGGATCTTTTGGTCCGCCATGACGGAATTCCTTGGTTAAAAGAGCGACGGGCCGGCCTCTGGGTGTGCCGAACCCCTGGAAAACGCGAATACCCCGGGGCTGCACCCTCGCCCCGGAGCTTCCTTGCCTGAAAAACAAGGCGGGCCGGTTTCCCGGTCCGCCCAGACGGAGTAGAACGCACGAAGAGCCCCGTTTAGCGTTCCTTGGAAGCCCGAAGGCCCAGAACGTACGGAGCGCGCCGTGCGACATGTCCCTGTCTGGCGAATACGAGGCGCATCCTGCACCTCATTTCGCTGGTTGCGGCTTCCCGAAAGACGCCGCAGTGGTCGAGCATTCTAACCGGATATCCACAGCCCTTGCAAGCGGGCGGCGGACCGGAAGTGCGCAACGCTGTTCAGCTGGTTTCGACGCCACCTTGGGACGCCGAACTTGCCAGTCGTCGCCCCGCTCTGGCGGGGATACGAACCAGCAAAGCCGTGGTCGCTTTACGCGACCACGGCCCGGTTCATTACTTGAGGATCTTCGCCACGACGCCGGCGCCGACCGTACGACCGCCTTCGCGGATCGCGAAGCGCAGGCCTTCGTCCATCGCCACCGGGTTGATCAGTTGCACGACCATCTTGATGTTGTCGCCCGGCATGACCATCTCGACGCCTTCCGGCAGCTGCACCGCGCCGGTGATGTCCGTCGTGCGGAAGTAGAACTGCGGGCGGTAGCCCTTGAAGAACGGCGTGTGGCGGCCGCCCTCGTCCTTCGACAGCACGTACACCTCGGCTTCGAACTCCGTGTGCGGGGTGATCGAACCCGGCTTGGCCAGCACCTGGCCACGCTCCACGTCGTCACGCTTCGTGCCGCGCAGCAGCAGGCCCGCGTTGTCGCCCGCCTGGCCCTGGTCCAGCAGCTTGCGGAACATTTCAACGCCCGTCACCGTCGTCTTCTGCGTCGGACGGATACCCACGATTTCGATTTCGTCGCCGACCTTGATGATGCCGCGCTCGATACGACCGGTCACCACGGTGCCGCGGCCCGAGATCGAGAACACGTCTTCCACCGGCATCAGGAACGGCTTGTCGACGTCACGCTGCGGCTCCGGAATGAACGTGTCCAGCGCTTCCACCAGCTTCAGGATCGCCGGCACGCCGATTTCCGACTGGTCGCCTTCCAGCGCCAGACGCGCCGAACCCTTGATGATCGGGGTGTCGTCGCCCGGGAACTCGTACTTGGTCAGCAGCTCGCGGACTTCCATCTCCACCAGCTCCAGCAGCTCGGCGTCGTCCACCATGTCGGCCTTGTTCAGGAACACGACGATGTACGGCACGCCCACCTGGCGCGACAGCAGGATGTGCTCGCGCGTCTGCGGCATCGGGCCGTCTGCGGCCGAGCACACCAGAATCGCACCGTCCATCTGCGCCGCACCCGTGATCATGTTCTTCACGTAGTCGGCGTGGCCCGGGCAGTCCACGTGCGCGTAGTGACGGTTCGGGCTTTCGTACTCAACGTGCGCCGTCGAGATCGTGATGCCGCGCGCCTTCTCTTCCGGCGCCGCGTCGATCGCGTCGTACGCCTTGAACTCGCCGCCGAAACGCTCCGCACCCACCTTCGTCAGTGCCGCCGTCAGCGTCGTCTTGCCGTGGTCGACGTGACCGATCGTGCCCACGTTCACGTGCGGCTTGGTGCGCTCAAACTTACCCTTGGCCATGGCTTTCTCTCTTTAAAAATGAATTGCTTGTTGATCTTGCTTGTCGCGAGGCCGGCAAGCCGGCCTCGCCAGAGGTGTCACGCTCAGCCGCCCTTCTTCATCACCGCGTCGGCGATGTTGGTCGGGGCTTCGGCGTAGTGATCGAACTCCATCGTGAACGTTGCGCGGCCCTGCGACATCGAACGCAGCGACGTCGCGTAGCCGAACATTTCGCCCAGCGGCACCATCGCGTTGATGACCTTGCCCGACGGGCTGTCGTCCTGACCGGACAGCAGACCACGACGACGGCTCACGTCGCCCATGACGTCGCCGACGTAGTCTTCCGGCGTCACGATCTCGACCTTCATCATCGGCTCGAGCAGGACCGGATCCGCCTTGCGGAAGCCTTCCTTGAACGCCATCGACGAAGCGAGCTTGAACGCCATTTCCGACGAGTCGACGTCGTGGTACGAGCCGAACACCAGCTTGACCTTGACGTTCACGACAGGGAAGCCAGCCAGCGGACCGCTGGTGATGGTTTCGCGCAGGCCCTTCTCGACCGCCGGGATGAATTCCTTCGGAATCACGCCGCCGGTGATGTCGTTGACGAACAGGAAATCGTTCTCGACATCCGGGTTGGCGCGATCGGCTTCGTTCATCGGCGACAGCTCGATCACGACGTGACCGTACTGACCCTTACCACCCGACTGCTTGGCGTGCTTGTAGTCCGACTTCACGTCCGACTTGCGGATCGTTTCGCGGTAAGCCACCTGCGGCTTGCCGACGTTCGCTTCCACGTTGAACTCGCGGCGCATGCGGTCGACGATGATGTCCAGGTGCAGCTCGCCCATGCCGGCGATGATCGTCTGGCCGGATTCCTCGTCGGTACGAACGCGGAAGCTGGGATCTTCCTGAGCCAGACGGCTCAGGGCCATGCCCATCTTTTCCTGGTCCGACTTGGTCTTCGGCTCGACGGCCATCGAGATGACGGGCTCCGGGAACGTCATGCGCTCAAGCGTGATGATGTGATCGCCCGAGCACAGCGTGTCGCCCGTCGTCACGTCCTTCAGGCCCACGGCGGCAGCGATGTCGCCCGCGCGCACTTCCTTGATCTCGTCGCGCTGGTTGGCGTGCATCTGCAGGATGCGGCCGATGCGCTCCTTCTTCGACTTGACCGGGTTGAACACCTGGTCGCCGGAGTTGAGCACGCCCGAGTAGACGCGGAAGAACGTCAGCGCACCGACGAACGGGTCGGTCATGATCTTGAACGCGAGCGCCGAGAACGGCTCGGAATCGGACGCCTTGCGGCTGTCTTCCTTGTCGTTCTCGTCGATGCCCTGCACCGGCGGACGATCGGCCGGCGACGGCAGCAGGTTGATCACGCCGTCGAGCATGGCCTGCACGCCCTTGTTCTTGAACGCCGAACCACAGAACACCGGAACGATCTCGACCTTCAGCGTGCGCATGCGCAGGCCTTCGACGATCTCGGCCTCGGTCAGCTCGCCTTCGGAGAGGTACTTCTCCATCAGCTCTTCGGTGGCCTCGGCGGCGGCTTCGATCATGAAGCTGCGCGCGCTCTCGGCCTTCGCCTGAAGGTCGGCCGGAATGTCGCGGTACTCGAACTTGGTGCCCTGCGAAGCGACATCCCAGTGGATGGCCTTCATCTTGAGCAGGTCGACCACGCCCTCGAAGCCGTCTTCGGCGCCGATCGGCACCTGCATCGGAACAGCGTACGCGCCCAGGCGCGACTTCAGCTGCTCGACGACCTTGTCGAAGTTGGCACCGGTGCGGTCCATCTTGTTGACGAACGCCATGCGCGGCACGGAGTACTTGTTGGCCTGACGCCACACGGTCTCCGACTGCGGCTGCACGCCGCCCACGGCGCACAGCACGAACACCGCACCGTCGAGCACGCGCAGCGAACGCTCGACTTCGATGGTGAAGTCGACGTGGCCGGGGGTGTCGATGATGTTGAAGCGGTGCTGCGGCAGGGATTTGTCCATGCCGGTCCAGAACGCGGTCGTCGCGGCCGACGTGATCGTGATGCCGCGCTCCTGCTCCTGCTCCATCCAGTCCATCGTCGCGGCACCTTCGTGCACTTCGCCGATCTTGTGGCTGACACCGGTGTAGAACAGGATGCGTTCGGACGTGGTGGTCTTGCCGGCATCGATGTGGGCCATGATGCCGAAGTTGCGGTAACGCTCGATGGGAGTGGTGCGAGCCACGGGACCCTCTCGTAAGTTTTCGAATTCCAGATGGCCAGATGCCGGCTCGTGGCCGGCGTCCGGTTCGCATGGCGGCTGTCTTGCCGCCGCGGCAGCTCAGCGGGCTGCCGGGGCTGACGCCCCCTATATGGGGGCGCCTCGCTCAGATCACCAGCGGTAGTGGGCGAACGCCTTGTTCGCTTCCGCCATGCGGTGGGTTTCTTCGCGCTTCTTGATAGCGCCGCCACGGTTTTCCGAGGCGTCCATCAGCTCGGCCGCAAGCTTGCGCGGCATCGAGTTTTCGCCACGCTTGCGGGCCGATTCGATCAGCCAACGCATCGCCAGCGCCATGCGGCGCGAGGCGCGCACTTCGACCGGCACCTGGTACGTGGCACCACCGACGCGGCGGGACTTCACCTCGACGGCCGGGGACACGTTGCCCAGCGCCTTCTCGACCAGCTCGAGGGCGTTGGGGTTCTTCTCGCCGATGACTTCCATCGCGCCGTAGACGATCTTCTCGGCGACCGACTTCTTGCCGCTCTGCATGACCATGTTGATGAAACGGGCGATCGTCTCGCTGCCGTGCTTGGGATCGGGCAGGACCGAACGCTGAGGGGTGGAACCTTTACGCGACATGGTGCGTACCTATTCTCGTGATTCTTGTACGGGGCCGCCGGAGCGACCAACCGGGATTAGGACTTCGGACGCTTGGCGCCGTACTTAGAGCGACCCTGGCGACGCTTGGTGACGCCGGCGGCGTCGAGCGAACCGCGCACGGTGTGGTAACGCACGCCCGGGAGGTCCTTGACGCGACCGCCGCGGATCAGCACCACCGAGTGCTCCTGCAGGTTGTGGCCTTCGCCGCCGATGTACGAGATGACCTCGTAACCGTTGGTCAGACGCACCTTGGCCACCTTGCGCAGCGCCGAGTTCGGCTTCTTCGGGGTGGTCGTGTAGACGCGGGTGCAAACGCCACGACGCTGCGGGCAGTTCGCGAGCGCCGGCGAGGCGCTCTTGTAGGTTTCAGGGCTGCGCGGCTTGCGCACCAGCTGATTGATCGTCGCCATCTGGAACTCTTTGAAGAAAGACCGGATCGGCCTTTGCGTGGAAAAAACCAAACGGCATGCAGGGACACCCGGCACACCGAGACGAAAAAGTATAGCCCGCGTCAGACGTCACCGTCAACGCGGACTAAACCGGATGCCCCGCTCGGCCATCTGAGCGGCCACGACATGGGGCTTCACTGCGATCCCGCCCATCCTGGGCCGAACACGAGGGCCATCCTGGCACCTCATTTCGTGATCTGGGCGGCCCCACGTGGGGGCCGCCAAAGTGCCGGGATTGTACCGGCTATTGCACTTCGATGGAACCCGCGCCTCAGGAGGCGCTGGACTCCTCGCCTTCGACGTCCGCGGTCTCGACCGGCTCGGCGGCGGTCGTCACCGGGCCCGCGAGGGTCTCCAGCTCCGATTCCGTCAGGCCCGTGGCGCCGCGACGGCGCTGGGTGTGGTACGCCAGACCAGTACCGGCCGGGATCAGGCGACCCACGATCACGTTTTCCTTCAGGCCACGCAGGCTGTCGCGGGTACCGCGGACGGCCGCCTCGGTCAGCACGCGGGTGGTCTCCTGGAAGGAGGCCGCCGAGATGAACGACTCGGTCGCCAGCGAGGCCTTGGTGATGCCCAGCAGGACCGGCTCGAAGCCGGCCAGGATCTCATTGCGGGACGCCAGCTTGGCGTTCTCCTCGATGAGACGCTGACGCTCGACCTGCTCGCCGTTGAGGAACTTGCTGTCACCCTGGTCGGTGATCTCAACCTTGCGCAGCATCTGGCGAACGATCACCTCGATGTGCTTGTCGTTGATCTTCACGCCCTGCAGGCGGTAGACGTCCTGGATTTCCTTGGTCAGGTACACGGCCAGCGGCTCGACACCCAGCAGGCGCAGGATGTCCTGCGGGCTCGGCTCGCCGTCCACCACGGTCTCGCCCTTCTCCACGTGCTCGCCTTCGAACACGATGATCTGGCGGTACTTCGGGATGAGCTCTTCGTGCTCGTTTCCGTCGGTGTCCTTGATGATCAGGCGCTGCTTGCCCTTGGTGTCCTTGCCGAACGAGACGATGCCCGAACGCTCGGCCAGCACGGCCGGATCCTTCGGCTTGCGGGCTTCGAACAGGTCGGCCACGCGCGGCAGACCGCCCGTGATGTCGCGGGTCTTGGACGCTTCCTGCGGGATCTTGGCGACCACGTCGCCCACGCCCACCGGCGCGCCGTCCTGCAGGTTCACGATCGAGCGCGGCGGCAGCAGGTACTGCGCCGGCAGGTCGGTACCCGGGATCGACAGGTCCTTGCCGTTCTTGTCGACGATGCGGACGATCGGACGCAGGTCCTTGCCCTGCGAACCGCGACGCTTCGGATCGGTGATCTCGCGCGAAGCCAGGCCGGTCAGTTCGTCGGTCTTCTCGATGACGGTCACGCCGTCGACGAAGTCGATGAAGCGAACGAAGCCCGCCACTTCCGACACGATCGGGTGGTTATGCGGATCCCAGTTGGCGACGGTCTGGCCGGCCTTGATCTCCGCGCCGTCCTTGACGTTGACGGTCGCGCCGTACGGCAGCTTGTAACGCTCGCGCTCACGGCCGTGGCCGTCGAGCACCGACAGTTCGCCCGAACGCGAGACCGCCACCAGGTTGCCGCTGGCGTGCTCGACGTGCTTGAGGTTGTTGAACTTGATCGTACCGGTGGTCTTCACCGTGACGTTGTCGATCGCAGCCGCACGCGACGCCGCACCACCGATGTGGAACGTACGCATCGTCAGCTGGGTACCCGGCTCACCGATCGACTGCGCGGCGACGACACCGACCGCTTCGCCGTGGTTGACCAGGTGACCACGACCGAGGTCGCGACCGTAGCAGTGCGAGCACACGCCGAAGGAGCTGGAGCAGGTGATCGTCGAGCGCACCTTGATCGACTGGACGCTGGCGTCCTCAAGCTTCTGCACCCAGGCTTCGTCGAGCAGCGTGTTGCGCGTGACGATCGGTTCCTCGTCATTGCCCGGCAGGAACACGTCCTCGGCCACAACGCGACCCAGCACGCGATCACGCAGCGGCTCGACCACGTCGCCGCCTTCGACGATCGGGGTCATCGTGAGGCCTTCCAGCGTGCCGCAATCGCTCTCGGTGATCACCACGTCCTGCGCCACGTCGACGAGGCGACGGGTCAGGTAACCCGAGTTCGCCGTCTTCAACGCGGTATCGGCCAGACCCTTACGGGCACCGTGGGTCGAGATGAAGTACTGGAGAACGTTCAGGCCTTCGCGGAAGTTCGCGGTGATCGGCGTCTCGATGATCGAGCCGTCCGGCTTGGCCATCAGGCCGCGCATACCGGCCAGCTGACGGATCTGCGCCTGCGAACCACGCGCGCCGGAGTCGGCCATGATGTAGATCGAGTTCATCGACTTCTGGTCGATGGTCTCGCCCTTGGCGTTCTCGACCTTCTCGGTGCCGATCGCGTCCATCATCGCCTTGGCCACGCGCTCGTTCGTGCGCGACCAGATGTCGACGACCTTGTTGTAACGCTCACCGGCGGTGACCAGGCCCGACTGGTACTGCTCCTGGATTTCCAGGACTTCGGCTTCGGCCTCGTCCAGGATGCCCTTCTTCTCGACCGGGATCAGCATGTCGTCGATGCCGATGGAGACGCCGGCGCGCGTTGCATACGCGAAGCCGGTGTACATCAGCTTGTCGGCGAACACGACCGTGTCCTTCAGGCCGAGCATGCGGTAGCACGAGTTGATCAGGCGGCTGATGTTCTTCTTGGTCAGCTCGACGTTGGTCAGCGCGAACGGCAGGCCTTCCGGCAGGATTTCACGCAGCAGGGCGCGACCCACGGTCGTGTCGACGATCGAGGTCTTCTGCTCGCTGGTGCCGTCCTCGTTCTTCACCGTCTCGGTGATACGCACCTTGCACTTGGCGTGCAGCTGGACGGCTCGATTGTCGTAGGCGCGCTTCACTTCGGCGACGTTGGCGAACACCATGCCCTCGCCCGCCTTGTTCTCAAGGCCGCGGGTCATGTAGTACAGGCCGAGCACGACGTCCTGCGACGGCACGATGATCGGCTCGCCGTTCGCCGGCGACAGGATGTTGTTGGACGCCATCATCAGCGCACGCGCTTCCAGCTGGGCTTCCAGCGAGAGCGGCACGTGGACGGCCATCTGGTCACCGTCGAAGTCGGCGTTGAACGCGGTGCAGACCAGCGGGTGCAGCTGGATCGCCTTGCCTTCGATCAGCACCGGCTCGAACGCCTGGATGCCCAGGCGGTGCAGCGTCGGCGCGCGGTTCAGCAGGACCGGATGCTCGCGGATCACTTCTTCCAGGATGTCCCACACCTCGGCCTCTTCGCGCTCGACGAGCTTCTTGGCGGCCTTGATGGTCGTGGCCAGGCCACGGCGCTGCAGCTTGGCGAAGATGAAGGGCTTGAACAGTTCCAGCGCCATCTTCTTCGGCAGGCCGCACTCGTGCAGGCGCAGGGTCGGGCCGACCACGATGACCGAACGGCCCGAGTAGTCCACGCGCTTGCCGAGCAGGTTCTGGCGGAAGCGACCCTGCTTGCCCTTGATCATGTCGGCCAGCGACTTGAGCGGGCGCTTGTTGGTGCCGGTGATGGCACGGCCGCGACGGCCGTTGTCCATCAGCGCGTCGACCGATTCCTGCAGCATGCGCTTCTCGTTGCGCACGATGATGTCGGGCGCATTGAGCTCAAGCAGGCGACGCAGGCGGTTGTTGCGGTTGATGACGCGGCGGTACAGGTCGTTCAGGTCGGAGGTCGCGAAGCGGCCGCCGTCCAGCGGAACCAGCGGACGCAGGTCCGGCGGCAGCACCGGCAGCACGGTCATGACCATCCACTCCGGACGGTTGCCGGACTCGAGGAAGGCTTCGACCAGCTTGATGCGCTTGGTGAGGCGCTTGAGCTTGGTTTCGCTGTTGGTGGCGGCGATCTCTTCCTTCAGCGTCACCATTTCCGACTGCAGGTCGATCGTGCGCAGCAGCTCGTACACGGCCTCGGCGCCCATCGCGGCTTCGAAGTCGTCACCATGCTCCTGACGCGCCTGCAGGAACTGCTCTTCGGTGAGCAGCGTGCCGCGCTCCAGCGCGGTCAGGCCCGGCTCCGTCACCACGTAGGCTTCGAAGTACAGGATGCGCTCGATGTCACGCAGCGTCATGTCCAGCATCAGGCCGATGCGGGACGGCAGCGACTTCAGGAACCAGATGTGCGCGACCGGCGAGGCCAGGTCGATGTGGCCCATGCGCTCGCGGCGCACCTTGGCCAGCGTCACTTCCGTGCCGCACTTCTCGCACACCACGCCGCGGTGCTTCATGCGCTTGTACTTGCCGCACAGGCACTCGTAGTCCTTGATCGGACCGAAGATGGCGGCGCAGAACAGGCCGTCGCGCTCCGGCTTGAAGGTGCGGTAGTTGATCGTTTCCGGCTTCTTCACTTCGCCGTAGGACCACGAGCGAATCAGGTCCGGCGAGGCGAGCGCGATCTTGATCGCGTCGAAGTCGATCGCCGCGCGCTGCTGGTTGAAGAGGTTGAGCAAGTCTTTCATGTCTTTCTCCAATCGGAGGAATTCGTCGATGGGCTGTAGTTCGCTGAATCAATGAAACGGGAGACGCGCGAGTCGCTGCGTTTCCCGCCCACCGGTCAGGTCTCTTCCAGCTCCATGTTGATCGCGAGCGAGCGGATTTCCTTCACCAACACGTTGAAGGACTCCGGCATGCCGGCCACCATTTCGTACTCGCCATCGACGATGTTCTTGTACATCTGGTTGCGGCCCTGCACGTCGTCGGACTTCACCGTCAGCATTTCCTGCAGGGTGTAGGCCGCGCCGTAGGCTTCCAGCGCCCAGACTTCCATTTCGCCGAAACGCTGGCCGCCGAACTGCGCCTTGCCGCCCAGCGGCTGCTGGGTGACGAGCGAGTACGGACCGGTCGAACGCGCGTGCATCTTGTCGTCGACCAGGTGGTTCAGCTTCAGCATGTGCATGTAGCCGACGGTGACCTTGCGCTCGAACGCTTCGCCGGTACGACCGTCGAACAGTTCGGTCTGGCCGCTGGACGGAAGTTCCGCCAGTTCCAGCATGCGCTTGATCTCGGACTCGGCCGCACCGTCGAACACCGGCGTCGCCATCGGCACGCCGTCGGTCAGGTTCTTCGCCAGGCGCAGCAGTTCCTCATCGGTGAACTGCGTCAGGTCGACACGCTCACCCACCACATTGTTGTCGTGGTTGTAGATGTCGTTGAGGAACTTGCGCAGCTCGCTGATGGCCTGCTGTGCATCCAGCATGCGCTGGATCTTCTGGCCCAGGCCCTTCGCGGCCCAGCCCAGATGCACCTCGAGGATCTGGCCGATGTTCATACGCGACGGCACGCCCAGCGGGTTCAGGACGATGTCGACGGTCTGGCCGTCGGCCGCGTACGGCATGTCCTGCACCGGCACGATGGTCGACACGACACCCTTGTTGCCGTGACGGCCGGCCATCTTGTCGCCCGGCTGGATGCGGCGCTTCACCGCGAGGAACACCTTCACCATCTTCAGCACGCCCGGAGCGAGGTCGTCGCCCTGGGTGATCTTGCCGCGCTTGTCGGCGAAGCGCTTCTCGAACTCCGCCTTGTGCACTTCGATCTGCTTCTGCGCGCGCTCGATCGCCTCGACGGCGTCGTCGTCCTTCATGCGCAGGGTGAACCAGTCCTTCTTCGACAGGCCATCGAGCACCAGCGAGGTGACGGTGTCGCCCTTCTTCAGGCCACCGCCGCCGTTGGCGGTCTTGCCAACCAGCTGCGTCTTCAGGCGGTCGTAGATGGCCGCTTCGAGGATGCGGTACTGGTCGTCGAAGTCCTTCTTGACGCGACGGATCTCGTATTCCTCGATCTGGCGCGCGCGCTTGTCCTTCTCGATGCCGTCGCGGGTGAAGACCTGCACGTCGATGACGGTGCCGTCCATGCCCGGCGGCACGCGCAGCGAGCTGTCCTTAACGTCGGACGCCTTCTCGCCGAAGATCGCACGCAGCAGCTTCTCTTCCGGCGTCAGCTGGCTCTCGCCCTTCGGCGTGACCTTGCCGACGAGAATGTCGCCCGCACGCACTTCAGCGCCGATGTACACCACGCCCGACTCGTCGAGGCGGTTCAGCGCCTGCTCGGAGACGTTCGGGATGTCGGCGGAGATTTCCTCCGGACCCAGCTTGGTGTCGCGCGCGACGCAGGTCAGCTCTTCGATGTGGATCGTGGTGTAACGATCCTGTTCGACCACGCGCTCGGAGAGCAGGATCGAGTCTTCGAAGTTGTAGCCGTTCCACGGCATGAACGCGACCAGCATGTTCTGGCCCAGCGCCAGCTCGCCGATGTCGGTCGAGGGACCGTCGGCCAGCACGTCGCCGCGCGCGACCACGTCACCCACGTTCACCAGCGGACGCTGGTTGATGCAGGTGTTCTGGTTGGAACGCGTGTACTTGATCAACGTGTAGATGTCGACGCCGGCGTCGGTCTCGCCGACGATCTCCGACTCGTTCACCTTGACCACGATGCGGCCGGCGTCGATCTGTTCGATCACGCCACCACGACGTGCATTGACCGTCACACCCGAGTCGCGCGCCACGGCGCGCTCGATGCCGGTGCCGACCAGCGGCTTCTGCGCACGCAGCGTCGGCACGGCCTGGCGCTGCATGTTCGCGCCCATCAGTGCGCGGTTCGCGTCGTCGTGCTCGAGGAACGGCACGAGCGCCGCGGCGACCGACACGGTCTGCATCGGCGAGACGTCCATGAAGTGGATCTCGCTCGGCGGACGCAGCATCGACTCGCCCTGGTAACGGCAGGCGACGAACTGGGCGGTGATGTGGCCCTTGTCGTCGGCCGGCGCGTTGGCCTGCGCGATGACGTACTCGTTCTCTTCGATCGCCGACAGGTACTCGACCGCGTCGGTGATGCGACCGTCCACGACCTTGCGGTACGGCGTCTCGAGGAAGCCGTACTTGTTGGTGCGGGCGAACACGGCCAGCGAGTTGATCAGGCCGATGTTCGGGCCTTCCGGCGTCTCGATGGTGCAGACGCGACCGTAATGCGTCGGGTGCACGTCGCGCACTTCGAAGCCGGCGCGCTCGCGGGTCAGGCCGCCCGGGCCGAGGGCCGACACGCGACGCTTGTGCGTGACTTCCGACAGCGGGTTGTTCTGGTCCATGAACTGCGACAGCTGCGAGGAGCCGAAGAACTCCTTGATCGCGGCGGCCACCGGCTTGGCATTGATGAGCTCCTGCGGCGTCAGGCCTTCGGACTCGGCCATCGACAGGCGTTCCTTCACGGCACGCTCGACGCGGACCAGGCCGACGCGGAACACGTTCTCGGCCATTTCGCCGACCGAACGCACGCGACGGTTGCCCAGGTGATCGATGTCGTCCACCACGCCGCGACCGTTGCGGATCTCGGTCAGCACGCGGATGACGTCGAGGATGTCCGACGTGTTGCCGCACTCACCGCGCAGGCGCACGGACTCTTCGTCCTTGCGCTCGGCGAAGTACTTGGCGTCGTACAGCACCGAAGCGCCCTCGGTGGCCTTGCGGCCGAGGCGACGGTTGAACTTCATGCGGCCCACGGCCGAGAGGTCGTAGCGCTCGAAGGTGAAGAACAGATTGTGGAACAGGTTCTGCGCGGCGTCCTTGGTCGGCGGCTCGCCCGGACGCATCATGCGGTAGATCTCGACCAGCGCTTCCAGCTGCGTCTTGGTCGCGTCGATGCGCAGGGTGTGCGACAGGTAGGCGCCACGATCCAGATCGTTCACCCACAGGGTGCCGACGGACTCGATGCCGGCCTTGCGGAACGCGGCCAGCTGGTCTTCGCTGATCTCGTCGTTCGCGGTGGCCAGCAGTTCGCCGGTCTTCGCGTCGACGACATCGTGCGAGAGGATGCGGCCGACGAGGTACTCGTCCGGCACCGCGAGGGCAGCCACGCCGGCCTGCTCGAGCTGCTTGACGTGACGCGCGGTGATACGACGACCGGCTTCGACGATGACCTTCTCGCCGTCGGCCAGGTCGAAGTTCAGCGTTTCGCCGCGCAGGCGCTCCGGCACGAGCTCCAGCTGCACGCCTTCGTTCGGATCGACGTGGAACGTGTTGATCTCGAAGAACTCACGCAGCATCTCTTCGTTGTTGTAACCGAGCGCGCGCAGCAGCACGGTCACCGGCAACTTGCGGCGACGGTCGATACGGGTGAACAGTGCGTCCTTCGGGTCGAACTCGAAGTCCAGCCACGAACCGCGGTAAGGAATGATGCGGGCGCTGTACAGCAG
The DNA here is from genome assembly GCF_016735495.2 of Lysobacter sp. MMG2. GTDB lineage: Bacteria > Pseudomonadota > Gammaproteobacteria > Xanthomonadales > Xanthomonadaceae > Lysobacter_J. Next base: position 971,344 of record NZ_JAERQY020000001.1, read on the forward strand.
CTTGCCCGAGCTGTGCGTCTTGCCACGGTCGTGGTCGAAGAACACGCCCGGCGAACGGTGCAGCTGCGAGACGATGACGCGCTCGGTACCGTTGACGATGAAGGTGCCGTTGTCGGTCATGAGCGGAATCTCGCCCATGTAGACCTCCTGCTCCTTCACGTACTTGATGGCCTTGGTCGACGACTCGCGGTCGTAGATCACCAGGCGCACGGTCACGCGCAGCGGGGCGCCGTAGGAGAGACCCCGGTTGCGGCACTCGCGCTCGTCGAACGGGGGATCGCCGAGCTTGTAGCCGACGTATTCCAGCGCGGCATTGCCGCTGTAGCTGACGATCGGGAACACCGACTTCAGCGCGGCATGCAGACCGCGGTCGGCGCGCTTGGACGGATCGGTGTGTTCCTGCAGGAACTCGCGGTAGGAATCGACCTGGATGGCCAACAGGAAGGGCACTTCAAGGATCGACTTACGCTTGCCGAAGTCCTTGCGGATGCGCTTCTTCTCGGTGAACGAATAATTCGTGGACGCCGTGGTCATGTGAGCTGCCGCCTCGGGTTTTCTTGATGCCGGGATTCGGGATTCGGGACTCGGGATTCGCGTGGTACGCAGGCGTGTCGGCCGGCGGAGGCTATGCAGGTTCGGCCCGTTGCGGCGCCGTGCGTGCTCAGTTTGCGAATCTCGACTCCCGAATCTCGAATCCCGTGGGGAAGTGAACTGTCAGTTGGAAGCCGCGGGTATTGCCGGCACCCGCACGCCCTCTAATGCTGCTTCCAACTACCAACTCGGTTGGGTTTTCGTCCGATCCGTAGCCGCGAACCGGGGTCTTGCTACAACGGCCAAAGGCCGGGGGCTCTCGCCCCCAGCCTTCAGGTGGTCGCCGGTACTGCGCTCTCGGTCAAGAGCAGGCGACGCGGGTGCTGCTTACTTGAGCTCGACGGTCGCGCCAGCGGCCTCGAGTTCCTTCTTGAACTTCTCGGAGTCTTCCTTCGACACGGCTTCCTTGACGGTCTGCGGAGCACCTTCGACGAGGTCCTTCGCTTCCTTCAGGCCCAGGCCGGTGATGGCGCGGACGGCCTTGATGACCTCGACCTTCTTCTCGCCGGCGGCCTTCAGGATGACGTTGAACTCGGTCTGCTCTTCGACCGGGGCAGCGGCGACGGCCGGACCGGCAACAGCAACCGGAGCAGCGGCGGTGACGCCGAACTTGTCTTCGATCGCCTTGACCAGGTCCATAACCTGGCTGATGGTCATGCCGGCAACGGCGTCGATGATCTGTTCGTTGGACAGGGACATGTTGTTAACCTCTGGAAATTTTTGAACTTACGAATGTGTTCAGTCGCGTGAACGAAGCGGCGATCAAGCCGTCTCGGTCTCGGCTGCGGCTTCTGCGGTTGCTTCGCCGCCACCCTGCTTGTCGGCCACGGCCTTGACGGCGCGGGCGAACATGGTGACCGGCTCGGCCAGGACGCGGGCCAGCATGGCCAGGGCCTGTTCGCGGGTCGGCAGCGAGGCGAGAACTTCGACGTGCGAGCCCGGATAGAGCTTGCCGTCGATGGACACGACCTTCGCCTGCAGCTTGTCGTTGGTCTTGGCGAATTCCTTGATCAGACGCCCGGCAGCACCGGGGTCTTCCGACGAGAACGCGTACAGCAGCGGACCGACCAGTGCATCCTTCGTGCACTCGAAGTCCGTGCCTTCGACGGCGCGCGCGGCCAGGGTGTTCTTGACAACCTTCAAGAACACGCCGGATTCGCGAGCCTTCTTGCGCATCGCGGTCATCTGACTGACCGTGGTGCCTGCGTACTCGGCAGCAACCAAGGAGTGGGCCTTCGAAGCGACTTCCGCCAGTTCGGCGACTACTTCTTGCTTCTGGGACAGATTGAGAGCCATTGCACTCCTCCAAATGAACTCCGCTCACGGCTCCAGCCGTTTGCGGTCCTGGGCGGCACCGGATCCATGGCGCCGGGGATGTTGAGACATCCCGGTGGTGGCCACTCCAGAAAAATTTCCAGAAGGCACCATCTACGCAGGCCGACCCGGAGGGGTCCGGATTAAGCAGCCCCGCTTCCACCGACGGCGATTCCTTGCCATGTCGAGCATCCCTGCCCGTCGCCGGTAGGCGCTGACCGCACCTGCGGTCTTTGACGGCTGCCGCCCCGATCGGGACCGGGGCGACGCCCTCAAAACTTGCTACCGACGGTTCGACACACCGTCGGCATGAAACGAATTACTTCAGCGTCAGCGAAGCCTGGTCCACGGTCACGCCGGGGCCCATGGTCGAGCTGATCGAAATCTTCTGCAGGTACTGGCCCTTGGCCGTCGCCGGCTTGGCCTTGATCAGGTCAAGCAGCAGCGCGTGCAGGTTGTCCTTCAGCGAAGCGTCTTCGAACGAGGCCTTGCCGATGGTGCAGTGGATGATGCCGGCCTTGTCGGTGCGGTAACGCACCTGGCCGCCCTTGGCGTTCTTGACGGCTTCGGCCGGGTTCGGCGAAACGGTGCCGACCTTCGGGTTCGGCATCAGGCCACGCGGACCGAGAACCTGACCCAGCTTACCGACGACGCGCATGGCGTCCGGGGTGGCGATGACGACGTCGTAGTTCAGGTCGCCGGCCATCATCTTTTCGGCCAGATCGTCCATGCCGACGGCTTCGGCGCCAGCGGCCAGGGCCTCGTCGGCCTTCGCGCCCGCCGGAGCGAACACGGCCACGCGGACCGACTTGCCGGTACCGGCCGGAAGCACGGTCGAACCGCGCACCTGCTGGTCGGACTTCTTGGCATCCACGCCGAGACGCACGGCCACGTCGACGGACTCGACGAACTTGGCCTTGGTCGCGGTCTTGATGATCTTGATGGCTTCGTCGATGGCGTAGGTCTTGCCGGGGACGACAGCGGCCTTGATGGCCTTTTCGCGCTTGGTCATTGCCATGTTCTTAACCCTCCACCACCAGACCCATGCTGCGGGCCGAACCCGCAATCGTCTTCACCGCCGCGTCGAGGTCGGCCGCCGTCAGGTCGGCTTCCTTCTGCTTGGCGATCGCTTCCAGCTGGGCGCGGGTGACCTTGCCTACCTTCTCGGTGTTCGGGCGCTTGGAGCCGGAGGCGATGCCCGCGGCCTTCTTCAGCAGCACCGAAGCCGGGGTCGACTTGGTGACGAAGGTGAACGTACGGTCGGAGTACGCGGTGATGATGACCGGGGTCGGCAGACCCGGCTCGAGCTTGGAGGTCGCGGCGTTGAAGGCCTTGCAGAACTCCATGATGTTCAGGCCGCGCTGACCGAGGGCCGGACCCACCGGCGGCGACGGATTGGCCTGACCGGCCTTGACCTGCAACTTGATGTAACCGACTACTTTCTTAGCCATTTCTTCCTCTCCGGGTGCAAGCGCCTGGACCTCAGGCTCCCCATCGCGCCGGGAAAATCACGTGTCCCGACATCACGTTTTGACTGAAAAATGCCGCTGACACGGCAACGGCCGCCCCGTGGCGGCCGGCCTTCCGGCCCGCGCCCAAGGCAGCGAGCCGATAAGTATAGCAGGGTTTTAGGCCTTTTCGACCTGGCCGAATTCCAGCTCAACCGGGGTCGAGCGGCCGAAGATGAGCACCGCCACGCGCAGGCGACTCTTCTCGTAGTTGATTTCCTCGACCACGCCGTTGAAGTCGTTGAACGGGCCGTCGATGACGCGAACCATCTCGCCCGGCTCGAACAGGACCTTGGGCTTGGGCTTCTCCACGCCTTCCTGAACACGCTGCAGGATGGCATCGGCCTCACGGTCGGCAATCGGGAGCGGGCGATCGGCGGTACCGCCGATGAAGCCCATCACCTTCGGGGTCTCCTTGACCAAGTGCCAGCTCTCGTTGTCCATGCGCGGGATGCCCGCCTCGTCATGGGTCGCGATCTGGACCAGGACGTAGCCCGGGAAGAACTTGCGCTCGGAACGACGCTTCTGGCCGGAGCGCATCTCCACGACTTCTTCCGTCGGGACGAGCACTTCACCGAACCGGTCCTGCATGCCGTCGCGGACGATGCGGTCGCGCAGCGCCTGCGCCACGGACTTCTCGAAGCCCGAGTAGGCGTGGACGACATACCACCGCTTGTGCACTTCGCTCATTAGCTTTACTGCCCCAGGATTAGCTTGACCAGGAACTGGATGAGCAGGTCCATGGCTGCGAGGATCAGACTGAGGACGGCCACCGCGATCATCACCACCCAGGTGGTGCGCATGGCTTCCTGGCGGGTCGGCCAGACGACCTTGCGCAGCTCGAAGCGCGACTCGGAGAGGAACTCGCGAGTCTGCAGGCCCTTGCCGCTGGTCAGGAAGACGCCGGCACCCAGCACCAGGCCGGCCGCCACGGCCAGCGCGCGGATCGGCCCCGCCCACTGATCGAAGTAGATGTACGCGGCCACGCCAGCGGCGACCAGCAGCAGCGCCAGTGCGTACTTGACGATGTCGCCGGCAGAGGCGGACCCGGGTTGTTCGACCTTGCTGTTCATCCGATCCATCGCGCGGCACGCGCGCCGCGTGTGTTGTGGGAAAGACCGACCACGTCTGACCGGCTTCTGCGGAAGATCCGCATGGGTGGCACGCCAGGAGGGACTCGAACCCCCAACCTGCGGTTTTGGAGACCGCTGCTCTGCCAATTGAGCTACTGGCGTATGGAACCTAGTGTATGGGTTTTCTTAAGACGGCGAAGGCGGACCGAAGCCCGCCCTGCCGATCTTCCGGTTTCGGGACCGCAGGGCGGGTCCGATGACCGGGCCCCGGCTTCCGCCGGGATGAAATCCAAACCCCGCGCGCCGAAGCGCACGGGGTCGGTTGTTACTTGAGGATCTTCGCCACGACGCCGGCGCCGACCGTACGACCGCCTTCGCGGATCGCGAAGCGCAGGCCTTCGTCCATCGCCACCGGGTTGATCAGTTGCACGACCATCTTGATGTTGTCGCCCGGCATGACCATCTCGACGCCTTCCGGCAGCTGCACCGCGCCGGTGATGTCCGTCGTGCGGAAGTAGAACTGCGGGCGGTAGCCCTTGAAGAACGGCGTGTGGCGGCCGCCCTCGTCCTTCGACAGCACGTACACCTCGGCTTCGAACTCCGTGTGCGGGGTGATCGAACCCGGCTTGGCCAGCACCTGGCCACGCTCCACGTCGTCACGCTTCGTGCCGCGCAGCAGCAGGCCCGCGTTGTCGCCCGCCTGGCCCTGGTCCAGCAGCTTGCGGAACATTTCAACGCCCGTCACCGTCGTCTTCTGCGTCGGACGGATACCCACGATTTCGATTTCGTCGCCGACCTTGATGATGCCGCGCTCGATACGACCGGTCACCACGGTGCCGCGGCCCGAGATCGAGAACACGTCTTCCACCGGCATCAGGAACGGCTTGTCGACGTCACGCTGCGGCTCCGGAATGAACGTGTCCAGCGCTTCCACCAGCTTCAGGATCGCCGGCACGCCGATTTCCGACTGGTCGCCTTCCAGCGCCAGACGCGCCGAACCCTTGATGATCGGGGTGTCGTCGCCCGGGAACTCGTACTTGGTCAGCAGCTCGCGGACTTCCATCTCCACCAGCTCCAGCAGCTCGGCGTCGTCCACCATGTCGGCCTTGTTCAGGAACACGACGATGTACGGCACGCCCACCTGGCGCGACAGCAGGATGTGCTCGCGCGTCTGCGGCATCGGGCCGTCTGCGGCCGAGCACACCAGAATCGCACCGTCCATCTGCGCCGCACCCGTGATCATGTTCTTCACGTAGTCGGCGTGGCCCGGGCAGTCCACGTGCGCGTAGTGACGGTTCGGGCTTTCGTACTCAACGTGCGCCGTCGAGATCGTGATGCCGCGCGCCTTCTCTTCCGGCGCCGCGTCGATCGCGTCGTACGCCTTGAACTCGCCGCCGAAACGCTCCGCACCCACCTTCGTCAGTGCCGCCGTCAGCGTCGTCTTGCCGTGGTCGACGTGACCGATCGTGCCCACGTTCACGTGCGGCTTGGTGCGCTCAAACTTACCCTTGGCCATGACTGTCGACTCTCGCTTAAGGACGGTGTGCAGGTGGTGCGTAAAAGTTGGTGCTCACGAAAGGAATCGAACCTTCGACCTCCTCCTTACCAAGGAGGTGCTCTACCGACTGAGCTACGTGAGCAAGTTGTTCCAGCAGTTTGTCTGTCGCGGCATCAATGGAGCGGGAGACGGGAATCGAACCCGCACCATCAGCTTGGAAGGCTGAGGTTCTACCATTGAACTACTCCCGCGCCGGACAAACCTGCTTGGGTACTGCGCCGGTGGATGGTAAGTCCGCCGGTTTTTCCACCAGTCTAGCGACCGGGTGAAGCTGGTGGAGGGAGGTGGATTCGAACCACCGAAGGCGTAAGCCAGCAGATTTACAGTCTGCCCCCGTTGGCCGCTTGGGTATCCCTCCAAAAGAGCCCGCAATTTTGGGACTGGACGCCGAAGTTGTCAACGCGTTTCAGACATCAATTTTCGCGCGATGCACTCTTCCGCGTCTCCCGCCCCTCCGGCCCCGCCGACGGACGGCAGCTCCGGGGCTTACACGTTGAAGCGGAAGTGCAGCACGTCGCCTTCCTGGACGCGGTATTCCTTGCCTTCCAGACGCAGGCGGCCGGCGTCGCGGGCGCCGGACTCGCCCTTGTACTTGATGAAGTCGTCGTAGGCGATGGTTTCGGCGCGGATGAAGCCCTTCTCGAAATCGGTGTGGATCACCGCCGCGGCCTGCGGCGCCGTCGCGCCCGACTTCACGGTCCATGCGCGGACTTCCTTCACGCCGGCGGTGAAGTACGTCTGCAGGCCCAGCAGCTTGTAGGCGGCGCGGATGACCCGGTTCAGGCCCGGCTCGTCCAGGCCCAGGTCGGTCAGGAATGCGTCGCGATCGGCGTCTTCGAGCTGGCTCAGCTCCTCCTCGATCGCCGCACACACCGGCACTACTTCAGCGCCTTCGGTCACGGCGCGGGCACGCACGGCATCCAGGTGCGGGTTGTTCTCGAACCCGTCCTCCAGCACGTTGGCGACGTACATCACCGGCTTGAGCGTGAGCAGGAACAGGTCGCGCAAGAGCACCTTGTCGTCGTCCGACAGACCCAGCGCGCGCGCCGGCTTGCCGGAGTCCAGGCCGGTGCGCACGCGGCTCAGGACCTCCACGCGCGCCTTGGCGTCCTTGTCGCCGGTCTTGGCCGAGCGCTCGGCGCGCTGCAGCGCCTTTTCTACCGACTCCAGGTCGGCCAGCGCCAGCTCTGTGTCGATCGTCTCGATATCGGCGATCGGGTCGATGCGGTTGCTGACGTGGATGACGTCCGGATTCTCGAAGCAGCGCACCACGTGCGTGATCGCATCGACTTCGCGGATGTGGGCCAGGAACTTGTTGCCCAGGCCCTCGCCGCTCGCCGCGCCGGCCACCAGGCCTGCGATGTCGACGAACTCCACCGCGGTCGGGATGACCTTCTGCGGCTTGACGATGCCCGACAGCGCGTTCAGGCGCGGATCCGGCACGGGCACGACGCCCACGTTCGGCTCGATCGTGCAGAACGGGAAGTTGGCCGCGGCGATACCGGCCTTGGTCAGGGCGTTGAAGAGGGTCGACTTGCCGACGTTCGGCAGGCCGACGATGCCGCATTTGATGCCCATGGCTGTTGTTCCGTGATTCGAGATTCGGGATTCGGGATTCGCAAAGGCAGCGCTTCGCGAATCCCGAATCCCCAATCCCTAATCCCTGCCCGTATGCAGCCGTTTCATGGCTTCGTTGAAATCACCGGCCACCGCCAGTGGCAGCACGTCGTCGGCGTCGGCGATGGCGCGCAGGATGGAGGCTTCGTCATCGACACCCGGCTTGCCCAGCACCCACGAGGTCACGCGGTCCTTGTGCCCCGGATGGCCGATACCCACGCGCAGGCGATGGTACTTGCCGTGGCCGAGCAGCTTGGTGATGTCGCGCAGGCCGTTCTGGCCACCGTGGCCGCCGTCGAACTTCAGGCGCGCAGTACCCGGCGCGAGATCCAGTTCATCGTGGACGACCAGCATCTCCTCCGGCTCGATCTTCCAGTAGCGAAGCGCTGCCGTGACCGACTTGCCGGAGAGGTTCATGAACGTGGCCGGCTTGAGCAGCCACAGCGGCCGGCCGGCGATGTCGATCTTGGCGGTCTCGCCGAACAGCTTGGATTCCAGGCCGAAGCGCACGCCCTGGCGCTGCGCGAGGGCGTCAACAAACCAGAACCCGGCGTTGTGCCGGGTCCGGAGATGTTCGGCACCGGGATTTCCCAGGCCGACGATGAGGCGCAAACCGGCCATCGTGAACTCACGCGGCGACCCGCCCGCTCGCGCGGGCGGATCGTCGGGACGTGATTACTTCTCGTCCTTCTTGGCGGCCTTGGTCGCCGGCACTTCGGCCGGCGGCGCATCGGTCGTTTCTTCCGACTCGACGCGGCCGTGCTTGGCGATCACGACGGCAACGTCGTGTTCCTTGCCCAGCTTCAGTTCCGGCAGCTCGACGCCCTTGGGCAGCTTGATGTCGGACAGGTGGACGATGTCGCCCACGGCCAGCTTCGACAGGTCGATCTCGATGAACTCCGGCAGGTCCTTCGGCAGGCAGCTGACGGTGACTTCGTTGAGCTCGTGCGTGATCACGACGTCGGCGGCCTTGCCGGCCGGCGAGGTGTCCTGGTTCAGGAAGTGCAGCGGCACCGAAGCCTTCAGCGCGGCGTTGAGATCAACGCGCTGGAAGTCCAGGTGCATGATGATCTGCTTGAACGGATGGCGCTGGATGTCACGCAGCAGCACCGGCTCGGACTTGCCGTCGATGTCGAGCGTCAGGATCGAGGAGTAGAACCACTCGTTCTGCTGGGCCAGCCAGGTCTTCTCGTGGTCGAGCTGGATCGGCAGCGGCGCGGACTTGCCGCCGTAGACGATGGCCGGGATGCTGGCGGCGTGGCGAAGGCGGCGGCTCGCACCCTTCCCTTCGACCTTGCGGCCAGTGGCCTTGAGGATGTGTTCGGACATTTTCGTAACTCTCTTTGCTTGCAATGAACCCGCCTCGCGGCGGGATGGACGCTCACCCGCGACCAGGTGAGCGGTTTGCGGTGAAGGCCGGAGCCGTCACCGCGGGTTCTTTGATCAGTCGACGTAGAGCGAGCTGACCGATTCGCCGAATGCCACGCGGCGGATCGTCTCGGCCAGCAGCTCGGCGACGCTGAGCTGACGGATCTTGCTGCACGCCTTTGCCGCGTCCGACAGCTTGATGGTGTCGGTGACCACCAGCTCGTCGAGCTGGGACTTGGTCACGTTGTCCATCGCCGCGCCCGACAGCACCGGGTGCGTGCAGTACGCGACCACCTTGGTCGCGCCCTGCGCCTTGAGCGCATTCGCCGCGGCGCACAGGGTGCCCGCGGTGTCGACGATGTCGTCGACCAGAACGCAGGTCTTGCCTTCCACGTCACCGATGATGTTCATCACCGTGGCGACGTTGGCGCGCGGACGGCGCTTGTCGATGATCGCCAGATCCGCGTCATCCAGGCGCTTGGCGATCGCACGCGCTCGCACCACGCCGCCGACGTCCGGCGAGACCACCACCATGTTGTCCGTGCCGTGCGCGCGCCAGATGTCGGCGAGCAGCAGCGGCGAGGCGTACACGTTGTCGACCGGCAGGTCGAAGAAGCCCTGGATCTGGTCGGCGTGGAGGTCGACCGTCAGCACGCGATCGGTACCGACCGCGCTGAACATCTTCGCCGCGACCTTCGCCGTGATCGGCACGCGCGAGGAGCGCGGGCGGCGATCCTGGCGGGCGTAGCCGAAGTACGGCACCACCGCGGTCACGCTGGCCGCAGAGGCGCGCTTGAGCGCGTCCACCAGCACCAGCAGTTCCATGAAATTCTCCGCCGTGGGCGCGTTCGTCGGCTGGATGACGAACACTTCCTGGCGACGCACGTTCTCCTCGATCTCCACCTGCACTTCGCCATCGGAGAAACGCCCGACGAGCGCCTTGCCCAGGCGGATGCCAAGTTCCTTGCACACCGACTCGGCGAGCGGGCGGTTGGCGTTGCCGCTGAAGATCAGCAGGTTGCGGTCGTTCTGCATGGTCGGGCCGGTCGGGGATCAAGGATTCGGGATTGGGGATTCACAACGACTTGCGAAACCCCAATCCCGAATGCCCGACCCTTGTGTGGAGTTCCGGTTGGAATTGGCAGGGGCGGTAGGATTCGAACCTACGGATGCCAGGATCAAAACCTGGTGCCTTGGGCCTCTTGGCGACGCCCCTGCAGTGGTTCCCGTCAGGGAGCCGGTGTTGCGGTTGTTGCCTGCTTCGCCCAGTCCGCCAGTGCACGATGCAGCGGGGAGGCGTGAGCCCCTTCCGCCACCCAGGCACGAAGCCCGGTCGGCAATGCAGCCAGCGCCGCTTCGGCGGCTTCGCGTGTGGCGAATTCGACGAAGCAACCGCTGCCGGAGCCGGTCAGGCGCGGTGAACCGACCTGCGACAGCGCAGCGAACACGGCCTCGACGGCTGGCTCGCGCGCGCGCAGCACCGGCTCGAACGCATTCCCGAGCGGCACACCCGAAACGAAGTCCGACATTGTCGCGGGAGGGGCATCACGCGTCAATTCAGGGGACTTGAACAAAGTCGCCGTGGGAGCGTGCACGCCCGGATCGGCCAGCACGTACCACGCCGGCGCGAGCGGCATCGTTGCGAGGCGCTCGCCGATCCCCTCGGCCCACGCATTCTCACCGCAGACGAAGACGGGCACGTCGGCGCCCAGTTCCAGGGCCAGAGCCGCCAGGGCGTCCAGATCCAGGCCCGTGCTCCATAGCGCATTCAGGGCGACGAGCACGGTCGCCGCATCCGACGAGCCACCGCCGAAGCCGCCGCCCGCCGGAATGCGCTTTTCGATGACGATATCGGCACCAAGGCTGCAATTGGCGGCATCTTTGAGCATGTTCGCAGCACGAACCGTGAGGTCGTCCGCCTCTTCCACGCCGGGCACAGAGGGCCCATGCCGGCGCACCTGCCCGTCCTCACGAACCCGCAGGCGAAGGGTGTCGCCCCATTCGAGGATCCTGAACACCGTCTGCAACAGGTGGTAGCCGTCCTGACGACGCCCGGTAATTCGCAGGAAGAGGTTCAGCTTGGCCGGCGCCGGCCAGGTCGACCACGCCGCGCCGCGCAGGCCCGACGCAGTCACGGGGTTTCGCCCGGCGACCAGGTATCGACGATCAGTCGCACCTTCGCCTCGCCCCGGGTGGCGGTGAGGCGCGCGGGCAGGACCGGCGCCGAGGCGGGCTCGGCCGGCTCCGCCTGCCATTGGGCGTAATCGATGGTCCAGCCGGCCTGGACCAGCCGGACCGGGCGGTCGCCGGCGCCGTAGACGATCTGGGCCGGGCCATAGCGATCGGCATCGGCGCCCACGCCCCGAACCCAGTCGGCCAGCGCCCGCACGGGGATGTTCCAGCCGGTGGTCTGCACCAGCATGGCTTCGACGTCGTCGCTCTCGCGCGGACCGCCTTCGATGCCCTCCAGCCGCGCGCCGCGATCGTCGCCGCTGAGGCGCCAGCTCTGGCGCGTCACGGGTGCGCTCAGGGAGACGGTGAAGCGGTCGTTCGACTGCTGCCAGTCGATCCGCCCGCTGCCGCCCTGCTTGCCGTTGGAAACGGCGATGCGGCCCGACAGCGACCAGTCGCGCAGGTTCGCGCGAACCTGGTCCTGCGCCTGTGCGCGTGCTTCGTCGACGGGGACCTGCGGCGCGCGCGTCGGCTGGGAGACGCAGCCCGCCAACAGCAACGTCGCCAGGACAGGCGCGAGGAAAGCCGAAGCACGCATCATTCGCCGATCTTCTCCAGCGCGCGCTTGAGCGAGCGGTTGTCGGGGTCGATCTTGCGCGCCTGTTCGAAGTACTTGCGCGCTTCGTCCTTGCGACCCAGATCCCACAGCACTTCACCCAGGTGCGCGGCGATTTCCGCGTCCTTCTGCAGGGTCAGCGCGCGACGCAGCTCCACCAGCGCCTCTTCCTTGCGGCCCAGTCGATAGAGCACCCAGCCGTAGCTGTCGATGATCGCGGCGTTGTCGGGCTCGGCGGTGCGCGCGCGTTCGATCAGTTGCAGCGCTTCCTGGTAACGGGTGGTGCGATCGGCGAGCGTGTATCCCAGGGCATTGAGCGCGGCGACATTGTCGGGCTCGGCTACGAGGATCTTGCGCAGATCGGCTTCCGCGCGCGGGACGTCGTCGCGACGCTCCCAGCTCAGCGCGCGGGCGTAGAGCACTTCCGGATCGTCCGGGAACGCCGCCAGGCCGCGCGCGTACGCGTCCATCTCGCCGGTCGCGTCCTTGTCCTTGGAGCGCAGCGAGGCTTCCAACAGATAAGCGTCGCGGCGCGCTTCGTCGTCGACGGAGGCGTCGGCCTGCAATTCGCGCAGCGAGCGGTAGGCTTCTTCGTCGCGATCGAGTTCGTGCAGCACGTTCGCCGCGCGAAGCCGCGCCGACAACCGCTGCCCGCCGCCGGGCACGCCGCGGTACCAGGCCAGCGCTTCGTCGAAACGGTCCAGGAACTCGGCGATCTGGCCCAGCAGCAGGCGGCGCTGCGGGTCCGGATCGCTGGATTTGGCGCGCAGCTCCTCGTACAGCCGCGCCAGCGCGGATTTGTCCTCGGCCTGCGCCAGCAGGGCCGCGCGCAGGGCGTAGGTCTGGTCGTCCTGCGGCCCCCTGGCCAGCACGTCCTCGGCGGCAGGGTAGTCGCCCAGGCGGTGGTATTCGTCGGCGATGGCGCGACGGAGTTCGACGTCGTCACCGGCCTGGTTGGCCAGCGTCGCCAACAGGTTTCGGGCTTCTTCGGTCTTGCCGGCTTCACGCAGTTGGCTGGCGCGCAGCAGGCCGACGCGGGCCTCGCCCGGGAAACGCTCGACCACTTCGCCGACGATGCGTTCCACCAGCGCCGGCTGCTCCAGGCCCTGCGCCAGTCCGCCGAAGGCCAGCCAGGCCTGCAGCTTGTTGGGGATGCGGTCGGCGTCGATCAGCTTTTCCAGCAGGCGCGCGGCCTGCTTGGGGCCGCGCGCGCCGCCGGACAGCACGCCCAGCGCCTGGCGCCAGCCGGCGTCGCCGGGCGACTGCAGCAGATCGGTCAGGTGCTTGCGGGCGGCGCGCTCGTTGCCGCGACGGATCGCCAGCACTGCCTCGGCGGCGGACAGGCTGAGCCCTTCGCCGCCCTGCTTGCGCCACAGGTCCAGCGCCTGCGCGGCACGCTTGTCGTCCTTGGCGAGCAGGGCGATGCGGGTCGCCCGCTCGGCCAGGGCCACGTCGTCGGCTTCGCGGGCGGCGTCCAGGTAGGCCTGTGCGGCCTCGTCCAGACGGCCGGACTGCAGCGCGAACTCGCCCGCCAGCAACGCCTCCAGCGACGCGCTCGTGGGATCGGGGGTGGGTGCTGGCGCCTTCTCGGCGGCCAGCAGCGGCGTGAAAGCAATGGCCGCGACAAGGAGGGAGGCGCAGATGGGACGGAGCGTGCGCGAGGCAACGGGCATTCGAACGGGCCTGATGGAAGCCGGGACGGGACGGGGCCGGTAGAATGTCGGCCTTCCGGGTAGCCAGCAGCTTATCGCAAGCACCTGAATGAGAGTCCGGCGTCAATGAGTTTGTTCGTACTAGGCATCAATCACCAGACCGCGCCGGTCAGCCTGCGCGAACGCGTGGCGTTCTCGGCCGATACGGTCCCCGCCGCGCTGGATGCCTTGAAGACCTTGCCGCAGGTGCACGAAGTCGCCCTGCTCTCCACCTGCAATCGCACCGAGCTGTACGCCGTTTCCCATGACGACGGCCAGGCGCTCGCCGACTGGCTGGCCACGCACCCCGACGACGTCGGCGACCTGCATGCCTACCTCTACCGCCACCGCGATGCCGACGCCGTCCGCCACCTGTTCCGCGTCGCGACCGGATTGGACTCGCTGGTGCTGGGCGAGCCGCAGATCCTGGGCCAGGTGAAGGACGCCTGGGCCACCGCCCGCAGTGCCGGCACGCTGGGCAGCCAGCTCGACCGCCTGTTCCAGCACGCCTTCAGCACCGCCAAGCGCGCGCGCACCGACACGCGCATCGGCGCCAATCCGGTGTCGGTCGCCTCTGCCGCCGTGCGTCTGGCGCAGGAGTCCTTCGCGCGTCTGGAAGACTCCACCGTGCTGATGATCGGCGCCGGCGAAACCATCGAACTGGCCGCGCGCCATCTCGTGCAGGCGCGCGCCAAGCGCCTGCTCGTCGCCAACCGCACCCTCGCCCATGCGCAGGAACTCGCCAGCCGCCACGGCGGTTTTGCCCTGCCGCTGAGCGAGATCGACAAACACCTGGGCGAAGCGGACGTGGTGATTTCCGCCACGGCCAGCCGCGATCCGATCCTGGGTCGCGCGCAGGTCGCCGCCGCGCTGGCTCCGCGCAAGCATCGGCCGATGCTGCTGCTCGACCTCGCCGTGCCGCGCGACATCGCGCCGGACGTGGCCGAGCTGAAGGACGTGTTCCTCTACACCGTCGACGACCTGGAACGCGCCATCGAAGACAACCGCCGCAGCCGACGCGAAGCAGCGACGGAAGCCGAGGCGATCGTCGAAATGCAGGTCGCGCGCTTCACCGAAACCCTGGCCGCCAGCACCCGCACCGAACCGCTCAAGCGCCTGCGCGCGCACGGCGAGGCGGCGAAGACCGACGTGCTGGCAAAAGCACAGCAGCAACTGGCCGCCGGGCAGGACCCGGCGCAGGTACTGAACTTCCTGGCGCACACGCTCACCAATCGCCTGCTGCACGCGCCGACCGTCGCGCTGCGCGAGGCCGCGCTGACGGGCAACGCCGATCTCGGACGCGCCGCGGAAAAGCTGTTCGCCGCCCGCGACGACGCCAACGGAACGGGCGAGGACCGGGAGGCCTAGCGACGCTGTGCGCGTCCGCGGTGCCTTCCCTTCCTTCGCTCATTCCGGCCCATGACCCCTACCCTGCGTCGCAAACTGGAAGCCCTCGCCGAACGCCGCGAGGAACTCGAACGCCTGCTCTCCGACGCCGGCGTGATCGCCGACGCGGACCGCTTCCGCCGCTTCTCGCGCGAGTTCGCGCAGCTGGAACCGGTGGCCAACGCGCTGAAGGCCGAAGCGCAGGCCAAGGCCGACCTCGCCGCCGCCGAAGCGATGCGCGAGGATCCCGAGCTGGCCGGACTCGCACAGGAAGAAATCGCCGCCGCGCACGAACGCCTGGAGCGCCTGGACGCCGAACTGCTCGCGCACCTCATCCCGAAGGACGCGCGCGACGAAGGCGATCTCTACCTGGAAGTGCGCGCCGGCACCGGCGGCGACGAAGCGGCGATCTTCGCCGGCGACCTGTTCCGCATGTACGCGCGCTACGCCGAGCGGCAAGGCTGGAAGGTCGAAATCGAATCCAGCAGCCCCGGCGAGCACGGCGGCTTCAAGGAAGTCATCGCGCGCGTGGAAGGCCGCGGTGCGTACTCGCGTTTGAAGTTCGAATCGGGCACACACCGCGTGCAGCGCGTACCGGAAACCGAATCGCAGGGCCGTATCCATACCTCGGCGGCGACGGTGGCGATCATCCCGCTGGAAGCCGAGGGTGAGCCGATCCAGATCAATCCCGCCGACCTGAAGGTCGACACGTTCCGTTCCAGCGGCGCGGGCGGACAGCACGTCAACAAGACCGAATCGGCGATCCGCATCACCCACGTTCCCAGTGGCGTGGTGGTGGAAAGCCAGACCGAACGCAGCCAGCACGCCAACCGCGACAAGGCGATGAAGCGCCTGAGCGCGATCCTGGCCGAAGCGCAGGCCGCCAAGGCCGCCGCCGCGCAGGCCGCCACGCGCAAGTTGCAGGTCGGCAGCGGCGACCGCAGCCAGCGCATCCGCACCTACAACTTCCCGCAGGGCCGCATCACCGACCACCGCGTGGAAGGGCTCACCTTGTACGACCTGCCGAACGTGATCCAGGGCGACATGGACGAACTGGTCGGCCGCTTGCAGCACGAGCACCAGGCGGACGAACTGGCGCGGCTGACACACGAAGCCTGAGTCGAGCCCCTCTCCCACCGGGAGAGGGGTTGGGGTGAGGGGCAACGCAGCGACTACGCCAAACCATCGGTGGTAATGCACTGCGCGTTCGCTCGCTTCGTTCCGTTCTCCCTCCTCCGGCCTCCGTTCCTCCGCACGGAGAAGGGAAGTGCGACAAAGCTACAATCGTCCGCAGCCTACGAGCCGGACACCCCCGATGCCCCTCGCGATCAAGCGCGTCACCCTCGACGACCTCGACACGGTCGTCCCGCTGTTCGACGCCTACCGCCGCTTCTACGCACAGCCCTCGGACGAGGCGCGCGGCCGTCGTTTCCTCGAAGCGCGGCTGCTCACGGAAGAATCGGTGATCCTGCTGGCCAGCGACGACGGCCGGGCGCTCGGTTTCACCCAGCTCTACCCGACGTTCTCCTCGGTACGCACCGGGCGGCTGTGGATCCTCAACGACCTTTACGTCGATGCCGACGCGCGCCGCGGCGGTGTCGGCAAGGCGCTGCTGGACGCGGCGGCGGATTTCGCCAGGGCCGACGGCGCGGTCGGAATCACGCTGGAAACCACGCAGGACAACGCGACCGCTCGCGCGCTGTACCGCGCGGCCGGATGGGAAGAAGCGCAGACGCAGTGGTACTCGCTGTCGTTCGCGCCGGCCGCACTCGCGCCGCACGACGAGCTGGTCTTCTCCTACGGCACGCTTCAACACGTCGACGTGCAGCGCCGCCTGTTCGGCCGCAGCTTCGTCGGCACGGCCGATGCATTGCCGGGTTACCGCATGGACTGGCTGGAAGAACGCGATTCCGCCGCCGTCGACGCCAGCGGCGTGGTGCGACATCCCGTCGTGCATGCGACGGGCGACGCCGCCGATCGCGTGCCGGGCATGGTGCTGCGCCTGAGCGGCGCCGAACTGGAGCGCGCCGACGCCTACGAAGCCGGCGACTATCGCCGCGTACGCGTGCGCCTGGCATCCGGCCTGGAAGCGTGGCTCTACGAAGCCGCCTGAGCCGATGAACCACGCCGCCGATCCGCGCGTCGAACTGCGCCGCGCTCTGGAGCGCAACCCGGGCGACGGCTTCGCCTGGATCCTGCTGGCCGAGCACGAACTCGACCACGGTGATGCCGTCGCCGGCGAAGCGGCGGCGCGGCGCGCGCTCGCGTTGCGCCCGGGCCATCCGGAAGCCCTGGCGCGGCTGGGCCGCGCGCAATGGATGCAGGGCCGCCGCGCGGAGGCCGTCGCCAGCCTGCGCGCCGCCGCCGACAACGCGCCGGACCATCCCGGCATCGCCGTGTGGCTCGGCCATGCGCTGGAAGACACCGGCGAAGCCGAACCCGCCGCCGACGCCTACGCGCGTGCGCATGCGCTGGCGCCGGACGAACCGCAGATCGCCGCGTACCTGCTGGCATGGCGGCGACGCCTGTGCGACTGGCGCGACCTCGACGCCCTCGCCGCACAGGTGCGCGAGGCCGTGAACCGGGGCACCGCCGCGGTGGAACCCTTCGCCTTCCTCAGCGAGGACGCCAGCGCTGCGGAGCAACTGCGCTGCGCGCGTCTGCGCGCCGGCGAGATCGCACGACAGACGCGCCCCTTGCCACCCGCGCCGGCGCGAAATCGCGAACGACTGCGCGTCGGTTTCCTTTCCAACGGCTTCGGCGCGCATCCGACCGGGTTACTGACGGTCGCGCTGTTCGAACAACTGCGTGAACTGGATTCACTCGACCTGCATCTGTTCGCGCTGAACGAAGACGACGGCAGCCCGATCCGCCGTCGACTGCACGCCGCGGCGCACACGCTGCACGACGTGTCGCGGCAACCGCACGCGCGCATCGCACAGCGCATCCGCGAAGCCGACATCGACGTCCTGTTCGACCTGCGCGGCTGGGGCGGCGGCGGCACGCCGGAAGTGCTGGCGATGCGTCCGGCGCGCGTGCAGGTGAACTGGCTCGCCTATCCCGGCACGTCGGGCGCGCCATGGATCGACCACGTGCTGGCCGATGGCTTCGTGTTGCCGGAGTCGATGACGCGCGACTTCAGCGAGAACGTCGTGCGATTGCCGCGCTGCTTCCAGCCGTCCGACACGACGCGGGCGATTCACGCGCCGCCCTCGCGCACGGAATGCGGGCTTCCCGAACGCGACCACAAAGGTGGCGGTGTCGTGCTGTGCTGCTTCAACAACAGCTACAAGCTCAATCCACGCAGCATGGCGCTCGCGTTCGCGGTCCTGCGCGACGTTCCCGGCAGCGTGCTGTGGCTGCTCTCCGGCCCGGGCCGCGCCGATGCGCGCCTGCGCGCGGCCGCGCAGGCGCAGGGCGTGGATCCGCAACGCCTGGTGTTCATGCCCAAGCAGCCGCATGCCGACTACATGGCACGCCTGCAGCACGCCGACCTGTTCCTCGACACCGGACCGTACAACGCGCACACCACCGCATCCGACGCGCTGTGGGCCGGCTGTCCCGTGCTGACGCGACCGGGCGAAACCTTTGCCGCGCGCGTGGCCGGCAGCCTCAACCATCATCTGGGAATGCAGGCGATGAACGTCGACAGCGACGAGGCGTTCGTCGCCCGCGCGGTTTCACTGGCGCGCGATCCACAGGCATTGCAGGCGCTGCGCGCGGAACTGGCACAACGTCGGCGTGAAGGTGGGCTGTTCGACATGGCCGGCTTCGCCCGAGATTTCACCGACGCCGTGCAGCGCATGGCATCGTCCCCCAACGTGAAGGAGTAGGCTGCCCGCATGACCGCCACCGCAGAATTGATCCCGCTGAACCTGTGCGTGCTTACCGTGTCCGACACGCGCACGCTGGTCGAGGACAGCTCGGGCGATTACCTCGTGCAGGCGCTTACCGACGCCGGACATCGCCTCGCCGAACGCGCGCTGCTGCGCGACGACCGCTATCAGCTGCGCGCAGTCGTCTCGCGCTGGATCGCCGACGAGGGCGTCGACGGCGTGCTGGTCACCGGCGGCACCGGCTTCACCGGTCGCGACTCCACGCCCGAAGCGCTGCTGCCGCTGCTCGACAAGGAAATGCCCGGCTTCGGCGAGCTGTTCCGTGCGGTCAGCTTCGACGAGATCGGCACCTCGACATTGCAGTCGCGCGCCTTCGCGGGGCTGGCGAACGGCACGTTCGTGTTCGCGCTGCCGGGCTCGACCTCGGCCTGCCGCACCGCGTGGGAGAAGATCATCCACGCGCAGCTGGATTCGCGCACCAAGCCCTGCAACCTGGCCACGCTGCGCCCGCGCCTGCGCGAACGCTGACGCGCGCATCACCGACGCGGCGCCATCGTCGCAACCACGTCGTCATCGCTGTGATGGAGTGAGGACATGCCGCTGGACACCACCCTGCGTTTGCTCGCAAAAGCCAGCGGCATGAGCGCCGCCGACATCGCCACCGCGATCCCGCGCGCCGGCGTCGCCACGGTCAGCGCCTGGCTCAAGGGCGAGAAGCTGCCCGGGCGCGAACAGCTCGACGCCCTGGCGCGCGCATTCGGCGTACCGGCCGGCGCACTGCTCGCCGAACTGGCCAGCACCTTCGATCCCGCGCGCACCCAGGGCGAACACGACCTGCTCGCCGCCTACCGTGCGCTCGACACGCGCCAGCAGGGCGCGCTGCTGGAAGTCGCGCGCAGCATGGCCGGCACGCGCAAGCGCACGGCATCGGCGAGTGCGGCCGGCACGGCCTCGCGTCCACGCCGCCGGCGGAGCGCCGGGTGATGGCCAAGCTCAAGCGCAAGGAATACGACGCGGCGCTGGAGCCGTTGCAGGTCGAACTCGTCGAAATGGCGCGCTGGCTCAGCGACACCGGCAAGCGGCTGGTAGTGCTGTTCGAAGGTCGCGACACCGCCGGCAAGGGCGGCGCCATCGACGCCATCGCCGAGCACCTCAACCCGCGCCAATGCCGCATCGTCGCCCTGCCCCGCCCGACCGAGCGCGAGATGGGCCAGTGGTATTTCCAGCGCTACATGCCGCACCTTCCGGGTGCCGGCGAAATCGCGCTGTTCGACCGCAGCTGGTACAACCGCGCCGGCGTCGAGAAAGTGATGGGCTATGCCGACACCGAGCAGGTGCGCACGTTCCTGCGCCAGGCGCCGGTGTTCGAGCAACTGCTGGTGGACGACGGCATCGTGCTGATCAAGTACTGGCTGTGCTGCGACCAGGCCAAGCAGGAGGAGCGCTTCGCCGAACGTCTGCTCGATCCGCTCAAGCGCTGGAAGCTCTCGCCCATCGACGTCGCTTCGCGCGAGCATTACGACGACTACACCCGCGCCCGCGAAGCGATGCTCAAGGCCACCCACACCGAGCACGCGCCGTGGACGCTGGTCGAGTTCAACGACCAGCGGCGCGGTCGCCTGGCGCTGATCCGGAATCTGCTCGACCGCATGCCCGACAAGCGCGTGCCGGAGCACACGGTCGAGTTCCCGCCACTGGAAGGAAAGCCCCGGAAGGAGCGCTACACGGTACTCAAGCCCATCGCGCCGACGCGCGACTGAGGCCGCGCCTCCCGACGACCGGCAGCCCGATGCCTTTACCGGCAGCCTCGCAGGGCCATACAGTGCGGTGGGGGCTGGTTGGGGACGGGCTGCGCTGGGGTAGGCACGGCCGACCGGCAGGTTCTGGGCACGACCAAGGGGGATCGTCATGGAACAGCAAGCCAGGGCGGCGCACGCGCATCGCACCGTCGCCGGGATCCATTGCGTCATCGCGGTGATGGCCGCGATTTTCGCTTACCTGATGACACGCCAGGCACCGCTGTTGGGTGCGTTGGCGCTGGCGGCGCCGTTCGCGGTGCTGGCCGCCGTGCACTTCGCCGTCGCGTCGGGAGCGGAGCAGTGCCGATCGTGGGCGCGCACGGCATCCACCGTGCTGGGCGTGATGATGCTGCCGCTGATTCCACTGGGCACCGCCATCGGGCTCTACCTGCTGTACAACACGCGCGGCGAATGGGTGCACAGGCAACGGCTGTCGGATTCGCTCGGCGAAGGCTGGCCGCAGCTGCAACGCGATTCGGCCTGAATCGTGCCGATGAAGCATCTGCTGCTGGTCGGGCTGATGCTCCTGCCGATGGCGCCCGCCAAGGGCGCCACGCCGATGACGGTGGCGCAGATCGTCGCCGCCGATCGCTGGACGCTCGCCGAAGGCGAATGCGAGGGGCATCCGCTGTTTCTGCGTTTCCGCGAGGACTTTCGCGAACACCCCGACGTGAGCGCCTACCCGCACCTGATGCGGGTGGTCTGGCACTACGCGCCCAATGCGGCCGGCATGCCCGACCGCACGGCCAGCGAACAGATGGGCGTGTTCGAGGATTGGCTCATCGCCGCGGTCGAACCGGACCAGACCGCCGTGCTCGCCGCCGTGATCACGCACGACGGCGATCGCCAATGGTTGTTCTACGGCGCCGACGTACGTGCGTTCGCGCGGGCACTGCGGGCGATTCCGCAGGGCGACGTGCGCCTGCCGATCGACGTCACCACCGAACGCGACCCGGACTGGACGAACCTGCACGAAGGCACGCTGTCGGGCCTGGCGGGTTGAAGCGTCGCGTACCGCTCACGCGGTCGTGAAGCCCTCGCCCACTTCCTCATCGCGCGCGGGCAAGCGTTCCAGATCGTCCACGCGCGCCATCGGCGGGCCTTCGCGCAGCCAGGCGGCGAGGTCATCCAGGGCCGTTTCCTCGCCTGCCGCGATCACCTCGACGCGGCCGTCGGGCAGGTTCTTCGCGCAGCCGCGCAGGCCCAGCCGCAGCGCTTCCTCGCGCGCGGACGCGCGGAAGAACACGCCCTGCACCTTGCCGCTGACGATGAAGCGCGCCGCGCTCACGACTGCCCGGCCTTCGGCCCTCCGGCCTTCGTGATCGCCGCTTCGATGTCCTTGGCCGTGATCGGACCGAGGAACTTGTCGGCGACCTTGCCATCCGGCGCGATCAGGTAGGTCATCGGCAATCCGCGCGGCGTGGCGAAATCGGCCGGCGGGTTGAACGTATCCACCACCGCGATCGGGTACACCACCGGGTGCAGCTTCAGGAACACTTTCATGTCGTCCGGCGTGATGTCCTCGTAGGCCAGGCCGACGACCTCGATGTGCTCGCGCATCGCGTCCAGCGCCGACAACTCGGGCATTTCCTTCAGGCACGGCTTGCACCACGTCGCCCAGAAGTTCACCACCACCCACTTGCCCCGGCGCGCGGCCAAGTCGTACTGCTGGCCATCGACCGTGGCGATGGTGAGCTTGGGCACGTCGACATCGCTTTCCGTGCGCGGCTGTTCGGCGGGTTGCGGCAGGGTCAGCGCGCCGGTGTCGGCGGGCGTTTGCGGCGCGGCCAGGTCGGTGTCGGCGGGCTTTTGCTTGCACGCGGCAAGCAGCATCGTCGCGGCGAGCGCGACGACAAGGAGGGAACCCGTGGGCGCACG
Organism: Lysobacter sp. MMG2; assembly: GCF_016735495.2. Lineage (GTDB taxonomy): Bacteria > Pseudomonadota > Gammaproteobacteria > Xanthomonadales > Xanthomonadaceae > Lysobacter_J. Next base: position 993,751 of record NZ_JAERQY020000001.1, read on the forward strand.
GCTGGACATGTCAGACCTCGTCGGCATGGATGGAGGATGCGCGCCGCTTGAGCAGCTCGCGCAGGGGAAGGCGCAGTTCGTCGAGCGCGGCGATGGCCGAGCGCCCCAGGGAATCGTCACGGCACGGCAGCACCGCTTCGGCGACGGGGATTCGCAACTGGCAGGCTTCGTACAGCTCGGCCAGGGAGAGTTCGTCCAGATCGCGGGAGAGTATCCATTCGCCGGTCTCGGCACGGCGCACCACGTTGATCGTGTCCAGCTGCGCCAGCATCTGCTGCACCAGCGCATCGGTCAGCATGGGCTCCAGGTTCTCGATCTGGTCGCTGTGCAGCCCGCGCCCGTGCTTTCGCGCTTCGTCGAAACGCGCGAGCAGCCGCAGCAGGCCGTAGATCTCGAAGCCCAGCGGCAGGCGCATGCCGACGGGCTGATAGCGGAACTCGGACATCGACGAGGCCAGCGACGCGCCCAGCAGGATCGCCACCCAGCTCATGTAGATCCACAGCAGGAAGATCGGCACGAAGGCCAGCGTGCCGTAGATCTTCGAGTAGGAGCCGAAGTTGCCCAGGTACAGGCTGATGCCCCACTTCACGATTTCGAACAACACCGCCGCCAGCGCCGCGCCGGCGAAGGCGTGGCGCCAGTGGATCGTGCGATGCGGAACGACGCGGTAGATGGCCGCGAAGGCGAGGAACTCCAGCGTCATCGGCGACAGGCGCAGCATCGCGGTCTGCAGCGTTCGACCGGCTTCGGTTTCGAACATCGACATCGCGAAGAACTTCGCCGACAACGCCAGGCTGGCGGCGGCCATCAGCGCGCCGAGGGTCAGCACCGTCCAGTACACGAGGAAGCGTCCGATCCGCGGGCGCCCCGACTTCACCCGCCAGATCCGGTTGAACGCCGACTCCACGCCGTTGAGCGTGATCAGCAGCGACACCACCAGCGCGATCACGCCTGCGGCGGTGAGCTGGCCTGCGTTGGCCGAGAACTGCTTCAGGTACGCCTCCACCGACCGCGCCGCACTGGGCACGAAGTTGGAGAAGATGTAGTCGCTGAGCTTGTCGCTCCATTCGCCGAACACCGGGAACGCCGACAACACGCCGAAGACCACCATCGACAGCGGCACCAGCGCGAACACCGTCGTGTAGGCCAGCGCGCCCGCCGCCTGGAACAGGTTGTCCTCGAGGAAGCGCCGCGCGAGGAAACGGAAGAAGGTGCCGACGCGGGCGCGGTCGCGCGCGCGTTCGCTCCATCGGTACAAGGTATCCAGCGGGTCCATGCGCCGGAGGGTAACCGATGGGCGCAGGTAGCGGGGTCATGGCGCGCCGCGGCCGGCGGTGCCTGCACATCACGGCGTTGCCGTTATCCTGTGCGCCCTGAAGGAGGACGCGATGCCCGAGATCCTGGTGCTCTACTACAGCCGCGGCGGTTCCGTGGCACGGTTGGCGCGACAGATTGCGCGCGGCATCGGCGAGGTCGAGGGCGTGAGCGCGCGCATCCGCACCGTGCCACCCGTGGCCGCTGTTACGCAGGCCGCCGCGCCGCCGGTGCCGGAAGACGGTGCCCCGTATGTCGAACCACGCGATCTGGTCGAATGCGCCGGACTCGCGCTCGGCAGCCCGACGCGCTTCGGCAACATGGCCGCGCCGGTGAAGCACTGGCTCGACGGCCTGGTCGGCGAATGGACCAGCGGCACGCTGGTGGGCAAGCCCGCGGCGGTGTTCACCTCCACCGCGACCATGCATGGCGGCCAGGAATCCACGCTGCTGACGATGATGGTGCCCCTGCTGCACCACGGCTGCGTGTTGATGGGCATTCCCTATACCGAGCCCGCGCTGAGCACCACGCGCAGCGGCGGCACGCCCTACGGCGCCTCGCACGTGGCCGGCAACGACGACGACCCGCAGCCGACCGATGAAGAGGCGCAGCTGGCGCGCGCGCTCGGCCGCCGGCTGGCGACGCTGGTGGCGAAGGTGGCGGCATGAACGCGCGACACGTGCTGGTCATCGCCCTGCTCGCCTTGACCGCGTTGTTCATCGCGTGGTTCGCGGCGGATGCCTCGCCCGTCGCCGAACTGCTGGTGTTCGCCCTGCCGCCGCTGGCCCTGGCCGCCGGCGTGCTGCGCCGGATGCGCGCGGCGTCGTTCTGGGCCGGCGTGCTGGCCCTGGCGTGGTTCAGCCATGGCGTGATGGTGGCCTGGTCGCGCCCGGCCGAACGCGGCTTCGCCCTGACCGAGGTCGTGCTGGCCATCGTGGTGGTCTTCTCTGCGAGCCTGCCCGGCCTGCGGGCGCGGTTCGCGCGCAAGGGCTGAGGGCGCGGGCGGCGGTGCGGCCGGTATAATTTCGGCCGTCTTCCACGCGCGCGCATTCCACGATGGACCAGCTCTGCATCGTCACCACCGGCGGCACGATCGACAAGATCTACTTCGACGACAAGTCGGATTACCAGATCGGCGAACCGCAGATCGGCGGCATCCTGCGTGAGCTGGGCGTCGCATTCCAGTTCAACGTGATCCCGATCCTGCGCAAGGATTCGCTGCACATCACCGCCGACGACCGCGAGCTGATCCGCGCGACCATCGCCGCCCAGCCGGTCAAGCACGTATTGCTGACCCACGGCACCGACACCATGGTGGAAACGGCCAAGGTGCTCGCCAGCCTGGAGGGCAAGACGATCGTCCTCACCGGCGCGCTGAGCCCGGCGCGCTTCCGCGGCTCGGACGCGGAGTTCAACGTCGGCTGCGCGGTCGGTGCCGTGCAGTCGCTGCCGCCGGGCGTGTACATCGCCATGAACGGCCGCATCTGGAATCCACTGGAAGTGCGCAAGAACGTCGCGGCGAATCGCTTCGAGCCGATCGGCTGAGTCGCTAACCCTTCACACGACAATGCCCGCCCCCGAAGGCGCGGGCATTGATTGGTGCTCGGCGTCGATCAGAAGCGGATCGACCAGTTCTGCAGGTACCCCGTGTCGCCGCCCGCGCCGTCGTACACGCGCAGCTTCCACGTGCCGTTGAGCGGATGTGCCGACAGGTTCAGCGTCACCGTCTTCTGCACGTTGTCCGTGCTGTACCCGGTTCGGTTGTGCAGGTTGTACAGCGTGCCGTTGGGCGCCACCAGGTCCACCTTCAGATCGCCCTGGTACGTGTGGATGATGTTGACCGTGACCGGCGTGCTCGCCGACGCGTTACCGCTGCGACCCGACACGACGATCGGGCTCTCGATGGTCGTCAAGTCGAGGATGTTGTAGCGGGTGGCGTTGGAATAGGTCACGGCGCTGGGCGCCGCGGCATAGTCGGCCACCAAGCTCGCCCCGGAGAAGGCGGAGTACGCCCTGACCATGACGTGGTAGGTACCCGCCTGCGGCGCGGCGAAGGTGCACGTTTCATTGTTGCCGCCCAGGTACGGCCTGCAGTCGTAAATCGTGGTGGTGGGGGCACTGCCGAACTTGACGTACATGTCCGCGTCGCCTGTGCCACCAGAGAGCTTGAACGTCAGGTTGCTCGCGCCGGCCGGAACGGCGAACGTGTACTTGCGTTCAGTACCGGCAGCCGCCGACAGCCCGGTGACAGGCACGCCCTTGTTCAAAGTCGTGGAGGTGACGGGCAGGACGTAGTCGGCTACCAGACTCGCGCCCGAGAACGCGGAGTAGGCCCTGACCTTGACCAAGTACGTACCCGGCTGCGGTGTGGCGAACGAGCAGGTTTCGTTGTTTCCACTCTGGTAGGGCCTGCAGTCGAAGCTCGTGGTCGTGGGCCAGTCGCCAAACTTGACGTACATGTCCGCGTCGCCGGTGCCGCCGGACAGCTTGAATGTCAGGTTGGTCGCACCGGCCGGAACATTGAACGTGAAAAGTCGCTCATCGCCAGCAGGAGCAAGAATCCCTGTGACGGGCACACCCTTGACGAGCGCGACGACAGACGGCAACACCGGCGGCACCACCGGCGGATGCACTGTGTCCACCGCGAGCCGCGCGTTGACGATGCCGGGGCCGATTGCCGGCGACTGTATCGAGGCGAACGGCGTGGCGGTGCTCTTGAGGATGGCTTCGATCTGCGCCGGCGTCTTCGGCGTCGTAGACGCCGCCTGCATCAGAGCCACCACGCCCGACACATGGGGCGCTGCCATCGACGTGCCTTGGTAGGTGGCGTAGGACTCGGTCCCCGGTGCGGTTGTACCGCTGTTGAGGGTGGACAGGATGTCCGAGCCCGGCGCGGCGATATCGACCAGCGAACCATGGTTGGAGAAGCTCGATCGCACACCGGCGCTGGTGGTGGCTGCCACCGCGATCACGTTGTTGCAGTTTGCCGGGGTTGCAGTGGACGCATCGGCGTTCGAGTTGCCCGCGGACACGACCACCGTGGTTCCGCGGCTAACGGCGCTGTTGATCGCGTTCTGGTACGTAGCACCGCATGCGGCGGTGCCGCCGAGGCTCATGTTGATGACTTCGGCGGGATTGGCGTTGGCCGGTACGCCCGCGACCGTGCCACCGGAGGCCCAGACGATGCCATCGGCGATGTCGGACGTATAGCCACCGCACTTGCCCAGCACGCGCACGGGAAGGATCTTCGCCGCGGGCGCTACGCCAGCCACGCCCTTCCCGTTGTTCGTGACGGCGGCGATGGTTCCGGCGACGTGGGTTCCGTGCCAGCTGGAGTTCCGTGCCGCATGCGCGTAACCGCACGAATTCGCCGCCACCCAGTCGCCCGGGTCGCTGGCGTTGGCATCGCGCCCGTTGCCGTCATTTGCCATGGTGATGTCGGTGACGAAGTCATAGCCCGGCAGCACGTTGGCGTTGAGGTCGCTGTGACTGGTGATGCCGGTGTCCAGCACCGCGACCACCGATCCCGCTCCCTGGGTCACATCCCACGCGACGTTGGCGCGGATGCCGTACGTTCCCGAGTAACCCCACTGCTGGCTGTAGTTGGGGTCGTTGGGGGTCAGGGTCGGATAGTTGAGGCGGTCGACCTCGACGTACTCGACGTTCGGATGGGCGGCGATCTGGCGCATCAGCCCTTCCGCTTCGACCCGGTCGAGCCTGTTGCGGGTGACGACCACGTCCGCGCCCAGGGCCGTGCGTCGCAATTGTGACAGGCCCACCGCTGTGCCACGCGTGCTGCGCGCTGCAGCGGTGGAGAGCGCGCGCTCGCGTGATGCGGCGCTCATGGCTTCGGGACTTCCATCCCGATACTTCACGATGAAGCGCTCATAGGTCGTGCCGGACTCGAGGCCCGAGACATCGACACGCGCCTGCGCGAGCGCAGTTGCCGTCGATAACGATGAACACGCCGCCACGATGGCGATCGCCATCAGACGCGTGCAAAGGGAACTACGGGAACGACCGTGCATCTTGCGGACTCCTTCCTTCTGGACAACCGGACTCCCCGCCATGTCTGGGAACGAACCGGATCGGGAGGCATGGGTCGCAACAGCATGGGAACCAGCCCCTGCGTCATCGCGTCTTCGCGATGCACTGGCCCATGCAACCATCTCTCAAGACCGGAAGCCCCCCCTGATGATTCAATGCGGGGCATTGATAGACGAACGCGTCGATCTTCCCCGCGCCATGGTCCCGAGAGAAGGCGAATATGTATCAGCCCGGTGCACACTACTTCTCAAAAAAGCGCCTAAAAAACAGGGGCCCCGACGTTTCCGCCGGGGCCCCGTACCAAACTCGAAATTGCTTTTATAGCCGTCAGAACGTGATCGACCAGCTGTTGATGTAGCCCGTATCCAGGCTGGCGTTGTCGTTCACACGCAACCGCCAAGTGCCATTGAGCGCCTCGGTCGACAGATTGCGCGAGTACGTCTGCACGAGGTTGTCCGCGCTGCCGCCGGTGCGGTTGTGCAGGTTGTAGACGCTGCCATCGGGCGCGACCAGATCCACGCGCAGGTCGCCGCGATAGGTGTGCACGATGTTCACGCTGACCGATGCGTTGGTCGGCGCGTTGCCGGTGCGGCCGGAGACGGAGATCGGGCTTTCCACCGTGGCGTTGTCGTTGATCGGGAAGTCGGTGCCGTTGGTGTACGTCTGCGGACCTCCGGTGCTTCCCACCGTGACCGACGAGGTCTTCGTGTTCGTCGCGCCGTCGTCGTCGGTAACGGTGAGCGTGACGGTGTACGTGCCGGCCGAGGCGTAGGTCTTGCTCGGACTCGTCGCGGTCGACGTGGTGCCGTCGCCGAAGTTCCAGCTGCGCGAGACGATGCTGCCGTCGGTATCGCTGGAGCTGTCGGTGAAGGTCGCCGTAAGGCCGCTGGTGGTGAAGCTGAAGTTCGCCGTCGGCGGCGTGTTTCCGCCACCACCGCCGGCCGCGTCGACCACCGCCTTGGCGTCGAGGATGCCCGGGCCGATCGTCTGCGACGGCGTGACCGGGAACGGACGGAAGTTCGTCTTGATGATCTGCTCCACTTCCGCCGGCGTTTTTGGCGTCGCCGCCACCGACTGCAGCAGCGCGATCACGCCGGCCACGTGCGGTGCCGCCATCGACGTGCCGTTGTAGCTGGCGTAGCTCTCCGCGCCCGGCGTGGTGGTGCCGGCGTTGAGCGTGGACAGGATGCTCGAACCCGGCGCGGCGATGTCGATCAAGGCGCCGTAGTTGGAGAAGCTGGAACGCTGGCCGGTGCTGGTGATGGCCGCTACGGCGATGACGTTGTTGCAGTTGGCCGGTGTGAAGCCGGACGTGTTGGCGTTGCTGTTACCCGCGGCGATGGCGAGCGTGGTGCCACGGCTGACAGCGCCGTTGATCGCGTTCTGCATCGTCGCGCTGCACGAACCGCCGCCGCCGAGGCTGAGGTTGATCACCTCCGCCGGGGTCGCATTCGCAGGAACGCCGCTCACCGTGCCGCCCGAGGCCCAGGTGATCGCATCGGCGATGTCGGAAATGCTGCCGCCGCACTTGGCCAGCACGCGCACGGGCTGGATCTGTGCGTTGAACGCCGTTCCGGCCACGCCGATGCCGTTGTTGGTGCGCGCCGCGACCGTGCCGGCCACATGCGTGCCGTGCCAGCTTGAATTGGAACCGACAATCTGCCCGCATTCGCCCGCGCTGTACCAGTCGCCCTGGTCGGCGGGATTGGAATCGCGGCCGTTGCCATCGCGCGCGGCGGTCGCATCGCTGACGAAGTCGTAGCCGGCGATGACATTCGCGTTGAGGTCGCTATGACTGGTAATGCCCGTGTCGAGCACCGCGACCACCACGCCCGTGCCACTGGCGCTGTCCCAGGCTTCGTTCGCGCGGATGCCTGCGTCGCTGTCCTGGTAGCCCCATTGCTCGGGATAGCGCGGGTCGTTCGGCGTGAGCGCGATCTGGAGCAGACGGTCGACTTCGATGAATTCGACGTTGGGGTCCGCGGCGATCTGGCGCATCAGCTGTTCGGCTTCTGCGCGATCCAGCTTGCGATCGGCGCGCACGAGTTCACCGCCGACCGACAGACTGCGCAGCTGTTGCAGGCCGACGGCCTTGCCACCCACGCCCAACGAAGCGGCGGCATCCAGCGCGCGCTTCATGTTGGCGGCGTTGGCGCGCGGCGCGCTGCCGTCGCGGTACTTGACGATGAAACGGTCGTGCGTCGGCGCCGATGCGAGGCCGCTCAAGTCCACGCGATCGGCGGCGAAGGCCGGCGCGCAGGCGCACGAGAGGATCACCGCGGTCGCGGTGGCCAGAGCATGCAGGCGCATGCGGTTGGAGCACAGGTTGCGTGAGGACATCTCGATTCACCCCATAAGTCCATTCAATGCCGCGTTGCGCGGCGGGGAAAGGTCGAAGCGGCGTGGCGTCATGACGCTCGCGCTGCGACAACCGACGATGGTGGCGTCGCCGCCGCAAATGCGGCTGCGAAAGGGGGCGATCGCCACGGACCTCGATCGACAGCGGCCGCCCTGCACGGCCGCGTCGAGAAGGCGCCCCTCAGCGGGGCGCCATGCGACTTGCTGGAGTCGCCTTCAGAACGTGATGCTCCAGCTGTTGATGTAGCCCGTGTCGCCGCCGGCGTTGTCGTTCACGCGCAGCTTCCAGGTGCCGTTGAGCGGCTCGCTCGTCAGGTTCTTCGTGTACGTGCCGACGAGGTTGTCCGCGCTGCCGCCGGTGCGGTTGTGGATGTTGTAGAGCGTGCCGTCGGGCGCGACGAGGTCGACCTTCAGGTCACCGCGGTAGGTGTGCACGATGTTCACCGCGATCGACGCGCTCGCCGGGCCATTGCCGCTGCGGCCGGACACCGTGATCGGGCTGTCGACGGTGGCGTTGTCGCTGATCGTGTAGTCGGTGGCGTTGCTGTAGGTCTGCGTGCCGCCACCACCGCCGCCGCGGAAGGCCGCGATGGTCGCCTTGGTGTTCACCAGCACGCGCTGGTTGTGGCTGGTGGCCGCCGTGCCCATCGCGACGCCCTGGTAGGTGACGTCCGGGTTCGACCAGTAGTTCAGGCGCGGGCAGCCGCTGGTGCAGTCGTAGGCCATGATCGTGCGCCACGCGTTGTTGGGCGCGCGGTAGCCGTGGCCGTAGGCGTAGGGCGAGGTGCTCGGATCGGTGGCGGGATCATGCCGTGCCGACTGCAGGTGGCCGATTTCGTGCGCGAACGAGTAATAGCCCGTGGCGCAATCCCAGTACGCGGTCGCGAACGCCGTCGTCGCGCTGGAGCCGATGCCCGACGCCAGGCCGCAGGCGGAACTGTCGTTGCCGATCAGCACCGCAACGTCGGCCGCGTTGCTGTCGCGCAGCGCGTGGATGGTGTCCATGTAGCCGTCGCTGGTGCCGCGGAAGCGCGACAGGTCGGTGCTCATGCCGACGTCGTTGTAGGTGACGCTGCTGTAGCCGGCCAGTTCCAGGTTGATGCCGACGTTCGAATTGACGTAGCCCTGGTTGGACTCGGCCACCGCCAGCTGCGCGAGCGCCTGCATGTCGCCGCCGTAGGCGGAGACGGCGGCGCTGGTCGCCACGACCAGCACGCGGATCGTCGCCGTCGGGCCAGGATCGATGGCGAGCGCGCCGACGCGTCCGGCGGGCGGTTCCATGTTGATCTGCGGAAGATCACCGAAGGCGCTGGGATGATCCGGCGGCATCGCCCGCTCGTTGACTTCGATCACCGCGTGGTTGCCGTCGGGCAGCGGGCGGATGCGGTAGAGCTGGCCGTCCACGCGCACGTTGCCGGTGATGCCCTGCCCCCGCCTCACCAGGATCACGGAGTTGTTCCCGTCGTGCTTCACTTCGCGCGCGGTCATCGTGCGCGCCTTGGCTGTTTCGCGAACGTGACCGATCCAGACCAGGCTGCCGTCGGGCTGCACCTGCGCCTTTTCGAGCACGGCGTTGACGTTGCGCAGGCCGAGGTCGAGGCCGATCTCGGCGTTGCTCTCGCTCACCACCGCGGGATTGGCGCGCAGCGCGCGCAACGAGGTGGTGGTGGCGCTGGCGGCCAGGCGGCCGGCGGTGGTGGCCGAGGCCGACTGCACCTGCGCCGGGCCCAGAAACAGCGGCTCGGCGGAGATCGCGGTGCCGCACAGCAGCAGCGCGCCGGTCGCGACCAGCACGCGCGAATGCATGGAAATCCTGCGGTTCATACGTATGTCCTCCTGCGTGGATGGGTGTCCTTCCCCGCGACGCGCATCGGACGCGATGCGCTGCGCCGATCCGTGCGCCGCGGCAGGAAATCCCCGCTCCCGGCGCGTGCCGGGAGCGGGTTTTGTCACAACTTCAGATCAGAACGTCACCGACCAGCTGTTGATGTAGCCGGTGTCGCCCGATGCGTTGTCGTTCACGCGCAGCTTCCACGTGCCGTTGAGCGCTTCGCTCGACAGGTTGAACGTCACCGTCTTGTTGACGTTGTCCGCGCTGCCGCCGGTGCGGTTGTGCACGTTGTAGAGGCTGCCGTCGGGCGCGACCAGGTCCACCTTCAGGTCGCCCTGGTAGGTGTGCACGATGGCGACGGTGACCGAGGCGTTGGTCGGCGCGTTGCCGCTGCGGCCGGACACCGTGATCGGGCTGTCGACGGTGGCGTTGTCGCTGATCGTGTAGTCGGTGCCGTTGCTGTAGGTCTGCGTGCCGCCACCGCCGGTGGTGTAGCTGCCGGTCAGGCTCAGGGCCGAGAACGCCGAGTAGCCGCGCACCAGCACGTGGTACGTGCCCGCCTGTGCGGTGGCGATGTTGCAGGTCTCGGCGTTGCTGCTGCCTTCGGACTTGCAGTCGTAGCTGGTCGTGGTCGGCGCGCTGCCGAACTTCACGAACAGGTCCGCGTCGCCGCTGCCGCCGGAGGTGACGAAGCTCAGCCCGCTGGCGCCGGAGGGCACGACCAGCGTGTAGCGCAGCTCCGTGCCGGCACTGCCCGACAGGCCGGTGACCGGCGTGCCGTTGGTCAGCTGGCCGGTGGGCGGCGGCGTGGTGCCGTTGGCGGCGTCGACCACGGCCTTGGCGTTGAGGATGCCCGGGCCGATCGGCTGTGACGGCGTCGACGGGAACGCGGTGACGTTGGCCTTGATCAACGCCTCCACCTGCGCCGGCGTCTTCGGCGTGGTCGCCACGGCCTGCAGCAGCGCGACCACGCCCGCGACGTGCGGCGTCGCCATCGAGGTGCCGTTGTAGCTGGCGTAGGTTTCCGAGCCCGGCGTGGTCGAACCGCTGTTGAGCGTGGACAGGATGTTCGAGCCCGGCGCGGCGATGTCGATCAGCGAGCCGTAGTTGGAGAAGCTCGAACGCGCGCCGGTGCTGGTGATCGACGCCACGGCGATGACGTTGTTGCAGTTCGCCGGCGAGGCGTTGGACACGTTGACGTTGTCGTTGCCCGCGGCGATGACGAGCGTGGTGCCGCGGCCGACCGCGCTGTTGATCGCGTTCTGCGTCGTGGTGCCGCATGCGCCGCTGCCGCCGAGGCTGAGGTTGATGACTTCGGCCGGATTGGCATTGGCCGGCACGCCGCTGACGGTGCCGCCGGAGGCCCAGATGATCGCGTCGGCGATGTCGGAGTCGTAACCGCCGCAGGTGCCCAGCACGCGCACCGGCACGATCTTCGCGCCGTACGCCACGCCGGCCACGCCCTTGGCGTTGTTGGTCACCGCCGCGATGGTGCCGGCCACGTGCGTGCCGTGCCAGCTGGAACCTTGCGCGGCATGCGAGCCGCCGCATTGGTTCGCGCTGACCCAGTCGCCCGGATCGCTGGCGTCGCTGTCGCGGCCGTTGCCGTCGTTCGACACCGCGGTGTCGATGATGAAGTCGTAACCCGGCAGCACGTTCGCGTTGAGGTCGCTGTGGTTGGTGATGCCGGTGTCGAGCACCGCGACCACCGCGCCTGCGCCGTTGGTGACATCCCAGGCCTGGTTGGCCTTGATGCCGTACGTGCCGGAGTAGCCCCATTGCTCGCTGTAGCGCGTGTCGTTGGGCGTGAGCAGCGGCTTGTTGATCTTGTCGACCTCGACGTACTCGACGTTCGGATCGGCCGCGATCTGGCGCATGAGGCTCTCGGCCTCCACGCGGTCCAGCTTGCGGTCGGCGCGCACCACGTCGGCGCCGGTGGCGATGCGACGCAGGTGCTTCAGTCCCAGGGCCTTGCCGCGACCCGTCGAAGAGGCGGCGGCCGTGCTCAGCGCACTTTGCAGCGTGGCGACATTGGCGCGTTCGGCGCTGCCGTCCTTGTACTTGACGATGAAGCGGTCGTTCTTCGTCTCGGCGTCCAGGCCCGAGAGATTGACGCGGGCCTGCTGCGCAAGCGCCGGAGCGGCGAGCGCGGACGACAGGGCGATGGCGGTTGCGACGGAAAGCGCATGAGCGCGGATGCGGCGATCAGACATCTGGTGGAACCCCCGAAGTTGGGACTGCGTGATGGAAAGACCTGCCTACCGGCGCCGATGGGCACCGTGTGACGGGCCTTGTGTGCGGCCGTCCGCGTCGAGGCGGACGACCGTTTTGCCAGCTGACACCTCCGGTGCCGCAGAAGCTGCGACAACCCGGCATCACGCACTCCGGAGTCTCGGCGGTTGCCCGCCCCCTGTTCCGCGACCCTGCCAGCGCAGTTGCCGGGCCTTGCCCCCCGTTCCGGCCCGGTACCGGCGGGGTCACGCGGCCGACCGGAGCCGGCCGCGTCTCAACACAACGCGAGGTGTACCCGATGCCCCACCACCCATCGACGCGACAGGATTGGCAAAGTCACCCATTTGTGGATGCCATCACTGTTCAGGAACGGCCGTCACAGTTGCGCCCGGTGGACAACACCAACGAAAACGCCCCGCTGGGCGGGGCGTTCGTGCACTGCACAACGGTTTTCACGGGGATGCTCAGAGCATCCCGGTCTCCAGGCGCGCGGCCTCGGACATCATCGTGCGGTTCCACGGCGGGTCGAAGACCAGATCCACATCGGCCTCCACCACCGTCGGGATCATCTCCAGCTTGTCGCGCACGTCGGCGACCAGGATGTCGCCCATGCCGCAGGCGGGGGCCGTCAGGGTCATGCGCACTTCGACGCGGCGCTGGCCGGGCTTTTCCGGATGCGGCGCGATGCGGGCCTCGTAGACCAGGCCCAGGTCGACCACGTTGATCGGGATCTCCGGGTCGAAGCAGGTGCGCAGCTGGCGCCACACCATCTGCTCGACCGCCTCGTCGTCGGCGCCTTCGGGCAGTTCCAGGGGTTCGGGCGCTTCCTTGCCGATGGCGTCGGCATCGCGGCCGGCGACACGGAAGAGGTTGCCTTCGACGAACACGGTGTAGCTGCCGCCCAGGCCCTGGGTGATGTAGCCCACGCTGCCCGCGGGCAACGTGACCTGTTCGCCCTGCGGGACCATGACGACGGCGCAATCGCGCTCGAAACGGACGGGTTCGCTGCTGCGGGAATACATGCCGGGAAGATTGGGGTGCCGGGCCCCGGCACAAGTGCGGCCATTCTAGCGGCACCGTGCCCGCACGAGCCCGTCGCGCACGCGATGCAGCGTTGCCGCGCCGGTCGTTTTGCGCGCTCGCCCGCTATGCTGTGCGGCCTGTCGCCCCCGCGAGCGTTCGATGACACCACCCGCCCCTGCCCGCCGCACCTCGTGGCTCTCGTGGCCGCTGTTGCTGCTCGGCGCGTTCGGCTTCGCCGCGGTGTGGGTCCTGGCCAGCCTCTACAGCGGTCGTCAATTGGGCTGGATGGCGGTGCTGGGCGCGCTCGACATCGCCTGGATGCTGCGCCTGGGCGGCTGGCGTCCGGGCCTGGGGCGGATGGTCGCCGGCGTCGCCGCGACGGCCGGGATCGTGATCGCAGCCAACTGGTTCATCACCGCCACGCAGCTGGGCGGCATGCTCGGCCTGGACCCGTGGGACTCGGCCATGAAACTGGGCGGGCACCACGCGTGGATCCTGGTTCAGCTGGCCAACAGCGCGATGGACGCGGTGTGGATCGGCGTCGGCCTGCTGGCCGCGGCGTGGCTGTCGCGCTGAAGCCTCAGGCCGCGTCGAACTCGTCCAGACAGGTCGCGAACAGCGCCACGGCCTCCTCGATCTCCGCCACCGACAGTCCGCAATAGCCCAGCAGCAGGCCGGCGCTGTCGGGCGGCGCCAGGTAATACGGCGCGATCGGATAGAGCCCCAGCCCCAGGCTGCGCGCCCGCGCGATGAACGCCTCACCTTCGGCCGCATTGCGACCGTTGAGCCAGACCACCAGATGCATGCCGGCGTGTGAATCGTTGATGCGCAGCCGCCCGCGTCCGCAGCGCTGCAATCCGTCCAGCAGCGCATCGCGGCGCTCCTTCAGCGTCTTCCACGCGCGGCGCAGATGGCGCTCGAAACCGCCGTCGACGATGAAGCGCGCCAGCGCCGCCTGCTCGATGCCGCAGGAGCCGAAGTCGTCCTGCCACTTGGCGTTGACGTAATCCCCGCGCAGTCCCGCCGGCACTACCAGGTAACCCAGCCGCAGCGAGGGGAACATCGCCTTGGAGAAGGTGCCCACGTAGATCACCCGATCGCCCTCGTCGAGCGAACGCAACGCGGCCAGCGGTCGCGCGTCGTAGCGGAACTCGCCGTCGTAGTCGTCCTCCAGGATCCAGCTCCCGTGGCGGCGGGCGTAGTCGAGCAGTTCCAGCCGGCGCGGCAACGACAGCACCGCGCCGCTGGGGAACTGGTGCGAAGGCGTGACGCAGATGAGCTTGGGCGCGTGCGTGGGCAGGTCGTCGACGATGAGCCCGTGTTCGTCGACGTCGCGCGTGACGACCTTTGCGCCGTGGATCTGCAACGCCTCGCGCATCGCCGAGTAGTGCGGCTCCTCCAGCAGCACCTCGTCGCCCGGATCCAGCAGCACGCGCGCCGTCAGCGCCACCGCCTGCTGCGTGCCGGCCACGATCACCACGTCCTGCGGTTCGGCCTGGATGCCGCGCCGGCGCGCCAGGTAGTCGCACACGGCTTCGCGCAACGCCGGCACGCCCTGCGAGGCGGGGTAGTTCGGCGAGGTGTAGGCCGCCGCATGAGCCAGCTCGCGCGCCCAGGCGCTGGTCAGCGCGGGATTGGTCAGCGGAACGCCGTACTGGAAGGCGTAACGCACGCCGGGAATCGCGCGGCCTGGTATGCGCAGGTGATCGTGGATGACGCGCGCGCGGCGGGCGAACTGCGACTGCGCCGGCAGCGGCATGTCCACCGCGTGCAGCGGGCGCGGGGCCTGCAGAGGCGGTGTCACGTAGCTGCCCGAGCCGACGCGGCCATCGACGAAGCCTTCGGCGCGCAGCTGCTCGTAGGCGGCCAGCACGGTGTTGCGCGACACGCCCAGCTCGCGCGCAAGCTGGCGCGTGGCGGGCAATCGCGCGCCCTCGCTCATGCGGCCGCCGAAGACGGCGCCCTTCAGCGCCCGAGTCAGTTGGGCATGGAGCGGACCACGACCGTCCAGCTGCAGGTGCATGGCGGATCTCCGCAGTCGATTGGCCCCATTGAACCCCCCTGAATTGGCCCTTGCCAGTGCCAATTCTTCGCGGCCTCATAGGGCCATTCGCCGTCGCCCGTCCGCCCGCCCCCAGGAGCTTCGCGTCGATGAAAACCGCGCCCATGAAAGCCGCGCCGATGAAGGCCGGCCCCGTGCTGCCCTCCGCACGCTTCGCAGGCCACGCCCGCCCCGCGGCCTGGGCCTGGATCGTCGTCGGCGGCCTGGCCGTCGGCAGCGCCGACCTCCTGTTCGCGATGGCCTGGTGGGCGCAGTCGGGCACCCCGCCGGTGCGGATCGTGCAGTCGATCTGGGCCTGGATCGTCGGCCGCGAAGCGGCCTTCGCCGGGGGCATGGCCTCGGCCGCCGCGGGCGCGGTCCTGTACTACACGCTGATGTCGGCGATCGTGGCGATCTACCACCTGGCCGCGCGCGACTACCGCGCGCTGCGAGACCGCCCGCTGCTCGCCGGTGCGCTGTACGGCGCGGCGTGGTTCGTGCTGCTGCACGTCGTGATCGTGCCGTTGTTCTCGGCCGCGCCGCCACGGCGTTTCCTGCCCGACTGGAACCTCGCCTGCCTGCTCGCCCACATGGTGCTGATCGGCATTCCGACGGCCTGGATGGCGCGGCGCTGGTACGGCCCCGCGCCTTGATGACGCGCTGATCCGCGCACCCGATGGCAAGAGGCCGGCCGCTGAACTCGGCCGGCCTTGTTTCATGCGCGCCGCCGGACGAATGGCCCCCACGGGACCTGCCGAATTGGTTCTCCAAACCCGGCCCATGCGTGGTTAGCGTGGGGCCATTGGCGACATGCGCCGATCGGGCCCTTCGACATGCCGTTGCATCGCCACGAGCTGCCTCCCTCCGTGCGACTGTCCCCCGACGCGCTCGCCGCCGACGATTGGCACCTCGTCGTCGCGCATGGCGCCGCCGCGGTGCAGCTTGCGCCGAACTGGCCCTCGCTCTGGCTGCCGCTGCGCGGACGGCTGGCGATGCAGGCACCCGATGCGCAGTGGTGTCTGCGCGCGGGCGAAGCGCAGCTGTGGCGCGCGGCGACGCTGCGCGTGCAGGGCTCGCACGAATCGCGCTGGATCGGACTCACTGCATCGCAGGAAGTGTGGTGCCGGCACTTCGCGAACCTTCGCGACGAAGAGGAACCGTTGCCCTGGCGCGGCGAAGCCGACGACATCCACGACGCCCTGGCCACACTCGTTCGCGACGACACCGCGCTCGACGCCCTCCTGCCCGCTCTGCTCGAACGCCAGCGCGACGTCGCCGCGTGCCTGCCGCGCTGCCGTGGGCGCACGCTGGCGCACCGGCGTCAGGCACTGCTGCGCCTGCTCTGGCTGCGCCATCTGATGCAATGCCATGTCGAGGCCGACGACGACGCGACGGTCGACGTCGCCTGGCTCGCCGAACGCGCGCACTACTCGCCCGGGCATCTCATCCGCCTGCATCGCGCGGTGTTCGGCGAAACGCCGAGCGACTACTTCGCGCGGCTGCGCCATGCGCGTGCATGGCAGCTCGTGCGCGAGACCGACATGCCCGTGGCGACGATCACGCACAAGCTCGGTTTCGAAAGCCAGAGCGCCTTCTGTCGCGCGTTCAAGCACGCCTTCGGCATGACCGCCACCGAAGCACGCCGCTTGGAGACCAACGCATGCGCGGCCTGACACGGCACGCACTCGTCTGGGGCGTGCTGGGCGGATTGCTCGCGGGCACGCTCGACATCCTGTACGCCATCGGCTTCTGGTCGCTGTACGGCGTGCCGCCGCAACGCATCGCGCAGAGCATTGCCGCAGGCGTATTGGGGCGCGCCGCATTCTCCGGTGGAGCATCGAGCGCGCTGCTGGGCCTGGGGCTGCACTACCTCATCGCCGCCTGCATGGGCCTGGCCTATGCGTGCGCCGCACGCGACGCGCTGCCGCTGCGCGATCGGCCGTGGCGTTACGGCGCGCTGTACGGACTGGTGCTGTACGCCTTCATGAATTTCGTCGTCGTGCCGCTGTCGGCGTCGCCGCGCGGCGGTTCGCTTCCGACGGTCTGGACGGTGTGCAGCGTGATCGCACACGTCATGCTCGTCGGCTGGCCGTGTGCGTGGTTCGCGCGGCGCGGGTGGGACGGGCGATGGTCGCGAACGCCTGCCTCGCCGGCGTTCGTCGCCGGTTCCTGAGCTTCGCCCCGGTCATTCCGCTTCACCCCGCTCGCGCGCCTCATCGAGCCGCGCGGTGCCGCTGCGCGCGCAGGCGGCCCGCACCGCATGGAGCAACGCTGATGAACCGCACGTCCCTCGCAATGCCGTCCTTCGCAACGTCCGCGCTGGTGCTGTTGCTGGCCGCCGCGTCCGTCCCCGCCGTCGCCGGTGGCCGCTGCAAGGAGATCCGCGCCGACCTCGACGAGATCCAGTCCACCACCGGCTGCAACGCCGGCTTGGCTTCGTGCTTCCTCGGTGAAGTCGAAGGCAGCCACGGCTTCCGCGGCGTGACGCACTTCGCCGCCGACAGCGCGGTGTCGACCAGCCCGGCCACGTCGCCCAACTTCCTGATCTACAGCGGACCGTTCGAATACCGCACACGGCGCGGCACGATCATCGCGCGCGAGACCGGCGTGACCACGCGTGGCCCGGAGGGCGTGGTGACGGCGTATCAGGAGATCGTGTCCGGCACCGGCGAGTATGCCGGCGCGACCGGTCACTTCTTCGTCAGTGGCCACAAGACCGGCGGCACCGTCGACACCTTCGTCAACGGTGAGATCTGCACGGTGCGTTGAGCACTGCGCATTCACGCTCGTCGATTGTCTACGGAACCCGTGATCCCGGCGCAGGCCGGGATCCAGGCCATCATGTCAGCCGAAGAGCAGGCTTCGGTGGAACTGCGGCGTGCCTAGCCTGGATCCCGGCCTGCGCCGGGATCACGTCTTCGGTGACCCGTCGAATGCGCGATGCGCGCCTCAGTGCCCGCCGCCGTCCAGCGCCTTCAACTCGCTCACCAGCGCGCTGGCCATCTCCGCACCGTCGCCATAGAGCATGCGCGTGTTGTCCTGGTAGAACAGCGCGTTCTCGATGCCCGCGAAGCCCGTGCCCTTGCCGCGCTTGATGACGATGGTGTTCTTCGAGTTCGCCACGTCGAGGATCGGCATGCCGTAGATCGGCGAGGCCGGATCGGTCTTCGCCACCGGGTTCACCACGTCGTTCGCGCCGATCACCAGCGACACGTCGGTGTTGGGGAACTCGGGATTGATGTCATCCATGTCGGCGATGAGGTCGTACGGCACGCCCGCTTCGGCCAGCAGCACGTTCATGTGGCCGGGCATGCGTCCGGCAACCGGATGGATCGCGAACTTCACCTTCACGCCGCGATCGATCAGGCGCTGCGCCAGCTCCCAGATCTTATGCTGCGCCTGCGCCACGGCCATGCCGTAGCCGGGCACGATCACCACGCGTTCGGCGTAGGCCATCATCGCGGCGACGTCGCCGGCTTCGATGGGCTTCTGCGTGCCGCTGATCTCCTGCGCCTGCCCGCCGCCGCCGAAGCTGGAGAACAGCACGCCGTGGATCGGGCGGTTCATCGCCTTCGCCATCAGCTGCGTGAGCAGCGTACCGGCCGCGCCTACCATGGTGCCGGCGATGATCAGCGCCTCGTTGCCCAGCACGTAACCTTCGAACGCCACCGCAAGACCGGTGAGCGCGTTGTACAGCGAGATCACCACCGGCATGTCGGCGCCGCCGATGGGCAGCGTCATCAGAACGCCCAGCGCCAGCGCAAGAACGAAGAACCCGATGATGGCCGGCACCGAAAGCGAGTGCACGACGATGCCGCCCAGCACCAGCATCGCCACGAACACGGCGAGGTTGAACAGCTGCTGCCCCGGGAACACCACGCGCTTGTCGAGGCGTCCGTCGAGCTTGGCCCAGGCGATGATCGAACCCGACAGCGAGATCGCGCCGATGGCGGCGCCGATGACGGCAAGCACCAGCGCCGTGGGCGAAGGCGCCTGTCCGGCCGCGGAGAAACGCAGCAGTTCCACCGCGCCGATCGCCGCCGCCGAACCGCCGCCCATGCCGTTGTAGAGGGCGACCATCTGCGGCATGTCGGTGATGGCGACCTTCTTGCCGGAGATCCACGCCGCCGCGGTGCCGATGACGAGCGCGGTCACGATCAGCGGCAGGTTGTGCAGACCCGGCAGCAGGAACGTGGCGACGGTGGCGATCACCATGCCCAGTCCGGCCCAGCGGATGCCGCTGCGCGCGGTCACCGGCGAGGCCATGCGCTGCAGGCCCAGGAGGAACAACGTGGCGGCGACGAAGTAGCTGGCCGAAGCGACCCAGACCAGGGCGCTCATGCCTTCGACCCCGGCTTCTTGCTGGTCTTGAACATTTCCAGCATGCGCTCGGTCACCACGTAGCCGCCGGCGGCGTTGCCCGCGCCCAGCAGCACGGCGACGAAGCCGATGACCTTTTCCAGTGTGGTGTCGGCGTGGCCGAGGACGACCATCGCGCCGATCAGGACGATGCCGTGGATGAAGTTGGAGCCCGACATCAACGGCGTGTGCAGGATCACCGGCACGCGCGAGATGATCACGTGCCCGGCGATGGCCGCCAGCATGAAGATGTACAGCGCCACAAACCCGTCGCCCATCACCCATCCCCGTCGAATTGTCATCCGCATCATAACCGCCGATGAACGCGGCGCCAGTCGTGTCAACCGCGCCGCACGCGGGACGTTCCCCCTCCCGCAAGGCCCGTCCGGGCCGATCAGGAGGAGGCACCCATGAAGCACGCATCGCGCAGGCGTTGGCTGTTGACGGGACTCGGGTTGCTGGCGCTCGGCGCCGTTTCGGCGGCCAGTGCGGGGGACTTCGGCGATCGTGTGGACCGTCGCCTCGACCGCAAGGGCGAACGCGTGGAAGCGCGGCTGGACCGCAAGGGCGACCGCATCGACCACCGCCTGGACCTGCGCGCGGACCGCCAGGCCGCGCTCGGCCACTGGCGCAATGCCGCCCGGCTGGACGCCAGGGGCGACCGCATCGACCGCCGGCTGGACCGCCGCGGCGACGTCGCGCAGGCGCGCTGGGACCGCAGGGGCAACCGATTCGATCGCCGCTGGAATCGTTCGCACTGGGATTAATTCTTAGCCCTTATGCTCCGACGCGTGAACCGCGAACCCGAAGACGACGTGCTGACCGCCGCACCGGCCGACGCACACGCCCGCGCCGCTTCCTCTCCGGAGGCGGCGCCGGTGCGCCTGCCGGCGTCGCTGGAAGAGTTCCTGTCCGGCATCGGCACGCGCGCATTCCGCTTCGCCGAACTGGGCCTGCGCCATCGCGACGACGCGCTGGACGCGGTGCAGGACGCGATGATGAAGATGCTCGCCTACCGCGAGCGCCCGGCGCAGGAATGGACGCCGCTGTTCTGGAGCATCCTGCGCAGCCGCATCGTCGACGTGCAGCGTCGCCGCACGTTCCGCCTGCGCTGGCTGATGCCCGCGCCGGAGCGCGAGGACAGCGCGCTGGACTGGGCCGACGACGCACCCGACCCCTCGCGTGCCCACGAAGGCCGCGAGGCCTACGGCAAGCTGGCCGATGCGCTGGGCAAACTCCCGGCCCGGCAGCGCGAGGCGTTCAGCCTGCGCGTGCTGGAAGAACTCGACGTCGCCACGACCGCGCGGGCGATGGGCTGCAGCGAAGGCGCGGTGAAGACCCATCTGTCGCGCGCACGCGAAGCGCTGCAGCGGCAACTGGAGGATTGGCGATGACACACGAGCACGAACCGATGAACCGCAGCGACGACCGTTTCGATCAGACCATGCGCGCCCTGCACGCGCAGGCGGTGGCGCAGGTCTCCTCGCCCACCCGCGCGCGCCTGCGCGTCGCGCGGCAGGCCGCCGCACGTCCGGCCGTGGAGCGCGAACCGCGCCGCGGCCTGAACTGGGTGCTCGGCAGCGGCCTGGCGGCGGTGTTCGCCGTCGCGATCGGACTGCAGCTGCGTCCGTCGCAGGCGCCGGCGCCCGCACCGTCCGCGGCCGCCGTGGCGAGCGCGACGAGCGAGTCCAACACCGCCTTCGATACCGACACCGCCATCGCCGCGCTCGACGAAAACCCTGACCTGTACCTGTGGCTGGCGTCCAACGACGACGCCGTGCCGACCCTGGAGCCGTGACATGCGTACCTTCGTGCTTTCCCGCGTTTTCGCCTTCGCGCTGATGTTCGCCAGCGCGCCATTGCTGGCCGCCGACCCGCCCGCCGCCAAGCCGTTGCCGGCATGGGAGCAGCTCACCCCGGCGCAGCGCGAGACGCTGATCGCACCGATGCGCGATCGCTGGAACGCACAGCCCGACGGCCGCCAGCGCATGCTCGACCGCGCACAGCGCTGGCAGCAGATGACGCCCGGGCAGCGCCAGCGCGCGCGCCACGGCATGCAGCGCTGGGAAAGCATGAGCCCGGAGCAGCGCGAGCAGACCCGCGCCCTGTTCGCGAAGATGCGCACGCTCGACGAACCGCAGCGCAAGGCATTGAAGGCGCAATGGCGGGACATGACGCCCGACCAGCGCCGCGACTGGGTGAAGGCCAACCCCGCGCCGGCCGACATGCCGCCCGGCCGGCCGCCGCGCGACTAAGCCGCACCGTCGCACCGCCCGCGTCGCTTCCGCTAGGATGCGATGACAACCGGTTCGGGGAGCGGAGCATGGCGGGCATCACGATTGGCGTGGCGAGCGAAACCGCAAGCGGCGAGCGCCGCGTCGCATTGACGCCCGAAACCTGCAAGAAGCTCGTCGCACGCGGCGCACGCGTGCGCGTGCAGCGCGGTGCCGGACGGCTCGCGGCCTTCACCGACGAGGCCTACGCGGACGCCGGTGCGGAACTCGTCGCCGACGCGAACGCCGCACTGGGCGAAGCCGATGTCGTGCTCTGCGTGCAGCCGCCTTCGCCGCAGACGCTGACGTCGTTGCGCGAAGGCACGGCCGTCGTCGGCCTGCTCGCCCCGCAATCCGATGCCGCGCGCGGCGAAGCCATCAACGCGCGCAAGCTGCTCGCCTTCCCGCTCGAACGCCTGCCGCGCACCACGCGCGCGCAGGCGATGGACGTGCTCAGTTCGCAGGCCGGCATGGCCGGCTACAAGGCCGTGCTGATCGCCGCGCAACTGGCGCCGCGCTTCTTCCCGATGCTCACCACGGCCGCCGGCACGATCCGCCCGTCCAAGGTGCTGATCGTCGGCGCGGGCGTGGCGGGCCTGCAGGCCATTGCCACGGCCAAGCGCCTGGGCGCCCAGGTCGAAGGCTTCGACGTGCGCCCGGAAACGCGCGAACAGATCGAGTCGCTCGGTGGAAAATTTCTCGACCTGGGCGTCAGCGCCGCAGGCGAAGGCGGCTACGCCCGTGCGCTTACCGACGAGGAGCGCGCCGAACAGCAGCGTCGTCTTGCCGAACACCTGAAGAACGTCGATGTGATCGTCTGCACGGCCGCTGTGCCGGGCCGTCCTGCGCCGAAGATCGTCACTGCCGCGATGGTCGCCGGCATGCGCCCGGGCAGCGTGATCGTCGACCTCGCGGCCGAAACCGGCGGCAACTGCGAACTCACGCGTCCCGGCGAAAACATCGAAAGCGGCGGAGTCCTGGTCGCGGGCCCGCTCAACCTCGCCAGCATGGGGGCGGTGCACGCCAGCGAGATGTATGCGCGCAATGTGCTCAACTTCGTGAGCTTGTTCGTCACCGAAGACGCTTCGCGCGAAGGACGGCTCGCACTGGATTGGGACGACGAGCTGCTGGCGAAGACAGTGTGGCCGGAACGCGTGGTGGCGCCGGCGGTGATCGCGGCTACGTAGTAAGGATTGCGCGCGCTGCGCGCATGCCGCGATTCGCGTAGACGACGAGGACGCCGCTCAGCGCGTCCCCGTTCCCCTGTCCAGATGGCGGCGCACCTGACGCATCGCCTCGTCGAAGGCCGTGCGTTCGGCGCCGACGGTGAGGCGGCCGGCGCCGGCGAGGGCGGACAGTTCTTCCGCCGAGGCGACCAGCACGCGCAGGCCGCGGCGATTCACCAGCAGGTAGCGCGACGTGAGCGGGCTCAGCCATGCGATCTTGACCGCCGTCGTCTCGCCTTCGGCGTTGGTCAGGCGCAGCCAGTCGCCGACATCGAGCGTGCGCATGCGCTCGGCAAGCAGAGGGTCGTGACGGACCGTGTCGGTACCGCCGACCAGCCACAGGCGACGCTCGGCTTCGCCGGCGTCGTCCTCCGGCATCGACAGCGGCGGCGCCGGCCGTTGGCGTCGCGGCGTGTCCGGCGTCGCCAGCGCGCGCACCAGGCCGGCCATGCCGTGCTGGGCGGCGCTGTCGTCCAGGCCGGAGCTGGCCAGGCATTCGATGATCGAAGGCTGCAGGGCGAGCAGCTGGTCGGCCAGTTCGGCGCCGCGATTCTGCTCGGCCAGGCGGTCGGCCATCACCAGCGCGTCGCCCAGGGCGATCGCCTCGGCGTGGCGGCGCGGATCGGCGTTGTCGCGCAGCAAGGTCTGCACGACGTGGTGGCGCCAGGGCATCGCGAGGAAATCGGCCACCGCCTGCGTCAGCGTCGTATCGCCCAGGCGCTCTTCCAGCGCGTTTTCCGCCTGAGCGCGTGCGGCGCCCAGACGTTCGCGGCCGTAGGTGGCCTTGGCGGCGCGCTGCTCCTGCAGTTCGAAACGGCGGCGCTGCTGCGCAAGCAGTGCATCGAGCTCGGCATGGGCGAGTTCGAACACCGCCAGGTCTTCGTTGTAGTCGGCCACGACGCGCTGCGAAACCTCGGTGGCGCGGTCGAGCAGTTCGCGGTCCTGCGGCGTCTCGCCGTCGTTGCCTTCACAGGCTTCGGTGATGGCATCGAGCAGGCGGCGCGCGGGGTGTTCGCGCTTGACGAACACGGCGTTGTCGGTGAGCGCGACCTTGACGTACGGCAGCACCAGTCGCGCGTACAGACGGCGCGCACGGTCCTGCAGTGCGTTGTGGCGGAACAGCGAGTCGAACAGCATCGCGACCAGGTCGATCGCGTCTTCCTCTTCCGGACTGAAGCAGGCCTGGTCGGGATTGAGGCCCAACCGGCGCGCGCCGTCCTGCAGATGGTCGCGGATCGTCTCACCCAGGCGGCCGGTCACGGCCAGCGCGCGTGCGAATGCATCCGGCGGCTCGGCCTGCAGCAGCGAAGCGACGCTGAGGATTTCGTCCACGCGCATTTCGCGGCGCTGCATCACCGGGCGGTCGGGCTGCCCAGCCGTGCCGCCGGAGGCCACGTCGCCGCGCGCGATCGATTCGCGCCACGCGTGCAACTGGCTGCGCAGCTGGGCCAGTTCCTGCGCCATCGCCGCGATGTCGGGCTGCGACACCGGGGCGCCGCCCGGGCCGGGCGCATAGCCGCCGGCATAACCGCCGAGGCCGTCCTGCGGCGCCACGTAGCCAGGGGCGCCATAACCACCGCCGCCGTACACCGGCGCGGGCGGCGGCACGACCGGCTCGCGGCGGAACTCGTCCTGCGGCGGGCGCGGCGCCATCGGGGCGCCGTAACCGGAGCTGGCGAGCAGCGCGTTGATGCGCGCGTACAGATCGCCCAGCAGGCGGATCAGGTCGGTTTCGTAATGACGGAACAGGCGGCCGCGCAAGGTGTCGGGCACCTGCGCGTCCAGCAGCGTCTGCGAGAACGCCTGGACCAGGCGCTCCGGGCCGATCGGATTGATGCCGGCCGGCACGCGCATGGCCTCCGACAACGCCTGCAGACGGGTCTGCAGCGTATCCAGCGGGCGGGCGAAGCGCGCCACGAGGGCCTCGTTCAGGCGGCCGCTGGCGAGCTCGTATTCCAGTTGCTGTTCATCGACCAGGCGCAGGGTTACATCGCCGCCGCTGCGGATGCGCAGGGCGCGGAAGTCGTCGAACGCCTGCGCCACCTGCTGGCGGTACTTCATGACGTGCGAGGCCTGGTGCTGGCGCAGCACCCACAGCGCGGCCTGTTCTTCGTAATGATTGGTCTTGCCGTCGCCCTTGAGCAGGGCCACCTTCAGGGCATCTTCCACAGGCCCGTAAAGCGAACCCGGCAGACCGCCGAGCGCCTCCAGAGACTGGCGCTTGATTTCTTCGAGCACGCGCAAGGGATCGGTACGCGTGGCTTGAGCGACGCCGTGCGGGTAGCCGGACACCTGTGTTCCCCTGTAACTAGGACCGAACGTGCCGTGCGCCGGCAGTTCCCCGGCACATAGTGGCAAGATACGACACCGTCTTGCAGGCCCTCTTTGAACAATTGTGACTGATGTCGCTAAACACTTCTGACCCCCAGCAAATCGACCTCGCCCTGGCCTCCCTGGACGCCCGTCGGTCGGTCCCGCCGAAGCAGCTCGGCGAGCCTGCACCCGACTCCGAGACCCTCCTGCGCCTGCTCCAGTCGGCCGTGCGCGTGCCGGACCACGGCAAGCGGGTGCCGTTCCGCTTCCTGAGCTTCCGTGGCGAGGCCCGGCATGCCTTCGGCGAGCGCCTGGCCGCCCGCAGCCGCGAGCGCGACCCGGAGGCCAGCGAAGCGGTGTACGAAAAGGACCGGCTGCGATTCTCGCATGCGCCGCTGGTCGTGGCGGTCATCGGCCGCTTCGGGCCGGACGAAAAGATTCCTGAATCGGAGCGGTTTTCCACCGCCTCGTGCGTCTGCTTTGCCCTGCTCCAGGCCGCCCAGGCGCTGGGGTACGGCGCGATCTGGCTGACCGGCTGGCTGGCCTACGACCCGGTGGTGGACGGCTGGCTGGGCCTGGGCGAGCACGAGCGCGTGGTCGGCTTCATCCACATCGGCACGCCGAAGCTGGACGCGCCCGAGCGCGAGCGCCCCGATCCGCGTGACCTGCTGACGCACTGGAGCCCGACGTGAGCGCGGCACCCGCGGCCGGCGGCACGCTCTATCTGGTGGACGCCAGCCTGTACGTGTTCCGCGCCTGGCATTCCATGCCCAACGAGTTCCACGACACGGAAGGCTGGCCGACCAACGCCGTGCACGGCTTCGCCCGCTTCCTGCTGGAGCTGCTCGACCGCGCGCGTCCACAGCACATCGCCATCGCGTTCGACGAAGCGCTGGACTCGTGCTTCCGCAATGCGCTCTACCCCGCCTACAAGGCCAATCGCGAGCCGGCGCCGGAAGAGCTCAAGCGCCAGTTCGTGCATTGCCGGCAGCTGTGCGAGGCGCTGGGGCTTGCGGTGCTCGCGCACGGCGAATACGAGGCCGATGATCTCATCGGCACTGCGGCGACGGCCGCGCGCATGCACGGGTTCCGCTCGGTGATCGTCTCGGCCGACAAGGACCTCTCGCAGCTGCTGGGCGAACACGACGAGCAGTGGGACTTCGCCAAGGGCCAGCGCTGGGGCGCCGCTGGCGTGCCGGAACGCCACGGCGTGCACGCGCATCAGATCGCCGACTACCTCGCCCTCACCGGCGATGCCGTCGACAACATCCCCGGCGTGCCCGGCATCGGCGCGAAGACGGCGGCGGCGCTGCTGGGGCATTTCGGCACGCTCGACGCGCTGCTGGAACGCGTGGAGGAAGTGCCGTTCCTGCGCCTGCGCGGCGCGGGATCCACGGCCGCGAAGCTGCGCCAGCATCGCGAGCAGGCGCTGCTTTGCCGCCAGCTCACGACCATCGCACTGGATGCACCGCTGGGCGAAACCTCGCTGCATTTCGTGCGGGGTCGCGCCGATGCGGCGATCCTCGGCGCGCTCTGCGACGGGCTGCGCTTCGGCCCGATGACGCGACGCAGGTTGTACCAGTCGGCCGGGCTCGACTTCGCCCCGTCACAGCTTCCGTCGTAGCATCGGCCACCGCACCCACCGCCGACACCGATGACCGATCCCGCCACCGAACACGTCGAGGAACCGCTCGAAACCCTGTACGAAGGCCCGTGGCTGCGCATGTTGCGACGCGGTCGCTGGGAGTACGTCGAGCGCACTCACGGCGACGGCATGGCGGTGATCGTCATCGCGGTGACGCCGGACGACAAGGTGCTGTTCGTGGAGCAGTACCGCATCCCGCTGGGCGCGCCGACGATCGAGATGCCGGCCGGCCTGGTCGGCGACGACCACGCAACCGACACGCTGGAAGCCGCCGCCGGCCGCGAGCTGATCGAGGAAACCGGCTGGGCCGCCAAACGCCTGGAAGTGCTGCTGGTGGGGCCGACCTCGGCCGGCATGAGCAGCGAGCGCATCGCCTTCGTGCGGGCCCGCGACCTCACACGAGTCGGCGCAGGCGGCGGCATCGACAACGAGAACATCACCGTGCACGAAGTCCCGCGCGCGCAGGCGCCGGCGTGGCTGATGCAGAAGCAGCGCGAAGGCTACGAGCTCGACCTCAAGCTCTGGGCGGGGCTGTGGATGATCGAGCACAACCCGGACGGGTCGCCGGCGGGCTGAGCGTTTCGACTCGCTTCTCGCAACTGCCCCACATCCCTCTCCCCTTGCGGGAGAGGGATAGGCCGCCGAAGGCGGCCAGGGAGAGGGAAAAGGCCCTCAGCCCGCGAACCGATCCGTCGCGCGCACCAGCGCATCCACATTCTCGGCTTCGAACGCCGAATGGCCCGACGCCGGCGTGATCGCCAGTTCCGCCTTCGGCCACGCCTTCTTCAGATCCCACGCATTGGCGACCGGGCAGACCACGTCGTAGCGACCGTGCACGATCACGCCCGGAATGTCGGCGATGCGGTGCGCATCGCGCAGCAGCTGGTCGTCGACTTCGAAGAAACCGCTGTTGACGAAGTAGTGGTTCTCGATGCGCGCGAAGGCCAGCGCGAACTGCGGGTCCTCGTGGCTGGCGGCGAAGTCCGGGTCGATGTGCAGGAAGCTCGTTGCGCCTTCCCACACGCTCCACGCCTTGGCGGCGCCCAGCCGCGTGGCTTCATCGGTCGAGGTGAGGCGGCGGTGGTAGGCGCTGATCAGGTCGTGGCGCTCCACCACCGGAATCGCCGACAGGTAGTGCTCCCACGCATCCGGGAACAGGCGCGAGGCGCCTTCCTGGTAGAACCATTCCAGCTCCCAGCGACGCAGCATGAAGATGCCGCGCAGCACCAGTTCGGTCACGCGCTTGGGATGGGCCTGCGCGTACGCCAGCGCCAGCGTCGAACCCCACGAACCGCCGAACACCTGCCAGCGGTCGATGCCGAGTTTTTCGCGCAGCCGCTCGATGTCAGCGACCAGATCCCAGGTGGTGTTGTCGACCAGATCCGCGTGCGGCGTCGAGCGCCCGCTTCCGCGCTGGTCGAACAGGATGATGCGGTAGCGCGCCGGATCATGGAAACGCCGCATCTTCGGGCTGCAGCCCGCGCCGGGGCCGCCGTGCAGCAACACCACCGGTTTTCCCTTGGGATTGCCGCACTGCTCGTAGTACAGCGTGTGGCGATCGTCGACCTGCAACGTGCCGCTGTCGAAGGGTTCGATCTCGGGGTAGAGCGTGCGCATCGGGGAACCTCGTCTGGGGAAGCTGGATTCTAGCGCGCGCCTCGCGGCGAGCCTGCCACGACGGTCAAGGCGAAAGAGTCGGTGAGCTTATGCCCCGGATAACAAAACTTTTAGGAGGTGTCTGATGCCCCCCGTGCGCGATGCGGACAAAACTGCGCGTCCGTCCGCCGGACGGCCATCACTGAATCAGGAACGTAATACGTGAAGAAGACCTTGATCGCCCTGGCGCTCGCCGCCGCCCCGTTCGTGTCGTTCGCCAGCGAGTCCAATGGCATCGGCCACACCTATGTCCAACTCGATGCCATCTACCAGGATGCCGACGGCCTCTATCCGTATGGCGCCGGGTTGAGCGGCTCGTATGCATTCACCGACACGTTCTTCGCGACCGCCAGCTACGCGAGCACCCGCGACAACGATTTCAATGCGTACCCCTACAGCCCCCGCTATTACGACACCTACAACGAGCACTACCGCCAGACCAACTGGTCCTTGGGCGTGGGTTTCAACCAGTCCCTCGGCAGCCGGGCGGACTGGGTGACGCAGCTGTCTTACGTCAACAGCTCGACCACGATGCGCTTCGAGGATGACTACTACTACTACCGTGCACGCACCCGGTCGAGCGGCTACAACATCAGCACCGGCGTGCTGGGCCGACTGACCGACAAGCTCAACGCCAATGCCTACCTGGGTTATGAGGATTTCAACCATAACTACGACGGCGACTTCTACGCTGCCTTCGACATGGTCTACGCCTTCAACAAGACCTGGGGCCTGCATGGCGGTGTGAAGTTGAACGACGGCATGGAAACCTACACCGTCGGCGTTCGCGCCAGCTTCTGATCCTCCGGCTCGTCGACGAAAAGCCCGGCTCGATGCCGGGCTTTTCTTTGCGCAACTCACACGGAGGGCGTGCCCGCGGTTGGATCGCGTCGATCCGTGAGGCAGCCCAGTGTCACCCGGTCGCGCCGCTCCCAATCCTGTTCGGTCTGCACCGCTTCCAGCCCCGCCGCCTCGAACACCGCGCGCACCGCGGCGCCCTGATCCCACCCGTGCTCCACCAGCAACCATCCGCCGGGACGAAGATGCGCAAGCGCCCCGGCCGCGATGCGGCGGATGTCGTCCAGGCCATCCGCGCCCGATGCGAGCGCAGCGCGAGGCTCGAAACGCAGATCGCCCTGGCTCAGGTGCGCGTCGTCTTCGGCGATGTACGGCGGATTGCTGGCGATGAGGTCGAAACTTTCGCCCGTCAGAGGGGCGAGCCAGTCGCCCTCGCGGAATTCCACGCCCGCCAAGCCGAGCGATTGCGCATTGGCGCGGGCCACTTCAAGCGCGTCGGCACTCGCGTCGGTGGCGATGACGGTCGCCATGGGCCGTTCGTGGGCGATCGCCAGCGCGATGGCGCCCGTGCCCGTGCCCAGGTCGGCCACACGCAGCGGACGGTCCGCCGGCAGACGCTCCAGCGCGAGTTCGACCAGCCGCTCCGTTTCCGGTCGCGGGATCAGCGTCGCGGGCGTGACTTGCAGGTCGAAGCGCCAGAAGCCGCGGCGCCCGAGCAGGTAGGCCACCGGCTCGCCCGCCAGGCGACGCTCGAGCAGACGCTCGAAATCGGCCGTCTCCACCGCCGCCGGCACGTCGTCGCGATGCGTGTAGAGCCAGGTCGATCCCACGCCGAGGGCGTGGCCGAGCAGTCGCTCGGCCTCGGCGCGGGCTTCGTCGCCGGGCAACTGGCGGGTCGCGGCGGCCAGGAGGGCGCCCACGGTGGCGGCGGTCTGGGAGGGGCGGAACTCGGAGGCATCGTCCATCGCCCATTTTCGCGTGCGAAGCCGCCTGCGGCGAGGTTGGCCTTGCGGTGCTTCGACGCTGCCCGCATCTGAATGGGTCGATGAGCGTCAAGCCTTCAATAGGTTTTATCTATTAAATCCATTCCATCAATCAACTTGATGGATTAATGCGCCATCCGTAACCTCTCCCTATCGATTTTCACCCTCACCCACCCAGCCAAAGGAAGCATCCATGTCGCTGATCAACACCGAAGTCCTGCCGTTCAAGGCCACCGCCTATAAGAACGGGGAATTCATTGAAGTCACCAATGCCGACCTGAAGGGCAAGTGGTCCGTGGTGTTCTTCTACCCGGCCGACTTCACCTTCGTCTGCCCGACCGAGCTGGGCGACCTGGCCGACAACTACGCCGAATTCCAGCGCATGGGCGTGGAGATCTACGGCGTGTCGACCGACACCCACTTCACCCACAAGGCCTGGCACGACACCTCCGACACCATCGGCAAGATCCAGTACCCGCTGGTGGGCGACCCGACCGGCACCATCACCCGCAACTTCGGCGTGATGATCGAGGAAGCCGGCCTGGCCGACCGCGGCACCTTTGTGATCGACCCGGAAGGCAAGATCCAGATCGTCGAGATCAACGCCGGCGGCATCGGCCGCGACGCCAACGAGCTGCTGCGCAAGGTCAAGGCCGCCCAGTACGTCGCCGCGCATCCGGGTGAGGTCTGCCCGGCCAAGTGGAAGGAAGGCGAGAAGACCCTGAAGCCGTCGCTGGACCTGGTCGGCAAGATCTAAGTCGTCACGTTCCAACGCTGCACCGTCGCCCCGGTATCGAGGGGCGACACCGGAGGGGCGAGGCCGCCCGTGGACCCGCCCCTCCCCCCAGCCTCCGCGCGAGGCCCGGCCAGGTTGCTGGCCCCTTCTCTTCTTTGGATGTCGCGACGCTCGGGCTGTTCCCTCCCTCCCAACCGCCCGGGCGCTCGCGGCGTTCATCCCGAACAACCCCATTGGAGCCGTCGCATGTTGGATGCCGATCTCAAGACCCAGTTGAAGGCCTATCTGGAAAAGGTCACGCAGCCGATCGAGCTGGTCGCATCGCTCGACGACGGCGAGAAGTCGCGTGAGCTCGAAGGCCTGCTGCAAGACATCGCCTCGCTCTCCGACAGGATTTCGTACTCGCGCCGCGACGACGACGCACGCCGGCCGTCCTTCGCGATCAACCGCGCCGGCACGGACGTGAGCGTTCGCTTCGCCGGCATCCCGATGGGCCACGAGTTCACCTCGCTGGTGCTCGCGCTGCTGCAGGTTGGCGGCCACCCTTCCAAGACCGCGCAGGACGTGCTTGATCAGGTGCGCGACCTGGAAGGCGAATACCACTTCGAAACCTATTTCTCGCTCTCGTGCCAGAACTGCCCGGACACCGTGCAGGCGCTGAACCTGATGAGCGTCATCAACCCCAACATCCACCACGTCGCCATCGACGGCGCGCTGTTCCAGGACGAAGTGGAAGCGCGGCAGATCATGTCGGTGCCGACCGTGCTGCTCAACGGCGAGGTGTTCGACCAGGGCCGCATGACGGTCGAGCAGATCGTCGCCAGGCTCGACACCGGCGCTTCGCAGCGTGACGCCGCGAAGATCAAGGCCAAGGACGCCTTCGACGTGCTCGTCATCGGCGGCGGCCCGGCCGGCGCTGCGGCCGCGGTCTACGCCGCGCGCAAGGGCATCCGCACCGGCATCGCGGCCGAGCGTTTCGGCGGCCAGGTGCTGGACACGATGGCGATCGAGAACTTCATCTCCGTCACCTACACCGAGGGCCCGAAGCTCGCCGCCGCGCTGGAGCAGCACGTGCGCGAGTACGACGTGGACCTCATGAACCTGCAGCGCGCGAGCAAGCTGATTCCGGCCACCGAGCCGGGCGGCCTGATCGAAGTGCAGTTGGAGAACGGCGCGTCGCTGAAGTCGCGCAGCGTGGTGCTGTCCACCGGCGCGCGCTGGCGCCAGATGAACGTCCCGGGCGAGGAGCAGTACCGCAACAAGGGAGTGGCCTACTGCCCGCATTGCGACGGCCCGCTGTTCAAGGGCAAGCGCGTGGCGGTGATCGGCGGCGGCAACTCGGGCGTGGAGGCCGCGATCGACCTGGCCGGCATCGTCTCGCACGTCACGCTGATCGAGTTCGACGGCCAGCTGCGCGCCGACGAAGTGCTGCAGCGCAAGCTGCGCTCGCTGAAGAACGTCGTGGTGATCACCAACGGCCAGACCACCGAAGTGCTCGGCGACGGCCAGAAGGTCACGGGCCTGATCTACAAGGACCGCGTTTCCGGCGATCCGCTCCAGATCGAACTGGAAGGCATCTTCGTCCAGATCGGCCTGCTGCCCAACACCGAATGGCTCAAGGGCGCGATCGCGCTGTCGCCGCGCGGCGAGATCGAGATCGACTCGCACGGCCGCACCTCGGTGCCGGGCGTATTCGCCGCGGGCGACGCCACGACGACGCCGTACAAGCAGATCGTGATCGCCATGGGCGAAGGCTCCAAGGCCGCACTGAGCGCCTTCGACCACCTGATCCGCACCAGCGCGCCGGCCGAATCGGCCGCCGCCGTCACGGCATGACCGCACCCGCGCCCTCCCGGCTTGCCGGAAGGGCGCGGTAGGTTGAAGCTTCACACTCACGCAGCATCGACGCGAGGGACACCGCTTGAACCTGCGCGATCTCAAATACCTGGTGGCCCTGGCCGACCACAAGCACTTCGGCCGCGCCGCCGCGGCCAGCTTCGTCAGCCAGCCGACGCTGTCGACCCAGATCAAGAAGCTCGAGGACGAGCTCGGCGTGGCGCTGGTCGAACGCGCTCCGCGCCGCGTGATGCTGACGCCGGTGGGCCGCGAGGTCGCCGAACGCGCGCGCAAGGTCATCGCCGATGTCGAGCAGATGGCGGAGATCGCGCGTCGCAGCCAGGACCCCGAGGCCGGCACGGTCCGGCTGGGCCTGTTCCCCACGCTGGGGCCTTACCTGCTGCCGCACGTGGTGCCGCGCCTGCGCCAGCGTTTTCCGCGCCTGGAACTGTTGCTGATCGAGGAAAAGACCGACCAGATCCTCGCGCGTCTGCGCGATGGGCGCCTGGACGCGGGTCTGCTCGCGCTGCCCATCCATGACGACCAGCTGCACGTGGAGGTGCTGTTCGACGAACCGTTCCTGCTGGCCGTGCCGCAACAGCATGCGATGGCCGAACAGGATTCGCTGGACCTGCACGACCTGGATCACCAGCACCTGCTGCTGCTCGAGGAAGGCCACTGCCTGCGCGACCAGGCGCTGGACGTGTGCCACATGGCCGGCGCCGACGAACGCGACGGGTTCCGCGCGACCAGTCTGGAAACGCTGCGGCAGATGGTCGCCGCCGGTGTCGGCATCACGCTGTTGCCGGTGCTGGCCGTGCAGCCGCCCGTGCCCTCCTCCCCCGACATCCACCTGCTGCGCTTCCGCGGCAACGCGCCGCATCGGCAGATCGCGATGGTGTGGCGGCGCAGTTCGGCGATGGGCGACTTCCTGATGCAGCTGGCGGGCGAGTTCCGAAAATTGCCCGAGCACCTCCTGCGCCCGCCGCAGCACGCGCCGTCGCAGGACAGCCGGCTGTAACCGGCGACGCGATCGCCTCACTCCATGCCGATCTGACCCAGCCGGTAGCGCGTGAGGAGCGTCGTGCTCACGAGCATCGCGATGACAATGAAGGTGCAGGCCGCGTGCACGCGCCGGTTCGCGCTCCACGCGCACAGCACCATCAGGCCGATGCCGAAGATCTGCACGAGACGGAACGGCACGATCAGGGCGTTCAGTCCCATCATCGATTCCAGCAACAACGCCCATGCGCCCGCCGCCGCAAGCAGGCTGAAGAACACGGCGCGCGTGTCGTAGTAGTGCTTCTGCACGTCGATGGTGCCGTCGACGAGTTCGGGCAACAGGACGTGGCTGGCGATCACCAGCATGGCCGGCCCCAGCAGCACGAAGGCGAAGCCGGTGTAAGTCCATTCCTGCACGCCGCGCAGCATCCAGAACGACCACCACATCTGGATGTGCAGGCCGATCATCAGCACGATCCACATCGCGTGCAGCCAGTAGGGCTTCACCCGGCGGCGCACCTGCACCATGTTGCCGATGCCCGCGAACAGCTGGGTCAGGCCGAGGCTCAGCACCATGGACACCATCACCGCGAGGTAATTGAACGCATCCATCGGCGTGCGCCCGGCTGGCCGGCTCGGGCCGGCGATGTCGAGCGTAGCGCTCCGGCGCCGGTCGTTTCGACTGCCGGGGCGTAGCGGTGCCGTCGAAGGCGCGCTTCCCGTTTGCCGGAGCGGGCTGCGCCGGGACCCAACGCCCTGCCGAGGCGATGCCCCGCTCAGTAATGCAGCAAGGCGTGCAACGGCACTCCCACCGGCCAGCGCGACCGCCCGCCCAGCGCATCCAGTTCGATGAGCACGCTCGCGCCGACCAGGGTCGCGCCGAGCTTCTCCACCAGTTCGCGTGCGGCCGCCAGCGTCCCGCCGGTTGCCAGCACATCGTCCACGATCAGCGTGCGTTCGCCCGGACGCAGCGCGTCGTTGCGCGCCTGCAGCCGGTCCGTGCCGTATTCCAGCGCATAGGACACCTCGACCAGCGGCGGCGGCAGCTTGCCCGGCTTGCGCAGTGGGACGAAGCCGGCATGCAGCTTCTGCGCCAGCGCCGCACCGAAGATGAAACCGCGCGATTCGATCCCGCACACCGCCTGCACCTCACTGCCCTGCCACGGCTCAGCCAGCGCGTCGATGCAGCGGGCGAAGCTGCCCGCGTCCGCCAGCAGCGGGGTGACGTCGCGGAAGGTCACGCCGGGCTTGGGAAAGTCGGCGACGGCGCGGATCAGGGAGCGGAAATCGGTGGACATGGGACGGGCCGGCGTTGGGGCCGGTCACCATACCGGAAAGGGCCGTTCAGGCCGGCAGCCACCCGTGCGACGAATCCGCGGCCTCGTCGTCATCGGGCTCGGCGGCGGCGGGCTGGTTCAGCGGAAGCGTGGCGACGATGTCACTGGCTTCGGGCCAGACCACGTCCGGCACGCACACCAGGATGGTCCCGAACAGCGGCAACTCGCCCATCCCGCCCGTCAGGGCTTCGCCCTGCAGGAATACAGGGATCTCCTGCGCCTCCAGCGCATGCCGCACCAGATGGGCGTCGATCAGGTTGGCGGCTTGGTAGACGACTTTCATGGCGGGGCTCCCGACGGGGCGTATCGACAGCATACGCCCGGCCCTGAACGCGGGTGACGGCGGCGGCCGGCATCACCGGCTAAACTTGACGGTCTTACCCGTCCACGGCTTTACGCATGTCCGCTACGCCCCACCACGCAGCCCCCGCCACTCCGTCCGCCCCCGAAGCCGCCGCGCCCGCGAAGCAGGACTTCATCCGGCAGATCGTTCGCGAGGATCTGACCAGCGGCAAGCACCAGGCCATCCGCACGCGCTTTCCGCCGGAGCCCAACGGCTACCTGCACATCGGCCACGCCAAGGCGATCTGCCTGGACTTCGGCATCGCCGCGGAATTCGGCGGCGACTGCAACCTGCGCCTGGACGACACCAACCCGGTGAAGGAAGACCCCGAGTACGTGCGCGCCATCCAGGACGACGTGCGCTGGCTCGGCTTCGAATGGCACGACCTGCGCCACGCCTCGGACTACTTCGGCGTGCTCTACCTGGCCGCCGAGAAGCTGATCCGCCAGGGCGACGCCTTCGTCTGCGACCTCAGCGCCGAGCAGGTGCGCGAATACCGCGGCACGTTGACCGAGCCGGGCCGCGAATCGCCGTTCCGCAATCGCAGCGTGGAGGAAAACCTCGACCTGTTCCGCCGCATGCGCGCCGGCGAGTTCGCCGACGGCGCACGCACGCTGCGCGCGAAGATCGACATGTCCAGCGGCAACATGAACCTGCGCGACCCCGCGCTGTACCGCATCAAGCACGTCGAGCACCAGAACACCGGCCACGAATGGCCGATCTACCCGATGTACGACTTCGCCCATTCGCTCAGCGACGCGGTGGAAGGCATCACGCACTCGCTGTGCACGCTGGAGTTCGAGGACCACCGCCCGCTGTACGACTGGTGCGTGGACAAGGTCGACCTGGCCAACTCGCCGGACGTGCTGGAACCCGCGCTCGCCAAGGGCTTCCCGAACGAGGCCAGCAAGCCGCGCCAGATCGAGTTCTCGCGACTGAACTTCAACTACCTGGTGATGAGCAAGCGCAAGCTGCTGGCGCTGGTGAACGAAGGCCTGGTCGACGGCTGGGACGATCCGCGCATGCCGACGTTGCAGGGCATCCGCCGCCGCGGCTACACGCCCAGCGCGCTGCGCCTGATGGTCGACCGCGTCGGCATCAGCAAGCAGAACTCGCTGTTGGACATCTCGATCCTGGAAGGCGCGCTGCGCGACGACCTCGACTCCGCGGCGCAGCGGCGCATGGCGGTGATCGATCCGCTCAAGCTGGTCATCACCAACCTGCCGGCCGGCTTCGAAGAATCGCTGACGTTCCCGAACCACCCCAAGGACGAAAGCGCCGGCTCGCGCACGATGCCGTTTTCCAACGAGCTGTGGATCGAGCGCGAGGACTTCGAGGAAGTGCCGCCGAAGGGTTTCAAGCGTCTGATCCCGGGCGGCGAAGTGCGCCTGCGCGGCGCCGGCATCTTCCGTTGCGATGAAGTGATCAAGGACGGCGACCGGGTCGTGGAGATACACGGCGAGCTCGACCTGGAATCGCGCCCCGGCATGGCCGGCGCCGACCGCAAGATCAAGGGCACCATCCACTGGGTCAGCGCGAAGCACGCTGTGAAGGCCGAAGTGCGCCTGTACGACCGCCTGTTCCTCGTCGCCGATCCGGATAACGACGAAGGCGGCAAGACGTACAAGGATTACCTCAATCCCGAGTCGCGCCGCACCGTCACCGGCTACGTCGAACCGGCCGCGGCCGCGGCGTCGCCGGAGCAGTCGTTCCAGTTCGAACGCATCGGCTACTTCGTCGCCGACCGCCACGACCACCGCAGCGACGCACCGGTGTTCAACCGCAGCGTCACCCTGCGCGACACCTGGGCCACCAAGGCCTGAGAAGGAGCCTGCCATGCGCCGCCTGCCGAAGATCCTGCTCGCCGCTGTGCTGATGATGTCGTTGTTCGCGATCGCTTCGTGCGCCTCGCCGCAGGCCGAGCCCGCGCAGGCCGAGCCCGCGCAGGCGGCGACGCCGCAACGTGCCGCCGCGCCGCAGCCGGAACCCAAGCGCGTGGAGGCCCCGGCGGCCGCCGCGACCGGCGAGGCGATCAGGCTCGATTTCAGCTGCAAGACCGATTCCGACTGCGCCGTGAAGAACGTCGGCAACTGCTGCGGCGCCAAGCCCGCGTGCGTCAACGCCAACAGCCCGACCGATCCGGAAGGCGTCAAGGCCGAATGCGCGCGCAAGGGCATCATGGCGATGTGCGGCTTCAAGCCCGTCGAGGGCTGCCAGTGCGTGAAGGGTGAATGCAAGGACAAGGTCGCCGAAGTGGAATCGGTGCACTGATGCTCTACGCGCAGGTCCACCTCACGTTGCCGGCATGGGTGCACGAGTCGGTCGACACCGATCGCGCGTACGTCGGCGATGAAGCCAAGGTCGAACTCGCCGTCGCGCTGTCGCGCACGAACATCGAGGCCGGCAGCGGCGGGCCGTTCGGCGCCGCGGTGTTCGGTCCCGACGACCGCCTCATCGCCATCGGCGTGAACCGCGTGCTGCCGCACAGCTGCTCGCTCGCGCATGCCGAGACGATGGCCTACATGCTCGCCCAGCAGCGCACGCAGCGCCCGCGCCTCAACGAGGACGCGGTCGGCGAACACATCGGCCCGATCACGCTGGCGACTTCCTCGCAGCCGTGCTGCCAGTGCTACGGCGCGACCATGTGGGCCGGCATCGACCGCCTGCTGATCGGCGCGCGCAGCGAGGACGTGGAAACGCTGACCGAGTTCGACGAAGGCCCGCTGCCGGCGGACTGGGTCGGCGAACTCGAACGCCGCGGCATCCAGGTCGTGCGCGACGTGCACCGCGAGGCCGCGTGCGACGTGCTGCGCGCCTACGGCGAGTCCGGCGGCGAGCGCTACTGATGGCGCGCGCAACGTCATGACGCCCGGCGACGCCCTGCTCTGCTACTGCCGTCCCGGCTTCGAGCCCGAACTCGCCGGCGAACTGAGCGAGCGCGCCGCGCTCGCCGGCCATCCCGGCTACGCGCGCACCGAACGCAACAGCGGCTACGTCGAATTCCTCGGCGCCGACGCCGGTGCGCTCACGCGCGCGCTTCCGTTCGCGTCGCTGATCTTCGCCCGCCAGAAGCTGACCCGCATCGCCGAGCTGCGTGGACTCGATCCGAAGGACCGCATCACGCCGATCCTGCGCACGCTCGAAACCGTGCTTTCCAACGCATACACCTTCGGCGAGCTGTGGGTGGAGCATCCCGATTCCGACGAAGCCAAGCCGCTGGCCGGGCTCGCGCGCAGCTTCGGCAATGCGCTGCGGCCGGTGCTGCGCAAGCGCGGCTGGCTGACGGGCGTCGACGATCCGCGTCGCGCCAGGCTGCACGTCGTGTTCCTCGCCGGCGACCACGTGCTGCTGGCCATCGCCGAGGCCGGCGACAACGCGCCGTGGCCGCTCGGCATCCCGCGCCTGCGCATGCACGCCGATGCACCCAGCCGTTCCGCGCTCAAGCTGGAAGAAGCGCTGATGGTCCTGCTCAGCGAGAAGGAGCGCGAGAAGCTGCTGCGCGAAGGCATGCGCGGCGCCGACCTCGGCGCGGCGCCCGGCGGATGGAGCTGGGTGCTGGTGCGACAGGGACTGCGTGTGATGTCGGTCGACAACGGACCACTGCAGGAGAAGCTGATGGAGAGCGGGCGCGTCGAGCACCTGCGCGAAGACGGCTTCCACTGGCATCCACGCGCGCCGTTGGACTGGATGGTGTGCGACATGGTCGAACAGCCGCGGCGCGTCGCCGAGCGCATGGCGACCTGGGTGCGCGAAGGCTGGTGCAAGCACACGATCTTCAACCTCAAGCTGCCGATGAAGAAGCGCTGGGACGAAACGCGCCTGTGCCTGGAACTCTTCGAGGAACAGGCCGGCAAGCCGCTGCTGATTCGCGCGCGCCAGCTCTACCACGACCGCGAAGAGATCACGGTTTTCGCGACGTCGCGCTAACACCACACTCACATGGGTGAACGCTGCGCATCGCGCGACGCGCCGGTGTGCGTGAATTGACCTGCGGTTGATGTTGGGCGGGCTAGCGTCGGCCTCGTCCCCTACAGCGAGGTCACATGATGAAGTCCGCGCTTTCCCTTCCCAAGAATGTGATGGGCCCGAAGCTGTTGGCGATGGCGATCCTCGCCACGCTGGCCATCGCCGGCCCGGCCGCTGCGCAACGCACGCAGGGCGAACCGGCGAAGTCGAAGATCCAGGCCGAGGCCGCCGCCGAGGTCGCCTCGGAACAGGCCGAAGCCGCACGCGCCAGCGCGCAGACCGCGCGCGATGCCACCAGCGTCAGCGGCGGCACCTACACCACCATCAACCAGCAGGCCGACGCCGCGAACAAGGCCGCCAACCAGGCCGTCAACGCCGCTCACGACGCGCGCAGTGCGCAGAGCGCCGCGCAGTCCTCGGCCAATCCGAAGCAGGGCGCGGTCGAAGCGCGCGAAGCCGCGACCGCCGCCACCAACGCCAGCCTGCAGGCCCAGGCGTCCGCGGACGCCGCGGTGGAGCAGGCGTATCCGCAGCCGGCGCCGCCTCCGGCGACGGCACCCGCCTATGCGGGCCCGGTGAAGGAAGAGGTGCACGCCACCTCCAGCCCGCCGAATTCGACGCTCACCAACAAGGTCGATTTCAACGCGCTGGACACCAACCGCGACGGCAACCTCAGCCGCACCGAAGTCAGCGCGAACGCCACGCTGTCGGCGGATTTCAACGCGATCGACGCCAACCGCGACGGTCGCATCACCCAGCGCGAGCTTGCCGGCGGTAAGTGACCTGTCGAAGCCGTCGGCGATGGCGAACCCCTCCCGCGCCGGGAGGGGTTCGCTTTATTGACCGGCCGCGTGACGCCAGAAGGCGTGTGTGAGCGGCGGAAGTTTCCCGGCCAGCCCCAGCAGCGGCCCGCGCAGCAGCGTGGCCGCGACCGAATCGTTGGAGAACAGACGGTTGATGCCGTCGAAGGCATACGCCGACATCGCATTCTCGCTGCGCTGCTGCCGCGCCCAGCGTGACAGGCGCGCGGCCGGATCGCGCCCGGCTCGCTGCGCATCGGCCAGCGTGCGCCGCAGCGTCGCCACGTCGCGCAATCCCAGGTTCACACCCTGCCCCGCCAGCGGATGCACCGCATGCGCGGCGTCGCCGACCACGACAAGGCGTCCGGCGACGAGCGACTGCGCCAACTGCAAACGCAACGGGAATGCGGCGCGGCGGGACACGCGCGTCAGTGCTCCCAGCGTGCCAGCGAACGCGGACTGGAGTTCGCGCAGGAACGTCGTGTCGTCGATCTCCAGCAAACGCTGCGCCTCGACGTCGGGCAGCGTCCACACGATCGAGCTGAGATTGGGCTCGCCGAACGGCAGGAACGCCAGCGGCCCCGTCGGCAGGAAACGCTGCCAGCAGGTGGCCTGGTGCGGCAGCTCGCTTTCGACGAACGCAACCAGCCCGCGCTGGCCGTAATCGCGGCGCGGCGCCTGGATACCGGCAAGCGAACGAAGCTTCGATTCGGCGCCGTCGGCGGCGACCACGATCCGCGCACGCAGCGAGAGCCCACTTTCGAGCACGACGGTCGCACCGCTGTCGTCCTGCTCGAGCGCGACGACGCTGTCCGGGCAGTGCAACTGCACGCCCGCTGCCGGCAAGGCGGCCCACAGGCGATCGACGAGCAGCGCGTGTTCGACGATCCAGCCCAGCTCGCGACGGCCGAAGGCGTCGGCATCGAAGACGAGTTCACCGCCACCGGCCGCGTCCCACACCCGCATCGCGCGGTACGGTTGCAGCCGTGCGGATGCGATCTCGCGCCACACGCCCAGGTCGTCGAGCAGCGCCGCGTTGTCGGGCGCGAAGGCATACACACGCAGGTCGATGCGTTCGGCGTCGGGCGGCAGCGGCTGCCAGGCCGGCGGCTGGCGGGATTCGACCAGCGCCACGCGCAGACCGTCACGCGCGAACGCGAGCGCGGCCGCCGCGCCGACCACGCCGGCGCCGACCACCACCACATCCAGTCCGCTTCCCCGCCGGCTCATGCGCGGTTCTCCCGGCACAACGCGGGCACGTCGCCGCGATAACCCATCGCACCGCCGACCAGATAGGACTGCGCCGACGCGACGCGATCCACCGCGAACAAGCCCAGGCTGCGCAGCGGCCGCAGCAGCGGCGCGGCGTTCGCGGTCAGGCGGGCGAGGCCGTCGGAGAATCCCACCGTGCGTTCGCGATCTTCGCGGCGGCGCGCGGTGTAGGCGTCGAGCAGCGCGGCATGGCCGCAATCGCCGCTTGCATCCAGCGCGCGCATGTCGGCGATGAGTTCGGCCAGCGTGAGCGCATCGCGCAGGCCGAGGTTGAAACCCTGCGCGCCGATCGGGTGAATCGTCTGCGCGGCGTTGCCGATGAGCACCGCACGCGGTGCGACGGTGCGATGCGCGACGACGCGGATCGCCGCGTGCGCGCTGCGCGGTCCGCACGACAGGAACCGTCCGGCGCGCCAGCCGAAGGCCTCCTGCGCACGCGCGAGGAAGCCGGCTTCGTCCAGCGCGGCCACGGCGTCGGCGTCTTCGCGCGCGACGGCATGGATCAGGCCGTAGTGGCGGTCGCCGCGCGGCAGCAGCGCGGTCGGGCCGTCGTTGCCGAGGCGTTCGTAGGCGGTGCCGTCGGGCGGTCGCGAGCCGCGCACGCGCGCGATGAACAGCGCCTGCAGGTAATCGTGCTCGTCCACGCCGATGCCCAGCGTTTCGCGCACGGCGCTGCGCGTGCCGTCGGCGGCGACGAGCAGGCGCGTGTGCAGCAAACGTTCGCCGTCGGCATCGGCCACGCGGATTGCGCGCGATTCGTCCGATACGTCCGCCAGGCCGAGGAAGCGCACCGGCCGATAGCGTGTGAGCGTCGTCGCTTCCGCGAGCCGGGCTTCCAGCGCTTCGCCGAAATCACGTGCGACCACCACGCGACCGAACTCGCTGCGGCCGTAACGCGCGGCGTCGAGCAGGCCGCGGCCGAAATCGCCTCGGCGGCTGATGTGGATGCGCTGGATCGCACCGGCCGGCGCACGCAGCTTCTGCATGACGCCGAGTGCGGTGAGCGCGTTGACGGTGGCCTCGGCGAAGCTGAGGTTGCGCTCGTCGAACACCGCCGGCAGCGTGCCGGGCGGCGTGGCCTCGACCAGGCCGACGTCGAGTCCCAGGCGCTCCAACGCGATCGCCAGGCTGGCGCCGACCAGGCCGCCGCCGACGATCACAACGTCGTGGACGGTGTCGCGCGAGGGGGTGTCTCCGGGCGCGCCGGAGGGCGGAGTTGAGGGGGCCGCTACAGGCATTGCGCTATGCTAACGGTTCCTGAAGGCCCTGACCTTCCCCAGATTCCGCCCCGATGAACCGTCCAGTTTCGACCTCGCCCGCTACGCCCGCCTCCAGCTCCCTGTTCGCCCCCGGCCCGCTGGTGCTGATCGGCATGATCGTCATCGCCGCGCTCTCGCGCCTGCTGCCGCATCCGCCGAACTTCTCGCCGGTCGAGGCGGTCGCGCTGTTCGGCGGCGCCTACTTCGCCTCGCGCGCGTTGGCCATCGCGATCCCGCTGGTGGCGATGCTGCTGTCGGACGTGATCCTGGGCCTGACCCTGGGCGGTACGTACTTCGAACACTTCACCAGCTCCACCTACCTGGTGACCTGGCTGTCGGTTTACGTCTGTATCGCCCTGTCGGCGGCGCTGGGCTTCGGCCTGCGCGGTCGCGTGAGCGGCGCGCGCGTGCTGGGTTATTCGCTGATGGGCTCGGTGCTGTTCTTCGTGGTGACCAATTTCGCCGTGTGGGCGACGGCCACGCCGGTCAACGCGCATCCGGCCTGCATGACCGGCCTGATGCCGTGCTACGCCGCGGCGCTGCCGTTCTTCCAGTGGACCGTGCTGGGCACGCTGTTCTACGCCGCGATCCTGTTCGGCGGCTTCGCCCTGCTGCGTCAGCGCGTGCCGGCACTGCGCGCGCAGACGGTGTAAGCGGCGCCGATGGGCAACCGCCTTTCGAAGATCTACACCCGCACCGGCGACGACGGCACGACGGGGCTTGGCGACGGCAGCCGCGTCGCCAAGGACTCGGCCCGCGTCGCCGCCTACGGCACCGTGGACGAGGCCAATTCCTGCATCGGCCTGGTGCTGGCCGCCGATGTGCCCGATGACATCCGCCGCCTGCTCACCACGGTGCAGCACCAGTTGTTCGACCTGGGCGGCGAGTTGTGCATCCCGGGGCATGCGGCGATTTTCGACGCGGACATCGAGCGGCTGGAACAGCAGCTCGACGCATTCAACGAACCGCTGCCGCCGCTGAAGGATTTCATCCTGCCCAGCGGCGGTGAAGCGGCGGCACGCTGCCACATCGCGCGGACGGTCGTGCGCCGCGCCGAACGCGAGGCGGTGTCGCTCTCGCGCCTGGAGGACGTGCGCCCGGAA
This sequence comes from Lysobacter sp. MMG2, assembly GCF_016735495.2. Classification (GTDB taxonomy): domain Bacteria; phylum Pseudomonadota; class Gammaproteobacteria; order Xanthomonadales; family Xanthomonadaceae; genus Lysobacter_J. The sequence continues at coordinate 1,037,504 of NZ_JAERQY020000001.1, forward strand.
GCCGTGCGCTACCTCAACCGGTTGTCCGACCTGCTGTTCGTGCTGGCCCGCGTCCTCGCGCGTGCCAGCGGCCACGGCGAAGTGCTGTGGAATCACGAGCGGCGCAAAGGCTGACGCGCCGCGCGCCATGCGCATCTACACCCACCCCGCCTGCACGCGCCACGACCCGGGCCCCGGGCACGCGGAGCGTCCCTTGCGCCTGGTGGCGGTGACCGAGGCGCTGCGCGAAACATTCGCATCCCTGGAATGGGAAGAAGCCCCGCGCGCCAGTCGCGGGCAGCTGCTGCGCGTGCACGACGACGCGTTGCTCGCGCTGGTCCTGGACACACCGGTCGAAGGTCCGATGGCGCTGGATCCCGATACCGTGCTCGCTCCCGGTTCCGCCGAAGCCGCGCTGCGCGCAGCCGGCGCCGGCATCGCGGCGGTGGATGCGGTGATGCACGGCGAGATCCGCCGCGCCTTCTGCGCGGTACGGCCGCCGGGTCACCACGCCACGCCGTCGGCGGCGATGGGCTTTTGCCTGTTCAACAACATCGCCGTGGCCGCCGCGCATGCCTGCGACAAACACGGACTGTCGCGCGTGGCCGTGGTGGATTTCGATGTCCATCACGGCAACGGCACGCAGGCGATCTTCGACACCGACCCGCGCGTGATGTACCTGAGCTCGCACCAGATGCCGCTGTATCCCGACACCGGGTACGCGAACGAGCGTGGCGTGGGCAACATCGTCAACGTACCGTTGCCGCCGGGATGCGGCAGCGAGGGGTTCCATCGCGTCTGGCGCGAACAGCTGCTGCCGGCGCTGGACTCCTTCCGCCCGCAGCTGCTCTTCATTTCCGCCGGCTTCGACGCGCACAAGCGCGACCCGCTCGCGCAGGTGGAGCTGGAAACCGAAGACTACGGCTGGATCACGCGCGAACTGGTGGCCATCGCGCGTCGCCATGGCAACGGGCGCGTCGTGTCGATGCTCGAAGGCGGGTATGACCTGGCGGCGTTGCGCGAAGCCAGCGTCGCCCATGTGGGCGCACTGCTGGAAGGGCTCGACTGATCGCCGCTCGCGGCCCGCGTCGCCCAAGCCCGCACGGCCTGCGAACCGCACGCGACCTTCGCCGTTCGCGCCATCGTCATCCGCCGGCGGCACTCGCCCTCGTGCCTTGACGCGGAAATGAACAGCGATGGGCGCAAGATGGACCTCGCGTTGCCCCCTCGCAAGGGATACGGCAATCTAGCGACCCGTTTTTCCTGAACGCAGACGATCACGGTCCCCCGAGTGCGCCCAACCCTCCGACTGCTTCCGTTGTCGCTGTGCATCGCGCTGGCCCTGCCGGCGCACGCCGCCGACGGCGACGAGGAGGACTGGTATCTGTGCCCGATCATCGATGCCGTGCCCCGGTTCGAGGACGCGCCCGCGCCCATGGGCGGCATCGCCAGCCGTTCCACCGAACCCACCGACATCGACGGCGGCCAGCTCGAACGTGCCGGCAGCGAGCAGGACATCGTCGTCCAGGACAATGTCCGCCTGAACCGTGGCGACCAGTTCCTCGGCACCGACAAGCTCAGCTACAACGCCGAAACCGGCAAGTACAGCGCCATCGGCAACGTGCGCTACCAGGACAGCGGCATGCGCATCCTGGCCGACCGCGCCGAGGGCGACCAGAACGCCGACCAGCACCGCATCGAGAACGTGCAGTACCAGCTCACCGAGCGGCGCGGCAACGGCGGCGCGGACCGCATCGAACTCGACGGACCCAGGGGCCACCTCATCGGCTCCACCTATTCCACCTGCGCGCCGAACCAGCGCGCGTGGGAACTGCGCGCCAACCAGATCGATCTCGACACCGCCGAAGGCATGGGCGTGGCGAAGAACGCCACTGTGCGCATCGGCCGGGTGCCGGTGCTGTACGTGCCCTGGTTTACGTTCCCGATCGACGATCGTCGTCGCACCGGCCTGCTCTATCCGCAGTTGGCCCTGTCCGGACGCAACGGCTTCGACTACCGGCAGCCGGTCTACCTCAACCTGGCGCCGAACTACGATGCCACGCTCTACCCGCGCTGGATGAGCGACCGCGGCGGGCTGATCGGCGCAGAGTTCCGCTGGCTGTACGAGAAGGGCAAAGGCGAGGTCTACGGCAATTGGATGCCGAGCGACGACCTGCCCCGCAACGAGCCGGACCGCTACCTCAATCCGGAATTCGGCAATCCTTCCTCGAGCCTGCCGGACAAGAACCGCGGCCAGTTCGCGCTGTATGCCACGCACAACATCAACAGCGCCTGGTATGCCAGCACGAACCTGGGCTGGGTGAGCGACACCCATTACTTCGAGGATTTCAGCAGCAGCCTGTACGGCATCTCGATGTATTCGATCCGCAGCGACGCCGGCGTGTATGGCCGCGGGCGCTACTGGAGCGCGTCGGTGATGGCCGACCATTACCAGCTCGCCGACTACACGCTCAGCGACTTCAACCTCCCATTCGATCGACTGCCGCGCGCCTCCCTCAGCTGGGCGCAGCCGGTCATGCCCTGGTTGCAGGCGGGCGTGGATGCCGAGGGCGTGCGCTTTGCGCACACTGAGTTCCTCGGCGGCAACCGCCTGGACGTGAAGCCGTTTGTATCCCTGCCCCTGGAAGGCGCCAGCTGGTACATCCGGCCCAAGCTGGCCTGGCGCTATACCGCATACCAGCTCGATGGCAGTGCCGTCGACCGCGCTGCCGAATACACGCAGCGCGTCCTGGGTTCCAACGCCCCGCCCACGCCCGAGTTGGTCCAACAGTTTTCCGACCGCAACCTCACGCGCAGCCTGCCGATCACCTCGGTCGACGCCGGCATGTACTTCGACCGCAACACGGAGTTCCGCGGCACCAGCTACCTGCATACGCTGGAGCCGCGCCTGTACTACCTCAATATTCCGTACCGGAACCAGGACAACTTCCCGGTCTTCGACACCGGCTCGATGACCTTCAGCTGGGGCCAGCTGTTCCGCGACAACCGTTACACCGGCGCGGACCGGCAGATGGACGCCAACCAGCTGACGGCGGCGCTGACCACGCGCTTCATCAGCGAAGAAGACGGCCGCGAACGCCTGGCGGCCAGCATCGGCCAGATCCAATACTTCGACGACAGCCGCGTCACGCTGCCGAATCAGGCCACCATCGAATCGGGCAAGTCGGCCTGGGTGGCCGATGCCAGCGTCACGCCGAACGATCGCTGGAACCTGGGCGCGACCTACATCTGGAACCCGAAGTACCGCGGCGAAGACTTCGTCAGCGCACGCGTGCGCTACCTGTTCCCCCGCGGCGGCATCGTCAACGTGGGCTATCGCTACCGTCGGAATGCGGCCTTCCGCGAGGGGATCGACCCGCCGAGTTCCAGGGATCAGCTGGAGCAGGCCGACTTCTCCTTCCTGTACCCGATCAATGAGACGTGGAGTCTGGTCGGCCGGTACTACTACTCGATCCTGGACCGGAAGGAACTGGAGACCATCGCCGGTGTCCAATGGGAAAGCTGCTGCCTGGCCGCGCGTCTTGTCGGCCGGCGCTACATCCGCAACCGAGACAGCGAACTGGACACCCGGATCATGTTCGAATTCGAGCTGAAGGGCCTGGGCTCCGCCGGCCAGAACACGGAGCGGGCTTTGCGCCGTGGTATCCTCGGGTACGACCGCGACGACCTGTATCTCGTGCCGCCCACCTCGACGCAACGCCTGAACAACGGCGGCGGCCAAGTCGAAACCACCCCCGACCCGACCCTATGAAGAAACTACTCGCGTCCGCCCTTGCCGTCGCGGTGCTGTCCACGACCGCCCTGCCGGTGGCGACCGCCCTGGCCCAGACCGCGACCTCCGTCCAGCCCATCGACGGCATCGCCGCCATCGTGGATGAGGACGTGATCCTCAAGACCGAGCTGGATCGCGCGGTGAACAACATCCTGGCCCAGTACGCAGGACGCGAGAACCAGCTTCCGCCTCGTGACGTGCTGCAGCGTCAGGTGCTGGAACGCCTGGTGCTGGTCAAGCTGCAGGTCGCCCGTGCCCAGGGCACCGGCGTGCGCGTGACCGATCAGGAGGTCGACCAGGCCATCGCCGGCATCGCCCAGCAGAACCGTGTGACGCCCGAGCAGCTGCGCCAGCAGCTGGCCCGCGAGGGCACGCCCTACAACGATTTCCGCAGCTCGATCCGCGATGAGTTGCTGATCCAGCGCCTGCGCCAGCGTTTCGCGCAGAGCCGCGTGTCGGTCAGCGAGGCCGAGGTCGACGCCGCCATGGCGGCCCAGGCCAACGCGGGCAGCCAGTTCCACCTGGCCCATATTCTCGTCGCCCTGCCCGAGGGGGCCACGGCCGAGCAGATCGCCGTCGCCCAGAAGAAGGTCGAGGGCGTGAAGTCCCTGATCGACAAGGGCGAGATGGATTTCTCCGCCGCCGCGGTCCGCTACTCCGACAGCCCCAACGCGCTGGAAGGCGGCGACCTGGGCTGGCGCAGCATGGACGAGATCCCCAACGCCTTCGCCACGCTCATGCGCAACATGCAGCCGGGCGACGTGACCCAGCCGATCCGCGGCCCGAGCGGTTTCCAGCTGCTCAAGCTGGTCGAAGTCCGCGACGCGTCGCAGGCCGGTCCGAACCTGGTCACCCAGTACCAGGCGCGCCACATCCTGATCCGCGTCAGCGACTCGGTCGACGACGCCAAGGCCAAGGCCCAGGCCCAGACCCTGCAGGCCCGCCTGATGGGCGGCGCCGACTTCGCCCTGCTGGCGCAGGAAAACTCGCAGGACCAGAGCTCCGCCGCCAAGGGCGGTGAGCTGGGCTGGTTCACCCGCGACGATTTCGGCCCCGAGTTCGGCAATGCCGTCGCTGGCCTCCAGGCCGGCCAGGTGTCCGCACCGATCCGCACCCAGGCCGGTTACCACCTGATCAAGCTGGAAGGCACGCGCGAATCCGACGTGGGCGACCGCAACCGCCGCGCCCAGGTCCAGGAAACGATCGGCCGCCGCAAGCTGGAAGACGAGTGGAACCGATTCCTGCGCGAGATGCGCGGCGAAGCCTTCGTCGACGTCCGCGTCGGCAAGGCCGCCGACGCCGCACCGGCCTCGCCCACCACCCCGGCCCCGCCCACCGGCGGCTGATCCGGACATGACCCCTGTTCGGCTCGCGCTGGTGCCGGGCGAGCCGGCGGGTGTCGGTCCCGAGCTCTGCGTCCACCTGGCGCAGCGCCCCCGCGATTACGCCCTGACGGCCTTCGCCGACGCGCGCTCCCTGCGCGCCGCGGCCGAGGCGCTGTCGTTGCCGCTGCACCTGCTCGATGCCGGGGCGGTGGCGACGCAGCCGGGCGAGCTGGCGCTGGTCGAAATCCCCAACGCCGTCGTTCCCGACTTCGGTCGCCCCGACCCGCGCAACGCCGAGGCCGTGATCCGCGCCCTGCGTGAAGCCGCACGCGGCTGCCTCGACGGCCGCTACGCCGGCGTCGTGACCGGCCCCGTGCACAAGGCGGTGATCAACGAGGGCGGCATCGCCTACACCGGCACGACTGAGCTGCTGGCCGAACAGGCGGGGCGCGAGGTCGTGATGATGCTCGCCAACGACATCGTGCGGGTCGCGCTGGTCACCACGCACCTTCCGCTGCGCGAGGTCGCCGACGCGATCACCGCCGATGCGCTGGAACGCACGCAGCGCATCACGCACGACGCGCTGCGCCGCGACTTCGGCATCGCCGAGCCGGTGATCGCCGTGCTCGGCCTCAATCCGCATGCGGGCGAAGCGGGGCATCTGGGGCGCGAGGAGCTCGATCTGATCGAACCGTTGCTGACAAAGCTGCGCGCCGAAGGCATGCGGCTGGTCGGCCCGCTGCCGGCCGACACCGCCTTCCTGCCGGCCAAGCTGCGCGGCTTCGACGCGGTGGTCGCGATGTACCACGACCAGGGCTTGCCGGTACTCAAGTACAGCGGCTTCGAGCACGCGGTGAACCTCACCCTGGGCCTGCCCTACCCGCGCGTCGCCGTGGACCATGGCACGGCGCTGGACCTGGCCGGCAAGGGCACGGCCGACCCGTCCAGCCTGTTCGCCGCGGCCGACACCTGCGCCCGCATCGCCCGTAACCGCCACACGCCGGCATGATGTCCGCATGACCACGCGCAGCCCCCATTTCAGCGAGCCGGCCAAGAAGCACCTGGGCCAGCACTTCCTGCACGAACGCGGGATCATCGACAAGATCGTCCAGGCCGTGAACCCCAAGCCGGGCGACCGCCTGGTCGAGATCGGCCCCGGCCAGGGCGCGATCACCTTCCCGCTGCTCGATCGCCATCGCGAGCTGACGGTGATCGAGTTCGACCGCGACCTGATCTTCCCGCTCACCGAGGCCGCACGCGCGCACGGCACGCTGGAAGTGATCCACCGCGACGTGCTCACCGTCGACTTCACCGCGCTGGCGCGCAACGCCGGCGACGAAGGCAGCCAGATCCGCCTGGTGGGCAACCTGCCCTACAACCTGTCCTCGCCGATCCTGTTCCATGCGCTGGACCACGCGGCGGCGATCCGCGACATGCACTTCATGCTGCAGAAGGAAGTCGTCGATCGCATGGCCGCCGGCCCCGGCAGCAAGGTGTACGGCCGACTGGGCGTGATGCTGCAGGCGTACTGCCACGTGACGCCGTTGTTCGACGTGCCGCCGGGCGCGTTCCGCCCACCGCCGAAGGTCGATTCGGCCGTCGTGCGGATGGTGCCGCGCAAGCCGGAGACGATCGGCGTGGAGGATCCGGCCGTGTTCTCTGCGGTCGTTCGCGACGCCTTCGGCCAGCGCCGCAAGACGCTGCGCAACGCGCTGTCCAATCAATGCGATTCGGCCGCCATCGAGGCCGCCGGCATACGCCCGGATGCACGCGCCGAGCAGATCGAAGTCGCCGATTTCGTCCGCCTGGCCAATGCGCTGGCGCGCCAACGCAGCGCGTGAACGACCGCGGCGCTGCGAATCGCGCCTCCACAATGCGTTGACCTATCGCGGGCCTCACGCCCTAAACTGTCCGCATGGAACGCAGTACCGACTACGCCTTCGACATCTCCGTGGCGACCCGCTACCTCGACGACCAGTCCGAGCCGGGCCAGGACCGCTATGTCTTCGCTTACACCATCAGCATCCGCAACAGCGGCAGCGTGCCCGCGCGCCTGACGCGCCGTCACTGGCTTATCACCGACGGCAACGGCAAGGTCCAGGAAGTCGAAGGCGAAGGCGTGGTGGGCGAACAGCCCTGGCTGCGCCCGGGCGATGATTTCGAATACACCTCCGGCGCCGTGCTGGAAACCACGCACGGCATGATGGAAGGCAGTTACACGATGGTCGGCGACGACGGCACTCCGTTCGAGGCGCCGATTCCCGCCTTCAGCCTGTCCGTGCCCCGCACGCTGCACTGACGGATACGCCATGAGCATCTGGGCCATCGGCGACCTGCAGGGCTGTTACGACGCGACGCAGCGGCTGCTGGAACGCATCGCGTTCGATCCCGCGCGCGACCAGCTATGGTTCTGCGGCGACCTCGTCAATCGCGGCGGGCAGTCGCTGGAGACGCTGCGGCTCGTGCATTCGCTGCGCGCGAACAGCGTGGTGGTGCTGGGCAACCACGACCTCTCGCTGCTGGCCATCGGCGAGCGGCGCGAGGACGAGCAGCGCAAGGTCAACCCCGACCTGCAGCGCATCGTGCTGGCCGAGGACCGCGACGAACTGCTGACCTGGCTGCGCACGCAGAAGCTCGTGCACGCCGATCGAAAGCTGGGCTGGATGATGGTGCACGCCGCGCTCGCGCCGCAGTGGACCACGCAGATGGCCGAGCGGTTCGCGCGCGAAGTGGAAGAGCGCCTGCACGGCGACCAGTTCCGCCGCTTGCTCAGGAACATGTACGGCGACAAGCCGGCATGGCATCCCAAGCTGGCCGGCATCGATCGCCATCGCGCGATCATCAACGTGTTCACGCGCCTGCGTTACTGCACGCCGCGCGGCCGCATTTCCTTCGAGGACAAGGGCAGCCCGGGCACGCAGCCGGTCGGTCTGTACCCGTGGTACGAAGTGCCCGGCCGCGCCGAACGCGACCTCAAGATCGTCTGCGGCCATTGGTCCACGCTGGGGCTGTTCATCGGCCACGGCGTGCACGCCATCGACACCGGCGCGGTGTGGGGCGGCAAGCTGACGGCGCTGCAGCTGGACACCGACGAGCTGCGCCTGGTGCAGGTGCCCGGTCGCGACGTGCCGGCACAGCCGCCGCGCCCGCGCCCGCCCTACCATCCCGACGACAAGCGCCCGCAGCGCCCGCGCCAGAACCACAACCAGAACGGTCAGCGTCGCCAGCAGGGGCGTCCGCAGCCGCGCACGGAAACGTCGACGCAAGGCGTGCCGGCGCAGACCGCACCGGTCGAACAGGACCACGATTGAATCCGCGCGCCGCTCAGGCGCGCGCGTAATCCACGAACTCGAACGCGAAGGCGTGCTTTGCATCGCTGTCGTGATGCTCTCGCGCGATCACGCGCCACTGCGATGCATCGAAGCGGGGAAAGAATGCGTGCGCATCGTCGACCACGGTGTCGACGTGCGTGAGGTACAGGTGCGTGGCCTCGGGCAGGCACAGCCCATAGACTTCGCCGCCGCCGATCACGCACAACTGCTCGGCGCCGTCTTCGACGGCCAGGCGCATCGCCTCGTCCAGCGACGCCACCGCCTGCATGCCCTCGAACGGCACCGTGCCCGAGCGCGTCAGCACCAGGTTGCGCCGCCCGGGCAATGCGCGGCCGAGCGACTGCGCCGTCTTGCGCCCCATCAGCACAGGTTTGCCGAGCGTGAGCGCCTTGAAGCGCTTGAGATCGTCGGGCAGGCGCCACGGCAGGTCGTTGTCGCGGCCGATGGCGCCATGGCGATCGAGCGCGGCAATGAGGACGACCGGGATCACGGCGTTGCCGTCTCCAGTGCAGCGATCGGCGCGGGAGCCGAATCGCTGCAAGCCAGCTGCATGCCTTCGATGGCCGGAACCAGCGCCTCGTGCAGTTGCGAATCGCGCGGATACAGAAGCGCGACTTGAGCAGTGCCGTGCGGGTACTCGATGACCCACGCGATCCGGCTTGAGTCCTTGCGTTGCTTGTAGGGCCCCATGTAGCGCGTGGCGGAGCGGCCACCGATGGAGACGGTCTCGGTCGAGCGCACGTCCATGGAGCCGGTGGCCGCACCCAGCAGTCCGATCCTGCCGACCTTGCCCAGCCCCTTCTTGTCGAGCTCGGCGAACACGTTGGCATCGCACTGCTGCGTCAGCGCCAGCGCGAAGGGCTGGCCCTCGTGCAGCACGAAGATCTGGTGCACGGAGAACCCGCTCGCGCCCGGCGTGGTGGGAGCCTCTTCCTTGCCCAGCGCGTACCCCGGAGGCAGGTCGAACTGCCCCACGATGCCGTGCACCGTGCCTGTCCGCGTCGAAGCAGCGGGCGCCGCTTCCTGCGCGAGTGCCGATCCGGCCGCCAACGCCAGCAACCCCCACACTCCCCACATCCTTGTCTTCATCCCCTCTCCCCTTTGGTTACACCGCCACCGGCGCCTTGATGGCCGGCAGCGGGTTGTAATGCTCGATGGCGATGTCGTCGAAGGTGAAGCCGAAGATGTCCTTCACGTCCGGATTCAACCGTAGCTGCGGCAGCGCGCGCGGCGTGCGCGTGAGTTGTTCGCGCGCCTGGTCGAAGTGGTTCGAGTACAGGTGCGCATCGCCCAGCGTGTGCACGAAATCGCCCACGCCCAGCCCGCACACCTGCGCCACCATGTGCGTGAGCAGCGCGTAGCTGGCGATGTTGAACGGCACGCCCAGGAAGATGTCGCCGCTGCGCTGGTAGAGCTGGCAGCTGAGCTTCCCGTTGGCCACGTAGAACTGGAACATCGTGTGGCACGGCATCAGCGCCATGTGCGGCAGGTCGGCGACGTTCCAGGCCGAGACGATCAGCCGGCGCGAATCGGGATTGCGCTTGATCTCCCCCACGACCCAGCGGATCTGGTCGATCTCGCTGCCGTCGCTGCCGGTCCAGCGGCGCCATTGCTTGCCGTAGACCGGGCCGAGTTCGCCGTCGGCATCGGCCCACTCGTCCCAGATGCTGACCTTGTTGTCCTTCAGGTAGGCGATGTTGGTCTCCCCCTGCAGGAACCACAGCAGCTCGTGCACGATCGAGCGCAGGTGCAGCTTCTTGGTCGTGACCAGCGGGAAGCCTTCGGACAAATCAAAACGCATCTGCCAGCCGAATACGCTGCGCGTGCCGGTGCCGGTGCGGTCGGCCTTGTCGGTGCCGTGTTCCAGCACGTGGCGCAGCAGGTCGAGGTATTGCTTCATCGCGATCTCCGCTTACTTGACCGGCACGAAGGGCTGCGGCTCCAGCGTCGGCTGGCGACGCGACCACCACAACCAGACCAGGCCCAGCGCAATCAGCGGCAGGCTCAGCACCTGCCCCATCGTCAGCCAGCCGAAGGCGAGGTAGCCGATCTGCGCATCGGGCACGCGGACGAACTCCACCAGGAACCGGAAGCAGCCGTACAGCAGCGCGAACAGGCCCGAGACCGCGTAGCGCGGTCGCGGCTTGCTCGAGAACCACCACAGGGCGAGAAACATCACCAGCCCCTCCAGCGCCGCCTGGTACAGCTGCGAAGGATGGCGCGCGAAGCGGTCCAGCGCGCCGGTCGCGAACTGTGCCTGCAACTGCGGCAGGCTCATCCCCGCGAACTCGGCTTCAGCGCGCGGAAAGATCACGCCCCAACCGGCCTGCGTGTACTTGCCCCAGAGCTCGCCGCCGATGTAGTTCCCCAGCCGGCCGAAGCCCAGTCCCGGCGGCACCAGCGGTGCGAGGAAATCGACCGTGTCCATCAGGTGCAGCTTGTGGCGATGCGACCACCACCATGCCGCCGCGACAACGCCGATCAGGCCGCCGTGGAAGCTCATGCCGCCTTCCCAGATGCGGAACAGCATGAGCGGGTCCTTCAACAGATCGCTGAAGGAATAGAAGAAGACATAGCCCAGCCGACCGCCCAGCACGACGCCGAGCATCGCGTAGAACAGCAGGTCGCCGTAGGACTGCTCGTTGACGCCCGGCAAGCGCCCGGCGCGCACGCGCAGGCGGCCCAGCCACCAGGCCGTGCCGAAGCCCAGCAGGTACATGATCCCGTACCAGTGCACCTGCAGCGGGCCGAGGTGGAAGGCGATCGGGTCGATCTGGTGCAGAACGGTCATGCGGCGGCTCGCGGAGGCGTCGCCGTATTGTGCCCGACGCGGACGGGCGACGGATTGCCGCAGATGCCGGCGGGTCTTCGCCGACAGCGTCCGTTCCGAGACGGTTCCGTAACGATCCCCCTCCCCCTTGGCACAGGCCCGGGTTCGACGGACTGCGCGACCTCACAGCACGTAAGGCAGGTCCGGCAGCTCGTTGACGTCGTGCGCGCCGTCCTCGCGCGGGAAGTGCTCGACCAGGATGGCGGTCATCGCCGCCACCCCCGCCAGCACGCCGGCTTCGGCCTCGCCCGCGCGCAGGCGTTCCTCGATCAGCTGGCACACGCCGCGCCATTGTTCGTCGCTGACGCGCCCCTGGAAGCCACGGTCGGCGACGATCTCGATCCGGTGGTCCGCCAGCAGCAGGTACAGCAGGACGCCATTGTTCGCGTGCGTGTCCCACACGCGCAGTTGGGCGAAGGCCTCGTGCGCACGGTCGCGCGCCTGCGCACCGGACAGCACCGCGCGCGGATGCAGGCCCGGTTCGACGGCGAAACAGATCTCGCCGGTGTGCAGCAGCTCGCTGTCGGCAATGGCCCGCGTGATGCGCTGCAGGCTGTCGCCGGGGAACAGGCGCTTGGCCGAGGGGGCGAACAGGTGCTTGAAGACTCTCATCGCCCGCTCCTCACCAGCTGCCGGAGGCGCCACCGCCTCCGCTCATGCCGCCGCCACCGCCCCAGCCGCCTCCGCCGCCGAAGCCCCCACCGCCACCGCCAAAGCCACCGCCGCCCCAACCGCCTCCGCCCCAGCCCCCGTAACCGCGATCGCGCGCATAGCGACCGGTCGGCACCGCGGCCAGGCCGAAGAAGAAACCGATCAGCGCGCCGATGCCGCCGACGACCAGCACCGAGGAAATCAGCCACGCCACGCCGCCCGCGGCCGCGCCGCCGATCAGGCCGCGCAGCAGCGACGGCGCGCGCCCGAAGATGCCGCGCGCCACCTGCGCGACGATGAACGCCACGAACAGCGCGATCAGCCATCCGCTGCCGCCACCGCGGCGTTCGGCGCGGTGGTCGGTCATCGGCGCCGGCAGCGGCTCGCCGTCGATCAGTTTCACCAGCGCCGCGCTCGCGTCGGTGATGCCGCCGCGGTAATCGCCCGCGCGGAATTTCGGCACGAGGTATTCCTGGATCACCCGCGCGGAGGTCGCGTCGGGAATCGCGCCTTCCAGCCCGTACCCGACTTCGATGCGCACGCGCCGGTCGTCCTTCGCGACCACCAGCAGCACGCCGTCATCGACGCCCTTGCGCCCGATCTTCCACTGCTCGAAGGCACGCACCGAGTACTGCGCGATGTCCTCCGGCATCGTGGTCGGCACCACCAGCACCTGCAGCTGGCTGCCCTTGCGCTGCTGCAACGCGAGCGCCTGCGTTTCCAGCTGCTGCTCCGTCGCGGCGTCGAGCGTGCCGGTGGTGTCGATCACCGGCGAATCCAGCGGCGGAATCGGCGCCAGCTGCTGCGCCTGCGCGAAGGCGCAGGCGAGCATCAGCACGAGCGCGGCTACGGGCGCGCGCAGCACCGAGAAAACACGCCGGACATTCACGATGCGGCTCCGCGCCCGCGCATCAGCCATTCGACGGCGCGGGCTGCGGCGGCGGCGGGGTCTGCTGCGGTTGCGGCGGCTGCGCCGGCGCACCGAAGTCCACCTTCGGCGCGTCCTGGATCTGCGCTGCGTTCTCGACCGTGAAGTTGGGCTTGGGCTTGTAGCCGAAGACCATCGCGGTGAGGTTGGTCGGGAACTGGCGGATGTAGGTGTTGTAGTCCTGCACCGTCTGGATGTAACGCTGGCGTTCCACCGTGATGCGGTTCTCGGTGCCTTCCAGCTGCGCCTGCAATTGCAGGAAGTTCTGGTCGGCCTTGAGCTGCGGGTAGTTCTCGCTGACCACCAGCAGGCGGCCGATGGCGCTCTGCAGTTCGCCCTGCGCCTGCTGGAACTGCGCCAGCGACGCCGGATCGTTGGCGTTGACGTTGATGCTGCCCACGCGCGAACGCGCCTCGGTGACCTGCGTGAGCACCTGCTGCTCGTGGCTGGCGTAGCCCTTCACGGTCGCCACGAGGTTGGGCACCAGGTCGGCGCGGCGCTTGTAGACGTTGAGCACCTGCGACCAGGCGGCGTTCACCGCTTCGTCCTTCTGCTGGATGGTGTTGTAACCGCAGCCGCTCAACATCGCGACCGCAACGACCAGCACGAACGCTTGCACCAGACGGACCATGGGGGAACTCCTTCCGTGACGTTGGCCGGCATTGCACCACTGCACCGTGCGGCGCGCAATGGAGACGATGTGCACGCCCGCGCGAACGTTACGGGCGCGTTAGTGCGCCTGCGCAAACGAAAACGGCCTTCCCGTAGGAAGGCCGTTCGCGGCGACACCGGTGGGTGCGCGCTTATTCCGGCTGCAGGCGTGCCTGCGCGCGGCGCTTGGACCACAGGTTCAGGCACTCCACCAGCGCCGAGAAGCCCATCGCGCCGTAGATGTAGCCCTTCGGGATGTGCAGCTCGAAGCCGTCGGCGACCAGGTACACGCCCACCAGCACGATGAAGGCCAGCGCCAGCATCTTGATGGTCGGGTTGTGGTCGATGAACTGGCCCAGCGGCTTGGAGGCCAGCAGCATCACCGCCACGGCAAGCAGGATCGCCGCCACCATCACCGGCGTGTGGTTGGCCATGCCGACCGCGGCGATCACCGAGTCCAGCGAGAACACGATGTCGATCACCGCGATCTGCGCGATCACGGCCATGAACGAGGCCTTGGGCTTGGTGTGGATGTCCTCTTCCTCGGACTCGCCGACGATGAGGTCCTTGATCTCCATCGTGCCCTTCACCAGCAGGAACGCGCCGCCCAGGATCAGCACCAGGTCGCGCACCGAGATGCCCTGGCCGAGCACGGTGAACAGGTCGTTGGTCAGTCCCGCCAGCCACGCCAGCGTCAGCAGCAGCGCGATTCGCGTGATGCACGCCACCGCGATGCCGAACTTGCGCGCCTTCTCGCGCTGCGCGTACGGCAGCTTGCTGACCGCAATGGAGATGAAGACGAGGTTGTCGATGCCGAGCACGATTTCGATCGCGCTCAAGGTCACGAGGGTGATCCACACATGCGGATCGGTCAGCAGCTCAATCACTTCGGGTTCCTACCTGGTCAGATCAGTCGGGGCAGCAGGATCGCGCCCCAGGTCAGCACTACGTTCATCATCACCACGAACACCGCGGCCGAGCCCATGTCCTTGGCGCGGCCGGCCATCTCGTGGAATTCGGCGCCATAGCGTTCGATCACCGCCTCAACCGCCGAGTTGAGCAGTTCCACGCTCAGCACCAGCAGCATCGAGCCGATCATCAGCACGCGCTCCACCGGGGTTTGTCCGAGCCACCAGCCCACCGGGGCCAGGATGACGAACAGGTAGACCTCCAGGCGGAAGGAGGATTCGTGCAGCCATGCGGCGCGCAGGCCCTGCATGGACCACATGGTGGCTTTGGCGATGCGCGCGGGACCGCGCGGCAGGTGTCCGAATTCGTCGGCCATGCGTGAGACTCAGGCCGCGTACCGGGCGCGAACCCGGCCTGGCACCACGGAAGCCGGACGGGGATTCCCGGACGGCGTGCACACGGCTTGGGTCGGATCTGCGATCGGCATGGAGGCGTTCGTGGACGTGAAGGGGTCGCGGGCGGGCCGCGACTGGGGGCCGATTTTGCCACAAAGCCCCGCCCTCGCCCCGGGCCGTCGGTTGGGGCCGGGCGCTGTCATGCCCCCGTAGCGGCTTCTTCGCGCCCCGTTAGCGACGCACGGCCTAGGCTGAGCGGCCCGTCCGGAGCGCTTCGCCATGTCCCGCTGCGCGTTGCTGGCCCGCCTGGAAGCCAAACCCGGCAAGGAAGAGGAGCTCGAACGGTTCCTGCGCGGCGCCCTGCCGCTCGCCGAAGCCGAGCCCGGAACGCGGACCTGGTTCGCGCTGCGCTTTGGCCCGACGTCGTTCGGCATCTACGACACCTTCGACACCGAGGCCGGTCGCCAGGCGCACCTGGACGGGCCGATCGCCGCGGCGTTGATGGAGCGCGCCGACGAGCTGCTGTCGCGCCCCCCGCAGATCGACCGCGTCGACCTGCTCGCCAGCAAGCTGCCGCACTGATCCCACCCCGGGGCGGCGCGTGCCGCCCACCCCCGACCATGGAGGCCGAGATGAGCGTTCCCGCTACGCCCGAGGGTTACCACAGCGTCACCCCGTACCTGGTTGTCGACGACGCGAAGGCGGCGCTCGACTTCTACCGCGACGCGCTCGGCGCGGAAGAGATCTTCCGCCTGCCGATGGGCGACAAGATCGGCCATGCGGAAATCCGCATCGGCAATTCCATGCTGATGTTGTCGGACGAATGGCCGGACATGGACGCCTACGGCCCCAAGCACCGCGGCGGCGCGACCGCCACGTTCGTCATCTACGTGCCGGACGTGGATGCGTCGTTCGACCGCGCGGTGAAGGCCGGCGCCAAGGTCGACCGCCCGCTCAACAACGAGGCCTGGGGCGACCGCATGGGCACCGTGGTGGATCCGTTCGGGCACAAGTGGAGCCTGGCGACGCACATCGAGGACGTGTCGCCGGAGGAACTCAAGCGGCGCATGGACGAGTGGATGAAGCAGCAGGCGGGGCTGACCGCCTAGCGCGCCCCCCATTGCGATGCCGGCAAAGCCCCTCTCCCACCGGGAGAGGGGTTGGGGTGAGGGGCAACGAAGTGGCGGCGATGCCGCTCGTAATGCATCGCCGCGCTTGCCGATGTTCGCCAAATGGGTGGTGCGGCTGTGCGTCCGCCGGAATGACGAGATGCGGTGGCAGGCGTGATGCCGGCCTACGCCGGGATGACGGTAGCCTTCACTCGCCTTCGTGAATCGCCGTCCCGCGACTGCCATCGGGCTTGATCCACCCGCGGAACATGCTGCCGCTGTTGAACGGCATCGCGATGTTGCCGTCCTTGTCCAGCGCGATCGCGCCGCCGTCGCCGCCCGCGGCCGGCACGACCTTGTTCACCACCTCGTTCGCGGCGACCTCGAGCGAATCGCCGCGATACGCCATGCGCGCGCAGATGTCGTGCGCGACCGCGTTGCGGATGTAGAACTCGCCCCAGCCCGTGCCCGACACGCCGCAGCGGTCGTCCGCCCAGGTACCCGCGCCGATGATCGGCGCGTCGCCCACGCGGCCCCACTTCTTGTTGGTCATGCCACCGGTGCTGGTGGCGGCGGCGATGTGCCCCTGCGCATCCAGGGCGACCGCGCCGACGGTGCCGAAATACGTCGGCGCTTCCATCGTCCCGTTGTACGCCTCGCGCTTGCCCTTGGCGGCTTCCTCGCGCTGCGCCTTCTCCAGCTGCTGGCGACGCTTGTCGGTGTCGAAGTAGCTGTTGGGCACGCGTTCGATCTCCGGATGCGCGTCCGCGAAGGCTTCCGCTCCGCCACCGGCGAGCATCACGTGCGGGCTCTTCTCCATCACCGTGCGCGCGAGCTTGATCGGATTCTTGATTGTCGTGACGCCCGCCACGGCGCCCGCGCGGCGCGTGTGCCCTTCCATGATCGAAGCGTCGAGCTCGTGCCCGCCCTTGGCGTTGAACACCGCGCCCTTGCCGGCGTTGAACTGCGGCGCGTCCTCCATCACCACGACAGCGGCGGTCACCGCATCGAGCGCGGAACCGCCGCGCTGCAGCACGGCGTTGCCGGCGTCCAGCGCGCGGTTCAACGCCGCATGGTAGGCGCGGCGCTCCTCGTCGCTGATCGCGTCCTTCGGCACGAAACCCGCGCCGCCGTGGATGACCAGCGCCGTCTTCGGCGTGGCGGAGGATTCGGCGGCGTGAGCGTTGAAGGTCATGGCGATGAGAGCAAGCATCGGGATGAACAGGCGCATGCGAGCGGAGACCGTGATCAGGGCCCTCGAGAATAGCGTCTGAGGAGGCTTTTCAGACATATCCGATGGCCGCGGCTCACCGCCACCCCCGATGCTGGCAGCCTTCGCGCAACGAGTGATTTCGCCAAGCGCAGACGAACAACCCGCTCAGGTTACGGCGCATTCCACGCGCGCGCCGGCCCCCACACCCAAGGAGCCCGAGTCATGCATCCCATTCTCGTAACCTTGCTCGTCGTGGGCGCGGGCGACTACACGCCCCCACCGCCGGAGGCGCCCGAATGGGCGTACTACCAATGCATGATCGAAAACTCCAGCAAGTACGCGCGCAAGACATCGCTGGCGGAAGAGGCGATCACTGCGGCTCGGGCGTCGTGCCATTCCCTGCGTGAGGAACTTCTGGCCCGCTTGTACATGGACGCCTACGAATTCCAGAATTCGGAAAGCAGCAAGCGTTCGTCGGCACACTTGCTGCGCAGGATCGATGGCCAGCTGTACCCGTTCTTCGTCAAGGCGGCGCTCGATTCGAAGTAGTGCACAACGGCTACTGCTGCCGCAACGCCTCGATCGGATCCAGCTGCGAAGCCTTGCGCGCCGGGTAATAGCCGAAGAACAGGCCGGTCATGATCGAGAACGTGGCGGCCAGCGCGATCACCTGGCCGTTGAGCGCCACCGGCAGGTCGCTGAACTTCCCGACCAGCAGCGCGCCCGCCACGCCGATGACGATGCCCAGCACGCCGCCGCCCAGCGAAAGCAACATCGCCTCGGCGAGGAACTGCCGGCGCACATCCGCCGGACCTGCACCGACCGCCATGCGCAGGCCGATCTCGCGGATTCGCTCGGTCACCGAGACCAGCATGATGTTCATGATGCCGATGCCGCCGACGATCAACGAGATCGTCGCCACCGCGCCGAGCAGCAGCGACATCAGCCGCGTCGTCGCCGTGCGCGTGGCGACGATCTCGGAAATGTTGCGAACGTTGAAGTCGTCTTCCTCGCCCGGCTTGATGCGATGGCGCTGGCGCAGCAGGCCCTCCACTTCGCCCTGCGCGTAGGACAGGTCCTTCGCGTCGGACACGGTCAGCGCGATCTGCATCACCGCGCCCGACGGCAGGCCCATCGCGCCCATCAGGCGGCGGCGCGCGGTTTCCAGCGGCACCATCACCACATCGTCCTGGTCCTGGCCGAACCCGCCCTGCCCCTTCGGCTTGAGCGTGCCGACCACGGTGAACGGCACGCGGCCCAGGCGGATCGTCTGACCGATGCCCGGCTCGTCGCCGAACAACGTGCGCCGCACCGTTTCGCCCAGGATCACGGTCTTGCCTGCGCTGGTGTAGTCCTGCGCATCGAAGCCCTGGCCGTTGGCGATCACCCAACCGTTGATGTCGAAGAAGTCCGCCTGCACGCCCTGCCAGCTGGTGGAGGCGTTGTTCTCCGCGTACACCACCTGCGTGTTGCCGCGCAGCGCGCCGGCGACGTACTGCACTTCGGGGATCTCGCTGCGGATCGCGTCGACGTCGCCCTCATTGAGCGTGAAAAAGCTCGCCGAGCTCATGCGCACGCCGCCACCGCCACGGCCCGCGCCGGGGCTGATGTCCAGGCGCTGCGAGCCCAGGCCGGAGACCATCTTGTCGATTTCCTGCTGCGTGCCCTGCCCCACCGACACCATCACGATCACCGCCGCGATGCCGATGATCACGCCCAGCGAAGTCAGCGCGCTGCGCATCCAGTTGCCGCGCAACGCGTAGATGGCGGTGCGCAGGATGTCGGAGAAGTTCATGGTGTGTGGCCGGGATTCGTGATTCGGGATTCGGGATTCGCAAAAGCGGGGCTCAGGAGCGTCATGGCGCTTCTCCCAATCCCGAATCCCGACTCCCGAATCCCGGCTCTTCATGCATCTGGCCATCGCGCATCACGTAGATGCGGTCGGCGTGCGCGGCCACGTCGGCGTCGTGGGTGATCAGCACCACGGTGTGGTCCTCGTCGCGCAGCCGCTTGAACAACGCGAGGATCTCCTCGCCGGTCTTGCTGTCGAGCGCGCCGGTGGGTTCGTCGGCGAGCAGGATCGGCGGCCGGTTGATCAGCGCGCGCGCGATCGCCACGCGCTGCTGCTGACCGCCGGAGAGTTCGCTCGGACGATGGCCGACGCGCTCGCCCAGGCCCACCGCGACCAGCGCCTCGCGCGCACGCTCGATGCGCTCGTGCGGCGGCACGCGCGCGTAGCCCAGCGGCATCGCCACGTTGTCCAGCGCGCTCATGCGCGGCAGCAGGTTGAAGCCCTGGAAGACGAAGCCGATCTTGTCCAGACGCAGCGTCGCCAGTTCCTCGGCGTCGAGCGTGGACACGTCCACGCCGTCGCATTCGTAGCTGCCCGAGGTGGGCGTATCCAGGCAGCCGATCAGGTTCATCAGGGTCGATTTGCCCGAGCCCGACGGCCCCATGATCGCGACGAACTCGCCGCGGTCGATGCGCAGGTCCACGTCGCGCAGCGCCTGCACTTCGGCCTCGGTGTGCGCGGAGTAGGTCTTGCACAGCGCACGGGTGAGGATGACCGGCGTCGCCGCCGGCGCGCGCGCCGTGCGCCCGATTGCGTCGTCGCGGGTCCCGCTCATTCGCGCGCCTTCTCGCCGGTGACGATCGGGTCGCCGGCCTTCAGGCCGCCGCCGGAGATCTCCGTGCTGGTGCCATCGCTGGGCCCCAGGCGCACGGTCACCGCAACGGGCTGGCCGCCGTCGAGCTTGTAGAGCTGCACGCGCTTGGCGTTGAACAGGCCCGACAGCGTGGCGTCCCACTGCTTCTTCTGCGCGTCGTCGAGCGAAGCGCGGAAGGTGCCGAAGTCTTCCTTGAAGCGCTCGGCCATGCGCTGACGCATCTGCGCCTGGTTGTTGCCAGAACCGGGGCCGCCCATCACCACCATGCCGCCCGGACCGCCGCGACCACCACCACCGCCACCGAACAGGCGGTTGCCGCCGCCCTGCTGCGTCGCCTGCGCCTGGCGCGCGGCCTGGCGTGCGCGGACGGCCTCGATCGCGGTGTCGAAGGCCGCCTGCTGGTCGGCGTTCAACTTCATCGCGGTGGCCGTGCGCGTCAGATCGTCCAGCATGCCCGTGCCGCCGCGCGGGCCACCGGCCTGCGGCGCCGCGCCCGGTGCGTTCTGGCCGGCATCCGCGGGCTTGTAGCGCAGCGCGGCATTGGAGACCTTCAGCACGTCGTCGCGCTGGCTGACTTCGATTTCGGCGTTGACCGTGAGGCCCGGCAGCAGCGTGCCGTCACTGTTGTCGACGGTGACGACGACGGGATAAGTCACCACGTTGTTCGTCGTCGTGGCCGACAGGCGGACCTGCTCGACGGTGCCGCGGAACTGGCGGTCCGGGAACGCATCGACGGTGAAGGAGACGTTCTGCCCGGCCTTGACCTGGCCGATGTCGGCCTCGTCCACCGCCAGTTCGATCTTCATCTTCGCCAGATCCTCGGCGATGGTGAACAACTCCGGCGCCTGCAGGCTGGCCGCGACCGTCTGGCCGGGCTCGATGCTGCGCGTGAGCACCACGCCGTCCACCGGCGAGCGGATCACGGTGCGATCCAGGTTCACCTGCGTGGTCTGCGTGGACGCGGTCTGCTGGCGGATCGAGGCCTGCGCCGCGTTGACCTGTGCGCGGGCCTGGTCAAGCGTGGCCTTCGCCAGGTCGACATCGCTGCGCGCGACCAGCTGACGCGCGCCGAGGTCGGCCTTGCGCTTGTAGTCCAGCTCGGCGTTGAGCAGCGTCGCCTGCGCCTGGTTGAGCGAGGCGTGCGCACTGGCGATCTGCGCGTTGCCCTGGGCGATCTGTGCCTCGTAGGTCTTCGGGTCGATGCGGGCGATGATCTGGCCCTTCTTCACCTCGTCGTTGTAGTCCACCAGTACGTCGGTGACCTGACCGGACACCTGGCTGCCGACGGTGACGGTGGAGATCGCGCTGAGCGTGCCGGTGGAGGAGATCGCGACGCGGATGTCGCCGCGTTCCACCGGCACGGTGCGATAGGCCCCGGCGGAGGCTTCCGCGCCGCGCTGGCGATAGAAATAGACGCCGCCCGCCACGACGGCGAGCACCACGGCGGCGGCGATGCCATGGCGGATCCAGGGCGTGGGCTTGCGGGCGTTGCGGGACGACGGGCGGGCTGCGCTCATGAGGCTCGCTTCAAGGGTTCTGCCGGCGCAAACGCACCGGGGGCGCCTGCGTTGACAACCGCGGCGCCGATTCGTTCATTGGAGGATCGTGTCACGGCCGCCACCGGCGGCCAACGTTAAGGATGCACGAACGCACGTTCGCGTCGCGGGGCGATCAACGCGCGAAGCGGATCACCGCCGTCGTGCCCTGCCCCGGCGCGCTGGCCAGGCTCACCGGCCAGCCGAAGCGTTCGCCCAGGCGTCGCACGATCGACAACCCCATGCCCTTGCCGTCGCTGTCGGCCGAATCGGCGCGGAAGAACGGGTCGAACGCCTTGGCCAGGATTTCCGGCGACATGCCGATGCCGCTGTCGCGGATCACCACGCGGTCGGGCATCAGGCGGATTTCGATCTCGCCCGATTCGGTGAACCGCACCGCGTTGCCCAGCAGGTTGCCGACCATTACCCGCAGCACGTGCGGCGGTGCGATCAGGCGCGGGGCGCCTTCGTCGTGCAGGCTCACGCTCACCGGGCGATCGCTCAGCAACGGGCGGATGCGATCCACTTCGGCGCTCACGATGTCGCGCACCTCGAACTCCTCGCTCTGCGGCGCCACGTCGGCCTCGCGCGCGAGGATGAGGAAGGCCTCGATCACCGCCTCCATGTCGCGCCCCGCCTGCTGGATGCGCGAAAGCGAACGCCGCGTGCGCGGGCTGTTCTCGTTGTCGGCCAGCATCAGATCGGTGGCGACGCGGATGACGGTGAGCGGCGTGCGCAGTTCGTGGCTGGCGTCGCGGGTGAAGTTGCGCTCGCGCTGGACGAAATCGCCCACGCGCTGCGACAACCCGGTGAGCGCGCGCGAGAGCTTGCGCACTTCATCGCCCGCCTCGGCCGGCAGGTGCGCGGTGGCGATCGCGCTGGCATCGGGATCGCGCGGGTCCCAGTGCGCGACCTGGTTCGCCAGCCAGCTCACCGGCGTGACCATGCGCTTGGACGTGCGGTACGTCAGCCAGATCAGCACGCCGCTGGTCACCAGCGACAGCAACAGCGAGACCAGGCCGGTGAACAACACCGACTGGTCCGCCAGCCACGCCGAGAAGATCAGGTACAAGGTGCCCTGCGGTCGGCGGTCGACGTAGACCAGCCGCCCGCTTTCCGGCAGGCGCTGCACGCCCGTGCCGGTGACGTCGCGCAGCTCGGCCGGCAGTTGCGGTTGCAGGTTGCCCGGGATCACCAGGTAGCTCGACATCGTCGAGCTGCTGGGCAGCCGATGCGTCGGGTCCTGTTCGTAGGCGCGCCAGAACGCCGCCGCCTCCTGCGCCACGCGCTGCTCCACGACCTTCTGGCGCACGACGATGCCGGTGAGCAGGATGCCCACCGTGATCACGATGCTGCCGATCAACGCCTGCGTGATGAACGCAAGTTTGATCCTGCGCGGAAGTCCGTGCGCCATGGCGTTCCCGCGCCGCCTACTCGGGCGGCTGCGATATGTCGGCCACGCGATAACCCGCGCTCTGCACGGTGTGCAGCAGCTGCTTGTCGAACGGCTTGTCGATGGTCTTGCGCAGGTTGTAGAGGTGACTGCGCAGCGTGTCCGAGTCGGGCAGCCCGTTGCCCCAGATCTCGCGTTCGATCTCCTGCCGGCTGACCACGCGCGGCGATTCGCGCATGAGGATCGTCAGCAGGCGAAGTCCGATGGGCGAGAGCTGCAACTCGCTGCCGCCGCGAGTGACGCGCAGGCTGGCCGGATCGAGCACCAGGTCGGCGACCTTCAGCACTTCGCCGCCGACCTGCCGGCGCTCGCGGCGGATCAGGGCGCGCAGGCGCGCTTCCAGTTCCTGGATCGCGAACGGCTTGGTCAGGTAATCGTCGGCCCCGGCGCCCAGTCCGGTGAGCTTCTCGTCCAGCGTGTCACGCGCGGTGAGCATCAGCACCGGCGTGGACTTGCGGGCCTCTTCGCGCAGCTTCTTGCACAGCTCCACGCCGTCCATGCGCGGGAGCATCAAGTCGAGCACGATGACGTCGTAGTTGTTCTCCGTCGCCAGGCGATAACCGTCGAGGCCGTCGCTGGCATAGTCGACTTCGAACCCCCGGCCTTCGAGGTATTCGCCGACCATTTCCGAGATGTTGCGGTTGTCTTCGACAATGAGGACCAGGCCGCCGTCCCTTGTTCCGGTACCCTGCATGCAAAAACCCTCCCGACGCTTCAGCTTTGTGAAGGCTGCCGGGCCGCCGGTGGAGGGACCGTGAAGGCCCACCACAAAACCTGAACGAAACCCTAGCGATTCCTTCTCATGCCCCTGGACCGCATCCTCCCCATCGCCCTGCTGCTGGGCTCGAACATCTTCATGACCTTCGCCTGGTACGGGCACCTGAAGTACAAGTCCGCGCCGCTGATGCTGGCGATCTTCGCCAGCTGGGGCATCGCGTTCTTCGAGTACTGCCTGATGGTGCCCGCCAACCGGATGGGCAGCTCAGTCTACTCGGCGCCCCAGCTCAAGGGCATGCAGGAGGTCATCACCCTGCTGGTCTTCGCGGGCTTCTCGGCCTGGTACCTGGACCAGCCGCTGAAGTGGAACCACTGGGCCGGCTTCGCGCTGATCGCGGTGGCGGCGTGGTTGATCTTTCTGGAGTGAGGTCCGGTGTTGGCCTTCTCCCCTTGCGGGAGAAGGTGCCGACGGGCGGAAGAGGGCGCGCGCAGCGCGGACTTGTGCCCCCTCTCCCTGGCCGCATTCGGCGGCCTGTCCCTCTCAGCTCTGCACTCCCTTCGGTCGCCGAAAGGGGAGAGGGAAAACAGAAATCAGAACCGTATCCTCCCGCTCAAGATGTCCTTGAACATCACCCAGTCGCCGACGAACGAATAGAACGGGTGCTTGAACGTCGCCGGCCGGTTCTTCTCGAAGAAGAAGTGCCCGACCCAGGCGAAACCGTAGCCGCACACCAGCGCCGCCAGCAGCCACCACGCATTGCGCTGCACGATCGCGGTCGCCAGCAGCGCCAGCACCCCGCAACTGCCGATGAAATGCAGTCGCCGGCTGGTGCGGTGGCTGTGTTCGCTGAGGTAGAACGGGTAGAACTCGCGGAAGCTGGCGAAGCGCGACATGTCGTCCTCCGTGGCCTGACCGCTCAGGCCTTTTCGGCGGCCTTGGCGCGATCCCAGAGGCGATCCTGCGCTTCCAGCGAAAGCCCGGCAAGCGGGGTCCCGTCGGCCTCGGCCAGCGCCTCCATCGCGCGGAAGCGGCGCTCGAACTTGAGGTTCGCCCGGCGCATCGCCGCGCCCACGTCCACCTGCGCATGACGCGCAAGGTTGGCACAGACGAACAGCACATCGCCGATCTCGTCCTCCAGCCGGTCCCGCGCCGCGGCGTCCTGCGGATCGGCGTCCAGTGCAGCGAACTCCACCCGCACCTCGTCGATCTCCTCGTGCAGCTTGGCGATCACCGGCGTGACGTCGGGCCAGTCGAAGCCCACGCGCGCGGCGCGCTTCTGCAATTTCACCGCGCGCTGCCACTCGGGCAGGCCGCGCGCGATGCCGGCGAGCGCGGAACGGTCCTCATGGCCGCTGGCCTCGCGCTCGCGGCGCTTCTGTTCTTCCCATGCGACGGTCTGCGCGTCCGCGTCCTCGACCGACGCATCGCCGAAGACATGCGGATGCCGGCGCACCATCTTGTCGCAGATCGCCGCGACCACGTCGCCGAACGCGAATGCGCCCTGCTCGTTCGCCATCTGCGCATGGAAGACCACCTGCAGCAGCAGGTCGCCCAGTTCGTCCTTCAGATCGACCAGGTCGCCGCGGTCGATCGCGTCGGCGACTTCGTACGCTTCCTCGATCGTGTACGGCGCGATCGTGGCGAAGTCCTGCTCCAGGTCCCACGGGCACCCGCCGTTCGGGTCGCGCAGGCGGGCCATGATGTTCAAAAGGGTATGGACATCACGGAAATCGAAGCTACTGAGTGACGTCATCGCAGTTCACGGAGTCAGGGAAGCGAACCCGAACAGTACGTCATCCAATGCCGTCCTGCGGTGCTGCTTTATCGGCAATGGCATGCGCCTGGGCGTCCTTCTTCTTGTCCAGCCACTCGGTGCGGAGCATCCAATACACCAAAGCCACGGACACGCCGTACCAACCGAAGAACAAGATACCGGCCAAGAGGACGAGGACTGCTTCCGCCGCCGCACGCCATCCGGACTGCTGTGCAGCCAGATGCGAGCGCCCGACAACAAGCGTCGGTCCCAAGATGAGTATCAGCACGACAACAAGCATGATCAATGTGATGGGCATGGCGCGCGCAGCTGGATCAGGAAGTGATCCATTCTTGCCACGGCAGCGACCGATCGCCCAACGCGACGAAGTCGCCGTTGAGGATCCGCTCGCGCTGGTTGTAGCGGAACGGTCGGCCCTGCGGATCCAGCACCGCGCCGCCCGCGCCTTCCAGCACGCACTGGCCGGCGGCGGTGTCCCATTCGCTGGTCGGGCCGAAGCGCGGATACACGTCGAGCGTGCCGTCGGCGAGCTTGCAGAACTTGAGCGACGAACCCAGCCCCAACGGCTCCGTCTCGCCCATGCGGTCGATGAAGGCCTGCGTGCGCGTGTCGCGGTGCGAACGGCTGGCGGCCACGCGCAGCGGCGCGGTCGCCGGCGCGCGGACGTGCAATGCCGATTCCTGCGTGCCTTTGCGAAGGAACGCGCCCAGCTCGGCGCCGCCGTGCCACAGCTCGCCCGTCACCGGCGCCTGCACCACGCCGAACACGGCCACGCCGTCCTCGATCAGCGCGATGTTCACCGTGAACTCACCGTTGCGCTTGACGAACTCGCGCGTGCCGTCGAGCGGATCGACCAGCCAAAGCCGCGACCACTGGCGGCGCATCGCCGTCGGCACTTCGTGCGCGGATTCCTCCGACAACACGGGAATGTCCGGCGTGATGCGCGCCAGTCCATCGACGATGCAGCGGTGCGCGGCCAGGTCGGCGGCGGTGAGCGGCGAATCGTCGTCCTTGTGCTGGACGGCGAACTCGCTGTCGTAGATGCCCAGGATCGCGGAAGCGGCGTCGTGCGCCAGCGCGATCACCTCCTCGCGCAGTGCGGCAGGAATCATTGCGTGTGCGTCCTCAGCCATTCGCGGGCGATGAAAAGGGCGGCGATGCTGCGGCCTTCGGAGAAGTCCTCGCGCAGGATCAGCTCGTGCAGACGATCGAGCTTCCACGGCACCACTTCGAGTTCCTCCGGCTCATCGCCCGGCAGGCGCTCGGGATAGAGATCGCGCGCCAGCACCAGGTGCGCCTGGTGGCTCATGTACGTGGGCGCCAGCGTGAGCGCGCGCAGCACCTGGATGTCGCGCGCGCCGTAGCCGGCTTCTTCCTTCAGCTCGCGGTCGGCGGCCTGGACGGGCGTCTCGCCGGCGTCGATGCGGCCTTTCACCAGGCCCAGTTCGTAACGGTGCACGCCGGCCGCGTACTCGCGCACCAGCAGCACGGTCTCATCGTCCAGCATCGGCACCACCACGACCGCGCCGTGGCCGCGTCCATGCAAGCGCTCGTAATGGCGGCGCTCGCCGTTGGCGAACTCCAGGTCGAGGCGTTCGAGCCGGTACGGTCCGGCATCGTGTTCGGTGATGCGATGGATGGTGGGCAGGCGACGCGACATGCGGGATTCCGGAAGGGATGCTGGCCCGCGTGGCGCTCGGCATTGGATGCCCGCGTACTGCGGCGGACATCTGGACCTCGGCCCGGGCCGGCCCGGTGTGCGGGGCTAGAATGGCGGGATGCAGCGATTCGACAACATCATAGCGCGCGCCGACGCGGACGCCGTCGCAGACACCTGGCGCGAGCGCGACCTCGCCGTGCTCTGGCACCCGTGCACGCAGATGCGCGAACACCCCCACACCCTTCCCCTGCTCCCGATCGAACGGGGTGAAGGCGCCTGGCTGGTCGGACGCGACGGCCGTCGCTACCTCGATGCCATCAGCAGCTGGTGGACCAACCTGTTCGGCCACGCCGAGCCGCGCATCGCCGCGGCCATCGCCCGGCAGGCCACCACGCTCGAACATGTGATCCTCGCCGGCGTCTCGCACGCGCCGGCGGTGGAGCTGGCCGAGAAGCTGCTCGCCATCGCCCCGCGCGAGGCGGGCCGCGAACCGCTGGCGAAGGTGTTCTACGCCGACAACGGCTCGGCGGGCGTGGAAGTCGCGCTGAAAATGGCCTTCCACTGGTTCCGCAACCGCGGCATCGAAGGACGCACCAAGTTCATCGCGCTCGACAACGGCTATCACGGCGAAACGCTGGGCGCGCTGGCGGTCGGCGACATCCCGCTCTACCGCCGCGTGTATGCGCCGCTGCTGGCCGAAGCGCTGTTCGCGCCCTCGCCCGACGCCTACCTGTGCGAGCCGGGCGAATCGCCCGCCGATCGCGCGCAGCGCGCCGCCGATGCGCTGGCGACGCTGCTGGAACGCCATGCCGGCGAGGTCTGCGCGCTCATCATGGAGCCGCGCGTGCAGTGCGCCGGCGGAATGCGCATGCACGATCCGCGGTACCTCAGGCGCGTGCGCGAGTTGTGCGATGCGCACGGCGTGTTCCTGATCGCCGACGAGATCGCCGTGGGTTTCGGCCGCACCGGGACGTTGTTCGCATCGGAGCAGTCGGGCGTGCAGCCGGACCTGATGTGCCTGTCGAAAGGCCTCACCGGCGGCGCGCTGCCGCTGGCGGCCGTGCTGGCGACGCAGTCCATCTACGACGGCTTCCTCGACGATTCGCGCGAGAAGGCCTTCCTGCATTCGCACAGCTACACCGGCAATCCGCTGGCGTGCGCGGCGGCGCTCGCGTCCATGTCGATCCTGGAGGAGGACGACGTGATCGCGCGCAACCGCGGAACCGCCGCGCGCATGGCCGCGTTGTCGGCGCCCTTCAGCGATCACCCGCACGTCGCCGACGTGCGCCAGGCCGGCATGATCGTCGCGTTCGAGCTGACGCAGAACGGCGACAAGCGCACGCCCTTCGATGCCGCCGCGCGCATCGGCCTGCGCGCCTACCGCGCCGCCCTGCAACGCGGCGTGCTGCTGCGTCCGCTGGGCGACGTGCTGTACTGGATGCCGCCGTACTGCGTCGACGACGACGCATTGCGCCTGCTTGCCGACACCACGCGCGCGGCCATCGACCACGCCATCGAGGAGGCCGCATGCGCCTGACCCGCGTCCATGTCGACGAACCGCTGCGCGCCGGCGCGGAGATCGCCCTGCCCGAAAGCGCCGCCGCCCACCTGGGCCGCGTGCTGCGCTTGGGCGTGGGCGATGCCTGCGTGCTGTTCAATGGCGACGGCCACGACTACGCCGCGCGCATCGTCGCGATGAGCAAGCGCGAGCTGCGCGTGGCGATCGACTCGGCCGAATCGGTGTCGCGCGAATCGTCGTTGAAGCTCGTGCTGCTGCAGGGCGTGGCGCGCGGCGAGAAGATGGACCTGATCCTGCAGAAGGCGACGGAACTGGGCGCGACCGCGTTCCATCCGCTGTGGTCGCAGCGCAGCGAAGTGAAGCTGGACGAAGCACGCGCGGAGAAGCGCCTGGCGCACTGGCGCAGCGTGGTGTCGTCGGCGTGCGAACAGAGCGGACGCGCGTTCGTGCCGGACGTCGCCGCACCGGTGTCGCTGGCGGCGGCGCTGGGGTCGCTCGAGACCGGTGGAACAAGGCTGATCCTCGATCCCGACGGCGAGTTCGCGTTCGGCACGCTGGCGTTCGATGCATCCCAGCCCGTGTACCTCGCCATCGGCCCGGAAGGCGGCTGGTCGCCGCAGGATCGCGAGCAACTGCGCGCGAGCGGATTCCATGGGCTGCGACTGGGCCCGCGCATCCTGCGCACGGAAACGGCCGGACTGGCGGCCATCGCGGCCTTGCAGGCGCGCTTCGGGGATTTCGCCTGAGGCATCGAAGCGGCGCCGATGCGCGCGCCGCTCCCGTTCCGCACCGCCGGGGCGAACTCCGCGCCCCGGCGATGCATCCACGCGCGGCATTCCCTGCGGGCCCGGGCGCTTCCGTCATCGCCCTGCCCCGCGCCGCGTGACGGCGACGGGTGCGGTCGCGTCCCTGCGTCGTCCTCTCCACACCCGTCGCACGGATTCGTCGAACCGACGTCCATGCGGGTCGTCTGTTCCAGCGAACGCGCGACCTTCGCAGCACAGGCCTGTGCCTTCGCGGCCGATGCGTTAAGCGCTACTGCCCTTCCCCACCCGTATCGGCCGCAGCGGCGATGCACGTGCGGCGGACAGCCTTCGTGGCCAGGCTGCGCTCAGTCCTGCTATCCGGACAGCGCGGCGAAGCGCACGCGCACCGCTTTCAGCCGGCCAGCAGCTCGATCACGCGCACGACGGCCTCGCGCTTGTGCCCGCTGACGCGGCGCAGGCTCTCCAACGCGCGGCTTTCGACGTCGTCGCGCGCGTAGTCCTGCATGGTCACGGCGGTGTCGAGCGCGCCCGCCTCCGGGTGCGATTCACCGCGTCCCGTCGCCAGCCACTCGAAGTACACCTGCGTCTCGCACGCGATCTGCGCCAGGTGCGCGACGCTGGGGTGCGTGCCGGCGTCGCGCTCCCACTGCGTGACGGCGCTGCGCTGCACCCCCAGCCGCCTCGCGAGTTCCGCCTGCGTGAGGCGTGCGGCGACGCGCGATCTCCGGATCCTCGAAGACATGGAGTACATGATCGACCCTCCAGGTTGGCCCTCCAGACTGGAGACAACGCAAGTACTGCTGCCCGGCAGGACAGGCCCGCGAGGCCGGCAGATGAACGGCAAAGGCGGCAGAAATGCTGTCCTGGCAGCGCGGCTGACGGCATTCCGTCCAGTTCCGCTGCCCCGGTCGGAACCGCTTACGAAAGCCGCACGACGAGCAGCATCAGCGCCGCGAAACCGAGGAACACCGCGATCGCGACGATGGTGGCCCAGCGCGCCAGGAGCGACGTGTCGTCGTGTTGGAGCGTCGCCTCGAACGCCGTTGCGTCGACCTTGTATGCAGGCTCGTGCGCGGGATCGCGCAACACGCGGCGCGCGTCGTCGGCCTGTTCGTCGATGCAGGCGAACAGCGACCAGAACCGTGCGGCACGCGAACCTCCCTGAGCCACGTAGGTAGGAATGCCCTTGTCGCGAAGCCGCTCACGCAAGCGGTCGAGGTCGTCCGGATCGTGGAAGCGTCGGATGAATTCCATCGCGTCGTCGAACGCCCGCTCAGATCTTGAAGTAGATGCGCCGCGCATCCAGCACGCGCACCACGATCCACCACACCGCGACGAACGCCAGCGCATAGGCCAGCGATGGCACGAACGGGCCGAAGCGCGGCGTCATCCAGCCGGCGAACGCGTGCTGGTACAGCGGATCGAGCCAGCCCAGGCCGGCCAGCGCATAGAGCATGAAGGCCGAGCCCGCGTAGGCGGCGATGGCGTTCACGCCGAACGCGCGACCCAGCGGCGGCCAGCCGCGCAGGTCGATCAGCGAATGGAACACCGCCATCACCCAGCAGGCGATGCCGCCCGTCCACAGCACGTAGGACGGCGTCCACAGGTTCTTGTTGAGCGGTTGCCACAGCGACCATGCCAGGCCCGCGGCCATGGCGATCAAGCCTGCGATCCACAATGCGCGACGGTCGCCGCGTCGCAGCCAATCGCCCGCGCGCAGGCCCAGCAACGTCGTCGCCAATGCGCCCAGCGTGCTGACCAGGCCTTCGGGATCGTGACCGCGTCCCGTCGCCGCATCGAGCTGATAGACGTGCACGCCCAGCAGCGCGTGGTCGATGCGGCTGGCGATGTTCACGAACGGCTCCAGGCTCCCGCCCGCCGCAAGCAGCGCGCCGTAACCGAAGAGCAGCGCGCCGAATACGAGCCACTGCGTGCGCGGCCACGTGTACAGCGCGAGCACGCCCGCCGCCGCGAAGCACAGGCCGATGCGTTGCAGCACGCCCGGCACGCGGTAGTGCGCCACGTCGAATGCCCACAGCGCGCACAGGTGCAGCAGCAGACCCAGGCCGACGATGCGCGCGCCGCGCACGAGCACGGTTTTCGTCAGCGCGCTCGGGTCGTCGCCGCGTTCCACGCGCGGCATCAGCGCCAGCGCGATCGACACGCCGACGATGAACAGGAACATCGGGAAGATCAGGTCGGTCGGCGTGAAGCCGTGCCAGACGGCGTGTTCGAGTGGCGCGTAGACGTGCCCCCAGTCGCCGGGATTGTTCACCAGCAACATCGCCGCGACGGTGACGCCGCGCAGGGCGTCGACGGAGGCGTAGCGAGGCGCGGTCGCTTTGCTCAAGCCGCCTGCGCCAGCGCCAGGCCGATCTGCTCTTCGATCACGCCCAGGTCCGGCAGGAATGCGGCGTCCTCGTTGAGCAGCACGCGCGCCTGCACGCCGTTGGGCAGCGGGTTGTGGTCGTCGACGACCATCAGCGTATCGCGCGACACCGTGACCAGGCGCGGGAAGCCCTGCGTCAGCAGCGCGAAGTACGGCGAGCGCGGATTGCCGCCCAGCGCACGCAGCACGACCACCTTGCTGCCCAGCCCGCCGCGTTCGTTGGCCAGCCCCGAGAGGCGGCCGAATGCGATCAGTGGCAGCTGCCAGCCGCGCCAGCGGATGCGGCCCAGCAACCAGTCCGGCGCATCGGCGATGGCATCCGGCTCGGCGTAGGAAAGCACTTCGGCGATGGTGGCGTTGGGCAGCAGCAGGCGCCCGCCGGCGACCTGGATGAGCACGCCGCGGATGTCGTTCTCGACGGCACCGGTGGTGTTGGCAGGATGTTCGTTCGCCATTTTCGTAGTCCTAGGCGCGATCTCTCGCGCGGCTTACCGCCAACGTTCGGCCAGTCGCGCCGCCAGTTCGGCCGGCTGGCCGGACTGCGCGCCGCGTGCGATCAGCGCCGAGGCCGCGGCGGCATCGTAGCAACCGTCCGGCGCCTGACCGGCGACCAGACCGCCTGCCCACGACAGGTTCATTGCACCATCGACCTGCGCCGCATCGGCGCCGCTGAGCATCAGCACCGCCGAATCGGCGGTCGGCAGCACGGCCAGCACGTCACCGTCGCCCTCGACGAAACGCATGCCCGACTCGCTCACGGTGATGGAGATTTCCGCCGGCAGGATGTAGATCGTGCCGGCCATCGCGAACAGGCCCGGCTCGGCCAGGCGCACCTGCAACGGCGTGGCGCGCTGCATCTGCGCGACCAGACGGTCGTAGCGGCCACCGTCCAGGCGCTGCTGGACCAGCACCGGGCGCGGGAATTCCGCCGGCAGCCCGCCGAGCAACTGGCGCACGGCATCCGGCCCGCCGATGCCGGCCAGCACCAGCACGGCACCACCGAACTGCGAAACCGGACGCTCCTCGACGAGCTCCAGCGCGGAGATGCGGCGCTCGATGTCGCCCAGGTCGCGCTGGAACTTGTGGTTCGGGTCCGCCTCGCGCGTCGCATGAGCGGCAGGCGTGTCGTCGGCGAAGGACCAGTCCGGCGCGGCCGGCGCGGCGACTTCGGCGCGCGGCGCGGCGGACAGCGTGCCCTCGCGGCTGGCGTCGAACATCAGCACCGGCGCGTCGGCGGTGACGGTCGCCAACGCTTCGGCGGCCGGCGCATCCATCGTCATCTCGACGACTTCGGGAATCGACGTCTCCAGCACCACCGGAGTCGGCGCCGCGTCGGCGATTTCGAAATCGAAACTGGACTCGAACGGTTCGATCACCAGTTCGGCCTCGTCCACCGACATCGTCGGCGCGTCGGCGGCGAAGCTGAGTTCGACCGCCGCCAGCGACGGCGGCAGTTCGATCGCTTCGGCAACGTCGAAGCTGGCTTCGGCGGCGACTGGATCGAACGGGTTGTGGCGGCTCTCGTGCGTGTACTGGGTCACAGGCGCGGCGGCGGCCTCGACGGCCGGCGTCGCGACTTCCACTGCCGCCACAGGCGTGGCGGCCACCGGCACGACCACCGGCTCGACAATCAGCGACGCGATTTCGATCGTCTCCACGGCCTGCGTGGCGATCTGCGGCGGCGCGGCGGACACGTCCACCACGCGCGGCGGTTCCGCGGGCGCGGCGACTTCGACGGCCGGCGGCGCGACTTCGACCACCTGCGGCGCGACGGCCACCGGCGGTTCCGGCGGCTCCATGCCTTCGGGTTCGTGGCCCGGCGGCAGCACGTCGCCGTGGCCGTGCAGCTTGGCTGCGAGGTGGCGCACCCAGCGCGCCAGGTCCCAACCCTCGCGGGTCGCGGCCAGCGCGGCTTCTTCGTAGATCACTTCCACCGACGGGTCGGCGAGCACGGGATCGAAACGCTCGATCACGTCCTCGGTGACCGGATCCAGCGCGACCACCACCACCTGCGGCGAGACCTGCCCGAGCGTGTCGAGCTGCAGCGTGGTCGGGTCGGCTTCCAGCACCACGTTGGCGCCTGCGTCGGCCAGCGCCGAGCGCAAGCGTTCGCAGGCAGCGCCCGGTCGCGCCAGAAGGACCGCGCGACGCGAAGACTCACTCATTCCGCGTGGCCCCTGCATTGATGCCGAGCAGCTCGTACACGTTGCGGACCAGTTCCGGCTCCTGGTACGGCTTGCCGAGGTAGCGTTCCACGCCGATCTCGAACGCGCGCTGGCGGTGCTTGTCGCCGGTACGCGACGTGATCATCACGATCGGCACGCCACGCAGGCGCGAGTCGCCCTTCATCGCGGTGGCCAGCTCGTAACCGTCCATGCGCGGCATTTCGATGTCGAGCAGCATCAGGTCCGGCACGCGTTCGGCCATGCGTTCCAGCGCGTCGATGCCGTCCTTCGCGGTCATGACCTCGAAGTTGTGGCGCTCCAGCACGCGGCCGGTGACCTTGCGCATCGTGACCGAGTCGTCGACCACCATGACCAGCGGCACGCGGCGCGTTTCCACCGGCGCTTCCGGCACGGCCACGAAGTCGCGCGGCAGCAGCTGCTGGCGGCGCACCAGCGGCGCGACGTCCAGGATCACCACGACGCGGCCGTCACCCATGATGGTGGCGCCGAAGATGCCCGGCACCGATGCGACCTGCGGGCCGACCGGCTTCACCACGATTTCGCGATTGCCGACCACCTGGTCGACGCACACCGCGGCGCGCAGGTCGCCCGAGCGGATCAGCAGCAGCGGCATCTGCAGGTGGCCTTCGGCCTTGGCAGTGCCATGGCCGACCAGCGCGCCCAGGTCGTGCACCGCGTAGTCCTCGCCGCCGTAGCGGTAGGTCGCGTCGACCATGTCCAGGCGGTCGCGGGCGATGCGGCCCACGCCGCGCACCGAGGCGATCGGCACGGCGAAGGTGGTCTCGCCGATGCGCACGAACACGGCCTGCGTGACCGCCAGCGTCTGCGGCAGGCGCAGCGTGAAGGTGACGCCCTTGCCGGGTACGGAGCGGATGTCGAGCGTGCCGCCCAGCTGGCGGACTTCGCTGGCGACCACGTCCATGCCGACGCCGCGGCCGGCCAGGCGGCTGACCGATTCGGCGGTGGAGAAGCCCGGCTCCAGGATCAGCGCGTCGATGGCGGCGTCGGACAGCGTGGCGCCTTCGGGCACCAGGCCACGCTCGATGCCGCGCTTGAGGATCGCCTCGCGGTTCAGGCCGGCGCCGTCGTCGCCGACTTCCAGCACCACTTCCGAACCTTCGCGGCGCACCGCGATGCGGATCGTGCCTTCGTCGGACTTGCCGGCCTTCTTGCGCTTGTCCGGCGTTTCCAGACCGTGCGCGACGGCGTTGCGGAGCATGTGCTCCAGCGGCGCGGTCATGCGCTCCAGCACGTTGCGATCGAGTTCGCCCTGGGTGCCGTCGAGCTTGAGCGCGACATGCTTGCCCAGTTCGCCCGAGGCCTGGCGCACGACGCGGCGCAGGCGCGGCAGCAGGCCGTCGAACGGCACCATGCGCGTGCGCATGAGGCCTTCCTGCAGCTCCGAGCTCACGCGCGACTGTTGCAGCAGCAGCGTTTCGTACTGGCGCGTCAGGTCGTCGAGCGTGGTCTGCAGGCTGGTCTGGTCGGCGGCCGATTCGGCCAGCGCGCGCGAGAGCTGCTGCAGCGTGGAGAACTGGTCGAGTTCCAGCGGATCGAATGCCTGCTCGCCGTCGTCGCCTTCGCGCTGGTAGCGCGCGACGATCTGCGCTTCGGTTTCGATTTCCAGGCGGCGCAGCTGGTCGCGCATACGCGTGTTGGTCGCGGCCATTTCCGCGATCGCGCCACGGAAGGCGCCCAGCTGCTGTTCCAGGCGGGCGCGATAGATCGCGACTTCACCGGCGTAGTTGACGAGGCGGTCGAGCAGGTCGGCGCGGATTCGCACCTGTTCCTGCGGCGCACGCACGCCGATGTCGTCTTCGTCGCCGACCGGCTGGTCGCTGATCGGGGCCGACAGCGGCTTGAGGTCGGCGTGCGACTCGTCGGCATCCGTGTGCACCGGCTCGGCGACGACGGGCTTGGGTGCCGGCGTCGGAGCCGGCGTCGGTGCCGGCTTTGCCGGCGCAGCGGCGACCGCCGCGGCCAGGTGGCCGAGCGTGGTCTCGCCGCGGGCTCGCGCGTCGAATTCTGCGATGAGCGCTTCCGGCATGGCGATCGCGCGGCGTTCGCCGACGCGGGTGACCATCGCGTGCAGGCGGTCGAAACCGCGCTCCAGCAGCGGCACGCCATCGCGGCCGAGTTCGCAGCGGTTTTCCACCACCGCTTCCAGCAGCGATTCCATCGCGTGGCCGAGTTCGCCCACGGCCATGATGCCGGCCATGCGCGCGCCACCCTTGATGGTGTGCAGGTCGCGCTGCATGCCCACCAGCGTCTCGCGCTCGGTCGGTGCTTCGCGCAGCTGCGCGAGCAGGCCGTCGGAGTGGTCGAGCAGGTCGCTGGCTTCCTCGACGAAGATGTCGACCAGCTCCGGATCGAGTTCGCTCAGGTCCAG
Source organism: Lysobacter sp. MMG2 (assembly GCF_016735495.2). GTDB lineage: Bacteria > Pseudomonadota > Gammaproteobacteria > Xanthomonadales > Xanthomonadaceae > Lysobacter_J. The sequence continues at coordinate 1,073,675 of NZ_JAERQY020000001.1, forward strand.
CGCTTCGTCCGGATCGTCGTTGCTGGCCAGCGCGTGCGCGATGAGCGCGGCCACGGCCGGCTCCTGCGCTTCGGGCGTGACCGGCGCGGCGACGGGCTCGTCCGCGGCCGGCGCTTCGGCCGAAGCGTCCTGCGCGAATTCCTCGACCTCCGGCAGCCCGTCACGGACGTCGCCGATGGCGGGCGCGTCGATGAAGGCATGGCCGACGGCCGTGGCTTCGAGCGCCGTCTGCTGTTCGCGCGCGGCGCGGTCGGCTTCGGCGTATTCGGCTTCCAGGCGCGCGTATTCGGCCTCTTCGTCCGCGATGCGTGCGGCTTCCAGGCGTTCGGCTTCCAGGCGCTCGGTGGCGATGCGCTCGGCTTCGAGCAGCTCGGCTTCGATGCGCTGCTGTTCGGCCAGCGCGGCGGCGGCTTGCGCGGCCACGCGCTGCGCTTCGGCCTCGGCCTGCGCTTCGGCTTGCGCACGCTGCGCGGCTTCGGCAGCCAGGCGTTCGGCTTCGGCCTGCTCGGCGGCGATGCGTTCGGCTTCGGCGTGCTCGGCGGCGAGGCGTTCGGCTTCGGCCTGCTCGGCGGCGAGGCGTTCGGCTTCGGCCTGCTCCGCAGCAAGTCGCTCGGCTTCGGCCGCTTCGGCAGCCATGCGCTCCGCTTCCAGGCGCTCGGCTTCCTGGCGCGCTTCTTCCTCGCGCTTGAGCAGGGCCAGGCGCTCGGCTTCGCGCTGCTGTTCCTCCAGCGCGAAACGTTCGGCTTCCAGGCGCTCGATTTCCACGCGCCCCGAGTTGGCACGCTCGATCGCTTCGCGTTCGGCTTCGATGCGGCGCGCTTCGGCCAGTTCGGCCTCGATGCGCTCGGCCTGCGCGGCCGGGTCGGCGAGGTAATCCGGGCCGACATCGGCAGCCAGATCGGTGAACTCGCTCAGGTCGATCGCCGAAAGCGTCGCTTCGACCTCGATCGGATCGGCCGGCATCGGCTGGCGTGCATCCGGCAGGCTGTCGCGCAGCGCACGCATGCGCTCGGCGAGGCCTTCGAAGGCGGGGATGCGCGGCGACGGGGACTTCAACGTCGCCAGCGTGCGGCGGATCGCCTCGGCAACCTCGCCCATCGCGGCCACGCCGTCGGTGCTGGCCGGCTGGCCCAGGGCCAGTAGGCGCTTGACGTACACCTCGGTCGGACCGGTGATGTCGGTGATCACCGGCACCTCGGTCATGGCGAAGGCGCCGTTGAGCGTGTGGAACGAGCGCTGCAGGCCATCGTCGGCCGGGCGCGGCTGCACCTGCGAGGCGGCCAGCCACTGCTCGATCGTGACCAGGTGACCGCTGACCTCGGCGTCGAGGATTTCCAGCAGCACCGAATCCACCGAGGCCGGCACGCCGGGTTCGGGTTCCAGCACCGGCTCGGCGTCGAGGACCGGGACGTCGTCGAAGTTGATTTCCTCGACTTCGATCGCGCCGCTGTCCAGGCCGTCGAAGCTGACGGCTTCCAGGATGATCTCTTCGGCCTCCGGCGCGATGACCGGCTCGATGACCGGCTCGATCGCCTCGACCACCGGCTCCACGGCCGCTGCGAGCTTCGGCGCGGCCGGCGTGAAGATCGTTTCGTCGCCTTCGGCCAGGCGCTCGGCATGGGCTTCCATCGCCGCCAGGTCGGCGGTGATGGCGCCTTCATTGCGCAGCGCGGCGTGCAGCTGCGGCAGTGCGGCGTAAGCGTGGCCGACCAGGCCGATCACCGCCGGGCTGGCCGGACGGGTGCCGTCGAGTACGCGGTTGAGCAGGTTCTCGATGCGCCAGCTGAACTCGCCCAGCGTCTTGGCGCCGACCAGGCGGCCGGAACCCTTGAGCGTGTGGAACACGCGGCGGATCGGACGCAGGCGCTCGCTGTCTTCCGGCAGGGCGTGCCATTCCGGGAGCAGGTCGCCCAGGTGACGGATTTCTTCGTCGAGCTCCTCGAGGAAGACCTCGCGGATCTCGTCGTCGATGTCGTCGCTATGCTCGAAGCCGCCGGCGGTGACCTGCTGCGGCGTGCTGGCGACCGGCGCCGGCGCGGGCGTCGGTGCGGCGGTCGGCACCTGCGCGACCGGAACTTCGGCCGCGAGCGTCGCCGAGGAGAGCGCGCTGGCGTCGAACGCGGGCGCGACCGGCGTGCCAAGCGTGATCTCGTCGGTCAGCTCGAACTCCGGCACGCGCGCCAGTTCCTCGCGGCTGATCGGCGAGGTCGGCGCCATCGTGGCGGCGATGTCGAACTCCGGCAGCGGCCAGTAACGCAGCGCTTCCAGACTCTGGCGCGTGATGTCCAGGATGTGGTTGCGGTTCGGGCGCTGCTCGCGCAGCGCTTCGAGGTAGTACTCCAGGCTGGCGAGCGCGTCGGCCAGCGTGTCCAGTTGCTGGCCGTTGGGCACGCGCTTGCGGCCGATCAGCTCGACCTCGGTGTAGCGCTTCACGCCTGCGAGGTAATCGGCCGGCTGCGGCAGTTCCAGCATGCGCAGCGCACCGGCGACTTCGTCCAGCACGCGTGGGACTTCGGCCAGTTCGGCGTGATCCCAGTTGGTTTCCACGAAGGCCACGAACGCCTGGCGCGCATCGCCGAAGTTGGCGATGGCTTCGCGCACGAGCACGTCGAGCACCTTGCGTGCTTCGCCGGCGAGCAGATCGTCTTCGGCGCCGCTGTCGGGCAGGCCAAGGCGCGAGACCTGGTCGTCCAGCGAGGCGTCGACGTAAAGCAGTGCACCGGCGACGTCGAGCAGCGCGCCCTCGTCGGCCGGACGCTTGCCGGAGACGATCTCGTGCATCGCATCGCGCTGCTGCATCACGACGGTACGGGCGACGCCCAGGCCCATCATGCCGAGCGTGTCGCTGACGCGGCCGAGCGCTTCCACCTGCGGCTTGAGCTCGGCGACGTCGGTCTGGCCGGTGCGCAGGTGCAGGTCGAGCGCGTCCTTGACGCGCAGCAGGTCTTCCTTGATCGCCGCGGCGACGGTGTCCAGCAGCGCGCGGTTGCGGCCGGAAAGCGAGCCGCGAGCGTGTTCGAGTTCGGATTCGCTCGGCAGGTGCGCGGCGAGTTCGAAGGTGTGGCGCAGGTCGTCCAGCGCCGGATGGCGGCCGTCGCTGTGGGCGACGTGATAGAGCAGCTGGCGGGTCGGTTCGGCGGCCGGTTCGGAGCGATGAGCGCCGAAACCGTCGTCGGCCAGCATCAGGCGCGCTTCGCGCTCGACGCCGCCGAAGGCCTGGCGCAGCGCGCGCGTGGGCGGCAGCGCGCCGTCGCGCAGCGCACCGGCCACGGAGGACGCGACCCACAGCATGCGGCGCACGGGTTCCAGGATGACTTCGCCAAGCAGGCCGTCGATGGCCGCGGCGAGCTTCTCCGGCTGCGCCGGGTTGCCCTCTTCCGGCCAGGTTGCCAGCGCATCGCGCAAGGCGGTGAGGTGCGACGACGAAGCACCGCGCACCGGCGCGTTGCTCGGCAGCGCGCTGGGCAGGTTGGCCGGCAGCGGACGGTCGAGGTCCGGCGCGAACAGCACGCTTTCGTTGAGGCCCGCCTCGCCGCGCGTGGCGCGTAGTTCGTTGAGCAGCGGCAGCAGCACGATCGGAATATCGCGATGGCCGCCCTGCAGGCGTTCCAGGTAGTCGGGCAGCAGGACCACGCCGCGCATCAGCGCCGCGCAGGCTTCGTCGCGATCGGCGACCTTGCCCTGCTGCAGCGCGAGCGCCAGGCGCTCCATTTCCTCGGCGACCATCGCCGGGGCATACAACTCGACCATGCGCAGCGTGCCGTGCACCTGGTGCAGTTGCTCGGCGCACTGGCGCATGCGGCCGCTGTCGGCGGGATTCTCGGCGTACGCCTCGATCTCCTGCTGGGCCAGGCGCAGGGTTTCATCCAGCTCCGGCTTGATCCAGCCGAGCGTGGTGGTGTCGATCGCCTCGCGCATCACGGTCATCGCTCACCTCGCATGGATGCAAGGTGGCGCGACCTGGGGCGCCATCCGGGGCTGAAGCTGTTCATCGTGACCCGACCTTGTTCCGATCCGCCCGTCAGGCCGGCAGCTTGAAGTCGGCGACCGAGCGACGCAGGTCGGCGGCCAGTTGCGCCAGGTTTCCAATCGAGGCCGCCGTCTGGTTCGCACCCTGCGAGGTCTGCGCGGTAATCGACTGGATGGTGTTCATCGTCGCGGTGATGTTCGATGCCGCGCTGGACTGCTGCTGCGCCGCGCTCGAGATGCCCTGAATGAGGTTCGACAGGTCCGACGACACCTTTTCGATCTCGCCCAGCGCGGTACCCGCGTCCTCGGCCAGTCGCGCACCGGCGACCACTTCGGAGGTCGTCTGTTCCATCGAGGACACCGCTTCGTTGGTGTCGGACTGAATCGTCTGGACCAGCGTTTCGATTCGCTTGGTCGCGTTGGACGCGCGTTCTGCGAGTCGCTGCACTTCGTCCGCCACGACCGCGAAGCCGCGGCCCGCTTCACCGGCCGAAGCCGCCTGAATTGCCGCGTTCAGCGCCAGGATGTTCGTCTGTTCCGAGATGTCGTTGATCAGTTCCACGATCGAGCCGATTTCCTGCGACGACTCACCCAGTCGCTTGATTCGCTTCGAGGTTTCCTGGATCTGGTCGCGAATGCTGTCCATGCCCGCGATCGTCTGGCGCACCACGCCCGCGCCCTTGGTCGCGATCTGCACCGAGCGCTGCGCCACGTCCGCCGATTCGGCCGAGTTGCGCGACACCTGGTTGATCGAGGCCGCGATTTCACTGATACGGCTGGAAGCGGAGTTGATCTCCTGCGCCTGGTGCTCTGCGGCTTCGGCCAGGTGCATGGCGGTGGCCTGCGTTTCCTGCGCGCTGGCGGCGACCTGCACCGAGGTGTCGGTAATGGTCTGCACCAGGCTGCGCAGCTGTTCGACGGCGAAGTTAATCGAGTCCGCGATCGCGCCGGTCATGTCCTCGGTCACGGTCGCCTTCACGGTCAGGTCGCCTTCTGCGAGCGAACCCATTTCGTCCAGCAGGCGCATGATCGCCTCCTGGTTCCGGTCGTTGAGTTCCTTCGTGGTCAGGTAGCGCTTCTTCTGCTGGCTGTTCAGCGAGACGACCAGGAAGACGATCGCGAACAGCGCGATCAAGCCCGAGACGATGGACACCAGGATGTGGCCGATCGGATTGGTGCTGCGCACCGAACCGAACGAGGTGAAGGCGCGGAACAGGCCCTGGCTGTCGGTCAGCAGCTTGTTGGAGCCGCCGGTGATCGACTCGGCCGCGGCCTGCGCGGCGAACAGGTTCTGCGAGGACGACAGGATCGCGTCCAGGTCCTTCTTCATTTCCAGCCACAGCGTCTCGGCCTGGCCGAGCGCGGCGATCGCGTTGGAGTTGCCCAGCGGGGTCACGCCGAACGCGGCGTCGCCCTTGCGCAGGCCGGTCAGCACGTTGCCGAACACCGCGGCGTCGCGACCCAGCGCTTCACCGGCGAGGGCTGCACCGCTGCCGCCAGCGCGGATCTGCGTGATGCGCTCGGCCATCTTGCCCGACAGCACCACCTGGCGCAGGGCGATGTAGACCTGCGAGGACGGCGAGCCGGAAGCCGACATCGCGCGGACCAGTTCGTCCAGGCGCGCCTGCAGCTGCGGCACGCGGCTGGCGAAGCTGTCGGCGTTGCCGGCCAGGGCCAGCACGGCCTTTTCGCTGGCGACCACCTGGTCGGCGCTCTTGCCGAGCGGGCCCCAGGTTTCGGTCACGGTGCGGATCGGGCCGGAGACGCCGGCGGTGTCGCCGAAGTTGGCGTTGAGCTGCTCCACGTCCTGCACGATCGCCGAGCGGGTTTCCTTGAACGCGGCGAACGCGGCGGCGTCACCGCTCACCGCTTCCTGGCCCTGCACGGCCAGCTTCTGCGAGTTCACCTGCAGGTCCGAGGCCGAGGAGCTCGCGCCGCCCAGGCGCGCGGCCTTCCACGTCGCGTAGCCGGTATTCAGACCGAAGATGAGCACCGATACGCCCAGCACGACCAGCCAGGTATTGACGCCAAGATTGCGGCCCTTGCCGGCAGCGCTATCCATCACAGTGCTCATGGTTGAACCTCGGAAACGTTGCTGATGCGATGCGGCATTTCGGATGCCGCCTGACGGAATTCGGGCGTGCGGGCCAGCTTGTCCAAGCTGAAGATGCCCCACGTGTGCGCGTCGAGGCGGTAACCGCGTTCGACGAAGTGCGCGTAACGGCCCTGCGTCAGCGCGACGATCGCGTCGTCGCCTTCGGCTTCGGGCTCAAGTTCGATGCGGTGTTGCTCGTGGAAGCTGCGCTGGCCGTAGAGCTCGTCGATCAGCACGGCCACGTCGCCGCCGGGCTGGCGGACGAGGAGGATGCGCTGGCTTTCGTGCACGACCGTGCGCTCGCCTTCCAGAAACTGCTTGAGGTCCACGATCGGAAGGAGGTTGCCGCGCACGTTGGCCAGGCCCAGCAGCCAGGGCTGCGCGCCCGGGACATGGGTGACCTGCGGCAGCGGCAGGATTTCCAGGACCTCGCCGAAACCGGAGGCGAGACGGCGGGCACCGATGCGGTAACCCACGCCGCGCCACAGGCCCGGAGCGTCCAGCTGCTCGGGCAGGCCGACCACGTGCGCCAGGCTGCGGCGCTCGTAGTCCACCAGCACGTCGAAGGGCGACTGCAACATCGGGACTCCGGACTCAGGCGCCCAGCAGGGCGTTGATGCGGGCGATCAGCTCGTCCTCGCGCGGCGGCTTGACGATGTAGTCGCGCGCGCCCTGGCGCATGCCCCAGGCCTTGTCGGTGTCCATGCCCTTGGTGCTGACGATCAGCACCGGGATGGTGCTGGTGTCGGCGTCGCGGGACAGCGCGCGCGTGGCCTGGAAGCCGTTCATGCCGGGCAGCACGACGTCCATCATCACCAGGTCGGGCTTCTCGCGCTTGCAGGTCTCGATGCCATCCTCGGCGTTGCCGGAGGCCAGCACCTGGTGGCCATTGCGCTCGAGGAGCTGGGTCAGGACGGCCGTGTCGGTCGGCGAGTCCTCGATCAGAAGAATACGTGCCATTGGTGCCCTACCCCCCGGTCAGGCGTTTACGTGCGTGCGGATCGCGTCGAGCAGTTCTTCGCGTGTGAATGGTTTGGTGAGGTACTGCTCGGAGCCGACGATACGTCCGCGCGCCTTGTCGAACAGGCCGTCCTTGGAGGACAGCATGATGACCGGCGTGCCCTTGAACAGATGATTGTTCTTGATCAGCGCGCAGGTTTGATAGCCATCCAGCCGCGGCATCATGATGTCCACGAAGATGATCTGCGGCTGTTGATCGGCGATCTTCGCCAGCGCCTCGAAGCCGTCGGTGGCGGTAACCACCTCGCAGCCCTCGCGCTTGAGCAACGTCTCGGCGGTTCGGCGGATGGTCTTGGAATCATCGATCACCATGACCTTCAAACCGCCGAGGCTGCCGTTGCGGACCTCGTCTAGCATTTTCGAATTCCCCCATGCGAATGCCGCCGTGTGCAGGCACTTCGCCAGCCGTCTTTATTCCAAGCCTCGCGAATGCTGTCAAGCAGCGGTTTCGAGGGGCAAGCTGAATGCGCCGCGGGGACGGCCTGGCCGGCTCCGCTTCCGGATCGTTCTCGAAGGACCGCCTGGCGGTCACGCGACGATGCTGGGCACGCGCATTGCATATACCGGAAAGGCATGACATTTCCGAGCGCCGGGGCCCCAAGCCGGGACGCCGGTTCCAAGTCTCCGGGCCGGCCCGGGCCGGCCCGCGCCGGCCGCTCCGCCCGGCCGCGCCAGGGCAGCGGAGGCGATAAGGGGACGGACCGCAGCTTTCCGCCGATGGCGCCCGGCGTGCGCGGAAGGGCCTGTTACCATCGCGACCACCCTTCCCCCAGCCACCGCCATGCCGCTCGACATCGTCGTCGTGATGGACCCCATCGGGTCGATCAAGATCGCCAAGGACTCGACCTTCGCCATGCTCCTGGAGGCGCAGCGCCGCGGCCATCGGCTGCATTACGTGCGCCCCGGCGGGCTGTCCGTGCGCGACGGCCGGGCCGAGGCAATCGTCGCCCCGCTGCGCGTGCGCGACGACAAGAGCGGGTGGTTCGAGCTGGGCGAGTTCGCCACGCTGCACTTCGGCCCGGGCCAGGTCGTGCTGATGCGCAAGGACCCGCCGGTCGACAGCGAGTACATCCACGACACGCAGGTGCTGGGCCTGGCGCAACAGGCCGGCGCGCTTGTCGTCAACGATCCACAGGGACTGCGCGACTACAACGAGAAGCTCGCCGCGCTGCTGTTCCCGCAGTGCTGCCCGCCGACGCTGGTGAGTCGCGACGCGGCCGCGCTGAAGGCCTTCGTCGGCGAGCACGGCGAGGCGGTGCTCAAGCCGCTGGACGGCATGGGCGGTCGCTCGATCTTCCGCGCGCGCGCAGGCGAAGCGAACCTCAACGTGATACTGGAAACGCTGACGCAGGGCGGCCACAGCCTGGCGATGGCGCAGCGTTATCTGCCGCAGATCAGCGAAGGCGACAAGCGCATCCTGCTGGTCGACGGCGAGCCGATCGACTACTGCCTGGCGCGCATTCCGCAGGGCGACGAATTCCGCGGCAATCTCGCCGCCGGTGGTCGCGGCGAAGGCCGTCCGCTGAGCGATCGCGATCGCTGGATCGCAGCGCAGGTGGGCCCGGAAATGAAGCGTCGCGGCATGGTGTTCGTCGGCCTGGACGTGATCGGCGACTACCTCACCGAAGTCAACGTCACCAGTCCGACCTGCATCCGCGAACTCGATGCGCAGTTCGGCATCAACATCGCGTCGGTGCTGTTCGATGCGATCGAGTCGCGCGTGGCCACGCAACCGGCGGCACGCACCGCATGAGCGCAGTCGTCGCGCGCCACGACGACGCGGGCAACGGCCGCGTCAGCGCCACCTTCGTCCTGTCGCTGATCGTGCACGGCATCGTGCTGCTGGGCGTGGGCTGGACGCTGGAAAAGGCGGCGCCGGTGATGCCGACGCTGGACGTGATCCTCACCCAGACCACCAGCGCGCTGACGCCGAAACAGGCGGATTTCCTCGCCCAGGCCAACAACCAGGGCGGCGGCGAGCACGACAAGAGCACGCGCCCGCGCGAGGCGCAGTCCGGTCCCCTGCCGCAGGCCGCCACCGGCATCGCGCCGCGCACGCTGCGCGCGCAATCGCCCGCGCCACAGCCGGCGCCGCAGGCGCGCGTGGTCGCCAGCACGCGCGGCGACACCGCCACGCCTACGCCGCGCAGCACGCCCTCGCCCAGCGAGCGTCCGCTGCCGCGCGGCGAAGAAAAGATCGAGCGCGACATGCAGATGGCGCGACTGGCGGCCGAGATCCACATGCGCTCGGAGCGCTACGCCAAGCGTCCATCGCGCAAGTTCGTCTCGGCCAGCACGCAGGAATACGTGTGGGCCGGCTACCTGCGCGAATGGGTGGACCGCGTCGAGCGCGTGGGCAACCTCAACTATCCCGATGAAGCGCGTCGCCGCCGGCTTGCAGGACAGGTGGTGATCAGCGTGGCGATCCGCCGCGACGGATCGGTCGAGCGCGCCGACATCGTGCGCAGCAGCGGCATTTCCCTGCTCGATGCCTCGGCGCTTCGCATCGCCAAGCTCGCCGAGCCTTATCCGCCGTTGCCACGCACCGAGGAAAACCCGGACATCCTGCATGTCACGCGGACGTGGAACTTCCTGCCGGGCGGTGAGCTGGTCGACGATTGAGCGCGGCGCGCTCGCGGCGCAGGCCCGGTGTCATCGAGCTCGCACCGGCAACTTCGCGATTACGTCATCCCAGCGAAAGCTGGGATGACGGGTAACGGAGCGGTGGCTAATGGGCGAAGACTCGCACGAGCCAGTCGCCCGACGCCCTCAACTACCGTTTCGCTTCCCGCAGCGCCTGCTGCTCGCGCAACGTCAACGCGACGTTATTGCGCAGATACGCAGGCTCGATGCGTTCGGCCGGCACCGCTTCACCGCGCGCATAGGCCTTTACGGCGAGGCGTGCGATATCCGCCGCATGCGGCAATTGCGTTGCATCGATCGATGCAAAACGACTGGAAAGACGCTGCGAAAGCGCATTCTCGGCCGCACCGAGACCGGTACCGACACCGAACCATCCGCTCTCGTCGCCGGGCACCACGACGCTGTCGGGCGCGCCGACGCGCTCATCGCTCAACGCAAACGCATCGCCATCGCGCAGCTGGAACGCGGCCGAGTACACCTCGCCCATGCGCGCATCGATCGCGGTGAGCACGCGGCGCGGTGCGCCGTCGCCGTCCGCATCGGCCCGCATCGCAAGCGCGGCGAGCGTGGACACTGGCACCACAGGGCGGTCCAGCGCCAGCGCGATGCCCTGCGCCAGCGCGATCGCCAGCCGCACGCCGGTGAACGCCCCGGGGCCACGGCCCACGGCGATCGCGTCGAGCTGGGAGCGCTTCACGCCGGCATCGGCCAGCAGTTCGTCTGCCCATGGGAGCGAGAGTTCAGCGTGCCGGCGCGGCGCGAGCTCGAACCGCTCGCGCACCTGGCCGTCGATCGACAAGGCGATCGACAGGGCTTCGGTAGAGGTTTCCAGGGCGAGCAGCTTCATGGCGTGGATTCTAGCGGCGTGGCGGCGGTCTCCGTCGCGAAGAACGCCCCCACGTCCTCGACGTGCCGCGTCTTGGGCAGCGGCGGCAGCGAGTTGAGGAAGACGCTGCCGTAGGTCTTGCTGGTCAGGCGCGGATCGCAGAGCACCAGCACGCCGCGGTCGCTTTCGTTGCGGATCAGGCGGCCTGCGCCCTGCTTCAGCGCGATCACCGCCTGCGGCAGTTGCTCGTCGCGGAACGGATTGCCGCCGTTGCGGCGGATCGCGTCCAGGCGCGCTTCGAACACCGGGTCGTCCGGCGCGGCGAAAGGCAGTTTGTCGATCACCACCACGCTCAGCGCATCGCCGGCGACGTCCACGCCTTCGCGGAAACTCGCCGCGCCCAGCAGCACGCCATTGCCGGACGCGCGGAAGCGGTCCAGCAGCACCGGACGCGGCGCCTCGCCCTGCACGAACAGCGGCCACGGACCGTCCTTGAGCAGTTCCGCCGCTTCGCGCAGGGCCCGGTGCGAGGCGAACAGCACGAAGGCACGGCCGCCCGAAGCTTCGAGCACGGGCCGGATCTTCTCCACCATGCTCTCGTTGTAGTTGCGCACGGTCGGATCGGGCAGCCCGCGCGGCATGTAGCACAGCGCCTGCGTTTCCCAGTCGAACGGACTGGGCACCAGCAGGGTGTGCGGCGGGTCTTCACCCTTGAGGTACAGGCCGAGCTTGATCGCGAAATGCTCGAAGCGACCGCCGACGGCGAGCGTGGCCGAGGTGAAGATCCACGCCGCCTGCGAACGCGCGCGGTGCTGCGCCAGCGGGCCGGCGACGTCCAGCGGCGTGCGGCTGAGGCGGAAGCCGCGCGCGGTCAGCTCGTACCAGAGCACGCTGCCGTCGTCCTTGGGCTTCTTCTTCGCGCCGGCGCCGACGTCATCGGCGCTTGCCTCCTGCGAATCGACCTCGGCGAAATCCTCGGCGAATTCGTCCTCGTCCTGCGAGTGCGTGGAATCGTCGCGCCAGCGCTTCAACCGGCCTTCGAACTCCACCGCGCGCGCGGCGCAGGCATCGAAGCCCGGCGAGGCCGACGCGAACGGCAGCACCGCCGCATGGAACGCGCGCAGCGCATCCTCCAGCCCATCGAAGGCCTGCTCGACCGTGGGCTCTTCGGCCGCGCGGCGACGCGTGCCACGCACGGGCAGTTCGTCCATCGCGGCACGCAGCGCGCGCACGCTCTGTTCGAGTCCTCGCGCGGGATCCTGCACGGCGGCGAGCGCGGACGGCACCTGGCGGCATTCGGTCAGCGCGTCACGGGCCAGTTCGACCAGCGGACGCGCGCTCAGCGCTTCGCCGAAGAACTGCGCAGCCAGTTCCGGCAGCTGGTGGGCCTCATCGACGACGAAGGCCTGCGCACCGGGCAGGATTTCGCCGAAGCCTTCCTGCTTGAGCGCGAGATCGGCCAGCAGCAGATGGTGGTTCACGACCACCAGATCCGCCGCCTGCGCGCGCTGGCGCGCCTGCACGACGAAGCAGTCGTTGAAGAAGGGGCACTCGCTGCCCAGGCAGTTCTCCGCCGTGCTGGTGACCATCGGCAGCAGCGGCGAGTCGTCGGGCAGCGCGTCGAGTTCGGCCAGATCGCCCATGCGCGTGCGGCCCGACCAGGCGACGATGCGCTGGAACTGCGCGGCCATCTCGCGCGAAGTGAACTTGGGCTCGCCCTGCGCCTGGCGCATGCGGTAGTGGCACAGGTAATTGGCGCGACCCTTCAGCAGCGCGGTCTTCAGGCCGACGCCGAGCGCATCGCGCACGCGCGGCAGGTCGCGGTGATAGAGCTGGTCCTGCAGCGCGCGCGTGCCGGTGGAGACGATGGTCTTCTTGCCCGACAGCAATGCCGGCACGAGGTAGGCGAACGTCTTGCCGGTGCCGGTGCCGGCTTCGGCCAGCAACGTGCCGCGATGGTCGACGGCCTCGGCCACGGCCGCGGCAAGGTCCTGCTGCGCCGGCCGCGAGGCGAAGGACGGAATGTTGCGCGCGAGTTCGCCGCCTTCGGCCAGCGCTTCGCGGCTGGCCTGGGCCAGACGGCTGACCGGGCGCGCGTCGTCCGGCGCGGCGTCGCGGGTCGATTCGATGGGCGATGGCGCCTGCGCGTGCATGAGGTCTCGACGTGGTCCCGGGGTCGCGCATCTCGCGCATGGATCGCATGCGGACGCCACCTGTCACGACACGCGCCGATCAGGAGAACTCGCGGGACGGCCAGGCCGTCGCTGCGCATACGGGGCCTATTCTAGCCCCGGCCTTCCGTCCGGCCCGTCGATCGTCAGTAACGCACGGGCGCGGCGACGGTGCAGGCGTCGCGTTCGCGGCGCGCATCGGCGACCGAGTCACCCGGAACTTCGACCGGAACCGCGCGCGCCTGCCGCACCTGGGCGATGGTTTCCCAGTGGCGGCGGCACAGCGGGCCGACCTTCGAGCCGCGCTCGATGCCCTGCCGCGCGAAGCGTTCTGCGCCGGCGAGGTCCTTTTCCAGCAGCGCTGCCTCGGCGCGCTCCTGCAGCAGCGCCGGATCGTCCGGGTTGAGCTGCAGCGCGTGGTCGAGCGCCTGCGCGGCCTGCGCGTATTGGCCGGCTTTCTCGAAGCGCTCGGCGTCCTCGCGCAGGTCGTCGACCTGCGGATCGCGGATGGGCTGCACGTCCAGCTCGGTGCTGGCCGCGCCGCCGGATGCGCGGATCGCGGTCACCGCGGCGACGGGGTCGATGGTCGGCGCCGGCGGGGGCGGCGGCGTGGTGCTGCATGCGGCCAGGACGGCGCCGGCCAGTGCAGCGATTGCGATGCGGGGGATGCGGGGGATGCGGGGGGACATCATCACGGGGTCTCTGGCGGCGGGGCGTCCTCGCGCGGGGCTTCTTCTTCCTTGCGGCCGATGCCGAACCAGTCGCGCCAGCCGCCGCTTTCCTCCTGCACGGGCTCCGGCGCGGGGCACGGGGCGTACGGGGGAGCGAAGCCGGCGACGAAGGCGAAGCGGCGCGCGCCGGGGCAGTCGGCGTCGGTGGTGTTGGAGGCGATCGTCCACTGCCAGTCGATGCCCTTGTTGCCCACTTCCAGCGGCGCGGTGGGCAGGCGCGAGAAGATCGCCGACCACACGCGCATCGCGCCGGTGGCGCCGTACAGGCCGGTTTCCTTGTTCTGGTCGTTGCCGACCCAGATCACGGCGAGGTGATCGCCGGTCCAGCCGGCGAACCAGCTGTCGCGGCCATCATTCGACGTGCCGGTCTTGCCGGCGGGCGACAGACGACCCAGACCGTCGCGCACGAGCTGCGTGCCGGTGCCGTTGGACACCGCCTGCTGCAGCGCGATGGTGATCAGGCGCGCGGCGATGGCGTCGCCTTCCTGCGCCGGGGCGGGTTCCTTGTCGTAGCGGTTGAGCGCTTTCCCGTTGGCGTCGAGCACGCCGCGCACGGCGTGCAGCGGCTGGATCTCGCCGCCGGAGGCCAGGAACTGGTACAGCTGCGCCATCGCATACGGGCTCTGGTCCACCGCGCCGAGGATCAGCGAGGGGTTCGGCGTGGATTCGATGCCGGCCAGCGTGCGGATCAGGCTAGAGATGCGCTCCGGATCCACCTGCATGCCCACGCGCACCGTGGCCTGGTTGTAGGACATCGCCAGCGCATCGATCAGGCGCACCGTGCCGTGGCTGCGGCCGTCGGAATTGCCGGGGTTCCAGTTCTTGTTCTTGCCCAGCGCGACGGTGACGGGCGAGTCGTCCACCCAGCTGGCCAGCGAATACTTGCCCGGCTGCGCCAGCGCCAGCAGGTACACGAACGGCTTGAGCAGCGAGCCGACCGGACGCTGCGCTTCGACCGCGCGGTTGAAGCCGTGCTCGGCGACGCTGCGGCTGCCGACCACGGCGACGACGTTGCCGTTGTGCACGTCGGTCACCACCAGCCCGGTCTGCAGCGGCGGACGGCGCTTGTTGTCCAGGCTCTTGAGCGTACGCGCGACAGCGCCTTCGGCCATGGCCTGCGCTGAAGGCGACATGCCGCTCATCACGCTCAGGCCCGCGCCGGCCAGCGCATCGGCCGGATAGTCGCGCGCCATCTGGCGGCGGATCAGGTCGATGTAGGCCGGAAAGCGGTTCGCAGCGGTGCTGCCGGGATCCTGGGTCACGCCCAGCGGAGCCTTCAGGGCGCGCTGGTATTCGGCGTCGTCGATGAGCTGCGTTTCGTGCATTTCGCCCAGGACGAAGTTGCGGCGTTCCAGTGCGCGCTCGGGATTGCGACGCGGGTCGTAGTACGACGGGCCGCGGACGATGCCGATCAGCAGCGCGATCTGTTCGGTGCTCAGATCGGCCAGGTCGCGGCCGAACCAGAACTCCGCGCCGGCGGCGACGCCGTGGATCGCCTGCGCGCCGCGCTGGCCCAGGTACACCTGGTTGAAGTACGCCTCCAGGATCGTGCCCTTGTCGTAACGGGCCTCGATCAACAGGGCGTACAGGATTTCCTTGCCCTTGCGGCTGATCGTGCGCTCGCGGCCGATGCCCAGCAGGCCGCTGCGCGCCAACTGCTGGGTCAGCGTGCTGGCGCCCTGCGTGCTGCCGGTGGCGGTCTTGAAGGCCGCGCGGATCATGCCGCTGAGGTCGATGCCGTAGTGGCTGTTGAAGTCGCGGTCTTCCACCGCCTGCAGGCCGGTGACCAGCAGCTCCGGCACTTCGCGCAGGCGCACCAGGCGGCGTTCCTCGTTCTTCTGGCCGTAGAGCGTGGCGATGCGTGCCGGGTCCAGGCGCGCGGACTTCAGTGCGCGCTTGTTCTGCGGATCACGCACCGAGGCGACCTTGCTCCCGGAGAGCACCACTTCGATGCGACGCGCCTGGACGTCGCCGTCCACGTCCTTGAAGCCGCGGCTGGACACCAGCCAGCGTCCGCCGTTGCGGGCATAGGTACCGGGCCGGGTGCCGTCGCCGGCGTGATACGCGGCCGCGTCGAGTTCGGTCTTGAGCGTGGCGGCGTCCAGGGTCTTGCCGGGCGCCAGTTCGAGCGGGCGTGCGTAGACGCGGGTCGGAATCTGCCACTTCAGCTGGCCGAAGCGCTCGCCGACTTCGTGATTCAGATACAGCGTGTAGGGGATCAGGAAACCCAGCCCCAGGCCGATCGCCGCCAGCACCCAGATGACCAGCCTCCGGCGCCACTGCGGGGCGCGCTCGTCGGCGTTGTCGTTTTCGTCTTCGTCGTACTCGATGTGGGCCACGGCATGGGAGAATGGCAGGGCTGTGCCCTCGTCCGGGCGAGTCTAGCGCAGCCTTCCATCGCCACCCCGCGCTCAGGGTGTCCAGGGATTACTCCGAGCTGAATGAAACCGGCGGCGCACAAGCGCTGGCCTGAAGGTCAAAACGTGTTCGACGAGGTTGTCTGGCAATTCAAGCGGTGGGTTCAACGCTATCGACGCCTGCTTTCCAGCCTGCGCATGCGCGGCTGGGCGGGGACGCTCGAACGCGTGCGACAGCCCAGGCCGAATGAGGCCCCCGACACAGGGCCGGCGGTAAGCATCCCGGTGCCGGCCCCCGGCACGCGCCGCATCCTCATCGTCGATGCGGTGTTTCCGGATCCCGAACGCGATTCCGGTTCCGTGCGCCTGTGCACGATGATCCGCCTGATCGGCGAAATGGGCTGGCACGTGCATTTCCACGCCGACGAAGGACGTGCCACGCCGACGGACCTGCGCCAACTGTCCGCGCTGGGCGCAAGCGTCTGCGAAGGCGGCATCGTGCGCTGGCTGCGCGCGAATGGCGGGGCGCTGGACGCGGTGATCCTGTCGCGCGCGCCGGTCGCCGACCAGTACCGCGGCCTGGTGCGCAAGTTCGCGCCGCGCGCCCTGTTGATCTTCGATACCGTCGACCTGCATTTCCTGCGCGAACGCCGCGGGGCAGACCTGCTCGGTGATCCCGCGCTGCAAAGGCAGGCGCAAGCGACGCTGCGTCGGGAACTCGAACTGATCGCCGCCTGCGACCTGTCGCTGGTGGTGAGCGAGGAAGAGAAGCGGATGCTTGCCGACCTGGCTCCGCGACACCGCGTCGAACTGCTCAGCAACATCCACCGCGTGCATTCCAGCGCCACGCCGTTCGAACAGCGGCGCGACCTGCTGTTCATCGGCGGCTTCTCGCACCCGCCGAACCTCGACGCCATGGTGTGGTTCACGCGCGAAGTATTGCCGCTCGTCCACCGGTCGCTGCCGGAGATCACCCTGCACGTCGTGGGCGACCTCACCCAGGCCGCCATTGCGCAACTGAGCGCCCCGCGCGTGGAGTTGCACGGACGCGTGGCCGACCTCAGCGCACTGCTCGACGGATGCCGCCTGTCGGTGGCGCCCTTGCGATTCGGCGCGGGCGTGAAGGGCAAGGTGAACACCGCGATGAGCCACGGGCTGCCCGTGGTACTCACGCCCATCGCCGCGGAAGGCATGCACGTTTCGCACGAGCGCGACGCGATGATCGCCGGCGACGAGCGCGAGTTCGCCGACGCAATCGTCCGTGCCTACCTCGATCCGGCGCTGTGGCACAGGCTGTCGGACGGCGGCCTGCAGAATGTCGCCACGCATTTCTCCGAAGACGTTGCACGACAAACCCTAAAGAACATCCTTCCACACTGATGCGGATCGCCCAACTCAATCGTCTCATCACGCGCCAGCCGGCCATCAAGCGCGGCCTGGTGCGCCTGGTCGCATGTTTTCCGGCGCTGGACATGTACCTGCGCCGCAGGATGCACCGCGACCATCACCAGCCCCCGGTGCTGTTGATGGAAGCGGCGCGACTTCCGGAAGAAGCCGCCGCGATCTACCGTCGCCTCAATGAACGCAAGGCCGGTCGCCGCGCATGAAGATCCTGGTCGACCTCCTGGGCGCTCAGACCCAGAGCCATCGGCGTGGCATCGGGCGCTACACGCGCGACCTGGTGCGCGCACTGCTCGACATCGCCGATGACCGCCACGAAATCCACTTCGCACTGAGTTCGCCACTGGATGGGCCCAGCGATGCGCTGATCGCGGAGTTCGGCGCGCGAGTACCGCCGCACCGCATCCACTGGCTGCGCCTGCCCTACGAAACGGCCGCCTACGACCCCGCCAACCAATGGCGCCGCTGTGCCGGTGCGCGCCTGATGCGTCATCAGCTGGAGGCGCTGCGTCCTGACTGGGTCCTGCATACCAGCGTCGTGGAAGGTTTCAGCGACGATGCGCTGGTGCCCGATCGACCGGTCGACGCGGTCCGCACCGCATCGGTCCTCTATGACCTGATTCCGCTGCATGTTCCGGAACTGCTTCCCGAGGCGAAGAACCGGGACTGGTACGAAGAGCGGTTAACCTATCTCAAGCGCTCCGACCTGCTGGTGGCGATCTCGGAGTGGACACGGCGCGACGCGATCTCGCTCGTGGGCCTGGAAGAAGACCAGGCGATCTTCATCGGAACGGCGGTCGACCCGCGTTTCACGCCGGCCGCCGCGACATCGCCCGCCGGCCCGTTGCTCAAGGCGCGCATGCAGATGCAGCGGCCTTTCGTGATGTACGCCGGCGGCTTCGACCAGCGCAAGAACGTCAACACGCTGCTCGACGCCTATGCGCGCCTGCCCGTTGCGCTGCGCGAGGGACATCAGTTGCTGCTCGCCGGGCACGTCGACCCGACCGCACTGGAGACGCTGCGTTTCGAAGGCAGGCGACTGGGATTGGGTGAGGATGACGTCCTCATCACCGGCTCGGTTTCCGACGAGGAACTCGCCTGGTTGTACGCAAGCTGCGCGCTGTTCGTATTCCCGTCGCTCATGGAAGGATTCGGCCTGCCACCGCTCGAGGCGATGGCCTGCGGCGCGCCGGTCCTGGCCAGCTCGGCGACGAGCATTCCGGAAGTCATCGGACGCGAGGACCTGCTGTTCAATCCGGATGATCCGGGCGAACTCGCGCAGCGCATGGCACGCGTGCTCAGCGATGCCGCTTTCGCAGCGGAACTGCGCGACTACGGTCCGCGCCGCGCAAGCGAGTTCGACATGAAGCGCGTCGCCGCGCGGATGCTGGCGGGCATGGAACGCAAGGGCGGCGAGCCGCCGTTGCAGGCCCGGCCGGCCGCGGAGCGCGTCGCGATCCAGACCCCGCACGGGCTGCCGTCGTGGTTGCCCGCGAGCGCGAACGCAGCGGCCGCATCGCCGCATGGCGCCCCCTCCACGAACGATCCCATCGGCCTGACCGTGCTGCGCACCGACACGATGCCCGTCGCGGCCGTCGCCGAGGCCGCGGCCGCACGGCCCTGCGTCGTCCTGCTTGGCGAGAGCCTGCGCAAGACAACGGCCGAAGACGCTCGCGCAGGTATCTACGTCGCGAGCGGCTACGCTGCTCTGGCAGCGGCCGATCGCAGCGGAATTCAGCCCGCGCTGTCGGCGTGGGCGCCGAGCCTGCGTGAGGCGGTCGCCATCGTCGCGCAGACGCCCGCGTTGGCCGAACAGGCCCGCGCGCTGCTCGGTGATGAGGGCCACCCGCGCGTGTTCGAAGCATCCTCGCGCTGGCAGGAGGACGTCGTGCACGAGTGCGGGACGTCGGAGCGGGCGCGCGAGGCACGGCTCATCGAGGACATCATCGCCCTCCCCGGCTCGTCCACCCACGACGATCTCGCGCAGATTGCCTATGGCATCGCGGCTTCACGCGCGACGCGCGGCGAACGCTGGTTCGTCGATGTCAGCACCATCGCCGTAAACGACATCGGCACGGGCGTGCATCGTGTGGTCAGGAGCGTGCTGCGTTCGTGGCTGCAGTCGCCGCCGCCGGGCGTGCGCATCGAACCGGTCCGCTTCGACCGGGGCAGTTTCCGTTATGCGCGCGCGTACACGACGAAACTGCTGGGACTGCCCGCGCTGGCATTGCAGGACGCCATTGCCGAACCCGCGCCGGGCGACATGTTCGTGGGTCTGGACTGGTCGCCCGAAGCGATTTCGGCCGCGCTCCCGCGCCTGCAGGACTGGCGGCGCGCAGGCGTGCGAACGGCCTTCGTCGTCAACGATTTGATGCCGATGCGGCTGCCGGAGTTTTTCCATGCGTACTCGCGCGTGGCGTTCGAACAGTGGCTCGGCCACATGTCGTCCGTGGCCGATGGCGTGGCATGCATCTCGCGCGCGACCGCGCAGGACTACCGCGCGTGGTTGCAGGAAGCGCAGCCGGCGTTCCAGTTCGGCCGGGCGCCGGACGTGGGGACGTTTGCGATGGGCGTGGATTCGCACGTGCTCGAAGGCAGCGACGGCGACCTGCGCCCCACGCTTCGCGATGCGCTGGCGAAGCGACCCACCGTGCTGATGGTGGGCACGCTGGAGCCGCGCAAACGCCACGAGGACGCACTGGACGTCGCAGATCGCCTCTGGGCGCGCGGGCTCGACTTCAACCTGGTGGTCGCCGGCCAGCGCGGCTGGCTCACCGACGCGCTGATCGCACGCATGAAGGCGCACCCGCGCCTGGGCCAATCGTTGCACTGGCACGAAGACGTGGGCGATCGCGAACTGGGTGCGCTGTATCGCAAGAGCACGCTGCTGCTCGCCGCTTCGGCCGGCGAAGGCTATGGGCTTCCGCTGATCGAGGCCGCGCGGCACGGACTGGCGGTGGTCGCGCGGGACCTGCCGGTGTTCCGTGAAGTGATGGGCGACAGCGCGCAGTACCTCGACCCCGATCCCGCCCTTTGGGACGAGCCGCTGACGCGAATGCTGAGCGCCCCGCTCCCGCCGGCGGCACAAAGGTCGTGGCCGAGCTGGGACGATTGCGCGAACGAACTGGCGGCGCTGTTGCGACAGGTGCGTCGCCAGGGCGCTGCGTTCTAGCGCAACAAGATCGCCGACTCAGTTCGCGGCCGACGCCGCACGCAGGCGATCGGCGAACTCGCCCAGGCCGATGGCCTGCGGATCGAGTTCGCGCGCCGCGCTCAGCGCGGCCTGCGCGGCGGTCAGTTCGCCTGCGCCCAGGCGCTCGTCGCCGACGGCGATCCAACGCTGCGCCAGTCGCCTGCGCGCTTCGCGCAGCGCGGCGCTCTCACCTTCCAGCGCGGCGCGGGCGTCCAGGCATTCACGGGCGCGGCGCAGGCGGTTGCCGCGCAATTCCTCTTCGAAACATCGGCGCGCCGCCGGCAGCAGTCGCGCCATCGCGCCACGCACGCGCGGATCCTGCGGCGCCAGCGCCTGGGCGGCACGCAGCTTGTCGAAGGCGCTCTCGCCGGGCGGTGTGAGCAGATCGCCGCGTCCTTCGGCCTGCGTGGCATCGGTCAGCAACTGGTCGACGCGACGCTTGCGCTGCGCCGAAGGCTCGCGCTGTCCGTAGCGCTGCTGCGTCTGCCGGGCCTGGGTGAGGCGCTGCTCGGCCTGGGCGATGCCGGGCGCCTGGAGCGAAATCGCGCGCGCGTCGCGCAGCGCGGCCTCGGCTTCGTCGAAACGGAAATCGGCGGCGTAGCGTTCGCTGCGCTCGGCATAGGCATTGGCGACGTGCAGCAGGCCACGCTCGGCGGCGCCGTCCTCGGGCATCGCGGCGAGTGCGGCGAGGTAGCCGTTCAGGGCGTCGTCGAGTCGGCCACGACGCAGGTCAGCATCGGCCTGGGTGCGGCGCTGCTCGCCGGCTCGGGAAAGTTGCGCCAGCGCATCGGGTAGATCCACATGCCCCGCGTCGGCGGATTGCACGCGACGGATGCGCGCGGACGCCTCGGCCAGTTCGCCGCGCGCCAGCGAAGTGCGCGCCAGTTGCAGCAGGTCGGCCAGCGTGTCCTCGCGGCCCTCCAGTGCCTCGGTGCGGTTGGGCTGCAACGCGAGCACGCGCTGGTACAGCGGCAGCGCGGTGTGCTCCGCCCCGTCCAGCTGCCCCGCCAGACGCGCGGCGGCGGCCTGCGCGAGCAGCGTGTCGATGCCGGCTTCGGCGGATTCGCGGGCACGCAGTTGCTGTTCCAGCGCTTCCACCTTCGCGCGCGGAACGGCCATCTCGCGTGCCAGGGCGATGAGCGTATGCGCCTGCGGGTACTGGCGCGCGCGGATGGCCGCTTCGGCACGCACGAGCGCGGCCGCGCCCACCTTCGCCAGCCCCTGCCGCGCCTCGTTGCGATCCGGGTCCAGCGCCAGCGCGGCCGCATACAGCTCGCGCGCACCGCGACCGTCGGGCGAGGTCAGCCGACCCTGCGCCAGCGCGCGAGCGGCATCGACCTGCAACTGCTGCGCCCGCGTTTCCGGCCAGAGCAGGTCCGACAGCGGCTGTCGCAGCACGAACAGGCCCGCGCCCACCGCGCCCAGCGCCAGCATCGCCACCAGCCATGCCCACGGCCGGTTGCGCACCACCGGCACGGCGGGCCGGCGGGATGCGGGCTGGAAATCGGCCGGATCCCACGCGCCCAGCGTCGGCTCCACGCGCCCACCCGGCGGCACCGCGCCGTCGGACGGCGCGCCGGGAATGCGGTCAGGGTTGGGGTCTCGGGGTGTCGTGGAACTCACCGGGCAAGGATAACGCCCGGATGGTCGCCCGTTCGTCGCGCTTTCCTCGCGCGTTCAGCGGCGTTGTGCGTGCTCCACGCCCGGAAGCGCAGACAGCTTCCCCAACAGCGTCGACAACTGGCCGAAATCGCCCACCCGCAGGCGCAGGCCCAGACGCACGCGTGCGCCGTTGCGCTCGGTGTCGCTGCGGATGCTGACCACATGCGCGTTGCCCTGCGCGATCAGGTTGGTGACTTCCTTGAGCAGCCACTTGCGATCCAGCGCCAGCACTTCCACGTCCACTTCGTAACCGCTGCCCGCGCGCCCCCATTCCACCGGCAGCACGCGCTGCGGCTGCGCCGCGGCCAGGCGCTCGAACGACGCGCAGCCGGGGCGGTGCACGCTCACGCCGCGCCCGCGCGTGAGGTAGCCCACGATCGGTTCGCCCGGCAGCGGCTGGCAGCAGCGCGCCAGCTGCACCAGCAGGTTGCCCACGCCCTCGACGGTGAAGTCATTGGACTTGCGCGGCACGCGGCGCGGCGGCGGCGGTGTGGTGACGGTCGTCGTGGCCGGTGCCGCCTGCGCGGCTTCGCGGGCGCGTTCGTGTTCCAGCAGCGCGCGGCCCACCTGGTGCGGACCGATGTCGCCCAGCGCGACCTGCACGTACACCTCGCCGTCGCTGGCCAGGTTGAACTTCTCCCGCGCAGGGGCGAGGTCCGCGCCCAGCAAGCCGAGGCGGCGCAGTTCCTTGTCGAGCAGATCCTTGCCGGCGGATTCGTTGCGCGCGCGATCGAGCTTGTGGAACCACGCGCGCACCTTGTCGCGCGAACGGCCGCTGGCGAGGAAGCCGTTGGCCGCGACCAGCCAGTCGCGGCGTGGCTCGCCGGTCTTGGCGGTCATGATCTCCACGCGATCGCCGCTGCGCAGCTTGTGGTCCAGCGGCACGATGCGCCCGTCCACCTTCGCGCCGCGGCAGCGGTGACCGACCTCGGTGTGCACGTGGTAGGCAAAATCCAGCGGCGTCGCACCGGTGGGCAGGTCGATCACCTCACCCTTGGGCGTGAGCACGTAGATGCGGTCCTCGACCAGTTCGGTGTCGAACTCGCCCGCCAGCGACGCCTCCTCGCGCCCGGCCTCGCCGCCGGCCTCCAGCAGCCGCCGCATCCAGGCGATCTTGCGATCGAACGCCGCGTCGGCGCTGTGGCTGCCCACTTCCTTGTACTTCCAGTGCGCGGCCACGCCGAGTTCGGCCTGCCGGTGCATGTCGTGCGTGCGGATCTGCACTTCCAGCGTCTTGCCTTCCGGGCCGATCACCGCGGTGTGCAGCGAGCGGTAATCGTTGCGCTTGGGCCGGGCGATGTAGTCGTCGAATTCGCTCGGAATCGGCGTCCACGTCGCGTGCACCACGCCCAGCGCGGCATAGCAGTCACCGAGGCTGTCGACCAGCACGCGCACCGCGCGCAGGTCGTAGAGTTCGCCGATCGGCACGTTCTTGCGCTGCATCTTCTTCCAGATGCTGTAGATGTGCTTCGGGCGCCCGGCGATCTCCGCCTTCAGCCCCTGCGCGGCCATCGCCCCGCGCAGCGTGCGCTTCACTTCTTCGATGTAGCGTTCGCGATCGCCGCGCTTCTCGTCGAGCAGGCGGGCGATCTGCTGGTAGGTCTGCGGTTCCAGGTAGCGGAACGCGAGGTCCTCCAGCTCCCACTTGAGCTGCCAGATGCCGAGCCGGTTCGCCAGCGGTGCATGGATGTCACGGGTGAGCATCGCCAGTTCGCGGCGCTCGGGCTCGGGCAGGCGTTCGGCGTGACGCATCCGCGCGAGCTGTCGCGCCAGCAGGATCGGCACCACGCGCAGGTCGCGCACGATTGCCAGCAGCAGGCGGCGCAGGCCTTCGTTGCCGGCCTGGCCGTGACGCTCCGCGTGCAGTGCCCAGACCTGCTCGGCGGCGCGCTGGCCTTCCAGCAGCGGCGCCACGCCGGGGAAATCGCGTTCGACCAGGGTCCGCAACGAAGCTTCCCAGGCCGGGTTCGCATGCAGCAACGCGGCGGCCACGGTGTCGCCGTCGGCGCCGAGCAGCGCGAGCGCGTCGAGCATGCTCGCCACGACATCGGGCGGCTCGCCGGCCCCGTTCTGCGCCGTCGCCGCGGCCTGCTGCATCGCACGGCGCAGCGTCGCGGGAATGCCCGTGCTGGCGGGATGCGCCAATGCGTCATGCGGCAGGGAAGACGGTGTTGCCATGGCGGTGGAACGGTAGGCGACGCGGGGACGGTCTACACTAGCCCGCATCCCCCTGGAGGAACAGCGCATGACCCGCATCTCCCCGCCGATCCGCCTCCGCCTGGCCGCGCTCGCCGTGTCCGTGGCGCTGATGCCCCTGGCCACGACCGCACTGGCCCAGCAGAAGATCGAGCAGCAGATGTCCTACGAGCAGTTCAAGGCGTCGGGCCTGGACAAGCTGTCCGCGGCGGAGCTGGCGAACCTCAATGCCTGGCTGGATGGCAAGCTCGAGGTCGAGACGGCGAAGGCGGCCGAAGTCGCCAAGCAGGAGACTTCCGATGATCGCCGCGGCCTGCTCGAGCGCGAATCACGCGACCCGGTGACGGCGGCACTCGCCGGCGGTTTCACCGGCTTCGGCAAGGGCCGCAGCTTCACGCTCGATAATGGCCAGGTGTGGCAGCAGATCGACGACGCCTCGCTCAGCGCCAAGCTGGACAAGCCGCAGGTGCGCATCACGCCGAGCCTGGTGGGCGGTGCGTGGTACCTGTCGGTGGAGGGTTACAACACCCGGGCCAAGGTGCAGCGCGTCAAGTGATCCGCACCGCCTGACGTCCCTGCCCCATCGACCCGCGAGGTGAACCGATGCGTTGCTCCACGCTGTTGCTTGCGATCGCGATGCTGCTGTCTGTGCCGGCCCTGGCCGCGCAGCGCGACTACGTTCCCCTCGAACAGCGCCTGAGCGCGGAAGAACTGCGCGCGACCGGGCTGGACACGCTGTCGGCGGACCAGCTCGCGCTGCTCAACCGCCTGCTCAGCCAGGAGCGCGCCGAAGCACTGCGCGCCGCCGACACGCAACGCACGCAGGACGAGGCCGGAAAGCGCCCGCCACGCACGGCGGCGCAGGCGGTCACCGCCACCGTGCCGGGCCAGGCGCGCGGCTGGACGAAAGGACAGACGCTGCTGCTCGACAACGGCCAGCGCTGGCGCGTGCTCGACGGCGGCGTGAACTTCGCACGCCCGGTGAGCGACCCGAAGGTGACCATCGCGCCGGGTTTCCTCGGCGCGTGGTACCTGCGCATGGACGACGGCACGCCGCCGATCAAGGTGCAGCGCGTCGACTGACGCGCGTCAGCGACGCAGCTGCGACAGCCGCTGCGCCAGTTTCTTCGGCGACACGCCGCCGCGCGTGCCCAGTTCCTGCGCGAACAGCGACACGCGCAGCTCCTCCAGATCCCAGCGCAATGCCTGCCATTCGGGAGTGTCGTCCTGGCCGGTTTCCGTGGCCGTGGCCAACGCGTCGACGAACGGCTTGAGTTCGAGCATGCGCGCCTGGTCGCGCACCGGATCGCGCAACGCACGCTCACCGCGCAGCGCGAGTGCCTTCAGATAGCGCGGGTACTCGCGCAACGCGTCGGCCGGCACGCTGCGCAGGAATCCCGGCGGCGTCAGCGTCGCCAGGTGCGCGCGCATGTCGTCGAGGTTGCCGCTGGCCCATCCCATCAGCGGTGATTCGAGCTTGGCGCGTGCTTCGGCAACGGCGGACAGGATCGCCTCGGCCTGCTTGAGCCGCTCCATCGCATCGCCGAACAGTTGCTTGGCGATGGCGTCGCGGTGCGAGGCGAACGTCGCGGCATCGCGGATGTCGCCCAGCGCTTCTTCCGAGGCCAGCGAGGCGAACGCACCGTCGACGAGGTCCGCGCGCAAACGATCGCCTTCCTTGAGGCCGTCCGTACGGGGCGCGGCCGCCTCGATCGAGGCGTAAAGCAGCCCCGTCTTCGGCGACACCGGCAGTTGCTTGCGCGCCTGCTTGAGCTTGTCCGCCAGCGCGATCGCGAGCAGCCGGCGCACGCCGCGCGGGTGTTCGCGCCGCGCGACGTCGCGTTCGGCGTGCACGCGCAACGACACGCTGTCGCCATCGTCGTGCAGCGCGGGATACGCGGGCACGCCGCCGGCGCCCGCCACCGACACGGGAATCGGCGCGTCCGGGAACGTCGTCAAACCGCGTTGCGCCAGACCGTCCGCCGCCTTCGCCGCGAAGGCCGCCGCCGCGCGTTCGCCGAAGCGGGCGCGCAGATCGTCCAGGTCGCGCGACTCGGCCAGCACGGACTTGCCGTCACGGTCGAGCAGCCGCAGATTCATGCGCAGGTGCGGCTCCAGTGCGGCCTCATCGAAATCGATCGCCGCGACCGCAACGCCGCCGAGCTTGTGCAGGAAGCGTGCGAGTTCGCCGGTGATGCTATCGGCGCCGGGCTGCGGATTGGCTTCGTGGAAGGCGCGGGCGAAATCCGGCGCCGGCACGAAGTTACGGCGGATCGTCTTCGGCAGCGTCTTGATCAGCGCGGCGGCCTTGTCCTGCACGAAGCCCGGTGCGAGCCAGCCCAGGCGCACCGCATCGAGGGCATTGAGCAGATGCAGCGGAACGGCGAGCGTCATGCCGTCGTCGGCCGCGCCGGGCTCGAATCGGTACTTCACCGCAAGCCGCGCGTTGCCCAGCGCGAGGTACGGCGGGAAACGCACGGCGTCGCTCTCGTCGCCGATCATCAGGTCGGCGAGCGACCATTCCAGCGCGGCCTTCTCGTTCGCGGGCAGCTTGCCGTACCACGCATCCAGCGCCTGCGCGTTGTGCACGTGCGGAGGCAGGCGGTCGAGGTACCACTGCGTCATCCAGTCCTCGTCCACGACCAGACCGCTGCGGCGCTGCTTGGCTTCCTCGTCGCGCGCCTTCGCCAGCGTGGCGAGGTTGCGCGGCAGGAACTGTGCACGCGTGTTGATCTCGCCCATCACCAGCGCGTCGCGCGCGAAGATCGCGCGGCTTTCTTCAGGAAACAGCGCGCCGTAATGCACCGGACGCTTGGGCGCCAGCACCAGGCCGAACAGGCTGATCTGCTCGCTGCCGACCACGCGTCCCTGCGAGCGCGACCAGCGCGGATCGTGCTGGCGACGCGAGAGCAGGTGCGAAAGCTCCGCGATGGCCCAGTCCGGTTCGATCGCGGCATTGGTCAGCGACCACACGCGCTCGGTGTCGAGCAGCGTCGCCGACAGCACCCACGGCGGTGGCTTCTTCGCCAGCGGCGAACCGGGGAAGAGCTGGAACTTGCGCCCGCGCGGGCCGTCGTACTGGCCACGATCGCCGCGCGTGCCGACCTGCGTCGGCAGACCGGCGAGCAGCGCCTTGTGGAGCGTGGCGTAGGCGGACTGGTCGAGTGCGCCTTGTTCGTTCACGGCGGCGCGCGATTCCTTCCAGTCCAACTCTTCGGCCATCAGCTTCAACTGCCGATGCAGCTCGCGCCATTCACGCATGCGCAGGAAACCGAGGAAGTGCTTCTCGCACCAGCCGCGCAGCTTCGACTGCGTGAGGTCCTCGTGCGCCGCGTTGTAGGCGTCCCACAGCTTGAGGATGCCAACGAACTCCGACTTCGCATCGGCGAACTGCGCGTGCGCGTTGTCGGCGGCGGCGCGCTGGTCGGCGGGACGCTCGCGCGGGTCCTGGATGCCCAGGAAGGACGCGATGACCAGCACCTCGCGCAGCACGCCGTGCTGGTTCGCCGCCACCAGCATGCGCGCCAGCTTCACGTCGACCGGCAGGCGCGACATCAACTTCCCGGTCGGGGTGAGCCGGCGTTCTTCATCGACGGCGCCCAGCTCGGCCAGCTGCTGCCAGCCGTCGGCGATCGCACGCGGATCGGGCGGTTCGAGGAACGGGAATTCCTCGATGCGCCCCAGGCCCAGCGAGAGCATGCGCAGGATCACGCCCGCCAGCGCGGCACGGCGGATTTCCGGATCGGTGTAGCGCGGGCGCGATTCGAAATCGGCTTCCGAATACAACCGGAAACAGGTGCCTTCACTGATGCGTCCGCAACGGCCCTTGCGCTGGTCGGCGCTGGCCTGGCTGACCGGCTCGATGTGCAGGCGATCGAGTTTGCCGCGCGGACTGTAGCGCTTCACGCGCGCCAGGCCCGGATCGACAACGTAGCGGATGCGCGGCACCGTCAGCGAGGTTTCCGCGACGTTGGTGGCCAGCACGATGCGGCGCTTCGGGCCGGGGTTGAACACGCGGTCCTGGTCGCGCACGGACAGGCGCGCGTACAGCGGAAGCACTTCGGTCTCGCGGTATTTGCGCCGCTCCAGCGACAGGTGCGCGTCGCGGATCTCGCGCTCGCCCGGGAGGAAGATCAGCACGTCGCCGCGCGGATCCTCGCGGGTGATCTCGTCGCAGGCGGCGACGATGCCGTCGTTGGTGGTGCGCTCGCCTCTCCCTTCGGCATACGTTGCAGTGGCCATCCCTGGCGCGACGCCACCGCCTTCGGAAGGCCCGGCCCGGCCATCCATGCCCGGTCGTTCGGAGGCGCGGCGTGCACTGTCGTGCCCGCCAGCTCGCGCCTCCTCACCCTCCAGCGGGCGGTAACGCACGTTCACCGGATAGCTGCGGCCTTCCACGTTCACCACCGGCGCGCCGTCGAAGTGCGCGGCAAAGCGCTCGGTGTCGATCGTCGCGGACGTCACGATGATCTTCAGGTCCTTGCGACGTTGCAGCAGCTGCTTGAGATAGCCCAGCAGGAAATCGATGTTGAGGCTGCGCTCGTGCGCCTCGTCGATGAGGATGGTGTCGTACTGCGAGAGCCAGCGGTCGGACTGGATCTCCGCCAGCAGGATGCCGTCGGTCATGAACTTCACCGCGGTCTGCTCGCCGACGTTCTCGGTGAAGCGAACCTGGTAGCCGACCGCGCCGCCCATCTGCGTCTGCAGTTCTTCGGCCACGCGACGGGCCACGGCGCGTGCGGCGATGCGGCGCGGCTGGGTACAGCCGATCATGCCGGCGGCGCCGCGGCCGGCGGCCAGGCACAGCTTCGGCAGCTGGGTGGTCTTGCCCGATCCGGTCTCGCCGGCGATCACCACCACCGGGTGCGCACGAATCAACTCGACGATCTCGTCGGCCTTTGCCGCAATGGGCAGGTTGGGGTCGACGGGCGCCGCGGGCAGCGAGGCGGTGCGCGCTTCGCGCTGCGCCACCGATGCCGCCAGCGCCTGCGCGAATGCATCACGCGCGCGAGCGTCGGCGGGCTTGCCGCTCCAGCGCGACCACAGTCCGTGCAGGCGGCCACGGTCCCGGCTCAGCGCACCATCGATGGCGCGCCGGGCCTGGCGTAACGCATTGCTGACATCGGCCTGACTAGACTCCGCCGGGTCCATAGACTTCATCGATTGCACTGCCAGAAAGAATGTATTTCACGTCGCGGTCGACGCCGCCTATTGTCGCCGCAATGCCATGATCGAAGGGAGAACACCGATGGCCAAAGCCAAGAACACCAAGCCCGCCAAGTCCGACAAGACCCCGCTGACGCCCACGGCCTCCAGCCAGGCGATCGACATCGGCATCACCGCCGGCGACCGCAAGAAGATCGCCGAGGGCCTGTCGCGGTTCCTGTCCGACAGCTTCACGCTTTACCTGAAGACCCACAACTTCCACTGGAACATCACCGGGCCGATGTTCAACAGCCTGCATGTGATGTTCGAGGGCCAGTACACCGAGCAGTGGAACGCGCTGGACGAAACCGCCGAGCGCATCCGCGCCCTGGGCTTCAACGCGCCGGGCTCGTACGCCGAGTTCATCCGCCTCAGCTCCATCCCCGAGGAGCCCGGCCTGACCGAAGCGCCGGACTGGAAGGAAATGGTGCGCCAGCTCGTCGCCGGCAACGAGGCCGTGGCCCGCACCGCGCGCAAGGTCCTCAAGACCGCCGACGATGCCGGCGACGACCCGACCGTGGACCTGATGACGCAGCGCCTGCAGACCCACGAGAAGTACGCGTGGATGCTGCGCTCGCTGCTGGAGTGATGGCGGCGCGCCGCGTTTTCAAGCGTTCCTGAGCCCTCTCCCGCGCACGGGAGAGGGCTTGGCGAGGGCGCAGCCGGCCTTTCGCGCCCGGATCGCGGCCCTCTCCCACCCGATTTCCCGGCCTTTTCCGAATCCCTGCGACAACGCGCCGGCTAAACTAGGCGCATGTCCGACCCCGCTCTCGATCTGCTCCGCCGCGTATTCGGCCACCCCGACTTCCGTGGCGAGCAGCGGCAGATCGTCGAGCACGTCACCGGCGGTGGCGACGCCCTGGTCCTCATGCCCACCGGCGGCGGCAAGTCGCTGTGCTACCAGCTGCCCGCCTTGCTGCGCGAGGGCTGCGGCCTGGTGGTCTCGCCGCTGATCGCGCTGATGCAGGACCAGGTCGAGGCGCTGCGCCAGCTGGGCGTGCGCGCGGCTTACCTCAATTCCACGCTCGACGCGGCCGGCGCCGCGGAGGTCGAACGGCAACTGCTCGCTGGCGAGCTGGACCTGCTCTATGTCGCGCCCGAGCGGCTGCTGACCGGGCGGTTCCTCTCACTGCTGGAGCGCGCGCGCATCGGCCTGTTCGCCATCGACGAGGCGCACTGCGTCTCGCAATGGGGCCACGATTTCCGCCCGGAATACCGCCAGCTCACCGTGCTGCACGAGCGCTGGCCCGACATTCCGCGTATCGCCCTGACCGCGACGGCCGACGCGCCGACGCGCCGGGAGATCGCCGAACGCCTGAACCTGGAGGACGCGCGCCAGTTCGTCAGCTCCTTCGACCGGCCGAATCTGCGTTATCGCGTGGTCCACAAGGACGGCGGCGGCGTGCGCCAGCTGCTGGATTTCCTCGACGGCCACCGCGGCGAGAGCGGCATCGTCTACGCCTTCTCGCGCAAGCGCGTGGAAACCGTGGCCGAACAGCTGCAGGCGGCGGGGATCAACGCCCTGCCCTACCACGCGGGCATGGAGGCATCGCTGCGCGCCGGCAACCAGCGGCGTTTTCTGCAGCAGGACGGCATCGTGATGGTCGCGACCATCGCCTTCGGCATGGGCATCGACAAGCCCGATGTGCGTTTCGTCGCCCATGTCGACCTGCCCAAGTCGATCGAGGGCTATTACCAGGAAACCGGCCGCGCCGGCCGCGACGGCGAGGCCGCCGAGGTCTGGCTGAGCTACGGACTGGGCGACGTAGTCAACCTGCGCCAGCTGATCCAGCAGGGCGAAGCCGGCGAGGAGCGCAAGCGCCTGGAGTTGCGCAAGCTCGATGCGCTGCTGGGCTACTGCGAATCCACGCAGTGCCGCCGGCAGGCGTTGCTCGGCTGGTTCGGCGAATCGCACGCGGGCGCCTGCGGCAACTGCGACAACTGCCTGGAGCCGCCGCGCAGCTGGGACGGCACGCAGGCCGCGCGCAAGGCCCTGTCATGCGTGTACCGCACCGGCCAGCGTTTCGGCGCGGGGCATGTCATCGACGTGCTGCGCGGCGTGAGCACCGACAAGGTCCAGCAATGGGGCCACGAGCGCCTGAGCACCTGGGCCATCGGCAACGATCTGGACGAACGCCAGTGGCGCGGCGT
Source organism: Lysobacter sp. MMG2 (assembly GCF_016735495.2). Classification (GTDB taxonomy): domain Bacteria; phylum Pseudomonadota; class Gammaproteobacteria; order Xanthomonadales; family Xanthomonadaceae; genus Lysobacter_J. Next base: position 1,105,295 of record NZ_JAERQY020000001.1, read on the forward strand.
GTTCCGGCAACTCGTGGCGGGCGGCCTGCTGGAGGCCGACGTCGAACACCACGGCGCCCTTCGCCTCACCCCGGCGAGCGGGCCGGTGCTTCGCGGCGAAGTCGAGCTGCGTTTCCGCCACGAGCCCGAGAAGCCGACGCGTGGCCGGCGTGGCCGAGGCGGCACGGCCGCCGCGCCGATGATCGACCTGGATCCGGACTCGCAACTGCGCTTCGACGCGCTGCGCGAATGGCGCACGACCACCGCGCGCGAGCAGAACGTCCCCGCCTACGTCATCTTCCACGACAGCACCCTGCGTGCGATCGCCCAGGCCGCGCCGGACGACCTGGACGAGCTCTCCCGAGTGCCCGGCATCGGCGCCAGCAAGCTCGACCGGTACGGCGAGGCGGTGCTGCAGCAGCTGTTCGACGCCGCCTGAGCGCTCAGGTTGGCGCCGCAGCTGCCGCTATCCAGAGTGGGCCAACCGGGCGGCCCATCGTTCATGCGTCCTCGCGCCACAGACACGGCCGGGGCCGTATAACCGCGAAAACCCGCCACGTTCAGGGTCGTGGAGGACAACATGGGACTGAACATAGAAGGTGGCTGCCTTTGCGGAGCCGTGCGCTACCGGGCCACTGCGCCACCGGTGTCGCGCAGCATCTGCCACTGCCGGAGCTGCCGGCGCGCGAGCGGCGCACCCTCGGTCGCGTGGTCGACCTTCCATGTCAACAGCATCGTTTTCCTCAGCGGCATGCCCGTGCGCTATCGCTCATCGACCCACGTGGTGCGCACGTTCTGCGGCAACTGTGGCACGCAGCTGAGCTACCGGCACGACGACGACGTGGGCAGCATCGACATCACGACCGCCACGCTCGACGCGCCCGAGGAGTTTCCGCCGACCAAGGAAATCTGGATCGAGCACAAGCTTCCGTGGGAACGGACCAACGAGGCGATGCGGCATTACCCGCGCACGAGCACGTCGTGATGAAACAGGGAGGCAGACGATGTCGGAGCAGATGATCTTCGACGGTGGCTGCCTCTGCGGCGCCATTCGCTACCGCGCGACCAGCGCACCGTTGCGCGGCGTGATCTGCCATTGCGGGATCTGCCGGCGCCACTCCGGTGCGCCGGCCCTGGCGTTCGTGCATTTTCCCGCCGCGGCCTTCCAGTGGCTGACTTCACCGCCGAGCTGGTACCGCTCCTCTCCACACGCCGAACGAGGCTTCTGCTCCGTGTGCGGAAGCACGGTGGGCATGCGCGAGGATGTCCTCGCCGACCGCGTGCAGGTATGCGTCGGCAGCCTCGATGCTCCATCCGCCGTACGCATCGACGACCACGTCTGGACGAAGTCCCGCTTGCCATGGTTCGACACCACCGATGGCCTCCCCCGTTTCGCGCACAGCAGCACGGCCGTGCCCAGCCAGGCCTCGAGCACAGACTGACGCAATGACTGCAGTGGCGCTGCGACGGAACCTCCCGCGTGGTGGGCCCGATGCCTGTTCCGCAATCGTCACATTTTCGCATCGACAACAGCGATGCACCCAGCGAAAGTCCCGCGCGCACCGGCGACGGAACGCCCCATTCCCTCAGGCAATACCGATGAATGCCCTACTGCAATCCGGAGTGCTCTTTCTCCTGCTCTTCCTGGTCTCGCTGCCGCTGCGTGCTCATCTCCCGACTTTCGTACACGTTTGCGCGGTAGCACTGGCGGTGGACCTCGTCCTCGTGCTGATTCGTCGGAGCACGCGCTCGCGCGCCTACTAAGTCCTTTGCGGTGCGCATATCGGCTGGATCAACCACCCAAGGGTGCTGGATGGACCTCGGAGCTTCCGCATGCTGGTGCCGAATGTCGGCCGCGATTGCGGTACCCGGCGGCCGATCCCGCCTCGCCATGGCCTAGCATCATTTGCCGCCCAAGGAAAGGTGCCATCACCGCGATCGGGGCCGCAGCCACGAGGCGCGCCCGCCTTGGCTGTAGACTATCCAGTCTTTCAAAGCAGGAACCCGCATGAACAAGGCACAGCTCGTCGAATCCATCGCAGAACGTTCGCAGCTCACGAAGACCCAGGCCGAAGCCGCGGTCAATGCGCTGGTCGAGTCGGTGACGCAGGCCCTGAAGCAGGGCGAGGTCGTCACGCTGGTCGGCTTCGGCACGTTCGAGGCCCGCAACCGCGCAGGCCGCACCGGCCGCAACCCGAAGACGGGCGAAGACATCGCGATTCCGGCGACGATCGTGCCCGCGTTCAAGCCGGGCAAGGCATTCAAGGACGCGCTGAAGTAATCGCATCCGTGTAGAACGCGGCCGCATTTGCGGCCGCGTTTGCTTTGACAGGCGTATAGACGCGAAGCCACTGACGAGACGGCAAAGCGGATTCGCGACGCAGCGACGCCTTCCAATCCAGCATCGCAATCGTCTGATGTGGATTGTGGTCGTGATGGATTCGAACCATCGACCAGTGAAATACGAACCGAAGATTCTGTTGAAGAATCAAACGGTTATGGGCAAAAGGACGACGGCAGTGCGCCCAACTGTCAGAGTTTCCAGCCCTTCCTAAGGTGGAACTATAGTGGCCTCCGCCCCCCTTGGCCGAGTCGCCTGCCAACCTTACCCGAAGCCAAAACCCGATCCAGCACGCACACTCACGCACTGGAGCAGCATGGATCGACGGGCTCATACGGCCACGAGCACTTAGTCCCTTGGACGGCCCTATTGGATCCACGGGGGCGTTGCGCCACGAGCGCACTCCCCTGCCCCCCGGAGTTGGGTGGCACGCGCGGCTGGCGCGCCGCGGATGACCAGCCGAGATCCGACAGGCGGACCTCGATCTGGGTGCGCACGACGTGCAGGCCTTCGGCCGCGTGCAGGTCGTTGAAGTCGCTGGCCTTGCGGCCATGTTCGAGGAACGCCGCCTGGCGTGCCGACTCCTCGCGAAACTGAGGCACCACCCACGCGCCGTTGACCTCCAGCGCCGCGGCGCTCGCCGCTGTCACGCCGGTGTTCGTGCGCGTGTGTGGCGCACCGCAGTGGGGGCAATCGTGCGAGTGCTGAGGGAGCACGACGCGGCCTTGGCAGCCGATGCACTTCCCGTAGATGTCGTCGTCCGCGCAGATCAGCACGCGCGCCTGCTTATAGCGCTTGTGCAGCGCGGCGGCGACCGCCCCGAGGTTGCCGGCGTCGAACGCTACGGCCACGGGAAAGCCCGTAGCCTCGTGGAGCGTCGCCGCCGTCGCATAGCCTTCCGCCACAAGCACGATCCAACTTGGTGCGCCGATCAGGTGGAAGTGCCCCTTGGTGGCCACGCCGCGCGGCCAGTATTCCTTGTCGCGCTGGCCGGGCTTCGCTGCCTTGCCGCGGATGATCTGCAGGCCGTGAATCTTGCCCGAGGCGTCGAGCATCATCGAAGCCGGCGCGATTACAGAGGGCCAGCGATTCAGCCCGCATGACCTCAAGCGGAAGGGTGGAACCGACACCACCGGCAACCGGGCCGAGAAGCAGGATGCCCTCGGTGTCTCCGAGGCGATGATGAAGGTCTATGACAAAAGCGTCCCGAAAGTCCGGCCGTCCGGTTGAGCCAGCCACGTTTACGGCGCCGCGGTCCCACCCTATCCTTTAGCTAATCACAGCCTGCCAATAACCCATGCCCACTGCAGTATCGCTCTTCACCGGTTGCGGCGGATCGGACGCTGGCCTCGTGGCCGCTGGATTCGACGTGCTAATGGCTAACGACATTCTGAGCTATGCCGCTGAGGTCTATACGGCCAACTTGCCGGAGACCGACTACAGAGTCGGTAACGTAGAGAAAATCAAGGCATTCCCGCGAGCTGACCTCCTGGTCGGGTGCTACCCGTGCCAAGGCTATAGCCAAGGCGGAGCTCGAGAAGTTGGAAGAGACATCAATTACCTCTTTCGCGAGTTCGGTCGTGCACTGCGACAGATCAAGCCAAAGGCCTTCATCGTCGAGAATGTTTCCGGGCTAACTCGCGAAGACAACAAGTTCCTTTTTCAAATGCAACTGAGGAACTTTCGTGCTGCTGGCTATCGAGTGACGTGGAAGCTTCTCAACGCGGCCGACTTTGGCGTTGCCCAAGAACGCCATCGAGTGATTATCGTGGGCATGCGCTCAGATTTTGGTGACTCTTACGAGTTTCCGGAAGCGACGCATGGCCCAGGGACCACTCAGCCATATGTAACGATTCGCGAGGCTCTAGACGGCCTGCCCGAATGGCCAGCAGGCGAGTTTAACGATGAACCGTTCCATTGGTACTACATGTCCAGAAACCGGAGGCGGGACTGGGCAGAGTTATCTAAAACCATAGTCAGCCGTGCGCGTCACATGCCCCTCCACCCTCTTAGTCCCAAACTAGTCCCGGCTGGCAAAGACAAGTACGTTTTCGAAACGGACGCGCCTGCGCGCCGCTTCAGCTACAGAGAGGCAGCTAGGCTCCAAGGGTTTGCAGGTGAAATGGCCTTCCCCGACTCGTGTGGGATGTTCACTCGATACAAGGTGGTCGGCAATGCAGTTCCGCCCCCGCTTTTCGAAGCGGTGGCGAGATCCCTGCCTCCCAACATTTGGTGATTTAGCCCACGATCGCTCGAACCTTGTCGAGGCGCTTACGCAGCGCGGGCCGCACAATCTTTGGCGTCATCCTTTCGGCAATTAGCACTAAGCGCGCTCGATCGAAGACCATTCCTTTGCTCCGCTGCGCCGTCTCACGGAGTGATTCGTCGCCAAGCATAAAGGGAGTGGTGAATGCCTTGATGGGATTGACAATCCAAGGGGGATTAAACCACTTGCTGATCTGATGCTCGTTCGGATCGGTGATTTTCGTGTCCCAGTCATTGCCACAAGCGCATTGCCCCAACACGTAGAGGTTGCCGGCGCGCTGATCTAGAAAATCGGACCTGATGACGAAGTCTACCGTTTCGTCTTTTTCGGCCGTAGGGTCGTCAGGCAGGCCCGCCTGCGGCTGCCAGTTCCACTCGTAACCGTAATAGTTCAAGGGCGCCATGGCTGCTTTGAACCGCGTGCTCGGTGTCCGGGGAAACCCTGTGTGCAGCGCCCACGCGGCCGGACCAAAGTACGTTTTGACCAAGCCGGTTACAGCGCGTTCGAATGTTCTGGGAAGCGCTGTATTAGGACCCGTGGTGATATTCGTTGTTTGCGCTACAACCAAGCAGAACTCGTAAAACCCGGTCCCACTCGCACGATACGTTAGACGGTTTCCCGCCAGGTCGAACGGGTATGCGTCTCCCATCATTTTGATTCGACGCTTGATCTCCTGCGCGGCTTCGCCCACAAGTTCTTCCTGACGAATGTCCTGCTGCTGCCAGGCAATGCGACCTTCCTCGCTGGCCTCAATTTCTGAAAGGTCGTCGAGCTCCCCCGACACGATCTCATCCCTGGCGGCGTCGTCGACTACTGCGAAGACGCTGCGCAAGGCGGTCAACTCAATTTGATCGGCATCTCGAGCGATCCTCGGTTCACCTGGTCGCTTCTGATAGGGACTACGGGGCATTCTGATTTGCTCCCACCGCCGCCTCCTGCAGTTTGCGGAGGAGCGACGCACTCAAGCTCGACACGGCACTCGCTGGGCCGATTAGAGCCGCGGCAATCTCGCGCTCAATCTGAGTTTCGTCCATGCGCGACGTCATGTCTCGCAAGGCAGCCCGAACTTGCTCGATGCCCAGCCGCAACTTGTCATTGATAGGCTGAGTCGCCGCTTCGATCTCCTCCACGGTCTTACCCTGCTCGACCATCGTCAGCGTCTCAGGGTTCACGAGCAGCGAGGCAAGCCGTCCGAGCTGCCGGGAATCATCAACCGACGAATTGCGTCCCGTTTTTCGATCGCCAAACATGGCGCTCATGAGTACCGCGCCCTTGCGTCGACCGTCTTCAGAAAGCGGCTCCGGTGCAGTCGCGACCCCCTCCAGGCCGAGATACCGCTTCGTCGCTTCGTAGCCAAGCATCGTGTAGACCCATGAGAACGGGTAGTCGGTCACCGACCCCCGGCCGCCCCGAATACTGTCATTCGGTCGGAAATCGCCCGAGTCGATCAGCTGGCGGATCAAGTAGTAGCCTTGAAGAAGACGCTCGATAGTCTTGTGCTGGTCGCCAATCATGATGGCGATGTCCGCCACAGGGAGACCATGCTGCTCAACTACATCGGCGACCCACGCAGCCTTTGCAAAAGAATCCCAGCTGCGTGAAGCAGAAATGTGGCGCACACCCAAATAGGAAAGCAGCCCGCGCTTCGCGTCTTCGCCTTCAAACACAATGACGGGGACCGGATCCAAGCGCGGTCGTCCATGCTTTTCCCATTCGACGCGGAACTTCTCTGCCTTGTCGTCGACCCGACGTGCTCTGTTATCGCCCGTGAGCATGAGGCATGCCGCCAGCCGGCGATTGCCTTCAGCCACAATTAGTTCATTGCCGACCTTGCGAACAACAAGCGGCTCAGCTTCGAAATAGCCATTGACAGATAGCGAACTCAGCAGATCGTCCACGCCGAACGTGTCCACGATGTGCTCAAGCACTTCGTCTTGGCTGCGCACACGGTCGACTTTTCCGCCGAACCTCGGATTCTCGACGTCGAGTTGCAACTGCGAAAGTGCAACCTCCATCTTCTCGGGTGCCTTACCCTCGATTGCTGGGACACTCACTGTTCGCTCTCCGACTCTTGGATGTTTCGAGGGCGCATAAATATTGGTCTGCGGCCCTGCACAGCGCCCAACGGCGCGTTCGCGCGAGATGGCGGATCGCCGGGTACCCCATCCCCCCTGCCGCGAGAGCCGATCCGCTTCGCCGGCGACCATACCGCATAGGTGGTGTATTGTCGCGAGCCCCAGCCTATTTTACGGAGGGATTTACGGATGCTCGGCTCTTGGCTTCGCAAGTCATTGACACGTATGGTGGGCCGTGATGGATTCGAACCATCGACCAGCGGATTAAAAGTCCGATGCTCTACCGACTGAGCTAACGGCCCACGTTTTGAAGATCGGCGCGACCGCGATGCGGCGCGCGGGCCCGACGTTGCGCCGGGGCGTGCATTCTAGCGCAGGCCGCCGTGACGGTGCAGGCGACGCGCCGGGAAGATTCAGACGTAACGCGTGGGGTCGGGCACGCCGGCCGCGGTGAAGCCTTCGGCACGCAGGCGGCAGGCGTCACAGTGGCCGCAGGCGCGGCCTTCGTCGTCGGCCTGGTAGCAGGAAACGGTCTGCGCGAAATCCACGCCCAGGCGGACGCCCTCGCGCACGATGTCGGCCTTGCTCATGAACTGCAGCGGAGCGTGCACGCGCAGGCCCGCGCCCTCCACGCCGGCCTTCGTGGCCAGGTTGGCCAGCTTCTCGAACGCGTCGATGAACTCCGGCCGGCAGTCCGGATAGCCCGAATAATCCACGGCATTGACGCCGCAAAAGATGTCGTTGGCGCCGAGCACTTCGGCCCAGCCCAGCGCGATGGACAGCATGATGGTGTTGCGCGCGGGCACGTACGTGACGGGAATGGCGTCCTTCACCGCCGCCTGTCCGACCGCGTGGCCGTCGGCATCGGTGGGCACGAGGATCGATTCGTCGGTGAGCGCGGAGCCGCCGATGCTGCGCAGGTCGACGTTCACCGTCTTGTGCGCGACGGCGCCGAGCGATGTCGCGACGCGGTCGGCAGCGTCGAGTTCGGACGTGTGGCGCTGGCCGTAGCGCACGCTCAGCGCATGCACGGCAAAGCCCTGCGCGCGGGCGATGGCGACGACGACGGCGGAGTCCATCCCGCCCGATACCAGGACGACGGCGTTCTTCATGGGGTTTCCTTCAATACGAACCCGCTCAGCGGCCGGGCTCGTCGTTCCACAGGATCTTGTGCAATTGCAGCTGGAAGCGCACCGGCAGTTTGTCGGCGACGATCCAGTCGGCCAGGTCGCTCGGCTTGATCTGAGTGAAGCTGGGCGAGAACAGCACGTCGCAGACCTCGGTCAGCCGGTGCTCGGCCACGATGCCCTTCGCCCAGTCGTAGTCCTCGCGCGAGCAGATCACGAACTTCACCTGATCGTGCGGCGTCAGCAGCGGCAGGTTGGACCACAGGTTGCGGTGCACTTCCATCGAGCCCGGCGTCTTGATGTCGAGCACGCGCGAAACGCGCAGGTCGACGTCGGCGATGTCGATCGCTCCCGAAGTTTCCAGCGAGACCTCATAGCCGGCATCACACAGGCGCTCGAGCAATCCGATGCAGCGCTTCTGGGCGAGCGGCTCGCCGCCGGTCACGCAGACGTGGCGGGCGCCGTGCTGGGCGACCTCGGCCAGGATGTCGTCGATCTGCCGCCACTCCCCGCCGTGGAAGGCGTAGGCGGTGTCGCAGTATTGGCAGCGCAGCGGACAACCGGTCAGGCGCACGAAGACGGTCGGCCAGCCGATAGCACGGGCCTCGCCCTGCAGGGACAGGAAGATTTCAGTGATGCGCAGCCGGTCGGGCGATGCGGCGGCCGCATCGAGGGGGACGGCGTTCATGCCGCCATTTTAGCGGATCAGCGCAGCCGGCCGAGCTGGATCGCGTTGAGGCGGTCGCTGGCGGTGCGGGCGGCGTCGGTGCCGGGGTACTTCGTGGAGACCTCGGCGAGCGTGCGCTCGGCGGCCTCGACCTGCTTCTGGTTGAACTGCGACAGGCCGATCTTGAGCATGGCGCCCGGGGCCTTGTCGTGGGTCGGGTAGCGGTCCAGCAGCGACTGGAACTGCACCTGCGCCATCTGGTAGTTCTGGGTGACGTAGTAGCTCTCGCCCAGCCAGTACAGCGCGTTGGGCGTGTAGGCGCCCTCGGGGTGGGTCTCGATGAAGGCCTGGAACAGGCGGGCCGATTCGACGTAGTCGCCGGCCTTCAGGGCGTTGAACGCGGCGTCGTAGGCGACGCGCTCGTCGGCGCTCTTGGCGATCGCGCCCTTGTCGCCGTAGACCGCCGGAGGGCGGTCCTTGGCGGCGGCCGACGGCGCGGCGGGCTTGCCCGCCGGCGCCGGGGCCGCGTTGGGAGCGGGCGGGACGACCGCGCCACTCTCCAACCGGTTGATGCGACCGTCCAGGTCCAGGTACTGGGCCTTGGAACTCTGCAGCAGTTGTTGATTCTGCTGCTGCAACTCCTCGACCTGCGAACGCAGGGCCTGGACCTCGTTGCGCAGCGCCGAGACCTGGTTGAGCAGGTCCACGTTGCCCTGGTTGTTAGCCGCCTGCTGTTCGAGAACAGTCACGCGGTCGGCCAGGCTGGCGCGCTGGGCGACAGCAGGCGCGGCGACCACGAAGGTCGCCGCGAATGCCATGACGAGTACGGTCTTGCGGATCATCGTCAACGCTTACTTGGCGGTGTAGACGATCTCGACGCGACGGTTCTTGGCCCAGCAGTCCTCGTTGGAGTCGGTGCAGACCGGGCGCTCTTCGCCGTAGCTGGTCACGGTGATCTGGCTGCCCGAACCACCGTTGGCCTGGATGGCCGACGACACGGCATTGCCGCGGCGCTCGCCCAGGCCCAGGTTGTATTCGCGGCTGCCGCGCTCGTCGGCGTGACCTTCGAGGGTCATACGCGAGGACGGACGGTCACGCAGGTACTTGGCATGGCAGCCGACGATGGCCTGGAACTCCGGACGCAGGGTGTCCTGGTCGAAGTCGAAGTACACCACGCGCTGGCGCAGGCAAGCGTCGGTGTCCAGATCGTTCGGGCCGTAGACGCCCGACGTGGCAGGCTGCTCGACGGGGGCCGGGGCCGGGGCGGTTTCGGTCGGAGGGGTTTCCTTGACCTTCTTGGAGCAGGCCACGGCCGCGGTGCAAAGCACGGCGGCGAGCAGGATGCGAGTCGTGTTATTCATGGTTCTTCCTCGTCAAATCGGGGACAGTTCGGGGCGAACAGCTGTAATCAATACACCGCTATCGTCATATCAACGCGGCAAACGGAACGGCCCCCAGGCGGGCTCACGCACGTCCCCATCCGCAAGCACCAGGCGCTGGCGCACCCGGGCATCGGACGAAACGGCGTAGAGCACGCCCCGGCGGCCCTCGCGCGCAGCATAAAGGATCATTGCGCCGTTAGGTGCAAAGCTGGGCGACTCGTCGAGGGAACCGGGCGAAAGTGTGCTCCAGCGCGCAGCGCCCAGCGTGCTGTCCATCAGGGCGATGCGGTAGTTGTTGCCGGCGCCCTGGGCGGTGGCGATCTTCTTGCCATCGGCCGACACGCTGGCGCTGGCGTTGTAGCTTCCCTGGAAGGTCACACGGGTGGCGCTGCCGCCGGTGGACGGAACCGAATAGATCTGCGGACGGCCACCGCGGTCAGACGTGAAGTAGATCGTGCCGCCGTCGGCACTCCAGGTCGGTTCGGTGTCGATGGAGAAGTGGTTGGTCAGCTGCGTCAGTGCCTTGCTGCCCAGGTCCATCACATAGATCTCGGGATTGCCGCTGCGCGAGAGGGTCAGCGCCAGTCGGCGACCGTCCGGCGAGAACGACGGCGCACCGTTGATGCCCCGGTACTTGGCGACCAGCTCACGCGCACCGGTGGCGATGTTCTGGATGTAGATCGACGAGCTGCCGCCTTCGAAGCTCACGTACGCGAGGCGGTTGCCGTCCGGGCTCCACGACGGCGACAGCAGCGGCTCGGGCGAGCGCACCACGGTCTGCGGGTTGAAGCCGTCGGAGTCGGCGACCATCAGCGCGTACTGCGCACCGCGACCGGTACCGGTGGCCGTGACGTAGGCGATGCGGGTAAAGAACGCGCCACGCACGCCGGTGATCTTCTCGTACACCGCATCCGCGATCTGGTGCGCGACGTCGCGCATCGCGTTGGCGCGAGCGGTCAGTGCGAAACCCAGCAGGCGCTGCTGCTTGGCCACGTCGAACAGCTCGTACTCCACGCGGTAGCTGCCGGCGCCGGCGTCGAGCACGCGGCCCACCACGATGTAGTCCTGGTTGAGCGCACGCCACGTCGGGTAATTGATCTCGCCGCCGCGGGTGGGCTTCTCGGTGATGTCGTTGACCGGCAGTGGGCGGAACTGGCCCGAACGCGCCAGGTCGGCGGTGACCACCTCGGCGACGTCCGTCTGCGGCGCGGCGGCACTGCCCTGGTAGGGCATGGGCACCACGACGATCGGCAAGGCCGCGGCGTTGCCGCCGACGATGTCGATCTCCAACCCTTGCTGGGCGGCGGCGGACAGGGGCAGCAGGAGGGCAAGCAGCGAGGCCAGCCAGGCGAGGGATCGTTTCATCGGCACTCCAGTCATCAATCCATTCGTTGGGCGGATCGGCGCAGGGACAATCCGTTCAGCTTTGTAATTGTTAACGCCGGCAGGTGAACGCCGGCTCAAAACTGAACCCTGCCCGCGACTCCTTCCCGGCCAGCGGGGCCGACCGGGACCCAAGCCTGGACCGCTCAGCGGTCCTCGGCGGTGAAGTTCAGCGTGAGATTGCGTTCGAACACCGACTCGAAGCCGGCGAAGGGCAAGGGCTGGGCCTTGAGCACGGCCGCCTCGATCGAGCGGCGACCCTGCTCATCGTAGGCGCAGGGCGATGACACTTCCGCACTCATCACCTGCCCGCCCGGGAGTTGGCGGATCACCAGCCGACAGCGCGCGCCGACCGGCACCGTCTCCGGCCGCGTCCATTTGGCGAGGATCGCCTCTTGGAGCGCCGCGGCGTAGCGGGCCTTGAGGCCGGCGTCGGCGCCGTTGTTGCCCGGGGGCGGGCTGGCGTCGCTGGAACCGGTGCTGGGCGCGGTCTCGCTCGAGGACTGGCGGGCGCGGACGTCGGCGATCTGGCGCAGGCGCTGCTCGGCCAGATTGGCCTCGCGGGCGGCCTGTTCGCGCTTCTTGCGGATGTCGGCGAGCTTCTGCTGGCGCTCCTGGTCCTGCTGTTCGGCCAGGCGGCGCTGCTGTTCGACTTGCTGCTGGCGCTTCTGCTCGGTCAGGTCGACCTGCTCCTGCTTGCGCTTGAGTTCCTGCGCCTTCTTTTCCTCGGCCGGCGTCGGGGTCAGCGTTTCGACCACCGCCTCCTGGTTCTCGGTGTCGGGCACCGGGATGAAGTCCTGCGCCTGCTGCTGCGGCGGCGCGACCGCATCCTGCGGCACCGGCTCCGGCAAGGGCTGCGGAAGCGGCGCGGTGTCCTCGGGTTCGGGCGGCGGCGGCACGTCTTCGATCGGCTTGGGCCGGTTGCGCAGCGTGCGCTGCATCGCCGGCGACAGAGCGTTGGCGTCGATCAACTCGGCCGAGACCGGCGAGCCGGCCACGGACACCGGCGCCGTGGCACGCGTCCAAAACAGACCGATGAACATCAGTCCGAACAGGAACACATGCAGCAGCAGCGCCCAGACGATCGCCTGCGTGGTGTCGGCGCGCGACTCGCGCATCAGCGACCGCCCTGGGTGGCCTGGTCGGGTTGGCTCATCAGGCCGACCTTCTTCACGTTGGCGCTCTGCAGGAGCACCAGCGCGTCCATCACCCGCTGGTAATTGGCCTTGGCGTCACCGGCCACGAACACCGCCACGTCCGGATTCTGCGAGACGATCGCGCGCACCTTGGCTTCCAGCGCCTTCGCATCGACGGCTTCGTTGCTGCCGGACTTCACCGTCAGGAAGTAATGGCCTTGCGCATCGACGCTGACGATGACCGGGTCCTTCTTCTCCTGGATCGACTTGGCGTTGGACTGCGGCAGGTCGATGTCCACGCCCAGGTTCAGCAGGGGCGCGGTGACCATGAAGATGATGAGCAGCACGAGCATCACGTCGATGTACGGAACGACGTTGATCTCGGCTTTGAGCTTGCGCTTGCGATGGCGGCGCGCGGTGATCCCGGCCATGGCCTTCCTCTACTGTTCCGGTGCTTCTGATGCCAGTGCGGAGTAAGAGTCCGCACATTGGCGTGCGGGCTCTTGCGACGGACTCGCGCTAGGTTTCGTCGACCTGGCGCTGCAGGATCGAGGAGAACTCTTCGGAGAAGGCGTCGTAACGGACCGACATGCGCTCGACCTTGGTGGCGAAGCGGTTGTAGGCCCACACCGCCGGGATGGCCGCGAACAAGCCCATCGCAGTCGCGACCAGCGCTTCGGAGATGCCCGGCGCGACGGTGGCGATGGTCGCCTCCTTCATGTTCGCCAGACCCTGGAACGAAATCATGATGCCCCACACCGTGCCGAACAGGCCCACGTATGGGCTGATCGAGCCGACGTTGGCGAGGAACTCCAGGTTGTGCTCCAGGCCATCGATCTCGCGCGAACCCGTGGCGCGCATGGCGCGCTGCGCGCCTTCCAGTTGCATGCGGCTGTCGGCGCCGCGGCGCTGGCGCAGGCGGCTGAATTCGCGGAAGCCGGCTTCGAAGATGGCTTCCAGTCCGCTGACCTCGCGGTTGCGCTCGGTCGCGCCGGCGTAGAGCTTGGACAGCTCGGCACCGGACCAGAAACGTTCTTCGAACTGATCGGCCTCGCGCGCGGCACGGTCGAGCACGCGCTTCTTGCGGAAGATGATGACCCACGAAGCGATCGAACCGAACAACAGCAGCAGCATCACCAGCTGGACCGGGATGCTCGCATGCAGCACCAGCTGCAGCAGATTGAGGCTGTTGGCGTCGGCGGCGCCGGCGGTCACGGCCTGCGCGGCAGCGCCTGCGGCGTTGGCGGCGTCTTCCGGCAGGGCTTCGACCGAGGTGGCCTGCAGCGCGGTCAACAGTGGCGTCATGCTTGGTTCTCCGTGCCCGTCTAGCGGGACTGTCTGCAACGTGTGTCTTGTTTGTCGGGTGGTACGGTCAGCGCGGCCGTTCGAGCGCCTTGAGCTCTTCCAGCAGCGGCGACGGGATTCCGCGCGGGCGGAACCCGGCGGCGTCGAGCGCGGCCACGCGCACCTGCGCAGTCAGCAGCACATCGCCGCCGCGGCGAATCGTCTGTGCAAACACCGCGCTGGCGCGGCGGCATTCCACCAGCTCGACCTCCACCGCCAGCGCATCGTCCAGTCGCGCCGGCTTGAGGAAGTCGATCTGCATCGCGCGCACCGCGAACACCAGATCGTGTTCGCTTCGCAGGGCCTCCTGGCCATGACCCTCCGCGCGCATCCATTCGGTCCGTGCGCGCTCCAGGAAGGCCACGTACCGCCCGTGGTAAACCACCCCACCGGCGTCCGTATCTTCCCAATAGACGCGTGTCGGCCAACTGAACGTCGCCGAAACCGTCTCGCCCGTCATGGCTGTTCCTCGAAAAGACCGCCCGTGCCGGGCTTGGGCTTCAGGCCGATGTGGCGATACGCCTTCGGCGTGGCCATGCGGCCGCGTGCGGTGCGGATCAGGTAGCCCTGCTGGATCAGATACGGCTCGACCACGTCCTCGATCGTGCCGCGCTCCTCGCTCAGCGCCGCGGCCAGCGATTCCACGCCGACCGGGCCGCCGTCGAAGGAATCGACGATGGTGTGAAGCAGGCGGCGATCGAGTTCGTCGAAGCCTTCCGGGTCGACTTTCAACATCGCCATGGCCGCGTCGGCCACTTCGCGCGTGATGTCGCCGCCGGCGCGCACCTGTGCGAAGTCACGCACGCGGCGCAGCAGACGGTTGGCGATGCGCGGCGTGCCGCGCGAACGCCTGGCGATCTCCGCCGCGCCCTCCGGTTCGCAGGCGATGCCCAGGATCTTCGCCGAGCGCCGCACGATCCGGGTGAGCTCCTCGGCGTTGTAGAACTCCAGGCGCTGCACGATGCCGAAACGGTCGCGCAGCGGCGCCGTCAGCAGGCCCGCGCGCGTGGTCGCACCGATCAGGGTGAAAGGAGGCAGATCGAGCTTGATCGAGCGCGCGGCCGGGCCCTCGCCGATCATGATGTCGATCTGGTAGTCCTCCATCGCCGGATAGAGCACTTCCTCGATCGCCGGCGACATGCGGTGGATCTCGTCCACGAACAGCACGTCGTGCGGCTGCAGGTTGGTCAGCAGCGCGGCCAGGTCGCCGGCTTTTTCGATCACAGGGCCGGAGGTCTGGCGCAGGTTCACGCCCAGTTCGTTGGCGATGACGTGGCTCAGCGTGGTCTTGCCCAGGCCGGGCGGCCCGAAGATCAGCACGTGGTCCAGCGCCTCGCCGCGCGCCTTGGCCGCCTCGATGTAGATCTTCATCTGCTCGCGCACCGGCTGCTGGCCGAGGTACTCGTCCAGCCGCTTGGGGCGGATCGAGGCCTCGATGGCCTCGTCCTCGCGCGTGGCGCCGGCGGCGATGATGCGGTGATCGTTCATCCGCCTATGTTCGCACGCGCGGCGCGTGGGTCACAGCGACGTGGGGCACGCTCCGGCGCCCATCAGATCTCAACCTGCGCGCCCAGTTCCACCAGCCGGTTGCCCGGAATGCGGAAGAACCCGGTCGCCGGCGCCGCATTGCGGTGCATGAACGCGAACAGCCGGTCGCGCCAGATCGGCATGCCGCGGTGACGGCTGGCCACCACGGTCTCGCGGCTGGCGAAGTACGTGGTGTCCATCGGGTCGAAATAGGTGCCGCCGGCGTCGCAGGAACGCATCAGCGCGAGCGGGACATCGGGGACTTCCATGAAGCCGAAGCGGATCAGCACGCGGTAGAAGTCCTCTCCGGCGATCGACTCGATCTTCAGGCGCTTTTCCCTCGGCGCGTACGGGATGTTCAGCGTCTCCACCGTGAGGAAGACGTTGCGCTCGTGCAGCACCTTGTTGTGCTTGAGGTTGTGCAGCAGCGCGTGTGGCACCACGCCCTTGTCGGCGGTCATGAAGATCGCCGTGCCCGGCACGCGCACCGGCGGTGCGAGCATCAGGCCGGGGATGAAGCTGTCCAGGCCGATGCCTTCCTTGCGCACCTCGTCGTGCAGCAACTCGCGGCCACGACGCCAGGTACGCAGCAGCGTGAACACGACCACGCCCAGCAGCAGCGGGAACCATGCGCCGTCCAAGAACTTCGCGCCGTTGGCGACCACGAAGCCCACATCGACGATGAAGAACACCAAGCACAGCGGCAGCACCCACGTGCGCCAGCGCGGCCACAGCGCGCGCGCGACCAGCGCCAGCAGCAGCGTGTCGATCAGCATCGTCGCCGACACCGAGATGCCGTAGGCCGTGGCCAGCGCGGTGGAACTGCGGAACATCAGCACCACGACCAGCACCGTTACCATCAGCAGCCAGTTGATGCCCGGCACGTAGATCTGACCGATGGTTTCGTGCGAGGTGTGCTTGATCTGCATGCGCGGCAGGAAGCCCAGCTGCATCGCCTGCCGCGCCACGGAGAACGCGCCGGTGATCACCGCCTGCGAGGCGATCACCGCCGCCATGGTCGCCAGCACGATCATCGGATACAGCGCCCACGGTGGAACGGCTTCGAAGAACGGGTTCTTCACCGCCTCCGGATGCGCGAGCACGAAGGCGCCCTGCCCCAGATAATTCAGCGTCAGGCACGGCAGCACCATGAAGTACCAGCCGTGGCGGATCGGCCGGGCGCCGAAATGGCCCATGTCCGCGTACAGCGCCTCGCCGCCGGTGACGGCCAGCACCACCACGCCCAGGATCATCACCGACAGGAGGCCGTGCGACATGAAGAACTGCATGCCCCACCACGGATTGAGCGCCTGGATCACGGCCGGCGCCTTGACGATGTTGTAGATGCCGATCGCCGCCAGCGAGAAGAACCACACCAGCATCACCGGGCCGAACACGCGGCCGACCTTCTCGGTACCGAAGCGCTGGGCGAAGAACACCAGCACGAGAATGACCACGGCCAGCGGCACGATGAAGCGATGCAGCCCGGGCGCGGCGACTTCCAGGCCTTCGACCGCGCCGAGCACGGTGATCGCCGGCGTGATCACGCTGTCGCCGAAGAACAGCGACGCGCCGAAGATGCCCAGGATGCCCACCACGTAGGCCGATCGCGAGCCCTTCGCCAGCGTGCGCTGGGCCAGCGCCATCAGCGCCATGATGCCGCCTTCGCCCTGGTTGTCGGCACGCATGATGATGGTCACGTACTTCAGGGTGACCACGATCATCAGCGCCCAGAACACCAGCGATAGCATGCCCAGCACGGTCGCTTCGTCCACCACCATGCCCAGTTGCTGGGCGAAGTGCGGCGAGAACGCTTCCTTCAGCGTGTACAGCGGGCTGGTGCCGATGTCGCCGAAGACGACGCCGATCGCGCCGACGACCAGGCCGGCCAGCCCCTGCTTGCCATGGCCGTGGCTGCGCGAATCGGTTGCGGGAAGGGACATGGGATAGGAATCGACAAGGGCGGCGCGAAGCGCCACGGGTCAACGAAGCGCGGACTTTAGCGCTTTGCGGATGATGGTGGCAGCGTCGTCGCCGACGGCCACGGCTTCGCGCGCCATGCGCACGGCCTCGGCGGGCTTGTAGCCCAGCTGCTGCAGGGCGATGACGGCCTCGCTCTGCGGATCGGCCGCGCCGCCCGGTGAGGCGAGCGTGGCGCCTGCGCCGGCGAGGTCCGCCGCGCGATCGCGCAGTTCCACCACCATGCGCTCGGCGGTCTTCTTGCCGATGCCGGGGATGCGCGTCAGCGCGGTGATGTCACCGGCCTGGACGAGCCGTGCGAATTCGTCTACCGAAACGCCGGAAAGGACCGCCAGCGCGATCTTCGCGCCGATGCCGGAGACCTTCTGCACGTCGCGGAACAGCCTGCGTTCGCCTTCGCGCAGGAAGCCGTACAGCGACACGCTGTCTTCCTTCTGCGCGTAATGCGTGAACAGCGACACCTCGCGCCCCAGGTCCGGCAGGTCGTAGAAGGTGCTCATCGGCGCTTCCAGCTCGTAGCCGACGCCATGCACGTCCACGACCAGCCACGGCGGCTGCTTGAAAACCAGGGTGCCTTTGAGGCGGCCGATCATCGCAACGCTCCTGGGTGAAGCGGAAACACGGAAGTGAAAACAATGAAGGAAACGCCGCGAGCGCACGCAACGCATCGGCGCGAAAGCGTCGCCTTCCCGGGTTTCCGCCCCCCGTTCCCGTTCTTGAAGCTCATGACCCCCGCCTGCGCAGCAGCGCCGTCGACAGGCCGGTTCGCGCCGACGTAGCGCTCATGTGGGCGTGGGTGAGCGCCACCGCAAGGGCGTCGGCGGCGTCGGCCTGCAGCTTCACTTCGGGCAGGTTCAGCAGCAGCCGCACCATGTGCTGGACCTGGTCCTTGTCCGCCGCACCGCGCCCGACCAGCGACTGCTTGATCACCCGCGGCGCGTACTCGCTGATGGGGATGCGCCGCCGCACGACGGTGGCCAGTGCCGCGCCGCGGGCGTGGCCCAGCTTCAGCGCGGAGGTCGCCGACTTGTCCATGAACACCGTCTCGATCGCCACCTGATGCGGCTGCCACTGGTCCAGCAGCGCCTCCAGCCCCTCGCAGAGCAGGCCCAGGCGCGACGGGAAGTCCTCCGCGTCCAGCAGCTTCAGCGCCTGCGCGTGCACGAACGTGCAGCGCCCGTCGGCGGCGACGTCGATGACGCCCACGCCGGTGCGCTGAGAGCCGGGATCGATGCCCAGGATGCGGATCACGTCGTCAGCCTATACCGGACGCGAGGGTCAGGCGTAGGCGCCCTCGTCGAGGTCGGCGTTCGAATAGACGTTCTGGACGTCGTCCATGTCTTCCAGCCAGCGCAGCAGCTTGACCACCTGCTGGGCGGTCTCGCCGGCGACGGCGATGTCGTTGTCCGCGCGCATCGTCACTTCGGCGATGTCGGCGGCCAGGCCCGCGGCGTCCATGGCGGCCTTCACGCTGGCGAAGGCGTCCGGCGCGGTGATCACGTCGATGGCGCCGTCGTCGTAGACGACCACGTCGTCGGCGCCTGCGTCGATGGCGACCTCGGTGATCCTTTCTTCGTTGGCCCCGGCGGCGAACGACAGCACGCCGACCTTCTTGAACATGAAGGAGACCGAGCCGTCGGTACCCAGGTTGCCGCCGAACTTGCCGAACGCGTGGCGCACATCGGCCACGGTGCGGACCTTGTTGTCGGTCAGGCAGTCGACGATCACGGCGACACCGCCCGGGGCGTAGCCCTCGTAGCGGATCTCCTCGTACACCACGCCTTCCAGCTCGCCGGTGGCCTTCTTGATGGCGCGCTCGATCACGTCCTTGGACATGTTGACCGACAGCGCCTTGTCGACCGCCGCGCGCAGGCGCGGATTGCCCGACGGATCGCCGCCGCCGCCGCGGGCGGCCACGCCGATCTCGCGAATGATCTTGGTGAAGATCTTGCCGCGCTGCGCGTCCACCGCGTTCTTGCGCGCTTCGATCGAGGGACCTCTGCCCATGGAGTCTTCCGGCTGAAACGTGTCGAAGCCGACAATTTTACTCGATCGGACCGCCGCTGCCGCGCACCGGGAAGCGCCCGTCGCGGAAGAAACCCACCGCCAGGCGGACCACCTCGGGCGAATACAGCAGGCCGGTGTGGCTGACCGGGATCACGGCATGGTCCGCCAACCCGGGCAGGCGAGTCTCGGCGACCGCCACGGTGCCGTCGTTCTCGCCTTCGAACCGGCCGAAATAGCGCCCCAGCCCCAGCGGCGTGCGCCCGGCGACCATGCCGATGGCGGCCGGCCCGTTCCACACCGGGCAGCCCTGGCGGAGCAAGCGGGCACTCCGGCCCAGGTAAGGCGCGCTCCAGGCCTGGGCCGCGAGGGTTTGCGCGGCCGCGCTTCCGCACAGGGGCGAGCCCAGGCACACGACGCGGGCGACGGGCAGGTCAGGGTGGGATTCCAGCGTGCTCAGGGCGACCAGCCCGCCCAGGCTGTGGGCCAGCAGATGCGCCGGGCGCCCGCGCAGGCGCTCGGCCAGCCGCGGCAGTGCCGCATCGGGGCCGCCGGCGATGGTCGCGTAGCCGAAGAAGTCGGGCTCATAGCCTTCCGCACGGAGCCGCCGCGCCACCCAGTGCATCGACAGGCGCGGCATCCACAGGCCGTGGAGCAGGACGACGCGGCGGGTGTCGGAGGGATCGGTCATGCCGGCATGGTGCCCGAAGTCAGTCCCATTGCCGTCGTTCCCGCGAAGGCGGGAACCCAACGACCCACCGCCATTCCGGCTTCCGGAGAGCGTGATGCCGGCCGCCTTGGATCCCCGCCTTCGCGGGGATGACAGCTGAAAGGTCTACCAGCCGAAGGCGCTAGTCGACAGCCGCCGCCCTGCGCAGGATGAATTCGTGGTCCCGGGTGCTCCCGACCACGAAGTCGTAGTCCCCCACCCGCTCGAACCCGTGCCGGGCATAGAACCGCTGCGCACCCAGGTTTTCGCTCCACACGCCGATCCACAGCGTGCGCGGTCCGTCGCGCAGCAGCCACGCCTGCGCCGCATCGAACAGGCGCGAGCCCCAGCCACCGTTGTGGTGTTCGCGCAGCACGTACAGGCGCTTGAGCTCGCCGTCGCCGGGTTGCACGTCGTCGTGCGGCAATGCGCAGGCGCCGGCCGTCGCATAGCCGACCGCCACGCCGTCGACCTCCAGCAGCCAGGTCGCATACGCCTCATCGGAAAGCAGCGAGGCCCATTCCGCAACGGAATAGGCCTCGTGCAGGAAGTGACGCAGATCCTCCGGCGGGTACAGATGGCCGAAGGTTTCGGTGAAGCATGCCGCGGACAGCACCGAAAGCACGTCGGCATCGGCAGACGTCGCGCGGCGCAGCTGCATGCTTACTTCTCGTCCTCTTCGTCTTCCTCGGACTCTTCGTCCTCGTCTTCCTCGTCCTCTTCGGCGTCTTCGTCCTCTTCCTCGTACTCGTCGCCGAAATCCTCACCGTCCCAGCGGAACTGGTCGTCGGCCACGAACGCCATCGACACCTGCCCGCCGGTCGTGCGCGTGCGCACCAGCCAGCCGCCGAACACCTGCGCGCGCTCGGTCACCAGGCCTGCACCTTCGGACGAACCGGTCTCGCCCAGCAATTCCCACTCGAGATCAAAAGCCACTTCAGTCATTTCGTTTTACTTCCCTTCTTTGGGTCGAACCTGGATGTGCACTTCCGCCAGCTGGACGTCCGGCACCGGCGACGGGGCGCCGGTCATCAGGCACTGCGCAGTGGTGGTCTTGGGGAACGCGATGACGTCGCGGATCGACTCGGTGCCCGCCATCAGCGCGGCGATGCGGTCGATGCCGAAGGCGATGCCGCCGTGCGGCGGCGCGCCGAAGCGCAGCGCGTCGAGCAGGAAGCCGAACTTGCCTTCCGCCTCTTCCGCGCCGATGCCGAGCAATTCGAACACCGCGCTCTGCATCTGCGAGTTATGGATGCGGATCGAACCGCCGCCGATCTCGTTGCCGTTGAGCACCATGTCGTAGCCGCGCGACACGGCGGTCTTCGCGTTGGCGCGCAGGTCGTCGATCGAATCGACCGCCGGCGCGGTGAACGGGTGATGCAGCGCGACGTAGCGGCCTTCTTCCTCGTCCCACTCGAACATCGGGAAGTCGGTGACCCACAGCGGCGCCCAGCCTTCCGCGACCAGGCCCAGGTCCTTGCCGAGCTTCAGGCGCAGCGCGCCCATGAAATCGCTGGCGGACTTGTACGTGGCCGCGCCGAAGAAGATCGCATCGCCCGTCGTGGCGCCGGTGGCCTGCACGATGGCGGCCAGCGTCGCGTCGTCGAGGAACTTGGCGATCGGCGAATTGACGCCCTCGCGGCCCTTGGCGGCGTCCTCGATCTTCATCCACGCCAGGCCCTTGGCGCCGTACTTGGCGGCGTGCGCGGCGTAGTCGTCGATCTGCTTGCGGCTCAACGTCGAGGCGCCCGGAACGCGCAGCGCGACCACGCGGCCGTCCTCGTGGTTGGCCCAGTCGGTGAAGACCTTGAACTCGCAGTTCTTGACGAGCTCGGCAATGTCGGTGAACTCCAGCGCGATGCGCAGGTCCGGCTTGTCCGAACCGTAGCGACGCATCGCTTCGGCGTAGGTCATGCGCGGGAACTGCGCCGCCAGCTCGACGTCCATCACTTCGCGGAACACGGCGCGGATCATTTCTTCCACCAGATCCTGCACGTCGCGCTCGGACACCCACGCGAACTCCATGTCGAGCTGGGTGAACTCGAGCTGGCGGTCGGCGCGAAGCGCTTCGTCGCGGAAGCAGCGCGCGATCTGATAGTAGCGATCGAAGCCCGCCATCATCAGGATCTGCTTGAACAGCTGCGGCGACTGCGGCAGCGCGTAGAACTCGCCCGGATGCATGCGCGCCGGCACAAGGAAGTCGCGCGCGCCTTCCGGCGTCGCCTTGGTCAGGATCGGCGTCTCGATGTCCTGGAAGCCGCGCGAATCCAGGTAGCGACGCAGCGCCTGCACCAGCTTGATGCGCGTGCGCATCATCTGCTGCATCTCGGGGCGGCGCAGGTCCAGGTAGCGGTACTTCAGGCGGATGTCCTCGCCCGCGTTCTCGTGGGCGTGGAACGGCAGCGGCTCGGCCTTGTTCAGCACCTCGATCCGGGTCGCGACGACTTCGACCTGGCCGGTCCGGATCTTGTTGTTGACCGACTCACGCTTGCGCACCACGCCGGTGACGCGCAGGCAGTCCTCGTAACCCACGTTCGCCGCGGTCGCGATGACGGCCGCGTTGGCCTCGCCCGCGCCCAGCGCCGCGTCCGTGGTCGGCTCGGCCACGATCTGCACGATGCCCTCGTGGTCGCGCAGGTCGATGAAGCACAGGCCGCCGAGGTTGCGGGCGACGTCGGCCCAGCCGCAAAGGGTGACGGTCTGGCCGATCAGGGCCTCGTCGACGAGGCCGCAGAAATGGGTACGCATGGGGGCTCCAGTGGATCGCAACGGTCCGGCGCGGGGCCGGAGAACCGTGCATTTTAGCGGCAGCCGCGGGCGTTGGCCCATGCGCGACCGGCGGTCGGGCGCCGGCGGATGCGGGCGTGGCGCCCGGCCCCGTCAGGCCTTGGCCGGCGGGTCGGGCTTCTTCTCGGCCGGCTTGGCTTCGGCGGGCTTGGATTCGGCGGGCTTGCTCCCGCCGGCGGCGGACCCCGAGCCGCCCTCGCCCGCCAGGTTGCGCTTCTTGTCGCCGTCCTTCTTGAAGTCGGTCTCGTACCAGCCGCCGCCGGCGAGGCGGAACTGCGGCGCGGTCAGCTGGCGGCGCACCTGCGGCTCGCCGCAGGCCGGGCACTGCGCCGGATCGGCGTCCGACAGCTTCTGCAGACGGTCGAAGGTGTGGCCGCAGGCGGCGCACTCGAAGGCATAGATCGGCATGGCACCGCGGACATTGCGAAAGTCAGGCGGGCATTTTGGCGGCGAATGCTCGATTTTCAAGGTCATCGGGCCTTGCCGGCGGCCGGATCGGCCGACGCGCGGCCCGCAGATCCGCCATGGGCAGGTCCGCTCACGGACTCCTCGCGCGCACTTCCTGCGGCGAAACACTGTGATTCTGGCTCACGCGCGAGTTCCGCCGCACACGCGCCCTACACTGCGGATCCCCCCACGTCGGATCACGCAATGGAACCGCTGCGCCTGTACCGCATCGACGCATTCACCACGCATCCCGGCGAAGGCAACGCCGCTGGCGTCGTCACCAACGCCGCCGGCCTGGACGAAGCCCGGATGCAGGCCATCGCGGCCGAACTGGGCCATTCGGAGACCGCCTTCGTCCTGCCCGCGCGCGACTCCGGGCACGACCTGCACATCCGCTACTTCACGCCCACGACCGAAGTGCCCGTGTGCGGCCACGCGACGGTCGGCGCGCATTTCGCGCTGGCGCTGGAAGGCGCGGCGCCCGGCGTGCGCCGGCAGCTCACCGGCGCGGGTGTGCAGTCGGTGGAAACGCGCCGCGACGCGGATGGGATCGTCGTGCGCATACAGCAGAATCCGCCGACGTTCAGCCAGCCGCTGTCGCCGGACCTGGTGCACGAACTTGCCCTCGCGCTCGGTCTCGCTCTGGACGAGTTCGATCGGCGCGGTCCGGTGCAGTTCGTCAGCACCGGCCACGGCAAATTGATGATTCCGATCCGAAGCCGCGCGCGCCTGCATGCGCTGCGGCCGGACATGACGCGCCTGGCCGCACTGGACGAGCGCACGGGCTCCCGGGGCTACTTCGTCTTCACGCTCGATTCCGAAGACGGCGGCGACGCGTTGACGCACGGGCGCATGTTCGCGCCGGGCATCGGCATCCACGAGGATCCGGTGACCGGCAACGCGAACGGTCCGATGGGCGCGTGGCTGGTGAAACACGGGCTGATCGACACGCGAAACGGCGAAGTGCGATTCCGCGCGCGCCAGCGCACCGGCGAAGGACGCGGTGGCTTCATGGACGTCACGGTCACTGTCGACGACGGCGAGCCGGTGGCGGTGGCGATCGAAGGCCGTGCGGTGCTCGGCGAACGGATGGAGCGGACGGTCGAAGTGGCGTAGGCGTACTGCGAAGAGCGCCGTCATCCCGCAAGCGGGACAAGGGAGCTTGTCACTCTCCCGCCGCGGGAGCGTCAAACGAAATCAAAGCCCCTCTCCCGCTGGCGGGAGAGGGGTTGGGGTGAGGGCAAACTGTCGCGATGAACGCAGAACGAAGCAGCAGCGCGAAAGCCGCTCAGCCGTACAACGCCAGCAACGCCTCTTCCGCATCGGCCAGCTGCGCAGCCACCTGATCGCGCTGCTTCGACAGCGCCGCCGCATCGGTGCCACCGCCGGCATAGCGATCCGGATCGGCCAGATCCATGTCCAGCGTGTGCAGCTTCGATTCCAGCTCGGCGACGCGCGCCTCGGCCTGCGCCAGCTTGTGCGCGTTGACCTTGGGAGCCTTTGCGACCGTCTTCGCTGCGGGCGCAGCGGCGACCGGCGCCTTCGGCCGCTCGGCCGCGCTGTCGCGCGTGCGCAGCCACACCGCATAAGCGTCGAGGTCGCCGTCGAACGGCTGCGCGACGCCATCGGCCACGCGCCAGAACGTCTCGCACACCAGGCCGATGAGATGGCGATCGTGCGAAACCAGCACGATCGCGCCGTCGAAACTCGCCAGCGCCTCGGCCAGCGCTTCGCGCATGTCCAGGTCGAGGTGGTTCGTCGGTTCGTCGAGCAGCAGCACGTTGGGCTTGAGCCAGGCGATCAGCGCCAGCGCCAACCGCGCGCGCTCGCCGCCGGAGAACGCGTCCACCGACTCGAACGCACGGTCGCCCGGGAAATTCCACTTGCCCAGGAAGTCGCGCAGCTGCTGCGTCGCCACGCCCGGCGCGATGTCGGCCAGGTGGTCGATGGGCGTGCGGCCTTCCTGCAGCGATTCCACCGTGTGCTGGGCGAAGTAGCCGATGCGCAGGTCCGGATGGCCGCCGCGCTCGCCGCTGAGCAGCGGCAATTCGCCGACCAGCGACTTCACCAGCGTCGACTTGCCCGCACCATTGGGCCCCAGCAGTGCCACACGATCGCCGGCTTCGAGGATGAAGCCGATCTGGTGCAGCACGGTGTGATCGCCGTAACCGCAATCGGCATGCGTCACGCGCAGCAACGCGTGCGGCAACTTTGCCGGCGCCGGGAACTCGATCCGCAACGCACGCTCCACGCGCACGGCTTCGGTGTTGGCCATCTTGGCCAGGCGCTTGACGCGCGACTGCGCCTGCTTGGCCTTGGCCGCGCTGGCGCTGAAGCGGTCGATGAAGCTTTGCAGGTGGGCGCGCTCGGCCTGCACCTTTTCGTGGGTGATCTGCTGCAGGCGCAGGTGCTCGGCGCGCTGGCGCTCGAAGGCGGTGTAATCGCCCGTGTAGAGCTTGCCCTTGCCGTCGTGCAGGTGGAGCGTGTGCGTGGTGATCTCGTCGAGGAACTCGCGATCGTGCGAGATCAGCAGCAGCGTGCCCGGGTACTTCAGCAGCCACTGCTCCAGCCACAGCACGGCGTCGAGGTCGAGGTGGTTGGTCGGTTCGTCGAGCAGCAGCAGATCCGACGGCGTCATCAGCGCACGCGCCAGGTTCAGGCGCACGCGCCAGCCGCCGGAGAATTCCTTCACCGCGCGCTCGTGCGTGTCGGGCGTGAAGCCCAGCCCGTGCAGCAGCTTGCCGGCGCGCGCGGTGGCATCGTAGCCGCCGAGCTCCTCCAGCAGATGGTGCGCATCGGCGACCGCCTCCCAGTCCTCGCGCGCCATCGCGTCGCGCTCCTTGACGATCGCCGCGTACACCGCGGCATCGCCGGAGAGGACGAAGTCCAGCGCCGGATCGTCCAGCGCGGGAGTCTCCTGCGCGACGCTGGCGATGCGCACGCGCGCGGGGATGTCGATGTCGCCCTTGTCGGCCTCGACATGGCCCTGCAGGGCGGCGAACAGCGACGACTTGCCGGTGCCGTTGCGCCCGATCACGCCCACGCGCCAGCCGGCGTGCAGGGAGAGGTCGACGTTGGACAGCAGCAGGCGCTCGCCCCGGCGCAGGGCGAAATTGCGGAAGGAGATCACGGTGAAACCATGGAAACGGCGGATCCGGGCTGGATCCGGGTCGCGTAGTCTAGCCGTTGGCCCGCTCGAACCGGGCCGCCGCGCGGCTGCTGACCGCCGGTTTACGTGGTTTGACGCAATCTGGCGCTCGCAACCGCGCGCTCAATCCCGGGTTGCATCGACGGCCCCCCGCCCACATCCTGAACAGGATCACCCTCTGGAGAGCCGATGCATCACACGTCCCTGATCGCGATCCTCGTGGCCGGATTCGTCCTGGCCTTCATCTTCGGCGCATTGGCGCAGAAGCTGCGCCTGTCGCCCCTGGTGGGCTATTTGCTGGCCGGCGTCATCGCCGGACCGTTCACTCCCGGCTTCGTCGGCGACCAGACACTCGCACCCCAGCTCGCCGAAATCGGCGTGATCCTGCTGATGTTCGGCGTGGGCCTGCACTTCTCCCTGCGCGACCTGCTCGACGTGAAAGCGATCGCCCTGCCCGGCGCCATCGCGCAGATCGCATTGGCGACGGCCCTGGGCTGGGGCATGGCGCTGCTGCTGGGCTGGTCGCATGGCGCGGGACTGGTGTTCGGCTTGTCGCTGTCGGTGGCGAGCACCGTGGTGCTGCTGCGTGCGCTGGAAGAACGTCGACTGGTCGAGACCGCCCGCGGCCGCATCGCGGTGGGCTGGCTGATCGTCGAGGATCTGGCGATGGTGCTGGCGCTGGTGCTGCTGCCGGCGCTGGCGGGCTTGCTCCGCGGTGGCGAGACCGACGCGGTGGAAGTGTGGGAAGCCTTGTTCAAGACGCTCGCCAAGGTGGGCGGCTTCATCGCGGTGATGCTGATCGTCGGCCGCCGCGTCATCCCCTGGATCCTGGAACGCGTGGCCGGCACCGGTTCGCGCGAACTGTTCACGCTGTGCGTGCTCGCCATCGCGCTGGGCGTGGCGTTCGGTTCGGCGGCGATGTTCGGCGTGTCCTTCGCACTGGGCGCGTTCTTCGCCGGCATGCTGCTCAACGAGTCCGAGTTCAGCCACCAGGCCGCGGCCGAAACACTGCCGCTGCGCGATGCCTTCGCGGTGCTGTTCTTCGTCTCGGTGGGCATGCTGTTCGACCCGATGATCCTGGTCGAGCGCCCGCTGCAGGTGCTGGCGACGTTCTTCATCATCGTCTTCGGCAAGTCGGTCGCCGCGTACGCGATCGTGCGCATGTTCGGCAAGCCCAACAACACCGCGCTGCTGATTTCCACCAGCCTGGCGCAGATCGGCGAGTTCTCCTTCATCCTCGCGGGCCTGGGACTGCAGCTGGAAATCCTGCCGAAGGAAGGCCAGGACCTGATCCTCGCCGGCGCGCTGCTGTCGATCATCGTCAATCCGCTGCTGTTCGCCTGGCTCGACCGGCGCGAAGCACGCGACGAGACGGCGCGCACGCCCGCACCGGACGAACACATGTATCCGCCGATCCCGCCGGACCTGCACAACCACGTCATCCAGATCGGCTACGGCCGCGTCGGCAGCGAGCTGGGCCGGCTGCTCACCGATCGCGGCGTGGGCCTGGTGGTGATCGACGGCGAGGAAGACCTGGTCAATCGCGCGCGCGCCGCCGGCATTCCCGCGATCCGCGGCAACGCCGCCAACGAGCGCGTGCTGCGCGAGGCCGCGCCGGAACGCGCGCACACGGTGATGGTCGCGATTCCCAATGCGCTGGAGGCGGGCGAGA
This sequence comes from Lysobacter sp. MMG2, assembly GCF_016735495.2. Taxonomy (GTDB): domain Bacteria; phylum Pseudomonadota; class Gammaproteobacteria; order Xanthomonadales; family Xanthomonadaceae; genus Lysobacter_J. The sequence goes on from NZ_JAERQY020000001.1 coordinate 1,133,269, forward strand.
TCATCGCCAAGCTGCGCGAGATCAACCCGGCGCTCACGATCGTCGCGCGCGCGCACAGCGATGCGGAAGTGAAACACCTGCTCCAGCACGGCGCCGATGGCGCAGTGATGGCCGAACGCGAACTCGCCCACAGCCTCGCCGAAATGGTGATGGCTACGCCGGTCTATCGCGGATCAAAGCACCTGCCGCCGGCCACGGCGTGAGTAAATCGCCATGAACGAAACCACTGCACAACTCACCCCGGTGGAAGCACGCATCGTCGCCTGTCTGTTCGAGAAGGAAGCGACGACGCCGGACACTTACCCGCTCACGCTCAACGCGATCGTGTTGGCCTGCAACCAGAAGACCGCGCGCGAGCCGACGATGGAACTGGAACCCGGCGAAGTCGGCAATGCCCTGCGGCGGCTTGAAACGCGCGGCTGGGTCAAGTCGCAGCACACCGCACGCGCCGAACGCTATTCGCACCGCCTCGAAGCGGTGCTGGGCCTGACCCGGCCGCAGACCGCACTTCTGACACTGCTGATGCTGCGGGGCGCGCAGACGGCACACGAACTGCTCGCACGCAGCGAGCGGCTGGCGAAGTTCGAGAACGCCGAGGACGTGCAATACGCGCTGGAACGCCTCGCGCAACGTGCGACTGCGCTGGTCGTCGCCCTGCCCCGCCAACCGGGACAGCGCGGCGAGCGTTTCGCGCACCTGCTCAGCGGCGAGCCGGACATCGTCGAATCCGCGCCATCGAGCGAACGCAGGACGTCGACCGACGACCGCATTGCCCAACTGGAGCAACGCGTGGCCGAACTGGAAGCGCGCTTGGACGCGATGGGCGGCGAGCGCGATTCCGGCTGATCCGGAGCCGTCGTCATCCCGGCGAAGGCCGGGACCCAGGGCCTCAGCGCATGGGCACTCCTTCCGCGGCCCTCACGTGCCGGAATACAGCGCCAAGCCGACCAGCACCGACGCTTCGACCAGTTCCACCAGCGCGCCTGCGGTATCGCCGGTGATGCCGCCCAGGCGGCGCATGCACGCGCGCCGCCACATCACGAACACCACTACGGCGCACGCCAGCGCGATCGCGCCGCGCCATCCTGCCAGCGCGCACGCCGTCGCACCCAGCAGCAATGCCAGTGCGCACGCGACGCGCGGCGCCTCCGCCAGCCCCGTGCCCAAGCCGCCGCTGCGCACATAGGGCGTACCGATGAATGCTGCCGTCACCGCCATGCGCGCGAGCAGCGGCGCGATCCACAACGATGCCCATGCGCTCGGCGCGATGCTTGCCAGCGCAGCGAACTTCAACAGCAACAGCAGCACGAGCGCGGTGACGCCGGCCGGCCCGCTGCGGGGGTCCTTCATGATCTCGAGCGTGCGCGCACGGCGTTCGTCCCACGTGCCTGCCATGCCGCCGATCCACGCGTCCGCGCTGTCGGCCAGTCCATCCAGATGCAATGCGCCCGTCAGCGCGACCCATGCGACCAGCAGCAGTGCCGCGCACAGCAACGGCTTATCCGCAGGCAAGGCCCAAGCGAGCGCGCACAGAACTGCGCCGATAAGCGCTCCGACCAGCGGATACCAGGCCAGCGATCGCACTCGTGCCTGCGCATCGTCGAACACCTTGATCGGCACCGGGATGCGCGTCAGGAACCCCAGCGCGACCAGCAGCCCGTTCACCGTTCGCCGCCCGTCCACGCCAGCGGATGCAGCGATGCATGCGGCACGTCGATGCCGGCCATGTCGCCGAAGCTGCGCTGCTCGACCACGCAACGCAGCAGCCGGATCGCGCCACCGTGGGTGACGACGAGCACGCGTCGTCCCGCCGATGTCCGTACGATCTCGTCCATCGCGCTCGACAGGCGCTCACGGAACTGCGCGAACGTCTCGCCCCCGGGCGGAGGATTGGCGACCGGATCGGCCCAGAAGCGGCCCAGCGCATCGCCCTGCTCGTCCGCGAGCGTTTCGATCGGCACGCCCTGCCACTGCCCGAAGTGGTACTCGGCCAGGCGCGCATCGATGCGCATCGTCATCCCGCGCGCCTGCGCCAGTTCGCGCGCGAACACCGCACAGCGTTGCAGCGGCGAGGACACGATCAGCGACCAGTCTCCGCCCGCCACGGCCTCACGCAACTGCGTCCAGCCCAGCTCGCTCAGCGGATCGTCCAACTGCCCGCGATAGCTGCGCTGCCCGGTGTCGCCGTGGCGCAGCAGTTCGATGTGCGCCGGCCCGCTCATGCCTGCGACACCCCAGCCTGCTCGAACGTCGCCATCTCGCGATGCAGCGCGCACGCCATCCGCAGCAACGGCACCGTCACGGCGGCGCCACTGGCCTCGCCAAGGCGCATGCCGACATCGAGCAGCGGCTGCGCCTGCATCGCCTCCAGCACGCGCGCATGACCGCGCTCGCGCGACTTGTGCGAGAAGCACAGCCAGTCGCATACGCCCGGATTCAAACGCATCGCCGCCAGCGCGGCCACGGTGACGATGAAGCCGTCCACCAGCACCGGAATGCGCGCCTGCGCGGCTGCGATGCAGGCGCCCGCGAGCGCGGCGATCTCGAAGCCGCCCAGGCAGCGCAGCCGCTCCAGCGGCGTGTCCGCATGCGAGTTGCACAGCAGCGCACGCTGCACCACGTCGCATTTGCGCGCGATGCCGGCCGCGTCCAGTCCCGTTCCTGCGCCGACCATGTCTTCAGGCGCTACGCCGAGCAGCGCGCACGCCAGCGCCGTGGCGGCCGTCGTGTTGGCGATTCCCATCTCGCCGCCGATGAACAGGTCCGCGTCCGCATCCAGCGCCAGCGCCACGCGCTCGGCGCCGATCCGCATCGCCTCGGCCAGCTGCGCCTGCGTCATCGCCGGCGCTTCGCAGAAGTTCGCCGTGGACGGCGCGATCACCGCGCGATGCACGCCGGGAATCTCGCCGGGATCGTTCACGGTGCCCAGTTGCACGACGTCCAGCGTCGCGCCCAGGTGGCGCGCCAGCACGCTGATCGCCGCGCCACCGCCGGCGAAGTTGCGCACCATCTCGCCCGTCACGGCCTGCGGGAACGCGGACACGCCCTCCGCTGCGACGCCGTGATCGGCCGCGAACACGCTGATCCACACGCGTTCGATCCCGGGTCGGTCCGTCCCCTGACGCTGCGCCCACCACACGGCGACGTCTTCCAGCACGCCGAGCGAACCGGGCGGCTTGGTCAGCATGTCCTGGCGCGCACGCGCGGCATGCGCTGCGAACGGGTCCGGAACCGGACACGGCATGGTCCACCATGCGTCGATCATTCGATGTTTCCCTTGAGTGCGAGCGGCAGTCCCGCCGCGACGAACAGCACGCGCTCGCAACGCGCGGCCAGTGACTGGTGCAGACGTCCGGCTTCATCGACGAAGCGCCGCGTGAGCGCGCCCATCGGCACGATGCCAAGCCCGACCTCGTTGCTCACCAGCACGATCTCGCCGGGCAACGCAGGCAGCGCCTCCAGCAGCGCGTCGCGCTCGGCGACGAAACGCTGCTCGTCGTCCGATCCGAGCAGGTTGCTCATCCACAACGTCAGGCAGTCGACGAGCACGCAACGCTGCGGATGCGCATGCTCGCGCAGCGTCGCGGCGAGCGCGAGCGGCGCTTCGACGCTGCGCCAATGCGCAGGCCGACGCGCGCGGTGATGAGCGATGCGCTCCGCCATCTCCGCGTCGTGAGCCTGCGCGGTGGCGACGTACACCACCTCGCGGCCTGACTGCGACGCAAGCCGTTCGGCCAACGCGCTCTTTCCCGAACGCGCGCCACCGAGGATCAGGCTGCGCATGAGGTCGCTCCGCACAGCAGCGCACGCAGTGCGTCGCCATCCAGGTGTGCGGCCACTGCGTCGGCGAGCCGCTCGATCGACGTCTCGCGCAGCGCCTGTACGTCGATCGCCACGGCATCGTGAAGTCCGGCCCATCGCAGCAGCGCCGCGAGTGCCTCGGGATGATCGAACACGCCGTGCAGGTAGGTCCCCATCACCTGCCCGTCGGCCGAGATCGCACCGTCCATGCGCCCATCGTCCAGCCGGCTCGACGGCAGCGCCATGCCCGATCCCTCGCTGACACCACAATGGATTTCGTAACCGCGCACGCGCGCATCGCCGATCAGCAATCGGCCGCTCACGCTGCGCAACTGCTTGTGTGGCGCAAGGGTGGTGCGCAGATCGAGCCAGCCCAGGCCGTCGCTCGATCCCGCCTCGCCTTCGATGCCATGCGGATCGTGCACCGCGTGTCCGAGCATCTGTAGCCCACCGCAGATCCCGAGCACCTTGCCGCCGTAGCGCAGGTGCCGCGCGATTGCGGCCTGCCATCCGCCCGCGCGCAGCCACGCCAGGTCCGCGCGCGTGGACTTGCTGCCGGGCAGCACGATCAGATCGCACGGTGGCGGAACTTCACCCGGCCCGACAAACACCACGTCCACCTGTGGATGCGCGCGCAGCGCATCGAAATCGGTGTGGTTGCTGATTCGCGGCAATGCAGGCACGGCGATGCGCAGGCGCGCACCTGGTTGCGCCTGACGCGACGGCGGCAGCGCATCCTCGGCCTCCAGGTGCAGCCCATGCAGATAGGGAAGCACGCCGAACACGGGCTTGCCGGTCTCGCGCACCAGCCAGTCCAGTCCAGGCTGCAGCAGCGCCAGGTCACCGCGGAAGCGGTTGATGACGAAACCTTGCACGCGGGCGCGCTCGCTCGGGCTCAGCAGCGCGAGCGTGCCGACGAGGTGCGCGAAGACGCCGCCGCGGTCGATGTCCGCCACCAGGATGACGGGGCAATCCACCGCCTCCGCATAGCCCATGTTGGCGATGTCGTTGTCGCGCAGGTTGATCTCCGCGGGGCTGCCGGCGCCTTCCACGACCACTGCTTCGTACTGCGCGCACAGGCGTGCGTGCGAGGCGAGCACCGCGTCGCGCGCGATGCGCTTGTAGTCGTGGTAGCCGCGCGCGTCGAGGTTCGCCACCGCGCGCCCATGCACGATCACCTGCGCGCCCGTGTCGCTGTTGGGCTTGAGCAGGATCGGATTGAAATCGGTATGCGGCGCCAGCCCGCAGGCCTGCGCCTGCACGGCCTGCGCGCGGCCGATCTCGCCGCCGTCCTCGGTGACTGCGGAATTGAGCGCCATGTTCTGCGGTTTGAACGGCGCCACGCGCACGCCCTGCCGATGCAACCATCGGCACAGCGCGGCCACCAGCGTGCTCTTGCCCGCATCGGACGTGCAGCCCTGCACCATCAGCACGCGCGCGCTCATGCCGCGTCCTCCGACAATGCAGACGCGAGTCCCGAGGCGAGCCGCTCGAAACCGGCCTCGTCCGCCGGCAACCCGAAGCGCAGGCTTGCAGGCTGCTCGAACAGTCGCGTGAGAATGCCGCGCCGTGCCAGCGCCTCGTGCAATGCGGCCGCGCGCGGATCGCGCCGCCACTGGAAGAACGCGCAGCCGGCGGTAGGCGCGAGGCCCGCGTCGGTCAGCACGCGGCGCAGGCGTTCGCCCGCGGCAAGAAGACGCTCGCGCTGCGTCGCCTGCCATGGGCGATCGGCGAGCGCATGGCGCAGTGCCCAGCGCGTGGGGCCGGAGAGCGTCCACGGGCCCAGTGTTTCGCGCAGTCGCCCGATCAACTCCGGTGATGCGCAGACGAACCCTGCACGCGCGCCGGCCAGGCCGAAGAACTTGCCCACCGAACGCAACACGATCAGTCCTTCGCGATCGCTCGCATCGCACAGGCTGTCGTGCGGCGTCGCATCGAGGAAAGCTTCGTCGACGACCAGCCAGCCGCCGCGCGGTGCCAACGCGCAATGCAGCGCAAGCAGCGTCGCGCGTTCGAAGCGTTCGCCGCCGGGATTGTTGGGATGGATCAGCGCGACGACGTCGAAGCGCTCGTGCGCCGACAGCAGCGCGTCTGCCGCCAGTGTCTCCACTTCGTGCCCCGCCGCGCGCCATGCGTGCGCGTGTTCGGCATAGCCGGGCGCGATGACGCCGACGCGCGAATGCGCACGCATTCGCGGCAAGGCCTGGATCGCCGCCTGCGATCCCGCCACGGGCAGCAGGTGCGACGCGTCGTAGTAGTCGCGCGCGGTCTCGATCAATCCGTCGTCGTCCTCGGGCAGCCGATGCCATGCCGATGCCGGAACCTCGGGCACGGGCCAGGCGAACGGACTGATGCCGGTGGACAGGTCCAGCCATTCCGAAGGCGCGATGTCGTAAGTTCGCGCCGCGCGCAGCAAGCGGCCACCGTGTTCAAGCATGCAGGTCTCCCGCAACAAGGGCCGCCACCGTCGCCATCGCGAGCCACAGCCCCACGCCGCGTCGAACCAGGCGTCGCGCGGCGGCGATGGCGTCGGCGTCCGCGAGCGCGCCTTCGCCGAGCGCGGGACGCGATTCCCAGACACCGTGATACGGCGCCGGTCCGCCCAGGCGCACCCGCAGCGCGCCTGCGCCGGCGGCCATCACCGGGCCGGCGTTCGGACTGTCCCACTGCGGCGCCTGCGTGCGCCAACAGCGCAATGCGGCGGCGGCATGGCCGAGCAGCGCGTAGGTGAGTGCGGTCAGCCGCGCGGGCACGTAGTTCAGCGCATCGTCGATGCGTGCAGCCGCCCAGCCATAACGTTCGAAACGCGGCGTGCGATAGCCCCACATCGCATCCAGCGTGTTCGACAACCGGTAAAGCACGACACCCGGCGCGCCCAGCAGCGCGAACCAGAACAGCGCCCCGAACACCGCATCGCTGCCGTTCTCCAGCACCGACTCGGTGGCGGCGGCGGCGACCTGCGAGGCGTCGAGCGCGCCAGTGTCGCGGCTGACCATCCGCCCCACCGCTTGACGTGCGGCATCCAGATCCCCCTCGCGCAACGCGGCTTCAACCGCGCGCGCATGCTCGCCCAGACTGCGATGTCCAACGGCTAGGTACAGTGCACACGCCGCGAACAGCCACGACGCCGTTGCCGACCACGCAGCCAGTGCCTGCACGATCAGCGCGGCGATCGCCACGAACGGCAGCACGGCGATGCTCCAGCCGATGACGCCGGCCAGGCGGCGGTTGCGATGGATGCGTCGTTCGATGCCCATGGCGATGCGTCCGAACGCGACCAGCGGATGCGCGCGCCGCGGCTCGCCCAGCAGCGCGTCCAGCGCCATGCCCGCCAGCATCGCCAGCGCCGTGCTCATGGCAGGAACAACCGCGTGGCCGCGACCGGGTCGGACGGGAAGTAGAAATGCACGAAGCTGGCCGTCATGCGCGCATCGCGATAGACCGCCTCGATGCTGGGGCCGCCGTTCGGGTTGATCGCCGATGCCAGCGCCGGCGATTCGATGTTCGCCTTCGCATAGTGGAAGGTGTGCCCGCGCAGCGTCCCTTCCGGCAGCGCGACCGACTGCAGCCCCAGCGCGGCCAGGCGCGGCTGCATCACGGCATGGCCGCGCAGGAGTCCGGCCATCGGTGCCTGCGCGCCGTCGCGATCGGTCAGCGAATCCAGCGCGAACAGCATGCCGCCGCACTCGGCCAGCAGCGGTTTGCCTGCGTCGCGATGTGCACGCAGTGCCGCGTGCAGGTCGGTGCGCTGCGACAGCGTTTGCAGGTGCAGTTCCGGGTAGCCGCCGGGCAACCATGCCGCATCGCAGTCGGGCAGCGCGTCGCCTGCCAATGGCGAGAAGAAGTGCAGCTCCGCGCCGGCCTGGCGAAGCAGGTCGAGGTTGGCGGGGTAAAAGAAACAGAACGCGGCATCGCGCGCCACGGCGATGCGCACGCCATGCAGGTTCGCATGCACGTCATTCGTGCGCGCCGGCGCGAAGGCGACCTCGGGCGGCAGCTCGGTCGACGCGTGGAGCTGCCATGCGTCGGCCAGCGCATCCAGAAGTCCATCGAGATCGGACAGTTCGCCGGCCGATACCAGGCCCAGGTGACGCTCGGGCAACGCGAGTTGCGCATCGCGCGGCAGCGCGCCGAGCCATTGCAGTTCAGGCGAAAGGCTCTCGCGCAGCAGCTTCGCGTGGTGCGCGCTACCGATGCGGTTGGCTGCGACGCCGTACATCGCCAGGCCTTCGCGATACCGTGCCAGCCCCACGGCCAGCGCGCCGAAGGTTTGCGCCATCGCCGAGCCGTCGATCACCGCGAGCACGGGCAATCCCAACGTCTGCGCGAGATCCGCGCTCGACGGCGCGCCATCGAAGAGACCCATCACGCCTTCGACGAGGATCAAGTCGGCTTCGCCGGCCGCGGCATGCAGCCGCGCGCGCACATCCGCCTCGCCGGTCATCCACAGATCGAGCTGGTACGCCGGCGCACCGCTTGCACGCTCCAGGATCATCGGGTCGAGGAAATCGGGCCCCGTCTTGAACACACGCACGCGTCGCCCTTGACGCGCGTGCCAGCGCGCGAGCGCGGCCGTCACACTGGTCTTGCCCTGCCCCGAGGCAGGCGCGGATACCAGCAGCGCAGGGCAGCGGCGCGCGTCCATGGTCACAGCTCGATTCCGTGCTGCGCCTTGATGCCGGCCTTGAACGCATGCTTGACCACGCGCATCTCGGTGACCGTATCGGCCGCGTCGATCAGCGCCTGCGGCGCGCCGCGCCCGGTGATGACCACGTGTTGTCGTTCCGGTCGCGAGGCCAGCGCGGCGAGCACCGCATCCAGCGCGACGTACTCCTTCGTCAGCGCGATGTTCAACTCGTCCAGGAGCACGAAGTCATAAGCAGGATCGGCCATCATGCGCGCGGCCACGTCCCACGCCGCACTTGCCGCGGCGATGTCGCGCGCGCGGTCCTGCGTTTCCCAGGTGTAGCCCTCGCCCATGACGTGATACTCCACCGCGTCGTCGAAACGACGGAAGAAGGCCTCCTCCCCCGTGGAGAAGCTGCCCTTGATGAACTGCACCACGCCGCAGCGAAATCCGTGCCCGAGCGAGCGCGCGAGCATGCCGAAGCCGGACGAGCTCTTGCCCTTGCCGTTGCCCGTGTTCACCACCACGACGCCGCGGTCGATGGTCGCACGGGCGATGCGACGGTCCACGAGTTCCTTCTTGCGCTGCGCGCGCTCGCGGTGATGCGCTTCCTCGCTGAGCCCGCGGCGCTCGGAGCCGGCGCTCACGCGCGCACGCTCCGCGCGGCGACGCGCGCGAACGCACCGATCGCGATCGCCCGCAACGCGAACGCCAGCCCGACATAGCCGGCGAGCGTGCCCAGCGCGCGCGGGTAATACTGCGGGATGCGGACGATGAAGCCCGTGAGCGTGGGCTCCGGATAACGGCCGGAGAAGAAGTAGAAGCCGCCCTTGGAAATCAGGTACGCCACGCTGGCCGTGACCACCAGCGCCAACACCAGGCGCGGCAGCGCGCTCCAGCGGTCCCGATGCAGCCGCGTGGCGTACACGTGACCGCCCAGCCACAGCGCCGCATACGCCAGCGCGACCGCCCAGTACGCCGGCGACAGGCACCAGTCGGTGATCGTGCCGGTGGCCAGGCTGGCGAAGTCGAGCAGCGAGGACAGCACGAAGAACGCCGGCAGTGCCCACATCGGCCGCAGCGTCGCGCCGACCAGGAAGAACACTGCCCACGATGCACTCGGCAGCGCATTCACGCTGGCGAAGTGCTGGCCGCGCGTGCAGATCATCAATGCGGCGAGCGCGGCGGCGACCAGAATCTGCGCACGCGGCGACGAGTACGGCAGGAGGCTTTCGGTGCCAGAGAATCGCAGTGCGTTCATGGTGAATCTCCTCAACGGCCGGCGGGCTGCGTGTTGGAACGAAGGCCCACCACGCGATCAAGGATCGCGTGGACGACCAGTGCGACGGCGATGTAGGCCATCGTCGTGCGCACGAACAGCGGACCCCACTGCCAGGCGCGCGCCAGATACTCGGCGGAATGCGGCTCCGCGTAGCGACCGCCCAGCCAATAGAACGCGCCATTGGAAATGGCGAACGACACCGACGCGCTAAGCAGTGCGACGCCGGCGGCGCCGAGCATCGACGCCCATGTGGTGCGCAGTCGATCGGCGTACAGACGTCCGCCATACCAGAGCGCGGCGTACGCGGGCAGCAGGAACGAATACGCCGCAGTCACGCAGAAATCGCTGACGCCGGCGTATTCGATGGCGATCCAGTCGATCGCCACCGCCAGCGCGATGAACACCGCGAACTGCCAGTGCTTGCGCAGGTAGAGGCCGCCGAGGAAGAACAGCGCCATCGAGGCGTCGGGCAGGTGCAGCGCGTCGCCGAAATGATGGAAGCGCGTGGCGATCATCAGCGCGGCGAAAGCGGCGAACAGGCCCAGGTCGGCGTGGCGTGTCAGGGGTTTCATCGGCGGCCTCACGTTGGTGTCCGCTCAGCGGACGGTGGGTTGATAGCGCACGGTCAACAGCCAGGTGCGACCCGGCTGGTTGTAGAGCGCGGCGGTCTCGTAGCGTTTGTCGAAGGCGTTGTCGAGCGAGGCCTGCACGCTCCATGCGTCGGTGAATGCATAGCCCGCCCGCAAGCCGAACAGTCCGTACCCGCCCATGCGGGTGGTGTTGGCGAGGTTGTCGTAACGCTCGCCCACGCCGATGACGCTGGCGCCGATGCTGAAGCGATCGAACTTGCGATCAAGGTCGATCCGCCCGGACTGCTTCGCACGGCGCGGCAGCAACTTGTCGTGGTTGACGTTGTCGCCGTCGTTGCGCGGGTCCAGCCAGGTGAGGCTGGTGCGCAGGCTCCAGTCCATCCAGACCACGCCCGCGGTCGCTTCCACGCCCTGGATGCGCGCGCGGTCGATGTTGTTCGGGCCGCCCATCGGGCCGAGCGTCGAGTCGAAGGCGATCAGGTCGTCGATCTTCGTGTCGAATGCATTGAGCGACCAGGTGCCCCAACCGTGTTCGCCGCGCAGGCTCACTTCGACACTGCGCGAGGTTTCCGGGCCCAGGTCGGGGTTGCCGTAGCCGGGGAAGTACAGCTCGTTGAACGTCGGCGCCTTGAACGCGGTGCCGTAGCTCGCACCCAGGCGCAGCGACGGCGTGAAGTTCCAGCCCCACAGCACGCTGCCGGTGGTTTCGCCGCCGAACTGGCTGTCGTCGTCGCGGCGCGCGCTCGCCTGCACGGACTGCGTGCCGAACGCCTGCTGCCACTGGCCGAACACGCCGCGGTTGATGCGACGATCACGCGCGTAATCGGTGTTGCTGTGCACCTTGTCGCCGAGCCAATCGAAGCCCAGCGTCAACAGGCCGGTGGCAAGGCCGACGTCGGCCTGCAACGAGCCCACTTCGCGGCGGGTATCGAAGGTGGAGGAATAGACGCCGTTGAGGAAGTTCTCGCTCAGGTCCGCGCTGGTGCCCAGCCCGGCGGTGAACTTCAAACGATCGCCCGGCGTGTAGCGCACACGACCGCCGACGACCTGCTGCACGGTGTCGGCTTCGTTGTTGGTGCTGCCGTCGTACTCGTTGTTGCCTTCGGCGCGGAAGGCGCGCAGGTCGGCATCCCACTGCTCGCTGAAGCGGTAGCCGCCCTGCAACGTCAACGACGTGTTGCGATAGCCGTCCTTGTCGGGATCGAAGTTGCGCGTGCCGCGGTAGGCGTTGATGCCGTCGGTGCTTTCGTGCGCGGCGTTGATCGCATACCAGGCGCCACGCGAGGGATCGCTCGCCTGCCCGGCGACGCCGGCCGCGTAGCGTTGCGTGTTATCGCTGCCGACGGCGGCGCTGGCGCTGGGCGCGAACGCGCCTTGCGGGCGGCGGGTGAAGATCTGGATGACGCCGCCCAGCGCTTCGGAACCGTACAGACTGGAGAACGGACCGCGCACGATTTCCACGCGTTCGATCTGTTCGACCGGGATGTCTTGCAGCGAGGCACCGCCGCTGGTGGCCGAACCGATCTTGATGCCGTCGATGAGCACCAGGACGTGGTCGGACTCGGTACCGCGCAGGAACAGCGACGTCGACTTGCCCGGGCCGCCGTTGTTGGCGATGGAGATACCCGCGCGCCCCGTCAGCAGGGCCGGCAGCGAGGCCGGCTGCAGGCGTTCGATCTCGGCACGGTCGATCACGGCGATCGCGGCGAGCGTCTGGTCCTGCGTCTGCGCGGTGCGCGTAGCGGTGACGACGACCTGATCGAGATCGGTGGCGGCATCGTCGGCGAAGGCCGGGGCCGCGAAAGGAAGGGAACACGACAACGACACCGCCAGCGCGCGGCGGCGGAACATACGGTGATGCGGATGCACTGACACACTCCTTGACCGCGCCTGCCCGCGCGGGAACGTTGGAAGAGGACAGGCGGAAGGAGGGTTATGGCAGCGGCACGCGAACGGCATGCGCCCCATGACATCGCCCACCGCGTGTCGGGTCGCACAAAGGCCGGTCTCCGGGCTTGCGAGCGAAGGCAGGGGTTCCTGCGCTTCCGGTCCGCGCCTTCCCATGCGTGAGCACAGTGGCTGTGATGCGGATCGTCTTCTCGCCTACCGTTGCGGGGGCAGCTCCGGAATTGCCGGTCGTGCATGCACGACCCGGCGCACCGGATTCCCGTTTCAACCACCGGCCAGGCCGGCGGTCACCTCAGGCGGGGGCATCTTAGCAAGATTCCCAGAGATCGCGCGTACGACCATCGGGGCCGCTAACGTAAGCACCCGCCGGACATGGCGGCTCAATACTACAAAGGGAGCAACATGAGGCACGTCATCAAGAGCGCGATGCTCGCCGTCGCGCTGCTGTTCAATTACGCCGCGTCGGCGCAGGACACCGGCACGCTGGTGGTCGAGGTTGCGCAATTCACCAGCGAGAAAGAACTGCCGAAGAAGGTCGACAAGCAGCTGCGTAATGGAGGACTGGAGTGGGGAGTAAAGGACACTCAGATGGTGTTCTCGATGGTCGCCAAGCAGTTCGTCGACCATCCGATCAATCATCTAACCCGCTACGGCCAATCCGAAGCACTGACGCTTCCTACCGGCACGTACCACGTGACCGGCATCGGCCTGGAGATGACGACGGGGTTTAGCGTGCAGAAGATTCTGGACAAGGGCGCCTACGTCAACGAGAACGTGCTCACCTTCACCATCGAACCGGGCAAGACGACGACCCTGGCAATCAAGCCTGTCATCCATAAGGACGCCACGTTCGCTGTGAACTTCTGGATGCCCACGCTCATGGCCAGCGTGCGGAGCGAAGCGGGCACAGGCACCGAGACAGCACTCAATACGCGGGGCGCGTCGTCCATCGCCTGGCCGAACTACAACGGTCCGCTAAAGTTCGTCGCAAAGTAGGGGCGCCTTCGTCTCCTAAGGCAAGGGCCGCCCATACGCGGCCCTTTTAATTGCAGTCCTGCGAAAGCGGCCGCGTTATCCCTTCCGGAACACCAACTGCCCGCCCTGCGCACCAACGCCGATCACATCGCCGCTGGTGAATTCGCCGGCCAGGATCTTCGAAGCCAGCGGATTCTCCAGCTGCTGCTGGATCGCACGCTTCAGCGGGCGCGCGCCGTACACCGGATCGAAGCCGACATTGCCCAGCAACGCGAGCGCCTCATCGGACAGATCCAGCTTGAGCCCGCGCTCGCCCAGCCGCTTCTCCAGCCCGTTGAGCTGGATGCGCGCGATCTGCCGGATCTGCTGCTTGTCGAGCGGATGGAACACGACGATGTCGTCGAGCCGGTTGATGAACTCCGGGCGGAAGTGCGCCTGCACCACGCCCATCACCGCGCTCTTCATCTGCAGGTAGGCCTGCGGCGAATCATCTCCGGACATCTCCTGGATCTGGTGCGAGCCCAGGTTCGATGTCATCACGATGACCGTGTTTCGGAAGTCCACCGTGCGGCCCTGGCCGTCGGTGAGGCGGCCGTCGTCCAGCACCTGCAACAGGATGTTGAACACGTCCGGATGCGCCTTCTCCACTTCGTCGAGCAGGATCACGCTGTACGGGCGGCGACGCACCGCTTCGGTGAGGTAACCGCCCTCTTCGTAACCGACGTAGCCCGGAGGCGCCCCGACCAGGCGGCTCACGGAATGCTTCTCCATGAATTCGCTCATGTCGATGCGCACCATCGCATCGCTGGAATCGAACAGGAATTCGGCCAGCGCCTTGCTCAACTCGGTCTTGCCCACGCCGGTGGGGCCGAGGAACAGGAACGAACCCGACGGGCGATTCGGATCGGAAAGCCCGGCGCGCGAGCGGCGCACCGCATCGGACACGACCTTGATCGCCTCTTCCTGGCCGACCACGCGCGTGTGCAGGTGCTCTTCCATGCGCAGCAGCTTCTCGCGCTCGCCTTCGAGCATCTTGCTGACCGGAATGCCGGTCCAGCGCGCGACGACCTGCGCGATCTCTTCCGCCGTCACCTTGTCCTGCAGCAGCGTGAAGCCCTTCGTCTCGGCTTCCTGCGCGGCCTTGAGCTGCTTCTCCAGCTCCGGCAGCGTGCCGTACTGGATTTCGCTCATGCGCGCGAAGTCCTGCTTGCGCTGCGCGGCCTCCAGCTCCAGGCGCGCGGCCTCGATCTGCTCCTTGATCTTCGTCGCGCCCTGCAACATGGCCTTCTCGGCCTTCCAGACTTCCTCCAGATCGTTGAACTCGCGCTCCAGCTTGGCGATCTCGTCCTCCAGGTCGGACAGGCGCTGCTTGGACTCGGCGTCCTTCTCCTTCTTCAACGCCTCGCGCTGGATCTTGAGCTGGATCAGGCGGCGCTCCTTGCGATCGAGTTCTTCCGGCTTGGAGTCGATCTCCATGCGGATGCGCGAGGCCGCCTCGTCCATCAGGTCGATGGCCTTGTCGGGCAGCTGGCGGTCGCTGATGTAGCGGTTGGACAGCGTGGCCGCGGCGACGATCGCCGGGTCGGTGATCTCCACGCCGTGGTGCACGGCGTACTTCTCCTTCAGCCCGCGCAGGATGGCGATGGTGTCCTCCACGCTCGGCTCGCCGACGAACACCTTCTGGAAGCGGCGCTCCAGTGCGGCGTCCTTCTCGATGAACTGGCGGTATTCGTCGAGCGTGGTCGCGCCGATGCAGTGCAGCTCGCCGCGCGCGAGCGCGGGCTTGAGCATGTTGCCCGCGTCCATCGCGCCCTCGGCCTTGCCGGCGCCGACCATCGTGTGCAGCTCGTCGATGAACAGGATGATCTGGCCTTCGCTCTTGCTCAGGTCGCTGAGCACGGCCTTCAGGCGTTCCTCGAACTCGCCGCGGAACTTCGCGCCGGCGATCAGCGCGCCCATGTCGAGCGAGAGCACGCGCTTGCCGCGCAGGCCCTCGGGCACTTCGCCGTTGATGATGCGCTGCGCGAGGCCTTCCACGATCGCGGTCTTGCCCACGCCGGGCTCGCCGATCAGCACGGGGTTGTTCTTGGTGCGGCGCTGCAGGACCTGCACGGTGCGGCGGATTTCCTCGTCGCGGCCGATGACCGGATCGAGCTTGCCGCTCTCCGCGCGCGCGGTGAGGTCGATGGTGTACTTCTCCAGCGCCTGGCGCTGGTCTTCGGCGTTTTCGGACTGCACGCTCTCGCCTCCGCGGACCTTGTCGATGGCCGCTTCCAGTTTCTGTTTGTCGGCGCCGGCGGCCTTGAGCGCGCGGCCGAGTTCGCCGCTGTCGTCCAGCGCGGCCAGCACGAACAGCTCGCTGGCGATGAAGGCATCGCCGCGCTGCTGGGCGAGCTTGTCGGTGACGTTGAGCAGGCGCGCCAGGTCGTTGCCGACGCTGATGTTGCCGGCTTGCCCGGTGACCTTGGGCAGCTTGTCGAGCGCTTCGCCCAGGCGTTCGCGCAGCAGCGGCACGTTGACGCCGGCCTGCGCGAGCAGCGGGCGGGTGCTGCCGCCGCTCTGTTCCAGCAGCGCGGTCATCAGGTGGGCGGGTTCGATGACGCTGTGGTCGCGGCCGATCGCCAGCGACTGCGCGTCCTGCAAGGCCTGCTGGAAGCGCGAGGTGAGTTTGTCCATCCGCATGGAGGTATCCCTTTCACTATGGGTGGCGGCCGCCACGGAGTGGGCCGCAATGCGCACCAGATGCGGTCGTTCGGCGCCCGTTTCAAGGAATTCCGGGGCGTTCGCGAAGCGTCCACCTGATGCTGACATACGCGTGTTCACAATGCGTGCATGTCCTCGCCCCCCCTCCACCTGCCCGCGCCGCCCGCGGTGTCGTCCGAATGGGCGCTGTTCCTGGATGTCGACGGCACGCTGCTGGATTTCGCCGATGTTCCCGGCGACGTCACGGTGGACCCCGGACTGATCGACGTGCTCGCCGTGCTGCACGGCCGCCTCGACGGCGCGCTGGCGCTGGTGAGCGGACGGCGGTTGGCGCAGCTCGACGCGCTGTTCGCGCCGCTGAGCCTGCCGGCCACGGGCCTGCACGGGCTGGAGCGGCGAGAAGACGGCCATCAGGAGCGGCACCCGCGCCCGCGCGCCCTGGACGAAGCCGTCGCCTGGGGGCAAGCGCTGGCAGCGCGCTATCCCGGCGCGCGCGTGGAGGACAAGGGCACCACCATCGCCCTGCATTGGCGCGCCGCGCCCGACGCCGAGGACCTGCTGCGCCAGTACGCCGATTCCATCCTGATCGAACTGCCCGGCTACCACCTGCAACCCGGCAACATGGTCGTGGAGCTGCGCCCCGACGGCGCGCACAAGGGCGGCGCGGTGGTGGAGATGCTCGCCCACCCGCCCTTCCACGGACGTCGCCCGGTCTTCGTCGGCGACGACCTCACCGACGAACACGCGTTCGCCGCGGTCAACAGCCACAACGGCTTCGGCGTGCTGGTGGGCTCGCGCCAACCCAGCGTGGCGCGTTACGGCCTGCACGACCCGGCCGCGGTGCGCGCGTGGCTCCAGGAGGGCCTGTCGCTGGCATGAGCGACGACGTGCACCCGCACTTCATCCACGAAATCCATGGAGCACCGATGACCTCATCCGCCTCCCTCCCCGCCAGCCTGGATCTGGGCCTCATCGGCAATGGCAGCGTCGCCGCGCTGGTCGACGCCCGCGCGCGCATCGTCTGGGGCTGCGTGCCGGCCTTCGACGGCGACCCCACGTTCTGCGCCCTGCTCTCCCCGCGCGAGCACGCGGGCGGCGACTGGGCGGTGGAGTTGGAGGACTTCGTCGAATCCGAACAGTCCTACATCACCAACACCGCGATGCTGCGCACGGTGCTGCGCGATGCGCACGGTGGCGCGGTGGAGATCGTCGACTTCGCGCCGCGCTGGCACCAGAACGATCGCTTCTACCGCCCGGTGATGCTGATGCGCCGGCTGCGCCCGCTGTCGGGCATGCCGCGCATCCGCATCCGCCTGCGACCGCTGGCCGACTACGGTGCGGTGCAGCCGGAAGTGACCTGGGGCAGCAACCATATCCGCTACCTCATTCCCGACTTCACCCTGCGCCTGACCACCGATGCGCCGGTGCGGCTGGTCCGCGACGCGCTGCCATTCATGCTCGATCGCGACGTGCACCTGGTGCTGGGACCGGATGAAACGCTCACCCAATCGGTCGCCGGTTTCGCCCGTTACGCGGAGGAGCAGACGCACGTGTACTGGCGCAACTGGGTGCGCAATCTTTCGATCCCGCTGGAATGGCAGGACGCGGTGATCCGCAGCGCGATCACGCTCAAGCTGTGCCAGAACGATGAAACCGGCGCGATCGTGGCCGCGCTGACCACCTCGATCCCGGAAGCGGCCAACACCGTGCGCAACTGGGACTACCGTTACTGCTGGCTGCGCGACTCGGCCTTCGTCGTGCGCGCCCTCAACCGGTTGGGCGCGACGCGCACGATGGAGGAATACCTGCGCTACGTCGCCAACGTCGCCTCCGCGCACGGCGAATTGCAGCCGCTGTACGGCCTGGGGTACGAACGGCAGCTGGCCGAATCGGAAGTCGAATCGCTGGCCGGCTATCGCGGCATGGGCCCGGTGCGCCGCGGCAACCTGGCGTGGCTGCAGAAGCAGCACGACGTGTACGGCAGCGTGGTGCTCGCGTCCACGCAATTGTTCTTCGACCAGCGCCTCACGCGCGTGGGCGATGCGTCGATCTTCGAGCGGCTGGAGCCCGTGGGCGAACTCGCCTACGCGCTGCACGACAAGCCCGACGCGGGCCTGTGGGAGTTCCGCGGGCGCGAGGAAGTGCACACCTATTCCAGCGTGATGTGCTGGGCCGCGTGCGACCGTTTGGCGCGCATCGCGGTGCACTTGCGCCTGGCGCCGAAGGTGCAGCTGTGGCGACAGCGTGCAGACGAGATCCATGCGCGCATCGTCGCGCACGCCTACAACGAGGAACTCGGCCATTTCGTCGAGTCGCCCGACGGCAATCGCCTGGACGCCTCGCTGCTGTTGCTCGCCGACCTGGGCTTCGTGAAGCCGGACGATCCGCGCTTCGTGCGCACGGTCGAGGCGATCGGCCGCGACCTCAAGCGCGGCGACGCGCTGTTCCGTTACGTCGCGCCGGACGATTTCGGCGCACCGGAAACCAGCTTCACCATCTGCACGTTCTGGTACATCGACGCGCTCGCGTCGATCGGCCGGCAGGAGGAAGCGCGCGTGCTGTTCGAGCGCATCCTCGCCCGGCGCAATCCGCTGGGCCTGCTTTCGGAAGACCTGGAGTTCGACGGCGGCGAGGCCTGGGGCAACTTCCCGCAGACCTATTCGCACGTCGGCCTGATCAATGCCGCCATGCGCCTGTCGCGGCCGTGGCAGGACGCGGCATGAGTCGTCTGGTCATCGTTTCCAACCGCGTCGCGTTGCCGGGAGTGAACAGCCCGGGCGGGCTCGCGGTGGCGCTGCAGTCCGCGCTGGAGGAAACCGGCGGCCTGTGGTTCGGCTGGAGCGGGCGCATCGACCCGGACGACTCCGGCCAGTTGCACGAGCGCGACGCGGGCAACATCCGCTACGTCACCGTCGATCTGTCCAAGCGCGACCACGACGACTACTACAACGGTTTCGCCAACCGAACCCTGTGGCCATTGCTGCATTTCCGCGTGGACCTGGTGGACTACAGCCGCGTCACGTATGCCGCGTATCGCCGCGTAAACGCGCTGTTCGCCGAGAAGCTCGCGCCGCTGCTGCGCGACGACGACATCGTGTGGGTGCACGACTACCACCTGATTCCGATGGCGAAGCTGCTGCGCGAACTGGGCGTGGCGTGCCGTCTGGGGTTCTTCCTGCATGTGCCGATGCCCTCCTCCGACCTGCTCGCGGCGTTGCCGCAGCACGAGCGGTTGTTCGAAGGGTTGTCCTCGTACGACCTGATCGGCTTCCAGACCGAGCGCGATCTGGAGCGCTTCCAGGATTACGTGCGCCTGTTCGGCCGCGGCCGCGTGATCTCGCACGGCGTGCTGGAAACGCGCAAGGGCAAGCGCCTGCGCGCGGGCGCGTTCCCGATCGGGATCGACACCGCGCAGATCGAGCAGCAGGCGCGCGCGGCGTCCGGCAAGGCCGGCGTGAAGCGGCTGGCCGGCAGCCTGTCCGGACGCGCGCTGGCGATCGGCGTGGACCGCCTGGACTATTCGAAGGGACTGCCGGAACGCTTCCGTGCGTTCGGCCGCTTCCTCAAGCGCCATCCGGAGCATCGCGGCAAGCTGACGTTCCTGCAGATCGCGCCGGTGTCGCGTGGCGAAGTGCTGGAGTACCAGAACCTGCGCAGCGAGCTCGAACAACTCTCCGGCCACATCAACGGCGCGCACGCCGAGCCCGACTGGACGCCCGTGCGCTACGTCAATCGCAACTACCCGCACCCGACGCTGACGGGCTTCTACCGTCTGGCGCACGTGGGGCTGGTCACGCCGCTGCGCGACGGCATGAACCTGGTCGCGAAGGAATACGTGGCGGCGCAGGATCCGGCGGACCCGGGCGTGCTCGTGCTGTCGACTTTCGCCGGCGCTGCGCGCGAACTCGACGCGGCGCTGCTGGTGAATCCCTACGACCTCGACGGCGTGGCCGATGCGATCGCCGCCGCGATGGAAATGCCGCTGGAAGAACGGCGCGAGCGGTGGGCCTCGATGATCGCGGTGCTGCGCACGCACGACATCACGGCCTGGCGGAGGAACTTCCTGGCGGCATTGCGCGAACCGGCGTAGCGCGAACGGCGCTCGTGCGCCGTCGCGTCGGCACCGTGCGGCTTCTTACACCCGCGTGGTCGGCTGAAGGATCTCGACCCAGTAACCGTCCGGGTCCTTGATGAAGGCGATGTTCTTCATGCGGCCGTCGGCAAGGCGCTTCTGGAACGCAACGCCGAGTTGCTCGAAACGCGCGCACGCGGCCTCCACGTCCGGCACCGAGACACAGATGTGGCCGAAGCCGCGCGGCTCGCCGTTGCCGTCGTGGTAGTGGAATGCGGGATCGGATTCGGTGCCGTGGTTGTGCGTGAGTTCCAGCACGCCGCGCTGGCTCAGCAGCCACTCGCCGCGCGCGGGTTCCTCGGCCGGGATCTGCGCCGGGTCGTCCACCAGCACGAGGAAGTAGAGGCTGAACTTCGCTTCGTCGAAATCGCGCCGGCGCACCAGCGTGAAGCCGAGCACGCGCGTGTAGAAATCCAGCGACGTCACCACGTCCTTGACGCGCAGCATGGTGTGGTTGAAGACGAAACCCTGAGTGGCGGCGTCGCGGGTGGCGGTCACGCCCGGGTTGGCGTTGAGCTGGTCTTGCAGGGACATGGTCGTGTCTTCGTTTCGTGGGGGCGAAGGAATCAGATGAGGGCGCGGGACGTCAGGCTCAATGTGCCGCATCCACGCTTTCGACCGGCGCCTGCCGTTGCAGCGACAGCAAACCCAGCAGCACGGCCAGCGCCACGTAGGCACCGGCGAACTGCCAGGCGATCGCCTTGCGCAGGCCTTCCAGCATCCACGGCCAGTAGATGCTGCCGCGCGGATCGACCGAATGGATGAAGCCGAACAGCGTCAGCGCCGCGCCGATGAGCAGCACCAGCGCCGCGCGGGGGAAGCGGTGTTCGATCATCGCCACCAGTGCGCTGGACCAGATCATCGCGGTGATGATGAAGCCGTTGCCCAGCGTGACGATGGTGGCCAGGTCCGGCAGGCCGTGGCCGTCGACGCCGTCGTACAGCGCGGCGAAGCGGTCCGGCGCGATCCACGCGGGATTGCCGACCTTGATCACCAGCAGGTAGGCGATGGACGGCAGGAACGCCAGCGCGACCGCGAGCGCGTGCCGGCGCGGGCTCTCGTGGAAGGCCTGCACGGTGATGTCCATGCCGACGTAGACGATGATCGGCGCCAGCACCGCGATCGGCAGCCACTGCACCAGCCCGGACACGTAGCCGAAGATGCCGCCCAGTCCGATGAACAAACCGGTGAGCAGCGTGTAACCCATGCGCGCGCCCATGTGCTTGTACGCGGGCTGGCCGATGTACGGCGTGGTCTGCGCGACGCCACCGCAGAAGCCGGCGACCAGCGTGGAGATCGCCTCGGCCAGCAGCACGTCGCGCGTGCGGTAGTCATCGCCGGCCGCGCGTGCGCTCTCGCTGACGTTGATGCCGCCCACCACCATCAGCAGGCCGAACGGCAGCAGCAGCGGCAGGTACGGCACGGTGTACGGCAGGCCTTCGAGGAACCCGAGCGTGGGCAGCGGCAAGGTGAAGCGCAGCGGCGTGGCATCGGGCAGCTTGAAGCCCGGCGTGCCCAGCCCCGCCAGGCCCAGGCCGTAATACAGCACGGTGCCGACGATGAAAGCCAGCAGCACGCCGGGCATGCGAATCGGCAGCTTGCCCTTGGCCACCAGCACGTACATCAACAGGCCGAAGGTGACGAAGCCCACCACCGGCGAGCGCAGCGTTTCGATCAACGGCAGGAAGCCGAGCAAGGCGAGCGCAGCGCCGCCGATCGAACCCAGCAGCGCGGCGCGCGGCACCGCGCGCGTGATCGCATCGCCGAAGAACGACAGCACCAGCTTGAGCACGCCCATGACCACCAGCGAGGCCATGCCGAGCTGCCACGTCGCCGTCGCGGCAGCGGCTTCGTCCATGCCCTGCTGCTTGAACGCGACGAACGCAGGCCCCAGCACGAGCAGCGCCATGCCGATGCTGGTCGGCGCGTCCAGGCCGAGCGGCATCGCGGTGACGTCCGTGCGGCCGCTCTCGCGCGCCAGCCGGTGCGCCATCCACGTGTAGATCAGGTTGCCGACCAGCACGCCGAACGCCGTGCCGGGGAACATGCGCGTGAACACGACCTCGGCGGGGAAGCCGAAGATGCCGATCAGCGCGGCGGAGATGAAGCCCAGGATCGACAGGTTGTCGACGACGAGGCCGAAGAAACCGTTGAGGTCGCCGGGGACGAACCAGCGGCGTGGGGTGGTGGGCGGCATGAAAGGCTCGCGGCGTGGGATGGAAGATCCCGGATGGGAGATCCGGGATGGGGAGATCCTAGCGGCTTTGAGCCCTCTTCCAACGGAAGGATTGGAATGAGGACATGGCGCAGGCAGCCGCGCATCGCCGGGCCGGCCGCCTGCTCAGAACGAAACGTCCACCGCGCCGCGCGCCCACAACACCGACTCATGCCCCGTCACGCGTTTCCACGCCAGGCGGATGGCCTCGATGTCCTCGCGACGCTTCGCGCCATCCTCGTGCAACACGACGAGCACCTTGCAGCGTTGCCGCACCAGCCGACCATCCTGCTGGAAGCGCCACTGGCCGTAGCCATCGAGCACGGTCAGACCGTCCGGGAAGCGCGGCGTCACTTCGCCGTCGAGGAACGCACGCCACTGCGATTCGTGGATGGTGCCGGTGCCGTCCTCGTTGCCGACGGCGAAGTACAGCTCGCTGCGGATCCAGCCGGCGGACTGCGCCGGCCTTGCGGCATCGCCCTGCATCGAGGCCGTGGTCGAGCCGGTGCTCGCGCAGCCGGTCAGCAACGATGCCGCGAGCACGATGGCGAGCGCGAAACGAAAGGAGGTCATGGCAGGAACCTCGCGGCCTGTTCTGGCGTGGGAATCGCGCAGTGCTCGTATCGTCCGAAGATCCGGTAGCGATTTCGCGCGAACCAGCGATAGAGTCGGTCGCGCAGGCCTCGCGGCAACACGCGCAGCAGTGCCGCGATCCGCCACGCGCCACCCAGACCCGAGAGCACGCGGACGATCGCGTCCGTGTCGGTCCACGCGACGCCTTCTTCGATGAGCAGGAACGACACGGGATCGTCCGCATCCAGTCCGTGCGAGATCAGCAGTGCGCGACCGCTTTCGCTCTGCATCGCGGCGAAGCGGTAATGTGCGCGGCGGTCGTGCCGGAGCAGGAACCGCACCCAACCGTTGCACACCACGCACACGCCGTCGAAGACGATTACCGCGTGCCCGCGATCGAGTTCAACCGACATCCAGCCACCCCCGGTAATGCACCAGCCGACCGATCCACGGCATCGCCGCGTTCACATCAAAACGGTAGCGATGGTCGCGTTCGTATTCGCGTGCAACGACACCATCGAACCAGCGCCGCGGCAACGGCACGCCCAGCGCGCGCACCTTCGCCACGCGCCACACGACCGCGTGGCCGCTTCCAAGCGCTTCCACGTCGAGGCGAAAACCGAACGTCACCAGCCCCAGTCGTTCGCACAACAGTCCGTCGCTCGCCCACAGGCGCGAGCGCATCGCGCGGCCATTGATGATGCGCGCCCAGCGTTCGCGATGCAGGGTGCTGTCGATCTCGACGTCGATCGTGCCACGACCTTCCGCCGGCAACCGCGTCGCCCACGCGCACAGGCACGACAGGACGCCGTGCCCGCGCTCCACTTCGACCTTGCCGTGATAACGATGGAATCCAACGCGCTCGTGCAATGCGCGCACGGTCGGCGGCAGATCGTCGAAACGCGCCGGAAGCAGCTGACGGTACAGCGGCGTCGGCGCGAGGGCGCTCATTCGCGCGGGTCGATCCAGAGCAGCGAAGCCATGCGGCCGGTGCGCTGGTCGCGGCGGTGGGAGAAGAAGCGTTGCGGTTCGCTGATCGTGCACAGCCCGCCGCCGTGGATGCGTTCGGGCGACATCCCGGCCGCCAGCAACCGTTGCCGCGCCAGAGCGTAGAGATCCACGCGCCAGTGGTGCGGACGCGTCGTCACGAAGGCGCTGCCGGCCGCCCAGTCGCGCGAGACGAAGGCGTCGTACACCTCTTCGCCGATTTCATACGCCTGCGGGCCCGCGGCCGGTCCGAGCCAGACGTGCATGCGCACGGGCGCGGTGCGCATGGCGGCGAGCGTGTTTTCCAGGACGCCGCCGACCAGGCCGCGCCAGCCTGCGTGCGCGGCGCCGATCTCGTCGCCTTCCTCGGCGCAGAACAGCACCGGCATGCAATCGGCGGTGAGGATCGACAGGACGACACCGGGCTGCGAGGTCACCGAAGCGTCGGCGGTGACTTCCTCCGTCGCCGGTTCGTCGAAACGGTGCACGTCGACACCGTGGACCTGTCGCAGCCAGCACGGCGCGGAAGGCAGGCGCGCCTGCTCGGCGAGCAGCGCGCGGTTGCGCTCCACCGCCTGCGCATCGTCGCCGGCGCGCAACCCCAGGTTGAGTTCATCGAACGGCGCCTGCGAGACGCCCAGGCCGTGCCGCAGCGTGGTGAATCCGTGCACGCGCGACGGTGCCGGCCACTGTGCATCGAGCCACGGCGCGGCCATCGATCAGCGTTCCCGCTCGGCAGCGGCCGCTGTGTCGTCGTGCAATACGCGCACGAGATGATTGAAGTCGTCCGGTGCCGGGGCGGAGCAACGCACGGGCTCGCCGGTCACGGGATGAGCGAATTCCAGCGTCTCCGCGTGCAGCGCCTGGCGCTTGAAGCCACGCAGCGTCTCGATGAGTTCCTCGGTCGCGCCGCGCGGCAGCTTCAACGGGCCGCCATACAGCGGATCGCCGATGATCGGATGCTTGAGGTGCGCCATGTGCACGCGGATCTGGTGGGTGCGGCCGGTTTCCAGGCGGCATTCCAGCAGGGTGTGCGCGCGGAAGCGTTCGCGCAGGCGGAAGTGGGTGACGGCGTCGCGGCCGTCCTCGCGCACGGCCATGCGGATGCGGTCGCGCGGGTGACGGTCGATCGGCGCGTTGGCCGTGCCACCGGACACCAGCGCGCCGACCACGACGGCCAGGTACTGGCGGTGCACCTGGCGCGAGGACAGTTGCTCGATCAGCGCCGTATGCGCCTGCAGCGTGCGGGCCACGACCATGACGCCGGAGGTGTCCTTGTCGAGCCGGTGGACGATGCCCGCGCGTGGCAGCGTGTTGAGCGAGGGGTCGCGGTGCAGCAGCGCATTGACCAGCGTGCCGGCCGGATTGCCAGCGCCCGGGTGGACCACCAGGCCGGCGGGCTTGTTGATCACGAAGACGTGCTCGTCCTCGTACAGGACGTCCAGCGCGATGTCCTCGGGCTGCGAATGCGTCTGCACCTCCAGCGCGGCATTGAGGGTGACGGTCTCGCCGCCGCGGACCGGATCGCGCGGCCGGACCTCACGCCCGTCCAGGCGGGCGTCGCCGGATTTGATCCAGGCGGCCAGGCGGGAGCGGGAAAAGTCCGGGAACAGCTCGGCCAGGACCGCGTCGAAACGACGGCCGGCCGCGGCGTCCGGGACGGTCGCTTGCAGGAGGGCGGCCGGGGAATGGGAATCGGTGGTCATCGGACGGGCAGGATTCAGGGCGGGCATGCGGGGACTGCTATTATCCGGTCTTCGTACCTTCGGCGCCCGTCGAGATCCCATGACCCTACGCTCCGCCCCTTCGCGCCTGCTCGCCCTGCTGCTGATCGTCGCCTTCGCCGGCGTGGGCTGCAGCAAATTCAAGAACAAGGACGCGGACGAGGGCGTGCCCGTCGAGCAGCTGTACGAAAAGGCTCACAAGTCGATGGTCAACGGCAACTGGTCGGCCGCCGAGACCACCTTCAAGCGCCTCGTCGCCCAGTATCCGTACGGCCCGTACACCGAGCAGGCGCTGGTCGAGACCGCCTACGCCCAGTACAAGGCCGGCAAGCACGATGACGCGATCAGCAGCATCGACCGCTTCATCCGCACCTACCCGACGCACAAGAACATCGCCTACATGTACTACCTGCGCGGCCTGAGCAACTCCAGCCGCGACACGGTGTTCCTGCAGAAGGTATGGACGCTGGACGCCAGCCGCCGCGACCTGGCGACCCCGCTTCAGGCGTTCAACGACTTCTCCATCGTCGCCGACCGCTACCCGAACAGCCGCTACGCCGCCGATGCGCGTGTCCGCATGGCCGGCCTGCGCGACATGTTCGCCCGCCACGAGCTCGACACCGCCCTGTACTACCTGCGCCGCACCGCGTACGTGGCCGCTGCCGAGCGCGCCAAGTTCCTGCTGGAAACCTACCCGCAGAGCTCGTACCAGAACGACGCCGTCGCCACGCTCGCCGCCGCCTACGAGGGCCTGGGCAACGAGGCGCTGGCCGCCGACGCGCGCCGCGTGCTGCAGCTCAACGATCCGAGCCATCCGTTCCTCGCCGGCAAGTGGCCGGACTATCCGAGCAACTGGCGCAAGCTCAATCCGTTCGCGGGCGAGAAGTCGGCGCTGGACAACGACTGACCGCTTCGGATTCCGCATCAGCAAAAACGCCGCCCTCGGGCGGCGTTTTTGTTTGCGCGCTCCGGCAGGTCAATGCCGGTAGCCGTTGCTGATCGGATACCGCCGCTCGCGCCCGAACGCGCGCCGCGAGACCTTGGGGCCCGGCGCAGACTGGTGGCGCTTCCATTCGCTGATGCGCACCAGGCGCAGCACGCGGTCCACGGTCGCCTCGTCGAAGCCGGCGCCGACGATTTCCTCGCGCGACTGCTCCTGGTCGACGTAGCGCAGCAGGATCGCGTCGAGCACGTCGTACGGCGGCAGCGAATCCTGGTCCTTCTGGTTCTCGCGCAGTTCCGCCGAGGGCGGCCGGTCGATCACGCCCTGCGGGATCACGCGGTCGCCGACGGTGTTGCGCCAGCGCGCGAGCTGGAAGACCTCGGTCTTGTACAGGTCCTTCAGCGGCGCATAACCCCCGCACATGTCGCCGTAGATGGTGGCGTAGCCGACCGCGTATTCGCTCTTGTTGCCCGTGGTCAGCAGCAGGCCACCGAACTTGTTGCTCATCGCCATCATCAGCGCGCCGCGCGCACGGGACTGCAGGTTTTCCTCGGTGGTATCGACCGGGTGGCCGGCGAACTGCTCGGACAGCGCATCGAGGAAACCCTGGAACGGCTTCTCGATCGGCACCGTCAACAGGCGCACGCCCTGCATGCGGCACTGCTCATCGGCCAGGTCGTTGGACAGGTCGGCCGTGTAGCGCGAAGGCATGCGCACGGCGGTGACGTTCTCCGCGCCCAGCGCATCCACCGCGATGGCGAGCACCAGCGAGGAGTCGATACCACCGGACAAACCCAGCCACGCCTGCTTGAAGCCGTTCTTGGCGAAGTAGTCGCGCGTCCCGCGCACCACGGCGCGCCAGGCCAGTGCGTCGCGGCTCTCGTCGCCGTCCTCCATCCACTGCACGGGCGAAAAACGGCGCGTGTCCGGATCGAAGTCCACCACCAGCCACTGGTCGGTGAAGGCCGCTGCCGCCGGATGCACGGTGCCGTCGCCGTCGGCGACGACCGAACCGCCGTCGAACACCAGCGCATCCTGGCCGCCGACGACATTGAGGTACACCAGGCCGACGCCGGTTTCCTGCACGCGCTGCGCCATCAGGGTGTCGCGCTCGGCATGCTTGTCGCGTTCAAACGGCGAGGCGTTGGGCACCAGAACCAACTCCGCGCCCTTGGCGACGGTGCTGGCCAGCGGCTCGGGGAACCAGAGGTCCTCGCAGATCACCAGCCCGACCTGCACGCCGTCCACGTCGAACACGCAGTCCTCGCGATCGGGATCGACATCGAAGTAGCGGCGTTCGTCGAACACCGCGTAGTTGGGCAACTCGCGCTTGCGGTAGGTGTGCGAGATGTGGCCGTCGCGCAGCACGCTGGCCGCGTTGTAGACCACGCTGCCGGCCGCTTGCGGCCACCCCACCACGGCGACGATAT
This sequence comes from Lysobacter sp. MMG2, assembly GCF_016735495.2. Classification (GTDB taxonomy): domain Bacteria; phylum Pseudomonadota; class Gammaproteobacteria; order Xanthomonadales; family Xanthomonadaceae; genus Lysobacter_J. The sequence goes on from NZ_JAERQY020000001.1 coordinate 1,161,159, forward strand.
CGCGCACGCCGGCGGCGACGCGTTCGATCGCCGCCTGGCAGTCGGCGAGGAAGCCGGGCCGCAGCAGCAGGTCCTCCGGCGGGTAGCCGCTGAGCGCGAGTTCGGGGAAAAGCACGACGTCGGCGCCGTACTCGTCGCGCGCCAGTTCGATCATCGTGGCGATGCGCTCGGCGTTCTGCTGGACCGCGCCTACGGGGAAGTCGAACTGTGCGAGGGCGATGCGGAGGGGGTTCGGCATGACCAACCTGTGCGTGCGTTGTGATCCGCGGGAACGAGCCTCGAAGGGCTCACCGGGCTGCGCCTATTGTTCCAGATCCCGCAGCGCGGGTCCGTGAGCACGATGCGCCAACGAAAAAGGCCGCCCGAAGGCGGCCCTTTTCGTACAACCACTCGCTGCGCTTACTTCGCCAGACGCTTGGCAATCGCCGCGCCCAGGTCGCCCGGCGACTTCACCGTGGTGACGCCGGCCTTTTCCATCGCGGCGAACTTGCCTTCCGCGGTGCCCGAGCCGCCGGAGGCGATCGCGCCCGCGTGGCCCATGCGCTTGCCCTTCGGAGCCGAAGCGCCGGCGATGAAGCCGACCACCGGCTTGGTCACGTGCTTGGCGATGAACTCGGCCGCTTCTTCCTCGGCGCTGCCGCCGATCTCGCCGACCATGATGATGCCCTCGGTCTGCGGATCGTTCTGGAACAGCTTCAGCGCGTCGATGAAGTTGGTGCCGTTGATCGGATCGCCGCCGATGCCGATGCAGGTCGACTGGCCCAGGCCCACGTCGGTGGTCTGCTTGACGGCTTCATACGTCAGCGTGCCCGAACGCGACACGATGCCGATCTTGCCCGGCATGTGGATGTGGCCCGGCATGATGCCGATCTTGCACTCGCCCGGCGTGATCACGCCCGGGCAGTTCGGACCGACCAGCACGGTGTCCGGGTAGCCCTTGAGCACGTTCTTGGCGCGCAGCATGTCCAGCACCGGGATGCCCTCGGTGATGCACACGATGACCTTGATGCCCGCAGCGGCCGCTTCCATGATCGCGTCGGCCGCGAACGGCGGCGGGACGTAGATGACGGACGCGTCGGCGCCGGTGGTCTTCACGGCTTCGGCGACGGTGTTGAAGACCGGCAGGTCGAGGTGCTTGGTGCCGCCCTTGCCCGGGGTGACGCCACCGACGACCTGGGTGCCGTACTCGAGCATCTGCTGGGCGTGGAAGGTGCCCTGCGAGCCGGTGAAGCCCTGGACGATCACCTTCGTGTTCTTGTTGATCAAAACGGACATGTCATCAGCCCCTTACTTGCCAGCGACGGCCGCAACGGCCTTCTTCGCGCCATCGTTGATGTCGTCGGCCGGGGTAATGGCCAGACCCGAGTTCTTCAGCAGTTCCTTGCCGGCTTCGACGTTGGTGCCTTCCAGGCGCACGATCACCGGCACCTTGACGTCGACTTCCTTCACCGCGGCGATGATGCCCTCGGCGATCATGTCGCAGCGGACGATGCCGCCGAAGATGTTGACGAAGATCGCCTTCACCTTGTCGGATGACAGGATCAGCTTGAAGGCCTCGGTCACGCGCTCCTTCGTTGCGCCGCCGCCGACGTCGAGGAAGTTCGCCGGCTCGCCGCCGTTGAGCTTGATCACGTCCATGGTCGCCATCGCGAGGCCCGCGCCGTTGACCATGCAGCCGATGTTGCCGTCCATCGTGACGTAGTTGAGGTCGTGCTGGCTGGCCAGCACTTCGGTCTCGTCTTCCTGGCGGATGTCGCGCATGGCGACCAGTTCCGGGTGACGGAACGAAGCGTTGTCGTCGGAATCGACCTTGCCGTCGAGCACGGCGAGGTCGCCGTTGGTGAGGATGGCCAGCGGGTTCAGTTCGACCAGCGCCAGGTCCTTCTCGTTGAACAGCTTGTACAGGCCCAGCATGATCTTGGTCAGCTGGTTGACCTGCTTGGCGTTGAGACCCATCGCGAAGCCGAGGTCGCGGCACTCGAACGGCTGCAGGCCCTGCACGTAGTTCACGTGCAGCGAGTGGATGGCTTCGGGCTTCTCGGCGGCCACCTGCTCGATGTCCATGCCGCCTTCGGCCGAGGCGATGAAGGTGACGGACTTGGTGGAGCGGTCGACGAGGATCGACAGGTACAGCTCCTTGGCGATGTCGGTGCCTTCGGAGATCAGCACCGAGTCGATCGGCAGCTCGACGCCGGCCGTCTGGTAGGTCGCCATCTTCGTGCCGAGCATCGCGGCCGCGTACTGCTTCACCTCGTCGTACGACTTGGCCAGCTTGACGCCGCCCGCCTTGCCGCGACCACCCGCATGGATCTGCGCCTTGACGACCCACAGGTCGCCCGGGATGGTCTTGGCGGCCGCGACGGCCTCGTCCGGAGTGCGCGCGACGCGCCCGGTCGGCACCGCGATGCCGTAGTCGGCAAACAGCTGCTTTGCCTGGTATTCGTGAAAATTCATGCGTCCACCGAGGGGAGTGAAAAGAATCCCCGCGGCCAGCGCCGCTGCGGGTCCCATGAGGTATCGGGACACCCGTTCGGCCGAGCGCGAGGGGGCCGTATTGTCGCCCATCCATGCGGCCCGGGCAAAACCGCCCCTCGGCCGACCCGCGCGCTGGCGGCCCGACCCGACCGCCGGCCATACTCGGCACATCGCTTCAGCACGGAAGGACCGCCGCTTGTCGATTGCCTCTGCCCGGCCCCCCGTTGCCGCCGACGCCGACAGCGCGCTGCGCCGCGAGCTGTACTTCTTCACGCTCTACCGCCTGTTCGAGGCGGCACTGCTGGTGTTCTTCCTGTTCGGACCGGCCACCGGGCTGGTCGAGCCCCTGCGCAATGCGCTGGTCGCGCGCTCGATCGCCCTGTCCTACCTCTTCATCGCCGCCCTGCTCTTCGCCTTCGGCCGGCGCGGCGACCTGCGCGCACAGACCCTGACCGGCATCGGCGCGGACCTGTTCTTCGGCCTGCTGGCCATGCACGCGATGCCCGCGGCGGGGACCGGCATCGCACTGATGCTGCTGTTCAACGTCGGCGCGGCGGCGCTGTTGCTGCCGGCCCGGTACGGCCTGGGCGCGGCCGTGGTGGCGGTGCTGGGCCTGTTCGGCGAGTTCGTCTGGAGCAAGCTCGCCATCGAGAGCACCGACCGCACGTTGGCCGAACCGATGATGTTCGCGGTCGGCTACATGGCGATCGCGACACTGACCAGCATCCTCGGCCGGCAGATGCGCGAAAGCTATGACCTCGCCGAGCGCCGCGGCGCCGAGGCCGCGCACCTGGGCGAGATCAACGAACTCATCATCCGCCGCCTGCGCACGGGCGTGCTGTTGGTCGACCGCGGCGACCGCATCCGCCTGGCCAACGAAGCCGCCATGCTGCTGCTCGGCGACGCCGGCGAGAGCACCGACCTGCACGGCCAGCGCAGCCTGGCCGTGGCCGCGCCCGAGCTCTCGCGGCGACTGGAACGCTGGCGCCAGGACGGCAGCCACAACGACAGTCCGCTGCAGCTCGCGCCGGACCTGCCGGAAGTGGTACCGCGCTTCACCCGCCTGCTGGCGGGCAGCGAGCAGGTCCTGGTGTTCCTGGACGACACCTCGCTGCTGTCGCGCCACGCCGAGTCGATGACGCTGGCGACGCTGGGCCGCTTCTCCGCCAGCCTGGCCCACGAAATCCGCAACCCGCTGGCCGCGATCAACTACGCCGTGCAGCTGCTGGAAGAGTCCGACGACATCCCCACCGCCGAGCGCCGCCTGCTGGAAATCATCCGCCAGCAGGGCATCCGCATGAACGGCATCGTCGAGAACGTGCTAGGCATGGCGCGGCGCGAACCGGCCAAGCCGGAGCACGTGGAGCTGGTCGGCTTCGGCCGCCAGTTCGTCGAGGAATACCTGGCCAGCCACCCGCTCGACCTGGACACGCTGCGCACCACTTCGCAGGTGGCGCGGCTGCCGGTGCTGATCGATCCGCGCCACCTGCACCAGGTGCTCACCGTGCTGGTGCACAACGCGCTGACTTACGGGCGCATGCCGGGCGAACCGGCGCGGGTGACGGTGAACATCTACCCCGACGACACGGGCCTGCCCTGCATCGACGTGCTCGATCGCGGACCCGGCATCCCCGAATCCGTGGCCTCGCGCCTGTTCCGGCCGTTCTTCACCACCTCCAGCCACGGCACCGGGCTCGGCCTGTACATCGCGCGCGAACTGTGTCGCGCCAACCAGACCACGCTCGATTACGTCGCGATGCCCGGCGGCGGCGGGTGCTTCCGGGTGCGCCTGATCGGCAGCCACACCCTGCTTACGGCATGAAGTTGCAAGCTGAATGCGCGATTGTGTGCGTGCACGCTTGGCTCTTCACGCGGCCTTAAGTTATCGTGAAGGACGGAGGGCAGGATGGCCGAAACACGTAGTGCATTGGTGGTCGACGACGAACGCGATATCCGCGAACTGCTCGTCATGACCTTGGGCCGCATGGGCCTGCGATGCGACACCGCCTCCACGATTGGCGAAGCCCGCGGCCAGCTCGCGCGCAATCGCTATGACCTGTGCCTGACCGACATGCGCCTGCCGGACGGCTCGGGCATGGACCTGGTCGCCGAGATCAGCCAGAAGCATCCGGAAACCCCGGTCGCGATGATCACCGCCTTCGGCAACGTCGAAGCCGCGGTGGAAGCGCTGAAGGCCGGCGCGTTCGATTTCGTCGCCAAGCCCGTCGATCTGGCCGTGTTGCGCGACCTCGTCCGCCACGCCCTGGACCTCAACGAACGCCGCAAGACCGCGCCGCCGGCCGATGCCGTGGCTGCGCGCCTGTACGGCCAGTCGCCGGCGATGGCGACCCTGCGCGGGACGATCGGCAAGGTCGCGCGCAGCCAGGCCCCGGTGTACATCGTCGGCGAGTCGGGCGTGGGCAAGGAGCTCGTCGCCCGCACGATTCATGCAGAAGGCGCGCGCTCCACGGGCCCGTTCGTGCCGGTCAACTGCGGCGCGATCCCGGCCGAGCTGATGGAGAGCGAGTTCTTCGGCCACAAGAAGGGCAGCTTCACCGGCGCCCACGCGGACAAGCCCGGCCTGTTCCAGAGCGCCGATGGCGGCACGCTGTTCCTGGACGAGATCGCCGAACTGCCGCTGGCCATGCAGGTCAAGCTGCTGCGCGCGATCCAGGAAAAATCGATCCGCCCCGTCGGCGCCAACGCCGAAGTGCCGGTGGACGTGCGCATCCTGTCGGCCACGCACAAGGACCTGGGCGCGCTGGTCGCCGATGGCCGCTTCCGCCAGGACCTTTACTACCGAATCAACGTGATCGAACTGCGCGTGCCGCCGCTGCGCGAACGCCAGGACGACCTCGCGGGCCTGGCCGAGAAGGTGCTGCTGCGCCTTGCGACCGCGCAGGGACGCATCTTCCCGCCGACGCTCAGCCCCGATGCACTGGAAGCGCTGCGAGCGTATGCCTTCCCGGGCAATGTCCGCGAGCTGGAGAACATCCTGGAGCGCGCGCTCGCGCTGGCCGAAGGCGACAGCCTGACCGCCGAGGACTTGCGCCTGCCCAAGCCCGCCGGCGCCTCCGCGTCCGCGCCCATGGCCGCTGCCTCTGCGGCGCCCGCACCCGCATCGAGCGCCGCGGCCTCGCAGCCGTCGCTGATGGTGCCCGGCCAGCCCGCGCAGGCGATCGACCCGCGCACGCTCAATCCGCGCGACACCGCCAGCAGTCCCCTGCCCTCGTACATCGAGGAGATCGAACGCGCCGCGATCCAGCAGGCGCTGCAGGAGAACCGCTACAACAAGACGCGCACCGCGGCCGCGCTGGGCATCACCTTCCGCGCGCTGCGCTACAAGCTCAAGAAGCTGGGCATCGATTGACGCCCCTGGCGCGCGGACGCGCGCCGATCCGTCCATTGGCAATGCGCATCGCATGAGTGCGATGCGTCGGCGCGTGCGCCTCACATCAGCGAAGCGGGCCACCGCCAAACCGGGGTATCCACCACCCGATCGCCATACGGGCCCGTACAAAGACGTCAGGAATTTCCGGACAAACTGACGTAAATGGTCACGCCAGGAAGGGGCTGACAATCTGCGTCACACCGGCTCCGACGGCTTCTGACATTTATCGTGACCTCATTTCCAGTTCAGCAACCCCATGAGCGGAAAACGGCCTTGGCACGGGTTATGCGTGTACCTTAGCGGCACGTGCAGTGAGCACGGCTGCCCGAGGACCGGAAAAGCCGGCCCACTGGCACGTGAAGTCAAAACACTCCTAGGGGAAATCGTATGAAGAAGCAGCAGGGCTTTACCCTCATCGAACTGATGATCGTGGTTGCGATCGTCGCCATCCTGGCCGCCATCGCACTGCCGGCCTACCAGGACTACATGAAGCGTTCGAAGGTCTCGGAAGCCGTCGCTACCGCCGGCGCCTGCAAGACCTCGGTTGCTGAGTACGTCGCCGCCACGACCAAGCTGCCGGCCGACCTCGCCGCTGCCGGTTGCAGCAACGTCCAGAGCCAGTACGTTGACACGGTTGACGTCGTCAATGGCGAAATCACGATCAAGATGCGCGGCGTGGGCACCGGCGTCGACGGCAAGAACCTGACGCTGGAGCCGGTTCTGAACGGCGACAACATCACCGGCTGGACCTGCAGCACCGACGCCGACAAGAAGTTCGTGCCGGGCTCGTGCCGCGGTTAATCGACGCTTCGCGTTCGTAGAAGAAGGGGGGCTCATGGCCCCCCTTTTTTTTTCTAGTTTCGGATCGGGAGCCACGAAGGGTGGCTGGGGAAGTCGGGGAATGATGGTCAACACGCAACGACACGGGGCCGCGCTGCTCTGGATCTTCATCGCCTCGGGTTTTGCGGGGCTGATCTACCAGTCCATCTGGACGCAATACCTGGGCCTTTTCCTTGGGCATTCGGCGTACGCGCAATCGCTGGTGCTCCTGCTCTTCATGGGCGGCATGGCACTGGGCGCATGGCTGATCAGTCGCCTGAGCGATCGCCTGCAGCGTCCGCTGCTCTGGTATGCCGTGATCGAACTGGTGATCGGCCTGCTTGGCCTGACGTTCAACCAGATCTATGGCGCCTCGACATCATTGGCTTACGACGTGCTGTTCCCCGGCGTCGGCAGCCAGGCGTCCGTCGGCGCGATCCGCTGGGCGATCTCGGTGTTGCTGGTCCTGCCGCAGTGCATCCTGCTCGGCGCGACCTTCCCATTGATGAGCGCCGGCTTCCTGCGCCTGCGTCCGGATTCGGACGGCAAGGTCATCGCCGGGCTTTACTTCACCAACAGCATCGGCGCCGCCGCCGGCGCGCTGGCTGCGACGTATCTCCTGCTGCCCCGCATTGGATTGCCGGGCACGATCTTCACCGCCGGCCTGCTCAATGTGCTGGTCGCAATGGCGGTGTATCCACTCAGCAAGAAGGAGGCGACCGCACCGACGGCGGCCCCCGCTCCGACGGATGCCGGCGGCGTCGCTCCGTCGCTCATCCTCATCGCTGCGGCGGTGACCGGCCTGACCTCGTTCGTCTATGAGATCACCTGGGTCCGCATGCTGTCGCTCGCGTTGGGCACCACCGTCCATGCGTTCGAGCTGATGCTGGCGGCCTTCATCGCCGGTATCGCGTTCGGCGGCCTGTGGCTTGCGCGCAACACCGACCGCATCCGCTCGCCGCTCAAGATGGTGGGCTGGGTGCAAATCTGGATGGGCGTCGCGGCGCTGGCCTCGATGTTCGTCTACGCCAATGCCTTCGAATGGGTCGGCTGGCTCATGCGCGTGCTCACGCGCTCGAGCGAAGGCTACTCTCTCTACAACGTGTCCAGCGGCATCATCTCGCTGCTCGTCATGTTCCCGGCCGCTTTCTTCGCCGGCATGACGCTGCCACTGCTGACCATCATCCTGCTGCGCAGCGGTGCCGGCGAGCGCGCGATCGGTCGCGTCTATGCGGCCAATACCCTGGGCGCCATCCTCGGCGTCCTGCTGGCCGTGCACATCCTGCTTCCCTTCGTCGGCCTGAAATCCGCGCTGTGGATTGCGGCAGCCGGCGACCTGATTCTCGGCATCGTCCTGCTGCGCCGCGCCGCCCAGAACGGCGCCCTTTCGCAACCGGCGATGGCAGGGGCAGTCACCGCGGTCACGCTGGCCGCCAGCATGGCACTCGTGCACTTCAACCCGCTCATGCTGGCTTCTTCGGTGTATCGCACGGGCAACACGTCGCTCAGCGAGCGGACGAACATGCTGTTCTACCGCGACGGCAAGACGGCGAGCGTCGCGGTTTACGCGACGCAGGACGCCAAGGGCAGCACGACCATGTCCATCTCCACCAACGGCAAGGTGGACGCGGGCCTCACGGCATCCCTGAAGAACGAGCCGCGCCCCGACGAAAGCACCATGGTCCTCGCCGCCGCCTTGCCACTGGCGCTGAAGGACAAGGTCGACCAGGTCGGCGTGATCGGCTTCGGTTCCGGCCTGACCACCCACACGCTGCTGGGCAGCAAGCGCGTCGGCCAGGTCGATACGGTCGACATCGAACCGATGATGGTCGAGGGCGCGCGCCTGTTCGGCGAGCGCGTCGAGCGCGCCTACAAGGATCCGCGTTCGCGCCTGTTGTTCGACGATGCGAAGTCGTACTTCTCCTCGGCGCGCAAGAAGTACGACGTGATCATCTCCGAGCCGTCCAATCCCTGGATGGGCGGCACGGCGACGCTGTTTTCCACCGAGTTCTACCAGTTCGTTCCTCGCCACCTGAAGGACGACGGCCTCTTCGTCCAGTGGCTCCAGCTCTACGAGATCAATCCCACGCTGGTCAGTTCGGTGCTGACGGCCATGCTTCCGGAGTTCAACGACGTGCAGGCCTACATGGCCAACCAGGGCGACCTGATCATCGTCGCCTCGCCGAAGGGCAAGGTGCCGCCGCTGAAGGATCTGTTCGCAACTGATCCGCAACTGCGCGCGGAAGTCACCCGCGTGGGCTTCGGTTCCCTGCGCGACCTGCAGGATGCGTACGTGCTGGACCGTCAGGGCCTGGCGGCCTTCGCTTCGATGTTCCCGACACAGGCGAACTCCGACTACTACCCCGTGCTGCAGTTGAATGCGCCCATGTCGCGATTCAAGAACGACATGGTCATGGAGCTCAGTCACGTGCTCAAAGCCCCGTGGCCCGTTTCCGCGAGCATGTCGGACGTCCCTCGCCGGGCCTTGGAGTCGCCGCTTCCGACCACACGTCGAGAGCTCGCCAACGACCCCAAATTCCACGCGGCGCGGGAGCTTCGTGAGGCGCTCGTCAGCGGCAACCCGATCCGAGGGCAGTTCGCTGCCCGCGACGACGCGATGATGCTGGAGGCACTGCGCGGCCTCGCCCAGACCTGCAAGCTCGACCAGACGCCCGCGCAGAGCGCGGAGATCATGCTGTCGCTCGCGATCGAAACGATCCCGTTCATGGATGCGAAGGCGAACCAGGATCTGTGGGTGCAGCCGGTCTGGCTGGGCGACTGCAAGCCGACGCATCCGCTGGTGGTGGACACGCTCGCCCTGCTCGCGGCTACTTCGACCGACGACCATATCGCCGTGATCGAAGCGGGAGATCGCCTGCTCGGCGGCCCCAACGCCGGATTCATCTTGAGCAACGGCAACGCCAGTTACTACGTCTGGGGTGCGATGCAGTTCGCGGCCTACCGCCTCCAGAACCCGCAGCTCAGCCAGGCCCTGGACGCAAAGTACGGCGGCAAGATCGCGCGCAAGGTCAGCGATCAGATCCCGATCCGTCTGGTGCGCTCGCTGGCGGCGGGAGAACGTGGCGTTCCCGGTAAACAGGCCACGGCAGCCGGGGGGCGTTAGCCCCCGGTTCGTCCCGAAGTCGTTTCGACGCGTATTACGTGAAACAGTGCCGGCCCTCAGCAAAGGATTGATGTACATTCCCCAGTGGGGAAGTACCTGGGGGCCACCATGAACGTAGCTGCTACCGCCAACCTGGTGGGGATCACCGGCATTGCCCGGCGCCTGGTCATGGACGGGGCGTTGGACGACAACGCGGCACGGCAGGCGCTCAGCGCCGCTACCGCCGCCAAGCAGCCGATCACCGCCTATCTGGCCGAAAAACGCCTGGTCACGCCGGGCCAACTTGCGGCCGCCAACTCGATCGAGTTCGGCGTGCCGCTGTTCGATGCCACCGTGCTGGACCCGGCGCAGTCGGCGATCAAGCTCGTCAGCGAATCACTGGTACGCAAGCATCAGATCCTGCCGCTGTACAAGCGCGGCAACCGCCTGTTCGTTGGCATCTCGGATCCGACCAACACGCTGGCGCTGGACGAAATCAAGTTCCAGAGCAACCTCGCGATCGAGCCAATCCTGATCGCTGAAGACCAGATCCAGCGCTGCATCGAGAAGTGGCTGGAGGTCAGCGACAACCTCGCCGACACCGTCGGCAACGACGAAGGACTGGAAAACCTCGACATCTCCGGTGGCGATGACATCGCTACCGACAACACCGTCGACGTCAAGACCGACGACACGCCGGTCGTGAAGTTCGTCAACAAGGTGCTGGTGGACGCGATCCGTCGCGGCGCGTCGGACATCCACTTCGAGCCCTACGAAACCGAATACCGCGTTCGCCTGCGCATCGACGGCCTGCTCAAGCAGGTCACCAAGGTGCCGACCAATCTGTCCGGTCGCATCGCCGCACGACTGAAGGTGATGTCGCAGCTCGACATCGCCGAAAAGCGCGTGCCGCAGGACGGCCGCATCAAGCTCAACATCTCCAAGACCAAGCAGGTCGACTTCCGCGTCAGCACGCTGCCCACGCTGTTCGGCGAGAAAGTGGTGCTGCGTATCCTCGACGGCAGCGCGGCCAAGCTCGGCATCGACAAGCTGGGTTACGAGGACGATCAGCGCGCGCTGTACGAACAGGCGCTGGCCAAGCCTTACGGCATGGTGCTCGTCACCGGCCCCACCGGCTCCGGCAAGACGGTGTCGCTGTACACGGGCCTGAACATTCTCAACGAGGAACAGCGCAACATCTCCACCGTCGAAGACCCGGTCGAAATCCGCGTGCCGGGCATCAATCAGGTGCAGATGAACGTCAAGCGCGGCATGACCTTCGCCGCCGCGCTGCGCAGCTTCCTGCGACAGGACCCGGACGTGGTGATGGTCGGCGAAATCCGCGACCTGGAGACGGCGGAGATCGCGGTGAAGGCCGCGCAGACCGGCCACCTCGTGCTCTCCACGCTGCACACCAACGATGCCCCGCAGACCGTCTCGCGCCTGATGAACATGGGCATCGCGCCCTACAACATCACCTCGTCGGTGACGCTGATCATCGCCCAGCGCCTTGCGCGCCGACTGCACGACTGCAAGCAGGAAGTGCATCTGCCGGAGCACGCCCTGCTGGCCGAAGGCTTCACCCACAAGGAAGTCGAAGCGGGCATCAAGATCTACGAGGCGGTCGGCTGCTCCGACTGCACCGAAGGCTACAAGGGCCGCACCGGCATCTACCAGGTCATGCCGATGACCGAAAAGATCCAGGCCATCATCCTGCAGGGCGGCAACGCGCTGGACATCGCCGAAGCCGCCAAGCAGTCCGGCGTGCGTGACCTGCGCATGTCGGCCCTGCTCAAAGTGAAGAACGGCGTCACCAGCCTTGCCGAAATCAACCGCGTAACCAAGGACTAACCCATGTCCGCGACCCGTACCGCCACCAAAACCGCTCCCGCCACACGCCGCCCCAATGCGATGGGTGTCTTCGTCTGGCAGGGCACCGACAAGCGCGGCAAGGTGATGAAGGGCGAGCAGCCGGCGAAGAACGCCAACGCGCTGCGCGCCGAACTCCGCCGCCAGGGCATCACGCCGCGCACGGTCAAGCCCAAGGGCAAGCCACTGCTGGGCGGTGCCGGCCGTCGCATCACCCCGCTCGACATCGCGATCTTCAGCCGCCAGCTGGCAACGATGATGAAGTCGGGTGTGCCGATCGTCGGCGCCATCGAGATCATCGCGAACGGCAACAAGAATCCGCGTATGACGACGATGCTCAACTCGATCCGGTCGGATCTGGAGAGCGGCTCCTCCCTGTACGAATCGCTGAGCAAGCACCCGGTCCAGTTCGACGAGCTCTACCGCAACCTGGTCAAGGCCGGTGAAGGCGCGGGCGTGCTGGAGACCGTGCTCGACACGGTCGCCACGTACAAGGAAAACATCGAAGCCCTGAAGGGCAAGATCAAGAAGGCGATGTTCTACCCCGCCGCGGTGGTCGCGGTGGCGCTGATCGTGTCGTCGATCCTGCTCGTCTTCGTGGTGCCCCAGTTCGAGAGCGTGTTCAAGAGCTTCGGCGCGGACCTGCCAGCGTTCACCAAGATGGTGATCTCGATGAGCGACTTCATGGTCGCTTATTGGTGGCTGGTGCTGATGATCGTTGTGGGCACCATCGTCGCCTTCGTCATGGCGAAGAACCGATCCGTGGCGTTCTCACGCTTCCTCGACCGGATGATTCTGAAGCTGCCAGTAGTGGGCCAGATCCTGCACAACTCCGCCGTCGCCCGCTTCTCGCGCACGCTGGCGGTGACCTTCAAGGCGGGCGTGCCACTGGTGGAGGCACTGGACATCGTCGCCGGCGCGACCGGCAACGTGGTTTACGAAGACGCGGTGCGCAACATCCGCGACGACGTTTCGGTCGGCTACCCGGTCAACATGGCGATGAAGCAGGTCAACGTGTTCCCGCACATGGTCGTGCAGATGACCGCCATCGGTGAAGAAGCCGGTGCGCTGGACACCATGCTGTTCAAGGTCGCCGAGTTCTACGAGCAGGAAGTCAACAACGCGGTGGACGCGCTGTCGAGCCTGCTGGAGCCGATGATCATGGTGTTCCTCGGCGTGGTCGTCGGCGGCATGGTGGTGGCCATGTACCTGCCTATCTTCAAGCTCGGCGCGGTCGTGGGCTGACGCCCCAGGATTCCGTCGGACAGGACTTCGGGCACAATCCCACGCATGGCATTCCTCGATCAAAACCCCGCCATCGGCTATCCGCTGGCGGCCGGACTCGGCCTGCTGGTCGGCAGCTTCCTCAACGTGGTCATCCTGCGCCTGCCCAAGCGGCTGGAGTGGCAGTGGCGGCGCGACAGCCGGGAGGTGCTCGGCGAGCCCGACACCTACGATCCGCCGCCACCGGGCATCGTGGTGGAGCGGTCACACTGCCCGCACTGCAAGCACCAGCTGTCGTGGTACGAGAACATCCCGGTGTTCAGCTACCTCGCGCTGCGCGGAAAGTGCCGCAACTGCAAGGCGCCGATCTCGCCGCAGTACCCGTTGGTGGAAATGCTGACGATGCTGCTGGTGCTGGCCAGCGTGTGGAAGTTCGGCTTCGGCTGGCAGGGATTCGGCGCGATCGTCTTCACCTGTTTCCTGATCGTGCTGTCGGGCATCGACCTGCGCACGCAGTTGCTGCCGGACCAGCTGACGCTGCCATTGATGTGGCTGGGACTCATCGCCGCGTCGGACAACCTGTACTTCCCGGCCAAGCCGGCGTTGCTCGGCGCGGTGGCGGGCTACCTCAGCCTCTGGATCGTGTGGTGGCTGTTCAAGCAGCTCACCGGCAAGGAAGGCATGGGGCACGGCGACTTCAAGCTGCTGGCCGCGATCGGCGCATGGACCGGGCTCAAGGGCATCCTGCCGACCATCCTGCTCTCCTCCGTGGTGGGCGCCGTGGTCGGTTCGATCTGGCTTGCGATGAAGGGCCGTGACCGCGCGACGCCGATCCCCTTCGGCCCGTACCTGGCCATCGCCGGCTGGATCACCTTCTTCTGGGGCAAGGAACTCGTCGGCACGTACATGCAGTACGCCGGCCTGAAGTAGACCGGGCCGTCGCGCGCCGGTTTACCCTAGCGGTTCCGCGGCTGCGTCCTGGTCCATGAGCGAGTTCATCGTCGGCATCACCGGAGGCATCGCCTCCGGGAAGAGTGAAGTCACCCGGCGCTTCGAGGCGCTCGGCATTGCCGTGGCCGACGCCGACCTCGCCTCGCGCATTGCGGTCGCGCCCGGCTCCGACGGGCTTGCGGAAGTGGTCGCCGCGTTCGGCGCCGACGTGCTCGCCGCCGACGGCAGCCTGGACCGTGCCGCCATGCGTCGCCATGTGTTCGGCGACGAGGCCGCACGCCGGCGCCTGGAATCCATCATCCATCCCCGCGTGCGCACCGCCCTGCTCCAGGCGTGCGCCGAGGCGACGGGGACGTACGCGATCGCCGCGATCCCGTTGCTGGCCGAAGGCGGCGGTCGCGAGGCCTACCCGTGGCTGTCGCGCATCCTGGTGGTCGATGTGCCCGTCGATGTGCAGCGCGCGCGGGTCATGGCGCGCGATCACGTCGATGCGGAACTGGCCCAACGGATGATCGCCGCGCAGGCCACGCGCGACCAACGCCTGGCGATCGCCGACGACGTCATCGTCAACGACGGACCGATCGACGCCCTCGCCGCCCACGTCGCCGCACTCGACCGGCGCTACCGCGCGATGGCGAACGCGCACGCCTGAAGCGTCACGCGGGGCGGGACGCGGCCTCAGACCGTCGGCCAGAGCCCGCGTATGGCGGCGATGCCCTGCGCTCCGTTGGCTCGCGCCTCTTCGATGTCGGCCGGGTTCAAGCCGCCGATGGCGTAGATCGGCAGCGAGACGCTCTCGCGCATCGTGGCAAAGCCTTTCCATCCCATGCCCGCGACGCCCGGATGGCTGGGCGTGGGTTTGAGCGTGCCCAGGACCGCGAAATCGCAACCCAATGCCTGTGCGGCCTGCAGATCCTCGATGCCGTGGCAGGACGCGGCCAGCAGCAACCCGGCCGGAAGGGGCCGGGCGGACAGCGCGTGCAGGCGTTCGGCGGGCAGATGCAGGCCGATGCCGAATTCCGCGGCCAGGTCGGCATCACGGCTCACCAGCGCTTCTGCGCCGGCCTGACGGCAAAGCGCAGCGGCGCGCGAGACCAGTGAACGCCAGCGCGTCGCGTCGAGTCCGGGAGCACGCAGTTGGACGCGACGGACGCCGTTCGCCAGCGCCTGCTCCAGTTGCGCCAGCCAGATCTCGTCGCCCTCGCCCGGCGGCGGCGTGACCAGATAGTGCGCCGGCTGCAGCAGCGCGGCGACCACGGGACGGTCGGCGGGCGGCATCGAATAGCTGGGAAGTTTCTGCGGCGGCACCCAGACCAGCGCCTGGCCCTCGCGGCCTCGTGCATGACCTCGCCATGCGGCGATGTTGCGCACATCCAGGCGCAGGCGTTTGTCGGGATAGCGCTGCGGCACGTTGATCAGCGCGGTGCCGATCTCGACCTCGATGCCGAGCTCCTCGTGCAGCTCACGCGCCAGTGCGTCCTCGGCGGATTCCCCGGGCTCGTGCTTGCCGCCGGGAAACTCCCACAAGCCGGCCAGGTCACGGCCTTCGGTGCGACGGGCGAGCAACACACGACCGCGCGCATCGCGGATGACGCCGGCGACGACTTCCACCTGGCGCAGCGAACCGACCGGCGATGGCGCCGACAGCGGATGCGGGTGGGGCGCCTGGATGCTCATCGGGAAACCAGGGCGTTCAGACCCTGCGACCTACCCTCCCCCGCGTACGGGAGAGGGCGTCTGGAGCGGCTGCCGTCAGGCGATCTGCCCATGGCAGTGCTTGTACTTCTTGCCGCTGCCGCAGGGGCAGGGATCGTTGCGGCCGACGTTGGCGAACACGTCGCCACCGCCCGCGGCACGCGCCTGCGCGGCTTCTTCATCGGCGCCGTAACCGCCCACATCGGCGTGCTGGAACTGCATCTGCCGCGCCTGCGCTTCCGCAGCCGCGCGCTCCTGCGCTTCCATTGCGGCGATCTCTTCCTCGCTGCGGATGCGCACGCGCGCCAGCAGGGCGACGACCTCGCGCTTCACCTTCTCCAGCATTTCGGAGAACAGCTCGAAGGCTTCCTTCTTGTATTCCTGCTTCGGCTGCTTCTGCGCGTAACCGCGCAGGTGGATGCCCTGACGCAGGTAATCCATGCGCGCCAGGTGCTCCTTCCAGTTCTGGTCGAGCACGTTGAGCATGATGTGCTTCTCGAGCAGGCGCATGGTCTCGCCACCGAGCTGCGTCTCGCGCTGGCCGAAGTGCTTCTCGACCTCTTCCTGCACCAGGCGCTCGATGGTCTCCGCGTCGAGCTCGTCGCGCTGCTTCGCGATCCCGACCAGGTCCATCTGCACGCCGAATTCCTCCTCCAGCGTGGACTGCAGGCCCGGCAGGTCCCACTGCTCGTCGATGGAGTTCAGCGGCACGAAGCGCGCGACCGTGTCGGCGACGACGTCGCCGCGGATGCCTTCCACGTTGTCCTGCACGCTCTCGGCTTCCAGCAGCTCATCGCGCTGGGAGTAGATGACCTTGCGCTGGTCGTTGTTGACGTCGTCGAAGTCCAGCAGGTTCTTGCGGATGTCGAAGTTGTGGGCCTCGACCTTGCGCTGCGCGTTGGCGATCTGCTTGGTCACCAGCGGGCTTTCGATGATGTCGTCTTCCTTCAGGCCCATGCGCGCCATCACGCGCTGCACCCAGTCGGCCGCGAAGATGCGCATCAGGTTGTCTTCGAGCGACAGGTAGAAGCGCGAGGAGCCCGGGTCGCCCTGGCGACCGGCGCGGCCGCGCAGCTGGTTGTCGATGCGGCGGCTCTCGTGGCGCTCGGTCCCGACGATGTGCAGGCCGCCGGCGGCCTTGACCGCTTCGTGGCGCGCCTGCCATTCGGATTTCAGGCGGGCCTTGGTGACTTCGTCGATCTCGCCGCCGTTCTTGGCTTCGAGTTCGGAGACTTCGTTCTCCAGCGAACCGCCCAGCACGATGTCGGTACCGCGACCGGCCATGTTGGTGGCGATGGTGATCGCACCCGGACGGCCCGCCTGCGCGACGATCTGCGCTTCGCGCTCGTGCTGCTTGGCGTTGAGCACTTCGTGGTGGATGCCGGCATCGCGCAGCTGCTGGCTGAGCATTTCCGACACTTCGATCGAGGTCGTGCCGACCAGCACCGGCTGCTTGCGCGCGTTGGCGTCCTTGATCTCGTTCAGCACCGCGCGGTACTTGCCGTTGCGGTTGAGGAACACCGCGTCCGGATGGTCCTTCCGCTGCACCGGCCTGTTGGGCGGAATCACGATGACTTCCAGGCCGTAGATGGTCTGGAACTCGTAGGCTTCCGTATCGGCCGTACCGGTCATGCCGGACAGCTTCTTGTACATGCGGAACAGGTTCTGGAAGGTGATGCTCGCCAGCGTCTGGTTCTCACGCTGGACCGGCACGCCTTCCTTCGCTTCCACCGCCTGGTGCAGGCCGTCCGACCAGCGGCGGCCCGGCAGCGTGCGGCCGGTGAATTCGTCGACGATCACGACTTCGCCATCGCGGACGATGTAGTCCACGTCGCGCTGGTAGATCGCATGCGCGCGCATGGCGGCATTGAGGTGATGGACCACGCTCAGGTTCTGCGCGCCGTACAGCGCGTCGTCGTCGCCCTGCAGGATGCCCGCCTGGCGCAGCAGGCTCTCGGCGAGTTCCTGGCCGGCTTCGGACAGGTGCACCTGCTTGCTCTTCTCGTCGACCCAGTAGTCGCCTTCGCTGTCTTCCGTCGCCTGGCGGGTGAGCTGCGGAACGAGGCGGTTGACCTTGATGTACAGCTCCGGCGACTCGTCGGCCGGGCCGGAAATGATCAGCGGCGTGCGCGCCTCGTCGATCAGGATCGAGTCGACTTCGTCGACGATCGCGTAATGCAGGCCGCGCTGGAAGCGGTCTTCCTTCGACAGCGCCATGTTGTCGCGCAGGTAGTCGAAGCCGAATTCGTTGTTGGTGCCGTAGGTGATGTCCGCGCCATAGGCCGCGTGCTTGTCGCCGTGCGGCATGCCCGGGTAGACGACGCCGACCGACAGGCCCAGCCAGTTGTACAGGCGGCCCATCCAGGCCGAGTCGCGGCGGGCCAGGTAGTCGTTCACGGTGACGACGTGGACGCCCTTGCCTTCCAGCGCGTTGAGGTAGACCGGCAGGGTCGCCACCAGGGTCTTGCCCTCGCCCGTGCGCATCTCGGCGATCTTGCCCAGGTGCAGGACCATGCCGCCGATCAGCTGGACGTCGTAATGGCGCATGCCGAGCACGCGCTTGGACGCCTCGCGGCAGACGGCGAAGGCTTCAGGGAGGATCTTGTCCAGCGATTCGCCGTCGGCGATGCGCTTCTGGAATTCCGGAGTCTTGGCCTGCAGCTCCTCGTCGGAGAGCTTCTGCATCTCCCCTTCGAGGGCGTTGATCTTGAGGACGGATCGTTGCAGTTGGCGCAGCAGGCGTTCGTTGCGGCTGCCAAAGACACGGGTAAGCAGGCTGTTGAACATGGAGTACTGGGGTCCGGGAAGCGGAACAGGGAAACCGGCGGGCAGGACGCATTCAGAGTCCGCGTCCGCCGATGAGTTCCCCGAAGGAAGTCTGGTCGGCTCAAACGAAATCGGGGCGCCGCGCGCCCCGATCGTATCGAGCCTGAACTGTGGCCACGCCGATTGTAGCGTGGGGACACCGGCCCGTGCTTGCAAGGCGCGGCTGACCGGCCATGGCGCGATCCGCGACCGCCTTCGCAACCCGCCTTGGGGCGGGTCGCGGCGACCTCAGCCGTTGATCTCCATCTTCAGCGGCGACTGCTGGCTGAGAAACTTGCGCGGATTCACGACGCGGCCGTCTTCCCACACCTCGAAGTGGACGTGGGCGCCGGTCGAACGGCCCGTGGAGCCGGCCTTGGCGATCTCCTGCCCAGCCCGGACCAGTTCGCCGACCTTGCGGGTCAGACGCGAGTTGTGGGCGTAGCGGGTGACGTAGCCGTTGCCGTGATCGACCTCGATGACGTTGCCATAGCCCGAGCGCACGCCCGAGTAGCTGACCACGCCGTCGGCGACGGACAGCACCGGGTCGCCCACGTTGGCCTTGAAGTCGATGCCCTTGTGGTTGGCATGGCCGCCGCTGAAGGGGTCGGCGCGGCCGCCGAAGCCGGAGGTGATGTAGCTGTTGGCGATCGGCTCGCGGCCCGGCACGGCGTTCATGTCGAGCTGGCGGTTGAACAGCAGCGATTCCAGCACGGAGAGCTGCTCGCCCGACGCCTTGAACTGAGCGCCCAGCGTGGCCATGCCGTCGTCGAGCTCGGTCTTGGTCATGTCGCGGACCGGGCCGACGCCGCCGACGCCGACCGGCTTGTCGAAATCGAACTCGCCGTCCTGCAGCTGACCGATGCGGGTCAGGCGTTCGCCCAGGGCATTGAGGCGGTTGGCCTCGGCCTGCAGCTCGCCCATGCGGGCGGCCAGGGCGTTGATCTCTCGCTGCGCGTCGCGACGGGTTACCGCTATCAGCGCTTCCTGCTTCTCTGCCTTGCTGCGCAGCATGGCGTTGTCGGCCAGGCTGACGCCGGCCCCCAGCGCCGTGCCCGTGCCCAGCAGGAGCGCGATCGCGAGGCCCGGGCGCTGTGCGCCCCAGTGGCCGGCGCTCGCAAGCCAATGCGACAGGTGCGTGCGGGATTTGTTTACGATGGTCGAATAAGTCATGTCTAGTTCTGATTCCAAGCCCAGGTCGCCCAAAGGCCACCCTTCGACTCCGCGAAATGCGCTGGATGCGCTCCTCGCCGAGCCCGCTGGCGGTCCGGTGCGTCGTGCCATGTGGCTTGACGAACTGGACCAACGGTTTCGCCCACTCCTGCCGCCTTCTTTGGCCGCGCATGCGCGACTGGCCAATTACGAACGCGGCCGGCTCGTGTTTGTCGTCGATGCCCCGGTGTGGCGAGCCAAGATGCGGCTCGCTGCCCCTGAACTGCTCGACGCGGCCCGTTCCATCGGGCTGGATGCGGCTGAACTCATCGTCAAAACGACAACGCCGGTGACTGCCTCCCCGCAATCTGGCCGGAACGCCAAACCCATCTCTGCGGCTGCACTGCAAGCTCTGCAGGCAGCCTTGGAATCACTGAAGGACCCGGACTCCTCCGGCTCCAGCGACCCGACCTGAGCTCACGTCGACTTTGGCAGGGTTATTGCCGCGGACGCCGATACGCCAGGGTCGGGGGCATGCTAAAGGCCTAACCCTTTGAACTTGTTAAAGGGTTGGAAACATTTCGGAAGAAAAACGTAAAAAATACGTTAATGCGTCACGCGAAGTTCACGTCTGTGACGTCCGGCCAATTCATGAAACCGATTGCGGCGCCTTTCGCGGACCGCCCACGTGCCCCGCCTCAGACCGTGGCGGGGATCCCGTAGGTGACGGGAGCCTCTTTGACGTCGGCCTGCGTGAACGTGACTTCGTCCCAGGCTGAACGTTCGGCAAGCAGCGCGCGCACGAGCTTGTTGTTGAGCGCGTGGCCCGACTTGTAGCCCACATAGGCGCCGATGACCGGGTGACCGGCCAGATACAGGTCGCCCACGGCGTCGAGGATCTTGTGGCGCACGAACTCGTCGGCGTAACGCAGCCCGTCCTCGTTGAGGACGCGGAACTCGTCCAGCACGATCGCGTTGTCCATCGAGCCACCCAGGCCGAGATTGCGGTCGCGCATGTACTCCAGGTCGCGCATGAACCCGAACGTGCGGGCGCGGCTGACTTCCTGGATGTAGTTGGCGGTGGAGAACTCCACTACGGCCCGCGATTGCGACGCCGGGATGGCCGGATGGTCGAACTGCACGGTGAAATCCAGGCGGAAGCCGTCGTAAGGCTCGAAGCGGGCGACCTTGTCGCCGTCGCGCACTTCCACCGGGTGCTTGATGCGGATGAAGCGCTTGGGCGCCTCCTGCTCCTGGATGCCGGCGGACTGCAGCAGGAACACGAATGGGCCAGAGGAACCGTCCATGATCGGCACTTCGGCCGCGGACAGCTCCACATATAGATTGTCGACGCCCAGGCCGGCCAGGGCCGACAGCAGGTGTTCGACGGTCTGGATCTTGGCCGGGCCGCAGGTCAGGCCGGTGCACAGCGTGGTCTCGGTGACCAGTTCGGCGCTGGCGGGCACTTCAATCACCGGCTCCAGGTCCACGCGACGGAACACGATGCCGGTATCGACCGGCGCCGGACGCAGGGTGAGAAAGACCTTCTCGCCACTGTGCAGGCCCACGCCGGTGGCGCGGATCACATTCTTGAGGGTGCGCTGGCGCAGCATCGCAAGGGACCTATCGGGGGACGGCGTCTTCTTAGGTGAGTCCGACAGCAGGCGGATGCAAATGGTTCTCGCCTGAACGGGCCGGCAAGAATAGCACCGCAGGCCCTGAACCATGACGGAAACAAGTCACGAACCGGGACAGCAAGACGGCCGGCCGGACCCGCTAGAGCGGACCGGCCGGCCCCTGCCCCACGAGGGGCCAGAAAGGACGACGGACGACTAAGGCCCTCCCCCATCACTGGGGGAGGACCGGGTGAAACTCAGTCCGCCTGCCTGCGCAGGAACGCCGGAATGTCCAGATAGCTGCTGTCGCTGCCGAAATCGGCGACGGCCGGGGCCGCCGGCTCCACGCTGCGGCTGCCGGCGCTTCCGCGCAGGCTGGTGCCGAAGCTCGGACGGGCGGTCGGCATCTCGTCCATGGCCGAGAACTCCGGCTGCCCGGTCGTGGCGTTGCGAACCAGCGTGATCGGGGCCCGATGGGCCTCGCGCTCGTTGCCGCGCACGGACTGGCGGGCGACCGCACGGTTCAGGCCCGTGGCAACCACCGTGACCTTCACCTCGTCCTGCATGTCCGGATCCAGCACGGTGCCGATGACGACGGTCGCGTCTTCGGACGCGAAGTTCTCGATGGTGCGACCGACTTCGTCGAACTCGGCCATCGTGAAGTCCGGACCGGCGGTGATGTTGACCAGGATGCCGTTGGCGCCGGACAGGTTCACGTCGTCCAGCAGCGGGTTCTGGATCGCCGCTTCGGCCGCGGCCTGCGCACGATCGTCGCCGCGAGCCGCGCCGGTGCCCATCATCGCCAGGCCCATCTCGCTCATCACGGTGCGCACGTCGGCGAAGTCGACGTTGATCAGGCCCGGACGCACGATCAGATCGGCGATGCCCTGCACGGCGCCGAGCAGCACGTCGTTGGCGGCGCGGAACGCCTGGATCATCGTGGCGTTGCGGCCCAGCACGGTGATCAGCTTTTCATTCGGGATGGTGATCAGTGAGTCGCAGTGGTGGCTCAGTTCCTCGATGCCCTTCAGCGCGACCTGCATGCGACGACGGCCTTCGAACGGGAACGGCTTGGTCACCACGGCCACGGTCAGGATGCCCATCTCCTTGGCCAGCTGCGCCACGACCGGAGCCGCGCCCGTGCCGGTGCCGCCGCCCATGCCCGCGGTGATGAACACCATGTCGGCGCCGGTGAGGGCGTCCATGATGCGCTCACGGTCTTCCAGCGCAGCCTGACGGCCGACTTCCGGATTCGCGCCCGCACCCAGGCCCTTGGTGACGTTGCTGCCCAGCTGCAGCTGCAGCTTCGCGCCGCAGTTCTTGATGGCCTGCGAGTCGGTGTTGGCGGTGATGAACTCCACGCCGTCGACGTTGCCGCTGACCATGTGCGCCACGGCGTTGCCGCCGCCGCCACCCACGCCGATGACCTTGATCACCGCATTCGGGGCCATTTTTTCAACCAGTTCGAAATGTGCCATGTCGTCGTCCTCGTTATGTAGTGCTAGTTATGTGGTGTGTCTTTCGAATCGATGGTGTTGCCGAACCGCAAGTACCGCTTCGCCTTCGCCTCGCCTGCCCGCGTGATCCGGCTTGCCTCTCCGGACCGGGAACCGGCGTCGGCCCTTGCCGCGTCGATTCCATGAAACCTGTGGCGCGTTCGATCATCAGAACTCGCCGCGATACCAATTCTTGAGTTTGCTGAAGAAGCTGCCCGCGCGACCGGTCGGAATCACCGGACGCCGCGGGTTCTCGATCTGGCTGCCCATCAGCAACAGGCCCACGCCCGTTGCATGCACCGGGTTGCCGACCACTTCGCCCAGCCCCGTCACGTGCTGCGGAATGCCCACGCGCACCGGCATCTGCAGCATCTCTTCGGCCAGCTCGACCACGCCTTCCATCTTCGCGGCGCCGCCGGTGAGCACCATGCCGGCGCGCACGTGCTGCTCGAAGCCGCTGCGACGCAGTTCGGCCTGGATCATTTCGAAGATTTCCTCGTAACGCGCCTGCACCGCCTGCGCGAGCGACGCGCGCGGCATGCGGCGCGGCGGGCGATCGCCGACGCTGGGCACCTGGATGGATTCTTCCGCCGTCGCCATCTGCGCCAGCGCGCACGCATAGCGAACCTTGATCTGCTCGGCTTCCGGCGTGGGCGTGCGCAGCATGTGCGCGATGTCCTCGGTCACCTTGTCGCCGGCGATCGGCAGGCTCGCGCTGTGCGCGATCGCGCCGCCGACGAACACGGCGATGTCGGTCGTGCCCGCGCCGATATCGACCAGCACGACACCGAGTTCACGCTCGTCGCTGGTCAGCACGGCCTGGCTGGACGCCAGCACGCTCAGGACCAGGTCGTCCACCTGCAAGCCGCAGCGCTGCACGCACTTGCTGATGTTCGCCGCCGCCGACTGCGCGCACACCACCAGGTGCGCATGCACCTCCAGGCGCACGCCGGTCATGCCGACGGGATTGCGGATGCCTTCCTGCGAATCGTCCAGCACGTAGTCGCGCGGGATCGCGTGCAGGATCTTCTGATCGGCGGGAATCGCCACGGCCTTGGCCGCATCGAGCACGCGATCGAGATCACCGTAAGTCACCTCGCCGTCGCGGATCGGCGCGATGCCCTGCGAGTTTCGGCACTGCACGTGGTTGCCGGAGATCGAGGCGTACACCGAGCGGATCTCGCAGCCGGCCATCAGCTCGGCTTCCTCGATGGCGCGCTGGATCGACTGCACCGTGGATTCGATGTCCACGACCACGCCGCGCTTTAGGCCGCGCGATTCGTGCGAACCGATGCCGATCACCTCGATGGGATTGCCCTGGGAATATTCACCCACCAGCGCCACCACCTTGGAGGTGCCGATGTCGAGGCCGACGATGAGCGACTTGTCACCCTTGCGGTTCATGATTGTCCTTGCTGCTGTTGCGGCACCGGCGCCGACACCGGAATCGGCGCCCACGTGAGTGCAAAACCATTGGTGTAACGAAGGTCGGCGCGCTTGAGCACCTGCGCCTGTTGCGAGAGAAGCTGCGGCAGCAGTCGCACGAAACGGCCCAGCCGGGCGCGCGCCTCGCTGCGGCCGACGACGATCCGCGCGCCGTTGTCCAACGCAAGCGTCCAACTGCCGCGCGGATCGAGCTCGACCTCGCGCACCTCCAGACCGATCGGCGCGAACATCGCGCGCGACTCGTTGTAGAGCTCCACGACATCACCGACGCGCGACTCCGGGCCACCGAATTGCGGCAGGCCTTCCGGCACCTGGATGCCCTTGGCCGGGAACAACCGCCCCTGTTGCGAGAGCAACAGGTCGTCGCCCCAGCGCGCGAACGGGCGGTGTTCGTACACCGTCACTTCCAGCACGTCGGGCCAGCGCTTGCGCACTTCCGCACGCTCGACCCACGGCAGCTTCGACACGGCATCCTGCGCCGCCGCCAGATCCACCGCGAAGAAGCCGCGCTGCGCATACGGCAACAGCGTCTTCTGCAGCAGCGCGCCGTCCACGCGTTCGAACTCGGCGGTCGCGCGCAGCTTGGTCAGCGGCCAATGGCCTGCACCGACCCAGCCGTTGAGCACGGCCACGACCGGCAGCACGACCAGCGCTACCGCGAGGATCCATCCGACGAGGCGAAGCATGGCGTTCACGCCACCGCACCTCCTTCGTCGGCCAGGCTGGACTCGAGCACGCGCCAGCACAGTTCATCGAATTCGATGCCGACCTGGCGCGCGGCCTTGGGCACCAGCGAATGACTCGTCATGCCCGGCGCGGTGTTCACTTCCAGCAGGTACAGCTGGCCGGTGGCGCGATCGCGCATGAAGTCGACGCGGCCCCAGCCGCGGCAGCCGGCGGCGACGAACGCTTCGCTTGCGATGCGGCCGATCTCGGTCTCTTCCGCGCCTTCGAGCCCGGGGCACAGGTACTGCGTGTCGTCGGCGATGTACTTGGCGTGGTAGTCGTACCACTCGCCCTTGGGCACGATGCGGATCGACGGCAACGCCACGCCGCCCAGCACCGGCACGGTGAGTTCCTCGCCGACGATGAGCTGCTCCATCAGCATCTCGCCCGGGTAGTTCGCAGCCAGTTCGACGGCCGCCTCGAGGTCCGCATCGTTCAGCACGCGCGAGACACCGACACTGGAGCCTTCACTGGACGGCTTGATGAACACCGGCAGGCCCAGCTGACGGGCAGCGGCGTGCACGTCGTCGCCCTTGGCAAGCCTGACGTAGCGCGGGGTCGGCAGATCGAGGCTCAGCCACACCTGCTTGGTGCGGATCTTGTCCATCGTCAGCGCCGAGCCGAGCACGCCCGAGCCCGTGTACGGCACGCCCAGCGCCTCGCACAGCCCCTGCAGCACGCCGTCTTCGCCGCCGCCCTTGTTGCCGTGGAGGATGTTGAACACGCGGTCGACACTGCCGGCGCGAATCGCGTCGATCAGGGCGGGAATGCCGTCCACCGCAAAGGCGTCTACATTGCGCGAGCGCAACGCTTCGAGCACGTTGCGACCGGAGTCGAGCGAGACCTCGCGTTCGGCGCTGGTACCGCCCATCAGCACGGCGACGCGGCCGAAGGCGGCCGGATCGGTGATCCGGAGCGAACCGATGTTGGCGGGCCGTGCGCTCACTTCTTCTCTCCGTTGGAACCGTCGAAGCCGTTCGCGGCGATCTGCTGCGCGGCGTAGCCGATGTCGCCCGCGCCCATCATCAGCAGCAGGTCGCCATCGTTGAGGACATCGGGAAGCACCGACGACAGATCGCCGGCGCCGCTCACCACGACCGGATCGATGCGGCCGCGCGCGCGGATCGCGCGTGCCAGCGACTTCGCATCGGCACCGGCGATCGGCGCTTCGCCGGCCGGATACACCTCGGTCAGCACGAGCACGTCCACGCTCGACAGCACGGCGGCGAATTCGTCGAACAGATCGCGCGTGCGGCTGTAGCGGTGCGGCTGGAACGCGACGACCAGGCGCTTGTCCGGCCAGCCCCCGCGCGCGGCGGCGAACACCGCCTCCAGCTCCTTGGGATGATGACCGTAGTCGTCGACCAGCTGCACCGTCGCGCCCTTCGACGTGGACGGAGTTCCGAGCAGGTTGAAGCGGCGGCCGACGCCGGCGAAGTTCTGCAACGCGCGCGCGATCGCATCGGCGGCGACGCCGAGCTGCCACGCGACGGAAGCGGCCGCCAGCGCGTTCTGCACGTTGTGGCGGCCCGGCAGCGCGAGCGTGATCGGCGTGCGCGTCGCATCGGGCAGGCACAGCGTGAAGCGCATGTTCGGGCCGTGCTGCTGCACGTCCTCGGCGCGCACGTCGGCATCAATGCTGAAGCCGTAGGTCATCACGTGGCGCGGCGTCTTCGCCGCCAGCGCCGCGACTTCCGCGTCATCGATGCACAGCACGGCCAGGCCGTAGAACGGCAGGCGGTGCATGAATTCCTCGAACGCCGCCTGCACGCGGGCGAAGTCGCCGCCGTAGTTTTCCAGGTGATCGGCGTCGATGTTGGTGACGATGGCGATCTGCGGGTTCAGGCGCAGGAAGCTGCCGTCGCTTTCGTCGGCCTCCGCCACCAGCCATTCGCCCTTGCCCAGGCGCGCGTTCGCGCCTGCGGCGAGCAGCTGCCCGCCGATCACGAACGTCGGGTCGATGCCGCCTTCGGCGAGCACGCTCGCGGCCAGCGACGTCGTCGTGGTCTTGCCGTGCGTGCCGGCCACCGCGATGCCGCGCTTGAAGCGCATCAGCTCGGCCAGCATTTCCGCACGCGGCACGACCGGGATGCGCTGCGCGTGCGCTTCCATCAGCTCGGGGTTGTCGGCCTTGATCGCGCTCGACACGACCACGCAATCCGTGCCCAGTACGTTCGCCGCAGCGTGACCCTTGTTGACGGTCACGCCGAGCTTGGCCAGACGGCGCGTCACCGCGTTATCGGCGTTGTCCGAGCCGGACACCTGATAGCCCAGCGTGCACATCACCTCGGCCAGGCCGCTCATGCCGACGCCGCCGATGCCGACGAAGTGCACGCGCGGGAACGCCTTGGCGAGGTCGCCGGTGTGCTGCAGGCGGCGACGCAGGGCCGTACTCATTCGACTTGCTCCAGAACCAGTTGGGCGACGCGGTCGGCCGCGTCGGGCTTGGCGATCGCGCGTGCGGCCTGCGCCATCTGCAGCAGGGCGCCGCGTTCGCCGAGGATTTCGAGGGTGGCCGACAGACGCTGGCCGAGATCGCCCGCCGTGCCCTGCGGCAGCAACTGCGCGGCACCGCGATCGACGAGGTATTGCGCGTTCTTGGTCTGGTGGTCGTCCACCGCCTGTGGGAACGGCACCAGCACGCTGCCCACGCCGACGGCGCACAGCTCCGCGAGCGTCAACGCGCCGGCGCGGCAGACGACGACATCGGCCCAGGCGTACGCCGAGGCCATGTCGGCGATAAAGGGTTCGACCGAAGCCTGCACGCCCGCCTGCGCGTAAGCGCGCTCGGCTTCCTCGCGCAGCTTCTCGCCACTCTGGTGCCGCACTTCGCACTGCACGCGGCCACGCAGTCCGGCGACGGCCTGCGGCACGGCGCTGTTGAGCGCACGCGCACCCTGGCTGCCGCCCAGCACGAGCACGCGCAGCGGGCCGCTGCGTCCGGCGAAGCGCTGTTCCGGCGGCGCCACCGCCGAGATTTCCGCACGCACCGGATTGCCGACCACTTCCTCGTTCGCGAACGTGCCGGGGAACCCCGTCAGCACATGCCGCGCGAAACGCGCGAGAACGCGGTTGGTCAGGCCCGGTGCGCGGTTCTGCTCGTGCACGATCAGTGGAATGCCGGCCAGTCGCGCCGCCAGACCACCCGGCCCCGCCGCATAACCGCCGAAGCTGATGACCGCGCGCGGCTGTCGCTCGCGCAGTGTCTGCAGTGCGGCGCGCACCGCGCCGATCATGCGGAACGGCGTGGCCAGCAGCGTCGCGACGCCCTTGCCGCGCATGCCGCGCACGGCGATGGTGTCGATGGCGATGCCGTGCTGCGGGACCAGGCGCGTTTCCATCCCGCCTTCGGCACCGAGCCAGAGCACGGGCACGCCGCGCTCGTTGAGTGCCCTGGCGACGGCGAGGCCCGGGAAGATGTGCCCGCCGGTGCCGCCGGCGAGGATCATCACCGGATGCAGGTCGGAGTCGGTCGCAGGCAACATCATGCGATCCTCCCGAGCGTCGGTTCGACGCGCTGCTGCAGGCGGCTGGTGCCGCGCGCGGACGCGGTTGCGGCGGCCGGCTTGCGCGACGGCAGCGGCGTCGCATTCGGTGCGGCGGTTTCGTTCGACGACGGCGTGGGCGACAGCGGCGCGTTGTCGTTGCGCACGCGGGCGACCTGGCGCTGCGCGCGGTCGAGTTCGTACGACACGCGCAGCAGCAGGCCGAGCGCGGCGCAGGTCATGATCACGCTCGAACCGCCGTAGGAAATCATCGGCAGCGTGAGGCCCTTGGTCGGCAGCAGGCCCAGGTTCACGCCGATCGAGACGAAGCTCTGCAGGCTCATCCACAGCGCGATGCCGAAGGCGCAGTAGCCAGCGAAGTGACGGCGCATCTCCACGCACTTCAGGCCGAGCCAGAACGCGCGTCCGGCCAGGGCCGCGTACAGGCCGACGACGGCGCACACGCCCAGGAAGCCGAACTCTTCCGCGATCACGGCCATGATGAAGTCGGTGTGCGCTTCGGGCAGGTAGGACAGCTTCTGCACCGACGCGCCCAGGCCCACGCCCAGCCATTCGCCGCGACCCACTGCCATCAGGGCGTTGGTGAGCTGGTAGCCGGTCTTGAACGGGTCCTGCCACGGATCCAGGAACGAGGTCAGGCGCACGACGCGATACGGCTCCGCGATCGCGACGACCGCCAGCACCGGCAGGCCGATCAGCACCGGGCCGAACATGCGTGGCATGTTCACGCCGCCCAGCACCAGCATGCCGGCGGTGATCGCCAGCAGCAGCGAGGACGAACCGAAGTCCGGCTGCAACAGCAGCATCATCACCAGCGCCACGGCGACGCCGATCGGCTTGAGCATCGCGCCCCAGGTCGCGGTGACCTCTTCGCTGTAACGCTTGAGGTAGCTGGCCAGCCAGACGATGTAGAGCAGCTTCACCGCCTCCACCGCCTGGAAGTTGGAGAAGCCCAGGTTGAGCCAGCGCCGTGCGCCGTTCACGCTGCGGCCGATGCCCGGCACGAACACCGCGATCAGCAGTACGAAGCACACCAGCAGCAGCCACTGATTGTGCTGCTCGATGGTCTTCAGTTCGGTGCGCATCACCCACAGCGCCATCACCAGGCCGATGGCGAGGAACACCACGTGGCGCGTGAGGAAGTAGAACGGACTGACGTCGTGGCCATCGGCGACACCGATCGAAGCCGAGCCGACCATCACCACGCCCAGGCACGCCAACGCGCACGAGATCCCAAGCAGCCACGGGTCGAAGTGGCCGCCGATCGCGTCGAGTCGTGTTGCCTGGCGCGCGGATTCGCTCATCAACGTACCTTCAGCGTGGCCAGGCCGACGAGGACGAGCACCACCGAGATGATCCAGAAGCGCACGATCACGCGCGGCTCCGGCCAGCCCTTGAGCTCGAAGTGGTGGTGGATCGGCGCCATGCGGAACACGCGCTTGCCGGTGAGCTTGAACGAAGCCACCTGGATCATCACCGAGAGCGTCTCGATCACGAAGATGCCGCCCATGATCACCAGCACCAGTTCCTGGCGCACGATCACCGCGATGGTGCCCAGCACGGCGCCCAGCGCGAGCGCGCCGATGTCGCCCATGAACACCATCGCCGGGTAGGTGTTGAACCACAGGAACCCGAGTCCCGCGCCGGCGATCGCCGCGCAGATGATCACCAGTTCACCCGCGCCGGGCACGGCGGGAATCTGCAGGTACTTGGAGAACTCTGCATGGCCCGAGGCGTAGGCGAAGATACCCAGCGCGCAGGCGACCAGCACGGTCGGCATGATCGCCAGACCGTCGAGGCCGTCGGTGAGGTTCACCGCATTGGAGAAGCCGACGATCCACAGGTAGGCGATGGTGACGAAACCGATGCCCGCCAGCGGCAGCGCGATCGACTTGAAGAACGGCACGTAGAAGGTCGTCGCCGCCGGCACGTCGGCGAAGAACCACAGGTACAGGCCGGCGCCGAGGCCGAAGATCGACTGCAGCAGGTACTTCCAGCGCGACTTCAGGCCGTTGGGATCGCGGCGGACGATCTTGATCCAGTCGTCGTACCAGCCGATCGCGCCGAAGGCGAGCATTACCAGCAGCACGATCCAAACGTACTTGTTGCGCAGGTCGCCCCACAGCAGGACCGAAGCCATCACCGTGAGCAGGATCAGCGCGCCGCCCATGGTCGGCGTGCCGGCCTTGGAGAAGTGCGACTGCGGGCCGTCCTTGCGGATCGGCTGGCCGCCCTTGAGCTGGCCGAGCTTGCGGATCACCGCCGGCCCCCACCACAGCGACAGCGCAAGCGCGGTGAGCGCGCTGAGGATGCCGCGGAAGGTGAGATACCCGAACAGACCGAACAGGCTCTGCAGTTGTTCAAGCCAACGCGTGAGTTCAAGCAGCATGGGGTTCCCCTTCTTGCGGGCCCACGAGCGCGGCCACGATCCTGTCCATCGCGCTTCCGCGCGAACCCTTGACCAGCACGCGCACGCCGTCGTGCAGCTCGTTGCCGAGCGCCTGCGCCAGCGCGGTGTGCGTTTCGAAATGCCTGGCGCCCTCGCCGAACGCGGCCGATGCGGCGGCGCTGTACGGCCCGAGCGTGTAGAGACGGCGGATGCCGGCGCCCTTGGCGCGGCGACCTGCCTCGGCGTGCATCGCTTCGGCGTCGGCGCCGAGTTCGCGCATGTCGCCCAGCACCAGCCACGACTCACCGCCGCCTGCGGCGAGCGTGTCGATGGCCGCGGCGAGCGAGCCGGGATTGGCGTTGTAGCTGTCGTCGATGATCACCGCGCCGTTTTCGAGGCGGTGCGAGATCAGCCGGCCGGCGACCGGACGCGCGGCGTTGAGCCCTTCGGCCACCGCCTCCAGCGAAGCGCCTGCGCTCAGCGCCAGACCTGCCGCCGCGAGCGCGTTGCTTACGTTGTGGCGGCCCGGCAGTGCGAGCGCGATCGCCGCTTCGCCCTGCGGCGTCACGAGCACGAAGCGCGAGCCGTCGGCCAGCGCTTCGATGTTGCGCGCGGTGATGTCGGCGCTCGCTTCCAGCCCGAAACGCAGCAGGCGCCGGCCGTGCGCGCGCTCGGCGAAGTACGGCGCGAATGCGTCGTCGGCGTTGATGACGGCGACGCCGTCCGCCGGCAGCGCGTCGTAGATCGCCGCCTTGGTGTCGGCCACGCCGAGCAGGCTGCCCATGCGTTCCAGGTGGCCGGGCGCGATGTTGTTGACGATCGACACGTCCGGACGCGCGATGTCGGTGAGGTACGCGATGTCGCCCGGCTTGCCGGCGCCCATCTCGTAGATCGCGAATTGCACGCCTTCGGGTGCGTCGATGACCGCCAGCGGCAGGCCGATCTCGTTGTTGCGATTGCCCGGCGTGGCGTAGGTGACGCCGACGCGCTGCAGGATCGACAGCGTCAGCGCCTTCACGCTGGTCTTGCCGTTGCTGCCGGTGATCGCCACGACCTTCTGCGCGTTACCTTCCGAAAGCCGTTCGCGATGCACGGCGGCGGCAAAGTCGGCCAGCGCCCGCTCGGTGTCGGCGACGACGATCTGCGCGACGGGCGCATCCACGTCGCGCGATACCAGCGCCGCGGCGACACCGGCCTGCGCGGCCTTGGCGACGTGGTCGTGGCCGTCGAAGCGCTCGCCCTTGAGTGCGACGAACAGCGCTGCGCCCTGCTTCGGCAGCGCGCGGGTGTCGGTGGCGATGGCGTCGACCACGCGGTCCTCACCGACCAGGCGGCCGCGGGTCATGCGCGCGATCTCGGACAGGCGACGCGGCTTCACTGGCGTGCCTCCAGCGCCGCGCGGGCGACCTGCGTGTCGTCGAAGGGATGCTGCACGCCCTGGATGTCCTGGTACGGCTCGTGGCCCTTGCCGGCCACCAGCACGATGTCGTCGGCGCCGGCCATGCCCACCGCGTGCGCGATGGCGGCAGCGCGGTCGCGCTGCACGGTCACGCGCTGCGGATGCGCGAAGCCGGCCATGATGTCGGCGACGATGGCATCGCCGTCCTCGAAGCGCGGGTTGTCGTCGGTGACGATCACCACGTCGGCATGCTGCTCGGCAATGGCGGCCATCTGCGGACGCTTGCCGCGATCACGGTCGCCGCCGCAGCCGAACACGCAGATCAGCCGGGCCTGCACATGGCCTCGCAGCGAAGACAGCGCCTGTTCCAGCGCGTCGGGCGTGTGCGCGTAGTCGATCACCACCAGCGGTGCGACGCCGTCGCCGCCGAGGCGGTTCATGCGTCCGTGGATCGGCCGCAGCAAGGACAGCGTGTCGGCGACCTGCGCCGGCGCATCGCCGAGCGCCAGCAGCACGCCCGCGACCGCCAGCAGGTTGTCGACGTTGAAGCGGCCCAGCAGCGGCGACTGCACCGCATGCGTTTCGCCGTCGACGACTAGGTCGAAGCCGATGCCGGCGTTGTCGAAGCGCAGGTTGTGCGCGCGCAGCGTCGCCGCCGCGTCGTCGCGCGAGCTCACGCCGATCGCGCGCACGCCGGCCGGCAGCGTGCCGATCAGCTCGCGCCCGAATGCGTCGTCGAGGTTGATCACCGCGGCCTTCAACCCCGGCCACGCGAACAGGCGCGCCTTGGCGGCGCCGTAGGTCGCCATGTCGCCGTGGTAATCGAGGTGATCGCGCGTGAGGTTGGTGAACACCGCCACGTCGAAATGCACGCCGTCCACGCGGCCCTGGTCGAGCGCGTGCGAGCTGGCTTCCATCGCGATGGCCTGCGCGCCGTCGTCGTGCATCTGCGCGAGCAGCTCATGCGTCTGCAGCACCAGCGGCGTGGTGAAGCCGGTCGGAACGACCTGGCCATACAGGCCGGCGCCGAGCGTGCCCACGCTGCCGCTGACGATGCCGCGCACGTTCCATGCCTGCGTGAGCAGCTGCACGGTGGAGGTCTTGCCGTTGGTGCCGGTCACGCCGACCACGGTCATCGCCTCGGTGGCGCGGCCGTGGAAGCGGTCGCCCATCTCGCCCAGGCGCTCACGCAGCCCGGGCACGGCGATGGCGTCGTGCGGCGCGGGCAGGTCGTCCGGCGCAGGCGGCTCGAACAGGATCGCGGCGGCACCGGCCGCGCGCGCCTGCTCGACGAAGCGCAGGCCGTGCGCGCCGAAGCCGGCGATCGCGACGAATGCGTTGCCCGGTCGCACCGCACGGCTGTCGAGCACGAGCCCGGTGATGACCAGCTCCGGCGGAATGCCGTCCACGTCGGGCAACAGTTCGGCCAGCGGCATGAGGCGGCTCATCGCGCACCTCCCGGCTGGCTCACCATGCCGGTGGGCAACGGCAGTGCGGCGGCGGAGGCATGGACCGGTGCGGGCAGCACGGCGCCGGTCGGCTTGCCGCCGTTGGCCTTGGCGCGCTTGGCCTCGGCTTCGGCCTGCGCGGCCATCCAGGTGTCGATGTCGTCCGGGGCGACGTCCATCAGACGCAGCGCGCCTTCCATGACGCTCTTGAAGACCGGGCCCGACACGAAGCCGCCGAAGTAACCCTTCGCCGGATCCGGATCGTTGACCACCACCACCATCGAGAAGCGCGGATTGTTCACCGGCACCACGCCGGCGAAGAACGACACGTAGCGGCGCGAGTAGCCGCCGAATTCGTTGAACTTACGCGCCGTGCCGGTCTTGCCGGCGACGTGGTAGCCCAGGATCGCCGCCTGCGTGGCGGTGCCGCCCGGCTCGGTCACGGTCTGCATCATGCGCATGATCTGGCCGGAGATGGCCGGATCGAGCACCTGCACCGGCTCGTGCCGTTCGCCCTTCACGAAGGTCGGCGCGATCAGCTTGCCGCCGTTGCCCAGCGCCGCATACGCCTGCGCGATTTGCAGCGGTGTCGCCGACAGGCCGTAGCCGTAGGACATCGTCTGCTTGGTCGTGCCGCTCCAGCGCGACGGCGGCGCGAGCACGCCCGAGGACTCGCCCGGGAAGCCGCTGTTGGTCTTGCGACCGTAGCCGAAGCGCTTGAGGAACTCGTAGTACTCCTGGTTCGGCAGCTTGGCGACGATCTTCGACACGCCGACGTTGGAGCTCTTGGTGATCACGCCCGTCGTGTCGAGCACGCCGTAGTTGTGGTGGTCGGTCGTGCGGAACCGGCCGTTCGGCATCCAGCCCGGGTTGGTGTCGAAGCGCGTGTGCGGGGTGATCACCCCCGCTTCCAGCGCAGCGGCCACGGTGAGCGGCTTCATCGTCGAACCCGGCTCGATCACGTCGGTCACCGCGCGATTGCGGTGCGTGTCGGGATTGCCGACGGAGAGCGCATTGGGGTTGTAGGTCGGCAGGTTCGCCATGGCCAGTACTTCGCCGGTGGCGATGTCGAGCACGACGGCCGAACCGCTGCTGGCGCCAGTGCGCTCCAGCGCGCCGCGCAGTTCGCGCGTGGCGAGGAACTGGATGCGGCGGTCGATGGTGAGGGTGAGGTCGCGGCCGGGTTCGGCGGCCTTCACCAGGTCCACGCTCTCGACGATGCGGCCGGCGCCGTCGCGGATCACGCGCTTGGCGCCGGGCTTGCCGCGCAGCCAGTCGTCGAACGCGAGCTCAAGGCCTTCCTGTCCCAGGTCGTCGATGTTGGTGAAGCCCAGGATGTGCGCCATCGCTTCGCCCTGCGGGTAGAAGCGGCGGAACTCGCGCTGCGAGAACACGCCCGGCACCTTGTAGGCAAGGATGCGCTTGGCCTCGTCGGGATTGATGCGGCGCTTGAGGTAAACGAATTCCTTGCTCGAGCGCTGGCTGAGCTTGCGTGTCAGCGCATCGGGCGACACGCCCAGCGCCTTCGCCAGCTGCGGGATGCGAGTGGGATTCTTCAGCAGTTCCTGCGGGTTGGCCCAGATCGACTCGACCGGCGTGGACACGGCGAGCGGCTCGCCGTTGCGGTCGGTGATCATGCCGCGCGAGGTCGGGATCGGAATCTCGCGCAGCGAGCGTGCATCGCCCTGCTGGCGATAGAAATCGTTGCTGATGACCTGCAGGTCCAGCGCGCGGCCGACCAGCGCGATCGAGCACAGCCCCAGCGCGCCGCCCACCAGGATAAGCCGGTTGCGCAGGTTGAACGAGGCGCGCACACGGTTCTTGCCGCCGTTGCGATCGCGATCGCCGGCGAACTTCTCACGCAATGCGAGCACGGCATCGAGCGGCCCGCTGCGTCCGGACTTGTTGCCACGCGAATGCTTCGAAGGGCCGTTCATGGACGGATCACCACGGTTTCGGCGCCTTCGGGGAACTTCATGCCCAGGCGGTCGCGCGCGACCTGGTCGATGCGGTTGCTCTCCGCCCAGGTGGCCTGTTCGAGCTGGAGGCGGCCGAACTCGATGTTGAGTTCGTCGCGCGAACGCTCCAGACGGCTGAGCTGCACGAACAGCTGCCGGTGCTCATGGCGCGCCTGCACGACGGCCAGCGCCGAAACGACGTTGGCCACCACCAGCACGCTCAGCAGCAGGCGCACGACGCTCACAGTCGCGCCTCCTCGTGCCGCTCCACAGCAGCCGGGAATCGGGTACGCGGAAGACGGAATCGCCGGAGTTCCGGCTCACCGGGCGCCATCGCTTCCCGCCGGTCTCCACGGCCCGTTGCCGGCTGTGCCGTGTCGGAGACGCCGTCCGAGGCGTTTGCGCCTTCCTCGTTCCCGATTCCCAGCTTTTCCGCCACGCGCAGTACCGCGCTGCGAGCCCGCGGATTGGCCGAGGTTTCTTCGTCGTATGCCTTCTGCGCCGAACCGATCGCGCGCAGCACCGGCGTGAACGCCACCTCTACCGGCATGCGGCGGTTGGCCGGCGGCGCCTTGCTGTGGCGCGCGATGAACTGCTTGACGATGCGGTCTTCCAGCGAATGGAAGCTGATCACCGCGAGCCGGCCGCCGGGCTTCAGGCGCGCCAATGCGGCGTCCAGGCCGGTTTCCAGGTCGACGAGTTCGCGGTTGATGAAGATGCGGATGGCCTGGAAGCTGCGCGTGGCCGGATGGATCTTCTGGTCGCCGCGCGGCACCACGGAGGCAATGAGATCGGCCAGCTGTGCGGTGCGTAGCAGCGGCTGCGCGTCGCGACGGGCCACGATGGCGCGCGCGATCTTGCGGCTCATGCGCTCCTCGCCGTAGGTCCACAGGACGTCGGCGATCTCGCGGTCTTCGGCGCGCGCGAGCCACTGCGCCGCGCTCTCGCCGCTGTCGGGGTCCATGCGCATATCCAGCGGGCCGTCCTTGCCGAAGCTGAAACCGCGCTCGGCGACGTCCAGCTGCGGCGAAGACACGCCCAGGTCGAACAGCACGCCGTCGAGACCGGCGGCGGTTTCGTTCCACTGCGCAAGCTCGGCGAAGCTGCCACGGAAGACCGCGACGCGGGCGTCCTGCGCGAACTCGCGCATCGCCACCGCAATCGCTTCGGGGTCCTTGTCCATGAGCAGCAGACGGCCTCCGGGGCCGAGTCGTTCCAGCACGCCGCGCGCATGACCGCCACGCCCGAACGTGCCGTCCAGGTACGTTCCATTCCCGCGCACGTTCAGGCCGTCGAGCACCTGCGCGTACATCACGGGAAGGTGGCCGGAAAGCGCGCCGCGCTCCATGCCACCCACCGTCACAGCTGAAGGTCGAGCAGCTCCGCGCTCAGATCGTCGTCAGAGACCGTCTGACGGATCTGCGCGTGGTGCGCCTGCTCGCTCCACAGTTCGAACTTGTCGCCCATGCCCAGCAGCACGGCCTTCTTCTCGATGCCGACCGCGGCGCGGTGGCTGGCCGGGATGCTGATGCGCCCGTTGCCGTCGAGCTCGACGAACGCCGCCGCGCCGACGAGCTTGAGCTGCATGCTCCGGTTGACCGCCTTCGCCTTGGGCAGCGCATTGACCTGGTCGCGCAGCCGCTCCCACGCAGCCTGCGGGTACAGGTACAGCGAGCCGGACTCGAAGGGGTTGTAGGTGATGACCAGGCGACCGGCGCATTCACGCGCGACGACGTCACGGTAGACGGTGGGCACCGCCAGCCGGCCCTTGTCGTCAATCGTGATGGCGGTCTCACCCTGGAACATTGAGCACCTGTTGGGGCCGCCTCTAGGCGGGCGACTTGATCCTGGAAAACCACAAAAAACCCGGTTTTCCCTCAGATGCCCACCTTAGGCACGCCCCACAGGGTTGTCAACAAGTTTTAGGGAGCAAATTCACCTGTCTCGTCAATGACTTGCGAAGAACTTCACAGGTTTGTTCAAGACTTATCCACTACCCATTGTTTAGTCTCAAATTTTGAGACTTGACCACCTTGTCGCAGGACATTGGCAAAGCCCGGCCTAATGCCGAAAGGCCGATGCTGCGCCGCAGCACCGGCCTTCCATTTGCGAAAACGATCGGAATCCTTCGATCGATCACCGAGGCCTAACACGCCAGCCACCCTGACGAACGAGCCAGCCCCCTTTAGCAAAGGGGGCGCCGCGGCAGCGGCGGGTAATTGGTGGCGATGCCTCGGGGCCCGAAGTTTCGCTACGCGAAACTTTGGGGTTCTTCCCAGGCCAGCCTGGATCACCCGGACCTAACCCACCGATCACCCTGACGAAAGACGCCAGCCCCCTTTGGTAAAGGGGGCGCGGCGGCAGCCGCGGGGAATTGGAGGCGATGCCTCGGGGCCCGAAGTTTCGCTACGCGAAACTTTGGGGTTCTTCCCAGGCCAGCCTGGGAAGAACAGGCGCGGAGCCGGCCTGTAAGCCGGGTTCTGTCGTGGACAGTCATTCCTCTAGGCGCAGCGTCACCGCTACGCTCAAGCAACCTACCCGGAGACACCGCGGGCCGCGGCATTGCCTCCCTATTTGGTCTTGCTCCCGGTGGGGTTTGCCGTGCCGGTCCGTTGCCGGACTCGCGGTGCGCTCTTACCGCACCGTTTCACCCTTACCACGCACGTCTTGCGACGCCGTTCGGCGGTCTGCTCTCTGTTGCACTTTCCGTCGGCTCGCGCCGCCCAGGCGTTACCTGGCACCGTGCCCTGTGGAGCCCGGACTTTCCTCGGCATCCTTTCGGATGACGCGACTGCCTAGGCCGACTCCGCGAGGCGAATTCTACTGCTTCGCAGCTGAATTCACCTCCCGAAGTTTGCTGCGCAAACTTCGGGCCCCGCGCCGCCACTCCAATTCCCCGCGGCTGCCGCCGCGCCCCCTCTACTAAAGGGGGCTCTGGCTTCGACTACGGAGGGCTGGCTTCGAGGGGGTTGCCTTCGACCAAATGGGCTGTGGCGCCATGCCCGAGCCCGTGTTCCGCGGCGATGCCACCCCAAAAAGCCGTCATTCCCGCGAAGGCGGGAATCCAACTGTCCGGCCTATCACCCTCGCCGCAACGCGGGAGGCATCACTCGTCGGAGTGGTACAAGGCCTTGCGCGGCGCGCCGCTCAGCTCGGCCGCCAGCTTCGCCGCCTGCGACGGCTTCAGATGCTCGGTGAGCTTGGCGTACAGCCGGCGACCCTCGGCGATGGCGGCGTCGGCGTCCTCGCCCGCGCCTTCGACGATCACCACGAACTCCCCCTTGCGCTGGTTCGGATCGGCGGCGACACGCGAGCGCAGTTCGCCCAGCGTGGCATCGAGCACGGTTTCGAACAGCTTGGTCAGTTCGCGTGCGATTACGCCGCGCCGCGATTCGCCGAATGCGGCGGACAGGTCTTCCAGCGACTCTTCGATGCGGTGCGCGGATTCGTAGAAGATCAGCGTGCGCACCTCGCCGGTGAGCCGCGAGAGGCGTTCGCGGCGCGCGGACGCCTTCGCCGGGAGGAAGCCTTCGAATACGAAACGGTCGCTGGGAATCCCCGCCACGCTCAGCGCGGCGATCGCGGCGCACGCGCCCGGCACGGGCGAGACCCGCAGGTTGGCGGCGCGCGCGGCGCGCACCAGGCGGAAGCCGGGGTCGCTTACCAGCGGCGTGCCCGCGTCCGAGACCAGCGCGAATGATTCGCCCGCTTGCAGGCGCGCGACCAGGTGCACGGCCTGCGCTTCCTCGTTGTGTTCGTGCAGCGCGATCAGCGGTCGTTCCAGACCGAAGTGCGAGAGCAGCTGGCGCGTATGGCGCGTGTCCTCGGCGCAGATGGCGTCGACAGTCTTCAGGGTTTCCAGCGCGCGCGCGGAGAGATCGCCAAGGTTGCCGATGGGCGTGGCGACGACGTGGAGGGTGCCGGGGGCCTTCGAGGCGCCTGGTTGGGACGTGTGCATCGTGCGTCTGCGGTGGGGCCGGGTAGAATCCTAACCGGTTCCCTCAAGAACGCCGTGTAGCGGCGCGCGCATGCCGATGATCCAGGCTTCCAACCGTTGGGCAATGAAGTGGATGTTCGCGGCGGCCATCAGTGCCGCGCTGCTGGGCGGTTGCGCCACGGTTTCCACCACCGGCACGTCCAGCTCGCAGCAGAGCCGCAATCCGGCCATCGCCCAGGCCGGCGAGCTCGCCCGCAACGGCGCCGCGCTCACCGGTGCGGCGCGCAGCGCCAATGAGCGCGAGATCGAGCGCCTGCTGTCCACGCTCGACAACGCCACCCTCGCCCGCGAGGCCGCGTCGCTCGCCGCCGGCGACCCGCTCTACAACCACGCCGGCCAGGCGCTGCTGCGCCGCGGCCTGCCGCTGCCGCGGCCGTTCGACCGCACCGGCTGGAACTTCGACGCCGCCAATCGTCCGGCGGCCGAGGGCGACGGTTACCGCCCGCCGGTGAAGGTGGCCGTGCTGCTGCCGATGTCGGGCAATCTCGCCGTCGCCGCTGCGCCGGTGCGCGATGGTTTCCTCGCCGGCTACTACGGCGAACCGCGTCGCCGCCCGGACGTGAGCTTCTACGACACCGCCGACACGGCCGGCGGCGCGCTCGCCGCGTACGACCGTGCGGCGCTGGAAGGCAACGATTTCGTGGTCGGGCCGCTGGGCCGCGACGAGGTCAACGCGCTGTTCTCCAGGGGCCCGCTGCAGGTGCCGGTGCTCGCGCTCAACCGCGGCGATGCCGCGCCGCCGGCCGGCAACGCCAGCTTCTCGCTCTCGCCGGACGACGAGGGCATCGCCGCCGCCGAATACCTGCTGGGCCTCAACGCCAAGCGCGTGCTGGTGATCGCCGCCGCCGACGACACGCAGCAACGCGCCGTCGCCAGCCTGCGCGAACGCCTGGTTGCGCGCGGCGCGACGGTGACCGATGTCGTCGGCGAGGGCACGTCCGATTTCGTGCCCTACGCGCAGAAGGAAGGCGGCGTGGACGCCGTGTTCCTGGCGGTGAAGGGCAGCAGCGCGCGCCTGCTGATGCCCCGCCTCGCCCTCGCCGGCCTGGCCGGCAAACCGCGCGTGGCGACCTCGCAGCTGCTCTCGGGCACCGGCAAGGCCGAGGAAGACCGCGCTCTGGACGGCATCGCCTTCCCGACCGAAATCTGGACCACGCGCGGCGTGCCGGGCCTGCCGCCGGCGGCGATCGCCGCCGCGCAGCTCAACAGCACCAAGGGTCCGGCCGCGCGCCTGTTCGCGTTCGGCTTCGACGCCTGGCAGATCACCGCCTACCTGCAACGACTGGCGACCACCGCCGACGGCCACATCGACGGCGCGACCGGCACGCTGCGCCTGGACGGCTTCGGCAACGTGCAGCGCACGCCGGCCTGGTCGACCTTCACCGCCGGCATCGCCACGCCGCTGGCGGATGCGTCCCGCCGCTGATCGCCGCGCCCGCGGCGCGGCGGTGGAAGCCGCCGCGCGTGCGTACCTGGCTCGCGCGGGACTGCGCGATGTCGCCGCGAACGCGAGCTACCGTTTCGGCGAACTCGACCTGGTGATGCTCGACGGCGCCACACTGGTGTTCGTGGAAGTGCGCTACCGGCGCGACGCACGCTTCGGCGGCGGCGCGGCTTCGATCGACGGGCACAAGCGCCGCAGGATCGTGCAGGCCGCCCACGCCTTCCTCGCACAGCATCCAAAGCACGCGAACGCGCCGTGCCGCTTCGACGTGGTCGAAGCCGACGGCGATCCCGCCTCCCCTCGCCTGAACTGGCTGAAGGACGCCTTCCGCGCCGACGACGTCTGAGGGCAGTTCGTATTGCGCGTGACGATGGGCAACCCCGACTATCGCGGGCATCCGTTGGCCATGACGCCATGACGAGAGGGAACCGATCGATGCGTATCAAGCTCCATGCGGGCCTGCTGGCCTGCGCGTTGGTGTTGGGCGGGTGCTCCAGGCAGGACCACGCGGCCGATGCCGAGAGTGCGGCCGACGCCGCGATGGAGGCCCCCGCCGCGAGCGCGGCCCCCGCTGCAAGCGCGGCCGATGCCGCGATGGACGAGAGCGCGCCCCCCGCCGCGTCGGCTCCGGCGCAGCCCGCCTCCGCACCGGCCGATATGCAGACGCAGCTGGAATCGGCTGTGGCGACGCAGCCCTCGGGCGAACGGCGCTTCATCCGCACCGCCTCGGCCGAATTCCGCGTGGGCGATGTCTCCCGCTCTGCGCTTGCGATCGAGGATCTGGTGGCCCAGCAGGGCGGCTTCGTCGCCAGCAACCGCATCCAGACCCACGTGTTCGAACGGCAGACGCGCCCCAGCGGCGACGGCAAGCTGGTCGAGCTGTCCACGTACACCGTGCGCGGACAGCTGCAGGTCCGCGTGCCCAGCGAGCACACGCAAACGTTCCTGCGCGCGCTCGCGCAGCATGTGGAGTTCCTCGACAACCGCAACTTCGAGGCGGTCGATGCGCAGTTCGAACTGCTGCGCCAGCGCCTGGCGTATGCGCGCCACCAGGACGCGCAGCGTTCGCTCGGCGACGTCGCCGCCGAGCGCGGCAAGACCGGCGAAAAGATCGACGCGATCAACGCGCGCGCCGATGCCCAGACGCAGCGCGATGAAGCGACGATCGCACGGGCGACGCTGGAAGACCGCATCGCTTTCGCCACGATCGACCTGACGCTGTACCAGGCACCTCAGGTGAGCCGCGCCGAACGCATCGACGTCGAAGAGGTCGTGCGTCGCGATGGCCCGGGCTTCTTCGCGCGACTGGGTCATGCGCTGCAGGCGGGCTGGCGCGGCGCGCTGGACGTGTCCATAGCGCTCGCGCTGTTGTGGCCGCTGTGGCTGGCCATGCTGGCGGCGGCGTTCGTCGTGCTGCGCTGGCGCAGGCGCAAGCCCTGACATGCCGACCGTCTTCACCCATGCCGTGGTGCCGCTGGCGATCGGGATTGCACTGGGCCCGCGCGCCATCGATCGACGCTTGCTGCTCGCCGGCGCGGTCGCCGCGGTGCTGCCGGACGCGGACGTCGTCGCGTTCAAGCTGGGCATCGCCTATGCGGACGACTTTGGACATCGCGGCGCCAGCCATTCGCTGGTGTTCGCGGTGACACTGGGCCTGCTCGCGGCCTGCTTCCACGGCGCGCTACGCAGCGCACCATGGAAGGCGGCACTGTGGTGTTTCGCCTGTGCGTTGTCGCATCCGCTCCTGGACGCGCTGACCAACGGCGGGCTCGGCGTCGCGCTGTGGTGGCCCTGGTCGGATGCGCGCCTGTTCGCACCGTGGCGCCCGATCGCGGTGTCGCCGATCGGCGCGGGATTCTTCAGCGCACGCGGGCTTGCGGTCATCGCTTCGGAAATCCGCTGGGTGTGGCTGCCCTGCGCGTTCCTCGCGATGACGATCCTTGCACTGCGCCGGGCAGTATCCTCGCGTCCATGAGTTCTCTGCCGCACGCACTGACGTCCGAACTGCAATCGCTGCTCGGCGACGGCTGGCGCACGGACGCCAGCGAACGTCTCACGTATGCGTATGACAATTCGCGTCGGCAGGCGTTGCCCGACGCCGTCGCGCTGCCGACGACGACCGAACAGGTCGTCGCGCTGGTGCGCGCCTGCCGCGCGGCGCGCGTGCCGGTGATCGCGCGCGGGCGCGGCACCAACACCACCGGCGCGGCGGTGCCGGTCGCGGGCGGCGTGGTGGTGTCGTTCGAACGCATGAACCGCATCCTCGACATCCGCCCCGGCGATCGCTGCGCGGTGGTCGAGCCGGGCGTGCTCAACGGCGACCTGCAGGCGGCGCTGAAACCGCACGGCCTGTTCTGGCCGCCGGACCCGACCAGCGCCGGCTACAGCAGCATCGGCGGCAACCTCGCCTGCAACGCGGGCGGCCCGCGCGCGGTGAAGTACGGCGCCACGCGCGACAACGTGCTCGCGCTGACGGCCGTTACCGGCACGGGCGAGCTCATCCACTGCGGCACCGCCACGACCAAGGGCGCGACCGGCTACGACCTGCAACGCCTGCTGGTCGGCAGCGAGGGCACGCTGGCGTTGATCGTCGAAGCCAGCCTGCGCCTCACGCCCGCCCCGAAAGCACGCCGCGCGCTGCGCGCGATCTACCGTGACGTGTCATCCGCCGCGCAGGCCGTCGCGCGATTGATGGCGCAGCCGGTCACGCCGTCGATGCTGGAATTCATGGACTGCGATGCCGTTCGCCTGGCGCGCGACGTCGGCGGCGCGGACCTTCCGCCCGATGCCGGTGCTTTGCTGATGATCGAAGCCGACGGCGATGCCCAGACATTGCCGCACGACATGGAGGCGTTGATGCGCGCCGCCGACGGCGACGGGCTGGTGTCGCTCGACGATGCCGCCGACGAGTTCGCGCGCGAGAAGCTGTGGGCCGCGCGCAAGGCGCTGTCGCCATCGCTGCGCACGCTCGCGCCGGGCAAGATCAACGAGGACGTGGTGGTGCCGGTGTCGCGCATCCCGCAGCTGGTCGACGGCGTGCAGGCGCTGTCGCGCGAATTCGACCTGCCCATCGTCTGCTTCGGCCATGCCGGCAACGGCAACC
The DNA here is from genome assembly GCF_016735495.2 of Lysobacter sp. MMG2. Taxonomy (GTDB): domain Bacteria; phylum Pseudomonadota; class Gammaproteobacteria; order Xanthomonadales; family Xanthomonadaceae; genus Lysobacter_J. Next base: position 1,205,171 of record NZ_JAERQY020000001.1, read on the forward strand.
TGCACGTCAACCTGCTTTATCACCCCGAGGACGATGCGCAAACCGCGCGTGCGCATGCGGCGATGGCACGCGTGTTCGCACTGACCTTGTCGCTGGGCGGCACGCTGTCGGGCGAACACGGCATCGGGCTGGCCAAGCGCGAGTTCATGCCGCAGGCGATCGACGCACCCACGCTGGCGATGATGCGCGCGGTGAAGGCGGCGTTCGATCCGGACGGGATCCTCAACCCGGGCAAGCTGCTGCCGGATTGACGCGGGTCTAGAGGAACTGGTCGAGCTTGCGCATCACCAGCATCATCCCGACCACCCAGCACAGGATCACCATCACCACCGCGCCCCAGTTGTTGGCCATCCTGCCGCGACGGCGCTGGACCCAGAACCCCACCGCAAGCAGCACGGTGGGCACGATGAAGAACAACAAGCCGAGCAGCAGCCTCGTCTCCACGCGAATCCTCCTTCGGGTTGGTGCCGGCGCAGCGGGTCGCCTCGGTGTTCGCGCGATGCATCGGCGCGTTCGATCTTACGCCGGGGCCGTGACGCTGGCGCGCTCCCTCCGGGCTCAGGTGAAATGCACGAAGCCGGCCCGGGCCGGCTGCCACTGGCTGCCGTCGGCAAGCAGGGCGCGCACCGCGTCGCCCTCCTCGATGCGGCCGATGCGCGCCACCGGCGTGCCGGCCTCGCGTGCGGCACGTTCGACCTCGTCGCGAAGGTCGGGCGATGCGGTGAAGCACAGCTCGTAGTCATCGCCGCCGCTCGCCTGGAGCGCGCGGCGCGTCTCGCCGTCGAACCTTGCGCGCAGGGCGTCGGATGCGGGCAGGCGCTCCAGGTCGATCTGCGCGCCCACGCCGCTGGCACGGCACACATGCGCCAGATCGGCGAGCAGGCCGTCGGACACGTCGATGCACGCATGCGCCACATCGACCAGGCTGCGCCCCAGTGAAAGGCGCGGCGTCGGGCGATCCAGCCGCGCACGCAGCCAGGCATCGCGTGTGCCGCCGTCGCGCCACTGCGCAAGCGCGCCGGCGGCGTCGCCCGGCGTGCCGCTGATCCAGACATCATCGCCCACACGGGCCGCATCGCGTCGCAGTACGCGGCCCGGCGCGGCGAAGCCATGCACGGTGACGCTGATCGACAACGGACCGCGCGTCGTATCGCCGCCGACCAGCGCGACGCGGTGGAGATCGGCCAGGCCGAGGAAACCGTCGAGGAAGGCCTCCACCCAGCGTTCATCGCCGTCGGGCAATGACAGCGACAACGTGCACCACGCCGCCTCCGCGCCCATCGCGGCCAGGTCGGACAGGTTCACCGCCAGCGACTTCCAGCCGATGTCGGCCGGCGCGGTATCGTCGGGAAAATGCACGCCGGCATTGAGCGTGTCGGCCGCGACCACGAGGAGCCGGCCGGGCGGCACGCGCAGCAGCGCGGCGTCGTCGCCGATGCCCAGTTCCACGTCGTCGCGACGGGGAACGCGGCGGCGGATGCGATCGATCAGATCGAACTCGGGCGCGATGCGATGCACTTCAGCCACGATCGTCTCCATCGCGCCGCGGCGCGTGACAGCGGCACAGTCGCGGCGTGAGGAATCGTCCGTGCGCCGCGATGTTCTCAGCGCGCCTTGGGCGCCTTCACTTCCGTTGCGCGCCACTCGGCGGCGGCGTGGTCGAGTACGCCGTTGACGTAGGTGTGACCGTGCTCGGCGCCGAAGCGCTTGGCCGTTTCGATGGCCTCGTTGATCACCACGCGGTACGGCACGTCCGGACGCAGGCGCAGCTCGTAGGCGGCGATGCGCAACACCGCGCGCTCGATCGCGTCGACCTGGTCGATATCGCGGTCGAGGAAGGGCTTGAGCGCCTCGTCCAGTTCGGAGACATGCTGGTCGACGCCGCGCACGAGGTCCTCGAAGTATTCCAGGTCCGCAGGCTCCTTGGCCTGTTCGTGTGCGAACTGCGCAATCACGTCGCGCGCGGTGGCGCCCGACATCTGCCACGCGTAGACGGCCTGCAGCGCGCGGCGACGCGCACGCGAACGGGCAACGGGATCGATTCCATCCGGACGACGACGGTTCATGGCAGTTGCCCCAGCAGGTGACTCATTTCCAATGCGGCCAGCGCCGCCTCTTCGCCCTTGTTGCCGTGCGTGCCGCCGGCGCGGGCCTCGGCGTCCTCGTGACGCTCCACGGCGAGCACGCCGTTGGCGACGGGCAGCCCGTAATCCAGTTGCACACGCATCAGGCCGTCCGAACAACCGTCGGCCACCTGTTCGTAATGGCGCGTGTCGCCGCGCACGACGCAACCCAGCGCGACCACAGCGGCGTGCTTGCCGGCCTTGGCCAGGCGCGTGGCGACCACCGGGATTTCCCAGGCGCCGGGCACGCGGATGACGTCGACCGCGCTTTCGGCCACGCCGTTGTCGGCAAAGGTCTTGCGCGCGCCCGCGACCAGCGTATCGGTGATGCGCGGGTTCCAGCGGCTGGCGATGATCGCGAAACGCGCGCCTTCGGGGCTGCGCAGGTCGCCTTCGTAGTGGGTCATGGGGTGTTCTTCGTGAAGGGCGGGAATTCTAACCCGTCGCGGCTCCCTCCCCTGTTTAGAGGGGAGGGTCGGGGACGCCGGGGTTCAGTGCGGCAATTCGACGTACTCGACCACTTCCAGCCCGAAGCCGGCCAGGCCAATCTGCTTGCGCGGCGTGCCCAGCACGCGCAGCCGGCCCAGGCCCAGGTCGGCCAGGATCTGGCCGCCGGCGCCGTTGCGCCGCCATTCGGCCAGTGCGTGGGCACGGGCGGACGGGGCCTCGTCGGCGTGCTGGGGCGCGCGGATGCGGGCCAGCAGGCTGTCGGCGTCGGCATGGTCGGCCAGCAGCACCAGCGCGCCACGGCCTTCGGCGGCGATGGTCCGCAGCACGTCGCCCACGGCGGGGCCGAAGTCCGGCCGGCGCCAATGCAGCGCGTCCGCCAGCGGGTTCTGCACATGCACGCGCACCAGCGTCGGCGTCGCGGGATCGGGCTCGCCGCGGCGCAGGGCGAAGTGCAGCGCGTGGCTCAGGCGATCGCGGTAGGTGACCAGTTCGAACGGGCCGTGCTCGGTCTCGATCGGGCGCGCGTCGACGCGCTCGACCGTGTGCTCGGTGTTCAGGCGGTAGCGGATTAGCTCTTCGATCGAACCGATCTTCAATCCGTGCTCGGCGGCGAAGGCCTCCAGCTCCGGCCGGCGCGCCATGCTGCCGTCGGGGTTGAGGATCTCCACCAGCACGCCGGCCGGCTCCAGGCCGGCGAGCAGCGCCAGGTCGCTCGCCGCCTCGGTATGGCCGGCGCGGTTGAGCACCCCGCCCGGCTGCGCCTGCAGCGGGAAGATGTGGCCGGGCTGCGACAGGTCGCTCGCCGCCGCGTCGGGCCGCACGGCCGTGCGCACGGTGTGCGCGCGATCGTAGGCGCTGATGCCGGTGGTCACGCCTTCGGCCGCCTCGATGCTGACGGTGAAGTTGGTGTGGTGCGGCGAAGTGTTGTCGCGCACCATCGGCGGCAGGCCGAGCTGACGGCAACGTTCGCGCGTGAGCGACAGGCACACCAGGCCGCGCGCGTGCGTGACCATGAAGTTGATGTCCTGCGGGCGCACGAGTTCGGCGGCCATGATCAGGTCGCCTTCGTTCTCGCGGTCCTCGTCGTCGACGATGACGACCATGCGACCGTTGCGGATCTCTTCGAGCAATTCGGGAATCGGGCTGAAAGGCATGCGTGCGTTCCCTTATGCGTTGACGGCGCGATCGGCCAGCAGCCGTTCGACATAGCGCGCGACGAGGTCGATCTCCAGGTTCACTGCATCGCCCACGTTCGTGTGCGCGAAGCGCGTGTGCGCGACGGTGTGCGGGATCAGCGCGACTTCGAAGCCGGTGTCGTCCGCTTCGTTCACGGTGAGGCTGACGCCGTCGACGCAGATCGAGCCCTTCTTGGCGATATAGCGCAGCAGCGGCGCCGGCGCGGTGAAGCGCCAGCGCTGCGCGCGCGCGTCGGGTTCGATGCGCTCCACGCGGCCCACGCCATCGACGTGCCCGCTGACCAGGTGACCGCCGAGGCGATCGGTCGGACGCATCGCGCGCTCCAGGTTCACCGCGTCGCCGACCGAGAGCGCGCCCAGCGTGGTGAGCGCGAGCGTTTCATTCGATGCATCGGCGGCGAAGCCGCGCGCGTCGAATTCGATGACGGTCAGGCATACGCCGTTGACGGCGATGCTCTCGCCCAGTTGCACGGCGTCGAATGGGAGCGTGCCGACTTCGACGCTCAGGCGGACATCGCCGCCGCGATGCTCGGTGGCGGCCAGCCGGCCGACGCCTTCGATGATGCCGGTGAACATCAGCGCCCTCCCCGCTTCAGGCGCGAAAGGGAGACGAAGGCTACTGGCGAGGTTCCGGCACGCGGATGCGCCGGCGATTGCGGTAGGAGCTGCATATGAAACGTTTCCCGATCAAGAAATGAGCGAAAAACGCCTCAAGGCATGAGGCAGGCGCACGGCACGGGGCCGTGTGCGGCTGTCTTCTTTCATCCGGACTTTCCGGAGCCCACGGTCGCCCGCGATTTCCGACCGTCGGCTCCGGCATTGGACCGGATCTGCTGACCTTCGCGCATTGAGTCTTGCATCAATGTCGAAGCGCTCGCGGGCTCGCACGGACGAACCGTGCCTACCGCCGGTGGGGAGTTCCACCCCGCCCTGAAGACGTTACGAGTTGTTTTTGCCGGCGAACCGGCCCGCGAATTCTAGCACCCGGTCCAGCGCGGGCCCGGCGGATGGTGTGTTCCGGCGATGGTGCGGAAAGGCCGCCGAAGCCCTGCCCGTTCATGCGGACTGGGCGAAGCGGTCCGCCCTAGGCCTTCCGCCGCAAATGCAGGAACAGCGGCCACTGGATCGTCCGCGCCTCGTCCGCATCCCCCCAGGCTGCCGCCAGTGCGGGCGCGTGCCGCGCGACGGGGTCTTCGCCGGTGTCAGCCGCGCAGCGGGCCACGGCGGACATGCTGGACAGGTAACGCAGGAACTGCGGCAGTCGCCATTCCATCTCCAGCCAGAGCGAAGGCGCCGGCAGTGCCGGGAACGGCCACTCGTAGCCGGCGTAATGCGCATCCACCTGCGCCCGCTCCGGCGGCCAGTACGGTTCGATGCGGGAGCGGAACGCCGCCACGGCCTCGACCATGCCCTCGGGCGCGATGAAATCGCCATAGCCCCATGCCGCCAACACGCCACCGGGCGAGAGTACGCGTTCGCACTGCGCGAAGAACGTCGGCCGGTCGAACCAGTGCAGCGCCTGTGCGACCGCCACCAATTGCACGCTCGCGTCGGGCAGTGTCGTGCGCTCACCGGGTTCGACCGCGAGGCTCACCTTGTTCGTGCCCGGCTGCGCCCAATGCTGCGCGAGCTGCTTCGCACTCGGCTCGGTCGCATGCACGTGGGCGAAGCGCGCCGCGAGCCCGCGCGTGGCCTGGCCGCTGCCGCAACCGGGCTCCCACACGCGCGCCGTGCGCGGCACGACGTCGGCGATCGCATCGAACAGCGCGTCGGGGTATTCCGGTCGCGCCTGCGCATACGCATCGGCGATGCCGGAGAAGTGGTCTTTGAAATCCGCGCCGGTCATGGCGGCTACTCGAGTGCATGGACTCAGGTTTGCGGATCGGGCCTCATCAGCAGGCGGATGTCCTGTCCGAGGTAGCGCGATTCGACGATCGACATCTTCACCTTCTGCGCCATCGTGTCGATCGCCAGGCCGTCGAACATCGGCCGCGCGCGCTCGCCCAGCAACACCGGCGCGACGTACAGCAGGACTTCGTCGACGAGGCCGGCGCCCAGGAACGCGCCCGCCAGCGTCGCGCCGGCTTCGAGCTGGATTTCGTTGACACCGCGTTCGGCCAGCAGTCGCAGCACGGCGTCGAGGTCGAACCGGCCTTCGTGCACCGGCACGGCCGCATGATCGGCCTGGAAACCGCGCGGCGCTTTCGCATCGGGCGCGTGCAGATAGAGCGTGGGCGCATCGCCCTCGCGTACGCGACCGCGTGCGACGGTGGCCAAGCCCGGATCAAGCACCACGCGCAGCGGCGGCACGAAGGGCGTGTCGTCGGGGAAGCGCACGGTGAGCGCGGGATCGTCGGCGAGCACGGTGCCGGCGCCGGTGACGATCGCGCCGCTGCGCGCGCGCCAGTGCTGCACGTCCAGGCGCGAGGCTTCGCCGCTGATCCACTTCGATTCGCCGCTGGCGAGCGCGCTGCGTCCGTCCAGGCTGGTCGCCAGCTTCACGCGCAGCCACGGCCGACCGCGCTGCATGCGCGAGAGGAAGCCGCGGTTGATCGCGCGCGCCTGCGTTTCCATCAGACCCGATTCCACCGCGATGCCGGCCGCGCGCAGCTTCTCGAAGCCGGCACCGTCGACCTGCGGGAACGGGTCGCGCATCGCCGCGATCACGTGCGAAACGCCGGCGGCGATGAGCGCATCGGCACACGGGCCGGTGCGGCCGGTGTGCGCGCAGGGTTCGAGCGTGACGTAAGCCGTCGCACCCTTCGCGCGTTCGCCCGCCTCGCGCAGCGCGAACACTTCCGCGTGCGGTTCGCCGGTGCGCTGGTGCCAGCCTTCGCCGACGACCTCCTCGCCGTGCGCGATCACGCAGCCGACCATCGGGTTGGGCTTGGTCGTGTACGCGCCGCGCTCGGCCAGGCGCAGCGCGCGGGCCATCATCGCGTGATCGGTTGCGGTGAAGGCCATCAGCGTTTGCCCTTGCGTGGGGACGGCTCGGCATCTTCGTCGAGCAGCGGCAGCTGCCCTTCGCCGGCGTTGTCGCTTTCCAGCCGGTCCAGTTCCTCGCGGAAATCGGCCACGTCCTGGAACGCTCGGTAGACGGAAGCGAAGCGCACATAGGCGACGTGGTCGAGCTTGCGCAGCTCGGTCATGACGAAATCGCCGACGCGGCGCGAAGGCAGTTCGCGTTCGGCCGTCATGCGCAGGTGATGCACGACGGCGCGCACGGAGGCTTCGATCTGCTCCTCCGACACGGGCCGCTTCTGCAGCGCGCGGTCGAAGCTGGCGCGCAGCTTGCGCGTTTCGAACGCCTCGCGGCGACCGTCGCTCTTGATGATCAGCGGCAGCTTGAGCTCGATGGTTTCCAGCGTGGAAAACCGCTCGCCGCAGGCTTCGCACACGCGACGGCGGCGGATCGTCGCGCCGTCGTCGGACACACGCGAATCGATCACGCGGGTGTCGTTGTGCTGGCAGAAGGGACAGTGCATGAGGACCGGGATTCGTGATTAGGGATTCGTGATTCGGAAGGGCGAAAGCCGGTGGCGTCGATTACGAATCCCGAATCCCGTCATCCCGAATCCCGCTACTCAGCCGTAGACCGGGAACTTCTTGCACTGTGCCGTCACCTTCTCGCGCACGGCGGCGATGACGGTTTCGTCCTTGGGCGCGTCGAGCACGTCGCAGATCCAGTTCGCCAGTTCGACGCAGTCCGCTTCCAGGTAACCGCGCGTGGTGACGGCGGGCGTGCCGATGCGCAGGCCGGACGTGACGAACGGCTTCTGCGGGTCGTTCGGCACGGCGTTCTTGTTGACGGTGATGTGCGCCTTGCCGAGCGCGGCTTCCGCGTCCTTGCCCGTCACGCCCTTGCCGATCATGTCGATCAGCATCAGGTGGTTCTGCGTGCCGCCGGAGACGATCTTGTAGCCGCGCTCGATGATGACCTTCGCCATCGCCTGCGCGTTCTTCACGACCTGCTGCTGGTAGGTGGTGAATTCCGGCTCCAGCGCTTCCTTGAAGGCGACCGCCTTGGCGGCGATGACGTGCATCAGCGGACCGCCCTGGATGCCCGGGAAGACGATCGACTGCAGCTTCTTCTCGATTTCCTCGCCGGCGCCCTTGGCGACGATGATGCCGCCGCGCGGGCCGCGCAGCGTCTTGTGCGTGGTCGAGGTGACCACGTGCGCGTGCGGCAGCGGGTTGGGGTACACGCCCGCGGCGACGAGGCCGGCGACGTGCGCCATGTCGACGAAGAGGTACGCACCGACCTTGTCGGCGATGGCGCGGAAGCGTGCCCAGTCGATCTGCTGCGAATACGCCGAGAAACCGGCGACGACCATCTTCGGCTTGTGTTCGACGGCCAGGCGTTCGACTTCGTCGTAATCGATCAGGCCCTGGTCGTTGACGCCGTACTGCACGGCGTTGAACAGCTTGCCCGAGGCGTTGACCTTGGCGCCGTGGGTCAGGTGGCCGCCGTGGGCCAGCGACATGCCCAGGATGGTGTCGCCCGGGTTCAACAGGGCGAAGTACACGGCCTGGTTGGCCTGCGAGCCCGAATGCGGCTGCACGTTGGCGTAGTCGGCGCCGAACAGCTGCTTGAGGCGGTCGATGGCCAGCTGCTCGGCCACGTCCACGTACTCGCAACCGCCGTAGTAGCGCTTGCCGGGGTAGCCTTCGGCGTACTTGTTGGTCAGCACGCTGCCCTGGGCCTCCATGACGCGCGGGGAGGCGTAGTTTTCCGAGGCGATCAGCTCGACGTGGTCCTCCTGGCGGCGCGCCTCGTTGGCGATGGCCTGGGCGAGTTCATCGTCGTAACCGGCGATGCGGGCGGAGCTGGGGAACATTCGCGAACCTCGGGCGTGGGGTGAACGGGGGGCCGGCGGGGGCCCGAAAAGCTGGCGCGGCCGGGGCGAAGATGGTAGCCCAGGCCTTAAAATGCAGCCAGCGAGCACGCCGGCCGGAAGGCCGTCAACGCGAACATCCCGCCCCAAACCCCACAGGGAATCCTCCGACCGTGAAATGGGTCTTTGTCCTGCTGTTCCTCGCCAGCGCGGTGTACGTGCACCTGCGCGGCCGGGTCCGGCACCGCCTGGGCCGGCAATTGCTGGACCACTCCACCTTCATGGCGCCGATCAACGTACTGATGTACGCCTTCTCGCGCGTGCCGACGACGCCGTTCATCCAGGAGCCCGGCCAGCACTTCCCCGAGCTGGAACCGCTGCGCCAGAACTGGCAGGCCATCCGCGAGGAGGCCCGCCGCCTGCGCGAGCTGCAGCACATCAAGGCCGCCGACGGCTACACGGACGTGGGCTTCAACTCGTTCTTCCGCCGCGGCTGGAAGCGCTTCTACCTGAAGTGGTACGACGAGGCCCACCCCTCGGCGGCCGAGCTGTGCCCGACCACCACCGCCCTGCTCCGCCAGATCCCGAGCGTGAAGGCGGCGATGTTCACCGAGCTGCCGCCGGGCAGCGAGCTGCGTCCCCACCGCGACCCCTACGCCGGCTCGCTGCGCCTGCACCTGGGCCTGGAAACGCCCAACGACGACGGCTGCTTCATCGACGTGGACGGCCAGCGCTACAGCTGGCGCGACGGCCAGTGGACGATGTTCGACGAGACTTACATCCACAGCGCCCGCAACGACACCCAGGCCAACCGCATCATCCTGTTCTGCGACGTGGAGCGGCCGCTGCGCTTCGGCTGGGCCCGCGCCTTCAACCGCTTCGTCGCCCGCAACCTGATCGCCGCCGGCGCCTCGCCGAACATGGAAGGCGACAAGACCGGCCGGATCAACCGCCTGTTCAAGTACTTCTACGCCCAGCGCCTGAAGGCCAAGGCCCTGCGCGAACGCAACAAGACGCTGTATTACGGCCTGAAGTACGCGGCCGTGGCGCTGGTGGTGGCGTTCATCGTCTGGATTTGACGCCGCCGGGCGCTCTCATGCCCCTCCCCCTGCCTCGCAGGGGGAGGGGGCGATTGAGGGAGCGCCCAACCTGAAGCCCGCAGCCGTCAGGCTGGGAAACCGCACCCGCCTGCGGGATAATCGCCGCTTCCAACCGCCCGACGCAGGCCATTCCCGGCCGGCACGGGCGCGTCCCGGTTCCGGAGAGCGCATGCAATACATCTACACCATGAACGGCGTCAGCAAGGTCGTGCCGCCGAAGCGTCAGATCATCAAGGACATCTCGCTGTCCTTCTTCCCGGGCGCGAAGATCGGCCTGCTGGGCCTCAACGGCGCGGGCAAGTCCACGGTGCTGAAGATCATGGCCGGCGTGGACACCGACTTCGTCGGTGAAGCGCGCCCGCAGCCGGGCATCAAGGTCGGCTACCTGCCGCAGGAACCGCAGCTGGATCCGGAAATGACCGTGCGCCAAGCCGTCGAAGAAGGCGTGGGCGATGTGATCAACGCCCAGGCCGCGCTGGAAGCGGTCTACGCCGCCTACGCCGAGGACGGCGCCGATTTCGATGCGCTGGCCAAGGAGCAGGAACGCCTGGAAGCCATCCTCGCCGCCGGTGACGCGCACACGCTGGAGAACCAGCTGGAAGTCGCCGCCGACGCGCTGCGCCTGCCGCCGTGGGAGGCGGTCGTCGGCAAGCTCTCGGGCGGTGAGAAGCGCCGCGTCGCGCTGTGCCGCCTGCTGCTGCAGAAGCCGGACATGCTGCTGCTCGACGAACCGACCAACCACCTCGACGCCGAGTCCGTCGAATGGCTGGAGCAGTTCCTCGCGCGCTACACCGGCACCGTCGTGGCCGTCACGCACGATCGCTACTTCCTCGACAACGCCGCCGAGTGGATCCTCGAACTCGACCGCGGCCGCGGCATTCCGTGGAAGGGCAACTACACCGACTGGCTCGTGCAGAAGGACGAGCGCCTGAAGCAGGAAGAGAACCAGGAAAAGTCGCGCCAGAAGGCCATCCAGAAGGAACTGGAATGGGCCCGCCAGAACGCCAAGGGCGGCCGCTCCAAGGGCAAGGCGCGTCTTGCGCGCATCGACGAGCTGCAGTCGGTCGACTACCAGCGCCGCCAGGAAACGAACGAGATCTTCATTCCGCCGGGCGAGCGCCTGGGCAACAAGGTCATCGAGTTCAAGAACGTCAGCAAGAAGTTCGGCGACCGCCTGCTCATCGACAACCTGTCGTTCTCGGTTCCGCCGGGCGCGATCGTCGGCATCATCGGCCCCAACGGCGCCGGCAAGTCGACGCTGTTCAAGATGATCACGGGCCAGGAGAAGCCCGACAGCGGCGAGATCGACATGGGTTCGACCGTGAAGCTGGCCTACGTCGACCAGAGCCGCGACAAGCTGGAAGGCAACCACAACGTCTTCCAGGAAGTCTCCGGCGGCCTGGACATCCTCAACATCAACGGCATCGAGATCCAGTCGCGCGCTTACATCGGCCGCTTCAACTTCAAGGGCCAGGACCAGCAGAAGATGGTCGGCTCGCTGTCGGGCGGTGAACGCGGCCGACTGCACATGGCCAAGACGCTGCTGCAGGGCGGCAACGTGCTGCTGCTCGACGAACCGTCCAACGACCTGGACATCGAAACGCTGCGTGCGCTGGAAGACGCGCTGCTGGAGTTCCCGGGCAACACGTTCGTGATCTCGCACGATCGCTGGTTCCTGGACCGCATCGCCACCCACATCCTCGCCTTCGAAGGCGACTCGCACGTGGAGTTCTTCCAGGGCAACTACCGCGAGTACGAGGAAGACAAGAAGCGCCGCATGGGCGACGAAGCGGCCAAGCCGCATCGCCTGCGCTTCAAGGCGTTGAAGTGACGATCTGACCCGCGCCCGCATCTGCGGGCGCGGCTTTGTCAGATCGTCATCCCGGCGAGGCCGGGAGCCAGGCCCGCATGCTGTCCGACGCAAGTGAGTTCGTTACAGATCTGGAGCTGTCATCCCCGCGAAGGCGGGGATCCATACCTCCGCCGTATCACGCCTGACGAAGGGTGACGCGTTTGCGAGTTGGATGGTGCCGCCATTCGGCGGCCCAGAAGACCCCGCCTTCGCGGGAATGACAACAAAGAACAAGAAAGACAAGGACCCAGCATGACCTTCATGTCATCCCTGAAACATCGCTGGAGTGAAGCCGACTCCCTGGTCTGCGTCGGCCTCGATCCCGAACCTTCCAAATTCCCGGCAAAGTTCGCGAACGATCCCGATGCGGTCTTCGCCTTCTGCCGCGACATCGCCGACGCCACCGCGCAATACGCCTGCGCGTTCAAGCCGCAGATCGCGCACTTCGCCGCCCTGGGCGCGGAAGGCGCGTTGCAGCGACTCATCGCGCACATCCACGCCACGCATCCCGGCGTGCCGGTGATCCTGGACAGCAAGCGCGGCGACATCGGCAGCACGGCACAGCATTACGCGTCCGAAGCCTTCGACCGCTACGCCGCCGATGCGGTGACGGTGAACCCGTACCTGGGCCGCGATTCCGTGCAGCCCTTCCTGGATCGCGCCGATCGCGGCGTGGTGATCCTGTGCCGCACGTCGAATCCGGGCGCGGGTGATCTCCAGGATCTCGTCATCGACGGCCGCCCGCTGTACCAGCACGTCGCCGAGAAGATCGCGCGCGAATGGAACGGCAACGGCAACTGCTCGCTGGTCGTCGGCGCGACATGGCCGGCGCAGCTGAAGGAAGTGCGTGCGATCGTCGGCGAGGTGCCGTTCCTGGTGCCTGGCGTCGGCGCGCAGGGTGGCGACGTGGAAGCGGTCGTGACGAACGCGAAGACCGCTGACGGCACCGGCCTGATGGTGAGCAGCTCGCGCGCGATCCTGTATGCCTCGTCGGGCGCGGATTACGCGCAAGCGGCTGCGAATGCGGCGCGTGAGTTGCGCGATCAGATCAACCGGTATCGCTGAAATCCACGCGCCGGTTCGCTGAACCACGCGCGCCGTGGGTGCTTGAGCCCCTCTCCCACCGGGAGAGGGGTTGGGGTGAGGGTCGGCGGAGTGTCAGCGCCGGAGCTCGCGGGGCCGCTATCAAGCCGATCGCAAGAAGCAAAATGGATTCCAGCTTTCGCTGGAATGACGGTGAGCAGCGTCGAGGCTGCGGGCCTGGATCCCGGCCTTCGCCGGGATGACAGCAGGGTTCTGCAGTGCCGCACAGTCACGGATTTCGATAGCGAGATCGCTGCCATCCATGGCGTCACGCAACGGGCTTCGGATCGCCCTGCCCGTCCATCCATGGCCGGGCGTTCGGCAGGCCACGCGGCAGTGCCGCGTAAGCGGCCTGCCTCACCCCAAGAACCCCACCTTCGACGAACCGAAGTTCTCGATCCCCGGGAAGATCGTGCTCACCTCGCCAGCCGGCAGACCGAACCACTGCGCCAGCGTCGCACCCATCTGGTTCACCGACATCGTCGGCACCATGCGTCCGCGACCGACCGCCTGCGCGCCGTCGAGTTCCAGCAGCGGGTAACTGCCCCACACCTGTTGCCCGCGCAGCGCGCCGCCGTTGGCCGCCGCACCGCCCATCACTAGCTGCACGCCGCCCCAGCCGTGGTCGGTGCCGTTGCCGTTGCTGTTGAGCGTGCGACCGAAGTCGCTCATCGTGAACGCCGTGGTGTCGTTGAGCGCGCCGATCTCCGCCAGCGCCGCGCGGAACGCCGCCAGGCCTTCCGACAGCTGCCGCAGCAACTGGCCGTGGCCGTTCGCCGCCATCTGGTTCTGGTGCGTGTCGAAACCGCCCAGGCTTACGTAGTAGATCTGCCGGCGGTGATTGATCGCCGACGTCCGGCTGGCCTTGATCATGCGCGCGACCATGCGCAGCTGCGAGGCGATGTTGCTGCCGGTCGGGAACACGGTGGCGATGTCGCCGCCGTTGACCGGGTCCAGCGCCACGCGCAGCGTGTCGTTGAGGTTGATCGCGCTTTCGCCGATCACCGCGTACTGGTCCTGCATGATCGGCGTGTGCGAGGCCTCGATGATCCCGCGCAGCGATTCGTAGCGGATGCGGTCGGCATTGTTGCCGTTGTTGCGGAAGCGGTTGATCGTCGCCGCGCCGCCGGAGGACATCGCGAACGGCAGCGTCGTCTGGCCGAACTGGAACAGGTTGCTGCCGGAGATCGAGATCGACGGCGGCAACGACTGCAGCCCCAGGTTCGACGCTTCCACGCGGTCGCCGAGCAGACCGCCCCAGCCGGTGACGCCGGCGCGGTTGGTGTGCCCGCGCATCCACAGCTTCTGCTGATCGTTGTGCGAGTACAGGTACGGCGGCAGCGCCTTCAGGCGGCGGACGACGTCGTCCTTCGTCAGCGGCACCGTCAGCGGCCCGACGTTGGCCAGGAACGCCAGTTCACCCGCATCGAACAACGGCTTCATCGCCGCGCAGCCGGGATTGAGGCCCCAGGTCTTGCCGCCGGTGTCGGTGACCTGCACCAGCGCGTCGCGCGCATAGCCCAGGCCGAACGGATTGGTGGTGGCCTCGAACACGCCACCGCGGCTGGTCAGGTACGCCGCATGCTCGGCCGCCTCGTGCGGGATCAGCATGTTGAACGAGTCGCTGCCGCCGAACAGGAAGATGCATACCAGCGCCTTGTAGTCGTTGCCCGGCAACGGCTCGGCGGCGAATGCGCGGCCGACGAGTTCGAGCTGCGGCATCAGCGCATAGGCGGCGCCGCCGGCGATCACGGCCTGCACGCGGCGCAGGAACGCGCGGCGGTCTTCGCGAATGGAACGGGACATGGTCGGGCTCCTAGCGCTGGATCGCGAATTCGGGGGTGGCCATCGCCAGCAGCACCAGCGACTTGGCGCGGTTGCCGGCGGACTCGTTGGCGGTGGCGAGGCGGTCGAGCATCCCCACCATCGCCTGCGACGTGGCGGCGCTGAGCGCGCCATGGAACATCAGCAGGTTCACCCGCTGCACCATGCCGGCGTGATCCTTCGCTTCGGCCAGCGCGGTGAGCTGCACGAGGTCGAGGTACGGCGCATTCGAGGTCGTCGTCGGCGGTGTGGCGGCGTTGTTCCAGACCAGCGAATCGTGCTGGTTGAGCATGCTCAGGTACGTCGCTTCCGTGAGGATCTGGAACTCCGGCGCGAACATGCCCTGCACGCCGTCGGCGGCGGGAAGCCGGTAGTCGGGCTCGAAGAAGTTGAACACCGACGGCGCGCGTTGCGATTCCTGCTGCAGCGAGGCGCTCAGGTCGCCCGCGTTGGAGAACGCGAAGCGCACCTCGCCCGTCGCGGCAGGCACGTAGCGCGCGTTGAAGGCACGCCACACTGTGGCCAGCTTCACCAGCGGTTCGCGTGCCTTGCCGAAGCTGCCGCTCGTGGGCGGCAGGCGTGCTTCGATGTCCAGCAGCACGGCGCGGATCACGCGACCCAGATCGCCCCGGCTGTCCACCCACACGTTCGCCACGCGCTCCACGTATTCGCTGCTGGGATTGCTGGTGACGAAACGCTGGATCAGCTGGCGGCTGATGAACGGCGCGACGTTGGAATGCCCGGCGAGCGCGTCCAGTGTCTTGCTCAGGCTCGCCACGCAGTTGTTGCCTTCGTTGATGACGATGCCATCGAAGATGGTCTTGGGCTGGTCGTCGTGGAAGGCGGCGTGGCATTCCATCGGTGCGTAGCTGGTGTTGTCGCCGCGGCCGAATTGCGCGTCGGTCTGGCCGGCATAGGTCCACCCGGTGAACACGCGCGCCATGCCGCTGACGACCTGCTCGTCGTAGGTCGGAATCGTCTGGCCGCTGGCATCCAGCACCGGCGTGAAGTTGCGGTTGCGCTTCACCAGGCCGATGGAGAACAGCTGCATCACTTCGCGGCCGTAGTTCTCGTCGGGGGTGATGTTGCGGCGCGGATCGGCCTTGCGGTTGCCGACGTGGCTGAGGAAGTAGCCCATCGCCGGATGCACGCTCACCTGCTCCAGCAGCGTGCGGTAGCTGCCGAACGCGCCACGCGCCAGCGTGTCCTGGTAGTCGGCGATGCGGAACACGGTGGCGTTGGAATCGGCGACTTCGCGATCGGACACCACCATGATCTCGCTCAGCGCGAAGGCCATGCGCAATCGCAGCTGGTCGCGCCCGTTCGCCGCCTGCCACAGCCAGTAGTTGCGGCGATTCTGCGGCGTCGGCGTGGCGACGCCGTTGGCGACGAGCTGCTGCAGGTGCGGCAGCATCAGCGTCGGCGTCTCGGCGATCTGCTCGTCGATCCAGCGCTTGTAGCCGATCTGGCGCACGCGCGTGATCTCGGCCGCGGTTGGTCCGAACGTCGCCTGCGTGAGGAAGCGCGCCGCGTCGGCGTCGGTGGCCGGGATGTCGGGATACGGCGCCGGCTGCTGCGGCGTGCCCGGCGAACCCCCGCTCCCGTCGGACGGCGGCGCGAAGGTGCCGCCATCGCTACCACCGCCGCCCCCGCACGCGGTGAGCACGCAAAACGCGAGCGCGAGCATGCCGGCTCGCGCGCCCTGCCTGATGTCCATGAGAATCCCCTGTCGGCCGCAAAGCACGCGGCGAGCGGTGCGCACGGTAGCGCGCACACCCCTGCCACAATCGGCGCTACGTCCGGGTTTCAAAATCCTGAACGTGACCGGTGTATCAACTCTGCAACGCGGCTTTTGCCGCCTGGGGCGATCGGACGGCCGGGGCCGGTGGGCGGCATCACGCGGCGCAGGCGACGATTTCCCGATGCTGCGCTGCGCGACACCGCGCTAACCTCCACGCCCGCCCTCCCCCAGGACTCGCCATGTCACGCCCTGCGCCCCGCTTCCTGGACTCGCTGTTCAAGCTGGGACGGCACGGAACCGACGTGCGAACCGAGGTGATCGCCGGCATCACCACCTTCCTCACCATGTCCTACATCGTGTTCGTGAATCCGAGCATCCTCGGCAACACGGGCATGGACACCGGCGCGGTGTTCGTCGCCACCTGCCTGGCCGCGGCGATCGGATCGCTGGTGATGGCCTTCGCCGCCAACTACCCCGTCGGCATGGCGCCGGGCATGGGCCTGAATGCGTTCTTCGCCTTCACCGTGGTCGGCGCGATGGGCTACACCTGGCAGCAGGCGCTGGGCGCGGTGTTCGTGTCCGGCGTGGTGTTTTTGCTGCTCACCATCACCGGCGCGCGCGCCTGGCTGATCGCCGGCATTCCGCATTCGCTGCGCAGCGCGATCACCGCCGGCATCGGCCTGTTCCTGGCGATCATCGCGCTGCAGAAATCCGAAGTGATCGTCGGTGATCCCGACACGCTGGTCGCGCTCGGCAACCTGCGCCAGCCCGAGCCGCTGCTCGCCGTCGCGGGCTTCCTGCTGATCGCGGTGCTGGAAGCCTGGCGCGTACGCGGCGCGATCCTGATCGGCATTCTCGCCGTCACCGCCACGGCGCTGCTGTTCGGGCGCGTGCAGTACCACGGCATCGTCGACCTGCCGCCGAGCCTGGCGCCGACCTTCATGCAACTGGACATCCGCGGCGCGCTCGGCGGCGGCGAAGGGTTTTCGCTCGCGGCGATGCTGCATGTGGTGATCGTGTTCGTGCTGGTGGAGGTGTTCGACGCCACCGGCACGCTGATGGGGGTCGCGCGCCGTGCCGGGCTGCTTCCACCGGACGATGCGTCCGCCGCGCAGCAGAAGCGTTTCGGACGTGCGCTGTTCGCCGACAGCACGGCGATCCTCGCCGGCTCCATGCTCGGCACCAGCAGCACGACGGCGTACATCGAAAGCGCCTCGGGCGTGCAGGCCGGCGGCCGCACCGGACTCACCGCGCTGGTGATCGCCGCGCTGTTCCTGCTCGCATTGCTGTTTTCGCCACTGGCCGCGATGGTGCCGCCGTACGCGACCGCGCCGGCGCTGCTCTTCGTTGCCGGGCTGATGCTGCGCGAACTCGGCGACGTGCACTGGGAAGACCTGACCGAAGCCATCCCCGCCGCGCTGTGCACGCTGGCGATGCCGTTCACCTACTCCATCGCCAACGGCCTGGCTTTCGGCTTCATCGCCTATGCGGTGCTCAAGCTGTTCACCGGACGCGCGCGCGAAGCGCATGCGGCCGTGTGGGTGGTGGCGGGGTTGTTCGTGCTGCGGTTTGCGCTGGAGTGAGCGCTCAGGCCTTCATCCGCGCACGCAGATACGCCACCGGAAACCGCAACCAGATCGCCGCGAACACCGCCGCCGCCATGCCCGTGCTGCGGCGTGGCGCTTCGAACTTGCGGAAGTAGCGCCACAGGCCGCGGTGCTTGTGCCATTCCACGAAGAACGGGCGCGAGCGGCTCGACACACCGCGCACGTGCAGCACGCGCACGTGGTTGGCCACGGCGACCAGCGCGCCGGATTCGCGCGCGCGACGCGACAGGTCGAGGTCTTCGGCGTGCAGGCGGTAGCCTTCGTCGAAGCCGTGCAGTCGTTCGAACAGCGCGCGCGGCATCAGCATCAGCGCGCCGGACACGGCTTCCACCTGCTGCAGCGCGCGCGTGTCGTCGATGGGAAGCTCCAGCTTCGGCGCCGGCGTGCCGCCGAGCGCGGCGCTGAGCATCGCGCCGAAGTCCGGATCCCGGCGTCGTGCCGCGCCGTCGCGCACGCCGTGGTCGTCGACCAGGTCCGCGCCGAGCAGCGCTTCGCCCTGCGGCGCGGCGAGCGTGCGCAAACGCGCGAGCGTGTCGCGTTCGACCATGCAATCGGGATTGACGAAGGCCAGCCACTGCTCGCCTTCGCCCACGTCGCGCGCGCCCTGGTTGCAGGCCACGCCGAAGCCGGGATTGTCCGGGTTGGCGATGAAGCGCACGCGCGCGTCCGCGCTGGCGTGGCGCTGCACGATTTCAAGCGTGCCGTCGTCGGAACTGTTGTCGACCACGCGGATCGCGCTCACGCCGTCCGCGGCGCGCAGGCGCACCAGGCAGTCGTCGATGGTTTCAGCGCTGCGGTAAGTCACCACCACCGCAGCGATGCCGGCGTTGGGGTCAGGCGAAGAGATCACGTTGCGGTTCCGGCGGTCCAAGGTTGTCGAGCAATGCGGTGAGCTGGACACGCGAGGCACGCAGCGGGTCCTGCATCAGATAGTTCGCCAGGCGCGCGTGCCAGTCGGGCCAGCGGGCAGCGAGCGCATCCATGTCGCCGTCGAACGGCAGGCCCTCGGCTTGCCGGCCGACGAAGGCGGTGTCGCACAGTACATTGCGCCAGCCCAGGCCCGCCAGTCGCAGCGAGAGGTCGATGAGCGCCGCGTACCACGACCCGTAACTGCTGGCGTCCAGCCCGCCCGCACGGCGTCGGGCGACGCCGCGCACCAGCACGGCGTGGCTGACCGCGGCCGGCAGTTCGGGATGCAGCGCCGGCATCGCCTTGGCTGCGCGCGCGATGCGGTCCAGGTCCGGCGGCACGGGGTCGATCTCGCCGATGCGCGGCCAGGCGGCCGCTTCGCCTGCATTGCACCAGGGCGTCGCCGTGGCGATCGCGCCGTCGCTGGCAAGGCCGGCCGACAGGCGCGCCAGCCAGCCCGGCGCCGGCACGGCATCGCTGGCGAGCACGACGACGTCGGCATCGCCGCAGGCGGCCAGCACTTCGTCCAGATGCGCGACTTCGCCCACGCTGCGCTGGCGGCGGGTGTAGTCGGCCTTCAGCGCGGTGCGCGCGACCCAGCGCTCGATGATCGCGTAGCCGCGCGGGCCGGCCTGCGCATCGTCGGCCAGCCACACCGGCGTGCCGGGGGCGGTGGCGGCGTCGAGCGCCGCGAGGCAGGCGTCGAGCGCTTCGTCGTCGCGGCCCACCGGCACGACGACGACCGGGCCGGCGATGGACGACGAAGCCGTCGTCGTCACTGCTGGCCTGGCCGTCGCGGCTTGCGCTGCAGGGGTTCCATCGCGCGGAAACGACGCCCGTACTCGTCGGTGAGATCGCGCGCTTCCTGCGGGTTGCGGACGATGGTCGGCGTGAGCAGGACGATGACTTCGTTGCGCGTCTTGCTCGAACGCTGCGCTCCGAACAGGCCGCCGATCACGGGGATGCGGCTCAGTCCCGGGAAGCCGGACGCGCCACGCTCCACACCGTCGCTGATCAGGCCGGCGAGCATCACGGTATCGCCACTCTGCACGACCGCTTCGGTCTTGAGCTTGCGCGTGTCGATGCGCACGTTGCCATTGGGATCGGCCGTGTCCGGCGCACCGGGCGAGCTGACCTCCTGGACGATGTCGAGGAACACGACGCCGTCCTTCGCCACGCGCGGACGCACCTTGAGGATCGTGCCGGTATCCAGGTACTGCACCTGGCTGTAAGAGTTGTCGACGCCGACGCCGGGATTGACCGTGACCGAGGAGATCGGGATGCGGCTGCCGACATTCAGCGTGGCCTCCGCGTTGTTGCGCACCATCACCGACGGCGTCTGCAGCAGTTGCAGGTCGGTGACCGCGTCCAGCGCGCTGATGACGGCCGCCGCGTTGCGCCCGAGGAAGGTCCAGGCCAGGCCGGCGGGGTTGCCGGTGGCGGACTGGACGCTGCCGGCCAGCGTGCTCCACGTGGTGCGACCGACGGCATCGGGGAGGCCGGCGTCGGTGACCGCGCGCTCGAAGTACCAGTTGACGCCGTACTCGAGCTCGCCCTTGAGCTGGACTTCGACCACCTGCGCCTCGATGTGCACCTGCATCGGCATCACGTCCAGGCGCTCGATCACGTCGCGGATCGACTTCCACGCAGAAGGGCTGGAGCGGACGATGATCGAATTGGTTTCCTCCACCGCAGACACGCCGACGCGGTCGCCGTTGACGTCGAGCGTGAGGCTGGTGTTGCCGGCTTGCCGGCCGTTGAGCGAAAGGGAACCGCCCGAACCGCCTGTGCCCGAGCTGCCGCCGATGCCCGTGTCGCTGCCCGAATCGTAATTGCCTCCCAGCGTCGCGGAGCTGCCGCCGTCGGTGTCCTTCAGTTCCACCGATTCCAGGCCCGGCATCAGCGACGGAGGGCCGCCGCCGTTGTCGCCTCGCCCGGAGCGCCCGGAACCGAACACGTCCGACAGCCGGTCGGCGAGGTCCTTCGCCTTGATGTACTTCAGCTCGTACGAGTACAGCTGCACGCTGCCACCCGCGCTGTCGATGCGGTCCAGCCACTGCTGGATGTCGTCCAGGTAGTTCGCCTGCGAGGTGATGACCAGCACGGCGTTGGCGCCTTCCAGCGGCATGAAGCGGAACATGCCCGCGACCGGCGACTTGCTCTGCTCGCCGAAGACCTTCTCCAGGTCGGCCACGACCTTGGTCGCCTTGCCCGACTGCAACGGGAACACGCCCACCGACATGCCGGCGAGCCAGTCCACGTCGAACACTTCGATGGTGCGCAGGTAGTTTTCGAGTTCGGCGCGGCTGCCGCCGACGGTGATGACGTTGCGCGAGTTGTCGACGTTCACTATCGCGTTGGGTCGCGCGTACGGCTTGAGGATCTTCTCCATCTCCGTCGCCGAGACGAACTTCAGCGGCACGGTGCGCACTTCGAAACCGCGCGCGGTGTTGGCCGCGCCGGTGCGTGCGGCGACGTTGCCGGCCAGCGCCTGGTCGGAAGGCACGATGTTGTAGCGGCCACCGCTGTAGACCAGGCGCGCGTTGTTCCAGCCCAGCACCATCTCCAGCAGGTTCAGCGCTTCGGCCGGGCTTACCGGCTTGGGCGTGGCCAGCGTCACCGTGCCCTGCACGCCCGGCGCGATGACGTAGTTCTGGCCGAGCATGTCGCCCAGGATCGCCTTGACCACGGCGTGCAGCGATTCGCCTTCGAAATTGAACGTGGCCGAGCCGGTGGTGCCGCCCAGGTTCGGCGGCGGTGCGGTCGCGGCGCTGCGGTTGATGACCTGCCCCGTGCCCCGACGGATCTGCGGACGCGCATCGCCGCCCACGGTCGACTGCGGCAGCGGTTCCTGCGCGCCCGGTGCGGCGGCGGTGTTGCCGGGCTGCGGTCCGGGCACGCCGTCGCGTCGCACGCTGGGCACCGGCGCGGTCGCGCACGAGGCCAGCAGGCTGGCGATGGTGGCCGCGGCCAGTGCCTGCGTGGCGCACGCTCTGGCCTTGGAGCGGAGGGGACGTGGTGTTATCGGGCGGTGCTTCATGCGGTCTCTCATGGCGTCTGGCCGGGGGGCGCGGCTTGCTGCTGCCGCATCTGCGCGCGACGTGCTTCGATCCGCTTGCGGATCGCTTCCATCTGCGCCTCCGGCGTCATGGGCGCGTTTTCGCTGGGGTCGACCACCGGCGGCGTAACGGGGGTCGTC
Source organism: Lysobacter sp. MMG2 (assembly GCF_016735495.2). Taxonomy (GTDB): domain Bacteria; phylum Pseudomonadota; class Gammaproteobacteria; order Xanthomonadales; family Xanthomonadaceae; genus Lysobacter_J. The sequence continues at coordinate 1,227,090 of NZ_JAERQY020000001.1, forward strand.
GGGGGACTGGCTGGCGTGGCGGCGTTGCGGTTCTGGGACGGGGCGTTGCCGCCCGAGGGCGGCGCCACGCGCTGGGCGGTGATCTGGCTCTTGTCGCCCGGCGGCGGTGGTGGCGGCACCGGCACGCCGACCGGCAGCGGACGGTTCATGCCGGGCGCTGCGGTGTTGATCGCGGTCGGCGGCTGGCCGCCCTGCCCGTCGAACACGCGCAGGGTCATTTCGCGACGGCCTTCGGGTCCTTCGAAAACGGCGCTGCGCGCGTCCAGCGACGTCAGTCGCCAGGCCGGATGCGAGTCGGGCACTTCGCCCAGCCGCACACGCACCGACTCGCTGCCGTCGGCCGGCTGCAGGATCGCCATGCGCAGGTTCGGCGTGATCAGCACGCTGGTCAGCACGTAGTCGAACGCGGTCTGCTGCCCCTCGCCGTCGCCCTGCCCTTGCAGGAAGAACGGCTTGGGTTGGCGATCCTGCGTGAACAGCGGGCGCTGCGCGATGGCGGCGTACTGCGGGAACGGTCCCAACCGCTGCGGCGCCGACGCGCGCGCCTGCGGCAACGGGCGCAGCAGGCCGGGATCGGGTTCCAGCGCGTCGGCATGGCGCCCCATGCCGAGCAGCGCCAGCAGCCATGCAAGCAGTGCCCAGCCGGCGACGGTCGCCAGCAGCCAGGTGCGGGGGCCGGCGTCGTCAAGGCGCACGCGTCGCCTCCGTGCCGGTCGGTGCCGGTCGCAGGTAGCCGTAGAGATCGAACGACACGTCCAGGCCGCCGTCGCCGGTGGGCTGGGTGTTGCCCGGCAGGAAGTAACCGCGCGAGGACAGCACGTTGAGATTGCCGACGAACAGGCGCGGTGCGCCGCTTTCCAGTGCGTAGAGCACGCTGGCCAGTTCCGGCGTGCCGCAGCGCATGCGCACCTGCACCACCACGCGCGCGTAGCGTTCGCGGCGGGGCTCGCTGAGCGGCGAACGGTTGCTGATCTGGCAGCTGCGATTGCCCGGACTGGCCTGCGCGACCACCGCTTCCAGCCGCTGCACGAGGCTGGCCGTGGCCAGTTCGGCGCTGCTCTCGGGCAGGAAACCCGGCGTGCGCGCCTGCTGCGCGCGCACCTGCGTCAGCCGTTGCTGCACCTGCGGCGCCTGCTGCAACTGCATGCGCTGGCGCAGTTCGCGCTGCTGCAGGGAGGCGATGCGTTCGTTCGCATCCAGCATCGGCACCGTCCACCACGGATGCACGAGCACCAGGTACCCCATCGCCAGCGCCGCGAACAACAGGCCCAGTGCGAGCCATTGGTCGCGGCCGATGCGGCGCGCGGGTGTGGCAGGCACGTGGGCGAGGGTCATCGGATCAGCCGCCATCGGCGTCCTCCGTCGATGGCGGCGGGCTTTGGGCGCGCGAAGCGGCGGCGGGCGTGGCGGGGCCGAGCTCCGCGGTCAGGGTGAAGCGATCCCGGCCGCTGGCCGGATCGGGCATCAGCGCGCCGGTGAGCGAAGGGGCGCGCCACAGCTTGGATTCCTGCAGGCGCTGGATCAGCGACGGCGCTTCGCGGCTGAGGCCGATCATCAGCAGGTTGTTGTCCTCGATGGCCAGCTTTTCCAGGTACGTGGTGTCGGGCAGACGACGGGTGAGTTCGTCCATCACCTCCACCGCAGTCGGACGCTGCGCGCGTTCCCGGTCGAGGAAGGCCTGGCCTTCGATCAGGTCGATCAACGCCTGCCGCTGCGCGGCGGCGCTGCGTGCGGCGGCGGCCTGGCTGGCGATGCGCTGCTGGAGTTCGTCCGCGGCGGCGCGGCGGTTCTCCAGCAACTGCCACATCGTCGCCGCAACGGCGACCACCGCCACCGCGGCGAGTGCGAGATTCCAGAAGCGGAACGCGTCGCCATGGCGACGGCGCTGCGCGGGATCGAGCAGGTTGACGCCCAGCGGCGTGCCGTTCTCGGCGCACAGGTCCACGCCCGCCAGCGAGCGCGCGAGCGGGCCGAGCGCGGCCAATGGCGCGTCCAGGCGCTGGCGCGGCACGACCACCAGTTCGGCGTCGATCAGGCCATCGCCATCGCGGCGTGCCAGCACGCGTGCGTCGTAGGCGACGGTCTCGACGGTGAAGGGCGTCTGCCGGTCGATCTCGAAGCCCACCACGTCGCGCAGTCGCTCGCCCGCGGCGGCGGGCAACGACAGGCGACGGCGCAGGCCGGTCGCGGCCGGCAGGAGCAGCCAGCGCGGCAGGTCGGTCAGGCGCGCGGGCAGCAGGGTCGCCAGCGGATCGACCGGGGCGACGATGGCGTTGTCGTCGGGCAGGCCCAGTTGCGGCACGGTGCCCAGGTCGCGCAGGTCGCCGCCTTGCTGCAGGCGAAGCTGCACGCCATCGACTTGCAGTTGCAGCAGCAGGCGGCCCCGGTCGAAGCCGAGCACGCGCCGCACCCGCGCCGGCAGCCATGCGGCGAGGTTGTGCGCCCACCAGTGGACGAACCCGCCCGCGCCGGGCGCCAGCCGCGCGCCGAGGCGGCGCAGCGTGTCCTGCGCCCAGTCGGCGGCAGGCCGGTTTCCAGGCCGGCTTTCGCTCCTTGCGTTCATCGCGGTGATGCTCCCTCCTCCCAGCGCAACGGCACATACGCCATGCCAGGCAGGCCCCCTCCGCCCGTGCGAACCACCGCTCGCAGCAGCGACTGCCGACCATCCGGAAGCCGTGCGCGGCTGTCGATACTATAGGTGCCGCTGCCGGCGCCGACCATGTTCGCACCTGGCAGGGCTCCGTCCACGGGAAGGCCACCGCCCGGCCCTCGCCGCTGGGCAACCAGGTCGGTGCCGTTCATCCCCATCGCGTCGAGCACCTCCGCCGAGGCATACGCCGGGTCGGGCTGGGCACGGCCACTGAAGACGGTGAGGTCCGGCTCCAGCTTCGCGTACAGCGCCGGCGTCATGCCCAGCACCTGCTGGAGTTCGGCCACGCTCTCGAAGTCGGCATCCTTGGCCCCGTAGGGCCGGCCGGCGGCTTCGTAATCGCCGTCCTCGGCGCCACCTGCGGGCTGGGTGAGCGGATCGGAGTCGCGCCAGTCGATGATCGCCGCGGCGATTCGCTCGGCCTGCTGCGGCTCGGCTCCGGCCTTGCGGACCAGAGCCGACAGCAGGGGATGCCCGGCCTGGTTGAGATCGACCTTGCCGTTCTCGTCGACGATCTTCACTTCCACCTGCGCATCGCCGAAACGCCAGCGGTAGGGGCGTCCGTCGGGCTTCCATTGCAGGCGCGGATCGGTGAGCGGAATGCGGGTCAGCGCGTATTCGAGCCCGGCGCGCGAGGCGTTGGACGCGACCAGCCCGCGCACCAGCACGCGCCCCTGCAAGGCCTCCACGCGCGCGGCGAGGGCGAAGCCGCCGATCAGCGCCGTCAGCAGCACGATCAGCCACAGCACCAGGATGAGCGCCGCACCGCGCGACGCGGCGCCACGCACGGGAACTGGGGTACGCGCGCGACTCATTGCGTCTGCACCGGCGCGGCGAAACTGCTGAAGGCCGGCGCCAGCGGCAACGCGACCACCACCGGCGGCCAGGCGGCGCCGTTGCGATCGATCATCGTGACCTCGACCAGCAGCGGCAGTTGTTCGCTTGCCTCCCACTTGTCGAGCCACTCGCCCAGGCGTCCTTCCTCGTCCAGCGCGCGGTAGCGGAAGCGCGCTTCACGCAGTCCATCGACCAGCACTTCCGGCGGTCGTGCGTCGCGTTCCTCCACGGTCTTGCCGGCTAGCACCATGTTCAACGCCAGCGTCATGCGGACTCCGTCGCCGTCGTCCTCGACGGTGAAGTCGTGCAGATACGGGCCGCCGCGGCCGAGGTAGTCCGGCAGATCGGCGACGAAACGCATGCGCTCGGGCTCGCCGATGAAGCGCACCGCCACCGCGCGCGATTGGTCGAAATCGAAACCGACCGGACGCGAGCCGGTGATGCGCGTGCGCAGGAAACCTTCGACCGCGCGCATGCGCTCGCTGCGATCGGCCATCGCCTCGCCCCGCGCCGCGGTGCGCGTGGCGGCGCCGAGCGTGGCGAACGCCAGCGCCAGACCGGCCACGAGCAGCACCATCGCGATCAGCACCTCGATGAGCGTGAAGCCGTGCGCGCGCCTCATGGCAGCGAGCCCCCGCTGCCGGCCGCGGCGATGCGCAGCGTGCGCAGTTGCAGGCGCTGGTTCGGGCCGTCTCCCCACTGCATCGCCAGGGTGATCTCGAACAGTTCCGGCGCGGCCATCGCCATCGGTTGGTTACTCGCGGCCACGGCGGCATCGCGCCAGGGCGACACACGCAACTGCCAGCGGTAGCGGCCTTGCTCGAATTCGCCGTCGCGCTGGCCGGCGGCGATGCGTTCGCCCACGCCGACCTGGTCCATCAGCGACTGCGCATACAACGCCGCGCGTCCTGCATCGCTCGACACGCGCACCTGCCGCGCCGCGCCCGAGAGAATGCCCAGCAACAACGTCAGCGCCATCGCCAGCAGGGCGAAGGCGACGATCACTTCCAGCAACGTGTAACCGCGTTGGGCGCGTCTCATTGCGACACCTGCGCGCGCTTGAGCTTCACTTCACCGGTCAGCCAGGCGACGTCGATGTTCCATGCCGCCTTGCGCGCACCCAGTTGCACGCGACCGCCGGTGCTGGCGCCGTCGGGAAAGAACACGATCGCCCCTTCGCTGCGCCTGGGCTGGACTTCGCGCGCGCCGGTGAAGGTGATGCGCAGGTTTGGCGGAATGTCGCCGCTGCGGCCCATCGGCGCGGTCCACGCGTGTTTGGCCGGATCCAGCGTGAACCGCTGCGGCTGTCCGGTGGCGATGGCGTGCGTGCGTGTGAAGCGCAACGCCGCCGCCACCGTCTTGGCTTGCGAGCGCAGTTGCAGGCCTTCGCGTCCGCCGCTCATTGCCGACAGGGCGAGCACGCTGATCGCGGCGATCAGCGCGATCACCAGCAGCATCTCCAGCAGGGAAACGCCGCGTGCCCGACGATGCATGGGAAGACCCCGGACCTGTCTGGCTTACTCGTACTTGATGTCGCCGTCGACGCTGGTGCCGCCGGGCTTGCCGTCCTTGCCCAGGCTGACCAGGTCGAACGGTCCGCTCTCGCCCGGCGCGCGGTACTCCAGCGCGTGGCCCCACGGATCCTTCAATTCCGCCGGCTTGGCATACGGACCCAGCCAGCCGTTGACGTCGCTGGGCTGGGTGACCAGTTCATCCAGCGCGGTCGGCAGGCGCCCGGTGTCCATCTGGAACGACTCGATTTTGCCCGCCATCGTCTGCACCTGCGCCTTGGCGATGTTGTAGTCGCCACGGTCCTTGCCACCGAGCACGCGGCTGCCGACGAAGGCCAGCACCGCACCGATCAGCACGATCACGATGATGATCTCGATCAGGCTCATGCCGCGCTGGCGGGCGGACGACGGCGAACGGGTCAAAGAGCGGCGATTGCGCATGTGGGTTCCTTGTCGAAAGGCGTCCGGGGTGAACGTGGGTCGAATGATGATCGCAAAGCAGGGGTATCAGGGTGACTGCGCGGGACGGCGTTCAGTTCCATGACTGCGCAGAACGCTTGCCGCGTGAGCGCGATCACCCTATCGCATTGGTCAGTCCATACAGCGGCATCAGCACGGCCATGACGACGATGCCGACGACCGCGGCCAGCACGATCGTCACCACCGGCACCAGCGCCGCCAACATGCGGTCGAGCGCGAGCGAGGTTTCCTGCTCGAACGTCTCGGCCGTCTTCACCAGCATCGCGTCCAGCGCACCGGACTCCTCGCCCACCTGGATCATCTGCAGTGCCAGGCGAGGGAAGCGCTTGCCGCGTCCGAGCGCGGTGGACAGCGCGATACCGTTCTTTACTTCCTGCGCCGCCGCTTCCACGTCCGCCGCCAGCACGCGGTTGCCCAGCACGTTGCGGCCGATGCCCAGCGCGGTGATCAGCGGCACGCCGTTGCGCACCAAGGTTCCGAGCGTGCGCGCCAGGCGCGCGGTCTCGGCCTTGGCCACCAGGCCGCCGACGAAGCGTCGCTGCAACAGCCACGCATCGAAGGCTTCGCGGAATACCGGATCGCGGCGCTTGCGGTCAAACCACCACAGCGCCAGCGCGGGCAATGCCAGCAGCACGATCCACCAGTCGCGCACGAACAGGCCGATGCCGAGCACGATGCGGGTGAACAGCGGCAGCTCGGCGTCGAGGCTTTCGTACATCGCGCCGAACTGCGGGACCACGTAACCGAACAGGAACAGCAGGCTGCCGCCAACCATCACCAGCAGGATCGCCGGATAGATCAGCGCGTTGACGACCCTGCCTTGCAGGGCGCGCGTGCGTTCCAGGTAATCGGCCAGGCGCGCGAGGGTTTCCTGCAGGCTGCCGCCGGCTTCGCCCGCGCGCACCATGTTCACGTACAGGCGCGAGAACGTGCCGTGCTGGCGTTCCAGCGCCGCAGACAGCGAACTGCCGCCGCGCACGGCATCGCGCACGTCGCCGATGGTGCGGCGTGCGGCCTCGTCTTCGGGCAACTCGAGCAGGATCGTCAGCGCGCGATCGAGCGGCTGGCCCGCACCGAGCAAGGTCGCCAGCTGCTGGGTGAACTGCACCAGGCGTGCGCCCGCGAACGGCCTGGGCTTGAACAGCGTGCGCCACGTCGAAGCGCCCGACGCCTCGCTGGCGAGTTTCGCCTCCACCGGCAGATGCCCCTGCTCCTGCAATCGCGCGACGACTTCGGCGCTCGTGCCGGCTTCCATCTGGCCGTCGAGCAGTTCGCCGCGCGGGTTGAGCGCCTTGTAGTGGTAGAGGGGCATTGTCGGCCGGGATTCGGGATTCGGGATTCGGGATTCGGGATTCGGGATTCGGGATTCGGGATTCGGGATTCGGGTAGAGCGTATCTGTGTTGCACGTCATTCCCGCGAAAGCGGGAATCCAGTGACTTCCTTGCGCCTCAGGTCGCTTGATCGCCGCTTTGGCGAGGATGACGAATAGGCGATTGCGCGCCTGTCATCTCCGGCCACAAGTCACGCCAATAGGGATTGCCCGCCTCGACAAGCCCGATCTTCCATTGCCGCCGCCACTTCTTGATCTGCTTCTCGCGTGTGATTGCCGACTCCATCGTCTCGTGCGCTTCGTACCAGACCAGACGAGTCACTTCATACCGATCACTGAACCCCTCGACTACATGCTCGCGGTGCTGCCAGATGCGCTTGACTGGATCGCTCGTCACGCCCAGGTACAAGGTGCCGTTTCGACCACTCGCCAGGAGATAAACGCAAGGCTGCCTTTCCATTCTCGTCCGTGAAAGATAAGTCGCTGGATTCCCGCTTCCGCGGGAATGACGTGAGGGGATGACTACGCTCCCAACGACATCAGTACGCTCACGCATCCTCCGTAACGCGCAAAACCTCCTCGATCGTCGTCTCCCCGCGCAGCGCCTTGGCGATGCCGTCCTCGTACATCGTGCGCATGCCGTGCTGGCGCGCGATCTGCTCGATCTCGCCCATGCCCGCATGACGCATCACCGCGCGGCGCAGCTCGTCGTTCATCACCAGGAATTCCATGATCGTCGTGCGACCGTGATAGCCGGTCGTCGACAGCGGCGACGGCATCGGGTGGTACAGGAAGATCTCGCCTTCGGGCTGGTAGCGGCGCAGGTTGAACTTCTCGATCTCTTCCGGCGAGGCCGGATAACGCCGTGCATGCGTCGGCTCCAGGCGGCGCACCAGGCGCTGGGCGAGGATGCCGTTGACGGTGGAGGTGAGCAGGTAATCCTCCACGCCCATGTCGAGCAGGCGCGTGATACCGCCGGCGGCGTTGTTGGTGTGCAGCGTCGACAGCACCAGGTGGCCGGTCAGCGCGGACTGGATCGCGATGCGGCACGTCTCCAAGTCGCGCATTTCGCCGATCATGATGATGTCGGGGTCCTGTCGCACGATGCTGCGCAGCGCATGGGAGAAATCCAGCCCGATCTGCGGTTTCGCCTGGATCTGGTTGATGCCTTCGATCTGGTATTCCACCGGATCTTCAACGGTGATGATCTTGACGTCCGGCGTGTTGAGCTTGCTCAGCGCGGTGTACAGCGTGGTCGTCTTGCCCGAGCCGGTCGGGCCGGTGACGAGCAGGATTCCGTGTGGCTGGTCCAGCACTTTCTGGAACTGCGGCAGGAACGCGTCGGTGAAGCCCAGCCGCTTGAAATCGAAGACGACGGTTTCGCGATCCAGCAATCGCATCACCACGCTTTCGCCGTGCGCGGTCGGCACGGTGCTTACGCGCAAGTCCAGTTCCTTGCCCTGCACGCGCAGCATGATGCGGCCGTCCTGCGGCAGGCGGCGTTCGGCGATGTTGAGCTTGGCCATGATCTTGATGCGGCTGATCACGGCGGCGGTGAGATTGGCCGGCGGGCTTTCGCCTTCGCTGAGCACGCCGTCGATGCGGTAGCGCACCTTCAGACGATTCTCGAACGGCTCGATGTGGATGTCGGAGGCGCGCAGTTCGACGGCACGCTGGATGATCAGGTTCACCAGTCGGATCACCGGCGCTTCGGACGCGAGGTCGCGCAGGTGCTCCACGTCGTCGAGGTCGCCCCCGGCGCCCTCGCCTTCGGCCGTTTCCACGATGGCACCCATCGCGCTGCGGCCCTGGCCGTACCAGCGTTCGACGAGGTCACCGATTTCCGAACGCAGCGCCACCGCCGGGCGGATGTCGCGGCCGGTGGCCAGGCGCAGGGCATCGAGCGTGTAGAGGTCCTGCGGATCGGCCATGAGCACGTCGACCGCGCTGTCGCTCTCGCCGACCGGACAGACGGCGAACTGCTTCATGAAGCGCATGGACAGCGTGACGCCTTCCGGTGGCAGCTCCGGCGCGTCCTTCACGCTGACCAGCGGCAGGCCAAGGACCTCGGCGCAGGTTTCGGCGTGGTCGCGCTCGGACACCAGGCCCAGTCGCGCCAGCAATGCGAGCAGGCTGCCGCCCGTCTCGTCCTGCAGGCGGCGCGCGCGGACGAGGTCGGCGTCCTTGAGGCGTCCTCTGGCGAGCAGCGCATCGACGATGCGTTCCTCGGCGGCGGAGGCCATGGCGATGTCGTGGGCGACTGCGTTCACGCTCTCCAGGTCGTTGCCGACCTCCTCCGCTGTGGTCCCGCCGACTTTAGCAGGCAGGCGTCGACGTTAGCGCGCACGCGGCAGGGCCCGGTGCACCGATTGAGACATTCACCGCACCCGCCCCCATTGGCGCCGCAGGCACTGCTTGCGTAGGCTCTCCCCATTCACCAGGGGAAACACGCATGAAGACCTCTCTCGCGGCCGTCGCGGCCGTGATCGTGTTCGTCGCGGGCGCCGGCGTCGGCTACACCGCACAGAAGCAGCAGCGCACCGCCACCGCGATGTACCACGCGAAGGAGAACCAGGACGCCGCCCGCGAACTGCTCGCCGTTGCCCGCATCCAGGCCGGCAAGGGCAGTTGGGAGCAGATCGCGGTGGGCCGCGTCTATTACCTGGGCGGCTACAAGCCGGACGGACAGGCGATCTTCGACGCGATCCTCGCCGGCAAGCACGAGGACAGCGACGTCTACCGCATCGCCCGCGTCTACAGCGAGGCCGGCGAATGGGACAAGGCGAAGGACCTGTTCCAGCGCTACTTCAAGGGCACCGACGACGATGCCGCCGCCTACGCCGAAGTCGGTGCGCTGTATCTGCTGAAGGGCGACCGTCAGACGGCCGAGCAGATGTTCGACCGCTCGGTGGCGATCGAACCGGAAGACCTGTGGGCGACGCTGCACATCGCCGGTGCGTACCTCAATGTGAGGCCGCAGGAGTAAAGGGAGCTTCCTTCTCTCCTTGGGGCGACCGTAGGAAGTGCAGAGCTGAGAAGGTGGTGCGAAGCGCCGAAAGAGGGACGCGCAAAGCGCGGGCTTTCCGTCGTCGCCCCTCTCCCTGGCCGCCTTCGGCGGCCTGTCCCTCTCAGCTCTGCACTCCCTACGGTCGCTTCAAGGCGAGAGGGATGGCACTTCCCTTGCTACAGCCGCTTCCATTGCGGCTGACATAGCGAAGGACGCCGCTCAGCCCACCCAGACCCGCGCGTTGCGGAACATCCGCATCCACGGCGAATCCTCGCCCCACTCGGCCGGTGCCCAGCTCAGGTTGGCGCTGCGCAGGGTGCGTTCCGGGTGCGGCATCAGGATCGTCGCGCGGCCGTCGGCACTGGTCAGGCCGGTGATGCCGTCGGGCGAGCCGTTCGGGTTGAGCGGATAGCGCGTGGCCACGTTGCCGTTGCCGTCGATGTAGCGCAGCGAGACGTGCGCGGCCGACTGGTCCAGCGAGCTGTCGAAATCCGCACGACCTTCGCCATGCGCCACCGCCACCGGGATGCGCGAGCCGGCCATGCCGCGGAAGAACAGCGACGGCGACTCGACGACTTCCAGCAGGCCCAGGCGTGCTTCGAACTGCTCGCTGCGGTTGCGCAGGAACTTCGGCCAGTGCTCGGCGCCCGGAATGATGGGCTTGAGCTGCGAGAGCATCTGGCAGCCGTTGCACACGCCCAGCGAGAAACTGTCTTCACGCGCGAAGAACGCGGCGAAGGCATCGCGCAGCGCGCTGCGCTCCAGCACCGACGTCGCCCAGCCACGACCCGCGCCGAGCACATCGCCGTAACTGAAGCCACCGCAGGCGGCGAAGCCCTTGAAGTCGGCCAGGTCGAAGCGGCCGGCGATGAGGTCGCTCATGTGCACGTCGACCGCTTCGAAGCCGGCGCGCGTGAACGCCAACGCCATTTCGACCTGGCCGTTGACGCCCTGCTCGCGCAGGATCGCCACGCGCGGACGCACGCCGGTGTTGATGAACGGTGCGGCGACGTCGTCGGCGGCAGCGAAGGTCAGCTTCGGCTTCAGGCCCGGCGCGTTGAAGTCGCGCGCGACCGTGCGTTCCTCGTCGGCGCCTTCCGGGTTGTCGCGCAGCTTCTGCAGCGCATGGCTGGTGGCCCACCAGGCGTCGAAAAGTTCTTCCCAGCGCCATTCGACCAGCGTCTTGCCTTCGTCGCGCACGCGGATCACCGGCGCCGTGGTCGGCTTGGCGATGCGCTGGGCGCAGTCGATCAGGCCGTGACGCGCGACGAGGTCGGCGAACTCCGCGCGGTCCTCGACGGACACCTGCACGATCGCACCGAGCTCCTCGTTGAACAGCGTGCGGAAGGGATCGTCGCCCCAGCCGTCCAGGTTGATGTCGAGGCCCGTGCGCGAGCAGAACGCCATCTCGCACAGCGCAGCGAACGCGCCGCCGTCGGAACGGTCGTGGTAGGCCTTGGCGATGCCGGCCTCGCGCGCGTCGCGGATGAGTTCGAAGAAGTCGCGCAGGCGCTGCGGGTTGTCGAGGTCAGGCACGCCCAGCGCGCCGGCGAACGCCGGCAGCGTGCCGTTGCCGTCGGCCGCTTCGGGGTGGCACTGGGCCAGCACCGAACCACCCAGGCGCTGCTTGCCGGCGCCCAGGCCGATCAGCCACAGCTCGCTTTCTTCTTCGCGCGCGAGCAGCGGCGTGAGCTGCGCGCGCACGTCGACCACCGGCGCGAAGGCGCTGACGATGAGCGACACCGGCGACACCGACTTGTGCGCCTTGCCGTCGGCATGCCACTGCGCCTGCATCGACAGCGAGTCCTTGCCGACCGGGATGCTGAGGTCGAGTTCCGGGCACAGCTCCAGGCCCACGGCCTTCACCGCGTCGAACAGGCGCGCGTCCTCGCCGTCGTGGCCGGCGGCGGCCATCCAGTTGGCGGACAGCTTGATGCGGTTGAGCGATTCCACCGGCGCGGCGCACAGGTTGGTGATCGCCTCGCCCACGGCCATGCGCGCGGCGGCGGCGGCGTCGATCAACGCCAGCGGCGTGCGCTCGCCGATCGCCATCGCCTCGCCGACGAAACCGTCGAAGCCGGCGAAAGTGATCGCGCAATCGGCCACCGGCAGCTGCCACGGGCCGATCATCTGGTCGCGCGCGGTCAGGCCGCCGACGGTGCGGTCGCCGATGGTGATCAGGAAGTTCTTCGAAGCGACCGCCGGGTGCGCCATCACGCGCAGCGCGGCGTCGCGCAGTTCCAGGCCGTCCCAGCGCAGCGCCGGCCACGGCGCGGCGGGCGGGTGGCGCGCGTCGCGGTGCATCTTCGGCGGCTTGCCGAACAGCACGTCCATGGGCAGGTCGATCGGCCAGTCGCGGCCGGCTTCGCGCGCGGTCTCGCGCGTGGCGCCGTAGCCGACGACCAAGCGCTCTTCCGCCGTGGCGAAGCCGACGGCCGCGAACGGGCACCGCTCACGGGCGCAGATCGCGGCGAACTCTTCGACGCGATCGGCGGGAATGCCGAGCACGTAGCGTTCCTGCGATTCGTTGCACCACAGCTGCATCGGCGACAGCGACGGATCGTCGCTGGGCACCTTGGCCAGGTCGATGATGCCGCCCAGGCCGGAGTCGTGGAGCAGTTCGGGAATCGCGTTGGACAGGCCGCCGGCACCGACGTCGTGCGCGGTGGCGATGGGGTTGTCCTCGCCGCGCGCGACGCAGCGGTCGATGACTTCCTGCGCGCGACGCTCCATTTCCGGGTTGTCGCGCTGCACGCTGGCGAAATCGAGTTCCTCGTGGCTGTCGCCGGAGGCCACCGAACTGGCGGCACCGCCGCCCAGGCCGATCAGCATGGCCGGGCCGCCGAGCACGATCACCGCATCGCCCGGCTGCAGGCCGAGCTTTTTCACCTGCACGCGGTCGATGGCGCCCAGGCCGCCGGCGAGCATGATCGGCTTGTCGTACGCGCGGGCGTGCGTGCCTTCGTCGAGCTCGAAGCTGCGGAAGTAACCCGCCAGGTTCGGGCGGCCGAATTCGTTGTTGAACGCGGCGGCACCGATCGGGCCGTCGAGCATGATTTCCAGCGCCGAGGCCATGCGCGGGTTGAGCGAACGCTCGCGTTCCCACGGCTGCGGCAGCGTCGGGATGCGCAGGTGCGAGACGCTGAAACCGCACAGGCCGGCCTTGGGACGGCCGCCGCGCCCGGTCGCGCCTTCGTCGCGGATCTCGCCGCCGTTGCCGGTGGATGCGCCCGGGAACGGCGCAATCGCGGTGGGATGGTTGTGGGTTTCGACCTTGATCGCGAAGGCCGAATCGACCTGCGCTTCCTCGCGGTACGCGTGCGTGAGCGGGTCCGGACGGAAGCGGCGGCTGGCGTAGCCTTCCACCACCGCGGCGTTGTCGCTGTAAGCCGAGAGCGTGTGCTCGGGCGTGGTCGCGTGCGTGTGCTTGATCATCTTGAACAGCGACGTGGTCTGCTCGACGCCGTCGATGGTCCAGGACGCGTTGAAGATCTTGTGGCGGCAGTGCTCGGAGTTGGCCTGCGCGAACATCATCAGCTCGACGTCCGCCGGCTCGCGGCCGAGCGCGGTGTAGCGCTCGCGCAGGTAGGCGATCTCGTCTTCGGCCAGGGCCAGGCCCAGGCGCGTGTTCGCCAGTTCCAGGTCCACCAGGGGGATGCGCTCCAGTTCGCCGCGGGCCGGCACGGAGAACAGCGCGACGGCGTCCTCGCGTGCGTCCAGCAGCGACTGGGTCATCGGGTCGTGCAGCACCTTCGCCAGCGCGCCCTGCGTGGGCGCGTCGGCCGGCCAGCCGGTCAGGTCGAACCGGGTGCCGCGCTCCACGCGCTTGACCGGCAGACCGGCGCCGTGGAGGAGCTCGGTCGACTTGCTCGCCCAGGGCGAAAGCGTGCCCAGGCGCGGCGTGACGTAGCGGGAAATCGCCTCCGGCGCGCGAGGTGCCTCGGCGGGCTCGGCCTGGAGGATGCGACGCAGCGCATCCGGATCGGGCGTTGCACCGGCCTCCGGCTCGACCCAGTAAACGGGCCAGGCGCCGAGGACGCGGATGGACGGATGGAGGGCTTGCAGGCGGGCTTGGAGCCGTTCCAGGCGGAACGGCGACAGGGCGGAAGCGCCCTCGAGGACGATCATGTCCGGGGAACCGTGCAACGTCGGGCCCGCCATTGTACTCAAAGCGCCCGCCTGCCCCACGCCGGAACCTGACCGATGTGGGGTCCGGAAACGCCGACGCCGCCCGTAGGGGCGGCGTCGGTGGGTCTGTCGGAGGTTTCAGGCGCCCGGTTTGGCGGGCGTGGCCGAGGCGGTATGCGCCTGCTCTGCCGCCAGCTTGTCCAGCGCCTCGCGCAGGGCGGCCGGCGGGATGTAGCCGCCGAGCTGGACGCCCTCGCGGGTCAGGATCATCGGCGTGCCGGTCAGACCGACGCGCTGGCCCACGTCGTACTGCTGGTTCACGCTCGACTTGCAGTCGGCCTTGGTCGGGCCGCGGTCGTTCTTGGCATCGGTCAGCGCCTTGCGGCGGTCCGGCGCGCACCACACGGCTACCATCTTGCGGTAGTCCTCGCTGCCCAGGCCCATGCGCGGGAAGGCCAGGTATTCGATGGCGATGCCCTGCCGGTTGTATTCGGCGATCTCGCTGTGCAGCTTGCGGCAGTAGCCGCACTCCACGTCGGTGAAGACGGTGACGGTGTACTTGGGCTTGGCCGGCGAGAAGACGATGCGCTCGCTGGTGGGAATGGTGCCGAGCAGGTCGCGGCGCACGGCGGCCATCGCGTCCTCGCTCAGGTTCTTTTTCGCGGCGACGTCGAACAGCGCGCCGCCGGAACCGGGCAGGAACAGGTAGCGGCCGTCGTCGCTGACATAGACGACCTGGCCGCTGACGATGGCCTCGCGGAAGCCGGGCATCGGCGCGGCGGTCACGTGGTCGACCTGGACCTGCGGGTTGAGCCTGCGCACGGCCTCGATGGCGCGAGCCTCCGGCGTTCCCGCGGCCGGCTTGGGCGCGGCGGCCTGCTTCACCGGGGCGCTCGCGGCGGTGGGCGCCTGCGCGGCGGTTCCGCTGGGCGCCTGGGCGCAGGCAGAGAGGCTGATGGCGCCGAGCACGGCAAGGACGAGTCGCTTCATTCAGGAATCCTGTCGGGGCAGCCCGGGGCCGCTGGGGGAATGGCCGATTGTGGCACGCAGGGGCGGCGGGGCGCGTGTCGTTGGTCCCAGGCGAGAGTGGTGTTCAGGAGCGGAAGTTCTGCAGGGTTCTGGCGGGGAACGGAGGGGCCATGCACCGGGGCCGCGGGACTGCGGGCCTGGGTCCCGGCCTGCGCCGGGATGACAGCGGGAAGTGGGAGGCTTCGGGCGTTCGGCAGGCCACGCGGCAGTGCCGCGTATGCAAGGGCTTCGAGCTGGTTGCCGTTGCCGTCCATGGCGGCACGTGACCCGCTTCGGGTCGCCCGGCCCGGCCATCCATGGCCGGGCGTTCGGCAGGCCACGCGGCAGTGCCGCGTATGCAAGGGCTTCGAGCTGGTTGCCGTTGCCGTCCATGGCGGCACGTGACCGGCTCCGGGTCGCCCGGCCCGGCCATCCATGGCCGGGCGTTCGGCAGGCCACGCGGCAGTGCCACGTATGCAAGGGCTTCGAACTGGTTGCCGTTGCCGTCCATGGCGGCACGCGACCGGCTCCGGGTCGCCCGGCCCGGCCATCCATGGCCGGGCGTTCGGCAGGCCACGCGGCAGTGCCACGTATGCAAGGGCTTCGAGCTGGTTGCCGTTGCCGTCCATGGCGGCACGCGACCGGCTCCGGGTCGCCCGGCCCGGCCATCCATGGCCGGGCGTTCGGCAGGCCACGCGGCAGTGCCGCGTATGCAAGGGCTTCGAGCTGGTTGCCGTTGCCGTCCATGGCGGCACGCGACCGGCTCCGGGTCGCCCGGCCCGGCCATCCATGGCCGGGCGTTCGGCAGGCCACGCGGCAGTGCCGCGTAAGCGGCCTGCCTCACCCCCTAGGATGGTGCTTCGCGTGCAGTTGCTTGAGTTGCTCCCGCGCCACCAACGTGTAGATCTGCGTCGTGGACAGCGAGCTGTGCCCCAGCAGCATCTGCAGCGCGCGCAGGTCGGCGCCGTGGTTGAGCAGGTGCGTGGCGAAACTGTGGCGCAGTCCGTGCGGGCTGATCCGCGCCGGATCGATGCCGGCCAACGCGGCGTACTTCTTCACCAGTTGCCAGAACTGCTGCCGCGTCGGCACCTCACCACTCACGGCCAGGAACAGCGGCGCCAACGCGCGCTTGCCGGCGATCTGCGGGCGCGACTGCGCCAGGTAGCGTTCGAGCCAGTGCTGCGCTTCCTCGCCCAGCGGAACCAGGCGTTCCTTGCTGCCCTTGCCCATCACGCGAAGCACGCCCTGGCGCAGGTTCACCGCGGTGGCGGGCAGGTTCACCAGTTCGCTCACGCGCAGGCCGGCGGCGTACATCAGCTCCAGCATCGCGCGGTCGCGCAGGCCCAGCGGCGTGGCGATGTCGGGCGCGGCCAGCAGTGCCTCGATCTGGCTTTCGGCCAGGGCCTTGGGCAACGAACGCGGCAGCTTGGGCGGGTCGAGCAGCGCGGTCGGGTCGTCGCCTCGCGCGCCGCGGCGCACCAGCCACGCGTAATAGGCACGCAGCGCGGACAGCAGGCGCGCATTGCTGCGGGGCGAATAGCCCTGCTTCGAACGCCAGGCGAGGTAGTCGAACAGCGCAGCGCGATCGGCCCCGTCGAGCCCGCCATTGCGTGAACCACGCCAGCGCGCGAGCAGTTCGAGGTCGCGCCGGTAGCTGTCCAGCGTGGGCTGGGCGAGGCCGTTCTCGGCCCAGATCGCATCGAGGAAGCGGCCGATCTGCGCCGCATCGGCATCGGCCAGTTCCGGCAACGCCATGGCGATGGTGCGGCGTTGCGCAGGCGTGCGTGCAGTCATCGCCGCAGCTTAGCGGCTATCCTGATGCGATGGCATCGGCTCCCACTTCTCCCCGTCCTTCCGCGCTCATCGGCTGGCGCTTGCTCGCGATGGTCTACGACCTGTGGCCGGTGCTCGCGTTGTGGATGCTCGCCTCGCTGGTGTTCACCGTCGGCTTCACGCTGAGCGGGCATGCAAGCCGCGAAAACATCGCGCCCTTCAGCGGTCTGCAATGGCTGCTGTGGCTGGTGTGCTGGCTCATCACCGCCGCCTATGCGTTGCCGAGCTGGCGCCGCGGCGGGCAGACGCTGGGCATGCGTCCGTGGCGATTGAAGGTGGTGGGTGCGGATGGGATTGCTTCGCCGACGTGGCGCGCGCTGTGGCTGCGTTACGCCGTCGGAACCGTCTCGTTGCTTCTGGGCGGGCTGGGCTTTTGGTGGGCGTGGTTCGACCGCGACCGCCTTACCTGGCACGACCGCGCGAGTGGGACGCGGATGGTGCGGATGGCGAAGCAGGTGAAGTAGCGCACTGCCGTCTTTTGATCTACTCGCAAAAAAAGGGCGCCATCGGCGCCCTTTTTTCTTCAACCCGACCGGCGTTTGAACAGGAAGTACGACACCGCGAGCATGATGATCGTTGGCAGCAGGTAGGCGAACCGAAGATCGAACTTCACCACCTTCGCCAATCCGACCGCTTGTGTCTGCAACTGCCAGAAGATGAGCGAGAACACGATGCCGATGAACAACCGCTTGCCCATGCCGCCGCTGCGCAGCGTGCCGAAGGCGAACGGCACGGCCGCCAGGCACAGCGCCAGCACGTTGATCGGGTAGAACCAGCGGCCCCAGTAGTGCTCTTCGAACTCCGACGCATCCAGGTCGTTGCGCTTGCGGTACTGGATCGCATTGCGCAGGTCCATCGCGGAGAGATAGCGCGGTCGTTCGGTCCCCGCCGACAACGCGGCGGCGTCGAGCTGCGACTTCCAGCGCTCCTCCGGGATTTTTTCCTGGCGGACCGAACGTTCCTCGAAATGCGTGCGGGTCACGTCGCGCAGCAGCCAACCGCCGGGGCGGTGTTCGGCGATGCGCGCGTAAGCCATCGAATGCATGTGCCCATCGGGCGCGAACTCGAACAGCGTGACGCCGTGCAGTTCGAGCCAGCGGTCGCCATTGCGCTCGCGTTCCTGTCCGCCGGCCGCGCTGAGGATGGTCTCGCCCTCGCGCGCCCACAGGCCGCTGTACTGCGCCATCACCGTGTTGCCGGACTTGGCGTTCGCCTTCAGTGCGTCGGCACGCTGCTGCGTCCACGGCGCGATGCTCTCGCCGTTGATGACCATCAGCGCCGTCAGCAGTGCCAACGCGCCCGCGACCGCCAGGCCCAGTCGGCGACGCGACAGGCCGAGCGCGCGCAGCGCGGTCAGCTCAGACGTCGCGGCCAGTTGGCCCAGCGCCATCAGCGAGCCGATCACCGCCGCGTACGGGAACAGGTAATACAGGCGTCGCGGAACGCTGAGCGCCATGTAGACGAAGGCTTCGGACAGGCCGTACTTGCCCTTGCCGATGTCGCCGAACTCGCTCACCAGGCCGAGCATCACGTCCAGGCCCGCGAGCACCGCCCAGGTCAGCGCCACCGTGCCCAACACGGTGCGGCCGACATAGAGGTCGTGGAGCTTCGGGAACGGCTTCATGGCGTCGCCCCCGTGACTGCGGCCGCGGATTTGCGCCGGCCCAGGCGACCGTCGGTGAAGTACAGCCACAGGGCGATCGCCATGATCGGCACCACCAGCCACCACAGCCCCAGGACGCTGGCGATGCGGCCGCTTTCCAGCCAGCCGCGCCCGGCGGTCATCAGGTTCTGGCCGATCAGATAGGCGAGGAAGCCGATGAGGATGCGGCCGTAACGGGCCTGGCGCGGCATGCTGCGCGCCAGCGGCACCGCCATCAGCGCGAAGGCCAGCGCCAGCAGCGGCGGGGCGATGCGGTAGTGCAGCTGGGCGCGTGCCTCGCGGCTGTTGTCGCCGAGCAGGGTGAGGGTCGACTGCGTTTCCGGGTCGTCCGGGTCGTAACGCATCTCGTTGGCGGGCAGGAGGATTTCGTTGCGCGCGTAGCGCAGCAGGCGGAAGTCCTGCGCGCCTTCGCGCTGGCCTTCGATCTGGAAGCCCTTGTTGAGCGTGAGGTAACGATGGCCCGCCTCATCGACCGTGAGCTTGCCGTCGTTGGCGGTGACCACGTCGATGCGGTTCTCGCCGGCGTCGCGGTAGACGAAGATTTTCTCCAGCCCGCTGCCGTCCTTGGACATGTTGGAGACGTAGATCACGCCGCCGCCGTTGGGAATGCCGGTGAAGGAGCCCGGCTCCAGTCCGGCCATGACCAGGCTGCGGTTGGCGTCGTTGATCATCTGCCTGGAGACGCGGTCGGCCCAGGGCCCCAGCCAAAGCGAGCAGGCCGCCACGACGCCCACGAGCGGACCGACGACCAGCAGCAGCGGCTTGAGCATCCGCTTGGGGCCCACGCCGATCGAGGAGATGACCGGCATCTCCGAATCGCGATAAAGCCGGCCCACGCCCATCATCAGGCCCAGCATCAGCGCCAGCGGCAGGATCAGCGGCAGCCACTTGAGCAGCACCAGTCCGAGCTGGGCGAGCATCAGCCCAGCCGGCACGCGGCCGCGGGCGATGTCCTGCAGCACGTCGGTGAAGGCGCCGCCGACGGTGACGATCAGCAGCACGGCCAGGGTGGCGAAGATCGACTGGGCGAATTCGCTGATGAGGTAGCGGTCCAGCTTGAGCATTGAGTCGGTTCGGCCGGGTGCGATCGGGTTGGGGGACGGGCCAGTGTGGGGCAGCCGGCGCATGCGGCGCGTCTTCGCCGGCCAGGGCCGGGAAGCCCGCCCGCGCCGTCGCGCCGCATACGCTTGAACCTTCACCAGCCCCGGAGCCCGCGGGTCCGCGGGCCGGGTTCGGTGGCCTGCTAGAATCGGGGGTTCGTCCGAGGGCGTGAGGTGGCTGCGCAACGCGCGGCCCGGGAACAAACATCCCCCTCACCGCTCGATTGTACGTAACTGACTCTTCAATCTGCTTCGGGAATCTGTTGGATGGCCCTCGAATTCGACCTGAACCGCGACGCGCCTGCCGCCGCCCACACTGACTGCATCGTGATCGGCGCCTTCGCCGACAACAGCCTGACGCCCGCGGCGAAGGCCATCGACGAGGCCAGCGGCGGCCGCATTCGTGCGCTGCTCGAGCGCGGCGACGCCAGCGGCAAGACCGGCAAGACCGCACTGCTGCACGACCTGCCGGGCGTGACTGCGCCGCGCGTGCTGGTGATCGGCCTGGGCGATGCCACCAAGTTCGGCGTGCCCCAGTACCTCAAGGCCGTGGGCGATGCCGCCCGCACGCTGCGCAGCGGCCCGGTGGCGACGGCGGTGTTCACCCTGTCCGAGCTCACCGTCGCCGGCCGCGACAACGCCTGGAACATCCGCCAGGCCGTGATCGCCGCCGACCACGCCTGCTACCGCTACACCGCCACGCTGGGCACCTCGCGCAAGAAGGAAGAACCGGGCCTGCGCACGTTCTCCGTGCTGGGCGAGGATGCCACCGCGCTGGCCCACGGCCAGGCCATCGCCGCCGGCGTGCAGTTCTCGCGCGAGCTGGGCAACCTGCCGCCGAACATCTGCAACCCGGCCTACCTGGCGCAGCAGGCGCAGGAATTCGCCGGCCGCTTCCCGACCGCGTCGTGCGAGGTCCTCGACGTCGCGCAGATGACCGAACTGGGCATGGGCTCGCTGCTGGCCGTCGGCCGCGGTTCGGCCAACCCGCCCAAGCTCATCGTCCTGAAGTACAGCAACGGCGGCGACGCGAAGCCGTTCGTGCTGGTCGGCAAGGGCATCACCTTCGACACCGGCGGCATCAACCTCAAGACGCAGGGCGGCATCGAGGAGATGAAGTACGACATGTGCGGTGGCGCCACCGTCATGGGCACCTTCGTCGCAGCGGTGGGCATGCAGTTGCCGATCAACCTCGTCGTCATCGTGCCGGCCGTGGAGAACATGCCCGACGCCGACGCGTACCGTCCGTCCGACGTGCTCACCAGCATGTCCGGCAAGACGATCGAAGTCGGCAACACCGACGCCGAAGGCCGCCTGATCCTGTGCGACGCGCTGACCTACGCGCAGCGTTTCGAACCGCAGGCGCTGGTCGACGTGGCCACGCTCACCGGCGCCTGCATGGTCGCGCTGGGCAAGTTCGCCTCGGGCCTGATGAGCAAGCACGACGACCTGGCCGCCGAACTCATCGACGCCGGCGAGAACGTGTTCGACCGCGCCTGGCGCCTGCCGTTGTGGGACGAGTACCAGACGCTGCTGGAATCCAGCTTCGCCGACGTCTACAACATCGGCGGCCGCTGGGCCGGCGCCATCACGGCCGGCTGCTTCCTCGGCCGCTTCGCCGAAGGCCAGCGCTGGGCGCACCTGGACATCGCCGGCTCCGCGTCGGACGAAGGCAAGCGCGGCATGGCGACCGGCCGACCGGTCGGCCTGCTGAGCCAGTGGTTGCTGGACCGAACCGGGATTTGAGATTGGGGATTCGGGATTCGCAAGAGCGCAAACCGCTCGCGAGTCCCACCGCCCGCATCCCGCCTTTGCGAATCTCCAATCCCGAATCACGAATCCCATCTATGGCGCGTGCCGATTTCTACCTGATCCAGAAGGAGCGCTTCCGCGAGGAGCCGCTCCTGCTGGTGTGCGAACTCGCGCGCAAGGCGCACGACGCCAATCTGTGGACGCTGGTGCTGGCGCGTGACGACGAACAGGCGCAGCGGCTGGACGAACTGATGTGGGAATTCGACGCCGACGCGTACATCCCGCACCAGGTGGCCGGCGACGAGGAAGACGAGCTCACGCCCGTGCTCATCGCCACGCCCGACAGCGACACGCCGATGCGTGCACTGGTGATCAATCTGCGCGACGACCCGGTCAACGGCAGCTTCGAGCGCGTGCTCGAAGTGGTACCCGCCGACGACTCCGCGCGCGGCCCGCTGCGCGAGCGCTGGAAGCAGTACCAGGCGCGCGGACTGGAATTGAAGAAGTACGACATGTAAGTGCCGGGATTCGGGATTGGGGATTCGAGATTCGCCCCACCCGGCCGGCGCTCTTACGAATCCCGAATCCCGAATATCGAATCCCCGCTCCCATGTCCCTCGCCTCCTCCTACGATCCCAAGCAGTTCGAAACCCGCCTGTACGAAGAGTGGGAGCGCAGCGGCGTATTCCAGCCGCGCGGCGAGGGCGAGCCGTACTCGATCCTGCTGCCGCCGCCCAACGTCACCGGCACGCTGCACATGGGCCACGCGTTCCAGCACACGCTGATGGACGCGCTGATCCGCTACCACCGCATGCGCGGCTTCGATGCGCTGTGGCAGATGGGCACCGACCACGCGGGCATCGCGACGGAAATGGTCGTCGCGCGCAACCTCGGACGCGAAGGCATCACGCGGGACCAGCTCGGCCGCGACGGCTTCATCGAGAAGGTCTGGGAGTGGAAGCAGCAGTCCGGCGACACCATCGAGCGGCAGATGCGCCGCCTGGGCACGTCCGGCGACTGGTCGCGCAGCGTCTTCACGATGGACCCGATGGCCGCCGAAGCCGTGGTCGAGGCTTTCGTGCGACTGCACGAAGAAGGCCTGATCTACCGCGGCCAGCGCCTGGTCAACTGGGACCCGGTGCTGAAGACCGCGATCTCCGACCTGGAAGTGGTGAACGAAGAAGAGGACGGTTTCCTGTGGTCGATCAGCTATCCGCTGACCGACGGCAGCGGCGAGCTCGTCGTCGCCACCACGCGTCCGGAAACCATGCTCGGCGACGTCGCGGTCATGGTGCATCCGCTCGACGAGCGCTACACGCATCTGATCGGCAAAACCGTCACGCTGCCGCTGACCGGCCGCGAAATCCCGGTCATCGCCGACGATTACGTCGATCGTGAATTCGGCACCGGCGTGGTGAAGGTCACGCCCGCGCACGACTTCAACGACTACGCCGTCGGCCAGCGCCACGGCCTGGCGATGATCAACATCTTCACCCCCGATGCGGCGGTGAACGACAACGCGCCCGACAAGTACCGCGGTCTCGATCGCTACGAGGCGCGCAAGGTCGTGCTCGCCGATCTGGAAGCCGAAGGCCGCCTGGTGGAAACCAAGCCGCACAAGCTGCAGGTGCCGCGCGGCGACCGCACCAACCAGGTGATCGAGCCCTACCTCACCGACCAGTGGTTCGTGAAGATGGACGGCTTCGGCGCGCGCGGCCTCGAACTGGCCGAAAAGGGCGACGTGAAGTTCGTCCCGCCGAACTGGATCAACACCTACCGCCACTGGATGGAAAACATCCAGGACTGGTGCATCAGCCGCCAGCTCTGGTGGGGCCACCGCATCCCGGCGTGGTACGACGACGACGGCCACATCTACGTGGGCCGCAGCGAAGAGGAAGTGCGCGCCAAGCACGGCCTCGGCGCTGGCGTGAACCTGTCGCAGGACAGCGACGTGCTGGAGACCTGGTTCTCCTCCGCGCTGTGGCCGTTCTCGACGATGGGCTGGCCGAACCAGGCGCGGATGGACGAGCGCGGTTTCGACCGCTACGTGCCGTCGAGCGTGCTGGTCACCGGTTTCGACATCATCTTCTTCTGGGTCGCTCGCATGATCATGACGACCGACCACTTCACCGGGCGCGTGCCGTTCCGCGACATCTACATCACCGGCCTGATCCGCGACGCGCAGGGCCAGAAGATGTCGAAGTCGAAGGGCAACGTGCTCGATCCGCTGGACCTGATCGACGGCATCTCGCTCGACGACCTGCTGGCCAAGCGCACCACCGGCCTCATGCAGCCCAAGCTGGCCGAGAAGATCGAGAAGGCCACACGCAAGGAATTCCCCGAAGGCATCCCGGCCTTCGGCGCAGATGCGCTGCGCTTCACGATCTCCGCACTCGCCACGCACGGCCGCGACATCAAGTTCGACCTGGGTCGCGCCGAGGGCTACAAGAACTTCTGCAACAAGCTGTGGAACGCTACACGTTTCGTGCTGATGAACACCGAGGACGCGCAGTTCACCGACGCGCCCGAACCGCGCACCGACGCCGAGCGCTGGATCCTCTCGCGCCTGTCCACGGTCGCCGCCGAAGCGCAGACGCACTTCGCGTCCTACCGTTTCGATCTGCTCGCGCAGGCGCTGTACGAGTTCGCCTGGAACGAGTTCTGCGACTGGTTCGTCGAACTCGCCAAGCCCGCGCTGCAGGGCGACGACGCAGCGGCGGCGGCGAGCACGCGCCACACGCTGCTGTTCGTGCTCGAGCGATTGCTGTCGCTGCTGCACCCGCTGGTTCCGTTCGTCACCGAAGAGCTCTGGCAGCAGGTCGCGCCGAAGCTCGGCGTCTCCGAGAAGACGATCATGCTGCGTCCTTATCCGCAGTCGTCGGACTTCGCGGGCCAGCACTACGCCTCCGCCGAAGCCGACGTGGAGTGGCTCAAGGCGATGGTCACCGCGCTGCGCAAGATCCGCAGCGAACTCAACGTCGCGCCGTCCAAGACCGTGCCGCTGCTGGTGGCCGATTGCAGCGCCGGAGACCGCGAGCGCGTGGCGCGCTTCGATTCGCAGCTGCGCTTCCTGACGCGGCTGGAGTCGATCGCCGTGCTCGACGACGCCAATGCCGCGCCGGCCGCGGCCACCGCGGTGGTGGGCGAGATGAAGTTGCTGGTGCCGCTGGAAGGCCTGGTGGACCTCGGCGCCGAGCGTGCGCGTCTGGACAAGGAACTCAAGCGCGTCGACGGCGAGATCGCCAAGTGCCACAACAAGCTGGCCAGCGAGACCTTCGTCGCCAACGCACCGCCCGCCGTCGTCGAACAGGAGCGCAAGCGCCTGGCCGACTGGAACCTGCAGCGCGAAGCGCTGGCGTCGCAGCGGGCAAAGCTGGGCTGAGGCTTTACGGGACCCGGTTACGCCGCTGGGCGCAACCGGGATCACGGCGTTATTGCGGGCCCGGCCCTACTTCGACTTCGGTTCCGGACGGATGCGGCGAGGGGTCGCGTCTTGCGTTCGCGGCCTTTCAATCCTTCGCATACACATCGTTCGAGAAGGCCCTTTCCGGCTTGCCGCGCGAGCGCGCTTCCAGTTCCGCCAGCTTCACCGGCTTCAGCGGGCATTGCGCCAGCGCTTCGGGAGTCATGCGGATCGCGCCACCGCGCAGCTTCACGTACACCGGCTTGCGGCTGCGCTTGCCGTTGTAGGTGAAGTACACGCCCTGGTGGAAGCGCAGCACGACGGCATTGGCGCCCTTGTCCTGCGCGGCATCGGCGAGCTTGTCCATGGCCAGGCCGTACTCGACCGTGGGCACTCTGGGATCATGGGTGATCTCGCTGACCTTCTCGCCGGCGCTGACTTCCACCGTGCCGAGCTTCTCGTGGTCGCAACCAGGCGATTCCCAGACGATGGGCACGCGGGTATCGATCACCTCGACACGCTCCAGATCGGTCGCGTCCGTGCCGGGCTCACCGGCCAGGAGCGGGCCCATCTGGGCGATCAGGCCCAGCGCGAACAGCAGCGATCCGTGCGAACGACGCATGCTCCACTCCCCTGTCATGTCCCTGCCCGCGAGCATGCCAGCTTTGCGGTCGCGAAGGGGCTCGCCGTCGATTACAACTCCGGCGGCAACAGCTCGATGGCCATCACCTGCGCATCCTCGCGGCCGTCGCGCGCCGGGTAGTAGCGCGGGCGGCGGCCAATCTCGTTGAAGCCTTCGGAGTGATAGAGCGCGATCGCCCCGGCATTGGAGGGGCGTACTTCCAGGAACACGCGTTCGGCCTTGCGGCCGCGCGCGACGTGCATGAGCGCACGCAGCAGCTGGCGGCCGTGCCCCTGGCCCTGAAAGGCCGGGTCGATGCAGATGTTGAGCACGTGCGCTTCGTCGGCGGCGATGCTCATCAGGAAGTAACCGATGATGCGCCCGTTGTGCTGCATCACCCAGGCCGGGTAATCGGCGCGCAGGCAGTCGCGGAAGATGCCGACCGTCCACGGAAATTCGTACGCCCGGATCTCCACCGCGTGCACCGC
Organism: Lysobacter sp. MMG2; assembly: GCF_016735495.2. Classification (GTDB taxonomy): domain Bacteria; phylum Pseudomonadota; class Gammaproteobacteria; order Xanthomonadales; family Xanthomonadaceae; genus Lysobacter_J. Next base: position 1,252,903 of record NZ_JAERQY020000001.1, read on the forward strand.
GTCCAGGTCGTCCTCGCGCATCGGTCGCAACGCCCCTTGCAGCGGGCGGTGGTTCGCGTCGGAGGCGCGCGCGTTCATGCCTGCGTCGTCCGGCGCAACGCGCGCAGGCGCGGCCACAGCGCGCGCTTGGCGGCGGCGTTGCCGCGCAATGCGGAGACGTCGCCGACCATCCGTGCGAGCGTTGCTTCATCGACACCGGCCGCGGCACGCATCAGGGCCTGCATCAGCCGGTCTGCGGTGCGGGGCGCGGAACGCGACGCCGGGCGTTCCTCGCGCGCGAGCAGCGCCGCCGCTTCGCGCATGGCACCGCCACCGCGCGGAGAATCGGCCAAAGGTTCTTCGGGCCGCGATTCCGCCGCACGCGCCTCGGGTGAGGCGACGGACCACACGGCATGGCCCATGGCGTGCAGCCATTCGCGTTGCTCGGCGGTCCACAGCTCGCTCATGGCGCCGCCTCGACGGCCGGTCGGCGGATGCGTCGGAAGATCGCATAACCCGGCCCGGACAACGCATACAGCGCGCCGATCGCCAGCAGCACGCGCGGCGGATCGATCGCGATGCCGACGACCACCGCCAGCACCACGACGATGGCGAGGAACGGCACGCGATCGTGGCGCGGACCGCCGCCCTTGAAGCTGAAGTAACGCAGGCGACTGACCATCAGCAGGCCGGCGGTGATGGTCACGCCGAGCGCGAGGTAGCGCAGTTGTTCGCCGCTGTAGCCCAGGTCGTGGCACGTCCATACGAAGCTGGCGACCAGGCCCGCCGCGGCTGGACTGGCCAGGCCGATGAACCAGCGCTTGTCGACCTGCCCCACCTGCGAGTTGAAGCGCGCCAGCCGCAATGCGGCGCACGCGGCGTAGAGGAATGCCGCCACCCAGCCGATCTTGCCGGGGATCGCGCCGTCCAGCCGCATCTCCTGCAAGGCCCAGTGGTACATCACCAGCGCCGGGGCGAGGCCGAAGCTGACCAGGTCGGCCAGCGAGTCGTACTGCACGCCGAACTCGCTCTGCGTGTTGGTCAGGCGCGCCACGCGTCCGTCCAGCCCGTCGAGGATGCCCGCCACGAACACCGCGATGCAGGCGTCGTCGAACCGCCCCTGGGTCGCGGCGATGATCGCGTAGAAGCCGGCGAACAGGCCGCCGGTGGTGAACAGGTTGGGCAGCAGGTAGATCCCGCGGCCGCGCGGTCGCGGGGGCTGTTGCGTGTCGTCCATGTGGGGGGCTGTCGGCATCTCGGATGGGGCGAGGGGGCTCTCGCGGCGGACCGCGACAGGAAAGTGTAAGACGATCGGCCCTTCGACCGGCACCTTCATGCGGCGACGGGTGCCGGAACACAACGAGACCGCCTCCACATATGCGTACACTCCCGGAGGCGGGCGCTTGCCTGGGGCCCGGCGCGGTGCTGCAATCGCGCCATTCCCCCGCCCGACCGAGCCCGGAGCCCCGCATGTCCAAGACGTTCCGCCTGTTGCCCGGCCTCGTGGCCGGCCTGAGCCTGCTCCTCGCCACCCCGGCCTTCGCTGCCAAGGTCTATCAGTGGAAGGACGAGAAGGGCGTCACCCACTACTCCGACGCACCGCCGCCGGGCCAGGACATCAAGGGTCGCAACCTCGCCACCAAGGACGGCACCGCGCCGGCCGCTCAGCCGGCAGCCAAGCCGGTGGCCGCCAATGCCAACTGCACCAACGCCCGCAGCAACCTGTCGGTGCTCCAGGGCGGTGGCCAGGTCGGCATCGACGAGGACAAGGACGGCAAGCCCGACCGCAGCCTCAACGACAGCGAACGCGCCAACCGCACCGCGCTGGCCGAAGCCCAGATCAAGACCTATTGCGAGAGCACGGCCGTCTCCAGCGGCAGCTGATCCGCAGCGCATACCGTCGAAGCCGGCCCCCTCGCGGGCCGGCTTCGTCGTTTCCGGGCCTCCGGCCGGGCCGGCCATGCATGGCAGAATGGCCGCTTCCCTCACGTTCGAAAGCCCCGCCGATGCGCCTGTCGCAGTTCCACCTCCACACCAGCAAGGAAACCCCCGCCGAGGCCGAAATCGTCAGCCACAAGCTGATGCTCAAGGCCGGCATGATCCGCAAGCTCGCCGCCGGCCTGTACACCTGGTCGCCGCTGGGCCTGCGCGTGCTGCGCAAGGTCGAACGCGCCGTGCGCGAGGAAATGAACGCCGCGGGCGCGATCGAGGTGCTGATGCCGGCGGTGCAGCCCAAGGAACTGTGGGAAGAAACCGGCCGCTGGGAGAAGTTCGGCGGCCAGCTTTTGAAGATGCAGGACCGCAAGGAAGCCTGGTACTGCTACGGCCCCACGCACGAGGAAGTCATCACCGACTTCGCGCGCAACGAGCTGTCCAGCTACAAGCAGCTGCCGGTCAACTTCTACCAGATCCAGACCAAGTTCCGCGACGAGATCCGCCCGCGCTTCGGCGTGATGCGCGCGCGCGAGTTCCTGATGAAGGACTCGTACTCCTTCCACGTCAGCGACGAGGACCTGGGCCGCGAGTACAAGAACATGTACGACACCTACGGCCGCATCTTCACGCGCCTGGGGCTGAAGTTCCGCGCGGTATCGGCCGACAGCGGCGCGATCGGCGGCGCGGTGTCGCACGAGTTCCAGGTGCTCGCCGATTCGGGCGAGGACGCGATCTTCTTCTCCGACGGTTCCGACTACGCCGCCAACGTCGAGCTGGCCGAAGCAATCTCGCCCGGCCCGCGCGCCGCGGCGGGCGAAGCGATGCGCAAGGTCGACACGCCGCACCAGAAGACCTGCGAGGACGTCGCCGCGCTGATGGGCATCACGCTCGATCGCACGGTCAAGTCGGTGGCCGTCATGGGCTCCGACGCCGAAGGCACCGCGCAGTTCGTGCTGGCGCTGGTGCGCGGCGACCACGCGGTCAACGAGGTCAAGCTGGGCAAGATCGAAGGCCTGGCCGGTTATCGCCTGGCGTCGGAAGCCGAGATCCTCGAACACCTCGGCAGCGAGCCCGGTTTCCTCGGCCCGGTGCAGCCGAAGAAGGCCATCCGCATCATCGCCGACCGCAGCGTCGCGGCGATGGCCGACTTCGTCGTCGGCGCGAACGAAAAGGGCTTCCACCTGGCCGGCGTGAACTGGGGCCGCGACCTGCCCGAAGCCGACGTCGTGGCCGACATCCGCAATGTCGTGGAAGGCGATCCCTCGCCCGACGGCCGCGGCACGCTGGCGATCGCGCGCGGCATCGAGGTGGGCCACGTGTTCCAGCTCGGCAGCAAGTACGCCGAAGCACTCAAGCTCACCGTGCTCGATTCCAACGGCAAGGCCACCACGCCGGTGATGGGCTGCTACGGCATCGGCGTGTCGCGGATAGTGGCAGCGGCGATCGAGCAGAACCACGACGAGAACGGCATCGTCTGGCCGGAGGCGATGGCGCCCTGGCAGGCGGTGGTGTGCGTGATCAACCCGAAGAACGACGCCGCCGTGGCCGAGGCCGCGCAGGCGCTCTATCGCGACCTCAATGCCGCCGGCATCGAGACCGCGCTGGACGACCGCGGCCTGCGCCCGGGCGCGATGTTCGCCGACATGGAATTGATCGGCATCCCGCACCGCGTCGTGGTTTCCGAACGCGGTCTGGCGGCGGGCACGTTCGAATACCGCCACCGCCTCGCCACCGAGGCGGAAAACCTCGACCGCGCGGGCGTGTTCGCGAAGTTCGGGAAGTAATCGCCGCCCGCGATACTCAAACCCCTCTCCCCCTGCGGGAGAGGGAAAGCCGCGCAGCGGCGAGGGAGAGGGGACGGCTTTTCGCGCAGCGCCACCGCCCTTTTTGGCGCTTGGCGCCAGCCCCTCTCCGCTCTGCACTCCCTTCGGTCGCCGCAACGGGAAAGGGACACGACACGCCCCGCATTTACGCCGCGCGAGTCCGGCGACTATCATCGGGAAAACCCGCCGATTATCGACTTCGATAATCCTCCCGATAATCCGCCGAAAATCCCCGCCACCCCGGAGGCCTCATGTCGATCAACCTCGAATCCCTGTCGGCGAAGGAACTCGACGCGCTCATCAACCAGGCCAAGAAGCGCAAGACCACGCTGAGCAAGCGCAAGCCGATCGCGGTGGTTCGCAAGAAGCTCACGCAGCTGGCCAAGGCCGAAGGCTATTCCATCGCCGAGTTGTTCGGTGGCTCGGCACCGGCCGAACGCAAGCCGGCCAAGGCCGCCAAGGCGCCGTCGCGCAAGGCCGGCAAGAGCACCGGCAAGGTCGCGCCGAAGTATCGCAATCCCGCCAATCCGTCCGAAACCTGGGCTGGCCGCGGCAAACCGCCGCGCTGGATGGCGGCGCAGATCAGCGCGGGGAAGAAAATCGAGGATTTCCTGATCCGCTGATCGCAGGATCCGGTTCGAAACCGAAAACCCCGGGCGACCGGGGTTTTTTCATGGTCACGCGAAAGCGGCCAAACCCCTCAGAGGTTCCGCCGCGACGGCAGCAGCAGGTTGCCGAACAGCAGGCCGGCGATGAGCGCCAGCAGGATGTTGAGCACAGCCAGCAGTGCCGCCTGGCCGGCGTCGATGTCCTGCTGCTGGATCAGCGTCAGCAAGCCGCGCAGGCTCACGCTGCCGGGCACCAGCATGATGATGCCGGGCACGCGCAGGATCGCGCCGGGCCGGTTCCACCAGCGCGCGTAGGCGTTGCCGGCGGCCGTCAGCACCAGCGCCGCGAGGAAGATGCCCGCCGGATTGCCGAACGCCTGCCCGCCGTAACGCGAGATGAGGTATCCGCTGGCGGCGGCGGCCATCACCTTGGGATAGTCGCGCCGGTGCGCGCGGAACAGCACCGCGAAGGCGAACGCCGCCAGTACCAGCGCGCCCCACTCCACCCATTCCGGCTGCGGGCGCGAAGCGCGCACCTGCGCATGCAGGCCGATCAGGTCCGCCAGATACAGCGCGATCACCGTGCCGATGGCGAGCTTGAGCACCGTCGTCAACGCACCGGCGAATCGCGCCGTGCCCGACACCAGGTGCTGGCTGGTGAGTTCGTTCACCGCATTCGTCAGCGCCATGCCGGGCAGCAGCACGATCAGCGAGGCGATGATCACCGTGTTCTGGTTCAACGGTGCCACGAACGAAGCCACCAGCAAGGTCACGGTCGCGGCGAACATCGCCGTCACCGCTTCCAGCGCTTCCTTGAAGCGCGGATGCGTCTCCGACCATTGCACCAGCACGCCGATCAGCAATCCGTTGACGCCGGCCACGCCGATGTCGAGCCAGGGCAGTCGCAACAGGCCGGCGATGCCCGTCGCCGCCAGCCCGTAGGCCGCCACCTGCATGGCGCGGAAACGTCGCGTCGGCGGTCTGTCGAGCGCGCTCATCTGCGCATGCGCCTCGGCAAGGCCCAGCCGGCCGGCCATCACGTCCTCGGCGATGCGATCGGTTTCGGCCAGCCGGTACAGGTCGTTCTCGCCGGGCGGCAGACGGATCACGCGCGTGGTGTCGCTCTCGCCCGGAGGACGTTGCGGATCGGCGAAGGTGAGGATCAGGCCGGTCGGGTTCGACCAGGGTTCGCACTCCAGCCGCAGGCGCTGCGCGACCGCGCTGATCGCGCCCTCCAGGCGCTGCGCGGTGGTGCCGTAGGCGTGCAGGCGCTCGGCCAGCTCGATCACGAAGTTGATGCGTGCGGCGTAGCTGGCGGCGCTCAGGGGCGGCGGATTCGACATGCGCGAAGCATCGCATGCGGCCGCGCCGCTTGGCAGCGGGCGGCGCCTTCGCGTGGCTTTCGCAGCGGTCGCGATACGGAGGCTGTTATCCTCGCCGCAGCTTCCAGGGCCCGCTGATGACGGAAACGACCGCGCACCCGCCGCAGATCGACGCCGATGGCCGGGCGCCGTCGCGGTTGCGGCTGTCCGGCTCGTGGACGCTGGACTTCGCCGGGGACATCGGCGCCGCGCTCAAGTCGGTGCCCGCCGGGGTCGATGCGATCGACGCCACCGGCGTGGAGCGGCTGGACTCGGTCGGCGTGCTGCAGTTGCTGCGCTTCGCCCGGCGCAACGATCTGGACTTCGACGTGCTCACCTTCCACGAGTCCCACCAGGCGCTGGTGTCGGCGATCGAGGACGTGGCCGACGACCGCCCGCGCAAGAAACGCGAATACGGCGTGAGCGCCGCGCTCGCGCGCCTGGGCCGCGCGGTGCACAACAACTGGAAGGAAGCGCTGGCGCTGATCGGGTTCCTCGGCGAGACGCAGGTCAAGCTGCTGCGCATGTTCAAGGAACCCGGTCGCTTCCGCCCCACCGCGACCGTCTTCCACATGGAGCAGGTCGGCCTGGATGCCGTGCCGCTGGTGGCGCTGCTGTGTTTCCTGGTGGGCGCGGTGGTGGCGTTCCTGGGCGCGAACATCCTGCGCGACTTCGGCGCGGAAATCTTCGTCGTCGAGCTGGTGAGCATTTCGTTCCTGCGCGAGTTCGCGGTGCTGCTCACCGCCATCGTGCTGGCCGGCCGCACCGCAAGCGCGTTCACCGCGCAGATCGGTGCGATGGTCAGCCGCGAGGAAGTGGACGCGATCCGCACGCTGGGCATGGACCCGATCGACCTGCTGGTCATTCCGCGCATGCTCGCACTGCTGGTGATGTTGCCGCTGCTGACGTTCATCGCGATGGTGTTCGGACTGCTCGGCGGACTCACCGTCGGTGCGTACAGCCTCGATATCCCGCCGCAGCAGTACCTGGCGCGCATGCACGAGACGATGGAACTTCGGCACTTCCTCGTCGGGCTGGCGAAGGCGCCGGTGTTCGCGCTGCTGATCAGCCTGATCGGTTGCCTGGAAGGTTTGCAGGTGGAAGGCACCGCGCAGTCGGTCGGCGAACGCACGACCTCCAGCGTGGTGCAGTCGATCTCGATGGTGATCATCCTCGACGCCTTCTTCGCGATCTGGTTCATGGAGATGAACGTTTGAACGCGCTGCATCCCCGCTGCCCCAAGCGCGACGAGGAGCAGCCGATCGTGCGCGTGCGCGGCCTGGTGAACCGCTTCGGCGAACAGATCGTGCACGACGGCGTGGACCTGGACGTAAGGCCCGGCGAGATCCTGGGCGTCGTCGGCGGCTCGGGCACGGGCAAGTCGGTGTTGATGCGCGCGATCCTCGGCCTGCGCGAACCGCAGGCGGGCGAGATCGAAGTGCTCGGACTGAACGCACTGAGCGACGATGCCGACCAGCGCCGCGCGATCGAACGCAATACCGGCGTGCTGTTCCAGGACGGCGCGCTGTTCTCCTCGCTCACCGTCGGCGAGAACGTGCAGGTACCGCTGAAGGAATACCACGGCGACCTGCCCGATTCGCTGCGTTACGAACTGGCCCTGCTGAAGGTGAAGCTGGCCGGGTTACCTGCCGATGCGCTGAACAAGCTGCCCTCGCAGCTCTCCGGCGGCATGCGCAAGCGCGCCGGACTGGCGCGTGCGCTGGCGCTGGATCCGCCGCTGCTGTTCCTGGACGAGCCCACCGCCGGCCTGGACCCCATCGGCGCGGCGGCGTTCGACCGCCTGATCCGCACCCTGCAGCAGGCGCTGGGGCTGACGGTGTTCCTGATCACACACGATCTCGACACCCTTTACGCTATCTGTGACCGCGTCGCTGTGCTGGCCGACCGCAAGGTGATCGTCTGCGCGCCCATCGACGAGGTCGAACGTTTCGACCACCCGTGGGTGCAGGAGTATTTCCACGGTCCGCGTGCACGAGCTGCACGCACCACCCGCGAAGCGACGAGCTGAAGTCATGGAAACCCGGGCCAATTACGTCCTCATCGGCGCCTTCACCATCCTGGTCACGCTGCTCCTGCTGCTGTTCGCGCTGTGGGCGGCGAAGTACTCCTCGGAAAAGGAATGGCGCACCTATGCCGTGCTGTTCAACGAACCGGTGACGGGCCTGACCGAAGGCAGCTCGGTTCAATACAACGGCATCTCCGTGGGCACGGTGCAGAAGCTGAGCCTGGCGCCCGACGACCCGCGCCGGGTGATCGCGCTGCTGCGCCTGCAGGCCAATGCGCCGGTCAAGACCGACACGCGCGCCAAGCTGTCGATCCAGGGCATCACCGGCAGCCCCTTCATCCAGCTCACCGGCGGCAGCCCGGGCAATCCGTTGCTGGCCGATTCGGACCGCCGCGAAGTGCCGGTGATCCAGACCGAAGCCTCGGCGCTGCAGAACATCGCCGACACCGCCAACCGCCTGGTCGCCCGACTCGATCAGGTGCTCAGCGACGAGAACGTAAAACGCGTGTCCAACACGCTGGCGAACGTGGAATCGATGACGGCCTCCATCGCCGGCCAGCGCGAGGACCTGCGCGCGCTCATCGTCAACGCGCGCAAGTCCAGCGAGCAGCTGTCGGCCACGCTCGACAACACCAACCGCGCGGTGCAAAGCGTGGATCGCGAACTCGTCGCCAAGCTGCCGGGGCTGATCGCCAAGCTCGACAGCACGCTTACGCGACTGGATTCGGCGGCCGGCAACGCCAACGGCGTGCTCACCGACAACCGCGCCGCCATCAACAGCTTCGCCAACGAAGGCCTGGCGCAGCTCGGCCCGACGCTGGCCGAACTGCGCTCGCTGGTGCGCGACCTGCGCCGGATCAGCGACCGCCTCGACGGCAACCCGACGCGCTACCTGCTCGGTCGCGACGGCCCCAAGGAATTCGAACCCGAATGATTCCGCGCGCCGAAATGACGACGAACGCACGCACGTCCCGACACCACTCCCGCGTCCTGCTGGCCGCGACCCTGCTGCTGACGCTCGCCGGCTGCTCGATCCTGAGCGACAAGCCCAAGAGCACCAGCACCATCTACGCACCCGAACCCAAGGTGCAGGCCGATCCGGCCTGGCCGAAGGTGGACTGGCAGCTGGTGATCGCCCCGCCCATCGCGGCGCGCATCGTCGACAGCCTGCGCATGGCGGTTCGACCCACGCCGGGCGAGCTGCAGGTCTACCGGGGCGCACAGTGGGCGCGCCCGCCGTCGGACATGCTGGTGGACACGGTGCTGCGCGCGCTGGAGGACTCCGGCCGCATCCAAGGCGTCGCGCGCCAGGGTGCCGGCGTGGCGTCCGACTTCAAGCTGCTGTTCGAAGTACGCCGTTTCGAGTCCGATTACGCGCAGGGCGCGGTGCCGTCGGCGACGATCGAGGTCAGCGCCAAGCTGCTGCACGTGCGCGAACAGAAGGTCGCCGCTTCGAAGGTGTTCGTGCAGGCCACGCCAGCGGCGAGCACGGGCGTGGCCGATGTCGCGCAGGCGTTCGAACAGGCGCTGTCGACCGTCGGCCACGACATCGCCGGCTGGACGCTGGTGAGCGGCGAAGCCTACCGCCGCACGCTGCCACCGCCCGCGAAGGGTTGAGTCACGCGGGAAAGATTCGCCGGAACGTCAGGTTGACGCGCGGCCCGATGGGTCGCGCCGTGCGCGGCAGCGCGTGCCGGTAATGGCGCTGAGTCGTTCCCGACATCACCAGCAGGCTGCCGTGCGGCAGGTCGATCGCCAGTTTGCGCGACGGATCGTCGCGATGCTTCAGCGAGAACCGGCGCGTCGCGCCCAGGCTGACCGAGGCGATCACAGGCGTGGGCCCGAGTTCGGGCTCGCTGTCGCTGTGCCATCCCATGGCGTCGTCGCCGTTGCGGTACAGGTTCGCCAGCACGCTGTTGAAGGGCGTGCCCAGGTCGTGTTGCAGACGCTCGCGCACAGGGCGCAGCGCATCGGGCCACGGGCGTGGCTCGAACAAGGTGCCCGAATAGCGGTAGCGCGCCTGGGGGTCGCCGATCCAGCAGCTCCGCCGCGGCGAATCGACCTCCCGGCCGAACAGGCGGATGCGGTGGACCTCCCACGGCACCTGTCGCATCAGCGCGGCCAGCAGCGCGTCCGCGTCGGCGGGACTCATCCAGTGGGAATCCAGGCGGACCTCCCCATCGGGCAGGGGGAACGCAGACAGGACCATACGGCAAGCTAACACGGCGTATCCCGTCGGCGGCTGATTTGGCGCCGGCCCCGCAAACCCGCGACAATCCATGTCGAATTCAGCCAGCCGCTGTACGCCAGCCCGTCCCGGAGTGCCCCCGCATGAGCCAACCTGATCAGTCCGCCGTCGAACGCGACGTGATGGAGTACGACGTCGTCACCGTGGGCGCAGGTCCCGCCGGTCTGTCGTTCGCGATCCGCCTCAAGCAGCTCAATCCCGACATCTCGGTGTGCGTGATCGAGAAGGCCTCGACCATCGGCGCGCAGATCCTCTCCGGCGCCGTCATCGAACCGGCGCCGCTGGACGCCCTGCTCCCCGGCTGGCGCGACAATCCGCCGCCGATCTGCGTTCCCGCCAAGCACGACGAGTTCTGGTTGCTCACGCACAAGGGTCACCACCGCCTGCCGATCCCGCCTGGCATGCACAACCACGGCAATTTCATCGTCAGCCTGGGCGCGATGTGCGCCTGGCTGGCGCCGCAGGCCGAAGCGCTGGGCGTGGAGATCTACCCCGGCTTCGCCGCCGCCGAAACGCTGCACGATGACAACGGCGCCGTCGTCGGCGTGCGCATCGGCGACATGGGCGTGGCGAAGGACGGTTCGCACAAGCCGGGCTACACCGCCGGCATCGACATCCGCGCCAAGGTCACCGTGCTGGCCGAAGGCGCACGCGGCCATCTCACCAAGCGCCTGATCAAGCAGTTCAAGCTCGACGAAGGCAAGGATCCGCAGGGCTACTCCATCGGCATCAAGGAACTGTGGCAGGTGCCGGAAGACCGCGTGACGCCGGGCAAGATCGTGCACAGCTTCGGCTGGCCGGCGGACAACCAGATCTACGGCGGCGGTTTCCTGTACCACCTGGACAAGGGCCGCATCGCGCTGGGTTATGTCAGCGGCCTGGATTACAAGGATCCGGAATACAAGCCGTGGGAAGCCTTCCAGCAATGGAAGAACCACCCGCTGTTCGAGCCGCTGCTGGAAGGCGGCAGCATCCTCTCCGCCGGCGCGCGCGCGATCGTCACCGGCGGCTGGCAGTCGCTGCCCAACTGCGAGATGCCCGGCGCGCTGCTGATCGGCGACACCGCCGGCCTGCTCAACGTGCCCAAGATCAAGGGCACGCACCAGGCGATCCGCTCCGGCATGCTCGCCGCCGAGCACCTGGCCGCTTCGCAGCTGTCGCCGCAGGGCTTCGACGCGAAGCTGCGCGGATCGGAGGCGATGGCCGAACTGAAGAAGGTGCGCAACATCAAGCCGGGCTTCAAGCGCGGCCTGTGGTTCGGCATCCTCAACTCGGCGTGGGAAACGATGACCATGGGCCTGTCGCCGTGGACGCTGAAGAACAAGGCCGACTGGAACTCGCTCGACAAGATCGGCGACCACGAAACGCCCAGGCGCGACTACATCGACCGCAAGCTCGCCCCGCGCGATCGCCTGCAGGGCGTGTACTACGCCGCCACCGAGCACGATGAAGACCAGCCGGTGCACCTGAAGGTTCGCGACACGTCCATCTGCGTGACGCGCTGCGCCGAGGAGTACGACAACCCCTGCACGCGCTTCTGCCCGGCCGGCGTGTACGAGATCGTGCAGGACGAGGCCGGCAAGCGCCTGCAGATCAACGCGGCCAACTGCGTGCACTGCAAGACGTGCGACATCAAGGATCCCTACGAGATCATCGACTGGGTGACGCCGGAAGGCGGCTCGGGGCCGAACTACCAGAACCTCTGAGTGTTGCGTTTGCGCCGGATGCCGAGGCGTCCGGCGCTTGGTTGCCCCGCCAATCCGGTGCGGTCAGTAACGCGGCTGCCGGTGCCAGCGCCAGGCGGTCTCGACGATCTCCGCCACGTCGGTATAACGCGGCGCCCATCCGAGTTCGCGCTGCGTTTTCGCGCTGCTGGCCACCAGGCGGTCGGGGTCGCCCGCACGACGCGGCGCCAGGTCGTAGGGAATCTCGCTTCCGACCACGTCCGACGCCGCGCGGATCATCTCCAGCACGCTGAACCCGCTGCCGTTGCCGAGGTTGAAGGCATGTGCGCCTTCGTGGGTCGCCATGAACGCCAGCGCTCGCGAATGCGCGTCGGCCAGGTCGTCGACATGCACGTAGTCGCGCACGCACGTTCCGTCGGGCGTCGCATAGTCGTTGCCGAAAACCTTGAGCGACGGCCCCTTCCCTGTTGCAGCACGCAGCATGTTCGGGATCAGGTGCGTTTCGGGCTCATGCGATTCACCGATGTCGCCCTGCGGTGATGCACCGGCGGCATTGAAATAGCGCAGCGCCACCGAACGCAGGCCGTAGGCGCGTCCGGCGTCTTCCAGGATGCGCTCCACCATGAGCTTGCTCGCGCCATACGGATTGATGGGCTGCCGGGGATGCGATTCGTCGATCAGATCGGATTCGGGAACGCCGAACACGGCGGCCGTGGACGAGAACACCAGCTTGCCGACGCCGGCTTCGTGCATCGCCTGCAACAGATTGAGCGTGCCGGCGACGTTGTTCTCGTAGTACGCGTACGGCTGCGTCATGGACTCACCCACCAGCGAGCGCGCGCAGAAATGCATGACGGCATCGAAGCGGTGCTGCGCGAACAGCGCGCGCAGGTCGTCGCGTTCCAGCAGATCGCCCTGGACGAAGGGCGCATCGCCGACGGCCTCGCGATGGCCCGTGGAGAGATTGTCGAAGACGACCGGCTCGATACCGTCGCGCGACAGGCGGCGCACCATGTGCGAGCCGATGTAGCCCGCGCCGCCACACACCAGAACCTTCATCGATGCTTACACCTTTGCGATCGAGAAGCTCACGCCGGTCTTCTCGCGAAGTTCGTCCTCGCTCACGCCCGGCGCGAGCTCCACCAGCGTCAGGCCCTGCTCGGTCACGTCCATCACCGCCAGATCGCTGATGATGCGGTTGACCACGCCGACGCCGGTCAGCGGCAGCGTGCATTCGGGCAGGATCTTGTGCTCGCCGCTCTTGGCGGTGTGCTCCATCAGCACCACCACGCGCTTCACGCCGGCGACCAGGTCCATCGCGCCGCCCATGCCCTTGACCATCTTGCCGGGGACCATCCAGTTGGCGAGATCGCCCCGGTCGGTCACCTGCATCGCGCCGAGGATCGCCAGGTCGATGTGGCCGCCGCGGATCATCGCGAAGGAATCGTGGCTGCCGAAGTAGCTGGCGCCGGCACGCGCGGTGACGGTCTGCTTGCCGGCGTTGATGAGGTCGGCGTCCACTTCGGCTTCCGTCGGGAACGGGCCGATGCCGAGCAGGCCGTTCTCGCTCTGCAGCCACACGTCCATTCCGTCCGGAATGAAGTTGGCCACCAGCGTCGGCAGGCCGATGCCGAGGTTGACGTATGCGCCGTCGGTGAGTTCCTGCGCGGCGCGCTGCGCCATCTGGTCGCGGGTCCAAGCCATGTCGTTCTTCCTGTATTCGATGGGGTCAGGCGGCGCGCACGGTGCGCTGTTCGATGCGCTTCTCGGGCGAGGCGTTGACGACGATGCGGTCGACGTAGATGCCCGGCAGGTGGACGTGGTCGGGATCGATGTCGCCGATCTCCACCAGTTCCTCCACCTCGGCCACGCAGATCGCGCCGGCCATCGCGCAGGCGGGATTGAAGTTGCGCGCGGTCTTGCGGAACACCAGGTTGCCGGCCTTGTCGGCCTTCCACGCCTTGACCAGCGAGACGTCGGCCTTGAGCGCGGTTTCCATCACGTAATGGTGGCCGTCGAACTCGCGCGTTTCCTTGCCCTCGGCCACCACCGTACCGTAGCCGGTGCGGGTGAAGAAGGCGGGAATCCCCGCGCCGCCTGCGCGCAGGCGTTCGGCCAGTGTGCCTTGCGGATTGAATTCGAGTTCGAGTTCGCCGGAGAGGAACTGGCGCTCGAATTCCTTGTTCTCGCCGACGTAGGACGAAATCATCTTCTTGATCTGCCGGGTCTCCAACAGCAGGCCCAGGCCGAAGCCATCCACGCCGGCGTTGTTGGAGATGGCGGTGAGCCCCTTGGCGCCGCTGTCGCGCAGCGCGGCGATCAACGCCTCGGGAATGCCGCACAGGCCGAAGCCGCCGACCGCGAGGGTCTGTCCGTCGGCGACGATGCCGTCGAGCGCCGCCTTCGCACTGGGGAAAACCTTGTTCTTGCCGTTTTGCGTCGCGGCCATGACGGGCTCCATTCGGGATCTGCGCAATGGGCCGGAGTTTACCGTGGCGATGGCCACCTCCCCCACCGTACGTTCGGGCATGCCGGCGGGCCTGTGCGGCGGGTCGCGACCGCAGGCCGCGGCAGCGTCTAGACTCCATGGCCATGACCCGAATCGCCCTCGTGACCGCCATCGCCGCCGCCGGCCTCGACGACGACCTGGCGCCGCTGCTGGACGCCTGCGCGCGCGCCGGCCTGGCCACGCAGGTACGCGCCTGGGACGACCCTACCGTCGGCTGGGGTCGCTTCGACGCGGCGATCCTGCGTTCGCCCTGGGATTACATGACGCGGCTGGGAGAGTTTCTCGACTGGTGCGAGCACGCCTCCACGCGCACGCGACTGCTCAATCCGTTGCCGGTGGTGAAGTGGAACACCGACAAGCACTACCTGGCCGAGCTCGCCGCGCGCGGCGTGCCGGTGGTGCCGACCGTGTTCGTCGAACCGGAGACGGAGCCGCTGCCCGCATTGCAGGCGTTCCTCGCAGCGCATTCCGATACGCAGGAATTTGTCGTGAAGCCGAGCGTGGGTGCGGGCTCGAAGGATGCGCAGCGCTATGCGCGCACGCAAGAGTTCGCCGCGGCCAATCACCTCGCGCGGCTGCTCGATGCCGAACGCAGTGCGATGCTGCAGCCCTATCTGGACGCGGTGGACGAACACGGCGAGACCGCGCTGATCTACTTCGCCGGCGAGTTCAGCCACGCCATCCGCAAGGGGCCGTTGCTGCGGGCCGACGAGGGCCCGACGCCGCATCTTTTCGCCGCCGAAGCGATCACGCCACGCACGCCGTCGCAGGAGGAGATGTCACTGGCCGGACACGTGCTCGCCGCCGCCCGCGATGCACTGCAGCTGCACGAGGCACCGCTCTACGCGCGTGTGGACCTAATCGGTGATCGCGACGGCCGGCCGTGCCTGCTCGAACTGGAGCTGTGCGAGCCGTCGCTGTTCTTCGCCCATGCGGCGGGCAGCGCGGATCGGTTCGCGGCGCTGCTGGCGAAGACACTGGAACGCGCGCCGGCCTGAGCACGGCGCGCGCGAAGGACGCTCCGGTCAGGAGCGCCCGTACACGTCTTCCAGGCGGACGATGTCGTCCTCGCCCAGGTAACTGCCCGACTGCACTTCGATGAGTTCCACCGGCTCCGTGCCGCGGTTGCGCAGGCGGTGCACGCTGCCCAGCGGGATGTAGGTGCTCTCGTTTTCGTGCAGGTCGAACACGCGGTCATCGCACGTGACCTCGGCCACGCCGGACACGACGATCCAGTGCTCGGCGCGCTTGTGGTGCTTCTGCAGGCTCAGCGCCGCACCCGGCTTCACGACGATGCGCTTGACCTGGAAGCGCTCGCCCATGTCGATGGAGTCGTAGCTGCCCCACGGACGGTAGACCTTGCGGTGGAACAGGTGCTCCTGGCGACCGGCCGCCTTCAGGTGATCGACCACCGTCTTGACGTCCTGCACCCGGTCCTTGCGCGCGACGAGCGTCGCGTCGGGCGTGTCGATGATCACAAGGTCTTCCACGCCGATGGTCGCGATCATGCGGCGCTCGGAAGCGCGCACGAGGCTGCCCTTGGTGTCGACGGAGATGACATCGCCTTCATGGCGGTTGTCGTCGTCGTCGCGCTGGGCGACCGCCCACAGCGACGACCACGAACCGATGTCGCTCCAGCCGCAGCTCACCGGGACGACCGCGGCGCGCTCGGTCTTCTCCATCACCGCGTAGTCGATGGAGTCGTTGGGGTTGGACGCGAACGCGTCCTTGCCGACGCGGATGAAATCCAGGTCCTGTGCGGCCGAGGCGTAAGCGGTGCGGGTCGCCTCCAGTACCGCCGGCGCATGGCGCGCCAGTTCGTCCAGGTAGGCGCTGGCCTTGAACAGGAACATGCCGGAGTTCCAGGCATAGGTGCCTTCGGCGACGTAGCGTTCGGCGGTGGCCTGGTCGGGCTTTTCGACGAAGCGCTGCACGCGGTAACCGTCCGCGCTCAGCGAATCGCCGCGCAGGATGTAGCCGTAGCCGGTCTCGGCATAGTCGGGCGTGATGCCGAAGGTCACCAGCCAACCTTCCGAGGCCAGACCGGTCGCCGCCGCGACGGCGGTGCGGAACGCGTTCTCGTCCTCGATCAGGTGATCGGCCGGCATCACCAGCAGCGCGCCGTCCGGATCGGTCGACAGCACGTGCAGCGCGGCCAACGCGATCGCCGGGGCGGTGTTGCGCGCCACGGGCTCGAGCAGGATGCCGCCACTGGGGATCGCCACCTCCTGCAACTGCTCACCGATCATGAAGCGATGGTCTTCGCTGCACACGGTGACCGGCGGCTGCGCGTCCGGCAGCTTGCTGGCACGGATCACGGTCTCCTGGTACAGCGAGTGGTCGCCGATCAACCGGAGGAACTGCTTGGGCTGGTTCTGACGCGAGAGTGGCCAAAGGCGAGAACCGCTTCCGCCACTGAGAACTACGGGGTGAAGCATCCTGGCTCCGGGAACTTCTAGTTAAACGGGACGCCAAGAATACCGGAGCGCATCCATCGCGGCTGAACCGGGAAGCCCCGGCAAGTCCGGGCCGCCCCGGGGTCAGGCCCCACCATCCGCCTGCGTAGGGAACCCTCGCTGGGCTAGAATCGGCGGTTCTCGGCCGCCCATCGGCCGCGCAACCATAGGAACCCCCGCACGATGAAGATTCTCGTCGGCTACAAGCGCGTGGTGGACTTCAATGTCCGCATCCAGGTCAAGCCGGACGGCTCCGGCGTGGTCACCGACGGCGTCAAGCTGTCGGCCAACCCGTTCGATGAAATCGCCCTGGAAGAGGCCCTGCGCCTGCGCGACAAGGGCATCGCGACCGAGGTCGTGGTCGCCACGATCGCTCCCGCCGACGCCCAGGCCCACCTGCGCAACGGCCTGGCCATGGGCGCCAACCGCGCCATCCACGTGGTCGCCGACGGCCCGATCCAGTCGCTGACCGCCGCCCGCGCCCTGCTCAAGCTGATCGAGAAGGAGCAGCCGGACCTGGTGATCCTGGGCAAGCAGGCCATCGACGACGACGCCAACCAGACCGGCCAGATGCTGGCCACGCTGTGGGGCCGACCGCAGGCGACGTTCGCTTCCAAGCTCGAGATCGCCAGCGGCAAGGCCACGGTGACGCGCGAAGTCGACGCCGGCCTGGAAACGCTGGAAGTCGACCTGCCGGCCGTGGTCACCACCGACCTGCGCCTGAACGAGCCGCGCTTCATCAAGCTGCCCGACATCATGAAGGCCAAGAGCAAGCCGCTGGAGAGCATCCCGTTCGCCGACCTCGGCGTGGACACCGGCGACACCCTCAAGACGACCCACTACGCCGCGCCGGCCAAGCGCAGCAAGGGCGTGATGGTGAAGGACGCGGCCGAACTGGTCGCCGCACTCAAGCAGAAGGGGCTCCTGTAATGAGCAAGGTTCTGATCGTCGCCGAACACCTGGACGGCAAGCTCAATGCCTCCACCGCCAAGTGCGTCTCCGCCGCCCAGGCACTGAAGCCCGACTCCATCGACATCCTGGTGCTGGCCGCCGATCCGGCCGCCGTCGCCAGCAATGCCGCGCAGATCGCCGGCGTCGGCAAGGTGCTCACCGTCGCCAACGCCGCCAACGCGAACGCCATCGCGCAGGTGCTGGCGCCGCAGGTGGCGAAGGTCGCCTCCGGCTACAGCCACGTCTTCGGCCCCAGCACCACCTTCGGCAAGGACCTGATGCCGTGCGTCGCCGCCCTGCTGGGCGTGGCGCAGGTGTCGGACGTGATGGCCGTGGAAGGCAGCCACGTCTTCAAGCGCCCGATCTACGCCGGCAACGCGATCATCACCGTCGAGGCACCGTCGGATCACACCGTGGTCGCCACCGTGCGCACGGCCTCCTGGCCGGAAGCGGCCAAGGGCGGCAGCGCCGCCGTCGAAGCCGTCTCCGTCGACGCCACGCTGCCCACGCACACCCGCTACGTCGGCCTGGCCGCCGGCAAGTCGGACCGTCCGGACCTGCAGAGCGCCAAGCGCGTCGTCTCCGGCGGCCGCGGCGTCGGTTCGGCCGACAATTTCAAGGTGATCTACGCGTTGGCCGACAAGCTCGGCGCCGCTGTCGGCGCCTCGCGCGCCGCGGTCGATGCCGGCTACGTGCCCAACGAACTGCAGGTCGGCCAGACCGGCAAGATCATCGCGCCGGAGCTGTACATCGCCGTCGGCATCAGCGGCGCGATCCAGCACCTGACCGGCATCAAGGACGCCGGCACCATCGTCGCGATCAACAAGGACGGCGATGCGCCGATCTTCGAGATCGCCGACATCGGGCTGGTGGGCGATCTGTTCGCCCTTCTGCCGGACTTCGAGAAGGCACTGGGCTGAGCCCGCGCCCCCCTTCAACGTTCGACCATTGCAGGACGCATGCAATCGCCTTCCCTCGCCGGTAACTCAACGCCCACCGTTTCCGTGGTTTCGCCGGTGTACGGCTGCCGCGGGTGCCTGGAAGAGCTGGTCGATTCCGTGGCCGCGCAACTGCGCGGTACCGTCGACGATTTCGAGGTGATCCTCGTCGACGACGCCAGCCCGGACCAGGCATGGTCGCGCATCCAGGAACTCGCGACGACGCGCCCGTGGCTGCGAGGCCTGCGCCTGGCCCGCAATTTCGGTCAGCATTCGGCGATCTCCGCGGGCATCGAGCACGCGACGGGCGAGTGGGTCGTGGTGATGGACTGCGATCTGCAGGATCCACCCGCGGCGATTCCGGACCTGTACCGCAAGGCGACCTCCGAGAATTTCGACGTCGTCTTCGTGCAGCGTCAGAACCGCAAGGACAGCTGGAGCAAGCGCCTGTCGTCGTGGGGCTTCTTCCGGCTGCTGACCTGGCTGACCGGCTCGCAGCAGGACGCAAGCACCGCGAACTTCGGCATCTTCCGCCGCCCGGTGATCGACGCGGTGTGCCGCATGCCGGAACGGGACCGCTCCTTCCCGCTCATGGTGAAGTGGGCCGGCTTCCGCCACGGGCTGCTTCCGGTCGAGCACGCACCGCGTGCCGAAGGACGCAGCACGTACACCCTGCGCAAACTGCTGCGCCTGGCGACCAACATCACCCTGGGCTATTCGGAAAAGCCGCTGAAGCTGGTCGCCTTCGCCGGCATCCTGTGCTCGCTGGTGTCGTTCTTCATGGTGGCACTGGCGGTGGCACGCTGGATCGACGGCGACATGGCCGTGGCCGGCTACACCTCGGTGATCGCATCGATCTGGCTCGTCGGGGGCATGCTGCTCTTCAGCCTGGGCGTGGTGGGCCTGTACGTGGGCCAGGTGTTCCGCAACGTGCAGGGGCGCCCGTACTACATCCTCGCCGAGGACACCCGTCGATGAGCGCCACCGTCATCGAACATGCCGGTGGCCGCGCCGAAGTGCGCCTGACGCCCTGGGACGAACGCGCGCTGGGCATGCGGACCGCCGAGATCGTACGTCTGGAGGTTTCGGACGATCCGGCCGGGCGCCCGCTCATCGAAGAGGTTGAGCGCTGGGGCCGTGAGAACGGTGTCCGTTACCTGTTCGGCCGCGTGGACGCGGCAGCGCCATCGGCGAAGAAGGCCGTGCTCGATGCCGGCTTCGCGATCGTGGAATGTTCGATCGCACTGTCCCGCGCCGGCTTCGCCGGACTGCCGCCGGTGCCCGCGCGCATGCGACCCGCGTTGCGTCCGGCGGAAGAGGCCGACATCGGCGAACTCGAACGCATCGCGCGCGACGACTTCAATCACGGCCGCTTCCTGGAAGATCCCGCCATCGACCCCGCCCTCGCGGCGGCACGCACCGCGAACTGGATCGGAGACCTCGTCCGCCAGCGCCTCGCCTATGCGGCCACGTCGAACGGCAAGCTCATCGGCTTCCATGCCGAACGCGTCAGCGCCGACGGTCGTCATGCCGACCTGATCCTGACCGGCGCCACCGGACGCTATGCCATCATGGCAATGCCACTGTGGATTACCGCGCTGGAGTCCCTTTCCGCGCGCGGCGTGCAGGACTGCTCGACGCTCATCTCCGCCGCCAACACCGGCATCGTGAACCTGTACGCCAGGCTCGGATTCCGGTTCGACACCACTCTTTTCGGATTCAGGAAGTACCTATGAACGACAACACCGACCGCGTCGTCCAGGCGTTCTCCAGCGTGCTCGGCATTCCCGCCGATCGCATCACCGACGACCTGCGCTACGCCACGATCCCGGAGTGGGATTCGATCGCGCACATGTCCGTCATCGCGGCGCTGGAAGATGCCTTCGGCGTGATGATCGACATGGACGACGTCATCGACATGAGCTCCGTCGGCAAGGCGCGCGAGATCCTCGCCAAGTACGGCGCCGCGGCCTGACATGTCGCTGAAGGACCAGGTCATCGTGGTGACGGGCGCATCGCGCGGCATCGGCCGTGCGATCGCCCTGCATTGCGCTGGTCAAGGCGCGCAGCTGGTCCTCGTCGCGCGCGACGCGGATGCACTGCAAGGCGTGGCGGACGAATGCCTTGCCGCGGGCGGACCGGAACCGCATTGCGCTTCCCTCGACCTGACTCGCGACGACGGCATCCCGGCGCTGTTCCAGGATCTGTTCGCGCGTTACCGCAAGCTCGACGGGCTGGTGAACAACGCCGGCATCCTGCACGAAGGCGTGCTCGGCATGATCCGCCCCGACGACATCGACCGCGTGCTCGCGGTCAACGTCAAGGCGCCGCTGATGCTGATGCAGTACGCCGCGCGCCTGATGACGCGCAACAAGCGCGGGAGCATCGTCAACCTGGTTTCGATCATGGGCGTCCAGGGCGCGGCCGGCCTGACGCTGTACTCGGCGAGCAAGGCCGCGATGATCGGCGCGACGCTCTCCGCCTCGAAAGAACTCGCGCCACGCGGCATCCGCGTCAACGCGGTTTCTCCCGGCTTCATCGACACCGACATGACACGCGAGATGCCCGAGGCCGCGCACGCCGCACGCGTCGCGTCGATCGGCCTGGGCCGCGCAGGAACGCCTCAGGAAGTCGCGCAACTCGTCGCCTTCCTGCTCGACGATGCGTCGGCCTATGTCAGCGGGCAGGTCGTCGGCATCGACGGCCGCATGGTGGTCTGAGCGATGGCCTTCTGGGAACTGGAGCGGCAACGCGCCGACGCGATCGCGCTTGTCGATGCGCAGCGCTCGTGGACGTACGGCGAACTGGCGCGCCTGTCCGACAGTGCCGCGGCCGTGCTGGGACCGGGCCGAACGGTCGGTTTTCTGTGCATGCCCAGCACCGTCGACGCGGTTGCGCTGTACCTGGGCGCGCTGCGTTCGCGGCGGCATGTTCCGCTGCTCGTGCAGCCGGATGTCGATGCGACGCTGCTTGCCGCGCTGGTGGCGCATTACCGTCCCGACTGGCTCGCCCTTCCGGACGGCAGCGAAATGGCCGGCTACGCCGTGGCGCATCGCGGCGGTGGCCTGGTCGTCCTCGTCCGTGACGAACCGGTGCACGCGCAGGCACCGCATCCGGACCTTGCCCTGCTGCTGAGCACGTCCGGCAGCACCGGCTCGTCCAAGCTGGTGCGCCTGTCGTACGAAGGCCTCGCCTCCAACGCGCGCGCGATCGCGCAGTACCTCGCCCTGCGCGAGGACGACCGCGCGATCACGACGCTGCCGCTGGCCTACTCGTTCGGCATGTCGATCCTCAACAGCCATCTGGAAGTCGGCGGGTCCATCATCCTCACCGAGGAGAGCCTGGTCGGTCGCGGCTTCTGGGATCTTGCCCGCACGCACGGCGTCACGTCGCTCTCGGGCGTGCCCGCGACCTTCGAAATGCTGCGGCGCGTGGGGCTTGAGCGCTTCCAGCTCGATCGCCTGCGCATGCTCACGCAGGCCGGCGGCCGCCTGCGCGACGCGATGATCGAGACCTTCCTCGATTTGTGCGGGCGCATGGGGCTTGAGTTCTTCGTGATGTACGGGCAGACCGAGGCCGGCCCGCGCATCAGTTACGTGCCTGCCGCGCGGCTTCGCGAGAAGGTCGGCAGCATCGGCATCGCCATTCCCGGCGGCGAATTGCGCATCGACGCGGACACTGGCGAACTGATCTATCGCGGGCCGAACGTGATGCTGGGCTACGCGGAGGCGCGCGGCGATCTGGCGCTGGGCGATCAGGCGAACGGGGAGCTTCGCACCGGTGACCTCGCCCGCCGCGACGAGGACGGGTTCTTCCATCTCACCGGGCGCGCCAAGCGCTTCATCAAGGTGTCGGGCAACCGGGTGAACCTCGATGAAGTGGAATCCATGCTCTCCGCCGAGCTGCAGCGCCTGGTGGCGTGCTCCGGCCGCGACGATGACCTGGTCGTCTTCGTCCCGGGCGAGTCGCCCGTCGAGCCCACGCGCATCAAGCAATTGATCCAGCAGCGTTACAAGCTCTTTCCCGGGCATGTGCGGTCGGTGGCGTTGGACGCCCTGCCGCTGTTGCCGACCGGCAAGACCGACTATCAGGCGCTTCGCAGCATGAGCGAAGCCCAGGATGTACGAGCATGAGCGCCACTGAAGCGATCGCACCGCTGGAAGCGGACGTGTACGGCCTCGACCGGGAATCCAAACGGCGCTGGCTGCTGGACGGACTCAACGAACTGACGCGGCACCATCGCACGAACTGCCCCGAGTACGGCCGCATGGTCGATTCGCTTTGGCCGGCCTCGATCCAGGCGCAGGACCTCGAATCCGTGCCCTGGCTGCCTGTCCGGTTGTTCAAGATGCTGGACCTCAAGAGCGTTGCGCAGGAGGAAGTCTCGCGTACGCTCGTATCCAGCGGCACGACGGGAGCCGCGGTGTCGCGGATCTTCCTCGACGCCGACACCGCCCGCTCGCAAACGCGCGCGCTGACCCGGATCTTCGCCGAGTTCGCCGGCAACAAGCGCATGCCCATGCTCGTCGTGGACGACGACAGCTTCCTGCGCGATCGCACGCGGTTCAACGCGCGCGCCGCCGGCATCCTCGGCTTCGCCAATTTCGGTCGCGACCACAAGTACCTGCTCGACGAACAGCTCCGGCCCGACTGGGACGCACTGCAGGCCTGGCTGGAGCGCCATCCCGACCAGCCGGTGTTCCTGTTCGGCTTCACGTACATCGTGTGGCAATCGCTGGTGATGGCCGCACGACGCGACGGCCGCCGCTTCCGCCTTCCGCATGGCAGCCTGCTGGTGCATGGCGGCGGCTGGAAGAAGATGGAGGAAGCCAAGGTGGACAACGCCGCGTTCAAGGCGGCCCTGCATGACGTCCTGGGCCTGGAGCGCGTGCACAACTACTACGGCATGGTCGAGCAGGTCGGCTCGGTGTTCTTCGAGTGCGAACACGGCCACCTGCACTCACCGGCCTATGCGGACGTGATCGTTCGCAGCACGGACGACCTGACTCCCGTGCCCAATGGAACGTCTGGTGTGATCCAGGTGCTGAGCCTGCTGCCGCGCAGCTACCCCGGGCATAGCCTCCTGACGGAGGACCTGGGCGTCGTGCATGGCGAGGACGATTGCCCTTGCGGACGCAAGGGCAAGCATTTCGGCGTGCTGGGCCGCCTGAAGAACGTGGAAGTACGCGGTTGCAGCGATACCCGGACGGTTCCCACGCCATGACGACGTTCCTGTTCTCCAGTTCGGCCGACCCCGACCTTTCGGCGCAGCTCAAGCGGCTGCGGACGCTGGGCACGCTGCAGCCGTTCTCGCACGCCGCCACGGAGTTCGTCGGCGATTTCTCGCGGCGTGTGCTCAAGCTCCCGCAGCTTCGCGCGCACCCGGAACTGGCGACGCTCGCGCACTGGTTCCGCCCGGCCGGTATCGCTCATCTTGAGCGGCGCGCGTCCGCGGTCGAAGGCAACCGCATCCTCGCGCGCGGCCTCGTGTTCCATCTGGCTCCGGCCAACGTCGACGTGCTGTTCGCCTACGCCTGGCTGATGTCGGTGCTGTCCGGCAACGCCAACGTCGCGCGCCTGTCGCAGAAGCCCAGCGCGCAGCGCGACGCCCTGATCGGCATCCTCGGCGCGATGCGCGAGGAGGGCCTGCACGCGGAGGTCCTCGACCGGACGATCCTGCTCACCTATCCGCACGACGCCGCGATCACCGCGCAGCTTTCCTCGCACTGCCACGCACGCATCGTCTGGGGCGGGGACAGCACGGTTCGCACCATCCGCGCGATACCGCTGCCGCCGCTTGCCGTGGAGCTTGCGTTCCCGGACCGCTTCGGCGTCGCTGCGATTTCCGCGGCCGCGCTGGACGCGGTCGGCGAAGACGATCTGCAACCGCTCGCGCGGCGTTTCGCCAACGACATCCTGTGGTTCGGCCAGCAGGCATGCTCGTCGCCGCGCTGCCTGTACTGGATCGGCGATCACGAGACGATCGCGCGCGCCAAGTCCCGCCTATGGCGCGCGGTGCGTGAGGATTCGGCGCGCTTCGAGGACGAGGCCGCCGCGCTGATGAGTCGCGTGACCGATGCGCACCTGCTGGCCGCTCTGGGGCACGCCGAGACCATCGACGGCGGCTTTGCGTCTTTTCCGATCCGTCTGCAGGCCGCACATTCGGACGGCGATGTTCGCGAGCTCCAGTCCGGCAACGGGCTGGTCGTGGAAGTGGAACTGCCGTCGCTGGCCGACATGGGCGCGCAGCTCGACGATCGCGATCAGACCCTGGTGCAGTTCGGCTTCGACTCCGCCGACATCGACGCCCTGCTCGCGCAACTGCGCGGCCGCGCCATCGACCGCGTCGTGCCCTTCGGCCGCGCGCTCGACTTCCATCATGTCTGGGATGGCACCGACCTGTTCAGCGTCCTGCGCCGACAGGTGACGCTCGCCAGCGTCTGAGCCATCCGCAACCCAACGCGAGACGAACATGACCCTCTCTGCCTTCAAAGCCTATGACATCCGCGGCCGCGTGCCGGATGAACTCAACGAAGACATGGCGACCCGCATCGGCGTGGCGCTCGCGGGAATGCTCGATCCCGGTCGCATCGTGGTGGGCCGCGACGTGCGTCTGAGCAGCGTCCCGATCCAGACCGCGCTCATCGACGGACTTCGCGCCACGGGCCGCGATGTGCTCGACATCGGGGAATGCGGCACGGAAGAGGTGTATTTCCAGACCGATCATCTGGACGCGGCAGGCGGCGTCATGGTGACCGCCAGCCACAACCCGATCGACTACAACGGCATGAAGCTGGTGCGCGAGGAGGCCAAGCCCATCAGCGGCGACTCGGGCCTGTTCGCGATCCGTGACTCGGTGTGGACGCTTACGGTTCCCACCGACCGCAACGCCGGTGCGCGCCTCCCGCATCCGGACAAGTCGGCGTTCATCTCGCACCTGCTCGGCTATATCGATACCGCCGCGCTGCGTCCGCTGAAGATCGTGACGAATGCGGGCAATGGCGGCGCCGGTGCGATCGTGGACCTGCTTGCGCCGCACCTGCCGTTCGAGTTCGTGCGGGTGTTCCACGAACCGGACGGTCGCTTCCCCAACGGCATCCCGAATCCGCTGCTTCCGCAGAACCGCCAGGCCACCATGGACGCCGTGATCGCAAGTGGCGCGGACCTGGGACTGGCCTGGGACGGCGACTTCGACCGCTGCTTCTTCTTCGATCATCGCGGCCGTTTCATCGAGGGTTACTACCTGGTCGGCCTGCTGGCCCAGACCATCCTGCGCCGCAATCCGGGCGCCAAGGTGATCCACGATCCGCGGCTGACCTGGAACACGATCGAGATGGTCAACCAAGCCGGTGGCATCCCCGTGCTCAGCAAGACCGGCCATGCCTTCATCAAGGAACGCATGCGGACCGAGAACGCCGTGTACGGCGGCGAGATGAGCGCGCACCACTACTTCCGCGACTTCGCCTATGCGGATTCGGGAATGATCCCGTGGCTGCTCATCGCCGAATTGATCTCGACCAGTGGGACCTCGCTCGCCGATCTGGTGGAGGAACGCATGCGCCGTTTCCCGTGCAGCGGCGAAATCAACTTCAGGGTCGCCGATTCGCGCGAGGCCATCGCCCGGGTGATGGACCATTACCTGCCGAGGAACCCCGTGCTGGACTACACCGACGGCACCAGCGCGGACTTCGGCGATTGGCGTTTCAACCTGCGCAGTTCGAACACCGAGCCGCTGCTGCGCCTCAACGTCGAAACGCGTGGCGACGCCGCGCTGCTTGAGCGGCAGACGGCCGAACTGTCGGCACTCATCGGCACGCCGGATGCAGGCCACTAGCGCCGTCCGCACGCCGGTCCCAGAATCGCCCGGGCCGGGCACAGCCCCAGGGGCCGCCCGCCCACAGAACCAGGAAATACCGTGAGCTATGTCTTCATCGCCCTGACGATCCTGCTGACCGTGTACGGTCAGATCGTCCTGAAATGGCAGGTTGGCCTGAATCCGACGGCGACCATCGAGAACTTGACGCTGCGTCCGATCCTGACGCTGTTGTTGAATCCATGGGTCATCAGCGCCTTTGCCGCGGCGTTCGGCGCATCGCTGTGCTGGATGGCCGCCATCAGCCGATTGCCGCTGAGCAAGGCGTATCCTTTCACCGCCCTGAGTTTCCCGCTGGTGGCGCTGCTGGCCGCCTGGCTGTTCCACGAGAATTTCGACATGCACAAGGTCGGCGGCACTGCGCTGGTGATCGCCGGTGTCATCGTTCTTTCACGATCAGGAA
Organism: Lysobacter sp. MMG2; assembly: GCF_016735495.2. Classification (GTDB taxonomy): domain Bacteria; phylum Pseudomonadota; class Gammaproteobacteria; order Xanthomonadales; family Xanthomonadaceae; genus Lysobacter_J. The sequence goes on from NZ_JAERQY020000001.1 coordinate 1,279,698, forward strand.
TCTAGACGTGGCACAGATCACCCATGGCGTTCGTTCGGTACTCTCCTCGGCCGTCGTCTACGATCTGACCCAGCGGATACTGGGTGCCGAACGCAGTCGCCGCATCCTGGTCCGCGATTACATCCGGCCCGAGCAGAGCGACCTCGTGTTCGACATCGGCTGCGGCACGGCCGAAATGCTGCGCCACCTGCCCGAGCACGTTCGCTACATCGGCTTCGACCTGTCGCAGGACTATATCGACGCAGCGCGCCGGCGCTTCGGTGATCGCGGCAGCTTCGAGTGCATCGACGTCGCCGACTACCAGGACACTGCGCACGACGGCGGCGCCGACATTGCCCTGGCCATCGGCCTGCTGCACCACCTCGACGACGATCGTGCGGCCGCCCTGATGCGGACGGCCTGGAACAAGCTGCGCCCGGGCGGCCGACTCATCACCATCGACGGCACCCTCGTCCCGGACCAGTCCGGCATGGCACGCACGATCATCCTCAAGGACCGAGGGCAGAACATCCGCGAACCCGGGCAGTACACGTCCCTTGCGACGCAAGTGTTCGGCTCGGTGAAGACGACCGTGCGGCATGACATGCTCTACGTGCCTTACACCCACTGCATCCTCGAATGCACGCGCTGAACGCAGCGCCCCAGGAAACCCGGAGCTTCCAGTGATTCCGTTCAACAAGCCCTACATGACGGGCCGCGAGCTGTCGAACATCGCCCAGGCGCACACCAATGGCCATCTGTCGGGCGATGGGATCTTCACCAAGCGCTGCAACCAGTGGCTGGAGCAGCACACCGGGGCCCGCCGCGCGCTGCTCACGCACTCGTGCACCGCGGCGCTGGAGATGGCAGCCCTGCTCCTGGACCTGGAGCCCGGCGACGAAGTGATCATGCCGTCCTTCACGTTCGTTTCGACCGCCAACGCCTTCGTGTTGCGGGGCGCCATACCGGTGTTCGTCGACATCCGGCCGGACACGCTCAACCTCGATGAGCGCCTGATCGAAGCCGCGATCACGCCGCGCACGAAAGCCATTTGCGTCGTGCACTACGCCGGTGTCGCGTGCGAGATGGACGCCATCATGGACATCGCCCGTCGTCATGGCCTGCACGTCGTGGAAGACGCCGCACAGGGCATCTACTCCACCTACAAGGGACGACCGCTGGGCGCGATCGGCGAACTTGGCGCGATGAGCTTCCACGAGACGAAGAACATCATCTCGGGCGAAGGCGGCGCGCTGATCGTTCGCGACGAGACGTTCGCCGAGCGTGCCGAGATCATCCGCGAGAAGGGCACCAACCGCAGCAAGTTCTTCCGCGGCCAGGTCGACAAGTACACCTGGGTCGACAAGGGTTCTTCCTACCTGCCGAGCGAACTCATCGCCGCGTTCCTGGCCGCGCAGATGGACGAGGGCGACGAGATCACCCGTCGCCGCATCGCCATCTGGGATCGCTACCACGCCTGGGCCGAACGCCACGAGGCCGATGGCCTGCTGCGCCGCCCGATCGTTCCGGAGCATTGCGGGCACAACGCGCACATGTACTACCTGCTGATGCCGAGCCTGGAGCACCGCACGCGCTTCATGGCGCGGATGAAGGAGTCCGGCGTGGGCACGGTGTTCCACTACATCCCGCTGCACAGCGCACCGACCGGCCTTCAGTGCGGCCGTGCCCATGGCGAGTTGCCGGTGACCGACACGACCAGCGATCGTCTGGTGCGGCTGCCCCTTTGGGTGGGACTGGAACCGCAGCTCGATCGCGTCCTGGAAGCGGCGGACGAAGCGCTGGGCGTCATGCTCGGCGCCTGATCGCCGCAGGCATTCGGGGCAGACGAAAAAAGGCGGCCGGTGACGGCCGCCTTTTCTTTTCTCAAGGCCTGGGCGGCTTGCCCGCGACCGGGCCGCGACGCTGCAACTGGATGCCGTACAGGCGAAGTTCGCTGGAGCCGTCGGTGAGGACGCGGAACTCCAGATCCGAAGCATCTTCTGGCAGGTCGAATGGCAGTGTGATGCGCTGTCGTCCCGCGCGCTTCGCCGAACCGGTCACCCGCACATCCGAACCCGCCTTTGCAGAGACGTCCAGCGTCGCCACTCCAGGCCCCGCCTGACCCAGCACCTCGATATCGAACGTCGCGGCGTACTGGCCCTGCTCAAGGCGAATGTAGGGTCCGAAATGAAGGAAGCCAGGCTGCCCCTTGGTCGCCAGGACACTGGCACTTCCGACCTGGAGCAGTTCGCCAACCGTGTGCAGCGATGTCGTCGAGGGCGTCAACAAGCGGGGACGCCGCACTTCGTCGTCCCATAAAGGGAGCGTCTCGGCAAAGTTCCTGGCGTACACGAGAACGTTGAAGTCGCCAAACCTGCGGATGCGCACAGGCTCGCCCGCGAGGGATGCAAGCAGGGGAAGATTGAGTTCCGCCAACTCGTCGTCCTTCAAGGCCAGGAACGTCTCGCCAGACCACGCCTTGGGCCGGTACCAGTTCTCCGACGCGAGGTGCAGCATCGGACGGGGTAGACCGTCGGCGAACCTGATCTGTCGTATGCGGACGTTTCCACCACTGAGCACAGTAGGCGCACCTGCGTTCCAGTACGTGGCATAGCCGTAGCGTAGCCCGTCAGCCTGAAGCGCTCGGACGAGCTCGGTATGCGCCGTAACCGGTCGTTTGGTGGTGGGGTGCGAAAGGATATTGGAGGGCAGGACGGCGCTGGTCATCAACACCAGCGAAACCATCAACGCCGCGAAGCGATACAGCGGAGAAGCATCAGGGCTGAAAATCCTGATGAACACCACCAGGAGTCCGAATGCGAGGGAAGGCACGAGGTAGCGTGCGGCCGCCTCCGGGGTCACCATGCTAGGAATGGTTGTCGTGCATTGGAGAAAGAAGAACAACGCACAAGAGAAGGCCGTGAACGAGGCGATGAAACGCAGCCCCGGGTTCCGATCCCGCAAACAGGCGATTACTCCCACGACGATGAGTACGAGCGCGGTGATGCCCGCGAGCATCCTGATCGCCTGGTAGGCCCCTTCAAGGCTGAGTATCGATCCACCTGGGCTGGGCACGGCGCCGAGGATGTCGAGCAATCCCTGCAGCGTGAACTTGAGATTGCGGACCATGTCCGAGAACGGCAGCCACTTGGCCAAGCCGACGTCGAAGACGTTGTTGACGTGGCCGATCGTGACTGCATGGAGGATCGCGCCCAGCAATCCGCTCACGAGAACCAGGGCCACGAGCCAGAGCGCGCGTTTGGTGTCTGCGTCCCAGCGCAACTCCTGCGTCCAGGCACGATGGACGAGCGTTGCCCCAATCGCGGCCATCAACGGCAGCGCATACGATGCCGCCGCGCGCTGCGCGTTGCTCCAGAAGGCCAGCGTCATGATGACGCCCATCAACGCGCCCCAGAGCCACAGCTTGCGGCCTTGCGCGTGCAAGAAACGCCAGGCCAGGAAAAGCATGAAGCAGGCAAGGTAGAAGACGACTCCGTACCCACCCTGGCCGTAGAACTGCTCCGCGATCTGCCATGAGATCCCGCTGGCAAACACTGCGATGCACAGCAGCCGCACCCAACGCGACGGATTGGCGATTCCTACCGCGAGCCACATGCCCGACAAGACCAGCAACGACGTCAGCGCACCCGAGATTGCATGGAGCGAGAACCCGTTGGACGCGAACGGAAGGAACGGGAGGATGAACAGTTGTCCGAAGACAACCATCAGATCGCCATTAACATAAGTCCAGTCAGGCGGAAAGAACGAGCGGCTCTCGTACATTTCCTGCGCGAGCAGGTTCTTCGTCCCCGCATCCGAGTTGAAGTCCTGGACATACCCCAGAAAAACGAAGTCGAAGAGCAGCAGCAGGTTGCATGCAACGACCAAGAGCAGGGCAACTTTGGAACAACGCACCATCAGGCCGTCGCGTCCGGACCAACTCATCCAGGAGTTGCCTTCACCGTTCATGTACCCCCCCCATGTTTCGATCTCGCTTCCCCATTGCCAGTTCAGGCTTCGTTTCGATACATCCACTCGAGCGTATCCCGCAACGGAATCTGCGGCAGCGGCCCGATCGCGCGTGCAAGTCGCCCGGCGTCGCCCCGCAAGCGCTTGACCTCGTTCGCGCGGACGAACGCGGGGTTGACCCTCACGTCCATGCGATGACCGCTGATCGACTCCATCAACGCGATGACCTCGCGCAATGAATACTCCTGCCCGGAACAGACGTTGAAGACGTCGTCCGCCGTCGCGCTTTCCGTCAGGCGCGTGTAGATCTCGGCCACGCCTCTCACGTCGTAGAAGTCCCTGGAGACGTCCAGGTTCCCCAGTTCGATGTGATCGGCCTTGCGCTTGAAATGCGAGACGATCTTCGGGATGAGGAACTTGTCCGACTGGCCGACACCGGTGTAGTTGAACGGCCGGGTGATCGTGATCGGCAGTTGCGAACGCCACAAGTTCGCCATGAACTCCATCGCCAGCTTGCTCACCGCATAGTCGTTCTGCGGCGCAGGGGCGACCTGCTCATCGACGCTGCCTTCGGCGTTGCCATAGACGTTCGCGCTGCTGGCGAGCAGCACACGACGCGGCTTGTGCTCGCTGGCGGCCAGCCCTTCCAGCAGGTTGCGGGTGCCCACGACGTTGACGCGGTAGATCTCGTCCGCGTCGCCGTGTGCGACGAATGAGATCGCCGCGAGGTGGACCACGACGTCCGGCCGGGCCTGCGCCGCAGCCGAAAGCGTCGCATCCCGATCCAGGAGGTTTACGGCTTCCCCTTCGCCGCCGCCGTGCGACCAGGCCGCGACGCGGTAACCGGCGCGCTCGAGCGAAGCACGGACGTAACGCCCCGTGAAGCCCTCGGCGCCCGTCAGCAGCGCGATGGGAGCCCGATCAGAAGGAGAAGCCACGCTCGTTCCTAGCCAGGTCGGCACGGACCATCATTTCGCACAGTTCCTCAAGCGAGGTGCGCGGCTCCCAACCCAGCTTCTCCTTGGCCTTGGACGGATCGCCGATCAGCAGGTCCACTTCGGCCGGTCGATGGAACTTCGGGTTGATGCGCATGACGACCTTGCCGGTCGCCGTATCGAGCGCCGTTTCATCCTGGTCCCGGCCACGGAACTCGACATCGATTCCCGCTCCCTTGAACGCCATGCGCACGAAGTCGCGGACGGTCTCGGTGCGATTGGTCGCCAGCACGAAGGTGTCCGGCTCGTCCACCTGCAGCATCCGCCACATCCCTTCGACGTACTCCTTCGCGAAGCCCCAGTCGCGCTTGGCGTCGAGGTTCCCCAGCTCAAGGCAGTCGAGCATGCCGAGCTTGATCTTGGCCACCGAGTCGGTGATCTTGCGGGTAACGAACTCGCGACCACGCAGCGGACTCTCGTGATTGAAGAGAATGCCGCTGGTGCCGAAGATGTCGTAGCTCTCGCGGTAGTTCACCGTGATCCAGTGCGCGTAGAGCTTGGCCACGCCGTACGGGCTGCGCGGGTAGAACGGCGTGTCCTCGCGCTGGGGTACGGCCTGCACCTTTCCGAACATTTCGGAAGTCGAGGCCTGATAGAAGCGGATCTTCGGATTAACCAGACGGATCGCCTCAAGCAGGTGCAGCGCGCCGACGCCCGTGATCTGCGCGGTCGTACCGGGCTGGTCGAAGCTGACCCCGACGAAGCTCTGCGCGGCGAGGTTGTAGATCTCGTCCGGCTGCACGCGCTGCACCAGCGCGATGCTGGAACCCAGGTCGGTCAGGTCGTACTCGACCAGATGGAGATTGGGATGCCCGCTGACGCCCAACTCGTCGATGCGCCAGAAGTTGACGGAGCTGGTTCGCCGATACGTGCCGTAGACGGTGTACCCCTTCTCCAGCAGCAGTTGTGCGAGATAGGCACCGTCCTGACCGGTGATCCCCGTGATGATTGCCTTCATGGCCATTCCCGTTAGTTAAGTAAATCTTCCAAAAACCAAGCGCGGCATCATACTTCGTCCGCGACGACGATACCTGGGCAAGCCCGCGCGCCAACCTTCTCTTGGAGCAGGACGCCGCGATCGCGCAGACGGGCGAGCGCCTCGTGCTGCCAGGCGCCGCGTTCAGCTTCGCCGAGCCAGCACACGATCACGTCGCCCCTTTGGACCTCGAGGACGTCGTCCCGGAGCGAATCGACGGGAAGACCAAGCAACGACGTGGCCAGTTCGCGAGCGTAGCGGTAGCGCCGTTCTTCCTGTCGAACATTCACCAGCTCGGTACGCCAACCGGGACGAGGATCGGCAAGAGCCTCACGCGCCCATTGCGCGAACTCGGCCCAGCCAGCGCTGCCTTCGTGCGGCGCACCGCTTACGTCGATGATCCATTGCCGCGCAGGCTGACGCGCAGGGAACGTGTTGGCCGCGGCCTCTGCGATTGCGATCAGGTCAGGTTCGCTCGCCCGATCAACGTGAGCGCCGATCTGCCTGACCATCGCAAGCTCGCCATCGAGTTGCCTGTCGTAGAATTCCTCAATGCGCTGGTGATACAGCTCGGCGCATGCCCTGGGAGCATGGATGTCCGCGATGATCCTGGCGCCATTGCGTCCAAGATCCTTGCGCAATGCCTCCTCACCCCACAGACGCTCCAACGCGCTGACAAGATCGGCATCCGCGAATTCGTCATCGATTACGACGACGGCCTCACGAGGCAGGTCCGCCATCGAACCGTTGGCATTGACGATGGTCGCCAGCCCGTAATTCATGCAGTCGTACACTGCCGCGGAAGTTTCGCCACGCGAAAGCGTGCGCAACTGGACCGCAACGTCAGCCGCAGCCAGGTAGGCCTGGTACATCTCAGTATCAGCCCAGCCGGTGATGCGTACCTGCCCGCCGAGGCGCCGCTCGTCGATCGCATGTTGCAGGCGCACACCGTACTCGCCCGTGGCGTTCTCGCCGACGAACAACAACTGCGACTTCGCCTGACGGCTCAGGGCAGATGCGGCCCATGCGTCGAGGATGCGCGCGCTCAGTTTCGTGGCAGCGACGTGACCGAAGCTGCACACAACGAAGTCGTCGCGATCGATACCCAATAGCGCGCGTGCCTGCTCTCTGTCGATCTTCGCCGGTGGATCCCGCAGGAGCGGGATCTCTGCCCATTGCTCACTGGTTCCCGGCCCATACCAGGTATCGGCAAGGCGCTTGGCATAGCGTGAATGCACAATCATGCCGACGTTGCCCGTGAGCACGTCGAAGTTGCATGGGTACTTGTAAACCATGTCGCTGATGTCGACCGACGACGCATTGTCGACCAGCGCGGGGTAACCGTGGGATTGGTAAAGCTGCCGCATCCAGATCGCTGGTGATCCCGCGATCGCCGCCAGATGCGCGCGAATGCCGCTGAGGAAGAAATCATGCAGCACGACCACGCCCGGGTACGTCTCCATTAGATCGAACATGTGCGCATGGAACTGCGAATTGCCGACCTGGTAGACGATCCGCTCGTAGTCCCCGTGGTGCTCAACGAACCATTCCACGCTGCGCACCTCTGCGCACGCGCTGACCTGGGGCGCGACGAACCCGTCCTGCGCCACGATGACGTCGATCTCGTAGAAGCGCGACAGCTCGGGCATGAGTTCCGCGCTGTAGTTCGCGATCCCGCTCCGCTCTGGCGGCAGCGGGGTAAGGAGTGCCATGCGTGGACGCCGTGCGGGAACGGCAACCGATGCCTGTTCCGACGCAGCGATGCGCCGAGCGGATTCTTCGAACGCCCCAAGGGCGCGACGCGCGCTTTCCTGCCAGGAGAATCGCTGCGCCTGTTCGTACCCATGGCCGACGAGATCGGCGCGGAATGCTTCGTTCGTCAGCACCTCGAACATCTTGGCCGTCATCGCCTGGTCGGAGCGCGGATTGAAAAGCGCATCGCGCCGTCCCACTACTTCGGGAAGGCTCGATGCATCCGCCGCGATCACGGGCGTGCCGCAATGCATCGCCTCAAGCACCGGCAGGCCGAATCCCTCATGGATGGAGGGAAACACGAACGCCTTGCTGAGGTTGTAGAGCGCAACGAGTTCGTCGTCGGACACGAAGCCTGTCAGGACGAGTTCGGATTCCTCCAGCCCTGCCGAGCGTGCGATTGCATGCAGCGTCTGCCGGCTGTCGTCCGTCACGGAGCACACGACAGCCAACTGGTGCGCGCGGCGGACATCGGGCGGGAGGGCCGCGAAGGCACGAATGAGCCCCTCGATGTTCTTCCGGTAATCGATCCCGCCGGTGTACATCACGAAGGGACGCACCAAGCCAAGCTTGCTGCGAAGTGCCAGCTCCGCTTCCGCGCTCACCTCGATGCGGCGGAACCGGTCATCGGCGGCAGAGGAAATGTTGACCACGGCGTCGGACGGAAACTCCAGGTACTCCACCGCCTCCTGCCGCGCGGATTCGGAAATCGCCAGCAGCAGGTTGGCACGCTTGAGCTGGTCGATCTTGGACAGGTACCAGGTCGCAGACGCCGGGTCCGACAGGTACTTCTCGCGATGGATGTACGGAATCAGGTCGTACAGCGTGGGGGCCACCGGGGTTCGCCCGGAGAATCGGCCGATGCTGGTGACGGCTGCGTCGCTCATGCCTTCGAAAAGGCTGGTGACATGCACGAAGTCGGGCTTGAGCCCCGTCAGGAAACACTCCCGGAGGATCTCATCGGCCACGCGACGCGCGGGCGAGAGGTGGCCGCCAGAAGGGTGCCACACGCGGATCGCATCCGATGGCAGCAGGCCGCTGAATGCTTCGCGGAGCGGCTCGATGCTGTCGGCCAGCGCGCCGTTGAGAGCGATGAGGATCTCGTGATCGCCTGCCTGCCCGGCCATCGCCTGGGCGAGTGACAGCGAGTAACGTCCGATCCCGCGGAACCGGCTGACACTCTGCGCACCCTGCAAATCGATCACGACCCTCATCACGCCGCTCCCTTTCTCGAAGCCTCACGCAAGGCATGCAAGAACTGCTGACCGCGGACGGAGAGGACTTCATCGGCCTTCACCGGCTCGCTGCTGGCCGCGACGAGCGTCTGCATCCGCGCGGTTTGCTCCCAGGCCCTGAGGCGCGCGTCCGCGCTCGGGACGAGTCCCACGATAAAACCCCTCAGTGCCGGTCGACGGTTGATCGGGCCGGCGACGGCGACGAAGAACGGGCTTGCGCCCCGCTTCACCCCTCTTTTCGCCGCGCCCACGAATTTGGCTGGCGAGCGAAACAGCATGCGCAACACGCGTCCAGTGAAACGGATCGGCCACGTCACTCGCCACGACAAGCTGCTCGCCATCAGGGCCACCTGATGTTGACCCTGCTGCGCTTCCAGTTCCCAACGATGCGCCTGCTCGCGCAGGTTGGCGATGGTTTCGTGTGACTGCTTCCACTCCCGCGCAAGCCACTGTCCCTGGGCAAGCTGTTCCTTGAGCAGTTCATCGAGCCGGTTGCGCGCGCTTTCGACGTTTTCAAGGTCACGCCGAAGACCCGCCACGTTCGACTCGGAAGCGGCCAGCTCGTTGCTCCACTTGCGCTCCTGCTCGGCCCATTGCTCGCGCCACCGCGCGCCAAAGGCGGACGTCGCCGTGCCGCTCAACGACACGCCATCGAACACGTTCGGCGGCACTGCGAATGCCGCGACGAGTTCGGGGTGCTCGGAGGAAACGTAGAAGCGGTTGAGGCCGTCGAAGTAGACGAACTCGTACCCCTTCTCGACAAGGATGGGATCCCACTCGTGGTGGTTTTCCACCTTCGTCATCGGCAGCGTGCTCTCCACGACGACGACCCAGGGCCGCACGGGCGATTCGCGCCAGCTGCGCAGCACCGAGGTCTCGGCGCCCTCGACATCCACCTTCAACCAGTGCACGTCACCGGGGGCACGCGCGAGCACTTCGTCGAGCGTAATGGAGGGCACGACGGTTTCGATGACTTCGAACTTGCTGGAGTGGCGCTCGGCCAGTGTTGGATCCAGCGTGCTCAGACCGGTCTTGGGCATCTCGTAGAACGAGAGCGTGCCCGGCGTGTTGGAGACGGCCGCATGGATGACCACTTCGTCCGGACGTGCAGCGCGCAGCTGCTGCGCGTACGTGGTGGCCGCGTCCACATGGATTCCCCGCCAGCCCTGTTCGTAGAACATGCGGCTGACCGAGTCCTCGTCGGGGCTCTGCGCGCCGATGTCGATGTAGGAGCCGTGCTCGACATGGCCGAGGGCCCGCCAGAGCATGACGTCTTCGAAGTTCTGAGCGTAGGAAATCAGTCGGGTCATGGATGAGATGTGGAAGTCGTGGGCGCGGGGGCGGAAAAGTCCGGCCTCATTCGCGCGAGTTCGCGCTCGACCCGGCGCCGCCGATGTCGAAGCGTGCATCTAGCCAGTTGCTGCCGATGAACGTCGGCGACGAAACGTTCATCACGTCGAAAACGAGCAGGTTGTCGACCCACTCGTAGTTGTTCACCAGGTGGGTGTCCGTGCTCACCAGCGCCGGCGAGACGGAGTAGGAGCCCGGACCCAGCGTGCAGGTGAAGTTCATCGCGAACTCCACCGTGTCGCCCGCCTTGAGTCCAGAGCGCACCTGTCCGGTGTGCCAGGTGTTGGTGCCCCACACCACGTGCCCCTGCCGGTCGCGGAGCATGTACCCCAGGACGAGCTGCGGGACATCGCCGTGGATCTCCGCGCGCAGGCGCAAGTTCAGGCGCTGGCCGACCGTCGCCATCGACACCTCGCTGCCGGTGTCCGCATCGAACAGGCGCAGATCGACGATGCGCGCCTCGCCGGTTCCGCTGCGGGTCTGCAGCCAGCCCGCCTCGTGGCGAACCTGTTCGATGGAGCCGGCTTCGTTTTCCTTCTCGGCGATCATCGCGTTGTAGAAATCGACCACCTCGTCGGGCGCACCGTCCTTCACGACCCGTCCCTTGTCGAGCAGGATCACCCGGTCGCACAAGGTGCGCACGTCGCCCATGCTGTGGGTCACCAGCAGGATCGAAACGCCCTGGTCGCGATAGGAACGGATGCGATCGAAGCTCTTGTGCTGGAAGTAGCTGTCGCCGACAGACAAGGCTTCGTCGACGATCAGCAGGTCCGGCTTGAAGGCCGTGGCCACGCTGAATGCCACGCGCATCTGCATGCCGCTGGAATAGGTGCGCACGGGCTCGTCGAAGTACTCGCCGATCTCGGCGAAGGCTTCGATGTCCGGCATGGCTTCGGCGATCTGCGCCCGGCTGTATCCCATCAGGCCGGCCGAATGGAAGGCGTTCTCGCGGCCGGTGAGGTCCGGGTTGAATCCCATGCCAAGTTCGAGGATCGCGGCGATGCGACCGCCGGTGGCAACACTTCCCTCGGTCGGTCGGGTCGTGCCGGTGATGAGCTTGAGCAGCGTGCTCTTCCCCGCTCCGTTCTGGCCGACGATGCCGACCGTCTGTCCGGCTTCCACCGCGAAGTCGATGCCGCGCAGGACCCAATGCTCCTCGGCAGGCCGGACCGGAGCGCCGAACCACGAAGCTGCGCGCAGCCACTCGCTGCGCCAGCGGCGATAGGCCTTGCCCAGGCCCCGGGCTTCAAGCACACCGCTCATAGCGCGTCCACGATTTCAGGGCTGGCGCGACGGAACACGACCAGCGAGACGACAAGCAACGCGATGATCCCCACGCAAAGCCACAGCAGCTCCCTCCACAGCGGAGCGGTGCCGAAAACCAGCACGTTCTGGTAGCTGGCCACCAGCGGATACAGCGGGTTGAGCTTGAACCAGAACTGGAACTTCTGCGGCATGATATTCGTCACGTAGACGATGGGCGTCAGCCAGAACAACGCCTGCAGCACTACAGGCACCACCTGCCCGATGTCGCGCATGAACACGTTCATCACGCCAAGGATCAGTCCGAGCCCCATCGAAAGGGCGAGCGTGATCAGGATCAGCAGGGGCAGCCACACGATGTGGTAGCCCGGGAAGTGGCCGAGCACGGCGAACACCAGCAGGATCGCCGCCAGCAGCAATACATTGGTGACGAGCATGGTGCCCGCCGCGATGAGCGGAAGGCAGATGCGCGGAAACGCCATCTTCTTCATCAGGTTGCCGCTGTCGATGAACAGCGAAAGGCAACGCGTGACCGTCTCCGTGAAGAGCGTCCAGCAAAGCATGCCCGCCATCAGGTACAGCGCGTAGGCGTACTTGTTATCGATGCCGGGAAGCTTGGCGGCGAGCACTTCGGAAAGGATCGTCGCAAAGATCAGCACCTGCGCGAGCGGGTGGATGACCATCCACAGCCCACCCAGCTTGCTGCGGATGAAACGCGAGCGCAGGTCGTTACGGATGGAGGACAGGACAAAGAAGCGATAGCGCCATGCGGCGAGCAGCATGTCCATGTCACTTACCCGCGAATTGCGAAGCAGCAGGCTGGTTCATCGCGCGCTTGTGTCCAGCGCCCGGTCGATGTCGTTACGCAGATCGATCTCATCCTCCACGCCCACACTCAAACGCACCAGATTGTCGGTGATGCCCAGCGCCGCGCGGCGTTCGGCCGGGACGGAGGCGTGCGTCATGATCGCGGGATGGTTGATCAGGCTTTCAACGCCGCCCAGGGATTCGGCCACGGCGAACAGCTCGCAGCGCTCCATCATGCGGCGTGCAGCGGCTTCGCCGCCCTTGACGTAGATGCTCACCATGCCACCGAAACCGTGCATCTGACGCTTGGCCAGTTCGTGCTGCGGGTGCGCGGCCAGGCCCGGATAGATCGCCTTCTCGATCGCCGGATGCGTCTGCAGCCATTCCGCCAGGGCCTGCGCGTTCTCGCAGTGCGCCTTCATGCGCAGGTGCAGCGTCTTCAGGCCGCGCAGGGCGAGGAAGCTGTCGAACGGGCCCTGCACGCCGCCGATGGCGTTCTGCAGGAAGGTCATGCGATCGGCGATCTCGGCGTCGTCGCCCACCACCGCCATGCCGCCGACGATGTCGGAGTGGCCGTTGAGGTACTTGGTCGCCGAGTGCATGACGATGTGCGCGCCCAGTTCCAGCGGGCGCTGCAGGATCGGCGAACAGAAGGTGTTGTCGACCACGACGATCAGGCCGCGCTTGCGGGCGATCGCGGCGATCTGCGCGATGTCCACCAGCTTCAGCAGCGGATTGGTCGGCGTTTCGATCCAGACCATCTTCGTTTCAGGGCGGATCGCCGCTTCGAACGCGGCTGCGTCGCTCAGGTCGACCCAGCTGAAGTCCAGGCCGGCGGAGCGGCGGCGGACGCGCTCGAACAACCGGTAGGTGCCGCCGTATACGTCGTCCATCGCGATGACGTGGCTGCCGGAATCCAGCAGTTCCAGGATCGTCGACGTCGCCGCCAGACCGGAGGCGAACGCGAAGCCGCGGGTGCCGCCTTCCAGGCCGGCGACGCAGCGCTCGTACGCGAAACGGGTGGGGTTGTGACTGCGCGAGTACTCGAAACCCTGATGCACGCCCGGGCTGCTCTGGGCATACGTCGAGGTGGCGTAGATCGGGGTCATCACCGCGCCCGTGGTCGGGTCCGGGGACTGTCCAGCGTGAATCGCGAGGGTACCTAGACCGGGCTTCTTCGCCCCGCCTTCGGCATGTCGTTCAGTCATTACGTCCTTCCAATTCCGCTAGCATGGGCGGCCGACGATTCTAGCACCGCACATGAGCCCTCCCAGGCGTTTGCCCTCGGATTTCAGCCGCAGTGCAGCTTATCCGCTGTTCGCGTTCGATCCGGCCGAAAACCGGGGCTGGGTGCTTCATTTCGAAGCAGATGACTACCGCCGGGCGAGCTTCCTCGACCGGCGCTCGCTGGGCCGCAGGGACGTCTCCGGCTGGACCGTCGACCGGGCCGAACTGGAAGCCGCGCTGGCCCGGACCGCGCCCCTGCGCGACGTGCACTGGCTGTTCCACATCGGCCACTGCGGCTCCTCGCTGGTGAGCCGACTGCTGGACCTGGTGCCCGGCGTGCTCGGCTTGCGCGAACCCCTGCCCCTGCTCACCCTCGCCCACGGCCGCGAGGATCCGGTGGTCACCGCCTGGGAAGCGCCTGTGCTGGCGTCGCTGGCGCGCGGCTTCGCCGACAGCACCGCGGTGATCGTCAAACCCACCAGCGTGGTCACGACCCTCGCCGATCGCCTGCTGCCCACCACCGGCCGCGCATGCCTGCTGTGGGTGGACCTGCGGACCTGGCTGGCGACCATGCTCCGCGACGCGCAGTTGATCGAAGGTGTGCTTTCGACCGAGCCCCTGCGCCTGGCCGGACAACCGGATCTGCCGGCGGCGGAGAGCGATGGCGCCCGCCTGGCCCGTGCCTGGCTGGTCGAGCAGCTGCGCTGGCGGCAACTGGCCGCCGAGCCCGAGCTGTCGGGCCGCCTGATCGACCTGGATTTCGCCGACGTGCTGCTCGATCCGGCGCCGACCGTCGCTCGACTGGCGGCCCACTACGGTCTGCAGGTGCCGGCGGACTGGACGCAGCGCATCAAATCGTCGGAGCTGCTCAGCCGGTATTCGAAGGACGGCGGCGCGCATTTCGACGCCAGCGCGCGACGTCGCGAACTCGCCGTTTCCGCACAGAAACATGCCGATGGCATCGGCGATGGCCTGGCGTGGGCGCAGGCCGCGCTCGCCGAAAGCGGACACGCCGACCTCGCCGCACGACTGCAACCGCGCGGCTGATCAGGCCAGGAACGTCGTCATCGCGTAACGCGTGCCGCGCTCGACCGGCCGCACTTCGTGCAGCAAAGAACACGAGAACACCAGCGCCGCGCCGGTGGGTGGGGAAAACAGGTGCGGGCCGAACTCCGGATAGCGGAATTCGCCGCCGACGTACTCGCCCTGGTTGAGGTTCACTGACAGGGCGAAGCGGCGATAGGCCACGTCGGGCGTTTCGTTGTCGCGATGCGCGCGGAAGTAACCCGCGTCTTCCGGATACGCCAGCAGCTTGAACGGATCGCGCCGGCGCACTTCGAAGTTGAACGCGCGCGCGATCTCCGGCAGCGCGCGGCGCAGCAGGCGCTCGTGCATGCGCGCCTCCAGCTGGGGGTCGCGCGGATTCACTTCGCGGCGTTGCTTGATGTCCGGATCGACCTGCAAGCGCTGTTGGCCGTCCTGCAGCACCAGCACCGCCGAAACGTCACCGCCGCCGCAGTCCACTTCCAGGTGGCGGATCAATGCCGCGCACAGCTCCGGTTCGAACACGCCGGGAATCTGCAGGACCGGCGCGATGGCGAGCGTGCGCTCGCCCGGCAGCGGCGCGACTACGCTCGCGATCTGCGGCGGCGCGTGGAGCGGCAACGGATGCGACGCCAGCAGCCGCAGGTTCGCATCGGCCTGCCAGAGCAGGCCCGCGCCGACTCCCGCGCACCAGCGGGCATCGGCGGAAAACGCGTGCCAACCGGCGGGCGCACCCTCCGTCACTTCCGCACCGACACACAGCGCCGTCACGCCCGCGGGAGGCGACGGAAGATGCGCGGCGGCCTGCGCGTCGACGGGCGTCGCCAGCCACAGCGGTGCGCCCGCGAATTCGGCGTGCAGCGTTCGACCGGAACCGTCGGCGGCGCGCAGGCGCACGTCGGGGAGGCGATCGCCCGGCAGCCAGTGCGCGGACGCCGCGGCGTTCATTACTGCACGCGCCTGCGCAGGTAGTTGAGCAGGTCGATGCGCGTGATCAGGCCGATGAACTTCTCGCCATCCACCACGATCGCCACGTGCCCGCGATCGAACACCGGCAGCAGCGACTCGATCGGCGAACGCACATCGATCTTGTCGAGCTTGCTCACCATCGCGGTCGACACCGGATCACGGAAGCGCGCTTCGTCGCCGTACACATGCAGGAGCACGTCGCTTTCATCGACGATGCCGACGATGACGTCGCCGTCCATCACCGGGAGCTGCGAGACGTCGTAGAGCTTCATGCGCTGGTAGGCGGTGACCAGAAGATCGTTCGGACCGACCACCACCGTGTCGCGCTGCGAGAACGGGCGCAGGATCAGGTCGCGCAGGTCGCCGGTGGGCTGGCGCGCGAGGAAGCCGTTGTCGAGCATCCAGAAGTCGTTGTACATCTTCGACAGGTACTTGTTGCCCGTGTCGCAGACGAAGACGAGCACCTTCTTCGGCGTCGTCTGCTCACGGCAGTACTTCAGCGCCGCGGCGAGCAGCGTGCCGGTGGACGAACCGCCGAGGATGCCTTCCTTCTCCAGCAGCTCACGCGCGGTGAGGAAGCTTTCCTTGTCGCTGATCGCATAGGCCTTCTTCACGCGGGTGAAGTCGGAGATCGGCGGCAGGAAATCCTCGCCGATGCCCTCGACCATCCAGCTGGCCGACTTGTCCGACAGCGTGCCGCGGTTGATGTACTCCTCCAGGATCGAACCGACCGGATCGGCGAGGATCAACTCGGTGTGCGGCGACTTCTCGGCGAAGCAGCGCGACAGGCCGGTCATGGTGCCCGAGCTGCCGCAACCGAACACGATCGCGTCGACGCCGCCGGCGTCGGCCATCTGCGCGAGGATTTCCGGGCCGGTGCCGAATTCGTGTGCGGCCGGATTGTCCGGGTTGCCGAACTGGTTGATGAAGTACGCACCGGGCGTTTCGCGCGCCAGTCGCTCGGCGAGGTCCTGGTAGTAGTCCGGATGGCCCTTGGCCACGTCCGAGCGCGTGAGCACGACCTGCGCACCCATCGCCTTGAGGTTGAAGATCTTCTCGCGGCTCATCTTGTCGGGCACGACCAGGATCAGCTTGTAGCCTTTCTGCTGCGCGACCAGCGCCAGGCCGATGCCGGTGTTGCCTGCCGTGCCTTCCACGAGCGTGTCGCCGGGGCGGATCTTTCCGGCCTTTTCCGCGGCTTCGATCATCGACAGGCCGATGCGGTCCTTGATGGAGCCGCCGGGGTTCTGCGATTCGAGCTTGAGGTAAAGCTCGCACACGCCGGTGTCCAGGCGCTGCGCCTTGATGACCGGCGTGTCGCCGATCAGTTCGAGTACGGATTGATGGATGCTCATCGGGGCAGTTTAAGAGCCCCGGGCGAATGGCGGGAATAGGCCGCAGGCATCAGCCCATGACGCGGTCGTGCTTGCGCGGCGCCGGCAGACGTGCGGGGGCAGGCGCCCATGGGTGGGCGCCGTGCGGAGTCAGGCGGGATCCTTCGCACCGGGGCGGCTGCTGGAGGCAGCCGCCCCGGTTCCGGGAGACGCGGGCGGAGAGACCGACGAGGAAGTCGCCGCCCGCGGCGAGGAAGTGGGTGGGCGTCAGTGGTGTTGCAGATCGTACATGCGGACCAGGCGGTCCTTCGCAGCCAGCTTTTCGCGCTTCATCTGCGCCAGCGTGATGTCGTCGATGGGGAGCACGCCCAGTTCGGCGTCCATCACCTTCTTGTCGAGATCCTTGTGGCGCTGGTAGAGCTGCTTGAACTCCGGGTTGGACTTCATCAGCGCGTCGATCTCTGGCTGCGGTCGTTCTTCGAACATGTAATGCCTCCTTCAGCGGGTAGGGAAGCCCGGACGCAGGGTCCGAGCCCGTGCAGAAGGCCCCGCAGACAAAAACGCCCCGGTCGTCAGACCAGGGCGTTGCGCGGGGTCATGGAGGAGCAGGTCACCGGCGCCGGCTTCACAAGGACCGGCCCCGGTCTGGCGTGGGGCGGCGGGGTCCTGCGAGAGGGGCGTTGACGTCATCGACCGTGCTCATCGCCGAGCGGAAAACAGGCCGCTCGGGTATTTGACCCTACTCCTCCCTCCCCCGGTCGGCAAGGGAGAAGAAGGCGGGATGTGAGCACGGTCCCGAAGGTCGCGACGAGCGGGAGGCGGCCGTGGCCGCGCCCCCCGCGGACTCAGCGTAACTACTTGTTTTACTTGGACTGAACGAGGACTTCGGTGCGATCAGTCTTGCCACTCTTGCCGCTGACCTGGACCTTGCCCTGGGGCCAGCCACCGGCCACCAGCGCGTCGCGGACGGCCTCGGCACGACGCTGGGCGAGCTTGGCGTCGACCGCCGTCACGTCGACCCGCACGCCCGGCGACGAGGACGCGTCGGCATAGGCCGCCAACGTCTTCACGGTCGTCTGCGCGCCGTCGCTGAGGCTGGCCTTGCCGGCACCGAAGCTGCCCTTGGCCAGGGCGAAAACCTCGCCCCGGTTGTCCCGCTTTGCGGCGGGCAGCTTGCCGCCGGTGACCAGTTCGGCCTCCTCGCGGGCAAGCTTGGCTTCGCGCTCGCGCGCGGCATTCAGGCGGGCGGCCTGCGCACCGGCAACGCCCTTCAGCGCGGTCTCGACGTCCTGCAGCGATGCCGCGTCGGCCTCGCTCTGCACGCGCAGGCGCTCGGCTTCCTCGGCCTGCATCTGCGCCTGTAGGCGCAGGCGTTCGCTCTCGGCCCGGGCGCGGGCGGCGTCCTGCTGGCTGGCTTCGACCAGCAGTTCGCTGCGCTCGCGATCCAGGCGATCGAGTTCGCGCTGCATCGACTGGCTGCGCGCGGCGGCTTCGGCGATCTGCACGCGCCGCTCGGCGACGTAGAGCGCGCCGGGGCGGTCGCGCTTGGCGGCCTGGTCCAGCGTCGTCACGGCCTGTCGTGCCTGCAGGCGTTCGTAGGCGGCGAAGGTGTTCATGGACGGGTCGGCGTCCAGCACGGTCAGCCGCTGCGACAGGCGCGTGGCATCGGGATTGTCGGCGGCGAAGGCCGGCGCGGCGGCGACGAGCGCGGCCAGCGCGGCCGGAAGGATGAGGCGGCGAAGGTTCACGGCTGGCCCTCCGTCTGCAGGCGGCGGCGCAACTCGGCGACTTCCGCGCGACGCTGGTTGAGTTCGGCGGTGGCCAGCGCTTCGCGGCTCCTGGCGTAGGCCAGGTCCGCGTCGGCCGCCGCCGCGAGGGCGAGGCGGCGGGCGTCGTCCTCGTCGCCGGAGCTCATCGCGGCCTGGGCCTGGGACAGGCCATTGCGGGCCACGCCCAGCTCCTGCGGCGCGTACTGGTCCGCGTCGGCACCCTCGGCGCGGGTCACGGCCTGGCGGGCCGCCGACAGCTCGCCGGTCGGCGGGGGCACGGAGGCGCAGGAGGAGAGTACGGAAGCGAGAACTGCAGCCAGCAGAGGTATTCGAATTTGTGCGAAGCTTGGGCGCATTGGGGAGGCCGTGCCTGTGGTAGACGCCCGGCCATTGTCGTAAAGCCGCCGCCGAGCTTGCAACGGGCACGACGGTGTAAGAAAAGGGGTTGCTTGCATGGACATCGGCTATTTCCTGAAGCTGATGACGGAAAAGAACGCGTCGGACATGTTTTTGACCACCGGCGCGCCGGTTTACATCAAGGTCGAAGGCAAGCTCTATCCCCTGGGCAATACCGGCCTGCCGCCGGGCATGGTCAAGAAGATCGCATACTCGTTGATGGACGAGGGGCAAGTTCCGCTGTTCGAGCGTGACCTCGAACTGAACATGGCGCTTGCCCTGCCCGAAGCCGGCCGCTTCCGCATCAACGTGTTCAAGCAGCGCGGCGAGGTCGGCATGGTGATCCGCGCCATCCGCAGCGTGATCCCGTCGATCGAGGAACTGCAACTGCCGCAGGTGCTGAAGGACATCATCATGGCCCCGCGCGGCCTGGTGCTGATCGTCGGCTCCACCGGTTCGGGCAAGTCGACCACGCTCGCGTCGATGATCGACTACCGCAACAGCAACATCTCGGGTCACATCCTCACCATCGAGGACCCGATCGAATACCTGCACAAGCACAAGAAGTCGATCGTGAACCAGCGCGAAGTCGGCCTGGACACGCACGCCTTCCACAACGCGCTGAAGAACGCGATGCGCGAGGCGCCGGACGTCATCCTGATCGGCGAAATCCTCGACGCCACTACGATGGAAGCGGCCATCGCGTTCGCCGAAACCGGCCACTTGTGCCTGGCGACGCTGCACTCCAACAACGCCGACCAGACGCTGGAGCGCATCCTCAACTTCTTCCCGGAAGCGGCGCACAAGAACGTGCTGATGAACCTGGCGCTGAACCTGCGCGCGGTGGTCAGCCAGCGACTGGTGATCGGCACCGACGGGCGCCGCCTGCCGGCCGCGGAAGTGCTGATCAACACGCCGCACATCCGCGACCTCATGCGCCGCGGCCAGGTGCACGAGATCAAGCAGGCGATGGAGGAAACGCTGGAGGAAGGCATGGAGTCCTTCGACCAGTGCCTGTTCCGCCTGCACAAGGAAGGCAAGATCGACATGGAAGAGGCCCTGAAGGCCGCCGACTCGCGCGAAGGCCTGGCGCTCAAGTTCCGCCTCTCCGAAGGCTCCAGCGGCGAGCACGATCCGTACGCGGACATCTACGACGCCGCGACGCAGTGATGGCTCTGGGCTCCTCTCCCTGCGGGAGAGGGGCCGGCAAACGAAGACGCGCCCTCAACCCACCGCGGGCGCGTCGGGCTGCTTCTCCGGCCGTGCCGCGTCGAACGCCGGCAATGCGAGGCAGGCCTTCTCGATGCGCATGATCGTTGGATACAGCGACAGATCGACTGCGAAACGGCGCGCGTTGTACACCTGCGGCACCAGACAGCAATCGGCCAGCGTGGGCGAATTGCCCTCGCAGAACGCCCCGGTCGAAGGGTGATCCGCCAGCATCGCCTCCAGTGCGGCGAACCCCTCCTTGATCCAATGCTGCACCCAGGCGTCGCGTTCGGGCTGCGGCACGTGCCAGCCGCGATCGAAGTGCTGCAGGACGCGCAGGTTGTTGAGCGGATGAATGTCGCAGGCCACCACCTGTGCGAGCGCACGCACGCGCTGGCGATCGCGCGCCGCGGCCGGCAACAAAGGCGGTTCCGGCCAGGTTTCGTCCAGGTATTCCAGGATCGCGACCGACTGCCGCATGATCCGGTCGCCATGTTGCAGCACCGGCACCAGCTCCTGCGGATTCACCTGGTGGAACGCGGGCGAATGCTGCTCGCCGCCGTCGCGGACCAGGTGCACGGGCACGGTCTCGTACGGCAGCGATTTCAGGTTCAACCCGATGCGCACGCGGTACGCCGCGCTGGAGCGCCAGTACGAATACAGCCGCAGATGCTCAGCCGCCATGCCCATCCCCCACAGACGCCGCGCGTCCGTCTGTGCGCGGCGGGATCGCCGCGCACGTTGCCTGATTCAGGCGTTGCCGCCCTTCTCGATTCGCTGCTCGATCGCCCCGAACACGCTCTGGCCATCGCGAGACAGCATCTCGATGCGCACCGTGTCGCCGAAGCTCATGAACGGCGTGATCGGCTTGCCGGTCTCCAGCGTCTCCACCGTGCGCTTCTCGGCGAAGCACGACGCGCCCAGCGAGGTGTCTTCGTTGGCGACGGTGCCGGAGCCGACGATGGTGCCGGCCGACAGCGGACGCGTCTTCGCCGCGTGCGCGACGAGCTGGGCGAAGTCGAACTGCATGTCCACGCCCGCTTCCGGCGCGCCGAACCATTCACCGTTGATGTGCGTGGTCAGCGCCAGGTGCACCTTGCTGTCCTTCCACGCGTCACCGAGCTCATCCGGCGTGACGAACACCGGGCTCAGCGCCGAACGCGGCTTGGACTGCAGGAAGCCGAACCCCTTCGCCAGTTCGTTCGGAATCAGATTGCGCAGCGAGACGTCGTTGACCAGCCCGACCAGCTGGATGTGCGAGGCGGCCTGCTCGGGCGTCGCGGCCATCGGCACGTCGTCGGTGACGATGACGACTTCGGCCTCCAGGTCGATGCCGTACTCCTCGCTCGGCACGCGCACCGGGTCGCGCGGACCGTAGAAGCCGGCGCTCACGGCCTGGTACATGAGCGGGTCGGTGTAGAAGCTCTCCGGCACTTCGGCACCGCGTGCGCGGCGCACGCGCTCCACATGCGGAAGGTAAGCCGAGCCGTCGACGAACTCGTAGGCGCGCGGAAGCGGTGCAGCCAATGCGCTCATGTCGAGATCGAACGCACCCTCGACGTTGCCGTCGTTGAGCGCCTCGTACAGCGCGTTGAGGCGCGGCGCGGTGTTCGACCAGTCTTCCAGCGCGCGCTGCAGCGTGTCGGCAATGCCGGCGGCGCGCACGCCGCGCGCGAGATCGCGCGAGACCACGATCAGCGTGCCGTCGCGGCCGCCTTCCTTCAGTGAACCAAGCTTCATCGAAACTCCCGGATTCCAGCGCTGCCGCGCGATGGTTTCAATTGTAACGACTGCGCGCGACGTGGCGAGACATCAACCAGAACGCAAAGCGAGGGCGCATTCTGACAGCGCCTCTGGAACGCCGCAGCCCCACGGCGCGCGGCCGATTCCGGTGCGCGCAGGATCGCACACGAATCACAGGCAACAAAAAACCCGCCTTGCGGCGGGTTTCTTGTTTTGTCTGGCAGCCCCGGAAGGATTCGAACCTCCGAATGTCTGAGTCAGAGTCAGATGCCTTACCGCTTGGCGACGGGGCTATGGGACAGATTGTAACCCAAAAACGATTAGCGCTTGGAGAACTGCGTAGCGCGGCGGGCCTTGTGCAGACCGACCTTCTTACGCTCGACTTCACGCGCGTCGCGGGTCATGAAGCCGGCCTTGCGCAGCTCGGACTTCAGGGTTTCGTCGTACTCGACCAGCGCGCGGGCGATGCCCAGGCGGATCGCACCGGCCTGACCGGTGATGCCGCCGCCGGCGACGGTGACGACGACGTCGAACTTGTCGGTCGACTGGGTGAGTTCGAGCGGCTGGCGCACGATCATGCGCGCGGTTTCGCGACCGAAGAACTCATCCAGCGGACGCTGGTTGACGGTGATGTTGCCAGCGCCCTTGCGCAGGAAAACGCGGGCGGTGGAGGACTTGCGGCGGCCGGTGCCGTAGTTCTGCTGGAGTGCCATGGGATGTCTCTAAGAAGGGGTCCGAATCAGAAGTCCAGCGGCTGCGGCTGCTGGGCGGCGTGCGGGTGCTCGGAGCCCTTGTAGACCTTGAGCTTGCGGTACATGGCGCGGCCGAGCGGATTCTTCGGCAGCATGCCCTTCACGGCGATCTCGATGACGCGCTCGGGATGGCGCTCAAGCGCCTGGGCGAGGGTCTCGGTCTTGAGGTTGCCGATATAGCCGGTGAAGCGGTGGTATTCCTTGTCCTGCAGCTTCTTGCCGGTAACGACGATCTTCTCGGCGTTGATGACGACCAGGTAGTCGCCCGTGTCGACGTGCGGGGTGAACACCGGCTTGTGCTTGCCGCGCAGACGGCGGGCGAGCTCGGAAGCGAGGCGGCCGAGGGTCTTGCCTTCGGCGTCTACGACGTACCAGTCACGCTGGACGGTCTCGTTCTTGGCGGTAAAAGTCTTCATGACTGGTCTTTTATGGTGTTCCGGTCGGGCTGATTCCGTGAGGGTTTCCGGCAAGGCCGGACCGGCGGAATTTCGCCACGCGTTGTCGAGGGGGTAAAACGAAGAGGCGGAATGATAGCCGGCCGGGCCGGCCGCCGCAAGTCGACCGCCCCGGGCCGCTAGAATCGCCGGATGCCGCCCGCCACCCCGTCGCCCCGTCCCGCCGTGCCTGACCCGCTGGTGGCCCTGGCCGACCGTTGCGTGCAGTGCGGCCTGTGCCTGCCGGCCTGCCCCACGTATGGGGAGGCCCGGATCGAAGCCGAATCACCGCGCGGCCGCATCGCCCTGGCGCGTGCGTGGGCGTTGGAGGCGGTGGAAGAGACCCCGGCCGGCGAGGCGCACCTGGACCACTGCCTGGGCTGCCGCAGCTGCGAGGCGGTTTGCCCGGCCGGCGTCCGCTACGGTGCCCTGCTCGTCGAAGCCCGTACCCGCCAGCGCAAGCGCCGCCCCGCGGGCCTGCGCCAGCACGCGATCGAGGCCCTGGCGGCCCGCCCGACCCTGCTGACCTTGATATTGCGCGTTTACGGCCTGCTGCACCCGCTCCTGCCCGCGGCCTGGCGCCCGCTTCCGGCGCCGCCACCTCGCCCGTCCCGACAAGCCGCACCTGCCCCGTTCCCCGGCGACACCGCTCTCTTTGTCGGTTGCGCCGCCGACGCCTATGAATCCGAGGTGCGCGCGGCGGTGTCCCGCTGCCTTGCCCAGCTGGGGATACAGGTGAGCACGCCGGCCGGCCAGGGTTGCTGCGGCAGCCTGCACGCGCATGCCGGCAACGCGACCGGGGCCGCGGCGCTCCGCCAGCAGAACCTGCGCGCCTTCGCATCCGCCCGGACCGTCCTCACTTTCGCCAGCGGCTGCCATGAAGCCGTGGCCGAAGCGATGCCCGCTTCGACGCGCACCGTCGATGCGGTGGCGTTCCTCGCCGAGCAGCTCGCCGCACGCGCCGGCACCTGGCAATGGCGCACCGGCCGGGAGCGCATCGCCCTGCACCTGCCGTGCACCCAACGCAACGTCGTGCGTTCGGCGCCTTCGTTGCGCGCGCTGCTGTCCACGGTGCCGGAGCTGGAGGTGGTCGAACTCGACGCCAACCTCGGCTGCTGCGGCGCATCGGGCACGCAGATGCTCGAAGACCCCGAGCGTGCCGCGTCCTTCCGCGCGCCCCTGCTGCGTCAACTCGCCGAGAGCGGCGCGACGCGGCTGCTCAGCGCGAACCTGGGCTGCCGGCTCCATCTCGCCAACGGCACGCGGATCCCGGTGCAGCATCCGCTGGTGTTCCTGGCCGAACGACTGGAGACCGTCCCTTCACCGCGTCCTCCTTCCGGCGACGCGTAAACTTCCGCCATGGACACGTCTCGCCAGCTCACCCCGCTCGACCGATTCCTTTCCGACACCCAGCGCGCGCTGGACACCGTGTTCGGCGCGCCCGGCGCGGAGCGCCCGAACCCCGCCCGCGACGTCGCCCAGATCGAACTCGACGAGGACGAGCGCCGCCACGCCAGCGGCCTGATGCGCATCAACCACGTCGGCGAGGTCTGCGCGCAGGCGCTGTATTGCGGCCAGGCCGCAGTGGCGCGAGACGAGACGACGCGCGCGCACCTGCTCGCCGCGGCGCAGGAGGAAACCGACCACCTGGCCTGGTGCGCCGACCGCCTGCGCGAACTCGACAGCCGCCCCAGCCTCCTCAATCCGCTCTGGTACACCGGCAGCTTCGCCATCGGCGCGCTCGCCGGCCTGCGCGGCGACGGCTGGAACCTGGGCTTCGTGGTGGAAACAGAGCGCCAGGTCGAGGCGCACATCGACGAGCACCTGGATTCGCTGCCCGCCGCCGACGCACGCAGCCGCGCGATCCTGGAAGTGATGAAGGCCGACGAGGCCCGCCACGCCGATCACGCCGAAGCCGCCGGCGCGCGCATCCTGCCGCCGCCGGTGCCGTCGCTGATGGCGGCGGCGTCGAAGGTGATGAAGGCAGTGGCGTACAGGTTGTAGTTCGGGGTTCGGGTCCGGGAATGGAGCAACAAAAAGGCCCGCAGTGCGGGCCTTTTTGCTTTCGTTCCTGGCTCTTCGCTCGTGCGAATCCCCAATCCCAAATCACGAATCCCGGCTTCAGTCAGCCAGATTGCGCCCGTGATAGAGCTCCTCGATCTCCCGCCGCAGGCGCGCTTCGATCTTCATGCGCTCCTTGAACGACAGGTTCTTGGCCTTCTCCTCGAACAGGTACGTGTCGAGGTCGAACTCCTTCAGGTGCATCTTCGTGTGGAAGATGTTTTCCTGGTAGACGTTCACGTCGAGCATCTCGTAGCGCGACTTGATGTTCTTGGCCAGGTAGTCCTGGATCGAGTTGATCTTGTGGTCGATGTAGTGCTTCTTGCCCTTGATGTCGCGGGTGAAGCCGCGCACCCGGTAATCCATGATGACGATGTCGGATTCCAGGCTTTCGATCAGGTAATTCAGGGCCTTCAGCGGCGAAATCACGCCGCAGGTCGCCACGTCGATGTCGGCGCGGAAGGTCGCGATGCCGTTGTCCGGATGCGTCTCCGGATACGTGTGCACCGTGATGTGCGACTTGTCCATGTGTGCGACGACCGCGTCGGAGATGATCTCCTTGCCGGCGTCCTTCTTGTCGATCACCGGCTCCTCGGAAATGAGGATCGTCACCGACGCGCCCTGCGGGTCGTAGTCCTGGCGGGCGATATTGAGGATGTTCGCGCCGATGATCTCGGCGACATCCGTCAGGATCTGGGTCAGGCGGTCGGCGTTGTACGCCTCGTCGATGTATTCGATGTAGCGACGACGCTCGTCCTCCGACGCCGCGAAGCAGACGTCGTAAATATTGAACGAGAGGGCCTTGGTGAGGTTGTTGAAACCTTGCAACCTCAGGCGAGGCAACGGCTTGACCACGGCAGTGAGATCCCGGTAGGGCGGCGGAGGGCCGCGATTATGAGGCACAAAGCCCCCCGGGGGAACGCGCCCGACCCGCGAGGCCATGCACGACGGCTCCCGGAGAAAGGGGCTGAATCGGATTGCCGTCACAGGTTAGAGTTCAGGGAGGGTGACGCGGTAGGGCGGATATTTGCCCAACGCGTTACTTCAGCCTAAGCTCGACCGATCACATAACCTTCACGCCCATGTCCGCAAACCCGGCTGCAACCTCATCTGTCATGCGTCGCACCAACAGCCCGCTGCTGCCGGACGGTGCAACCATTGAACGCTTCCTGGCCCACTGCCACCGCCGCCGCTACCCCTCGCGGACCGACGTGTTCCGCCCGGGCGACCCGGCGAGCACGCTGTACTACATCGTGTCCGGCTCGGTTTCGATAATCACCGAGGAGGAAGACGGCCGTGAGCTGGTGCTGGGCTACTTCGGCCCGGGCGAGTTCGTCGGCGAGCTGGGCCTGTTCATCGCCAGCGACCAGCGCGAAGTCATCCTGCGCACCCGCAGCACCTGCGAGCTGGCCGAGATCGGCCACGAGCGCCTCTACGACCTGCTGCTGACCCGCCTGTCGCTGGACGCGCCCAAGCTGCTGTACGCCATCGGCGCGCAGATTTCCCGGCGTTTGCTCGATACCAGTAGGAAAGCCGGCCGCCTAGCATTCCTCGACGTCACCGACCGCATCGTCCGCGCCCTGCACGACCTGGCCAAAGAGCCCGAGGCCATGAGCCATCCGCAGGGCACCCAGATCCGCGTCTCGCGCCAGGAGCTCTCGCGCCTGGTGGGCTGCTCGCGCGAAATGGCCGGCCGCGTCCTCAAGAAGCTGCAGGCCGACGGCAAGCTGCACGCGCGCGGCAAAACGGTCGTCCTCTACGGCACCCGCTGACGCGCGTGGGCCGTGCCACCGCACCCGACGAGGCCGCGACGCCAAGGGTGCGGTCGGCCGAACTGGGCGACGCCAGTGACGTCGCCCGGCTGCTCGGGGTGCTGGGTTACCCCTGCACCCGCGACGAGGCCGCCGAACGCATCGCCGTGGTCCGCCACGACCCGCGCCAGCATCTGCTGATCGCCGAAATCGACGGCGACGCCTGCGGCCTGATCTCGCTCTACACGCTCTACTCGGTCGTCCACGGCTGCGAACTGGCCCGCATCACGGGCCTGGTGGTGCTGCCCGAACGCCAGGGCGCCGGCGTGGGCCGCCGGCTGCTGAAGGAGGTCGAGGCGATCTCGCGCCGCTGCGGCGTGCGCCGCATCGAAGTGACCAGCAACGCCAGCCGCACCGACGCGCATGCGTTCTACCGCCAGTGCGGCTATCTCGACGGCTCGATGCGCTTCGTCAAGGCGCTCGGCGACTGACTCACCATTCCAGGGGGGAATGACCATGCAATGCCCGAAGTGCGACTCGACGATGCAGCCGCTCGACATTCCGTCCTCGCGTTCGCTGCGCTGCACGCAATGCCAGGGGCTGTGGGTGTCCGTGGGCGAGGAACGCGAACTGCACGCGCACGCCGACGGCGTGGACACCGGCGACATCGTCGTCGGCCAGCGCTACAACCAGATCGACCGCATCACCTGCCCCAGCTGCCCGGACTGCCAGCTCATCCGCATGGTCGACGCCGCGCAGCCGCACATCTGGTTCGAGAGCTGCGGCGTCTGCTTCGGCCGCTTCTACGATGCCGGCGAACTGCGCGACAGCGCCGAGCACACCGTGATGGAATTCATCCGCGACCTGGACGCGCCCGAGCGCGTCTGAGTCGCGCGGCGGTCAGCCCTTCACGGGCTCGCCGCCGCGATCCTTGCAACCCCAGTTGAGGATCGGCGTGCCCGGCGGCAACACGCGCCGGAACATCGCCACGCGCCGACGCTTGGGATTGACCACCACGGGCTTGCGCGCGGCCTTGAGCAGCGGCAAGTCAGCGCTGCTATCGGAGTAGGCGGCCGCGATCTGGTCGTAGCCGGCATCCCAGATCATCCGCATCTTGTTCTGGTGATGGCAGTGCTCGACGGTGACCATGCCGCCCAGGAACGGCCCGCTGATGCTGCCGATCACCGGCAGATCCTCGTGCGCGACGAAGTCCAGGATCGCCCGCGCCAGTTCCGGCGACGCGCCGGTGGCGATGATCACGCGATCGCCGGCATCGCGGTGCTTCTGCAGCACCTTCAGCGCGATCGGCAGCAGGCGCGCGCGGATGTCCTTCGCGTGCGTGCGCACGTAGTGGTCGATCAGCCGGTCCATGTCGTGACGCCGGTGCGTGCCGATGGTGGCGATCCACAGGTACACGGAGATCGCGCTGCGGCGCGTCGGCAGCCAGGCGATCATCGGCAGCAGCAGCGGCGACAACGCGATCGACGCGGCCACGCGCGCCCAGTGGCGCTTGATCAGCCACAGCACCAGGTGGCTGCCCGAATCGCCATCGTAGAGCGTGTGATCGAAGTCGAACACGACCAGCGGCGCGTACGGCCGCTCGCCGCCCCTGCCCTCGCCCGCCGGCGCGACGGCCGCCGCGCCCGGCAGGTGCTCGACCCGCGCGCCCTCGACCCCCATGTTTCCGGCCGGCGCGTTCATGTGGCGAACAGGCGTTGCAGCGCGGCGCCGGGCTCGGCTTCGCGCATGAAGGATTCGCCGACCAGGAACGTCTGCACGCCGGCCTCGCGCATCTTCGCCACGTCCGCCTGCGTGGCGATGCCGCTCTCCGTCACCAACGTGCGGTCGCGCGGCACGGCGTCGCGCAGCGCGAGCGTGGTGTCCAGCGAAACCTCGAACGTGCGCAGGTTGCGGTTGTTCACGCCGATCAGTTCGCAGTCGGTCTGCAGCGCGCGCTCGAGTTCGTCGATGTCGTGCACTTCCACCAGCACGTCCATGCCCAGTTCCATCGCCAGATTCGCCATCTCCACCATCGGGCCGTCTTCCAGCGCGGCGACGATCAGCAGGATGGCGTCGGCGCCGATCACCCGCGCCTCGTACACCTGGTACGGATCGATGGTGAAGTCCTTGCGCAGCACCGGCAGCGAGCACGCACCGCGCGCCTCGCCCAGGTAGAGGTTGCTGCCCTGGAAGAAGTCCACGTCGGTCAGCACCGACAGGCACGCCGCGCCGCCTTCTTCGTAGCTGCGCGCGATCTGCGCCGGGTTGAAGTCCTTGCGGATCAGGCCCTTCGACGGGCTGGCCTTCTTCACCTCGGCGATCACCGCCGCTTCGTTCGCGGCGTGCTTGCGGCGGATCGCCTCGACGAAGCCGCGCGTGGGCGGTTGCTGCAGCGCGCGCACGCGCATGTCGTCCAGCGGCCGCACGCGGCTGCGCTGCTGGATCTCCTCGGCCTTGCGGGCCAGGATGGTGTTGAGGATGTCGCTCATTCGTCGTGCTTGGGTGTCGTGTTCGGCTTGCCGTAGGCGCGTTCGACCTTGGCCACGCGCAGTTCGTAATGTTCGTACCAGTGCACGCGGCCATGGGCACGCGTGGCGGCGTGTTCGGCGTGCTGGCGCCACGCCGCGATGGAGGCTTCGCTGTCCCAGTACGAGACGGTGATACCGAAGCCGTCCGCGCCGCGCGTGGATTCCACGCCCAGATACCCGGGTTGCGATGCGGCCAGTTCGACCATGCGCTGCGCCGCCTCGCCGTAACCGGCGTCGTCTTCGCCATTGCGGCGCGACGAGAAGATCACCGCGTAGTACGGCGGCGACGGCAGCCGGGCGAACGCATCGTTCGTCATGCGCCCACCGCTTCGCCGGCCAGTTCGCGCGTGGTCGCGACGAACTCCTCCAGCTTGTGTTTCGCCGCGCCGGAGGCCAGCGCCGCACGTGCGCGCTCGATGCCTTCGGCGATGCTGTCGGCTACGCCGGCGGCGTAGATCGCCGCGCCGGCGTTGAGTGCAACGATCTCGCGCGGCAGGCCGGCTTCATTGTTCAGCGCCTGCATCAGCAGGACCTTGGATTCGGCCGCGTCGTTGACGCGCAAGTTGCGGCTGGCGGCCATGGCGATGCCGAAGTCTTCCGGGTGCACTTCGTACTCGCGCACCACGCCGTCGCGCAGTTCACCCACCAGGCTGCCGGCGCCGAGCGAAAGCTCGTCCATGCCGTCGCGGCCCCACACCACCAGCGCACGTTCCGCACCCAGCTCCTGCAGCACGCGCACCTGGATGCCGACCAGGTCCGGATGGAACACGCCCATCAGGATGCTCGGCGCGCCGGCCGGATTGGTGAGCGGGCCGAGGATGTTGAAGATCGTGCGCACGCTCATCTCGCGGCGCACCGGCGCGACCACCTTCATCGCCGGATGATGCACCGGCGCGAACATGAAGCCGATGCCGCAGCGCTCGATGCAGCGCGCCACCTGCTCCGGCTGGAGCTCGATCGCCGCGCCCAGCGCTTCCAGCGCATCGGCGCTGCCGGACTTGGACGAGACGCTGCGATTGCCATGCTTGGCGACCTTCGCGCCCGCGGCGGCCACCACGAACATGCTCGCCGTGGAAATATTGAACGTGTGCGCGCCGTCGCCGCCGGTGCCGACGATGTCGACCAGGTTCGCCCGATCGGCCACGTCGACCGGACGCGCGAACTCGCGCAGCACGGTCGCCGCGCCGGCGATCTCGCCGACGGTCTCCTTCTTCACGCGCAGGCCCGTGAGGATCGCCGCGGTCATCGTCGGCGACACCTCGCCGCGCATGATCATGCGCATCAGCTCGACCATCTCGTCGTGGAAGATCTCACGGTGCTCGATGGTGCGCTGGAGGGCTTCTTGCGGAGTGATGGGCATGGGGGCGGAGGATTCGGGCGTCGGGGCGGGCGCGGATGCGGGGAAACCGGAACGATATCAGCTGCGGACGTGGCTTCGTTCCTTCGTGCCGCTCCGGGCCGCAGCAGGTCACCGTTCCAGGAAATTCTTCAGCAGCGCGTGGCCGTGTTCGGTGAGGATGGATTCGGGGTGGAACTGCACGCCTTCCACCGGGTGCTCGCGGTGGCGCAGGCCCATGATCTCGTCGAATTCCACCCGGCCGTCGGCGCCGTCGTCCTCGGTCCAGGCGGTGATCTCCAGGCAGTCGGGCAAGGTTTCCCGCGACACGACCAGCGAGTGGTAGCGCGTGGCCTCATAGCCGTCGGGCAGGCCGGCGAACACGCCCCGGCCTTCGTGGCGGATGCGCGAGGTCTTGCCGTGCATGATCCGTTTGGCGCGCACCACATCGCCGCCGTAGGCCTGGCCCAGGCTCTGGTGGCCCAGGCACACGCCGAACACGGGAATGCGCGGGCCGAGTTCGCGGATCACGTCCACCGACACGCCCGCCTCGTTGGGCGTGCACGGGCCGGGCGAGACGACGATCCGCTCGGGGGCGAGCGCCTCGATCTGGGCGACGCTCAGCTCGTCGTTGCGGACCACCTTCACCTCTGCCCCGAGCGCCTGCAGGTACTGCACGAGGTTGTAGGTGAAGCTGTCGTAGTTATCGATCATCAACAGCATCGGTGCGGGCTCGGGATTCGTCGGGGCACGGTGGCGAAGACGCGATTATCCCGCGCGGCGGCGGGCCGGCGGGAGCGTCGGGAAGGAGATGCGGCGGGGTGGAGCGCGGCGGCGTGGGCCGGCGGTGGATCAGTGCGTGGGGCGGGAAACACTCGGCAGTTCCTCGGACGACGGGGACGGGCGGACGGTAGCCAACGGCCACCATCGCCAACCCTGGTCGGCTTTGCGGAACTGCGGGAAGGAACGCACGGACATGGCCCTACTGTAGCGGCTCCACGCGCCCGACGCGACCGCCGTACCTCAGGCGGCGGGCCACCAGACCTGCACCCGCAGCCCGGGCGCACGGTCGAGCAGTTCGATCCGTCCGCCGTGCCGGTGCACGATCGCCCGCACGAGGCTCAAGCCCAGGCCGCTGCCCGGCGTGCCGCGATGCGATTCCAGGCGCTGGAAGCGGTCGAACACCCGTTCGCGGTCGGCTTCGGGAATGCCCGGCCCTTCGTCGTCGATGCACAACACCACGCCGCCGGGCCCCGCCTGCAACGACAGTGCGACTTCGCTGCCGGCCGGTGCGTACTTCAGCGCGTTGTCGAGCAGGTTCACCAGCATCTGGAAGAGCTGGTCGCGGTCGCCATGCACGCTTGCCGGTTCCAGCGAGGTGCGCAGGCGCACGCTGCGTTCGGCGCCGATGGGCGTGTACAGCTCGGCCGCATCGGCGGCCAGTGCGGACAGGTCCAGCACGGGACCGCTGCCCGCCGGCGGCTGGGCTTCGATGCGTGCAAGCCTCAGCAGCGCGCCGAAGGTGGTGAGCAGCTGGTCGGTCTCCTGCACGGCGCCGTCGAGTGCGGCGCGCTCCGGCGGCGTTGCGCCGGGCCGGTGGCGCAGATCCTCCAGGCGATTGCGCAATCGCGTGAGCGGCGTGCGCAGGTCGTGTGCGATGTGGTCGGTGGCGTGGCGCACACCGCCGAGCAGATCCTCGATCCGGTCGAGCATCGCGTTGAAGCGGCGACCGAGGCGATCGAACGCATCGCCGCTGCCGTCCAGCGGCACGCGCAGCCCGAGCTCGCCGCCGCCCACGCGCGCGGCGGTGAGGTCCAGGCTGCTCAGGCGTCGCGATACCCAGCGCGAAGTGAACCAACCCACTAGCACGCCCAGCGACGCGGCCACCGCCAGCGCCACCAGCGCCGTGCGCAGCATCAGATGCAGGAAACGGTCCTGCGATTGCAGGCGCAGCCCCGTGAGCAGCGTCTCGCCTCCCGGCAGCGGTTGCAGTTGCGCCAGCACGCGCATCGAATGCGCGCCATCGCCCGGTGCGTCCGGATCCGCATGTTCGAATGTCGTCCAGCGTGCGCCTTTCGTGGCGCTCATCGCGGACACGTCGCCGATCTCGGCCTTGCCGTTGGCCGCGATCAACGCGTACACCGCATCCGGATCGTCCGGCGCATCGAGCCGGTCGCGCAGTTCCTGCGCCAGCGCCGCGCGTCCGCCATCGCGATACAGCTGCATCAACCCGGCGGCGTCGGTACGCACCAGCTCGCGCGCGTCCTGCAGCAGCAGCGTCGATACCGCCACATACACGCCTGCGCCCAGCAGCACGAACGCCAGCAGGAACGAACCCGCCACCGCCAGGGCGAGCCGCGTGCTGGTGGAACGCAGCGGGCGGCTCATTCGCCCAGCCGGTAGCCGGCGCCGCGCACCGTGTGCAGCAGCGGGCGTTCGAATCCGTGGTCGATCTTCTGCCGCAGCCGGCTGATGTGCACGTCGATGACGTTGGTCTGCGGATCGAAATGGTAGTCCCACACCGCTTCCAGCAGCATCGTGCGCGTGACCACGCGGCCGGCCTGGCGCATCAGGTATTCGAGCAGGCGAAACTCGCGGGGCTGCAATTCGATGCGCTTGCCGTTGCGGCGCGCATCGCGGGCGAGCAGGTCCAGCTCCAGATCGTTCACCTGCAACCGCGTCGGCTCGCGCTGCGCATCGTCGCGATGACGACGCACGATGCTGTCCACGCGCGCGCTCAGTTCGGAATACGCGAACGGTTTGACGAGGTAATCGTCGGCGCCGGCACGCAATCCCTCGACGCGGTGATCGACTGCACCCAGCGCGGTGAGCAGCAGCAGCGGCGTGCGATTGCCTGCGCCGCGCAGCGTCTGCAGCAGGACCAGGCCGTCCAGTCCCGGCAGCATGCGGTCCAGGACGATCGCGTCGAAGGTCTCGGTGGTCGCCAGGAACAGGCCCTGCTTGCCGTCGCCGGCATGGTCGACGGTGTGCCCGTCCTCGCGCAGGCCCTTGTCGATGAAGGCGGCGGTGTGGGGATCGTCTTCGATCAGCAGGACGCGCATGGCAACTCCGGACGGCTGAAAAAGGATACCCCGCCGGTGCGCACCGACGGGGTATCCGCCCGCGTTGCGCGGGCTCCGGGGATCGTCAGCGCTCAGCTCTTCTTGGCGTCGCTCTTGGTGGAAGCCGGGGCAGCCTCGGCCTTCTTGGCATGCTTGTGCTTGGAGACCGTGGTCTTGGCCGGCGCGGCCGGCGCAGTGGCCGGCGGAGCGGCCAGCGCGGAACCGGCCAGCGCGGTCAGGGCAACGGCGAACAGGGACTTGCGCAGGTTCATGGGTGACTCCTTGGATAAGACGGGGATGACTTGGACGAGGGTTTCAACTCGGGCGGGGACTCGCTTCCCGACCGCAGGAACAGATTGCGCGCGCAGGGTTCTCCGCAGGATTTCCGGCGGATTAACTATCGGTAATGTTCGGGAGCGGTTTTGGAGGGCGGCGTTGGCGTGCTTCGCACACGCAGGCGCCCTTCGAACACGCAGGCGTCATTCCCGCGAAGGCGGGAATCCAACCGTCAGTGCATCACGCCTTCCGGAGAGCGAAGAAGGTCGGGGCGTTGGATCCCCGCCTTCGCGGGGATGACGGCTTCAAACGCGGAGTCTGGCGACACTCTCACGCTGCCCCGCTGCCCCGACGCAACGGCACCGGCGCCGTGGCGATGCGCGCCTTCAGATCGCTCATCGTGCCGGGCAGCACCACCAGGTAGGTGATCAACTGCTCGGCCAGTTCCAGCAGCAGTTCCGCGGTGGCCTTGTCGATCGTCGCCTCGTCCTCGAACTGTCGCCCGAACGTCCCGCCCGGCGCGAGCAGTTGCGCGACGTCCTGCAGCGGACGCGACAGGTCCACGTCCTGCTGCAGCGCTTCGAGCTTGCGCGAGAGCGACAGGTCGCCCTTGTCTTCGGCGAGCATGCGCGCGGCCAGTCCGCCCAGCAGGTGGCGCACGACCAGCGAACTGGCGCCCCACTCGGCGCGGTTGTAGAGCTTCAGCGCCGACTCGTAACTGCGCGCCAGCGGCGCCGCCAGCGACTGCAGATGATCCACCCCCGCCATCGCCTCCCGCCCGCCCGGGCCGGGATGGCAGAACAGGCCGGCGTCCTTGCGGGTGCCGTCGCTCTCCAGCAGCTGGATGAAGAGCACCTCGCGTTCGCAACGCGCACATTCCAGCTCGCTCGCCGCCACTTGCCGGCCGTGTTCCTGCCAGGTGCTCGCCTCGAACACCGCCTCTTTGAGGCAATGGGGGCAGAGCATCTCGACCGTGCGAGGGAAGGTGTTCGAGAAACGGGACTGGACGAGAGCATCGTGGACCAGTTGCATGGCCGCCTCCTCTTCCCGCGGCGCTGCATCGCCGCCGTAGTCCGCAGTGAATACCGCCGTTTGTGAATAAAACGTTGTGGCGGCGCGCATGCGGTCACGCGCGTGCGAGATGAAGGCGGCGTGGAGGCGGCTTTACGCGATCCTCGTCACAGTCCGCGTGCGGCCTGCGCCACCGCGCGAAACAGGGCCCGGCCCTTGTTCATCGTTTCTTCCCACTCCATCGCCGGATCGGAGTCGTAGACGATGCCCGCGCCGGCCTGCACGTACAGGCGCCCGTCCTGGATGACGGCGGTGCGGATCGCGATGGCGGTGTCGGCATCGCCGCTGCGGCCGGGCTCGCCCCAGCCGAGGTAACCGATGGAACCGGCGTAGACGTTGCGCTTGATGGGCTCCAGTTCGCGGATCACTTCCAGCGCGCGGATCTTCGGCGCACCGCTGACGGTGCCGGCCGGGAACGTCGCGCGCAGCACGTCGGCGTAACTCAGGCCCGGCTTCAACGTGCCGGTGACCTCGCTGACGATGTGCATGACGTGGCTGTAGCGTTCGATCACGAACTGCTCGCCCACTTCCACCGTGCCGGCCTCGGACACACGACCGACGTCGTTGCGGCCCAGGTCGATCAGCATCAAGTGCTCGGCGCGTTCCTTCGGATCGGCCAGCAGCTCGGCTTCCAGCGCGGCGTCCTGCTCGGGCGTTTCGCCGCGCGGGCGGGTGCCGGCGATGGGGCGCACGGTGACATGGCCGTCCTGCAGGCGTACCAGGATCTCCGGCGAAGAGCCCACCACCTGCGTGCCGCCGACATCGAGGTAGTACATGTACGGCGACGGATTCAGCGCACGCAGCGCGCGGTAGACATCCACCGGACGCGCCTTGAAAGGCACCGACAGGCGCTGGCTCAACACGACCTGGAAGATGTCGCCGGCGCGGATGTATTCCTTCGATTTCTCCACCGCGTCGATGAAGCCCTCGCGGGTGAAGCCGGACACGAAATCGCCCTCGTCCAGCAGGCGGCCTTCCAGCGTTTCCGGATAGCCCGGCCCGCCCTGGCGCAGTCGGTGCACGAGTTCGTCCAGGCGGCGGTTCGCGCGCGCCATCGACCGCGGCTCCGACGGGTCGGCGTGGACGATCAGGTACAGCCGGCCCTTGAGGTTGTCGAACACCGCCAGCTCATCGCTCTGCATCAACAGGATGTCGGGCGTGCCGAGTTCGTCGGGCTTGTCGCTGCCGGCAAGCCGGGGCTCGATGTACTGGATGCACTCGAAGCCGAACCAGCCCACCAGCCCGCCGGTGAAGCCCGGCAGCCCCGGGATGTTGGGCACGCTGTGCATGGCGCGCAGGCGTTCGACTTCGGCGAAGGGATCGTCGACGAGGCGGCTTTCGATCAGCTCGCCGTCCTCGGTCACGAACAGCGTGTGCCCGGCGAACGCGTACACGCGCCGCGCCGGCAGGCCGATGATCGAATAGCGGCCGAAGCGCTCGCCGCCTTCGACCGACTCGAACAGATAGGTGTGCGGGCCGTCGGCAAGCTTGAGGTAGACCGACAGCGGCGTGTCGAGGTCGCTCAGGACCTCGCGCACGACGGGAACGAGGGTGTGGCCGTCAGCGGTCTGCGGCTGGAAGGGATCGTTGGACACGCAGCATTTCCTTGGAAGTCGACGAGAGGTGGGCAATGGCGGGCAGTCGCCATCGCCAACCCGCGCCGGCGCGGAAATGCGGGATCGTCCTGGAGGGTGCGGGCTCGCGGCTCATCACCCGTACTGTACCGGCTCAGCGCAGCGGCAGGCGAGCCGTCGCCAGCAGCGGACAGTGTTCGGGCAGATGCATGCGCAGCCGCGCCGGCACGCAGGCGATCTCGAAACGCCGTGCCTGCACGGGCTCGCCGTCGAGGTTGAGGGCCATCGGCGTTTCGGCTTCGATGACGAGCGCGCGCATGCGGGCGCGCTCGCCCACGCGCTCCAGTGCCGCGCCGCGGCCTTCGCGCACGAGCGTGCCGACGGTGGTGGCCAGCTCGCCGGAGAGTTCGGGAATCACCGTCAGGTCGAGCAGGCCGTCGTCGATGCGCGCGTCCGGGCACAGGACCTGCCCGCCGCCGGCCTGGCGTCCGTTGCCCACGCCCAGTGCGATCAGTGCGCCGCGCCAGTCGAAGCCGTCCGCGTGCAGGTGCGCCACGATCGGTTCGATGCGGCCCACGCGCGCGATGCCCGTGACCAGATAGGCCAGGCCGCCGAGCAGCTTCTTCAGGCCGTCGTCGGTCTCCACGGTGACTTCGGTGCCGAAGCCGCCGCTGGCGAGGTTGGCGCACCAGTGGCGTTCGCCGTCGGCCGCCACACGCAACAGGTCGATCGCGTGGGGCGTGGTGCCGCGTATCAGTCGCAGGGCGTCGAGCGGTTCCTGCGGGATCGTCGCGGCAGTGGCGAAATCGTTCGCCGTGCCCAACGGCACGAGGCCGAGGGCGGGCAAGGCGTCGGCGTCTTCATCGCGATCGGCGAGCGCCGCGGCCACTTCGCCCAGCGTGCCGTCGCCGCCCGCGGCGATGACGCACGATGCGCCGTCGGCCAGGGCTTCATCGACGTGGCGCTTCGCATCGCCCCGCTCCCAGCTCACGCGCACGTCGAGCGCGACGCCGGCTTCGCGCATCGAGGCGACCGCCTCGCGCAACGCGTCGTCGGCCGCGGATTTTCCGTTGAGGAGCAAGCGCCAGTGATCGGCCATCGCGTCTGTGTTCGGGGACCAGCGCGCAGGCTACGCAATGCGGGCGCGAGCGGTCGTGAACATGCGATCTGCGTGCACGCGTGCGAAATCCCGGGACGCGTCACATCTCCGTCATCGAAGATCGGGAGAATCAGAGTCCATCTTCAAGGACGACGGGCGGAGGCGGGATTGCCTCCAAGTATTCCGCGGCAGGCCAGCGATGGCCTGCCGTTTTGCTTTGCGAAGATCAGCGCAAATCGGTATCGGCCACGACCACGCCGTCTTCGTCCGCGCACAGCCAGTCGCCCGCGCGGATGCGTACGCCGCCGAATTCCACGTCCACGTCGCGCTCGCCCGCGCCGAGCTTGTCGGTCTTGCGCGGGCAGGTGCCCAGCGCCTTCACGCCCAGGTCGATCACGCCAATGGCGTCGCTGTCGCGGATCACGCCGAACACCACCACGCCGGCCCAGTTGTTCTCCGCGGCCTTGGCGGCGAGCAGGTCGCCGAGCATCGCGCGGCGCGTGGAGCCGCCGCCGTCGATCACCAGCACGCGGCCCTGCCCCGGTTCCTCGACGGCTTCGCGAACACGCGAGTTGTCCTCGAATGCCTTGACCGTGCTGACCACGCCGTTGAACGCGATCCGGCCGCCGAAATCCATCAGCGGCAGATCGACGACGCGCACCTGCGCGTCGTGCAGGTCACACAGGTCGCAGGTCTTCATCCGCGCACCTTCGTCACGGCGTCCTTCATTCGCTTGATGACGTCGGCATAGTCGGAGGCATTGAAGATCGCCGAGCCGGCGACGAAGGTGTCGGCGCCCGCCGCGGCGATTTCGGCGATGTTGTCGGCCTTCACGCCGCCGTCGATCTCCAGGCGGATCGGCTTGCCGGTGGCGTTGATCTTCTCGCGCACGCGGCGCAGCTTCTCCAGCGCGGAGGGAATGAAGCTCTGGCCGCCGAAGCCGGGGTTGACCGACATCAGCAGCACCATGTCCAGCTCCTCCAGCACCCAGTCCAGCACGTCGATCGGCGTGGCGGGATTGAGCACGAGCCCGGCCTGGCAGCCGTGCGACTTGATGAGCTGGATCGTGCGGTGCACGTGCGCGCTGGCTTCGGGGTGGAAGCTGATCAGCGTGGCGCCGGCCTTGGCGAAGTCGGGCACAATGCGGTCCACCGGTTCGACCATCAGGTGCACGTCGATCGGCGCGGTGACGCCGTGCTTGCGCAGCGCCTCGCACACCATCGGGCCGATGGTCAGGTTGGGGACGTAGTGGTTGTCCATCACGTCGAAGTGCACCCAGTCGGCACCGGCCTTGAGGACGTTGTCGACCTCCTCGCCGAGCTTGGCGAAGTTGGCCGAGAGGATGGACGGGGCGATGACCGTGGATTGCATGAGGGAAGTCTCGGGAGCGGGGAGAACGGTGGAGCGGACGCTATCGACCACGACGCATCGTCTTGATGCGGTCGTAGGCCTGGTTGATCTCGCGCGCCTTGAGCTCGGCGTGCTCGCGCAGTTCGGCCGCGGCGCCGGCCATGCGGTCGGGGTGGTACTGGGCGATCAGGCGCCGGTAGGCCTGGTCGACCTCGGCATCGGTCGCATCCGACGTCAGGCCCAGCGCGGCATACGGGTTGTCCCGGCGCAGCTTGAACCAGTCGGTGTCGAAGGCATGGCCGATCAGCAGCCCGACCAGGGCCCCGAACAGCGGGTTGGTGCGGAACAGGGCGGCGCCCGCGAAGAAGCCGAGCAGCTTGCCGTACCAGCGTTTCATCGTCCTCCCGCGGGGTCGCGGCCGCCTGTTTAGGTCCATCGACAGTGTACCTGCACGCCGCCGCCGGCCGGCGTACACTGGCCGGCCCTGTCGCGCACGCGCGCGAGGCAAGGCGAGCGTCAGGCGGGGACTCCATGCACCCATCGGGGATTCCTGCGTTGTCCACGACCCTGCTCCAGTCCGACCTTCCCGGCCTCCACCTGCGCCATCGCGGCAAGGTCCGCGACGTATTCGACCTGCCCGCCGACCGACTGCCCGCCGGCGCCGGCGAATGCCTGTTGATGGTCGCCACCGACCGGCTCTCGGCCTTCGACGTGGTGCTGCCCGACCCGATCCCCGGCAAGGGCGAGATGCTCTGCCAGATCAGCAACTTCTGGTTCGGCAAGACCGAGCACATCATCCGCAACCACCTCACCGGCATCGACGTCGCTTCGGTCCTGCCGCAGGGCGTGGACGCCGCGCTGTACGGCAAGCGCGCGGTGGTGACCAAGCGCCTGAAGCCCGTGCCGGTGGAATGCATCGCGCGCGGCTACCTCATCGGCAGCGGCTGGAAGGACTACCAGCGCACCGGTCGCGTCAGCGGCATCGCCCTGCCCGACGGCCTGCGCCAGGCCGAGCAACTCGCCGAGCCGATCTTCACCCCGTCGACCAAGGCCGCCGTCGGCGACCATGACGAGAACATCGACTTCGACACCGCCGTGCGCACGGTCGGCGCAGACCTGGCCGAACAGGTGCGCGACGCGACGTTGCGCCTGTACAAGTTCGCCCGCGATTTCGCGGCCGAGCGCGGGATCATCCTGGCCGACACCAAGTTCGAGTTTGGCCTGGATGCCGACGGCCGCCTGTACGTGATGGACGAGATGCTCACGCCGGACTCCTCGCGCTACTGGCCGGCCGATCAGTACGAAGTCGGCACCAGCCCGCCGAGCTACGACAAGCAGTTCGTGCGCGACTACCTGGAAACGCTGGACTGGAACAAGACGCCGCCGGGCCCGAACCTGCCGGCCGAGGTCATCGATCGCACGCGCGCGAAGTACGCCGAAGCGTTGATGAAGCTGGCGGGGATTTCGGTCGATTGAGCCCATGAAGGAGCCGCCGATCTGCGAAGAGGCGGCACTGAGGGATCTGATCGCGGCGGCGTTCGGCGAGCGTCCGGATCCGCCGACGATCACGCTGCGCGGAAGCAATGCGCTGGACGACTACGGGCCGCCTGCGCCGTGGGATGCGGCGCTCGACACGCCCGACGCGGCGTATCTCGAGGAAAACTGCTGGGGACAGCACCACCTCGACCCGGCGTCCTGGCGGCACTACCTGCCGATCCTCATGCGCCACGCGCTGGATCGATTCCGGGATCACGCTCCGTCGCCATCCACCGACACGCTGCTCTTCTCGCTGAGGCCGCCGGATCGCGTTCCTCCGCGATTCGCGACGCTCTCGCCCGAACAGGAGGCTGCGGTGTTGCAGTTCCTCGACCTGCTGGCCTTCGACCCCCGTTCGACGTACACGGACGATGCGATGACGGCACTGGAGGAATACTGGGCACCGGGCGCCACCTATCGCTGAGGCATCCATGACCCCCGGCTACCTCTACCTCGCCATCGCGATCGCCGCCGAGGTCATCGCCACCAGCGCGCTCAAGGCCTCGAACGGCTTCACCCGACCCGGGCCCTCGCTGGTCGTCGCCGCCGGCTACGCGATCGCCTTCTACTTCCTCTCGCTCGTGCTCAGGACCGTGCCGGTCGGCGTGGCCTACGCGATCTGGTCGGGCGCCGGCATCGTCCTGATCGCCCTGATCGGCTGGGTCGTCCTTAAGCAGCCGCTGGACCTGCCCGCCCTGGCCGGGATCGGCCTCATTGTCGCCGGCGTGGCGGTGATCCAGTTATTCTCAAGGTCCTCCGCGCACTGAGCGCGGACGTCCATGGGCCTTGGGAGGGGTCGCCATGAACACCGCCACCGAATCGCACTCGTCCGTCGAACGCCCCATCGACCGCTGGTTCGCCCACTACTCGGCCGACCATCGCAATGCCACCAACCAGATGATCCATGTGATCTGCGTGCCCGCGATCCTGTGGAGCGTGATCGCGCTGCTGTGGTGCATCCCCGCACCGGGCACGTGGTTCAGCGCCGGCTTCTGGGCCGGCGCGGCGATGCTGGCCACCGTACTGTTCTACTACCGCGCCTCGCGCATGCTCGGCCTGGCCATGCTGGTGATGTACGTGCTGATGGGCCTGCTCACCAAGTGGATCCACGACAGCTTCGGCACCGCGACGCTGCTGTGGTTGGCCGTCGGCGTGTTCGTGGTGGCGTGGATCGGACAGTTCATCGGCCACAGCAAGCGCTTCGAGAACAAGCGCCCCAGCTTCCTCACCGACCTGACCTATCTGCTCATCGGTCCGGCGTGGGTGCTGTCCAAGCTGCTGCGCAAGGCCGGCATCCGCTACTGAGGCCAGGTCAGAGCCGGTAGTCCGCCGGCCCGACGAGGTCCACGCCGCACTCCAGGCCTTCGAGCCAGTCGAGGAAGCTCGCCATTTCCTCGCCGCGCATCGGCAGCCCGTGCTGCGGCACGATCATCGCAGGCGCAAGTTCGCGCACCATCCGCGCCCACAGGCGCGTGACGCGATTGGACGCCATGTAGCGCCGATGGAAGCCTTCCATGCGCGGCACGTGCGCGTGGAAGTCGGTGACGAACGCATACGGCGTGCGGCTGGGCACCATCGAGGCGCCGACGTCGCCTGAAAACAGGATCCGGCTGATCGGATCGAAGAAGCTGAAATTCCCCACCGAATGCATGAAGTGCGCCGGCAACGCGCGCACGAAGCTGTCGCCCATCGGGATGCGACCGCCTTCGTCGGGCAGCAGCAGGTAGCGGTCGCTTCCGGTATTGCGAAGGTAGCCCGGCACCACGTGCGGCACGAAACGGCCCCACAGCTTCGAGCACACCACGGTGGTGTTGGTGTAGAGCAGCCACTTGTCGACCGAACCGATGATGTCCGGGTCCTGGTGGGAACACAGCAACCAGGTCACATCGGTCGGCGCGACGAACTCGCCCATCGCCAGGATCAGCGGGTTGTAGAGCAGCGCACCGCCGGGATCCAGAAGCGCGTTGTGGGCGCCGTGCTGGATCAGGAACTGGTTGGCCTGTACGCCGTCGTCGCCGCGCACCAGATCGCTGAAGGCGATGCAACGGTGGCCGGGCTGGTCGAAAAGAATGGTCGCCATCGCGCCCCCAAAAACAACGGGACTCTAATGACGGCCGGAACCGAAGGTTTGAGGTGGATCAATTCTCGCCAAACGCGTGCGATGCCGGAGCAGCAGGCGCCGCTCCGGCATGCCCGTCAGCGGGTCACTCGCACTTGAGCATCGCGGCGGTTTGCGCGAACTGGTCGTTCGCGGCCTTGCACGACGGGACCAGGCTGGCCTTGTCGGGCGTGGCTTCCCACTGCGCCTTCGACTGGTCCAGCATCTGCTGGAACTGGGCCGCCGCCGCCTCGCCGCCCGACTTGGCCACGCAGGCCTTCACGCGGTTGATGTAGTCCTCGCACTCGGCGGGCAGGCCGGTGTTGGCGGGTGCAGCGGCGGCGGGGGCAGGCGTGGCGGTGGGGTTGGCGGCGTTGGTGTCTTCCTTCTTCGCGCAGGCGGTCAGCGCGAGGCCGCACATCAAGGTGATCAGCAGGTGCTTCATGGATTCTCCCGGGAGTGATGGAAATGCAGGACCGCCTGCGTGGCGTCGAACGACGGCGCAGACGACCCGCTTCACAGGCTGTGCGTGCCCGCCCCGCCCCTCCATCAGAGTCGTCTGGAAATTCCGCATGCGAAGCTGAAATACTCGCAGCGCGAAAGCGCTCTCCCCCGCCGCACGAACCTCCGTCGGCGCACCTCCCCAGCCCCCCATGCCCGCCCGCGATCTCATCCTGGTCCTCATCGTCGTCCTGTCCTGGGCGGTGAACTTCCTCACCTCCGCGCTGGCGATGCGCGAGATCCCGCCGTTCCTGTTCACCGCGCTGCGTTTCGCGCTGCTCGCGCTGCCGCTCATGTGGCTGGTCAAGCGACCGGCGCCGGGGCAGTGGCCGCGCCTGCTGGCGGTGTGCCTGTGCATCGGCGTGCTGCATTTCGGGTTGAGCTTCACCGCGCTGAAGCTGGCCGGCGACCTCTCCTCGCCCGCGATCGTCATGCAGAGCTACGTGCCGATGACCACGCTGCTGGCGTGGTGGTGGCTGGGCGAGCGCTTCGCATGGCGCACGGGATTGGCGATCGCGATCAGCTTCGCCGGCGTGCTGGTGCTGGGGTTCGATCCGATGGTGCTCGACCATCCGATGTCGCTGCTGCTGATGCTGGTGTCGGCGGCGTTCCTGGCCATCGGCACGGTGCTGATGAAGGGCCTGCGCGACATGGACGTCTACAGCCAGCAGGGCTGGACGGCGGTGTTCAGCGTGCTGCCGTTGCTGGCGATCAGTGCCTGGCTGGAGCCGGGCGCGCTGGCGCGATTGCCGGAGGTGAGCTGGGTCGCGTGGACGGGCGCGGCTTACGCCGCGTTCGTGTCCTCGCTGCTCGG
This sequence comes from Lysobacter sp. MMG2, assembly GCF_016735495.2. GTDB lineage: Bacteria > Pseudomonadota > Gammaproteobacteria > Xanthomonadales > Xanthomonadaceae > Lysobacter_J. Next base: position 1,323,958 of record NZ_JAERQY020000001.1, read on the forward strand.
GCACGGTCTGTACTACGTGCTGGTGCAGCGTTACCCGGTCGCACAGGTCACGCCGTGGCTGCTGCTGGTGCCGGTACTGGCGATCGGGCTCGGCATCGCGTTCTGGGGCGACCGGCCCGGCCCGCGGCTGTTGCTGGGCGGCGTGATGGTGCTGGGCGGCGTGCTGCTGATCGCACTGCGCGCACTGCGCCGCCAGCGGCCCGCGCCGGCGGCGGAAGAGATCTGACGCGCTTGCGGGAGCGGCGATGCGCCGAGCGCGCATCCGCACCGACGGCACGTAGAATCCGCTTCAAGGACGGAACCGATATCGCACGCCAATGACTGGACCCGCTCGACACCGCAAAGGCCCGCTTCTTGCGGCCACGCTGTGCACCCTCGCCTTCGCACTCGCGTTGCCGACGTCGGCAATCGCGGCCACCACCTGCCCGCTGGCGGCCGCGCAGGCACCTGCATCGCCATCGCAGGCACCGCTGGCGCCCGAGGACCGAACCTGCCTGATCGATGCGCGCGCGCTTGGCGCGAAGCCGGTGCTTTATGACCTGCGCAGCCGGAGCGACTACGCGTCCTTCCACATCCCCGACGCGCAACACGCCAGCGTGGCCGAAGTGTCCCGCCTGCTTCGCGACCGTCCCGGCGCGGTCGTGCTTTACGACGGCGGCAAGTTCCGCTCCGACGCCTTCCTGCTGTGCAAGCGCCTGCGCGATGAAGGCCTGAAGAATTTCAGGATCATCGACGGCGGCATCGCCGCGTGGGCGCAGGTGCAGCGTCGTGCGGAACGACTGGAAGTGAGCCGCCTGTCCGATGCGGAAGTATCGGCCGCGCTGTCGGACCGCAACGTTTCCGCGGTCGCGCTGAGCGACGGCTATGCCCCGGTGCTGTCCGAACACCGGATCCGGCAGGCCACCAAAGGCTCGACCGGAAGGAAGGTCCTGATCGCGGACACCTTCATCCCGAGCGCACGGCTGGAAGCGTCACTGGATGGCAAAGGCGGGCCGGTGCTGTACTGGACCGGCGACCGCGATCGACTCGTCGCCCTGATCCATACGCACCTGCGCCAGGACCAGAAGCGGACCGCCGGTCCCGCGCAGTCAACCGCCTGCAGCGCGCTGTGATGACGGCGGCCGGCCCGGCAGGCGCATTTCGGCCGGGACGGGACTCGCCCTGAACACCCAGTCGGCGTAACGCAGCGCGTTCTCGAAGTCCGCGTCATCCGGATCGAAGCCGGAGACCTTCAGCGGGACGCGTTCGGACAACGAGTGGACGCCCACGATGGCCCCCTGCTCCAGCACCAGGCCCCACTCCGCCTTGCCGGTCAGGGGGTCGGCGTAGATCTTGCGCAGGTGGCGCTGGTTGCGGCCCATGCGACGGTCGAGCAACAACTCTTCGAGCGTGCGCGGATAAGCACGCGGCATCCCGGCATCGCGATAGCGGATGATCGCGCGCCTGAACTCGTCGCCGATGCGCAGCAGCTCGGCCTCGTTGGAACGGACCCGGTCGATGTGCTGGATGCTTGCCAGCGCCAGCGCCGAGACCGCCATCAACGCCAGCAGGAACAGCAGGAACAGGTAGGCGAATCCCGACTGCCGTCGCACGGTCACAGTTCCGCGTAAGCCACGCCATCGGGCGTTGCGCCCTGCGCACCGCTGCGGACGTCGACGATGCCATCGACCTCGCCTTCGGGATCGTCCACCAGCACCCAGCTCTGCGCGCTTTCGCTGACCGGATCCATCGGCACGCCCTTGAGGTAATTGGCTTCCACCAACGCCTGCAGCGATTCGGGATAGACGCCCTTGTCCTCGTAATACCGGTCCAGGCTCGCGCGCAGGATGCGCAGGTTTTCCTTGAGCGCGGTCAGGCGGGCCGTCTGCACCGACGCCTGGTAGCGCGGCATGGCAATCGTCACCAGCGCGGCGATGATCGCCATCACCACCAGCAGTTCGATCAGGCTGAATCCACGTCGACGCGAAGCATCCATCGCTCACCAGTCCTTGTAGGCAACACCGTTGAGACCGACGCCGTCGGAAAGACTGTGCACGTCGAACACGTCATCGCCGGGAGCCGGATCGTCGGGAGGACTGTCGTAACTGCGCAGGCCCCAGGTGTCCTCCGGCGATGCTTCGCTTCCCGCGTAGAACGGGTCGCGCGGCAAACGCCGCAGGAAGTACAGCTGTTTGCGCTCCGGCGTGCTCACGTCCTCCACGCCTTCCACCAGCACCGTGAGGTCCGGCGGATAGCCGCTGGCGCCGCTTTCGACCTCGACCCTGCCCTGCTCGGCCGCGCGCTTGTAGCGATCGATCGCACCGCGGATCTGCGCCAGCGCGGTGCGCAGCTCGGCCTCGCGGTAGCGCTGCGTCGCCATGCGCGCCGCCGGCACCGCGATGAGCAGCAGCACCGCCATGATGGCGAGCGACGCCATCAGTTCGATGAAGCTGAAACCCGCGGCGCGGCGCCGGCTCATCGGACCTTGATCGCGACGCCGGCGGTGCGCGCAGGCCCGACCTGTTCCGGCGCGGGCGTGGCCGACAGCACGCGCACGTCGGTGCGGTCGGCCGCGGCCAGCGCCTTGAAGTTGATCTGCAGCAACGTGCCCTGGCCCGATACCGCCGTGCCCTGACGGGTCGCGGTGGCGACGATCTTTCCGTCCGACAGGTTCACCTGCTGCGTCAGCGTGCTCTGGCCGCCGCCCTGCGACATGAACATGCCTTCCTCGATGCCGACCACCTGCAGCACCTTGGGATCGAAACCGATCAGCACGGGGAGCTGCTCGATCGCCTTCAACGCGCTGATGTTGAGCACCGCCGTGAACTGTTCGCCGGCGCGCACCTCGCCGGGCACTGCCCAGTCCAGCAGGACGTTGGACGAAGGCGGCAAGGGCTGCGCCTGCGCGGGCGCATCGGACGGCAGCGCCGACGGAACGGCGGCGCCCGGTGACGCCGCGCCCGCGCCGGTCGGCGCCGTCGCGGCAGGCGCCTGGGCTTCCGGCTCGGCCGGCGGCGGCGCGCCATTGCGGCCACGCAGATACGAAGCCGTGCCGCTCTCGAACTCCATCTCGTCCAGCCCGGCATGACGCACGCCACGGACCAGGCGCGGCCGGATCGACAGCACGATCTCGGTGTTCTGAACGTCGTCCTTCTGCGTGCCGAAGATGCGGTTGAGGATCGGGAAGCGCGAGATGAACGGCCAGCCGTTGGCGACCTGTCGATCCTCCTTGTTGATCAGGCCGGCGAGGATCTGCATCTCGCCGTCCTTCAGGCGCAGCACGGTCTGCGCGTTGCGCGTGCCGATCTGGTAGGACAGCGTGCCCGACTTGGTCACGATCTCGCGCACCAGGTTGCTGACCTCCAGGCTCACCTTGATCGAAACCTCGTCGCCGGCATAGACGGCGGGCTCGACCTCGAGCTTCAGGCCCACGTCCACGTAGTTGACCGTTTCCGACACGAAGCCCGTCGAAGTGGACGTGGAGGTGATCACCGGCACCTTGTCGCCGATGAGGATGCTCGCCTTCTCCTTGCTCTTCACGCGGATCTTCGGATTGGCGAGGATCTTCGCGTCCGAGCGTTCGTCGTGCAGCTTCACCGTGGCATTGGGCACGGTGGCGAAGATCGAATCGGAGTTGAGGTTGCGCAGCTGGCTGATCGGCAATGCGGTGTTGGTCTGCCCCGGCCCGACCACGGAGAACGCGATCTCGTCCGGCAGGCTGATGCCCATGTCGAGCAGCGAAGAGCGCTTGACCTCCAGCACTTCCACATCGAGCACCACCTCCGGTTCGCCAATGTCCTGCAGCGCGACCAGGCGTTCGGCCAGGCGGATGGCGTCCGGGCTGTCGCGCATCACCAGCATGTTGAGCTTCTCGTCGACGACGAGGTTCTCGCTCTTGAGGATGGTCTTGAGCGTTTCCGCCACGGTCTTGGCCTGCGCATTGGCCAGGTAGAACGTGCGGATGTTGAGCTGGCGGTAATCGCTGATCTTCTGCGGCGTGCGCGGAAAGACCATCACCGAGTTGTTGTTGAGCGGCCGCGTTTCCAGGTTCGTCGACAGGCCGATCATGCGGATGGCCTCGTCCAGCGGCGTCTTGCGCAGGAACACGGTGACTTTCAGGTCCGGGCGGATGTCCTGGTCGTAGACGAAGTTGATGCCCGACGCGTTGGACAGCACTTCGAACGCGGTCTTCACCGGCACATCGCGGAACTCGAGCGTGACGGGCTTGCGGAACTGCTCGCCGAGGGTGTCCTCCCGGGCCTTCTTGCTCGCCACCGCGGTGCGGATGCGGTCCAGGCTGTTCTGCGCGCGCAGGTTGTCCGGCGCTTCGGCCAGCACGTCGCGCACGCGCTCCTCGGCCTGGTCCAGCTCACCGGCGGCAATCAGCTCGTCGATCTTCATCAACTCTTCGTTGTGCCGACGCATCGCCGCCAGGCGACGCAGCCATTCCTGCGCCGCGCTGTTGCCGGGCTCGATCTGCAGGATGGTCTGATACGCGCCCTCGGCCTGCGCGAAATTGCCCTGCTGGCGCGCGCGCTCGCCGTCGCGGAACAGGGTCTCCAGGGCAAGGCGCTTCTTGAACAGATACTGCTGGCGGTAGCGCACATCGTGGGGACTGGCCGCGGAGACGGCCTCGTACTGGGCGACCGCCTGCACGTAGTCGCCGTCCTCGAACAAGCGGTCGGCCTTGCGGAACTGTCCCGCCGCGCCACAGCCGGCCAGCAGCACGGCGGCCGCCAGCACCAGCATTCCCCGCGCGCGACGCGCATAACGTGTGTGCATCCTTACCTCGATCATTCCAGCAGCGCGGGGTCGCTCACGGCATAGCGCCGCGATTCCCCCGTGGGCATATAGGTGAAGTTGGCGAAGCCGCCGCCGATCTCGTCGAAGCGGTACAGGTCTTCGACCATCTCGGTGCGCTTGAGCGTGTAGCTGGTGTCGTTCCATTCCACGAACACGTGGGGCACCGACCCGGACTGCATCCAGCCCAGCACTTTCAGGTCGGCCGGCGCGGCGGCAACGGGGGCCGCAGGCGCAGCTGGCGCGGGTACGGGTGTCGGCGGCGCGGCGTCAGCCGCGAACAACGCAGCGGGGAACGCATCGCTCTCGCGCTCCTGCACCGTGGGCAGTTCGGACTTGCGTTGCGCGCGCGCGATCGGGGCCGTCGTCGTGCGCACCGGCGCCGCTTCCACCGTCGTGGTGTCGGCCGGCGACTCGCCGCCGAACAGCGCCAGCGCCGCCAGGACGATCGACGAATACGCCATTGGCCGGAAGTAGCGCTTCACGGCGCCTGATCTCCCTCGCTTGCCGGCGTGGTCAGCGCGACGGCGACCTGCAGCTCCGCGGTGACCAGCGGATCGCCGGGCTGCTCGCGTTCCAGGCGCAGTCGGGCGATGTAGAGCGAGCGGTCCGAGGCCTGCAATGCCGCCAGCGCCTTGGCGATCTCGCTCCACGGCGCCTTGAGCGTGAACACCGCCGTCTGCCGCACGAAGCCCGCGTCGTCGACGTTCTCGAACTTGAAGCGGATCTGCTCCGGCGCCACTGCCGCCGAGCTGAGGGCATCGAGGATGCGGCGGTTGATGTGGAAACGCTGCGAGAGCTCCGGCAACGGCAGGGCATCGTCGGGAGCCTGCTGGGCGATCGCTTGCGGTGCGGCGCGAAGCGCTTCCAGGCGTGCGCTCAGGGCCTGCTCGGTACGGTGCAAACGCAGGGCGTCCAGCGCGAGCGAGAGCATCAGGCCCAGCGCGACGACGGCTCCGGCCACCGCCAACACGAACACCGCACCGTGGCGAAGGTAGCCACGGTTGAGCGCCCACACCAGTTTCCGCGGGTCTACTGCGCCCATCGCGCGCTCACTTCGAAATGGATGCCGCCGTTCTTGCGCTCCAGCAACAGCAGCCGCACGTCGTGCAGCCCGTGCCCGCGCGCCTGCAATGCCTCCGCGTAGGCGTTCGCTTCGGCCGAATCGCCGGCATGTCCGGTGATGCGGATCGCGGCGGTGGTTGCGTTGACGTCCACGCCCAGCAGGCGCACCGCGCCCTTGGCGGGAACGATCTCCTGCAGCAGCTTCACCCAGTCGCGATTGAGCAGCGCGATCTGCGACTGGAGCTGACGCACCTGTGTCGCACTGCGCTGTTCGCTCGGCGGAGCGCGACGCGGAGTCGCCGCCGGGCGGCGCTGCATCGCTTTGTCCAGTTGCCGTTCGCGATGCTGCAATCGTGCGTCCACGCCGGAGCGCGCATAAGCGAGCACGCCGATTGTCAGCACGACGCATGCGAGCAGAGCGCACGCCAGGGCACCCGGCCGCTGCGCCCCCAGGCGCCATTCGATCCGCGGCAGAAGACTCATGCGCATGCGGCCACCAGTGCATGACCGGCCGATGCCGGCGCATCGCCTTGAACGGGCAACAGCGTGCCGGCGAACGCGTCCGGCGGCGCGGCCGAACCCAGCCAATGCAACGCGTTGTCGTCGGCAAACGCGAAACGCTTGCGCGACAGCCACAGCGTCGCATCAGCCAGCCCGTGCCCCTGCGCGGACAGGGTTTCCACCTGCACCAGCCGGCCCCGCTCCAGGGTGATGCCGGTGATGCCGTCGTCCTCGGCATATGCGAGCAGCGCGCTCGCCGTCGATGCGAGCGTGCCACCGTAGCGCCGCAGCACCGGCACCACGCTGGCGACCGTGGACTGCACGCGGCCGCCGCCGGTCTGCAGCGCGTTGCGCACGGTTTCGACCAGCGCGCGCGGATAGGCGACCGCGGGCACCGGCTGCCCGTAAGCGGGCCAGTCGATCTCGACGTGGTGCGAGGTGTCGCTTACTTCGTGTCCGGCGAACATCGCCATCACCGATGCGCGGATCGACGCGCCGGTGAAACAGTCCGACACCCACGGCGCGACGAGGAAGCGGCACAGCCGCGCCGACAGCACCAGGCGCACCGTGCCGATCGCCTTGAAGTGCGTCGACAGCGTCTGCACGATGCGCGCCCACTCCGCCGCATCGGGTTCGCCACCGCCGTGCTCGCCGGCGATCGCGCCGCCCGCGTCGCCGGGTCGCAGGGCGACCCACGTGGTGCTGGCGACGTAGAGGTGGATGGGAGGGCTTGGCACGACGATTACTCCGCGAAGGTGACGCGGTTGACTTCGGCCAGGGTGGTGTCGCCCCGGAAGAACAGATCCAGCGCGACCGCACGCAGACTTCCGCCGCCTTGTCGCGCTGCGGCCGCGCGCAATGCGGTCACGGGCGCCTTGGTGGCCACCAGCTCGCGCAGCGTGTCGTTCATCACCAGGTACTCGGCGACCACGCGGCGGCCCTTGTAACCGGTGCCACGGCAATGGCCGCAGCCGCGCCCGCAGCGCAACGGCTTGCCGACCAGTTCACCAGCGTCCAGCCCGGACATCGCCAGCGTTTCCGCATCGGGCTGATAGGCGTGCGCGCACTCGGTGCAGTTCACGCGCAGCAGGCGCTGCGCCCACACGCCCACCAGCGCGGACGCCATGCTGTACGGGTCCACGCCCATGTGCAGCAGTCGCCCGACCACGTCGAACACGTTGTTCGCATGCACGGTGGTGAGCACCAGGTGGCCGGTCAGCGCCGCCTGCACGGCGATCTGCGCCGTGTCCTCGTCGCGGATTTCGCCCACCATGATTTTGTCCGGGTCGTGACGCAGGATCGAACGCAGACCGCGCGCGAACGTCAGTCCCTTCTTCTCGTTGACCGGAATCTGCAGCACGCCCGGCAGCTGGTACTCCACCGGGTCTTCGATGGTGATGATGTTCTCGTGGCCGCTGTTGATCTCGTCGATGGCGGCGTACAGCGTGGTGGTCTTGCCCGAGCCGGTCGGGCCGGTCACCAGCACCATGCCGTAGGGCTGGGCGACCAGCCTGCGCAGCGTCGAAAGCGCATCGGGCGCCAGGTCCAGGTCGGCCAACTGCAGCATCTGGTCGCGACTGCCCGTCAGCGTGCTGCGGTCGAGCAGACGCAGCACGGCGTCCTCGCCGTGGATGCTGGGCATGATCGACACACGAAAGTCCACCTGCCCGTCGCGCACCTTGACGCGGAAGCGGCCGTCCTGCGGCACGCGCCGCTCGGCGATGTCGAGCTCGGACATCACCTTGATGCGCGAAATGATCCGCTGCGCGGTGTCCGCGCCGCTGACGTCCGACACCGGCACCAGCACGCCGTCGATGCGGAACTTCACGCTCATGCCCACGGGCGTGGACTTGAGGTGGATGTCCGAAGCTTCCTGTTTGAGCGCGTCGTACAGGATGGAGCTGACCACGCGCACGACCGGGCTGGCGTCGGCCTCGATCTTCTCCAGCGACAGCAGCTCGTCTTCGCCGACGGCATCGACGGTGCCCAGGCCGCCGACGCTGCCTTCGGTCGCACGCACCGTCTGCTCGGCCTGGGCCAGGTACGCGCGCAGTTCGTCCAGATGCGCCAGCCGCAGGGCGCAAGGCTCGCGGATCGCGGACTGCGCCCATTGCACGGTGTCTTCCGCGAACGGATCGGCCAGCACCAGGCTCAGCCCGCGCTGCGGATCGCGCAGCACCACGCAATCGCGACGCGCGCATTCCACGTAGGCGGCGACGTCGAAGTCCGGCGTGGCCGCGTACAACTCCACGGACGGCATCGGCTCGACGCCGGACAACTCGCCCAGCAGCACGGTGAACATCGCAGCGTCCAGCGCGAGTTCGTCCTGCAGCATCGGCAGCCACGACTGTCCGGCCGTCAGCGCGCGCGTGCGCACGTCGCGCACCTGGTCGACGCGCAGTTCCGGCCGCGGCGGAGTGACGTCCACGTTCACCGGCCCACGCTCCCCACCAGATCGAAGATCGGCGAATACATCATCAGCACGATCGCGCCGATCACCAGGCCGATGACCGACATCAGCAACGGTTCGAACAGACGCGAGAAGGTATCGACCTTGCGGTCCAGCGCGATGTCCAGGAAGTTGGCGAGCTTGCCGCTCATCTCCGCCAGCGCGCCGCCGCGCTCGCCCACGCGCAGCAGGCTTTCGGCGATCGGCGGTATCAGGCTGGTGCCGGCCAGGGATTCGGTGAACATCTGGCCCGCGCGCAGTCGCGTGATGGCCAGCGCGAGTTCGTCCGACTGCGCAGGCGTAACGATGCCGCGCGCCATGTCCATCGCCTGCACGAGCGGGATGCCGCTGTCGAGCAGCAGCGCCAGCGTGCGGTACAGGCGCGACAGGCCCATGGTGACGAAGATGTCGGACAGGACCGGAACGCGCGTCGCCTGCGCCAGCGCCGCGCGACGTCCGCGCTCGGTCGCCACCAGCCACGCGCAGCCCGCGGCGGCGGCGGCCAGCAATGCACCCGACAGCACCGGGTGTTGCTGGATGAACTCGCCCACCCGCAGCAGCACGGCCGTCGCGCCGCCGGCCGGACGCCCGCTGCCCTCCAGGATCACGCTGAACTTGGGCAGCACGTAGGCGACCAGGAACAGGATCACCGCGCCGCCCACGCCCATCAGCAGTAGCGGATAGATGGCGCTGGCCGCGACCTTGCGCTTGATCTGGTTGATCTTGGCGTCGTAGGCGAGATAGCGGTCCAGCGTGTCCGCCAGACCGCCGCTGGTTTCGCTGGCCGCGACGCCGGCGATCAGCACCGGCGGAAACAACAGGCCTTCGCGCGCCATCGCCTGCGACAGCGGGACGCCTTCGCGCAGGCCGCCGAGCAGACGGCCCAGCACCTGCCGGAAGCCGGCGTTGGCTTCCTTGCGTTCCAGTGCCTCCATGGCCTCGACCACGTTGAGGCCCGCGCGCAACAGCGTCAGCAGTTCCTGCAGGAAGACCGTGGGGGAATACGACACCCGCGCCGGTGCACGCCGTTCCATCACCGGCTCGATGCGCAACACGCGCCCGCCCATGCGCAGCGCCTTGGCGGTGGCGGCGCCGATCGAATCCGCCTCCACGTCCAGCCACTGCGACTGCCCAGCGATGGAAACCAACACCCGATGCTTCACGAACCGACCTTCATTGGCGCGTCCTTCGGACGCCTATGCCCCTGCCTGGCGACCACCGCCGCGCGTGCCATGGCACGCATCACGGCGGGCCCGCCGGATGCCGTGCCTGTACCCGCGCAACGATGGTTCCCCCCGTTCCGTCATTCCCGTGATCCGCGTCCGGCATCCCCATCGCCGTTGTCGCGACCCACGTTTCCCCTTGCTCTTGTTGTGGTTGGCCTTCCCTTAGCCTTCGCTATCGACACCGATGTCGGCGTCATCGCCTTCGCCGCCCGGTCGTCCGTCCTTGCCGTACGAAAACAGGTCGTAGTCCCCCGACGTGCCCGGCACGCGGTACACGTACGCATTCCCCCACGGATCGGGCGGCACGCGGCCTTGCAGGTAAGGACCGTTCCACTTCTTCTCGCCTTCCGGACGCGTCGTCAGCGACGACAGGCCCAGCTCCGATGATGGGAAGTGGCCCGTATCGAGCCAGTAGGCGTCGATCGCCTTGCGCAGCGCATCGATCTGCCCGAGCGCAGCGGTGCGCTCGGACTTGCCGATCTGCTGGAAGTAGCGCGGCGCGACATAGGCCACCAGCACGCCGATGATCACCACCACTACCAGCAGTTCCAGCAGCGTGAAGCCCGCCGCTGCACGGCGCATTCCCTTGCCCATCACCATCCCCTCAAGATCCACGACAACGGCGGCTGCTGGCTGCCCAGATCGGTCTGGCCGACCAGGATGATGTCCTGGCTGCTGACCACCGATTCGTTCTGGTCGACCGCGCCGTAGGTCAGTGCCCCCCAGAGCACTGTGAAGCCAGGTGCCTTGTCCACGATCGCGAACACACCCCCCACGCGTGGGCCGATGTTAGTCAACACGGGGCGGTAGCGGTAGGTCCACAAACCGGTCAACCAGTCACGCTTCTTGCTCACCAGCTGGTAGCTGGTGATCGCCAGGCCCATGTTGATGTCGAAGTCCTGGTTGACCACGGTGCCGTTGACGGGCGCGGCCGAGACGCCGATGTAGTCCGGATCGACGCTCACCGCCTTGCCGACGGTCACCGTGATGGGCTGGTCGCCGTCGCGCACCTTGTCGTGCACGGCCACCACCGTCACCGACTGCGGCGTGGACCAGTTGGCCGGCGTGAACACCAGCTCGCGCGGCATGACATAGGCCTCGCTTGCGTCGTTGACGCTGACCGGCACCGTGACTTCCGCCGTCGGCGCACGCCCCAGGCTCACCGCGATGCTGCCGGTGTCCTTGCCTTCGCGCAGGTTCATGCTCGTTCGCGGCGTGGCGACGATCGTGCCCTGCTGCGCGGGCGACGGCACCACCACCTTGCCCGGCGCATAGGCGCGGCCCATGCCCTTGTCGTCGTAGATCACGCCGTAGATCGAGTACACGCCCGGCGGCACACCCGCGGTGTTCCAGGCGTAGGTGCCCGAATGCGTACCTGCGTCCTGGCGCAGGCCGTCGACGATCCGCGTGCCGGCGTAACCCGAGCCGGCGGCGTCGTAATACAACGCCACGGTCGGTTCGATCGCCGGACCGCTGCCTTCCCAGGCGATCACCGGGCTGCCGTCGCGTGCATCGACCAGCGTCGCCGGCTTGGACAGCGCGATGGTCGGCGCGACGTAGGTGCCGGTGCTGACGAACAACGTCATCGTCGGCGACCACGCACTCGCGGCACCGGATGCGTCTTCCGCGCGCACACGCCAGTAATGCGTGGCCTTGTCCGCCAGCGCGCCGCTGGACTGCCAGCTCAGGCCGGTGACCAGACCGCTCGATACCAGCGCCTGCAACGCGCTGTCGCGATAGACCTCGAAGCGGTAGCGCAGCAGGTCGCCGTCCGGATCGGTCGCGGGATGCGACTCGAAGGTCGGATGCAGGGTCGAGACCCATGCACCGGCACCCGGGTTGGCCGGCACCGGCGTGCCCGGCGCTTCGTTGACCGCGTTCATGCGGAACTCGCCGCCGGCCCATGCGCTTTCCGTGCGACCGTCGCTGGCCTTCACGCGCCAGAAGTAGCGCGTGTTCTCGACCAGTTCCGACGCCGTCCAGCGCGTCGTGCCGTCGCTGCCGGCGGCGATCGCATCGGACGCGCGGCGGTTGGAGGAATCGAACGTGCTGACCGTGTCGATCTCGAAGCGGTAGGTCAGCGCATCACCGTCGACGTCGTTCGCATTGGCGGCCACCAGCATCGCGTTGCCCGCGGTGGTGACGTCCACGCCGTTGACCGGGCTGACCGGCGACGGCTCGGACGGCGCCGCATTGCCGGTGTGCACGGTGAACGGACGCAGCGGCGTCATCGTCTGCGCGCCGTGCTCGTCGGTGGCGATCGCACGCCAGTAGTACGTCGCGTGGTTGGCCAACGGCACCTGCACGGTCCAGGACGTCGTGCCGCTCGCATCCGGCGCCAGGCCGGCCACGGCGTCGTGGCGCTGCGCCAGCGTGGCGTCGGTGAACACTTCGAACGCATACGTGATGGCATCACCATCGCGGTCCTGCGCATTGGTCAACGACAGGATCGGCGTCAGCGCATCGACTTCCGTACCGGCCGCCGGCGCGGTCAGGTTGAAGCTGTCCGGCGCATCGTTGAACAGATTGACGAAGAACGAGCCTTCCACCCAGGCGCTGTTGATGTCGCCCTCGGCGAGCGCCCGCGCGCGCCAGTAGTAGTGGCGGTTGTCGTCCAGGTCATCGGACGGCTGCCAGCCGGTCGGCTGACCGGAGACCGGGTTCTCGACCACGGTGCCTTCGCCGAGCTTCTCGGTCATCGCCGCGTCGGCGTACAGCTCGAAGTGCACGTTGCGCGTGGGATCGTTGCTCGCCTCGCCCGTCACCACCTGCAACTGCGGACGCAGCGCCGGCACTTCGGCACCGGCCAGCGGCGCGAACAGCACCGGAATCGCCGGGCCCGGCGGCGGTTCTTTCGATTCCACGCGGATCTTCGCCGAACGCGTGCCCGACAGACTGCCGTCGCTGGCGAGGTAGTTGATGAGGTAATCGCCCGCCTGCCCCACGGCCGGAACCCAGTCGAAAATGCCGAGGCCACCGCCCTGGTCGACGAAGGTCGCGCCCGTCGGCAACGGTTCGGCCGCCAACGTCACCGAGCGGCCCATCGGGCTGGAGGCTTCCACCAGGAAGCCTATCTGATCGCCTTCCTTCACCACGCGATCCGGGATGAACTGCAGCACCGGCGGCTTGGGATCGCTCGACAGCTCGTTGAACGCGACTTCATAGGTGCCCGGCGAGTTCACGTCGAACACGTTGAACCAGTACTCCCACTGCTTCGTATCGGCGTTCTTGGTCTTCGACAGCCACACGTTCTCGACCGCCATCGCCTTGGCGTCGGCGCGCATCACCGGGCCCAGCGCCTTCTGCCCGCGGTACGGGTCCGGCTTGCGCACGTAGAAGAAGCCCTGCGTCGGCGGCAGCGTCAGTCGATAACCGCCACCGGCCGCGACCAGGCCGGCCTCGTTGGAACGGTCGGTGACTTCGCTATCCGGACCGGCCGACTCGTAGACCTTGAGCGCGGTGCCGTCGAGCGCCAGGAAGTCGCGCACGAAGTCGCGCCCCGGCAGGTCCACGCGCACGTCGCGCAGCAGCAGGTGCGCATTGGTCGCCTGCAACAGCGAGGTCAGCGCGCCGCCCAGTTCGTCGGAATGCGTGAAAGTCGCCGTGAAGTCGACGAACTTGCCGGCGATGTTGCTCTCCATCTGCCAGCGGCCCATCTTGCTGCTGCTGGACGCAATGTCGCCGAAGTTGATCAGCAGCGAATTGCTTGCCGGCAGGTCCTGCACGTAGCTGCCGATGATGACGAAGCTGATCGGCAGGCCCTGCGCGTTCTCGATGATGCGCGGCTGCGCCGAGTTGATCTTCAGTTCCTTCGCCGCGGCCATGCCCGAGTTCTTCACGCGCACGCCCAGCGTGTACGGTTCCGGCGCCTCGATCTCGGCGGTCATCGGATCGTCCGCGATCACGTCGCGGGTCAGGAAGTAGTCCAGCGTCAGCGACGGCAGCGGCTTGACCGTGATCGCGTCCGGGTTCAACTCCAGCACGTGCGTCTCGGTGCCGAAGCGGTAGCGCAACGTCGCGCCCACCAGGTAGCGCTTGCCGAACGGCGTGGTCCCGGCCGCACCGGGCGCCGGGATCAGCATCCAGTTCACCGACGCCGTGGTGCTGCCCGCGACCTGTCCGCTGCCGGTGGTGTTGTCGATGTTCTGCTTCTGCGTCTGGCGCAGGAAGAACTTCGCACTGAGGTCGTTGGGGTCCTGCGTGATCGGCACGGGAAGCCCGGTCTCATCGGTGACCTTCACCTCCACCAGCACTTCCGTCAGCGGCGTGACCGGCAGCGAGTTGGTGATCCGAAGCTCGGCGTCGAACGCCTGCCGCTCCAGCGTCAGCTCCTGCTTGATCTCGATCTTGACGCGCGCGCATACGGTCTCCTGTGCGTGCGCGGGTGCGCATGCAAGCAGGCCAAGCCACAACGCCAACGCGCCCCAGGCGCCCATCCGTGTTGTCTGCACGTGTTCCTTCCCCTGAACAGCTACTTCCGTGATTGCATAGGGCAGCCTTGCCAAGACCACCTTCCCCCTGCTCGGCTTCCATCCCGCCGAGTTGCCTCTGACACCGTCTTCACCGGCGACACACCTCATCCCCGCCGAGTCCCTGTGCCTGTCAGCGTCTTGGTGAAGTCGCCCCAAAAAGCCGGCTATCCCCCTGAACGTCCGGATCTCATTGACTCTTCCAATGTGGCTAACGTGGACTCGAGCGGAGACCCCGCCGCAAGCGCAACGGCCGACTCCAATGCCGACCCAGCCTTGGAGTCGCCGACCATTCTGAAAATGATCGCCGCGTAAGCGAGTCGCTGAGCCTCATGCATGGGAAACACCTGGCGGTATTCGCGAGGAACGTCCGAGAGGAACTCCGCGACCGCCAACTGCGAGGGAAACAGGCGAAGGAACGGAAGAGCCAGGCCCTCGATAGCAGCGCGCAGGTCCTCGCTCAAGCGGTCATCGGGCGCATGGCCCGAATCCTCGGCGGTCACGCTCCACCACTTGTCCTTGTGGTCCGGGCTCAACATGCCCAGACGGCTTCCTACGCAGCAGTCAACGATCTTCGGATTCTTTGGGTCTGGGCGGTTGGCAAACATGGAGATCACACCCGGGATATGGACTCCACAGTTCATCGTGAAATCCAGGGCGGACGCATTGCTCCATTGACTGCGCTGTAAGTCGACTATGTACGAAATGCAGCCTTCCTTCCGCTCATACACATAGCGCCGCTTCTTGAAACCATGCACAGCCAGGACCGGAGTGATTCCGGCCTTAATAATTTGATCAAACCTGGTATCGAGATTCATATCAGTAGTAAACAACTCGTCCACGCTTGCCGGTCGCACGTTCGTATGCGTCAAGTTGCTGCCGTCCAGCTCGACGGCCACTAGGCGTGTTCGGCTTGAGTTCGATAGGCCGACCGGACCTGTCCAGTGCATCGGGAACAACCTTCTTTCCGGTCTTCGGATCGACCAAATGCTGCGGCTCAGACTGCCATCCTTCCTTGGCTTTAACCTTGTCGGCGAACTCGCGGTGCTTCTGCCGACCGTTTGCCGCGGCATCCCGAACCTTCGGATTCCGCGAGCCCTTGCCCTTGCACATTACGTTATGTGCAAGGACTCCATCTTCGCCAACGTAGAACGTGTGGGAATCGGCTACTTCCAGGTTGTAGACCGCAACCGTCTCTTTCCGCTGTTCTACGCGCAGTATCCCGACAGTGGCCAGCTTGCCGTCTGGCCCCTTCACATCGAGCTGCCCTCCCGCCAGCAGCAGCTGAGCTGCGCGCCAGCCGTCGGGAGTATGCAACGGGTGACCGCCCGTCACTTCAAGTTGCTTACCCGAGCTCAACCACAGCGTCACGATCGTCTGCTCGTGATGCGACAGGATCAGGTTGGTGACTTCCTCAACCTGTGTCTCTTCCGCCCATTCCGAGTAGGCCAGGACTTTGTCCCCTGGCCGCAGGTCCTCGATCCGCCTCAGCCCTCCGGGCGTCGCGACTTCGGTGGCGCCGGGGAAACTGTTGAACAGACTGTTCCATAGACCCTGCACACCACCCCAAAGCGCAGCGAGCTTCTTGCACGGAATCGGAACCAGGCTCCAGAGGCAATCCTTGAGGCAGTCCGTTACATCGATGTCGCAGGGGTTGTTGATCAGGTCCGAAACGCCATCCACGACGGCACATTCGACCAGGCAGGTAGCGTACCGCCCGGCCGCGGCCCTTGCCGCGTTCCAGCCAATCGGCACCAGCATGAACGCCTCGCCCGTCGGGTCGATCCGATTGGTTGGCGAGTGCCCTGTGTATGCATAGAAGTTCGGACCGCCATCGAACCCGATGGGATCCTCAGTGATGTAACGACCAACCTCAGCCTCGTAATAGCGTCGCTGGTTGTAATGCAGCGAAGTCTCGGCATCGAAGTATTGCCCCGGAAAACGCCACGGCTGCGTGATCTGGGCTCCTGCCGCGATCTTCGCCGTACCGAATGCGGTGTAGTCGTTGGCGGACCATACGATTCCGCCTTCACGGTTGGTGACGCGCCAGGGCGTGCCAAGGTGGTCGTTATGGTAGTAGTAGTAGTCGCCGTCGGCCCGCTGAAACAGCGGATAGGTCGAATAAGTGCCACTCGGATCCCATCCGTAGCCGCGAATGACGCTGCCATCTGCAGCCACTTCGGCAAGCAGGCCTTCCTCTGCCTGAAGGAAAAGCGTCTTACCCGGGATCGAGCCGGCTCGATCGACAAACACCTCCTTTGCCAGGCGATTGTCGAAGGGGTCGTACGCGTAAGTGGCGACCAGTGCATTGGCGCCGTCGCGAACTTCGACCAGGCGGTTGAAGCCATCGTAGACATAGCGGGTTGTCCGGAATGGCTCACTCAGCCGCGCATCGACCTTCCGGATGAGATTGCCGGCGCTGTCGTAGTCATAGCTGACATCACCGCGGCGCTGGAGACGATTGGCGTCGTCGTACTCCCAAGTGCCCGATATCGTGCTTTGTTGCTCACGATTACCGGCCTTGTCTATGACATACGTCTCGCTGCCCCCCCCGATGAACTGCGCATCAGTCTTGACCAGGCGAACGGCCTCGTCGTACTCGAACTGCGTGATCTTGCCGTCTGTCTCTCGACTGCCCAGCTCACGCAGCTTTCCGAATCGATTTTCCAGCTCGAACAAAGTGGCCTGACTCGGACTCTTCACGCGCAGCCGCGTGAGACCGAGAAGCCCATCCCGCTCCATCTCTTGAACCGTGCCACCGGGCAGCACTACTTTCTTCGGCGCGAGCCAGCTCCACTCGGTGACACTGATCGACCCCTCGCCAGGAATCTCGACCCGGCTCAGCTGGTCGTTCTTGTCGTACGAGTACGTCAGCGTGATCCCGTCCGGGCCTGTGTAGGTCTTTACCTGGTCGTTCGCGTAGTAGGTGTAACGACGGCTAAGGCTTACCCCATCGACCTGAACTGTCTCGCCGAGCAGGCGGTCCGCGTCGTCATATTCCAGAACGCTGCTGGCACGGCCCGTCGTCCAGCCGCTCAGGTTTCCGGCTGCATCCCATTGATAGGAGTGCGCCCCTTGCAATGAACCGTCAGTGCCAAACGCTTGGCTTTGCTCAAGACGTTGTGCTGCATCATGCTGATACTTGACCGTGACACCGTTGGGGCGATGCATCTCGACCAGGTTTCCGGCATCGTCGTAGACGTAGCGAGTCGTCTGGTCGAGCGCGTTGGTTTCGCTAACCAGAAGGCCACGGCCGTCGTAGGCCATCCGTGTGACCTTCTGCCTCGGGTTAGTGAAGCTCACCAAGTTGTTGCGATGGTCATACCCGAACTTAACCGTCGCGCCGATTTCACTGATCGCCGACACCATTCGACCGAGCCCGTCATACTCGAACGACCGGGTGTGCCCATTGGGGTCGGTTTGCGTCCGGACGCGACCAACAGCGTCATAGGTCCAACCGATGGTCAGAGAGTCGTCTGGAAGCACCTCGGTCTGCAGCGAGGGTCGCTTCCGGTCGTCGTATCGAAACAGCCTCTGAAAGGTGGGATACGTGATCTTTCCCGGTTGCCGTCCACCCCGATCGGCGCCATCGCCCTCGACATAATCGAGCAGCGTCTCGTAGTTCTCGCCATCTTTGAGCTTTGTCAGCCGCCCGAACGCGTCATATGAGAACCCCGCGGTCTGCCCGATCGGGTCGCTCGATGCGGAGAGGCGACCCGCAACATCGAAGCGATCGCTGTATGTCTCGCCATAGTGGTTGGCGATGCTGGATTCGCGCCCGGCGGCGTCATAACCGATTCGCGTGATCTTTCCCCGCGCGTCGGTGATGGTCAGCGGAAGGTCCGTTCGGTCATATGTGTAGGTGACCGTGTGTTGGTTCGGGTCCGTCTCCGTCAACAGGTTGCCGTGGACGTCGTAGGTATACGCCCACTGATGATTAAGCGGATTCGTCGCCTTGGTCAGGTTGCCTTGGCTGTCGTACTCATACGTCCACCGCTTTCCCTCACCATCGAGCACTTCGCTGACATTGCCGTTATCGTCGCGCGTCATGCGCACTTCGGTGTCGACGTCGGTAGACCCGTCAGGATTCGATCCGCCCTTGCGCCGGATCAGCTCGGCTTCGCCTCGCGCGTTGTAGACGTACTCTGTGACCTGCTCTTCCGGTCGACCTGCGGCTGCCTTGACGTCGAGCAGATTGCCGCGACCGTCCCAGCGGTTGCGCCAGATCGTGCCGGCTTCGTCGGTGAATTCACGGACGTCGGTGGAGCCCGCCTCATAGGCGTAGCTCTTCGAAGTCCCGTCGGCGTACGCGATCCGGGTAACTTCGTCGAAGTTGTCCCGCTGGATCTGCGTACTGCCGTTGCGCTCATCGATGTAGGTTATCGAGCGGCCGCTTCCCGTCGAGGTCATCAGCGCTTTGCCATTGGCCTCGCGAGTGACAGGGCGACCTTCCTGGTCGAAACGGAAGGTCTCGATCTTGCGGCCGCCCTCAGTCTGGGGGTACCTGACCGTGATGCTGAACTCTTTCTTCAGCTTGTCGTAGCCGTAGTCGAACTCCGTGAGGCCTCCGTCGGGCGCCTTGACTCGGCCCATGCGCGCGGTGACCCCATATCCGATCTCGGTGACGCGACCTTCTGCGTCGGTCACCTTGGTGACCTTGCGGCGCGTGTCGACGAGCAGCATCGCCGCGCTTGAGGCGCGTGCACCGATGGGCGCGCCGGACCCGCCGCTATCTGGCGCACCGAACGATCCGTTGTAGTCGTAGGCCGGCGAATCGAGCGAGCCGTAGTCGAACGAAGTCGTGTTGCCGCGCGCGTCGACGACATTACGAAGGCGGCCGTCGCCGTCGTACTGGTACTTCACGCGACGGATGCTGCCGTCCAGCGGCGTGTGGTCGCGCACTTCGGTAATGAAGTCCGCGCTGCCGTTGGAGTACAGCAACGTGAAGACGGTACGACCGTTGTCGTCCAGGATCCGCTCGACCTGTCCGTGGCTGCCGTACTGGAACCACACCCTGACGTTGTTTCGATCGCCGTAGCTGGTGATGCGGCCGATGTTGTCGTATTCGATCCAGGATCCGCTGCGGTCGATCCACCGGAAACCGTTGACCAGGGTGGTGGGCGTACCGCCGGCCCCGGGCTTTCCGGGCGCAGGATGCGCGTCGGCACCATTGCTCGCCGGCAACACCGGCACCGACTGCGGACGCACGACGAAGCGCGGATGCTTGCTGCTCACCCACGAAGTGCCGTCGGTACTGCGGCTGAAACCCACACCATTGCGTGCAACGAACTCGGCGGCGTGGGGGTCGGGCACCGGCCGTCCCTCCAGATCGCGCCCGAAGAACGGATCGTTCGGAATGCGCGTCTGCTGGACTTCGTTCTCCGGATTGCCGATGGCGATGGCACTGCCTGAACTGGCGGTGTTATCGCAACTGCTGACGCCGTCGACCACCGTGCAACTGAAGAAGGCGCCCATCGAGGGGTACATCGCCTTGTTGTACGAAGGACGCCCCAGGCCCGACCATTGGCGATTGAACACCCACTGCTTGCCGTCGTAGTCGCGGTTGATGCGCACGTAGCCGCCGGGCACCTTCACGCTCAGGTCGTCCTGCTCAATGAAGAAATCGCCGTTGCGATTGCCAAGCCCCATCCAGCCATTGCTGCCAAGCGGGAACTGCGTCTGCGCATGAGCGCTGAACGTCGCGACAAACAACACCAGCGTCGCCAGCAACTTGCGGCCCAGATTCGTGAGCATCCCTTCTTTCCCTTCCATCGTTCGTTCGCGCCCACGCGCGGGCGTCTGCATCCAGCGGGGCGGCATCATTCGCCGCCCTCCTTGTCGTCGTTGCCACCGGGGTTGTCGCAATCGCCGGAGCCCTTGGCGCACAGCGGTACGCCCGGTATGCCGCCGTAACCCGGGCCACCGGAGCCACCCCAACCACCGCCGCCCACACCGCCTCCGCCCGGGCTTGGCGCAGGCGTTCCCACCGGGCATGCGCTGCGGTCGACGTAGAACCAGTTGGCGGCGGAACCGCAGTTCTCACTCATCACGCCGTTGGCGCAGACGTAGCGACAGCTCACCGGATAGCGGACTGTGTAGGTGTAGCAACCCGGTGTGCCGCTGACGCTGCCGCCCGGGGCGGTGCTCGAGCCGTTGCCGCCGGTGCCGGTTCCAGCATCGATGCCGCCGGGGCCGTCGCCACCACCAGAGCCGCCATCGTCGCCGCCGTCGTCTCCACCACCGCCGTCGCCACCACCGCCGGCACCGCCACCGTAGTAGCCATACGGACGCAGCGCGATCACGCGATACGGCAGACGCACGCGCTGCTTGGCTTCCAGGCTCGTCGGCGGCTGCACCAGGAACTCGAAGCGGTAGTACTGATCGGCGCCCGGCGGGCGAGCCACCACGTTGTCGGCGCGAATCAGGCCATAGTTGGTCAGCACCAGCTCGCCCTGGAACACTTCGCCCGGCGCCATCTTCGGCAGGTTGATGCTGGTGGGCTGCATGACCACCACCGGCGCGGGAACGTCGGTTTCAAACGTCGCGTTGAGCGTGATCTCGTAACGGTCCTCGATGGTGATTTCGCGCACCGACCATTCGACCTGGATCAGGCTGTATTCCAGGAACACCGACTGGTTCACCGTCAGGCCCGGCTTGACCGAGACGCGGCCGCCGGCTTCCTGGTGGTTCTGCGCGCTGGCCTTGAAGCGGTAGCTGCCGGCCGGCAGGTTCTGGAAATAGGCCTCGCCGTAGGCGTCCGTCCGCAGTTCGAAGCTCTGGCTGACCACCGCCTCGTTCTGCAGGAAGATGCGCGCGCCCGCCAGGCCCGGGATCAGGTTGCCGTTCTTGTCGCGCGTGGCGGTGTAGATGTCGGACGCCTTGAACAGCAGGCTGCCGATGCCCGACTGCGTGACCGAGACGAACACGTTGACGGTCTCGGCCGGCAGGTTGGCGCCGGAGACTCGCAGCACGAACTCGTGGATGCCTTCGGCGACGTTGGCGTCCGGTGCGACGTTGACGTCGACCGTGCGCTTCTCGCCGACGCCGATACTGCCCAGCGCGCGGCCCGAGGCCAGCGTGATCCAGGCCGGCGCCGCGTTGCCGCTCTTGTCGAGCAGGTCCACGACCACCTCGCTCATCGCGACGAAGCCCTTGTTCTCGAACACGACCTGCTCGAGCGCCGTCTGTCCGCGCGCAAGGCCCGCTTCGACGTAGTTCGGCGTGGCGTACAGCGCCGGCTTGGCCTCGGTCAGCGTGTAGTCGACGTTGAGCAGCGCCAGCGGCGTCGCGCCGGAGCCATCGCTCACCACCGCCAGCACCACGCGCCCGCTCGGCGCGGTCGTGTTGTCGCCCGACACGCTCACCGGCAGGGAAAGGTCCTGCTTGGGCGCGATGCTGATCGGATCCGGCAGCAGCACCTTGATGCCCGCCGCCAGCGTGCCACTGGGCTGGTATTCCGGCGCGTAGATCACGCGCAGGTTGCTGGCCTGCGAACCGGTGCCCGAACGCGCGCGGAAGTCGATGCGATAGGCGTAGTTGCGCGGCACCGTCAGCTTGAACGGCGTCGGCGTGATCTGGATGCGGTTGATCGTGAAGCTGGCGTGCTCCGGACGGTCGGTCATGTCCGGATGGATCGCGCCCACGCGGTAGCGACCGGCGTCGGTCAGCGTCGGCTTGAAGACGTAGCGGAAGCCGCCTTCCGCGTCGGTCATCACGTCGGTCAGGCGCTCGAAGCCTTCCTGGTTCAACGCGATCTTCAACGGTGCGTTGGGCACCGGCGCCTGCGAGGCGCGATCGACGGCGCGGCCGCGGATCGTGATATCGCCGGTGCCGAAGGAGACCACCGGATCGACGGAGGTGATCTCGCCGGAGTACGGCGTTTCCACCAGATCCACCGCGCGTTCGCTGCCCATGCCCGGGATCGCCACTTCTTCGGCCTGGCCGGTGCTGTAACGCAGCTTGTCGACCTCCAGCTTCAGGCGCACGCGATCGGGCGCGCTTGCGGGCACGGGCATCTGGAACACGTCGGACACGTAGCGCTGGCCCGGTGCGATGCGCGCCACCGTCTGACCCTGCGCCAGCGTGATCACGCCCGCGCCCGTGGCCTGGCGGTACGGCACTGTGCTGAGCAGGTTGCCGTCGTTGTCCATCAGCTTCAGGCGAAGCTCGTTGGAGGCGTCGCGACCGGAGTTGCGCGCGGTGAGCAGTTCGACTTCGACGTCGGAGGTGTTCTCCACCGTCAGGCGCACCTTGCCGGTGGCGCCGCGCGTGAAGCCTTCCGCATCCAGTCCGACGACGAGCGCGCTGTCGACCACCGACGCCTGCTGATCGCGGCCGATGCGCATGCGCTCGCCTTCGCTGGCTTCGTTCTCCAGCAGCAGCGTCAGTGCGGCCGGATTCGGCAGGTCCGGATAACCGCCCACCACCAGCGGCACCACCTTGGTGGCGTTGCCGCCCAGGGCGAAGGCTTCCGAGCGGAACTCGCGCGCACCGACCTTCGCCACGACCTTGGCCACGTTGAGCGCCGCCGACGACAGGTTGGTCACCTGCACGTTGAGGCGGTTCATCACGTTGCGCTTGAGCGGCAGGCCACCGACCACCTGCAGCGAGGCGTTCGGCAGGAGGATCTCGCGCGCCATGCGCACGCCGTTGGCGTCGACGGCTTCCACCGTGTAGCGGCGCTCGCCGCCGGTGTAGCCGGTGTCGGTGAGCGTGGTCGCGGTGATCGGCTGCGTCGTGAGCTTGAAGCGCGCTTCGCCTTCACCGACGTAGACGTCGTAGCCCGTCGCGCCGCTGCCGTTCGGCGTCCAGGCCAGCACCGGCAATGCGGTGCCGAGCTGATCGACGTGCAGCGTCTTGACCGGCAGCAGGCTGAAGTTGAGGTAGACCGAGTTGGAGATCGCCGATTCGTTGCCGGCCGCGTCGAGCGCGGTCACGACGTAGGCGTGTTCGTCCTGCGACGGCACCGCATCCACCACCTGCGTGGTCTTGATGTTCTGCTTGAGCGGCGTCAGGCCGGCGACCGAGGTGATCGTCGCCGTCGCCGCGCGGTACAGGCGATAGCTTGCCGGCGCGGTGCCGACCGGCGGCTGCCACGTCGCCAGCACGCCCTGCGGAATCAGGCTCAGCGCGAGGTTCTGCGGTGCGCCCGGTGCGGTGCGGCTGGTGGTGACCTGCGCGACGGACGACTGGCCGCTCAGCGTTTCCTGGCCGTTGGAGGTGCGCACCGATGCGACGGTGTAGCGATACAGGCCATCGATCGTCGTGCTGTCGGTCGTCTGCGCCTGCGTGGCACGGACGCGCTCGACCAGCGCCGGTTCGCCCGGTGCCTGGCGGTAGATCTGGTAAGCCGTCGCGCCTTCGACCGCCTGCCACTGCAGGCGCACCTGGCCCGCCGGCAGCGCCGATGCGGTGACACCGAGCGGTACGTTCAGCGCCGGCAACTCGCCCTGATAGACCTGGGCTTCGTTGGCGGCGGTGACGCGGCTGGACGTATTGCCCAGTGCGTCCTCGGACTGGTGGCTCAGGCTCAGCAGTTCCGGCGAAGCCTGACCGGCATCGGCCGGCAGCTCGAAGCGCACGCGCCAGGTCTGTGCATCGATGCGCTCCGGCGCACCGGTCGCGACCGGCGTGCGGCCATTGCCGGAAAGCTGGTAGCGCACCACCGGTGTCTTGCCGGCAGGCAGCGCCTCGCTGAAGTTCAGCGTCGCGGTGATCTCGCGATCGGCATCGGCCTTGATCGGCGCCTGCGGATCCAGCGCGATCTGCACCAGCTCCGGCCCGACGGTGTCGATGCGCAGCGAACCGCCCTCGCGCACGTCCACGCCACGGTTGCCGACCAGGTCGCGCGCCGAGAACAGCACGTTGGCCACGCCGCTGCCCGCACCGGAGGCCAGCGTCAGCGTGCCTTCGTAATGCGTGTCGTCGCGCTTGATCAGGTCCACCGGAACCGGCAGGCCGCCTTCGGGCACGATGCTGAAGTACGGCGTGCCGACGAGCGGCTCGCTCACGGTGACGCGCAAGTCCACGCGGCCCTGGCCGTAGGTCTGGGTGTTGGCGTCGTAGGCACCTTGCGGCGTGTATTCCACGCGCTCGGCGGCCGGCGGCGTGCGGTCGATGGTGGCGTTGGCGATGTTGGTCGGCGCGCTCGGCGTGCCGGCCGCATTCACCGCGACCACGCGGTAGAAGTACTGGCCGTCCGCCGCCGGTGCGTCCTCGTAGGCGATGGCCGAGGCGGTGAGTCGAACCAGCTTCTGCGCTTCGCCGATGGCGGCGAACTCGTTGCCTGCGCGGTAGATCTCGTGCGCGACGACGTTGGTGTCGCTGGCCGCGGCCCAGGTCAGGCGGATCTTTCCGCCCGTCATCGGCGCGGCCGCAAGGCCCGATGGCGCCGACGGGACGGTCACGTCCAGCGTCACTCTCACCACTGCGGACAGCGCGCTGGTGCCGTGCTGGTCAGTCGCGGTGGCGCGCAGCTGGTTCTCGCCCGGGACCAGGGTCACCGGCGCGGCGAAGCGGCCATCGCTGCCGGCGGTCACGGCGTCGCCCGCGGCGACGTCGTTGATCAGCACCTGCACGCTGCTGCCCGCCTTCGCATTGCCGGACACGGTCAGGGCCGCGTTGCGCGTGACCAGGCCGTTGGCGGGCTGCGTCAGCGTCGGCGCCGCAGGCGGCGCATGCGCGACGGTGATCGAATACGTCACCGTGTTCTGGTTGGCCAGCGAGTCGAACGCGCGCAGCGCCAGCGCATGCACGCCGTTGGCGACATTGGCAAGGTCGAGCAGCGCGGTGTACTGGCTGGTGCCCGTCGCGGTGGCGACGACCACGCCGTCGAGCAGCAACTCGATGCGCGAAATCGCGCTGCGGTCGCTCGCGGTGAGGGCGAGCGTGCTGTTGCCAGTGAAGGTCATGCCATCGGCCAGTGCGATGCCGTTGGCCTTGATGTTGCCCAGCTGCGGGCCTTCGACGTCCGGCACCGGCGCGCCGTGCGAGACGGTCACGGTGATGCTGTGTTCGGCCACGCGGCCGGCTTCGTCGGTGGCGATCGCCTTGAGCACGTAGTTGCCGTCGGACACGCTGTCGGTGTTCCAGGCGTACGCATACGGCGCGGTGGTGTCGGTGGCGAGCACCGTCGTGTCGCGCAGGATCTGCACCTGGCGAACGCCGGAGACGTCGCTTGCGTTGACTTCGATGTCGACCGATTCGCTGATCAGGCTGCCCGCGGCGGGATTGGCGATGGCCACCTGCGGCGGCTGCGTGTCGATGAGCACGCCGCCGGCGAGCGTCGCCGTGACGACGGCGCCGGTAGGATCGCGGAACTGCGCGTGCAGCGTCTTGCGACCGTCGCCGGCGGAAACGTCGAACTCCACGTTCGCGCGGCCGTCGGTGAGCGGCTGGAAGGCCACGCCGGTGAACGCGTTGTTCTCGGCGAGGCGGAACTCGGTGGCATTCACGCACGACAGTTCCAGCGCGATGCGGCGCTGTTCGAAGTACGTCGCCGGCGCGGCAAGCCGCACGGTCGGATTGATGAGCGGCACGGCCGTGAGGAAGCTGGCGTAGTTCACGCCGGCCGAAACGGCGTCGCCCTGTCCGGCGGGATTGCCGGCGGCGTCGCGCGGCCCGGTCGAATGTCCCCACCAGTTGCCGGTTGCCTGGACCGGCGTCGTCGGCCAGCGATTGACGACGGCCTGTTCGCGATTGCCGGCGAACTGCGTGGACCCGATCGTGGGCGCGCTGTTGCGTTCCACATCCAGGCCAACGCCGTTACGCAAGAAGCTGGAGCCGGTGATCGCGGGCGACGCACCTTCGAGCAGGCGCAGGCCGTTCGTGTTGTCCGTCACCTGCAGGTATTTCAGCGTCGGACTCACACCGCGCAGCGTGAACGCGGCGCGGCCCTCGTCGCCACCGGCGTAGCGGATGCGCAGGTCCTCGAACGTGAGCGCGCCAAAGGCCTGCGCCGATTTCTCGATGCGCACGCCCTGCCAGTCGCCCGCGGCCGGAACGCCCTGGCCGGTGCCGGCCTGTCCGCCGACGCTGTCGTCCTTGTCGCTGGTCAGCGCCACGCCCTTGCCGGCCGCAAGCTTGTCGCGCACGACCAGTTGCGCGTCGTCACCGAACTTCACCACCACGCCGTCGCCCAGCGTGAGGTCCGCGGCGCCGGTCGTCCACGGCATGCAGGCCAACAAGGCCATGCACACGGTGCCGATGGCGCGCCGCGAACCACGACGCAACTTCCTGCTGGTGTGTTCGGATTGACTCATGGTGACCGCACGTCCCTGCCTGCGTTGTTTCCAGCTGCCGATGCCGGTTGCTTCAACCCTTGAAGCCGATCTCGCTCAATGCCTCGTAAGGCAGGTCGAACGATTTGCCGCTGTCGGTGATGAGCCTCGCGCGCGCGCCGCCGTGCAGCGCCACGGTCACCTCCACCTTTTCCACGCGCTCGTTCTGCGCAAGTCGCGAGAGCTTCTCGCGCAGCGCTTCGTCTTCCAGCGCGGCGATGACGACGGTGTAGGTGGTGGTGGCCTGCAACGTGCTCGATCCACGTGGCAGCGTCACGGAGACCTGCGCGGTTCCCGCTGCCGTGGTTCCGGTGATGGCGGGGCTGATCGCCTCGCTGGGCGTTCCGGACGCCGGCACGATGCGCAACTGCACCGTGTTGCCGACGGGCACGTTGGTGGTCTCGAATCCGACCACCACCGGACCGGTCGTGGTGTCCGGCAGGTTCACGTCGTTGGTGCCCGTGGGAACCGCCGCGACGGCCTGGCCGGCGACGGAGGAAATACGCAACGCCGGCGCATTGGCGATGAACACCGGGCCGATGTCGCCGCGCACGTAGGTGGGCTGCGACGTGCCGTTGTAGGTGACCGATTCGCCTTCGATGCGGATGCGACCTTCGGAGCCGCCGTAGACGCTCCTGCCGTCGTAGCCGCAGTACTGGCGCCGGTTGCCGTTGTAGTTGATGCAGCCGCCGGACGCATAGACCGTGCCGTTGCCTGCGACGGTGGTTGCGACCAGTCGGATCGCGCCGCCGGAACCGCCCGCGCCCTGACCGCCGGCACCGGTGCCTCCATGTCCTGCACCATCGCCGCCCGTCGCGTCGACGCTGCCGGTAATCCTCAGCGTGCCCGACGACGCGATCAGGATCGCGCCACCACCGCCG
Organism: Lysobacter sp. MMG2; assembly: GCF_016735495.2. Classification (GTDB taxonomy): domain Bacteria; phylum Pseudomonadota; class Gammaproteobacteria; order Xanthomonadales; family Xanthomonadaceae; genus Lysobacter_J. The sequence goes on from NZ_JAERQY020000001.1 coordinate 1,351,606, forward strand.
CCGCCGCCGGAACCGGGATAGTTGGTGCCGCCCCGGCCACCACCGCCGCCGGAACCACCCACCAGCGGCTGCAGCAGCGTCGAGCCGTACGAGAGGCCCGCGGGACCGTAGTTCGCGGCGCACTGGTGCGTGGTGTAGTACTTGTAGGCGTTGTTGGCGTAGCCGCCGCCCGTGCCGACGTACTTGTAGTAGCCACCCGCGGGCGTGCAGCCGTCGCCGCCTTCGATACCGCCCGGACCACCGCCCGGCCCGAGTCCGGCACCACCGCGGATGATCTCCACGCGTTGCTGCGCATCGCCGCCGCCGCCGCGACCACCGCGGAAGCCGCCCGGGCCACCCTCGCCCGGCAAGGCGTCATCGGCCTGGGCGCCATTGCCGTAAGTGCCGGTCGGCTTTCCATCCTCGCCGCGCACGTCGATCGTGCCGGCGATGGTCACATCACCGCTGGCCAGGATGTACACCGGCGTGTTGGCGGCATTGCGCTTGAACTTGACGCTGACGCCGACGGGAATGTTGATGGTGGTGTAGTTGAGGATGCCCGACGGCGGCAGCTGGATCTCGGTGCTGGCCGTCGGATTGAGCACGCCGTCGGCACCGGTGCTGCCGCTGTCGAACGCGGCCCATGCCGTCGGCGCGAAGAGCGCCGCGACGAGCGCCATCGCCAACGACGCCTGCGTCGGCGCGCGGAACTGCTGATTCATGGGGTAGCTCCTGTTACGCGCATGCGATGCGGCGGCTTGCGGGTGTCGGGTGGTGATCTCGGCCATGGTCTGCTCAGCCCTTGAACCCGATCGCGCTCAGCGCGGCGTACGGCATCTCGAACGTCTGTCCGCTGCCGGTGATCAACTTCGCGCGCGCACCGCCTTCCAGCGCGACGGTCACTTCGACCTTCTCGACGCGTTCGTTCTGCGCCAGGCGCGACAACCGTTCGCTGAGCGCTTCGTCCTGCAGCGAGGCGACGGTGACCGTGTAGGTCGTCGTGGCCTGCAATGCGCTGGGCCCCTGCGGCAGCGTCACCGACGCGTCGGCCGTGGCCGCCGCGGTGCTTCCGACAAGCGCGCCACTGACCGCCGCGCTGGGCGTGCCGTAAGCGGGCACGACGCGCAACTGGATCGTGTTGCCCAGCGGCACGTTGGTGGTTTCGAACGCCACCACCACCGGGCCTGTCGTGGACGCCGGCAGCGTCACGTCGTTGGTGCCGGTCGGCACCGCCGGCACGGCCTGGCCGGCCACGGAGGAAATGCGCAGCGAAGGCACACTGGTGAGGAACACTGCGCCGATCTCGCCGCGAACGTAGGCCGGCGAGGACGTACCGCTGTAGGTGATGGACTCGCCTTCGATGCGGATGCGCCCTTCGGAGCCGCCCCACTCGTCGCTGCGTCCGGTGGCACCGCATCGCTGGCGTCGCGCATTGTTGTAGTTGATGCAGCCGCCCGCAGCGAGAAGCGAGCCCGTACCGGCCACCGTCGTGGCGATCAGTCGGATGCCGCCGCCCGAACCGCCCGCACCCTGACCGCCGACGCCCGTGCCGGTGACACCACCGCCGTCGCCACCGGTCGCGTCGACGCTACCGGTGACGCGCAATGTTCCAGAGGAGGCGATCAGCACGGCACCACCGCCGCCACCGCCGCCCGAGCCGGGATAGTTGGTGCCGCCGCGCCCACCACCACCGCCTGAGCCGCCCACCATGGGCTGCATGAGCGCCGAGCCGTAGGGGTCGGCTGCGGGCGTGGTCATCGTGCAGTGATACATGTAGACCTTGAGCGCCTTGCTCGCGTAAGCACCACCAATGCCGGCGTACTTGTAGTGACCCGTGGTGGCGTTGCAGCCATCGGCTCCCTCGACACCACCCGCACCACCACCCGGCCCCAGGCCACCACCGCCGCGGATGATCGCCGCACGCTGCTGCGTGTCGTCGCGTCCACCGCGTCCGCCTTCGAAGCCGCCGGGACCGCCTTCGCCGGGAATGCCGTCGTCGCCCTGCGCGCCGTCGCCGTAGGTGCCCGCGTGCTTCGCATCCGCGCCGCGGACGTCGATCGTGCCGGCGATGGTCACGTCACCCGACGCCAGGATGTACACCGGCGTGTTCGCGGCATTGCGCTTGAACTTGACGGTGACACCGGTCGGGATGTTGACCGTCGTGTAGTTGAGGATGCCCGACGGCGGCAACTCGATCTCGGTGTTGACCGTCGGATTCAGGACCCCGTCGGCGCCGGTGCTTCCGCTGTTGAAAGCGGCCCAGGACGTCGGCGCGAAGAGCGCCACGACGAGCGCAGTCGCCAACGATGCGCGCGTCGGCAGTCGGAGAGGCTGATTCATGGTGTAGCTCCTTGAACGGGTATGCGTTGCGTCGTGCTGGGATGAGATGTCGCCCGCGGCATGCGGCGCGGACCGGGCATCGCGGCAATGCGCGTCGCGCATGCCGCATGGGCCGCCGGATTCGTGGGCGCTTGAACGGTGCAGGGTCATGGGCCGGCCACCACGGTGAGGGTGTTGGCCACGCTCGGTGTCGCGGACGTCACGCCACCGGGCACCTTCAGCTGCAGCACGCGCTGCCCCGTCGTCGCGCCCGCGGCGATGTGCACGGTGACCTTCAACTGTTCGCCCGTTGCGTCCTGCGACCACACCGGCGCGCCGACCTGCGTGAATCCGTCGGCCGGAGTGAAGACCGCACCAGTGACGCCGGCGAGGTCGCGGCCACGCACGGTCAACGTCACGGTCTCGCCCGTGTTGAGCACGATCGGCGAAACCGAATCCATCGACGGCACGCGTCCGATGCCGAACGAGGCCAACGCGCCGGACTGCCAGACGACCTCACCGCTGCTCGTGCGCAGGCGCAGGCGGCGCGAGCCCAGGGCCGCGTCCTGCGCGACGCTGACCGGAACATCGAGTTCGGTGCCCGACGCATTGGCCGACACCGTGCCGAACAGGATGCCGGCGCTCGGCACGGCTTCCACCGACGTCACCTGTCCCAGATCGACGCCATGGATGCGCAGCGTGTCGGAGACGCCCTGCAGCCAGCCATCGGCCGACTTGCCGCGCGCCACACTGCCCACCAGCAGGCCGACGGTGTTCGCGGTCGGCATCAGGTCGACCGGCTGCGGCGGCAACGGCTCTTCGATCACCATCACGCCCACGGTCGGTGCGATCAACGCACCGTCGTAGGTCTGGCTCTGGCCCGCGCCGACGCGCACTCCGACCGCCGGCGACATGATCGCCGGGTAGGCAGGACCGGTCTGCGCGGCCAGCACCACCGTGTTCGCAGGCGACGCTTCGGCAGCGGAATCGCCGGCGGCCGTCGTCACGATCAACTTGCGCGGGCCCGTGGTGGCCGCAGCGTCCACCTGCACGGCGAAGGCCAGCGTGTTGCCGCCGTCGCTCGCGGTGAACGGACGGATCACGGTGATGCCCGCGGCCGGCACGAAGCGCACGTCGACCACGTTGTCGAGGTAACGGCCACGCACGGTCAGCGTCTGCGCCGTGCCGCCCAGTGTCAGCACCTGCGGCGCGATGGATTCGACCATCGGCGGCGGCGTGGACACGAGGAACGCACCGTCGTTGACGTTGGCAAAGGCCATCGGGCCTGCCGGCGTGGCGAGCACCAGGCGGCGCAGGCCGAGCACCGCGTCGGCGGCCACGGTCACCGGGAAGGTCAGCTCGCTGCCATCGCCCGCGACGGTCGGCGTGCCCACCGTGAGTCCCGTCGCCGGCACGAACGACACCGCGTTGACGTCCTGCAATCCCTGTCCCTGCACCTTCACCGTGACGGTCGAACCCACGATGCCGGTGCGCGGCGTCACGCCGGTGGCGCTGGCGCCCACGACCACGCCCAGGTGCTGCATCAGCACCGGCACGATCTGCTGCGGATCCGGTGCGCGTTCGCCCACGCTCACGCCGACCAGCGGCGCGGTCCACGCATACGTGGACTCGATGGCGCCCACCACGTGCAGCGTGTTGGCGCTGGTGGCGTCGGCCGGACTGGTGCCGGTGACGCTGGACACCTGCATGGCCCGCGAACCCAGCGCGGCAGTGGAACCGACATGCACCATGGCCGTCAGCTCCGTGCCGTCGGCATTGATCACCGGCTGCGCGTCGATCTCGATGTCGCTGCCCGGCGTGACGCTCAGCTTCGCGTCACGCAGGTTGCGACCGCGCACGACCATGGACACCGTCGAGTTGCGGGTGACGGTGATCGGCGAGATCGAGTCGATCCTGGGCAGGCCCGCCGCCAGGTACACGGTCCCGCTGGCCGCGTTGGCGAACGCGAGCAGCGAACCATTGTTGTCGCGCACGACCACACGCCTCGGGCCGCTCTCGGCATCGCCGGTCGTCGTCACCGGCACGCTCAGGGACGTTCCATCCGGCGACACCGTTGCGGCGCCCAGCGTGAGTCCGTCCGCAGGCACGATCGAAACCAGCGAGCCTGCGGGGATCGCGGCGCCGAGGATCTGCAGGTTCTGCGTCGTGCCCGCGGTCCAGCCATTGGGAACGACGTCGCCCAGCACCGCACCGACGCCCACGCCAACGAGGCTGTTGGGCTTGGTCTCGCGTGTTTCGCCGCCCACCGGACCACCGGCGACGGTGACACCCACCGGCGGGGCGTAACTGGTGTTGATGCCACGGAAATCAGGCGTGATGAAGATCGGCGTCGAGCTGTTGCCCAGCGTGGCCGACTGCGCGATCAGCGTGACCGAACCCTGCACCAGCGGCGTGATCGTCACGCGCGCGGTGAGCTGGCCCGCGGCGATGGTGAGCGATGCCGGAGTGACCGTGGCCTTGGCCGGATCGGACACCGAGAAGTTGATGGTGTGGTCGCGGATATCCGCCTTGGACAGACGCAGCGTGATGTCGTGCGCCTTGTTGTCCGGCGGCATCGCGATCGGCGTCGGTTCGAAACTCACCGTCGGCGGCACCGGCATCTGCACGGTGAGGTTCACCGAGTTCGACAGCAGCGGCGGACTGCCGCCGGCCGGATGCGGATTGCGCACCTGCAGCGGCAGCACCGCGGCGGCGCTCTGGTTCGGGAGCGTGGCGCGCAGTTCGCCGCCACTTACGTACTGCGTCGGAAGTCCGGCCGAGTTGACCAGCACTTCCGACTGCGCGCTGAAGTTGCGCCCGGTGACGACGATTTCCGAAACGCCCACGCCCGCGATCACGGTCGCGGGCACGATCTGCGTCACCGCCGGGATCGGCGGCGTCACGGTGAGTGCATTGGGCAACACGAGTTCGCCGGCGTCCACGCGCAGCGACAGCGCGGCGGGCCCCAGCGCCGCATCGGCATTGGCCTTGAGCTGGAAGCTCAAGCGCGACGAGGAGCCGCCGCTGATCGGCGTCACCGTCAGGCCGCTGTTGTCGACCGCCCCTGCCGCAAAGCCATCCAGGCGCACGCCATCGACCGCCACGGACACGGTCTGTCCCTGTTCGATGGTGGCCGGCGTGATCTGCGATACCGCAGGCGAGCGGCCCACCGAAACGGTGCCGCTACGCACCACGTACGGAATGCCCGACAGGTTCCACTTGACGCTGCCGACGATGTCACCGGCCGGCACTTCGATGCCGTTGACATCGTTTCCGCTGGCCTTGTTGCCGACACCGGAGGGCGAAGCCGCCAGGTCGATGCTGATCGCAGGGCCCTGGCTGTTGCGGATGTCCAGGTAGTTCAGCACCGGCGAAGCACCGTTCACCACCAGGCCGCGTCCGTGCTCGAAACGTACATGCTCAAGACGCGTGGTGGCGGTGGCGCCCGGTCCGAACGTCCAGGTGCCGTAGTCGCCGGCGGCCGGCGCCTGTCCGCGCAGTGTCTTGACGGAAAGCACGCGGATCGGCTGCGTCACGGTGCCGAGCGCGCGGAGGCTGCCCGCCTGCACGTTCACGCTCGCACCGGCTTCCATGTACACCGTTACGCCCGCGTCGATGGTGAGCGTCGCGGCGCTCTGCACCAGCAGGTTGCCCGACACCACGTACGGACTGTTGGCAAGCGTCCAGCGCGCATCGGTGGCGATGGAACCGCTCACCGCCGTCTCGGCGCGGGAGTTCGGAGCGAAGGCGAGCGACAGCGTCGCCATCATGAGCAGCACAAGCAGTCGCCAGAGCGGAACGGCACGCGCCGGCCCCGCGCCTTGCGTCATCTCGACGAAGTCACGGGTTCCGGACGCACGCGCACGCGCGCAGCCTGGCCTCTCAGGACAGAGCGGCATGGTGGATTGGGCTCGAGTGCGCGATCAGCGACGAGGCGCGCGCGAACGCGACGCTTCGTTGCCGAGCGGAATGCTGTGGTATTCGGAAGCGACGATACGGGCCTGATCGAGGCGCTGGGACCAGCGCAAGGCCGCACTACACCAGGCGCCGAGGGCGCCGGACTGCTGAAAATCCATTCATTCCCCCTAAATCCGTTTATTCCGGCATGCGCCCGGAAACCCCTTCCCTGGCGTTGCGGGTCCGATCATAAACAGGGCTCGATCGGTTTTGCAATCCACTGCAAACGATCAGGATGATCCTCGTCACAAATTCGGAACGCGAGCCATCCGGCCGCGCTCGCGCGACGGACTGCATCCGCCAGCGGCGATGCAGTACGCGTTCCCGACATCGCCAAGAAGCAGCCACTGGCGGCATGCGAACGAGCAACGCGTGCGAGATCGCAACGCGTTCGGCCTTCAATTCCTGTGAGGCAGCGGGCGCTTGCACACGCACGCGGCGCAGATCCGTCAGCTTTCTTCGGGTCGCGGCTGGAACATCTGCGCACGCGGATGGAACCTGCGCGGCGCGTAACCGAAATCGCGCTGCGCCGGTGCGATGTCGAACGTGAGATCGCTGCGCATGCGGCGCACCGCGGCTTCGCCGAGCCCGGTGCCGCGTCCGCTCAGCTGCGCGGCGAACAGCGCGGCACTGAACAACGGCGAAGGCAATTCGACCAGCTTCGGCGGCGGCGTCAGCGAGGCGAGCACGCGCGCCACCATGTCGCGGTAGCTCAGCGTCTCGCCGCCCGGCAATGCGTAGGTACGTCCATGTGTGGCCGCCTGCGATGCGCAGGCAAAGGCCGCCGATGCAAGATCGTCCGCATGCACCGGCTGACGCAGGCCGTTCGCACCGCGCGGCAGCGGGAAATAACCCCAGCGCTGCGCAAGCTGTGCGATGCGTGTGAGCGTGGCATCGCGACCGGCTCCGTAAATGAGCGTGGGCCGAAGCAAGGTCGCCGCCGCATCGCGCTTGTGCGCGGTGGACAGGACGAGCTCCTCGCCTTCGCGCAGGCGACGCGCGACATCGCGCTCGGCCGCATCCGCCGAACCGCGCTTCACCTCCACGCTGGTGGAACCGAAGGCGATCACGCGCGGGCACTCGATCGCGCTGCCCGCGAACCACTGTGCGAAGCCGTCCAGCGGCCCGCAACTGAAGATGGCGTCCACGCGTGCGGGCACGGCCGGCATCGCGTCGAGTTCGCCGCGCAACCAGTGCAGGCCGGGCTCGTCGGTGTGCATGCCGCGCGAGAGCGCCGTGACGCGCCAGCCATCGCCCAGGAGCATGCCCAGCAGTGGAAAGCCGATCTGTCCGGTCGCGCCGAACACCAGTGCATGCCGCATCGTTCAGTCCACTCTTGTCATCGGGGGCAGCGTCATGCGCAACCATATCCAGCCGGCGAGCGCCGACACGAGCGAGGCCAGCAACACGCCCAGCACGGCCGCGTCGTAGAGGTGCGGATCGCGATAGGCGAGCGAAGCGATGAACAGGCTCATCGTGAAACCGATGCCGCACATCAGCCCGAGGCCGAGCATCGCGCGCAAGCCCATGCCGTCCGGGAACCGCGCCCAGCCCAGCGCGCGCATCAGCATCGCCGCGCCGACGATGCCCACCGGCTTGCCGACCACCAGGCCAAGCAGCACGCCCATCGGCAACGGTGCGAACACGTCGTCCAGTGCCATGCCTTCCAGCACGAGCCCTGCGTTGACGAAGGCGAACAACGGCAGGATCGCGTACGCGACCCACGGATGCAGCGCGTGCTCTAGCGACTCCAGCGGTGAACGCGCGACGCCTTCGCGCGAACCGTGCGGCACCATCAACCCGGTGACCACGCCGGCCAGCGTCGCGTGCACTCCGGACTTGAGCACGCACACCCACAGCACCGTGCCCAGCATCAGGTACGGCGCCAGGCGCCTGACGCCACGCCGATTGAGCAGCCACATGCCGGCGATCGCCGCGGCCGCCCACACCAGCGCCGTCGTCGACAATCCGTGCGAATAGAACAGCGCGATGATGACGATGGCGATGAGATCGTCGACCACCGCGATCGTCGACAGCAACAGCTTCATGCCCGTTGGCACGCGCGAGCCGAGCAGCGCGAGCACGCCGAGCGCGAAGGCGATGTCCGTCGCCGTGGGCACGCCCCAGCCGCGCAGCGCCTGCGCATCGCCGCGGTTCAACGCGAAGAACAGCAACGCCGGAACGACGACACCGGCGGTCGCGCACACCATCGGCAACACCAGCTGCGAGCGACTGGCGAGCTGTCCGCTGAGCGCCTCGCGCTTGATCTCCAGCGCGACCAGCAGGAAGAACACGGCCATCAGGCCGTCGTTGATCCACAGCAACAGCGGCTTGGCGATGTCGAACGCGCCGATGCGCACTTCCACGGGCAGTTGCCGGAACGCCTCGTACGCCGGCGACAGCGGCGAGTTGGCCGCGGCCATCGCCAACACCGCGGCGGCGATCAGGACGATGCCGCCGGCCGCCTCCAGGCGGAAGAACTCCCGCAGCGCGCGCACGCCGCGCGGAGACGGTGTGATCGGCCCGGAGGCGGAAGGAGGAAGGGTCTGCGTCATCGGCCCAGTATATCGGCCGCGATGCGCGGCCCCGTCAGTACATGGTCAGCAGTTCGAACGCGACCCACGCGAAGAACGCGATCAACAGGCCCGCGCCCTCGCCCTTGCTAATGTGCAGGTCGCCGCGCAGCATCGGGTAGAGCATCAGCGCGAACACGCCGGCCGCGGGCAGTTCGAACATCACGAACGATTCGGGCAGCGCCATGGAGCCTCCGATCGCCGCCATGCCGCCGATCACCACGAGCAGGTTGAACAGGCTCGAACCGATCACATGGCCCACCACGATGTCGCCATGCCCCTTGCGCGCGGCGGAGATGGCGGCGGCCATTTCCGGCAGCGCGGTGCCGATGGCCACCGGCAGCAGGCCGGTGAGCAGTGGCGCCATGCCGATGCCCTCGCCGATCGTCGGTGCACTGCGCACGATCATGCGCGAGCCGAAGTAGAGCAGCACCGCCGCGATCGCGAAGCGGATGATGTTGAGCCACAGATCGGTGCTGGTGCGTGCGAAGGCGGCGATCGCATCTTGCAATTCGGGCGATTCACGACGCGTGCGCGCTGCGGCGAACATCACCACCGCCACGAAGGCCACGAGCAGGAGCATGCCCTCGATCCGCGACAGCCTGCCGTCGAAACCCAGCACGATGGTCAGCAGCGTGCCGAGCAGCAACACCAGCAGCAGCGGCGAGAGTGCGCGCCAGCGCACGGTCAGCGGCGCGACCAGCGCGGCCGCGCCGAGCGTCAGGCCGAAGTTGGCGACGTTGCTGCCCACCGCGTTGCCCAGCGCCAGCGCGGGCTGATGGCGCACGACTGCCTGCAGGTTGACCGCCAGCTCCGGCAGCGACGTGCCGAAGGCGACCAGCACCAATCCGGCAACGAAGGGCGAGGCCCCCAGGCGCTGGGCCAGCCCCGACGCGCCCTTCACGATCGAGTCGCCCCCCAGTGCCAGCAGCACCAGCCCCAGTACGAACCAGCCAATGGCCTCGAGCATCGTGTCCCCCTCCACGTCTCACTCCCTCGATTCTAAGCCCGGGCCGCCCTGCCGCGCCCAGCACCGTGTCTCAGGAGCAACCTTCCACATAGTCCACCTGCGGCGGCTCGCCGATTCGCCACGTGGTGACGCGGCCCGACGCATCGGTCTCGAACAGCACCACGCCCGCGCCTCCGTCCGGATTGGGAACGCGCAGGTACTTCCCGCCCTCGACGTATTTGTGGTTCTGCACCTGCACGTGCCCTGCGTACAGTTGCTCGATCTGCTGCGTGCTCATGCCCACGCGCCCGCCGCCGGGCGCCTCGATGTCCTCGGCGTTGACGTCCATGCGCACGAAGCGCTGGTCTTCGAACATGAAGGCGATGCGGTAGCCGCGTTGCGTGCGCGGTTGCGGCATGAGGTAGTAGCAGCCCTGCGGCGTGTCGGGCTTCATGCCGCCCAGTTCACGGCCCCAGGCCATGCGCAGTTGTTCTTCGGTCGAGCCGAACGGCGCGGGGCCGAAGCCCGCGAAGCCGATCACACCGGGGGCCGGCATGGCGCCGTTGGCGGCGCCGGGCGGCGGCGGCGGCGTTCCGCTGGACGGTTGCGAGGCCGGCTCCACCGCCGGCGCGGGCGTGGCGACGTCCGGCGTGCGTGCAGGCCCGCGGTCACCGCAGGCCGACAGCACCAGGAGCAAGGCCGTCGCAGTCGCCACCCTCATCACGCACGCTCCATGCACGGCACCGGGCCGGTCGGGCAGCCTAGCTCCGCACCGCGTTAACGCAACGCAAACGCGCCCGCTCAGGCCTTCGCGTCGAAGTGCTTCTTCAGCCCGGCCCAGCACGCCTGGTAATCGCGCTGGCGATGCGCGGCATCGAGGGCCTGCTTCGTCGGACGGATCACCGCGCGCGTCTCGAACATGAAGGCCATCGTGTCCTGGACCACGTCCGGCTTGGACAGATCGGCCGCACTGGCCTTCTCGAACGTCGCCGCGTCCGGACCGTGGCCGGTCATGGAGTTGTGCAGCGACGCACCGCCCGGCACGAAGCCTTCGGCCTTGGCGTCATAGGCGCCGTGCACCAGGCCCATGAACTCGCTGGCGATGTTGCGGTGGAACCACGGCGGGCGGAACGTGTCCTGCGCGACCAGCCAGCGCGGCGGGAAGATCACGAAATCCAGGTTGCTCGTGCCCGCCGTGTCGCTGGGCGAATGCAGCACGAGGAAGATCGACGGATCGGGGTGGTCGTAGCTGATCGATCCGATGGTGTTGAAGTGGCGCAGGTCGTACTTGGACGGCGCGTAGTTGCCGTGCCAGGCGACCACGTCGATCGGCGAGTGACCGATGTGCGCGCGCCACAGGTGGCCCTGGAATTTGGCGATCAGCTCGAAGTCGCCTTCGACATCTTCGTAGGCCGCGTTCGGCGTGAGGAAATCACGCGGGTTCGCCAGCCCGTTGGAGCCGATCGGCCCCAGGTCCGGCAGGCGAAGCATCGCGCCGAAGTTCTCGCACACGTAGCCGCGCGCCTCGCCGTCGGGCAGCGTCACCGCGAAGCGGATGCCGCGCGGGATCACCGCGATTTCCTGCGGCTCCACGTCGAGCACGCCCAGTTCGGTCTCGATGTGCAGGCGGCCCTGCTGCGGCACGATCAGCAGCTCGCCGTCGGCGTCGTAGAACCAGCGGCCCTGCATGTCGCGATTGGCGGCATACAGGTGGATGCCCACGCCGCCCTGCGCAGCGGGCGAACCGTTGCCGGCCATGGTGAACAGACCGTCGACGAAATCCGCGCCGCCAGCGGGCATCGGCATCGGGCTCCAGCGCAGCTGGTCGGGCGAGACCGGCGCGTCGCCGAAGTCATTGTGGAAATGCGCCTGCGCGTAGGCTTCAAATGCGCCGTGCATCGCGGCGGGGCGGATGCGATACAACCAGCTGCGGCGGTTCGCATGGCGCGGCGCGGTGAACGCGGTGCCCGAGACCTGTTCCGCATAGAGCCCGTGCGCTACGCGCTGTGGCGAGTTGCGCCCGACCGGCAGCGCGCCGGCCACCGCCTCCGTCGCGAACTCGTTGCCGAAACCGGATTGGTAGCCGTTGCTGGTGATGGTCATGTCGGAGCCTTTTAAGCCCCTCTCCCATCGGGAGAGGGGTTGGGGTGAGGGGCGGCGGAGCGGCATGCGTTCCAGATCGCTTCGATGACAGCGTCGGTCTGCTGCAGCACTTCGTTGTCCCAGAAGCGAAACACCGTGAAGCCTTGCGATTCGATGAAACGGGTGCGGGTCAAATCTGTCTGGTACGAATGCTGCGAGCCGTCAAGCTCGATGACAAGCATCGCGGTCAAGCAGACGAAGTCCACGACATAGGGAGGAATCGGATACTGGCGCCGGAACTTGAAACCGGGAAGCTGGTTGTTTCGCAGCCCTCGCCAGATCACGCGCTGGGCATCCGTGGCCGACGCTCGGAGGGATCGCGCCCTGCGCAACGTGTCCGTCGGCAATTTCGCCCTCTGACGGTCTTCCATGCTCCACCCCTCACCCCAACCCCTCTCCCGTCGGGAGAGGGGCTTCAAAGCACTTACTTACAGCACGCCGCGCCGCATCTGATCGCGCTCGATGCTCTCGAACAGCGCCTGGAAGTTGCCTTCGCCGAAGCCTTCGTTGCCCTTGCGCTGGATGATCTCGAAGAAGATCGGGCCGATCGCGTTCTGGGTGAAGATCTGCAGCAGCTTGCGCTGGTGGGTTTCCGGATCGGCGTCGATCAGGATCTTGTTCTTCTGCAGGCGCGGCACGTCCTCGCCGTGGTTGGGCACGCGTTGGTCGACCACGTCGAAATACGTGTCCGGCGTGTCGAGGAACGCCACGCCTTGCTCGCGCATCGCCTCGACGGTGTCGTAGATATTGTCGGTGAAGCAGGCGATGTGCTGGATGCCCTCGCCCTTGTAGGCGTCGAGGTATTCGTTGATCTGCGACTTGGGATCGTTCGACTCGTTGAGCGGGATGCGCACGATGCCGTCCGGCGCGGTCATCGCCTTGGACACCAGACCCGTCTTCACGCCCTTGATGTCGAAGTAGCGGATCTCGCGGAAGTTGAACAGACGCTCGTAGTAGTCCGACCACTTCTGCATGTTGCCGAAGTACAGGTTGTGCGTGAGGTGGTCGATGAAGGTCAGGCCGAAGCCCTTCGGATCCGCCTCGGCGCCCTGCACCGGCAGGTAGTCGCCTTCGTAGATGGAGCCGTTGTCGCCGTAGCGGTCGACCAGGTACAGCATGCAGTCGCCGATGCCCTTCACCACGGGCGCGGCGACCGCGCGGCTGGCGGCCTTGTCGGTGATGGCTTCGCCGCCGTTGCCGACCACGGTGTCGAACACCTTCTGCGCGGATTCCTTGAAGCGGATCGCGAAGCCGCAGGCGCTGGGGCCGTGCTTGGCGGCGAAGTCGGCCGCGAAGCTGTCCGGGTCCTCGTTGACCAGGAAGTTCACGCCACCCTGGCGGTAGACCGTGATCGGCCGGGTCTTGTGGCGCAGCACGGCGGTGAAGCCGAGCTTGCGGAAATAGTCGTGCAGGGCCTCGCCCTGACCCGCCGGGGCGGCAAACTCGACGAACTCGAAGCCGTCGATGCCGAGCGGGTTCTCGAACGTGGTGACCTGCATGCCGAGGTTGGGCTGCGCATTCATGGCATTGTTCTCTGATGGCGGCCCGGCTGATGGGGGACGGACTTCCGGCCCGGGCCAATTCGGAAACGACTTTTATAGTTTCACCTGAAACCATAATCAAGGCATACCGCACCATGAATGCGCGCGACCCCGGATTTCCCAGGCTGGGCCAGACCCTGCCCGCCCACGCCCAGCTGGACCTGGAGCACTTCCTGCCCTACCGGCTGTCGGTGCTCAGCAACCGCGTCAGCGGCACGATCGCGCGCATCTACACCGAGCGCTTCCAGCTCAGCATCACCGAATGGCGGGTCATGGCGGTGCTGGGGCGCTACCCGGGCCTGTCGGCCAACGAGGTGGCCCAGCGCACGGCCATGGACAAGGTGGCGGTTAGCCGCGCCGTCGCGCGCCTGCTCGAAGCCGGTCGGCTGGATCGCGAAATCCACGGCGACGACCGGCGCCGGTCGGTGCTGAAGCTGTCCGAGGGCGGCTACAGGATCTACGACGAGGTCGCGCCGCTGGCGCTGGCCTTCGAGCGCAGGCTGCTGGAGGGCATCGACGACGCCGAGCGCGCCGCGCTGTTCCGCCTGCTGGACCGGCTGGATGAGCTGGAGCTGCAGGCGGAAACCCAGTCGGGCTAGAGGCGCGCGACTGACGCGTCGCGCCGCCTCAGGCGTGCACGATGGCGTTCACGCGCCATGCGGGGAATTCGGAGCCGACCGTCGGCGGATCGATCCAGCCGCACGCCACCAGGCCGTCGTCGCTGCCGGCCTCGCACAGATAGACCGCGACTGCGCCGCGCTGCTGTTCGGTGCGCACCAACGCCCAGCCGGCGGGCAGCGTGCGTTCGTCGCGCAGGTACTCCGCTTCCACGTACGGGGTTGCGTTCGCCTCCAGGATCTCGCGTCCGGCCGATGACGCCAGCGCGGTCACCGTCGCGATTTCCGCGTGCAACTGCGGCGGCACCGGCGGGCGTTCGATCACGAGCCCATGGCCTTCCAGCCGTGCCGCGATCGCCTCCGGCACCGCGTACGCCAACGGGCGGCGCACGATGTGCTCGCCGACGAAACGGCCGATGTAAGGCACGCGCACGCTCACCGCTTCGCCTTCGAGCGTGTACGGATCGCGCGTGAGGATCTCCACTTCCCGGTCGGGGAAGGCGTCGAGCCGGTAACGCACGGCGATATCGTCGGGCGGCATCTCGCAAACGGCGAGCAGTTCGACGATCTCTTCCGCGTGCTCGCCCACGTAAGCCAGCGTGTGACGCAGGAAGGCGTAGGTGGTGTGCACCCGGTCGTAGAAGTCGATGTAGGCGTAGGTTTCCAGCAGCAGGTCGAGGCGGTTCGCCAGGCCGCGGTAGTTGCCGCCGAAGCGCGGATGGTGCGTGTAGGTGATCCAGCCCGTGCCCTGCCCGCCTTCGTCGCGCAGGAAGTTGCCGTACCAGAACGTATCGCGCCCGTCCTCGCGCTTCACCGCGTCCGTCACCGCGGGCAGCAGGTGCTCGCGCATGAAGTCGATCGGCTCGATGCGACCGCTCTGCACCGTGTGCGGGATGTCGTATGTCAGGTCGAAGCGGTGGATAGAACCGTTGGTGGCGTGGCAGTCGATGGTGAGGTGCGGGTTCCAGGGGTGCATCACGCCCGTCTGCAGCAGGCGCATCTCCTCCGCGTCCTGACGCATGTAGTCGCGGTTGAGGTTGATGCCGGCGGCGTTCACGCGCGTGCCCACGCCGCTGTCGGGACCGAGCTGGCCGGTGAAGTGCGCGATGTCGAGCGCGCGGTTCGCCGGGTCGATGCGATCGTTGCCGTCGGCGTTGAACAGCGGGACCAGCAGCAGCGTCATGCGATCGAGCAGGTCGCCGTGCGCGCCGTGCAGGATGTCGCGCACGAGCATGAGCCCGGCCTCCTTGCCCTCTACTTCGCCGGCATGGATACCGCACAGCACCAGCACCACCGGCAGGCCGCGGCCGTGCGCTTCCTGCGGGGAACGCGCACCGTTCGCGGAGAGCACGAGCAGCGGAAGCTCGCGGCCTTCCGGCGTCGCGCCGAAGTCCGTGACGTGCAGGCGGTGGTCGCCCAGTTCCTTCAACCCGTGGATGAACGCCATCACGTCGGCGTGGCGCGAGGTCTCCGCGTACTGGGTGCTTTCGGCGCGGGTGAGCAGCGGGGGCTGGGACATGCGGCGGCGTCCGACGGGCGTAGGCGACTACGGTAACCCGAGGGCTTCGCGGCGGGCCTCACCGCTTGTCCGCGCCCGGCGGCGCCGCAAACGACGACGGCGACCCGAAGGTCGCCGTCGTTCCAGCAAGGCCGCTTCCGCCAGACGGAAGCGGGCCGGATCGTCACTTCACGCCATGCATCAACTTCTGCACCAGGGGGGCGACCAGGAACAGCAGCACGCCCGCGCCGACCAGCGCCCAGAAGCCGAAGGTGTAGCCCGCCAGCGCCGACGCCGTGGTCATGCCGCTCTCGCCGCTCACGGCGCCCGCGAAGATGCCCGACAGGTTGTTGCCGATGCCCGTGGACAGGAACCAGCCGCCCATGCCGAAGCCGACCAGGCGCACCGGCGCCAGCTTGGTCACCATCGACAGGCCGATCGGCGACAGGCACAGCTCGCCGATGGACTGGATCCAGTACACCGCGAACAGCGTCCAGAACGGGATCAGGCCGGCGGCCGTGACCAGCTTGGACAGGGCGAACATCAGCAGCAGGAAGGCCAGGCCGTTGAAGATCAGGCCGAGCGAGAACTTGCGCGGGATCGACGGGTTGGCCTTGCCCATCTTCACCCAGCCCCACGCGATCAGCGGGGCCATGGTGATGATGGCGATCGAGTTGATGCTCTGGAACCACGCGGTCGGGAACACGCGCTCGCCGCTGAGCGTGTAGACCAGGTCGGCCAGGCCGCCGCTGAAGATGTCGCGGTCGACGATCTTGTCGGCGAGGAAGGTGAAGGAGCTGCCCGCCTGCTCGAAGAACATCCAGAACAGGATGTTGAAGGTGAAGATGATCAGCATCGCGATGGTCATGTCGCGCTGCTTCGGACCTTCGCGGAAACCCTCCACCAGCAGCATCGCGCACAGGCCCAGGAACATCACCGTCAGCACGCCCTGCAGCGCGCCGGCGCCCATGGCCAGCAGGAAGTACACCACCGGGATCGACACCAGCGCGCCGGCGAACACGTACAGCACCTTGCGCTTGTCCGTGCTGTTGACCGGCGGACGGCCGATGCCTTCCAGCTGGCGACGGCCGAACCAGAACCACACCAGGCTGATCAGCATGCCCACGCCGGCGGCCATGAAGACCACCTTGTAGGCCGGCATCGTTTCTTCGCCGAAGACCTTGCGGGCCAGGTACTGGGTCAGCAGCGGGGCCAGCATCGCGCCCAGGTTGATGCCCATGTAGAAGATGGTGAAGCCCGAGTCGCGGCGTTCATCGCCCACGGCGTAGAGCTTGCCCACCATCGTGGAGATGTTCGGCTTGAACAGGCCGTTGCCGACGACGATCGTCGCCAGGCCCAGCTTGAACAGGTGCTCGTTGGGCAGCGCGATCACGAAAAGGCCCGAGGCCATGATCACCGCGCCCAGCAGGATCGAACGCTGGTACCCCAGGATCCGGTCCGCGACATAACCGCCGAAGATCGCCGCGGCGTACACCAGCGCCAGGTAGGCGCCGTAGACGCGGTTGGCCTCCGCCTCGCCCGAGGCGTCGCCGCCGTAGAACTGCGCGACGATATAGAGCACCAGCGCCCAGCGGATGCCGTAGAACGCGAAGCGCTCCCAGAATTCCGTCATGAAGAGCATCCACAGCGGCTTGGGGTGGCCCAGGCGCTGCTCGAATGCAGGAATCGCGGCCGTGCCGGTCGCGGGTGTAGCGGTTCCGCTCATGCGGTATCCCCTGTGTGGATCAAGTACTGACAAGAAAGGAAAACCCACGCCGGGCGGCACGGGACCGGGGAGATTTACCGGGTGACGTCCATCACGTCAAACCCGCGTGAAGGCGAAAAGGCCGTGCTGCGACGCAGCATTCCGCCTGAACAGGCGCTCCGCGCACTCAACGGGACAAAGCGGCGGCCCTGACCGCCAAGGCGAGCAAACGCGGGAAATCCGGGTGGGCGTCCACGAGTCGCGCCTGCGCCTCCTCCAGCGCGCACCAGCGCAGCTCCGCGTGCTCGGCCAGCGGGGCCGGCGTGCCGTTCCAGCCCGGCACCAGGTACAGCCGCAGGCGCCACGGCTCCGGCGCCGCGCCTTCGATGACATCCAGATAGGACAGGCCAAGGGGGGGCGATGCCGAGTTCCTCGGCGAGCTCGCGCGCGATGGCCTGCTCGCCGCTCTCGCCCGCCTCCACGTGTCCGCCGAACACGTCCCACGCGCCGGCGAGCCAGTCGCAATCGTCGCTGCGCCGTCCCAGCAGGATGCGGTCCTGGCGTACCAGCAGCGCGCCCACGCAGTCGTGCACGCGCCGGTCCATCGCCCTAATTCGCCGGCGGCGCCCCGTAGCCGGCGTCGGCGCCGATCATCGTGCGCACGTCGAACAACTCGGGGAAGAAGGTCAGGTCCAGCGCCTGGCGCAGGAAGCCCACGCCGCTGGAGCCGCCGGTGCCGCGCTTGAAACCGATGATGCGCATCACCGTGCGCATGTGGCGGAAGCGCCACAGCTGGAACTGGCTTTCCAGATCGACCAGGTCTTCGCACAGGTGGTACGCGGCCCAGTGCGCGTTCGTGTCCTCGTAGATGCGCTCGAACACCGGCAGCAGCTCCGGATCGGCGACATGCGCGTGCGACCAGTCGCGCTCCACATGGCGCTGCGGCACCGCGTAGCCGTGGCGCGCCAGGTAGCGCAGCGCCTCGTCGTACAGGCTGGGGGCTTCGAGCACGTCGCGCAGTGCGCCTTCGGCCTTCGCGTCGTGCGCGAACACCTTCAACATCGCCGCGTTCTTGTTGCCCAGCAGGAATTCGATGGTGCGGTACTGCAGCGACTGGAAGCCCGAGGACGGGCCCAGGATCTCGCGGAACTTCATGTAGTCCGACGGCGTCATCGTCTCCAGCACGGACCACATCTCGGTGAGCTGGCGCAGGATGTTCTTGCAGCGCGCGAAGATCTTCTGGCACTCGCCCAGGCGGTCCTCGCGCAGGTTGGCGATGGCCGCCTTCAGCTCGTGGATCATCAGCTTCATCCACAGCTCGGCGACCTGGTGCTGGACGATGAACAGCAGTTCGTCGTGCTGGGGCGGGTTGGACAGGCGCTGCTGGGCCGACAGCAGCGTGTCGAGCTGCAGGTAGCCGGAATAGCTCATCCGCCCTTCGAAATCGGTGTGGATGCTCGATTCCAGTTCGCGCTCGTTCTTCTCGACCGTCATTTCAGGCTCGTGGGGCGCCGGATCGGGCCGGCCAGGGGGCCCAAAGGGTAGCGCATCGGGGGGCGGTCACTCGCGTGAAATACCCGCAACGCAGCATCCGGCACACTCGGCCGGTCCGCGACAGGGGCGTTGGCGGGCGAGGACGCTCAAACAACGGGGAAGACTATGGACAGGTTCGGGGGCCGCTGCGCGGCTGCGTTGTTCTCTCTCGCATTGCTGGCCGGGGCGAACGCCGCCCAGGCGCAGGTGGTCATCAGCCAGGTCTACGGCGGCGGCGGCGGAGGTACGGCGGTCTACGCCAACGATTACGTCGAGCTCTACAACCGCGGCACCGCACCGGCCTCGCTGGCCGGGCTGTCGGTGCAATACGCCAGCGCGACCGGCACCGGCAATTTCAGCGGCGTGGCCGTCCTGCCGGCGGCGACTGTCCAGCCGGGCAAATACTTCCTGGTCGCGATGAGCGGCGGCTCGGCCGGCGCGCCGTTGCCGACGCCCGACGCCACCGGGCCGGCCGCGATGGCCGCCGGCGCAGGCAAGGTCGCCCTGGTGCGCCAGACCGGCGCGCTCGCCTGCAACGGCGGCAGCACGCCGTGCACGGCCGAACAGCGCGCGTTGATCGCCGACCTGGTCGGCTACGGCAACGCCAACTTCTTCGAAGGCGCCGGCGCCGCGCCCACGCTGAGCGCCGCCACCGCCGCGCTTCGCAACAACAACGGCGCGACCGACACCGACCACAACAACGCCGACTTCACCGCCGGCGCCCCGACCCCGCGCAACAGCGGCTCCACGACACCGGAACCCGAACCCGCCACGCCGCTGACGATCGCGCAGATCCAGGGCAGCGCGCTTCGCTCGGCGCATGAAGGCGAACGCGTGGTGACCGAAGGTATCGTCACCGC
Source organism: Lysobacter sp. MMG2 (assembly GCF_016735495.2). Taxonomy (GTDB): domain Bacteria; phylum Pseudomonadota; class Gammaproteobacteria; order Xanthomonadales; family Xanthomonadaceae; genus Lysobacter_J. Next base: position 1,371,279 of record NZ_JAERQY020000001.1, read on the forward strand.
CTTGAAGTTCAACAACGGTTTCTTCCTGCAGGCTGCGAACGACGACGGCGATCCGTCCACGTCCGACGGCATCTTCGTGTTCACCAGCAGCGCGCCGCCGGCCTCCGCCGCGGTGGGCAACCGCGTGCGCGTCACGGGCAAGGTCGAGGAATTCGTACCGGCCTCCAACGTCAACCAGCTCACCATCACCGAGATCACCGGGCCGACGGTGGAGCTGCTGGAAAGCGGCGTTGCCCTGCCCGCGCCGGTCGAACTGAGCGCCGCCGATCTCTCGCCTTCCACAACGCCGGGCACGCTCGAGCGCCTGGAAGGCATGCGCGTGAGCGTGGCGAACGCGATCGTGGTCGGCCCGTCGGAAGGCCGCATCGACGAAGACGACGCCACCGCCACCAGCGACGGCGTGTTCTACGTGACGCTGCCTGACGTCGCCACGCCGTTCCGCGAGCCGGGCATCGGCGTGATGGACGCCGCGCTGGCGTCGCTGCCGCCGGGCAAGAACCCGCCGCTGTTCGACACCAACCCCGAACGCCTGATGGTGCGCAGCCGCGGCCAGGTCGGCGCGTTCCCGCTGTCGGTGGACACCGGCGCCGACATCGCCGGCCTGTTGGGCGTGCTCGACTACTTCGGCGGCACCTGGGCCCTGCTGCCCGACACGGCGACGCCACCGACCGCCAGCGGCGGCCGACTGCCGCAGGCCGTCAACGACGCCGATTACGACGCGGTCACCCTCGGCGGCTTCAACCTGCTGCGCTTCTTCGATGAAGTCGCCGACAACAACGGCGCGCCGACGATCAAGCCCGAAGCGGTCGACAAGCGCCTGGGCAAGACGGCCGGCGCGATCTGCGACTACCTCAAGACGCCTGACATCCTCGGCGTGGTGGAAGTGGAGAACCTGCGCGTACTCGGCCTGCTCGCCGACCGCATCAACGCCACCTGCGCGAACTCGCCGGGCTACGTGCCGTACCTGTCGCAGGGCAACGACGTGGGCGGCATCAACGTCGGCTTCCTGGTCGCCACGCGCGACAGCGGCGCCGGCGTGGCGCGGGTGGAAGTGCTCGACGTGGTGCAGTTCGGCAAGGACGCTACGCTCGCCAACCCCGACGGCAGCACCAGCCTGCTCAACGATCGCCCGCCGCTGCGCCTGCGTGCCCGCGTGCACCAGGGCAACGGCGCGAGCTATCCGGTCACGGTGGTCGTCAATCATCTGCGCTCGCTGAGCGACATCGACTCGGTCGCGCCGGGCAGCGGCGGCTGGAGCAGCGAAGGCGCGCGCGTGCGCGGCAAGCGCGCGGCACAGGCCGCGTACCTGGCCACGCTCGTGCAGCAATGGCAGCAGGCGAACCCGGGCGAGAAGATCGTGCTGGTCGGCGACTTCAACGCGTTCGAGTTCAACGACGGTTACGTGGACGTGCTCGGCGTCATCAAGGGCACCGAAGCGGCCGAAGACCAGGTGCTGACCTACGTCGACAGCCCGCTGACGACGCCGCTGATCGACGGCTCGGAGCTGATCGCCGACGCGTCGCAGCGCTACTCCTACGTGTTCAACGGCAGTGCGCAGACGCTCGACCATGTGCTGGTGAACGAAGCGGTCGTGCTCGACGCCTCCGCCGTCACCGTGGAGCATGCGCGCATCAACGCGGGCTTCGGCGTGGACAACTTCGGCGACACCACCGTGCCGCTGCGTGTGTCCGACCACGATCCGGTGCGCATCAGCATCCGCGTGCCGGCGTTCCGCAGCGCGGACCTGTCGGTGGTCGCGTCGGCCACGCCTTCGACGCTGCGCGCGGGGGAAATCGCCACCTGGACGGCGACCGTGCACAACGCCGGCCCCAGCGCCGCCGACGCCACCGCCGTGGCGTTCGCCTTCGACGCCAATGTGGCGCCATCGGTCGACGTGCCGCCAGGTTGGACCTGCTCGGCGCCGACGCACGACGGCGCGACCACGACCGTCGCCTGCACCATCGCCACGCTCGCGACACAGGCAGGCGCGTCGTTCACCCTGCGCACGCCGATGCCGGCGCTGGCCAACGGCACCGCAGTGCGCATGGCCGTGGCCGTGCGTTCGCAGACGCGCGATCCGGCCAACGCCGACAACGACGCCACGGCGCACGTCACGGTGGTCACCGCCGCCGATCTGTCGGTGCGCATCGAAGGCGCGGTGTTGCCGGTGCGCAAGGGCGCGATCGCGACCTTCCTCGTGCCGGTTCGCAACGACGGCCCCGACAGCGCACAGGCGCCGACGCTGACGATCGACGGCAACGTCGCGGTGTCCGCCGCGGCGGTCGCCGCACCGTCGGGCTGGAGCTGCACGCGCGTGGCGACGAGCACCGGCTTCCGGGCGCAATGCGCACGCAGCGGCAGTATCGGCAAGGGCGTGCAATGGTTCGCCTTCGCCATCGTGGTTCCGGAGCGTCCGCGCACCGGCACGGCGCTGGAATTCAACGCGAACGTCGACGCCGACACGCCGGATCCGGATGCGTCCAACAACGCCGACAGCCTGAGCGTCGCGATCCGTCGCTGAGGTACCGGCATGACGAAGAGGGCGCGGTGCGAACCGCGCCCTTCTTCGTTGCAGGCCCGCGCATTCAGGCGATTCGCGGCCGCGTCCATACCGCTGCGTCGGGCGGCGTCTACCGTCTTTCCCGCAAAGTTGCATGCCGCACCGCGCAACGGCCCTTAACGCGAGCTTGGTTATGATTCGCGCACCAGCGTGTCGGCGCGGCCCTTGATTGGCCGTCTGCCGACACCTCGGAGCCAGGCCGGGCGCATGCCCGACCCAGCCTTCCGAACGGTCCCTGCCGGCACTGGATCCGGGATGCGGCCGCTTCGGGCTCCCCCTGCTTAAAACAGGCACTTTCCAGGCATCTCAGTCAGGACTCCCGCGATGACGGTCGCCGCGACCTTCGAAATCGAATACCTGCAATACCTCGGCCAGGACGGCACGCCCGTCGCCGAGCTCCCCGCCGCGTTCCGCGACCCGAAGGCGCTGCTGCCTGCGTTCGAGCAGATGCTGTTCGTGCGCACCTTCGACAGCAAGGCCATCGCGCTGCAGCGCACCGGCAAGCTGGGAACGTACGCCAGCTGCCTGGGCCACGAAGCCACGCATGTCGGTATCGGCGCCTCGATGCAGCCCGACGACGTGTTCGCGCCCAGCTACCGCGAGTACGGCGCGCAGTTCATGCGCGGCGTGCTGCCGCGAGAAGTGCTGCTGTACTGGGGCGGCGACGAACGCGGCAACGACTTCTCCGGCCCGAAGCAGGATTACGCCTGGTGCGTGCCGATCTCCACGCAGTGCCTGCATGCCGCCGGCGCCGCGCTGAAATTCAAGCTGATGAAGCAGAAGCAGTTGGCCGTGGCGTGCTGCGGCGACGGCGGTTCGTCGAAGACGGACTTCTACGCCGCGCTCAATTCCGCCGGCGCCTACCAGCTGCCGCTGATCCTGTGCGTGGTCAACAACGGCTGGGCGATCTCGGTTCCGCGTTCGGCGCAGACCGGCGCCAAGACGCTGGCGCAGAAGGGCCTGGCCGGCGGCCTGCACTGCCTGCAGGTGGACGGCAACGACCTGATCGCCGTGCTGGAAGGCATGCGTCGTGCCAGCGAACGCGCGCGCAACGGCGAAGGCGGCAGCGTGATCGAGTTCATGACCTATCGCCTGCACGATCACACCACCGCCGACGATGCACGCCGCTATCGCGACGAGAGCGAAGTGAAGGACGCCTGGACGCGCGAACCCATCGCGCGCCTGCGCACCTACCTCACCGCACAGGGCGTGTGGAGCGACGAGGAAGAGAAGGCCTGGGCCGAGGAATGCGCCAAGAAGGTCGACGTCGAGATCAACGCCTACCTCGAAACGCCCGTGCAGCCGGTAGAAGCAATGTTCGATTACCTCTACGCCGATCCGCCGCCGGACCTGCTGGCGCAACGCGCCTTCGCGCTCGCGCAGGAGGGCCGCTGATGAACGCCGAAGACAAGAAGAAGGTCGAAGCGGCCAAAGCAGCGACACCGACCGCCATCACACTGATCGAAGCAATCACGCAGGCGCTGGCCTACGAGATGCGCGTCGACGACAAGGTGCTGGTGCTGGGTGAGGACGTGGGCGTCAACGGCGGCGTGTTCCGCGCCACCGCCGGCCTGCAGCAGCAGTTCGGTTCCGAACGCGTGCTCGACACGCCGCTGGACGAAACCACCATCGCCGGCCTCACCGTCGGTCTTGCATCGCAGGGCATGAAGCCGGTCGCCGAGTCGCAGTTCGACGGCTTCGTCTACCCGATGGTGGACCACATCATCTGCCATGCCGCGCGCTTCCGTTACCGCACGCGCGGTCGCCTCACCTGCCCGATGGTGCTGCGCGTGCCGTGGGGCGGCGGCATCCGCGCGCCGGAGCATCACAGCGAAGCCAACGAAGCGATCTTCACCAACGTGCCCGGTTTGCGCGTGGTGATGCCGTCCTCGCCGGCGCGCGCGTACGGCCTGCTGCTTGCCGCGATCCGCGACCCGGATCCGGTGATCTTCATGGAGCCCAAGCGCATCTATCGCCAGTACAAGGAAGTGGTGCCCGACGACGGCGAAGCGCTGCCGCTGGACGTGTGTTACGTGCTGCGCGACGGCACCGACGTGACGCTGGTGACGTGGGGCGCGCAGGTCAAGGAATCGCTGGAAGCCGCCGAGAAGCTGGCGGGCGAAGGCATCAGCGCCGAGGTCATCGACGTCGCCACGCTGCGCCCGCTCGACTTCGCCACCATCGCCGAATCGGTCAGCCGCACCGGCCGTTGCGTGATCGTGCACGAGGCGCCGAAGACCGCCGGTTTCGGCGCCGAAATCGCCGCACGCCTGGCCGAGGAATCGATGTTCGACCTGCTCGCGCCGGTGGAGCGCGTGACCGGCTACGACACGCACATCCCGCTGTTCCGCCTGGAAATGAAGTACCTGCCCAGCGTCGAACGCATCGTCGCGGCGGCCAAGCGCACTCTGGCGGCGAGCTGAGGCGCGCCGCGCATGCGCCACGCACGCGTCGTCGTATCGCACCACGCCCCGGACCGCACGCCGGTCCGGGTCGCGCGCGGCGATGCCGTGCACCTGGGCGAACGCGACAAGGATTGGCCGGAGTTCGTGTGGACGACCATCGCCGAAGGCCATGAAGGCTGGGTGCCGGCAAAGCTGTTCAACCGCGAACAAGGGCCCGCAACCGCGCTGGACGACTACGACGCGCGCGAACTCGACGCCCAGGCCGACGAAGTGCTGACCCTGCATTACGAACTCGCCGGCTGGTGGTGGGCGCAGAATGCCCTCGGCCACCAGGGCTGGATTCCGGCGCGCGCGCTCGACCTGCTCGACGACGACGACGGCGAGGACGCATGACCGTCCGGCGCCTGCGGCTTACGTTCAAGACCTGAAAACCCGGGCGCGGCGCGCGTGGCGCGACGGCCCTTCACCGCACTCCAACGAGACACGACCCGTATGGCGAACGCAAAGAAGACCTTCTTCCTCCCCGACCTCGGCGAGGGCCTGCCCGACGCGACGATCGTCGAGTGGTACGTGAAGGAAGGCGACACGATCCGTCTTGACGACAACCTGGTGTCGATGGAGACCGCCAAGGCCGTGGTCGACGTGCCCTCGCCCGTGTCGGGCAAGGTGGTCAAGCTGGCCGGCGGTCCGGGCGACATCATCGTCACCGGCAAGATGCTGGCGGAGTTCGAGATCGATCCGTCCATGCCGCAGCGCGCCGAAGGCCAGGACACCGGTCATCACCACGGCGCCGGAAGCCATGCGCCTGACGACGGCGACAAGGTCGTCGCCTCCGACGAAGGCGGCACGATCAGCGACGCAGGCGAGCCGGCGCCCAAGGGCGAGGCGCGCGCGGATTCGGGCACGGTGGTCGGCGCGATGCAGAGCTCCGATGCGGTGCGCAGCGAACAGGCGGTCGCGGTGGGCGGCGTCAAGGCGATGCCCGCCGTGCGCGCACTGGCTCGCAAGATGGGCGTGGACCTCTCGCGCGTGCGCGCCACCGGCAGCGACGGCGTGGTGACGATGGACGATGTGAAGCGCGCCGCCGCCGACGGTTCGGCCAAGGCCGGCGCCGCGCCGGTCGTACGCGCCGCCGATCGCGCCGTGGCCGCTGCACCGACACCCGCTCCCGCACCGCAGGCCGCGCGCAGCACGCTGTCGCAGGCCGGCAAGCCGATGCGCACACAGCCGCCGGGCGTGGCCGCCAGCGGCCAGCCGGAGCAGCTCAAGGGCGTGCGCCGCAACATGGCGCGCGTGATGGCAGACGCGCACGCGAAGGTCGTGCCGACCACGCTGTGCGACGACGCCGACCTGCACGCATGGATCGGCAAGCAGGACATCACCGCGCGCCTGGTTCGCGCGATCGTCGCCGCATGCAAGACCGTGCCGGCGCTCAACGCGTGGTTCGACGGCGACACGCTGACCCGCACCCTGCATCCGCAGGTGGACATCGGCATCGCGGTGGACACCGAGGACGGCCTGTTCGTCCCGGCGCTGCGCAATGCCGACATGCTCGACGGCGCCGGCGTGCGCGGCGCGATCCAGCGCTTGCGCGCGCAGGTGGAGGACCGCACGATCCCGGCGTCGGAACTCAGCGGTTACACGATCTCGCTGTCGAACTTCGGCATGTTCGCCGGCCGCTACGCGACGCCGGTGGTGGTGCCGCCGTGCGTGGCGATCATCGGCGCGGGCAAACTCAGCCACGACGTCGTCGCCGTGATGGGCGGTATCGAAGTGCATCGCCGCATGCCGATCTCGCTCACCTTCGACCACCGCGCCTGCACGGGCGGCGAAGCGGCACGCTTCCTGAAGGCGCTGCTGGACGACATGGCATCGCCGAACTGATACACACGTAGCCCGGGGAAGCACAGCGCACCCGGGTCTCTCGCCGGAAGGCGCGCAACGCCCCGGGTGCGGCTTCGCCTTACCCGGGCTACATGAGTCGCGTGGCTGCGTGTAGTCGGGAGAAGAACGGCTTGCGCCACTGCTGACATGACCCTGTCAGCAGCTGCGTTACAAGGTGCAGTACGTCCTTCCACAGGAGTCTCGCCATGGCCCATCGCAGCCGTCTTGCCGGTTTCATCATCGACTGCAACACGGACAACCTCGACGCCGCGGCGGATTTCTGGGCGCAGGCGCTGGGCGTCACCATCGCCGATCGCAATGCGGGCGACGAAACCTGCGAATACCAGCAGTTCGGCGACACGCCGGGCGATCTGTACATCGAGGTGCAGAAGGTCGAGCACCCTTCGCGCGTGCATCTGGACATCGAGTCCGATGACATCGACGCGGAAGCCGAGCGCCTGGTGAAGCTCGGCGCGAAGAAGGTCGCGTTCGTGAAGCGCTGGTGGGTGATGGAAGCGCCGACGGGACAGCGCTTCTGCGTGGTGCGGATGAAGCAGCCGGAGATTCGCTCGACGCCGAACGAGTGGGCGTAGGCAGGCCGCTTGCGCTGCACTGCCGCGTGGCCTGCCTCACCCCAACATCGGCGTGTCGTCCACCACCACGCGATCGCGTCCGTTCGCTTTCGCCTTGTAGAGCGCCTGGTCGGCGCGGTCGAATACCTGCTCCGACCAGTCGCGTGTCGGCTCGCCCGCCGCAAGCCCGATCGACACCGTAAGCGCAAAGGGCAACGGTGCAGCCGCGATGCGCTGGCGAATCCGTTCGGCCACCTGCACCGCCTGCGCCAGGCGCGTGTCGGGCAACAGGATCAGGAACTCCTCGCCGCCGTACCGCACGGCGATGTCGCCCTCGCGTATCGACGCGGCGACGGCGTCCGCCACCGCGCGCAATGCGCGATCGCCGAGCAGGTGGCCGTGGCGATCGTTGACGTCCTTGAAGTGATCGACGTCGAGCAGCATCAACGTGTACGGCGCCTGCTGCAGCTGGCGCATCGCGTCGGGATTCTCGCGCAGTTGCGCCAGTGCGGCACGGTTGAGCAGGCCCGTCAGCGCGTCGTGCGTGGCGCTGTGCTGGAGCAGATCATTGCGGCGTTGCAGGTCGGCGCGCGCATCTTCCAGTCGCTGCGCGAACGCCTCGCGCTCGGACAGCAGACGACGTTGCTCCAGCGCGTACCGGCGCAGTTCGAGCAGGTGCTGCGTCTGCCGCGCCAGCACTTCCAGTCCCTCGCGCTGCGCGTCGGTGAGCGTGCGCGGCTTGTTGTCGAGCACGCACACCACGCCGAGCGCCTGGCCGTCGGGACTGAGCAGCGGCACGCCGGCATAGAAGCGCAGCGCATCACCGTCCACGCGCAGCGATGGCCGCGGCAGTTCGGGATGATGATGCAGGTCTTCCACCACCAGCATGCGGTCGGGCTGGCGGATCGCGCGGTCGCAGATCGCTTCGCTGCGTGCGGTCTCGCGCACGTCCAGGCCGATCTGCGCCTTGAACCATTGGCGATCGTGGTCGATCAGCGAGATCGCAGCCGCCGGCGCATCGCACAACGTCACGGCCAGGCGGACGATGTCGTCGTAGGCCTGCTCCGCCACCGTGCCCACGACCGCATAGGCGTCCAGCGCGGCCTGTCGGCGCGCCTCGTCAGGCGGGGTTGGCGGGAGCAGGCGGAGGGCGGACATGGGCGGCGCCAAAAGGTCGCTCAGGCTACTCTCCGGCCCGGTCGCGACCCGTGACGCGCACCACAACCTGCGCGGCTGCGGCCCGCTTGTTCAGCCTTCCGGGCCGGTTTCAGCGAACCTGAACGGGCCGGCGTGGCGCGGTCTCGCGCGCCAGCCAGATTTCCAGTCCCTGGGCGTTGAGTTCGATGTCCATCGCCAGCAGCTCGGCCGCTTCCTGCGCCGTAAGCGGTGCACCGTGCGCAGTGGCGCGTTCAACGTAGAGGTGCGTCAGCGATTGGACGAGGCGTTCGTGACGATCCGCATGGCCGTGCGCGGCGTGCGCCAGTGCCACCATCGCGTCGATCTGCGCGATCAGGTCGTGCGCCAGACGCGCCACGTCACCGACGCGGCCGTAATGCGTGAGATGCATCGCGACCGGATCGCGCGACAGCATGGCGCGTATGGAGGCCTTCAACGGCTCGGGTTCGAACTGCACCGGCGATGTCGTGGGAATCACGAACGGCTCGCCGCGTGCATTGTCGAACTCGCGATACGAGAGGCCGAAGGTGTCGCCGGTGAACCAGCTGCGGCTGCGTTCGTCCCACACGCACACGTGGTGGCGCGCATGACCGGGCGTGTCGATGCACAGCAGCGGACGACCGGCGAGGTCGACGGTGTCACCGTCGTGCAGCTCGCGCACGCGCGCGGCGTCGACGGGCACGATCTCGCCGTAGCTGCGCGCCATTTCGGCTTCGCCGTACACGGCCGTTGCGCCAGCGACGAGGCGCTCGGGGTCGATCATGTGCGGCGCACCGCGCGGATGCACGGCGAGTCGCGCGTTCGGCAACGCGCGCATCAATGCGCCGGCACCGCCAGCATGATCGAGGTGCACGTGGGTGAGGATGAGCCAGTCCACGTCCTCCGGACGAAGGCCCTGCCACGACAACGCATCGAGCATCGCCGGAAGCGAATGCTGCGTGCCGCAATCGACATAGGCACCACGGCCGTGCTCCACGATCAGGTACGCGGCATCGAAATACGGTCGATGGAATCCGGTGTCGATGGTGACGATGCCGTGCGCGTCATTCATGCCATGCACTCCATGGAGGACGGGGTCCAGTCTAGGTCGCAGGCCGTGGCGCGGCGATGCGGCCTTTGTCGCAGGCCGTCAGTGACGCCGACGCAGCCAGCGGCGGCGCACGAAGAAGGCCACCGTGAGCACCGCCAGGAACACGCCATAACCGACCGCCGTGGCGAGGATCTGCTGCCACATCTTGCCGTACGTCGGATCGGCGTTCTCGTGCGACCAGTACAGGCTGAGCAGGAAGGCGGTGAACGCAAGCAGCAGCGCGGTGCAGTCGAAAAGCTTGCGCGAAGCCGTGCGCGGCTTGCGCGGGAACATCCAGTACAACGCGCCCAGGATCGCGAACCACGGCAGGAACAGGATCAGCGCGAGGTTGAGCTCGATGAGCGGGTTCATGCGTCCTCGGCCGCGAACTGCGCCAGCGCTTCGACCACTTCGGTCAGTTCGACGCCCTCGTGCAGGTGGGCGATCAGTTCTTCGCCCAGATGCACCGCGTTCGCCTCGACCTGGCGAAGCGGTGCACCCCCTTCCTGTTTCAGGCGGCCGATGAGCTGGCCAGCGGTGCGCGCCGAATCGAATCCGGCGCTCTGCAGCAGCACGCGGTCACCGTCGACCAGCTTGAAGTAGAAGCGGCCATCGGCCTCGCGGTATTGCTTGAACGTCGGCGCCGCGGTCTTTGCGGCCTTCTTCGCGTGGGTGGACTGCACTTGCGAGAGATCGCGCAGGCCCACCGCTGCACGCAGCGTGTCCAGCGTCGGCCGCGCGTAGCGCTCGCGCAGGCGTTTGGCGCCGTCACGCAGCACGGATTCGATGTGGGCAGGTTGCGCGATCAACGCGTCGTAGCGCTCGCGCAGCGGCGCCACTTCACGGTCGATGCGCTCGAACAGCGCCTGCTTCGCTTCACCCCACGCGATGCCGTCGGCGAAGGCCTTGCGCATCGCCGCGGTTTCTTCGTTCGATGCGAATGCCTGGTAGAGCTGGAAGACGTTGGAATTGTCCGCGTCCTTCGCCTCGCCCGGTGCACGCGAATCGGTGACGATGGAATAGATCAGCTTCTTCAGCGTCTCGCGCGGCACGAACAGCGGGATCGTGTTGTCGTAGCTCTTGCTCATCTTGCGGCCGTCCAGGCCGGGGAGCGTCGCCACGTTTTCGTCGATCACCGCTTCGGGCAGCGCGAAGAACGTTTGGCCCGACGGTTCGCCATAGAGATGGTTGAAGCGCTGGCCGATGTCGCGCGCCATCTCGATATGCTGGATCTGATCGCGGCCCACCGGCACCTTGTTCGCGTTGAACAGGAGGATGTCGGCCGCCATCAGCACCGGGTACATGAACAGACCCGCGCTGACGCCGGCATCGTCGTCCTCGCCCGTCTCGCGATTCTTGTCCACCGCCGCCTTGTACGCGTGCGCGCGGTTGAGCAGGCCCTTGCCCGCGACGCAGGTCAGGAACCACGTCAGCTCCTGCACCTCCGGCACGTCGCTCTGGCGGTAGAACCACACCTTGTCCGGCTCCAGCCCGCAGGCGAGCCACGTCGCGGCGATCTCCAGCGTCGAGCGCTGCACGCGCGCCGGATCCTGGACCTTGATGAGGGCGTGGTAATCGGCGAGGAAATAGAAGCTCTCCACACCGGGATCGCGGCTGGCGGCCACGGCGGGGCGGATCGCGCCGACGTAATTGCCCAGGTGCGGGGTGCCCGAGGTGGTGATGCCGGTAAGTACGCGGGTGGGGCTCATCGAACACTGACTGCGGGAAACGGCCCCACAGTGTACCTGCCGGGGCCCGCGGCGCAGGGCGTCTCGGACGCGCCTTCCCGGACCGTTTTCAGGCGGCCCGACCCGGCACAGCTGCCCTGCGCAGAAGGGCGGATCGTCGGATCCGCCCTTCTGACTTCTCTTCGTACCGGGCAATCGTCCCGGTTGGCGCGTGCCGTTGACGGCCCTTGCCGCCCCGCTGCGGCACGCGCCGCATCGTGCAATCAGTTCAGCGATTTCTCGAAATCGCGAACCTCTTGCTGGGCACGATCGCGCTCCCAGCCGTAGCGCTCCTGCAGCTTGCCGGCGAGGTATTCGGCGTTGCCTTCGGCGACATCGAAGTCGTCGTCGGTCAGGTCGCCCCAACGCGCCTGTGCCTTGCCCTTCAGCTGGGTCCACTTGCCGGCGATGATGTCTTTGTTCATCCGTTGCATTCCTCTTGTGTGGGAGTGCGGTTGCCTCACCGCGTCATCAGCTTCGCAATGCACGCATTCGAATGAGGTCGCGATTACGTTAGGCACTGCTTGATGTCGGTGAACGCGCGCGTAAGCGGGTCGCGCTGCAAGCAAAGAAAAGGGCCGGATTGCTCCGGCCCTTCTCCATCCACGTTTGCGGATCTCTGCATCAGCACTTGCCGTCCTTGCAGTCCTCGGCCTTGTCTTCGACCTTTTCGCCGGCCTTCTGCACGTCTTTGCCCGCGCCGGCCATCGTGTTGCAGGCACTCAGGGTGCCCGTCGAGAACAGGGCCAGCAGCAGCAGAGCCATCAGACGCTTCATGAAATTCTCCTCGACCACGTGCACGCCGTTGCGTGCGGTGGCTGCATGAGACGCGAGCGTCCGTGAATGTGGAGTGGAAGTGCGCATGCATGATTCAGCGCGCGGCAAGGCTTCGTCGACGCAAACAAAAAGGCCGGCATGCGCCGGCCTTTCTGCAACACACTGGGCTTGCAGGCGTTACTCGCCCTTCGCCGCGTCTTCCACTTTTTCGCCCGCCTTCTGCACATCCTTGCCGGCGCCGGCGACCGTGTTGCAGGCGCTCAGCGTGCCGACGGAAAACAGGGCCAACAGGAGCAGGGCCATCAAACGCTTCATGGGTATCACCTCGGCTCGATTGATCAAACGCACGTCACGCCGCAGCGTGCGTGTGCATCTGACGCGAGCGGCCGTGAACGCCAAGTGGACGCGCGCCCCGGAAGGCGGACAGCAAAAAGGCCGGCGGATGCCGGCCCCGGACTGCCTGCCGGCGTCAGCGGCTGGCCTTGTCGTCGATCTTCTGGCCGAGCTTTTCCACGTCCTTGCCCAGGCCTTCCATGGTGTTGCAGCCATTGAGCACGACGAGGGAAACGGTGGCGAGCAGGACCAGACTGATGAAACGCTTCATGTGTCTCTCCGGGAGACGCGTGGGTGATGGGGAAAGGATGGCATGCCCGCGATCCGCCCGCATCCGCCCTGCCCCTCCGGGCAATGGCGGGATGTCAGCAGAAGTTCAGGCCCGCGCCGCGCGGCTCAGTCGCGCATCAGCGTGGACTTGCCGAACAGGCTTTCCACCAGATCCACGGCAAGCCTGGCGGTGCGGTTGCGCTTGTCGATGATCGGGTTGAGCTCGACGATGTCCAGCGACGCCATGCGTCCGGTGTCGGCGATCATCTCCATCACCAGCTGCGCCTCGCGGTAATTGGGCCCGCCCGGCACGGTGGTGCCCACGCCTGGCGCGATGCTCGGGTCGAGGAAGTCCACATCGAAGCTCACGTGCAGGTGCGTGTTGTCGTCCACGCCTTCCAGCGCTTCTTCCATCACGCGCTTCATGCCGATCTCGTCGATGTAGCGCATGTCGTACACGTCCAGGCCGTACTCCTGGACGAGGCGTTTCTCGCCTTCGTCCACGGAACGGATACCGATCTGGCGGATCTCTTCCGGCCGCATCGCCGGCCCTTCGCCGCCGAGGTGGGTCAGCGCGTCCGGCCCCAGTCCGCACAAGCATGCGACCGGCATGCCATGCACGTTGCCCGACGGCGTGACCTGGCTGGTGTTGAAGTCGGCGTGCGCATCGAGCCAGAGCACGCGAAGTTGCTTGCCGGTCTGGCGGCAGTGGCGGGCGACGGCGGTGATCGAACCCAGTCCCAGGCAATGGTCGCCGCCCAGAAGAATGGGCAGGCGCCCTTCGTCGAGTTCGGCGCCGACCGCGTCCATCACGGCCCGGTTCCAGGCCACGACTTCGGCAAGGTGCCGATAGCCATCGACCGGCTTCTGCCAGGGATTGCGCGGACCGTCCAGATTGCCGCGATCGATCACGTCGACGCCGCGCCTCACCAGCGCCTCGCCCAGCCCGGCGATGCGCAGCGCCTCCGGCCCCATGCGCGAACCGCGGTGGCCCGCGCCGACGTCAGTGGGTGCGCCGATCAGCGAAACCGGAGGGTAAGTACGACTCATCGAACGACGTCCTCGTAAGGGTGTGGATCCGCCGATGCGCACAGCATCCCGGGAAAAAACCAGGTGGCGGATTCGGAAGTCCAAGTGTAGTCGAGCCCAGCACACGGCCGTTCGAGACGGCGCGTCGTCGCGGCATGAATGGGACGACGCAATGGCGGCTGGGCGACATTGCCCCAGAAGCGCGAAGGCAGCCCGCGGGCTGCCTCTGCGTGCCTGGATTGGTGCCGCTTGTCCGATTCGAACGGACGACCTACTGATTACAAATCAGTTGCTCTACCGACTGAGCTAAAGCGGCGTTGCGATGCTTCGCGGATCCGGCCGGAGCGACCGGCCCGTCGACCGGGCACGTGCCGGCGACGTGCGCATTCTAGCCTGCACCGCCCCGCACGCCCATGACACCGCCTCTCAGCGGATGCGCGCGCAGTCGAGTTCGCGCGCGGGAACCTGCACGGCGGCCTCGGCGCGCGCCGGGTCGAACTCCGGCTTGGCCACGAGGTCGAGCCAGACCGTGGACGGGCCGCCGTCGCCCAGCGGTTCGGCGCGCACGGCGAAGCCGGCGGCAGCGAGGCTGTCGGCGCGGCGGCGGGCCGATTCCTCGTTGCGATAGCGGCCCAGCGCGATCGAGTTGGCCTCGTTGCCCTGGCGGACGATGAAGTAGTCGCCAAACCCGGCGCCGGCGATGCGTTGCGCGGCCGCCTGTGCCTCGGCCAGCGAGGCCATCGGCGGAAGGTAGACGCGCCAGCCGCGTGGCGAACCCGTGCGCTGTTCGCGCGGCACCACGCGCGATGCCACGGCCATCAGCACCTCGCGCGCACTGTTGGCCGCCGAGGCGTTGGCGAACGGTCCCACGCTGTAGCAGCGCGCGGACGCGGCAGGCGTCGCGGGTGGCGGCGTGGCAGCGATCGCCGTGTCGGGCGTGGGCGTGGCAGGAGGCGTGGCCGACGCCGGTGACGCAGCGGGCAGACCCTGCGCGACCGGAGCAGGTGCGGGCGCGGCCGGCTTCGCACCGGGCTTTTCGCTGACCAACTGCAGCCTCGCCACATCCGACGGCGGCACGAACGCAGGCGCGGGCGCCGGTGGCGCACGCAGCGTCCACCAGGCGGCCACACCAAGATTGAGCACCAGCAGCAGGACGACCAGGGCGCGAGCGAGCATGGGGCGATTCTAAGCGGCGGTCTCGACGCAGGCCCAGCGGGCCAGGCCTTCCAGCACCAGCGTTGCGACTTCGGTCGCGTTCGGCAGGTGGTGGGCCAGCGCATCGGACCCGCCGCCGTGCAGCAGCAGCGCGGGCGCCCGGCCCAGGCGCTGCGTCGCGGCCGCCAGGCTTTGCTGGATCAATGCGACGCCCGCGCCTTCGCAACCCGATGCCAGCGCGTCCTCGGTGTCGCGGGCGAAGTCGTCGTACTGGCCGCCGACGTCGGGCAACTGCGGTGCGCGGGCGTGCAAGGCTTCGCGCATCAGCGTGGGCGACGGTGCGATGCGACCGCCGACATGCCGGCCTCCCGCATCGATCAGATCGACGGTCAGCGCCGTGCCGACGCCGCACACCAGCGCCGGACCGCGTACGCGCGCGTGCACGGCGAGCAGGGCAAGGAAGCGGTCCACGCCGAGCTTGCGCGGATCGGCATAGGCAATGCGCACACCGCCGAAGCGCGGCTGCGTCCGGGCGATGGAAATGCGACCGCAGCGCGCGACCAGCGCATCGAGCACCGCCACCCGCAGGCCGGGCTGAGCGACGCTGGCCAAGTAGGCCACGTCGATCCGCGCGGGCAGGTGGTGCGCCATCGCCGCGGCGACATCCTCCTCGCGATGGGGCAACGCGATCGCCTCGCCGATGCCGCCATCGGCATTCAGCGGTGCGCACTTCAAGCGCGTGTTGCCGAGGTCGAACAGCCACGCGCTCATGTATCGGCTCCGCTGCGCACGCTCACTTCGCCGGAATGGAAACTTCGCTCCCCGCCCTCGTCCAAGCGCACGCGCAAGGCGCCATCGTCAGCCAGGCCGAGCGCGCGACCGTGCAGCACGGCGGTGGGCGCATGCACGGTGACGGGGCGGTCCGCCAGCGCGTCCACGGCGGCATAGCGCGCACGGAAAGGAGCGAGCCCGTCGGCATCGAACGCGTCCAGCGCCGGCAGCAGTCGCGCGAGGACGGCGGAGGCTATTGGGTTGCGGTCGACGGACGCCCCCGGTTCGGCAAGGCCGGCGAGGTCGCACCATGGTTGATCGATTGCGGCCGCTACCGTGGTCGGCATACGCACGTTGATTCCCAGGCCGATCACGGCGCGCACCGGCCCGGCATGTTCACCGCCGCCTTCGACGAGGATGCCGCCGAGCTTGCGCATGGGCCCGCCGGGCTCTGCAACCACCAGATCATTGGGCCATTTCAGCCGGACGGCCGGGAAGCCAGCGTCGTGCAGCGCCTCGGCCGCGGCGACGCCCGCGACCAGGCTCAGTCCGCCCAGCCGCGCCAGCCCGCCACCGAAGTGGCGCGACACCGACAGGTAGAGATGCGCGGCCAGGGGCGAGGTCCATTCGCGTCCGCGTCGGCCGCGCCCGCCGGTCTGGCGCTCGGCGAGCAGCACCAGGGCACCCTGCTCCGGGGCCGGGCGTCGCAGGAGTTCGCTGTTGGTGCTGTCGATCGTCCACGCGGTTTCCAGCGCCGCCACCGACGCATGCACGTCAGCCGGCAGCCCGGCCCGGATGACATTCACATCGATCAGATGCACCGGCGTGGCCAGGGCATAGCCCTTCCCCGCCCGCGCCTCGATCGGCACGCCGGCCTCGCGCAGGGCTTCGATGCGCTTCCACACGGCGGCACGGGTCTGCCCGCCCTCGCGGGCCAAGGCATCGCCCGACACCGGCCCGGCGATGAGCCGCTGCAGCAACTGGCGCTCGTCCATCAGCGCAAGCGCCCTGGCGGGTAGCGGGCGGCGGTCATGGAGGATGGGGGGCGGGCATCGGGCGTCATCGCGCGGATTATGCGGGAACGGCACTGGCCGACGAACGGCGCCCGGGCGGCGAACGACCCACGGGAAAGCCCGATACGGGACATCCCCGGGGACTAATCGGCGGGACGGTGGCCGAGCGCGACGAAGCGTTGCAACCCTTTGCGCCAGGCGCGCATCGATAAGAGATGATTGCGTCTGCAAGGCGCCGTCCGGAGGACGCCGCCGCCGGCCCATCCGGCGGTACCGCCCGAACAAGGAGAGTTGCTGCAATGCACCACCCGCCCGTCCGGCCTCTGTCCTGTTTTCGCGCTATAGTCCAGTCTTGCCCGGGGTCTACCCCGGGTCCGTCCGAGGATTCCGCCATGTTCCGGATCTGCCTGTGCCTGCTGATCGTGGTCGCCAGCTCGACCGTGGCTGCGCGCGAGATCAAGCTCAGCTCCGCCAACAGCGGCAGCTGCCCGGAAGCGTCCTCGATCGCACGCGAGAGCGCCCGCTCGAATCCGCGCGCGACCGCGCCGGCACGCGACACCAAGCCCGCCCGCCCCAGCGTCCATAGCGACGCGAGCAGCGGTCGCATGCAGTCGCCGCGCTGGCACAGCTTCCTGCCGGGCATGTTCCGCTGATCAACGCGCGAGCGTCGTGATTTGCTAGGACTGTTCCGGCGCCTGCGGTTTTCGCCCGCTCCGATTCCCGATGACATCTGGCACGCCGCGCATGCGCGCGTGCCTTGGTTGCGCGCGCTCGATCCCGCACGCGATGCGCGCCTGCGTGAACTCACCGCACGCTTCCTCCATGAAAAGACCATCACGCCCGTTGGTGATCTCGTGCTCGACGACGCGCAGCGCTGCACGCTTGCCGCGGTGTGCTGCCTTCCGCTGCTGGAGTTCGGCGCGGAAGGACTGCGCGGCTGGTCGCAACTCATCGTCTACCCCGACGCGTTCCGCGTGAATCGCACGCATGTCGATGCCGCCGGCGTGCTGCACGAGTGGCAGGACGAATTGATCGGCGAGGCCTGGGAAATGGGGCCGGTGATCCTGTCGTGGGCCGACATCGTGGCCGATTGCGAAGACCCGCGCGCAGGCTTCTGCGTCGCCGCGCACGAGATGGCGCACAAGATCGACGTCCTCGACGGCGCGCTCGACGGCACGCCTCCGCTGCCGCGTCCGTGGCAGAAGGAGTGGGCGCGCGACTTCCAGGCCGCCTACGACGCATTGTGCAAGCAGGTCGATCGCGGACGCGAAACGGCGATCGACGGCTACGCCGCCGAAGCGCCCGAGGAATTCTTCGCCGTCGTCACCGAGTACCACTTCAGCGATCCGCACCTGCTGCGCGCACAAATGCCACAGGTCGCCGCGCATCTGGAACGCTTCTACGGCCCCTCGCCTTTCGCCTGAGCGCCTTACAAGCCCGGCGGCAAAACCACTTCGAACCGCGCGCCGCCCAGTTCCTGCGAGCGGCTCACGTCGAGCGTGCCGCGATAGCTGCGCACCACGTCCTGCACGGTCGCCAATCCGATCCCGTGCCCCTGCACACGCTCGTCGCCGCGCACGCCGCGCTGCAGGATCAGATCGATCTTGTCTTCCGGCACGCCGGGGCCGTCGTCGTCGACGGCCAGCAGCAGACCCGGGCGACGGTTCGGCGCGATCTCGCCCTCCTTCACCGTGAGCAACACGCGCGAGCGCGCCCACTTGAAGGCGTTTTCCAGCAGGTTTCCCAGCACTTCCTGCAGGTCGCCCGGCTCGCCGTAGAACTTCACGCCCTCGTCGATATCGAATTCGCAGATCACGCCCTTGGCGGCGTAGATCTTCTCCAGGCTGCGCACGATCTGGTCGGCGTAGGGTTCGATCTCCAACGGCGCGGCGAACAGCACATGGCCCGAGCGCGCGGCCCGCGCGAGCTGGTACGACACCAGATCGCTCATGCGGCGCACCTGCGTGTCGATCTCCTCGCGCAGTTCCTGCACCGGGACGTCCTCGCCGACGCGCGCGCGCAGAACCGCCAGCGGTGTCTTCAGGCTGTGCGCGAGATCGGCCAGCGTATTGCGCTGGCGGTCGAGGTTCTCGCGCTCGCTCTCGATGAAGGCGTTGATGCTCTCGGTGAGCGGTTCCAGCTCGCGCGGATGGCGTCCGCTCATGCGCGAGGCCAGGCCGCGCTGCACGCGCTTGAGTTCGTCGATCACGCGCCGCAGCGGGCGCAGGCTCCAGCGCAGGATCACCGCCTGCAGCAGCATCAGGATCAGGCCCGCGCCGCCGAGGTAACGCCACAGGGCCTGGCGGAACACACTCACCTGCCGGCTCAGCGCGGTCGTGTCCTCCAGCACGTAGATCGTGTACGGGAATTCCGCGCGCGCATCGTCGCTGCCGGCACTCCAGATCAGGCCGCGACCGTAGCGGTACGCCTCGCCGGCCTTGCCGCTGATTTCGGTGATGGGCAGCGCGCGCTCGAAGCTTTCCTCGTTGGGCTCGAGCATCTTGCCCGCCGGCAGGATCGGCCCCTGCGCGGAAGTCGAATCCCAGTGCCCATTGGGCAGCACGACCTCCGCGTACAGGCCGCTGCCGGGACGTTCCAGGCGAGGATCGACGGTTTCGTAGGGCGGGATGAACTCGCCGTTGCGTGCGAATTCACCGCCGGCGACATACGCGAGCGCGAGGCTGCGCAAGCGCTGGCGCATGTTGCTCTCGGCCGTTTCCAGGAACGCGCGGTCCAGCGCGTAACCCGCCAGCGCGAGGAACGCGATCAGGCCCAGGCTCGCCGCCAGCAGCTGGCGGGCTTGCAGCGAACGCGGCTGGCCCCAGCTCATGGGCGACCGGCCAGGCGTCCGGCGTGGAAGGAAAGGATCGGCGACGGCATCGCCGCCAAGGGTACCCACCGCGCCGCGCGTTGACGATGACTCGCCGACGCCCGGCGCTGCTGGCTCATCGAATCCGTGCGCTGGTGCTTATTGCTCTCCGCTGCGCGCGATGGCGAAGCGGTAGCCACGGCCGCGCACCGTCTCGATCGGCTTGAGCGAGCCATCGGGATCGAGCTTCTTGCGCAGGCGGCCGATGAAGACCTCCAGCACGTTGGAGTCGCGGTCGAAGTCCTGCTGGTAGATGTGCTCGGTGAGATCGGCCTTCGAGACCAGTTCGCCGGCATGCATCATCAGATATTCGAGCACCTTGTACTCGTAGCTGGTCAGGTCGACATTGCTGCCGTTGACGCTCACCGTCTGCGCGGCGAGGTCGAGCACGACCGGGCCGCACTCCAGCGTCGGCTTGCTCCAGCCGGCCGCGCGGCGCACGAGCGCGTTGAGGCGGGCCAGCAGTTCTTCGATATGGAAGGGCTTGACGAGGTAATCGTCGGCGCCCTGCTTGAGGCCCTCGACCTTGTCCTGCCAGCTCGAACGGGCGGTCAGGATCAGCACGGGGAACTTCTTGCCTTCGTCGCGCAGGGCCTTGATCAGCTCCATGCCCGACATCTTCGGCAGGCCCAGGTCGATGATGCCCAGGTCGAACGGGACTTCGCGGCCCATGTACAGGCCTTCTTCGCCGTCCTGGGCGGCGTCCACGGCAAAGCCTTCCCGCTTCAGGCGGGCGGCGAGGGTTTCGCGCAGCGGAGCTTCGTCTTCGACCAGCAGAATTCGCATGTTGACTCCAATGTCTGTCGTTCTGTCCCGGCCGCAACCGGGCTCCGGAGAGCGTGGCGGGTCAGTCGTCGTCGCGGCGTGTAGGGGGTTCCTGCTGCGGGCGATCGCGCGACTGCGGATCATCCATGTAGATGCGGACCCGGCCGCTGGAATCGACCACCTTCACACGGTTCACGTCACGCCCGTCATAGGGCACCCGCTCCGCGCTCAGGACCTGACCGCCCGTGCGGCGTTCGACCCGACGCACCGAATCGGACAACGCCTGCCGGTCGTTTCCGCGCTCGTGTCCCCGGCCGCCGCGATCATGGTCACCCCGATCCTGCGCCCAAACCATGCCCGCCGTCGCCATGAGCGCGGCAAGCAGAAGCAGGGACATCGGACGGGCTGACGGCATCTTCATCGAGGTTGGGCACACAAGCGAGGCAATATCGCACGGCCGTGCGACAGTGTGCATTCTCAACCGAAGCGGTGAATCCGGTCTGAACTTTTCCGATTGCCCATGGCCGGCATTCAGACCCTGCCGCGTGGCGACCCTGCCTGGGCGCGCTGGACTAGTAGATCTCGCCCACGCAGCAGCGCAGGGATCCCCCGCCGGCCTCGATGGCATCCAGTCCCACGGTGCGCACCTGAAAGCCCGCAGCGGCCAGCACCTCCCGATTGCGCGGCGCCAGGGCGTCGGCGGCCCGGGCGCTCATCCACACCATGTCGCCCGACAGGGCAATCGCATTGCCGACCAGCGCCCGGTGCTCCCGCTCCGACAGCTGCACCACGTGCGGGGTGTAGAAGTCGGCGATGGCGCGTGCGATCGCCGGGTCGGCGAAGCCCCGCTCGCTGATGATCGCCGCCCGTCCGGCCAGCACCGACAGGACCACGTTGGTGTGGTACTCCCCCGACGCCAGGTCGAACAGCAGCGTCGCGCGCAGGCCCAGCGCTTCGTGCATCAGCCGGGCGCCGGCTTCATCGCAGCGTTCCGACAGACCGCATAGACCCAGCCCGCGGGCCCGGTCGATCACCAGCGCGCCCGTCAGCTCGCACGGGTGCGGCTGCAACGACAGGTCGATCTCGGCGTAGTCGAGGACTCCGCCGAAGAAGCCGCGAATATCGGCCCGCTCGGCCTCGCGCTGCCGCACGGGGTGGCGCATGCGCCCCACCACGTAACGCCCGGCCGCGGTGGCGAAGACGTTGTTGGGAAAGACCGCATCGGGCGTGGCCGGATCGCCGGGAAAGCACACGGTCGGCAGCACGTCCGAAAGCGCGCGGTGCAACGCGTGGTGCTGGTCCGCAGCGCGTGCGGCATCGAACCCGGCCGCCTGCGCCATGTAGCGGTTGTCCTGCGCGGACTGCTCGGCCAGGCGGAAGCCGTCGGGCGCCACCAGGAACGCGGCACGCGCCGTCGCCGGGCCGAAGTCGTGCGCAAGCGCCTGTGCATGCGCGAAAAACGCCTGCGCATCACGCGTGATCATGCTGCGTCCATCCGCTCGCCGGCAAAGGACTCGGTGACCTGCAACGCATGTTCGACCAGCGACCAGTCCGCCCCCGGCTTGTGCGCGCCTTCGCTGAGCACCTGCCGGAACGCACGCCCGCCGCGCTCGCCGGCGAACAACCCAAGCAGGTGGCGCGTGATGTGCTTGAGGAAAACACCGCGTGCAAGCTGATCCTCGACATAGGGACGCAACGCGCGCAGAAGATCGCCGCGGCTGCGCAATTCGCCGCCGAACCAGGCGACGTCGAGGCGATGCAGCAGGTAGGGATCGTGGTACGCCGCGCGGCCGAGCATCGCACCGTCGGTATGTGCCAGATGCGCGGTCGCCTCCTCCTGGGTGGCGATACCGCCGTTGACGACGATCTGCAGATGCGGGCGTTCGCGCTTGAGCTGGTACGCCCAGTCGTAGCGCAGCGGTGGGACCTCGCGGTTCTCCTTCGGAGACAGCCCCTGCAGCCACGCATTGCGCGCATGAATCACGAACATCCCGCAGCCCGCCGCGGCGACGGTGTCGACGAAGGTGAGGAAGCGGCCCCAGTCGTGGTCGTCGTCCACGCCGAGGCGGCACTTCACGGTGACCGGTACGTCGCAGCTTTCGACCATCGCCGCGACGCTTTCGGCGACCAGCTGCGGCTCGCGCATCAGGCACGCGCCAAAGCGCCCGGCCTGCACGCGATCGGAGGGGCATCCGCAGTTGAGGTTGATCTCGTCGAAGCCATGTTCGGCGCCAATGCGGGCCGCCTGCCCGAGCAGCTCCGGCTCGCTTCCGCCCAGTTGCAGCGCGACGGGATGTTCGATCGGATCCATGGCCAGCAGACGCGCGCGATCGCCGTGGATCACCGCGTTGGCATGCACCATCTCCGTGTACAGCCGCGCATGCGGCGCCAGCAGCCGGTGGAAGACACGGCAGTGGGTGTCGGTCCAGTCCATCATGGGCGCAACCGACAGTCGGA
The DNA here is from genome assembly GCF_016735495.2 of Lysobacter sp. MMG2. Classification (GTDB taxonomy): domain Bacteria; phylum Pseudomonadota; class Gammaproteobacteria; order Xanthomonadales; family Xanthomonadaceae; genus Lysobacter_J. Next base: position 1,394,111 of record NZ_JAERQY020000001.1, read on the forward strand.
TAGCCTGCGGATTCAACGATTTCTGTTTATCTACAGTCACTTATGGCTCTCTATTGATCCTGCCCGCTCCCGAAATTTCCCCGTCATATCCTAGCCTCGGTGCACCATTCGTGTACCACGCCCACTTGGTACAACACGGCGACCTTTCAACAGCGCGGCGATCGGTGGAGGGCTATTGTCCGCCGAAAAGGCTTTGCGCCCAAATCGCGGACCTTTCCGACGAAGAGTGCAGCCCGCACCTGGGCGGATCGAATTGAGCGCGAACTAGCGGACCAGGAAGCTCGAGGTGTCGCCGAGCATGACGGAGCCACCGTCGCGGAGCTCGTGGATTGGTACAGCACGTACGTCGGCCAATTGAAACGAATCAGCCTCACTCAGCGGGGAAATCTGTCGAGGGTCAAGGAGGGACTTGGGGACAAAGTGGCCAGCAAGCTCACAGCTGCGGACGTCATCGAGCACACGCGGAAGAGGCGCCAGGGCGAGCACATCAACAAGGATGGGCACCGCGTGCCAGCCTGCGGTGGCGCCACTATGAATGTCGAACTGGGCTACCTGTCCGAAATGCTCAAGGTGGCCAAGTCGATGGGCAAGCTCACCTTGCCCCACGACCCAGTGGCCGAGGCACGGCCTTCGCTGCGCCTAGTAAAACTGGTTGCCAAGTCGGTCAAACGCAACCGACGCCCAACCCCCGAAGAGCTTTCGAGATTGAAGGCGCATTTCGAGGCCAATGCTTGGCGAATGAAGCTGCCAATGGCCGACATAGTCGACTTCGCCATCGGAACCGCCAAGCGCGAGGGCGAAATCACGAGACTTCTTTGGGAAGACTTGGACGCGCCTACCAGAACAGCAGTACTTAGAGATGCAAAGCACCCGCGGGCGAAAGAGGGGAATCACAAGCGCTTCCCCTTGCTCGCCGACATGTGGCCCCTAGTCGATCGCCAGCCCACGAAAGATCGACAGAGAATCTTCCCATTCAAGCCCGATTCGATCGGGACAGCGTTTCGGCGCGCATGCATCGCTCTTGGAATACAAGATCTTCACTTCCACGACCTTCGGCACGAAGCGACGTCCCGCTTATTCGAACAAGGGTACAGCATCGAACAGGTCGCCACAGTCACGTTGCACGAGAGCTGGCAAGAGCTGAAGAGATACACACAGCTACGCCCGGAGAGCCTGCATAGGGACTGATTGTCGCCGGTGGCTGCTTCCAGTCGGGCACTCCTTCGTCAAGCATAGAACGATTAAGGTCGCCCTTCGGATACCGGATATCCGCTTCGAGTCGAAGACGGACCTTACATTGATTCGTCGTGCCTCCGCGCCCAATGCCCGCTATCGGCCAGAAGCGGACATTGCTCAGAGATCCGCAGCGTCCTCAGCGAGCGACCAGTCCTTCATGTCTGGGAGCACGCGCGCCCTGACAAATTCGAACACGTCTTCGTAGACGTCGCTAACGATGTTCCACGTACGGGGCGATGCCTGATTGCTTTCGCCAAAGACTGGATGAAAGTAAACGACCTGATCTGTGATCTGGCCATTCACCACCAACAGCCCCGCAAAGTCGTCGCAGTCCTGCTGACTGGCAAAAACAAAGACTTCGCCGCCGCTTACGTCTTCGCGCTGGAAAGCGCGGGCCGCGAACTCAAAGTCCGAGGCGTCGGAAAAGAAATGCCATGGCGTGAACTTGGCCAAGCCCTGATTAAGGAACCAACGCAGGGCGTTTGGCCAGGTCGGATCAATCTTGCTTCGTTCCATGACGTTGCGTGGTCCGTATGTCCGCTATGGGTCGGAAGCGGACATTAGCAGCCCGGCCGCATGCCGTCCTGGCCGAACGTCCGGTATCGGCCAAAGCGGTCATTCAGGCCGACTTCGATTGCTGGTTCAGAGGATGGAACGAAACGTGCCGCCTTCCACCCGGACCGCGGCGCCGTTCGATGGGCGCCGCATGGTCGAAGCCATCATGGATGATGACGCGCTTCTCGAAAAGGCCTGGGACCGTATTCCGCTGAGACGGGCAGGCCGACCTGAAGAGATTGCCTCGGCGGTCGCTTTTCTTGCTAGCGACGAAGCTGCCTGGATCACCGGGATTGTCTTGCCGGTTGATGGGGGGCAGACCTGCACGGATGGGGGTCCGGAGTGGGGCAAGTAGGGGCGCGAGAAGCCCGGACCATCGTCCGGGCTTTTCGTTCGATCGAGTGCTTTGCTTTGTGATGACAGGCCCTTGCAACGGAGGGTCGAACGCAAGCAGGCCTACAAGGACAGCGACTGGGCCAAGGAGAACGTTTTGATCGCGGTGGCCGGTGCATCGGGCGCCGGTACCAGCAATCAGGCATCCGCTATCGGCCAGGAGTGGACTCTTCGGGCTTACAGGTACTTCGCCTTGAAGTTCCGGCGCCAGGTGCGCCATCGGCGTCCGCCCCAAAAGGAGAGCCGGCATCCACCAGCCAGGTCACGCAGCCCCAGGCCGCGGCCGACATCGCGGGGATACCGCCCGGAACGGTGATGACGCCGGGCTTTGTCGAAGCGGCAGGTCGGATGATTTACGTGTGGGGTTGGCCACTGGTCAATTACAACCGTTCGCTGGCCATGGCCGGCGTGCCCGAGCCGGGGCGTAATGGCGGCGTGCTGCCGGTGGCACCGCTCGGATCCATCAGCATGCTTACCGACTACATCCAGGCGGATCAGAAGTTCGTTACCTGCCCCAATCAAGACACTGTCTATGGAGCGGGTTATCAGCACCTCGACACGCAGCCGGTTGTCATCCAGGTACCGGATCTCGGCGATCGCTTCTTCGTCTATCAGATAGCGGACTCGCGTACGGAATCATCTGCTCGATCGGACAGCAGTACGGCACGAAGCCAGGTTTCTACCTGTTGGTCGGGGCAAATTGGGAGGGCGAGACACCGAAGGGCATTAATGCCGTATGCCGAGCATCCACTGACTTGGTCGCGGTCCTCTGTACGTGCAGCATGCCTCCCCGGGACCTGAAAGGGAAAGCAATTGGCTGCCGGCGCCCGAGGACGAGTTTTCGCTCTATATCCGTGCGTACTGGCCGGACGCGCCAATCACGAAAGGACGACCCGCGGTCACCCGGCGTCACTCGTGGGGTTGTCAAGTGTCCGCTTTGGGTCGAAAGCGGACATTAGCAGCCCGGCTGCCGGGCGTCGCGGTCAAACGTCCGCTATCGGCCAGAAGCGGACATGCCCTGCTTGGCGATCAGCGGCCGACCGTGATGGGGTTGAGCTTGTCGCCTTGCTTGTAGAACGCAGGCAACCCGGCAGCACGAGCAATGATCGCGACATCAACAATGTCTTGAACGGTGGCATCGTCCCCGAACAGCAGAACGACCGAGGTGAGGCCCTCAGACGCCTTGGCTGCACGAATCGCATCGCCCATACGGTCAGGGGTGTAGTTCCGTCCTCGCCACGAGAACTCGTCGCCTGGCATCGCTGAAATCTCGGCGGGAACGTCGCCTGCGTATGTCGCCGGCTTCGGGACAGATGCACACGCAGCCAAGAAAGCCGAAGCCGCGACAATCGCCATCCGTTTCATGATTTCCTCCCCCAGTCGCCCAACATGCCTGAAGCGAGATCTTCAGTGTGCGCTTTGGGTCCAAAGCGGACACCAGCAGCCCGGCTGCCTACCGTCCCGACCGAGCGTCCGCTATCGGCCAGAAGCGGACATTCTCGACATCACCGCTTCCATTCACTCAGGGCTTTGAACATTTCCCTGACCATAACGATCAGAGCAAGTCCGACGACAACGTAGAAGATCCATGGCTCATCAATGTGCCTGGACAGCCATCTCGCAACAAGGACTGCAGCGAACGCGATGATCACGTTCCTGCGGAAGATCGGATTTGGATTCCGCTCGCGCATCGCCTTTGTCACGCAAGTGGCCGCTTTGGTCGAAAGCGGACATTAGCAGCCCGACCGCCGGGGCGTCCCGTCCGGACGTCCGCTATCGGCCACAAGCGAACGTTCCCGACGGGCGCTGGGCAACAACCCAGCGCTACTCCTCGCGTCTGGATGCTACCGGCTGGCCACCGGAAAGTTCGTCGCGGCCCACGCAGAGAACGTGCTCGGCTCCCGGCCTGCAATCCTGATTGCAAGGTCGATCTGGTCCAACGAGGGCGAGCCGAGATAGGTGTACTCCTGGAAGTACCGGAACGTCTGGGCAATCTCCGCCGGAAAGGCCTCGTCCTGGACTTGCGCGAAGGAGAATGCGTGCCCTTGGCTATTCAGTGTGCGGATGATGTCATCGAAGCTCATGAAGTCGCCGACGAGGGGCAGGTACTCCCCGTTGCCCGCTCGGCCGGGGTCGGCGAAGGCGCCTGCCACTATGTGCCCGATCTCGTTGATGTCGCCCATATGGATTCCGCGGACGCCGGGATCGAGCGGTAGAGCCCACCCCAGTGACCCATCCGCCTGCTTTTGTGGCGCCAGCGGGCCCGTCAGATTCTGGTAGTACATCGGCGGGATCACGAACGTATGGTGCTCGAAGCCGGCTTCGCGGATGATCGCGTCCACCTTAGCTTTTCCGGTGTAATGAGGAACGTTGTACTTCCCACCGCTGATCTCTTCGACGTTAGGCAGCGTGGACCAGATGAGATGCCGGACGCCAGCGCGCTTGGCGGCGCGGATCGCCGCTGTAGCCTGCATGATCTCGTCGGCGCCTTGTTCCCAGAAATTGGTGACAAGAAAGACGCCGTACGCTCCAGTGAAGGCAGCCTCAAGGCCGCCAGGCTGGTTAAGATCGGCCTTGTGAACTTCATGACCCAGGTCGAGGTGACGACTTGGATTGCGGCTCAAGGCGCGTACGTGATACTGGTCGTGAGCCCGAAGGGCACGCACTACGGCACCGCCCTGCTGGCCCGATGCGCCGATGACGGCGATCACTTTTTTTGCTTTCGATGTCACGTGGGTTCCTCATTTCCTGAAATAGCCGCCCGCGAGATCGCTGCTATCCGCGGGTTTGCGCGCGACTCGCCATGGCTGGCATGTGTCTGGAGTAGCGCACCGCGAATCTAGGTGCAGGAGTCCGGTTTGATTAGCCGGCAAATATGGGTTTCAGTCATCCATACGCAGGAGCGCTTGGTGGCTTCCGTTGGGCACCCGTATTGCTCGCATGGATGGACGGGTCTAATCCACGGCCGCATCTGGCAGACGGGGAGGCCGCGCAGGATGATCCAGCAGCGACGCACCGAGTGCGTCAGCAACTCGAATTGCCCTCCGGAACCACGACATGCTTGCTTACAGACTGACCGCTCCCGACCTGAATGCACTTCACCTGTTTGACGAGGCGATACCCGAGCCTGGCCCGACCGAAATCATCGTGAGGATGCGCGCCGCATCTTTGAACTACAAAGACACCTTCTATCTCGCCGGAGACAAGGGCATTCGACTGCCTCGCCCCACCATTCCGCTGTCGGACGGTTCTGGCGAGGTGATTGCCGTGGGGTCGCACGCAACACGCTTCTCGGTCGGCGATCGCGTCGTCGGAAACTTCGTGAAGGATTGGTTGTACGGCTCGATCCCCGAACATGCCGTGGACTCCAGTACGACGCTCGGCCATGGCATCGACGGCTGCCTGGCCGACTACCGGGCCTTCAACGAACAGGGCCTGGTCCGCCTGCCCAAGAATCTGTCGTGGGAGGAAGGTGCGACACTCCCCTGCGCCGCGCTGACCGCGTGGAACGCGGTCCGTCACGTCCGGGCCTGGGAGACGGTGCTCATTCTGGGCACGGGCGGTGTCGCCCTGTTTGCACTTCAGTTTGCGAAGGCGCTCGGGGCCAAGGTGATCGTCACCTCGTCCAGCGACGCAAAGCTGGCACGGGCGATCGACGTTGGGGCTGATCAGGTCGTCAACTATCGCAACAACCCGGAATGGCACCAGCAGGTCCGTAAGCTTACTGGTGGCCGTGGTGTCGAACACGTCGTGGACACCGTAGGACCGGACACGCTGGAACGGTCGATTGCGGCCACTGCCCGGGATGGCCATGTCCACCTTGTCGGCCTGATCAACCCTGCCGGGTCGGTCAACCCCTTGTCGATTCTCGGTGGAATGGTGAGCGTTCGAGGCGTCCGCGTAGGTTCGAGAAAGATGTTCGAAGAAATGAACGCCTTCATCGAAAGCAAGGACATCCACCCCATCATTGGCCATCGGTATGCATTGGACGATGCCAAGGCGGCGTTCAACCGCCAGCTCGACGGACCCGACTTCGGAAAGATCGTGGTCAATATCGACAATTGAGAGGCGCCGCGCAGACCTCCTTATCAAGTCTTTGCGCGCGAGCTCGATAGCGGGTGCACGAACCCTTCATCGACGATCTTTGCCATGGTGAAATCGATGAACTCGGTCACCGCGCGTGGCTGTTGCCGGCGGCTTGAGTAGACCAGGTAGATGCCGGCGACGTTGGTGCCGTACTCGGGAAGCACTTCGACGAGTTGCCCCTCTTCCACATAGGGAGCGGTGGCGGTGGTTGGCAGCAGGCCGATGCCCACGCCCGTCAGCGCTGCGTCCAGCAGCGGATGCATCATATTGGCCTGGAACCGCGCAATGACCACGACCTCTTCGTCACCGCGCGGTCCGGTCAGCTTCCAGACGGTCTGGCCTGCGGTCTTCGACGCCACGATGCAATCGTGCTCTGCCAGTGATGCGATCGAGACTGGCGTTCCACGCGATGCGAGGTAGCCTGGGCTTGCCACTAGAGCGTTACGAACGGTACCGATCTGTCGAGCCACCTGCGTCGGGTCGGCTTCCAGGCCGCCGCGAATAGCGACATCGATGCCCTGATCGATCAGGTCCACCTTTTCGTCGCTAAGCAGGAACTCCAGGCGAACCTTGGGGTGGTCGGCCAGAAAGTCGGCCATCCATGCCACTGGAAACCAGCGAAAGAAGTCCGCGGGCGCTGCCACACGCACGTTGCCGCTGGCAAGCTGACTGCCTTCCCCGACCTGCCTGGCCGCTTCGACCAGGGCTTCCACCTGCTCCGCGCTGTGCTCGTAGAACGTCGTCCCCGCGGAGGTCAGCGTCAAGCGGCGGGTGGAGCGCTGGAACAAGCGCACACCAAGATGTTGCTCGAAACCCTGTATCCGACGGCTGACCGTGTTCGACGGCATCCCCAGACGCCGCGCTGCCGCGGCAAAACTGCCGGCCCGCACGACGTGGACGAAGAGGGCGATGTCGTTCAAATCAAGCATAGCTATCCTCATGCTTCGTGGGGCGGGCGAAGTCCCGCCGCCGTCGCCCACTACTCACACCAGCGACAGCCATGGCCTCGGATCTGACATTGGATGATCCGTCACAGACAGGATGGAAGCATTTGCTACGACCACGCCTGGTTTCGCATTGTCGCGCGGTTCGGGAGGCCCGGTCACGACACGGACCGATTCCATGAGCAGGTGACGCATCTCCGAGGCACAAAGCGACGCCGGGTAGTCCGTCAGTAGCTGCCGAAGCACGAATGTCCGCTTTGGGTCGAAAGCGGACATTAGCAGCCCGGCGGCCGGTCGTCCGGCCGAGCGTCCGCTTCGGCCAGAACCGGACGTTTCAAAGACGGGTGACCGCTCCACCATCGTGCTCGAACTGCTCCCGGGATTGAGTTGAAACCTCCTCGGCAACGGAATCCGGATCGAAGATATCGCGGTAGAGCAGTCGTACAGGCCGATGCGTTTTCAGGAAGCCCTGGAATGAATCCGGAGCTGCATGCCGCTCATCTGGCTCGGCGGATGCCAGCCAAGGAACACGCAGGTCATTCCTGCCGAGAATGGCGTTAACTCGGCCCTCTACTTCGGTGTACGACGGTGACTCACTCCCTGCTGCTCTGAATTCATTGCCAGTGAGCTGCGTCACGATGATCTCGGGTCGCTCAACACTGGTGAGGGAAACCCAGCCGCTGGTAGCCATATCTGTGTCTGCGGTGAACTGCACGGAAGGGAAGCACTTTCCGGTTGAAAGGGACCGCAGCCAAATGATCGTGTCGTAGATCGCCATATGTCATCTTTGGTTTGGATGCCTTGGTGTCCGCCAGATGCCGTTTGGCGGATGTCCGCTTGGGGTCGAAAGCGGACATTAGCAGCCCGGCTGCCGGGCGTACCGGTCGAACGTCCACTATCGGCCAGAAGCGGTCATTCGTCAGCCGGCGATTCGGATGACTGGAATTCCCGTACGGCACAATCAATAAGCTCGTCGATCCCGATTCCGAACGGGTCCAGCCATGCGGCTTCTTCGCGCTTTGCTTACCCAAATAGGGTCGCTGAATTGCGGGAACGCAATGTAACCGACGACGCAGAATCTGTCGGTCTGCAAGCCATGCGCTATCCACCTAGCTCGAGCTCACGCTTTGCCCAGTCAGCCGGCGCCGTAACGGGATGTGCACGTCCACTGCGCGATAGTCCCGGCGGTTTTCCCCTAGGAAAGTCCTGAGCTTTCAGGACGGTATGTGTCGCTGCGCGGCGCAGCCCATCACAAGGAGGAGTGCGCCACGAGCGCAGCTGATCAGGGAGAGGGAAAACGCCATGAACGGTCTACCCTTGGTGCTAGTCGCCAACCGTCCGTATGCCCCACCCGCGCGGCTGATTCTGCGCAATGCTCGAAGGCTTCATTCGCGATTCGTCCGCAGGGCGACGCTCCCGCTTGCGATCGTGATCGCGCTGTCCAGTCTGCCACCTGCTGCCAAAGCGCAACTCGTGGTCAACGACGGTGAGACGGTGACCGTCGATGCGCCGCGCGCAGAGACGACGGTGACCGTCGGCAGTTCCGGCAATGGAACCTTGAACGTGATGGGGGGCGGCGCATTGGTCGTCGACGGCCTCACGCAGTTGGGCGTCGGCGGCAGCGGACTGCTGTTCCAAAGCGGCGGCATCGTCACCCTGACCAATGGCCCTCTCGAACTCGGCGGCGGAGGCATCTACCGCCTTGCTGGCGGTGTCCTCCAGGCCGGCGGGACGAACGGCATCACCGGCACGGGGACGTTCGAATTTTCCGGCGGCGCGCTGATGGTGACCACCTCGCCACTTACGGCCAGTGTGGCGGCATCGTTCGCGGCAGGCACCACGTCCACGATCAACACCAATGCACAGTCAACCACGTGGAGCGGTTTGTTCACCGGCAGCGGCGCATTGAACAAGGCCGGCACCGGCACGCTGACCTTGACGCAGCCAATCGGCTACAGCGGGCTCACCACGATCTCCGGGGGGACGCTGGCACTGGCTGGCGCCAGTCAGATCATGAGCGGCGGCGTCTTCGTCGATACTGCGGGCACGTTCGACATTTCGGCCGTGACGGGTTCGATTCCGCCGGCGTTTCCCGCCCCCACCATCGTGCTGCCGAGCCTAACCGGCTCGGGTACGGTCAATGCCGGCACCAATACGCTTGCGGTGGACCTGGCGGGAAATGAAAGTTTCTCCGGCACCGTCAATCTTGGCGGCGAAGGTTGGCTGCCCGCGCACGGGCTGTTCATGAAGGCCGGCGCCGGCACGCTCATCGTCGATGGCGCGACCATCAGCGGCGGCCAGACCTTCGTGCTCGCGGGTGCGCTGGCGCAAAACAGCGGCAACACGGCGATCGACGCGCTGGTGCTCGGCATCAGCACGGACCCGCTGGGTCAGCCCACCAACGGCACGCTGCTCGTATCGGGCGGCTCGCTGACGATCGACACCAGCCTGACCATCGGTTCGTTCGGCGCCATCGGCCAGGTGAACCAGAGCGGTGGCGACGTGCGGATCTTCGCCGGCTGCGGCGATGTTGCGCGATGCGCTTCGTTGAACATCGGCAACCAGGGCGGTACGGGCACGTACACCATCTCCGGCGGATCGCTGGTCTTCGACGGTCCCGGCTTCGTCATCCTCGGCCGCAACGACGGCGCTAACGCTAGCACCGGCATCCTCAACCTCAGCGGCACCGGGCAGGTGACGGTGAACCAGGGCCAGATCGTCGTCGGCAACAACCTGGCCGCGAGCAATCCCGGCAGCGGCACCATCAACCAGACCGGCGGCACGTTCACCGTCGCCAACGCCGCGAACCTCTTCCTCGGCGGCAGCGGCACCGGCACCTACAACCTGGCCAGCGGCACGTTGCAGATCGGCGGCTCGTCGCTGACACACAGCTACCTCAACCTGGGCGGCAGCTACGCGTTCAATCTCAGTGGCGGCACGGTGCAGGTCATCGGCTCGACGTTGAACACCAGCGTCGATGCCACGCTGCTCGCCGGCACCACCTCGACGATTGATACCAACGGCTTCGGCGCTAACTGGTCGGGTGTGTTGTCGGGCGGTGGTGGCCTGACCAAGACAGGCGTCGGCACGCTGACCCTGACGCAACCGATTGGCTACAGCGGCCTCACCACGATCTCGGCCGGCACGCTTGCGTTGACCGGCGCGAGCCAGGTGTTCAACGGCGGCGTCCTGGTCGATGCTGCGGGCATCTTCGACATCGCTGCGGTGACAGGTTCGATTCCTCCGGCGTTCCCCGGACCGGCCATCGTGCTGCCGAGCCTCACCGGCACCGGCACCGTCAACGTCGGCACCACGTCGCTGGCGTTGAACCTTGCCAGCAACGAAGCGTTCGGCGGCGCGGTCAATCTCGGCGGCGAAGGCTGGCTGCCCGCGCACGGACTGTTCATCAAGACCAGCGCGGGCACACTCACCGTGGACGGCGCCACGTTCAGTGGCGGCCAGACCCTGGTGATGGATGGCGCGTTCTCGCAGTCGAGCGGCAACACCGCAATCGATGCACTCGTGCTCGGCCTGAGCATCAATCCAGTGACGGGCCTGCCCTCGGCAGGCACCTTGACCGTGAGCGGCGGTTCGCTGGCGGTGGACACCAGCCTGCAAGTCGGCTCGTTCGGCGCCACCGGCCAAGTGACGCAGACCGGCGGCGATGTGCGCATCTTCGCCGGCTGCGGCGACATCGCGCGATGTGCTTCGCTCAACATCGGCAACCAGGGTGGCACCGGAACCTACGACATCTCCGGTGGATCGTTGACCTTCGACGGCCCCGGCTTCTTCATCCTCGGCCGCAACGACGGCGCCAACGCGAGCATCGGCACCTTGAACCTCGGCGGCACCGGCGTGGTTGCGGTGAACCAGGGCACGCTCGTCGTGGGCAACAACCTTGCCTCCAGCAATCCCGGCAGCGGCACGATCAACCAGACCGGCGGAACGCTCGCCATCGACAACGCGGTCACGATGTACCTGGCCGGCAGTGGCAACGGCACCTACAACCTGCTCGGCGGCACGTTGCAGATCGGCGGCACGTCGCTGGCGCACAACTACCTCAACCAGGCCGGCACGTATGCCTTCAACCTCGGCGGCGGCACCGTGCAGGTCGCCGGCACGGCGCTGACGACGGACGTCAACGTCACGCTGCTTGCGGGCAGTGCGTCGTCGATCGATACCAACGGTCTGGGCGCGACCTGGTCCGGCGTTCTTTCCGGTCCTGGCGGACTGACCAAGGGCGGCGCCGGCACGCTGGCGCTGATGGCCGTCAACACCTACGCCGGCCCCACCGCCATCAACGCCGGCACGCTGCAGTTGGGGGTCGATGGTGCATTGCCCACCGGCACCGCGTTGGTGGTGAACAGCGGTGGCACGCTGGACATGGCCGGCTTCGATACGACGGTCGGCGATCTCACCGGAAACGGCGCGATCGCCAACGGCGGTGGCACGCTCAGTGCGGGCGCGGCGGCTGACACTACCTTCGGCGGCGTGATAAGCGGCGCGAGCGGCTTCATCAAGCAGGGAAGTGGAACCCTGGCGCTTTCGGGTGCCAACACCTACAGCGGTGGCACCACGGTCGCAGCCGGGACGCTGCAACTGGGCGCCGGCGGCGCCAGTGGCTCGGTCGTCGGCGACATTGTCAACAACGGCACGCTGGCGGTGAACCGATCCGACACCTTCACGCTCGACGGCACGATTTCCGGCACGGGCGCCCTCGTGCAGCAGGGAACGGGAAGGACGGTTCTGTCGGGAGTGAACACCTACAGCGGCGGAACGCAGATCAACGCCGGCACGTTGTCGGTCGCCTCCGACGCCAACCTTGGCGCGGCGATGGGGCCCATCACGTTCGATGGCGGCGCGTTGGCCAACACGGCTGCATTCGTGCTCTCACGACCGATCACGCTCGACAACGGCGGCGGAGCCTTCGACACGGTTACCGACCTCACCGTCAGTAGCGCGATCACCGGACCGGGCGCATTGACCAAGGCGGGCAATGCCACGCTGATCCTCACCGGAGACAATACCTACACCGGTCCGACCAGCGTCAACGCCGGCACCCTGCAGGCCGGCGCCGCCGGCGCGTTCGGCGCGACCTCGCAGATGACCGCGGCGGCGGGCGCGACGCTGTTCCTGGATGGCATCAGCCAGACCTTCGCCAACCTCGACAACGCCGGAACGGTGCAGCTGGCCGATATAGGCGCCACGCCGGGGACCAGCGTGACCATCACCCACAACTACCTCGGTCGCGGCGGCGCAATCGCCCTGAATACCGTGGTCGAAAGCGACGACTCCCCCACCGACAGGCTCGTGCTCGACGGGCCCGATGCCAACGCCACCGGAGCCACGCGACTGTTGATCACCAACGTCGGCGGCGAAGGCGCCATCACCGAAGACAACGGCATCGAAGTGGTCCACGCCCACAGCACCACCACATCCAATGCGTTCACGCTCGGCGCGCCCGTGTTTGCCGGACCTTACGAGTACACCTTGCAACGCAGCAGCTTCGACGACAGTGCGCCGGAGAGTTGGTTCCTGCGCTCCACGATCGACTGCAACGCGCCGGACGCCCCATCGTTGCCGTGCGACGACGTCGAACCGGGGCCTGGGCCTTCCCCACCGCCACCGAATTATCGCCGCGAGGTCTCGCTGTACGCGGCGCTTGCGCCTACCGCGCTGCAATACGCACGCACCCTGCTCGACACCCTGCATGAGCGCACTGGCGAGCTCGACCAACTGCGCGGACGTAGCGACCTCGGCAGCGGCTCGGGCCTGGAAGGCAGCTGGGGCAGGCTCATCGGCGTGGACGGCGAACGCGAAGGCCGCGACGGCATTTATGGCGAAGGGCCGACGTACGACTACCGTTTCTTTGCGTTGCAAAGGGGCGTCGATCTGCTGCGTCGCGAGCACGATGGCGGCCACAGCGATACCGCGGGCGTGTACTTCGCCCTGGGACTGGCCAAGAGCGACGTGAAGCACTACGACGGCACCCTCGCCGGCGACAACTTCATCGAGGGTTACAGCCTGGGCGGCTACTGGACGCATTACTGGCCCAACGCCGCCTACCTGGACGGCGTCGTGCAGGCGACGTGGGTCGATGCGCGATCGAATTCCTCGCGCCCCCTGCCATCACTGGAGAGCGATGGCTGGAGCGGTGCGGTGTCGCTCGAAGGCGGGTACCCGTTCGGCATGGGTGGCAGCGGCTGGATCATCGAGCCGCAGGCACAACTGGTGTACCAATCGATCGACATGGACGACGTCGCGGTAATCAACACGCAGGTCCGCTTCGACGACGTGACTTCGTTCGCAGCGCGTCTTGGCGCACGCGCCGCAAGGAGTTGGCAGCGGGGCGACGCCACCGAGCCGCTGCAGCTTTCCGGCTGGGCGCGATTGTCGGCCTGGCATGACTTCGAGGGCGAACCCGAAACCGAGTTCTCAACTGCGATCGGTTTCGCCGCATTCCCGACCGACATCGGCGGTAGCTGGGGTGAGTTCAAAGTGGGCCTCACCGCCGAAATCAGCCGCAACCTTTTCATATTTGCGAGCGCCGGCTACCAGCAGTCGGTCGATGGAAGCGACACGCATGCGTGGGACGGAAAACTGGGAATTCGGGCGAACTGGTAGCGTGACGAGCGCTCCGCAACGTTCGTCTGGCCGCACCTCATTCGAGGCTGTCCACTCCTTTAGCTCGCATGCTCGCAGGTCCCCTGTCGGCCAGAATGAGTCATTCGCCAGCGCCTGAATCACGCCGCGCGAAGCGGAGTCGGCTTGGATGAATCTCCGTCTTCCCGGGCGAGATCTACCGCGCGCCCGGGACGTGGACCGAGCATGCGCACCCAACGCTGTGCTACTTCGACGAAGTGAGCAGGAGAGGTCACTTCGCCGCGTGGGAACAGCCCCATCTGTTCAGCGCCGAACTCCGTGCGGCCTTCTACCCGTGGCGCAAAGCTTCGCCGGTCAGCCCCACGCCCGTCGTATCGGAAGGCGTCGCAACGAACTTGTGATGCATTGGCTTACAAAGCGGCGGCAATGGCGACATCCGCCGGATACACCGCAGGCGCGTAATGGTCCAAAGCCAGCGGATCGTCTGCTGGCTCCATCCAAAGGACTCGAACATGACGAACCTGCCCTCACAGACCCCAAAGGCCGCGCTGGTCTTCGGGGGTTCGCGCGGCATTGGCGCCGCCATCGCCCGCCGCCTCGCCCGTGACGGTTACGCGGTGGCCATCACGTACGCGTCCCGTGCCGACAAGGCGGCGGAGGTGGTCGATGCTATACAGGCCGATGGTGGTCTCGCCATCGCGCTGCAGGCCGACAGTGCGGACGCGGAGGCAATCACGTCCGTCGTGCGTGGAGCGTCCGCCCGGTTCGGTCCGCTCCATGTGGCCGTGGTCAACGCCGGCATTTACAAGGGAAGCCCGCTACAGGAGTTCTCGCTCGACACCCTCGACCAGATGCTGGCGATAAACATACGTGGCGTGTTCCTGGCGATCCAGGCGGCGGCTGCAGGCATGGCCGAGGATGGGAGGATCATTACCATCGGCAGCAACACCGCCGTGCGCGGAGGCGTCGTGGGCAGCAGCGTATACGCGATGAGCAAGGCGGCCGTCGCAACGCTGGTGCGTGAACTCGCCTTGGACCTAGCGCCGCGTCGGATCACGATCAACAACATCCAGCCCGGCCCGATCGAAACCGACATCACCGCCGACTTCCTCGAACCCCTGATCGCGCGAAACCCGTTGAAGCGGGTTGGCCGGCCGGACGAAGTCGCCGCGCTGGCTGCTTTCCTCGCCAGTGCGGACGCCGGATACATGACCGGCGCGAGCCTGACGATGGACGGTGGCTACTCGATCTAGCGAGCGAAAGCCTCGTCACGCGCCCGCATGAACCGAACCGGCCGGACACGTGGGCGACGTCATCGATCTCATCGGGTCTTCCAGCCTCCGCCCAGCGAAATCCGCTTCGGGGCGAAAGCACCCGCTAGTACTCCACTTCGGCTCTGGCCGAATGTCCGCTATCGGGAAGCGGACATTCGCCACGCCCCGTGACCTCCGGCACCGATGAGGTGCTGCCTCGTCAAGTCGAACTCATGGGATTGGAAGGAACGCACTCGGCAACCCGATAGGTTTGATTCCAGTCTACTGGTTGAGCGCGGATCTGCTCGGGCGACGTCATCAGCAGCACCCTTTGGCCGCGCGATTTGATGCGCCGGCTTACCTCGCCACTTCCTGAGCCTTCTGCTGCGGAGGGTCTGGTTACTGCTCCACGACTGCAGCGGGTTCATCGCCCAGCGCGTGCCGGGGGAGGTCGATGGTGAAGACGCATCCGATACCAGGCACGTCACGCACGCTCAGCACACCGGAGTTGGCTTCGATGCTGCTGCGGGAGATGGACAGTCCCAGACCCAAGCCGCTTCTGTTCTGGCCTCTCTGGATGAAGGGCAGGAACATCTTCTCCGCATCGCCTGACGGCAGGCCACCACATTGGTCTTCAACGTCGATGAGGATGCGATCCGCCACGGCGTAGGCATTGACGCTGATCTCGCTGTGCGGGCGCGAGAACTTGAAGGCATTCTGCAGCAGGTTTCCGGCTGCCGAGAGCAGCAGGTCACGATCCACGTCGACGGCCAGCAAGGGATCCACGTCGGACACCTTCAGCGTGAACCCACGCACGTTGGCCTCTAGCGAGGCGGAAAGCTTGAGCTCCGCCAGAAAATCGCGGACGGAGAACAATCGGCTCTGAAGTGGCAGGCCGGCTGTCATCCGGACCTCAGCCAGGGAGCGGTCGATCAGGTTGCCCAGATTCACCAGAGATCGCTCGAGTACGCCGCCGGTGGCACCGGTCACGCCCACGCTGCCATTCCTGATCGCAGAAAGTGCCAGCGTCGCCGTCGCCAGCTGGTTACGCAGTTCGTGGGCGAGAAAACCCAGCCGCGCGTTCAGATCGTGCGCGTGCTGGTCCGCGACGACGATATCGCGTTGGTACCCGAATTCGGTGACCGCATTGGCGATCGCGTTGTCCAGGCAGCGATTGAGAACCCGGAACTCGTCCACTTCGATCTGCGCATCCAGCTCGAATGCCAGATCGGTGATGGCCTGGCAAAGGTCGCCGTAGTCGTGGACCACTTCCTCGACAGTGAAGCCATGCTGCATCAACTCCTTGCCGTGCTGGGCCGCCGTGTCGCCTATCTCCGATAGGGCCGGCTTGCCGCCACCGGTGCGCCCAGAAATGCGTCGGCTCTGCCGCGGATCTGAGGTCTGCTCCAGTTCCAGCGTCCTGATGACCTGTTCGAGAAACACAGATATTCCGTGTTCAAGCTCCGCCCCGGACACGCCACGGGCCGACCTCGCCTTGACCTTCACCCTGCATCGAGCAGCCAGTTCGTCCCGATTCGCGATTAGAAAGCGGTGCATCATCACAGCACCATACCCCTAGCGCGCAATCGCGAAGCGGCGGAGCGATCTACCGTCTGTCGGCGGAACCGCCTGTGCAAGCGGCAGGCGAAGGCCGCTGCGGTGAGGACCGAACACATTCTCAGATCCTTTGGGTCATGAGTGACATTGGCCGCGGCGCCGGACACTTCCGTCGTCGCAGGTACCAAGCGGAATGGCGAGCGACGCTGCCGTGCGTTCTCACGGTGGCGTCATTGGAGCGAGGCCCTTCCCTCATCCGCGTCGCGCGTCACCAGCCATGCAGCGCCAACACCAGCAGGGCCGCAATGCCTGTGATCGCCGTAATCCAGTATGCGAGCAGCATCAGGTCGCGATGGTGGCCGCAGTAGCGAATGCCGTCCCTGTCCATGCTGTCCAGGTATTCCCGGTTATGCAGATAAAGCATCGTGCTGCGCGCGCTTAACAACGTCCTGTGCTGCCAGAGGACCGGCTGGGAAGCATGCAGCCACTGCTGCGGGTGGCGAGTCCTGAGGCGGTGCAAAAACGCTACCCACACCAGCGTCTCCACTGCCATGGCGAATGCAAACGAAACACATGCGATGACCGTTACCTTGTTCATGACCGCACTGCAGCAATCTTGCTGACCGTTGTTTCTCGTGCGCGCGCGCGTCTGACACGGGTTCGGACGACCATTTCTTCGTCAACCGCCCGCACGCCCGTCGCTCCTTCCATGCCCGCTTGGTGCGCAACATTTAAGTGCCTCGCGCCGGGCAGGCAGCGCCTGGCGACTCGATCTCTGGCACCTGTCGCACTCCTGCCGGCTCGACGCGTCCGGCGGTATGGCCGTTGGATTCGCGTTTCTTGACTGCGTCCCGACCGACACAAAGAACATTGGCGAAGCCGCGAAGCTTCGCCAATGGCAAAATTCGACTCGAACCGCGAATCTGGCCGGTCGTTCTGGCCCGCTTCAGCACCAACATCAACGGGCTTTGGACTCCGCCGATTAACCGCGTGGCTTCACTTCTTCTCGATGCTGCGCCGCGTGACGTGAGCAAGCTGTTACGGTCTCAGGATCGCATGCCCTTCAGGGCAGTGCTTTGCGAGGCATCCGGGACGACCGAAGTCACGCAGGCTTTGTGTAAGGAGCCGGACGGGCTGCGATCATCGGTAGCCGCCCTCCACCCCGGGTCGGGCGACCACAGTGGAAGGGGTGTTATCAGGGACCTGACTGCATCCGACAGCGTAGACCAGAGCATCTCGACGATGGTTTTCATATGCGTATACCACCCCTGGGTGAGCCTCCATAGGAAGGTCACAGGGGCGCGAGGGGCTCGGCGCATCTGCGGCTTTGACGACGGCTGGTCGTGAGCCCTCACACTATGGGCGTCCTTGACATGCGTACCTCGAATCTGCGGAACGCGGTTCATCTCGCGTACCCGCAAGTGCGCAGGCCACCGCAAGGGGCAGACGGCCAGGTACCGAGATCGCAACGACTGGTCTTTCGGAACGCGCACTCCGGGGGCCCGTCGTAGCCGGGCTGCAGTGGAGAAGTCCGCGAGCGCTTAAGGCATTGCCGACTCACGTTGAGATCACCCGGAATGGCGCAGCTTGAGTACGCACTACGACGCAACGTCGTAATGGCTGTTCAGCCGCGCCGCCCTGCCCGTCCTCTCCGCATAGAGCCCGACGCTCTCCTGTCACCCGACTTGGGCGGCGATCTGCACAGCAGCGCGGCCGGTGCCTCCGTCGTGGACGCTACCCATCCCGACGACGTCTCCCGTCTCAAGCAGAGCAGCCGCTCGACCGAGAACATCATGAACGCCTCCAGCAGCCCCTTATTCACCGACCCCCTCAAATCGATGCCCGGATTCTTTGGCATCCGACTTGATACCCAACCTGCGTATCGCATCGAGGATACTGATCTTAGCGCGCAAACGTTAGCGCTTGAGTACGATATCGCCGTGCAACGCGCTGAGAACGAAGGTCTGGCGATCCAGACGTTTGGGAGGGCTGAGAGTCCGAGCCTTTTTGCTCGCATATCGAAGTACGTGAGGAAAGATTTCGACCCGGCCGCCAAGGAGCAGGAGCGCACCCTCGAGCAGCTTCTTGTTGATCTCAGGACTGCGACGAACTGCGATACGCAGCTGCGCATGCGATCAGCCCCGTTGATGGCCTTGATGGCATCCGATCTTCGGGACGCCAGGCGCTTCCCTACCGAAGGAGCCCTCTCGGCAAGGCCGATGCGGGCATGGCTCCAGCGCTACAACGGAATTGAGTTCCTTCAAGCGGCGAAGCGACACCACGCTCAAGTAAATGCGCAAGCATTGCGCATGGCATGGCTGGCTGCCACGCGGCGCATACGGGCTGGCTGGGCACGTTTGGACTATCTAGTTCCTCCGACCCGCTAACGTGCCGATGAGATGTCCGCTATTGGCCAGGAACAGACATCGAACAAGGCAAATCCTTAGACTGGAACGCTTCGTGAATCGCGGTTTCGTAGATTCGCAGCTGGATAGGCCTTCAGTCTGCTTTTCGGCAGATCGCTCGACGACTGATCAACGCAGTTCGTCGGGAAGCCCCTGCGGACTCCCCGACAGACCCTGTGGGCAGGATTACTTCGCGGCTGCGCGCGCTGCCTCGATAATCACCTTCGCCACCGCTTCCGGGCTCGACACCATCGGCACGTGGCTAGTCGGCACTTCGGTGGTGGTGGCGCCGATCTTCTTCGCGAGCGCACGCTGAGCGCCCGGGTCGATCATGCGATCCTGGCCGGCGACGATGTACCACGACGGCTTCGCGGTCCACGCGGCCACGGTGACACGCTGTTCGAAGTTCGCACCGCGCACCGGACCCTGGGTGGCGTGGATCAGGTTGGCTTCGGCGGCGCTCACGTCCTGAGCGAAATCGCGGGCGATGGCGTCGGCGGGCAGAGTGAGGAAACCGTCGGCGTCGGCGATGAAGTGCGCGAAGCCCGGAGGCGCCGGGAAGCCGGTGGTGTCGGCGGCCGAGTGGGCCCCGAGCGTCGGCGCGAAGGCCGCGACGTAGACCAGCGACTTCACCTTGGCGTTGCCGCCGGCCTGGGTGATGACTGCACCGCCCCAGGAATGGCCGACCAGCACGACCGGACCTGTCTGGGCGTTGATGATGCGGTTGGCGGCGGCGACGTCGTCTTCCAGCGAGGTCAGCGGGTTCTGCACCGCGACTGCGTTCAGGCCCTGAGCCTGTAGCAGCGGTATGACCTTGTTCCAGGACGAACCGTCGGCGAAGGCGCCGTGCACTAAGACCACGGTCGGGCGAGTGTCGGCGATCGGGTCAGGGGTCGCGGCGGTGGCGGCGGCGCTCAGGCCGAGGGCGGAGGCGAGGACCAGCGGGGCGAGCAAGTTCATGGCGGAGTTCCTTAGGTGTGTGTCGGCCGGGTCGTTCCCGGTGAGGCCACTATCCCGGAGTCGCCCGCACGTCATGTGTTGTAAAGTCCAGAAAACTTGCCATGGAGTCCAAACATGACCGACAGGCTCGATGCCCTGCTGGGGAATTTCTCGGTGCGGGCCACGGTCCGCAACACCGGCACCATCTGCGGCACCCATGAATTGGCGGCGGAAGACGGCGTGGGCCAGCTGCATCTGGTCAGGCGCGGCACGGTGGTGGTGCACCACGCCGTAGGCAAGCCGATCACTATCGATACGCCCAGCCTGCTGCTGTACCCGCGGCCCTGCGGCCACCGCTTCG
The DNA here is from genome assembly GCF_016735495.2 of Lysobacter sp. MMG2. Taxonomy (GTDB): domain Bacteria; phylum Pseudomonadota; class Gammaproteobacteria; order Xanthomonadales; family Xanthomonadaceae; genus Lysobacter_J. Next base: position 1,414,443 of record NZ_JAERQY020000001.1, read on the forward strand.
TAGTGGAAGGTGAGGATGGCGCCGACTTGGCCTGCGCGGCCCTGGTCTTCGAGTCCGGCACCGAAAATCCGCTGGTGTCCGCGCTGCCGGCCTGCCTGTGCCTGCCGCTGGACCAGCTGATGGGCGCCCGCCTGCTGCTCGACCTGCTGTTCGAGGAAGCCTTCGAGCAGCGCTGCGGCCGCCGCGAAGTACTGGGCCGCCTGTTCGAACTGGTGCTGATCCAGGTGCTGCGTCACCAGATGGGAAGCGAGCAGCTGCAGACCGGCCTGATGGCGGGCCTGGCGCACCCGCGCCTGCGGCGCACGATCACCGCGATGCACGAACGGCCGCGCGAGGAGTGGACGCTGGAAGCGTCGGCGGCGGTGGCGGGCATGTCGCGTAGCTCGTTCGCGCAGACATTCCGCACCACGGTCGGATGCACGCCGGGCGAATACCTGCAGCGGTGGCGGATCCTGCTGGTGCAGAAGGGGTTGCGTGGCGGAAAGCCCTTGAAGTTACTGGTCGACGACGCCGGCTATGCCAGCGAGTCGGCGCTGTCGCGGGCGTTCAAGGCGCAGGTGGGGGTAACGCCCAGGGAGTGGAGGGGGCGAAATCATGTGCAGCGCAGGCCTGACTAGTCCGCTATCGGCCAGAAACGGACATCGTCAAATACCGACTTCGCATCATCGGGGCGACGGACAGGCGGAGCTGTTCGGGGGGAATGCGATCCATGCGGCCATTATCCCTCAGCCGACGCAGCTCGCGCCGGGACTTCGGGCATGGCCGGCCGGGGCGCCTCGCGACACCCCGGCGCAGGTACTGCTTGGTTACTTCGTCACGACCAGCTTGCCCTTCATGAGCATCGAATGGCCCGGGAAGCTGCAGAAGAACGTGTAGTCGCCGCCGGCGGTGAGTTTCTTGCCTGGGAAGGTGGCCGTCGCCTTCTCGCCACCACCGATGACCTTGGTGTGAGCGATCACGCGCGTGTCGGCCTTGTTGACGTAGTTGTTCGGCAGGCCGGCCTTGATGCCGTCGCGCCCGATGGCGTCCACGTCCTTGGTCGCGGCGATGACGACGTTGTGGCCCATCGCGGACGCCGGCAGCTTGCCCGTGTGCGTGAGCTGGATGGTGATGGTCGGGCACGAGGCCGAGACGGTGATCTGCTTCTGGTCGAACTTCATCGCATCGTCGCCCTTGAGGACGATCGTGCAGTTGTTGGCGGCCTGTGCATGGCCGGCAACGAGCACGCCCAGCATCAGCAGCGAGGTGGACAGGACTTTCATGGCATCTCCTTGGGGGACGGGTTTGGACGTGAGGTGGTAGCGGGTGAAGGTAGGTGTCAGTGCAACGTGGCCAGATGTGCGCGTACCGTGGCGACGAAGGCGGGGTCCGGCTGCAGGCTTTCGACCTGGCTGCGTGCGACCTCCCGTCCGTCACCATCGAGCAGAATCAGCACGCTGGTGTGGCTGAAGGAACCGTCGGCCTGCGCGCGATAGCGCACGCCCAGCGCTGCCGACAGCGTGCGGACATCGCGCGCCTGCGGTTGTAACAGGCGCCAGCGCCTTGTATCCAGACGGTGCTGGCGTGCGACATCGGCCAGGACGGCCGGCGTGTCGCGCGCCGGATCGATGCTGATCATCGCGAAGTCCAGCCGCGCCTGCTCACCGGCGGTCAGCTGCGTCTGCAAGGACTTTCCGCTGCCGATGATCAGCGGGCACATCACATGGCAGCCGGCATAGAACATCGAAACCACGGTCGGTCGGCCGCGCAGGGCATGCCAGGCGAGATGGCGCCCGGACTGGTCGGTCATCGTCGCCTGCACTTGATAGATCGAGTCGCCGGGCAGCGCCCGCTGCGCCAGTGCCGGCATCGCCGACAGCAGCATCGCGGCGCCCAGTACGAGCGCATGGATTGCGCGTCTCATGAAGCCCCCCGCACACAACGAAAGCCCAGGTTTCCCAGCGTGCTGCGCGGCGCCATCGCCGACAGCAGCGCCACGCGCTTGAGGACCGCGTAGTCGTCGCGATCGGCGAACGACAGGCCCGTTGCACCGCAGAAGCGCAGGCGGTCGCCATCGTCGGAACCGCGCTTGTCGGAGTCGCCGAGCAGGCTGGCATGGTCGCCGACCCACTCCCAGTTCGTACCGTGCAGGCCCGACACGCCGTAGGCATTGGCGGGTGCGCCGGGACGCGCGTCGAAGCCACGCGGCGTACCGTCGTCGAGCAGACGCGCGCGCCAAGCCGCATCGCCGCGCGCGTCACGGCGCGTGGCGTCGGCGGCGGCGGCGAACTCCCACTCGGTCCAGTCGGGCAAACGCGCCCCGATGGAAGCGCAGTACGCGTCGGCTGCGAACCAGCTCACTTGTGTCACCGGGGTTTCGGGAGCCTGCCCTGCCGCATCGGCCTGGCGCCAATGCGCCAGATACGCCGAGTCCGCCAGCAGCGATGGCACCCGATCGCGCCGCCACTGCGGCTGTACGCGCAGGAAGGCTTCGAACTCGCGCACGGTCACGGCCCGCCGCTGCATCGCGAAATCGTCCACGCGACGAAGGCGCTCGTCGCCCTCGTAGCGCACGGTGGAACGGTACATGCCGCCAGGCACAACGGCGAAGTCGGGCGGCGCCGTTGCGGGCGCCGCCAGCAACCACCACAGCAGTGCACTGGTCAGCACGATCGCCTCAGTCTCCCTTGGCGGGCGCGCGGGCAGGTTCGGGGAACTCGCCGGTGGACTGCTGCCCGGTGTAGATCGAGGGATTCTTTTCCCCGTCCACCTTGAGGATGCCCAGCGTGCCCTTGTGGAACGTGCGGAAGATGCTGTGATCGACCAGGACGAAGTTGCCCGGCACATCGGTCTTGAACTCCACGATCGCCGAACCACCCGCCGGCACCAGCGTGGTCTGCACGTTCTCCTGGTACTTCGATCCGCCCTCGCTGTAGACACGATCGAAGATCTCGCCGATCACATGGAAGCTGGACACCAGGTTGGGCCCGCCGTTACCGACGAACATGCGGATGCGATCGCCGGCCTTCGCGGTGAGTGCGTTGTCGCCGGTCAGCGAACCTTCCGAACCGTTGAAGACCACGTACGTCGGATGCTCATCGATGGCCTTCTCCAGACTGAAAGGCTGCAGGCCCGGATCGCCGTGCTTGCCTTCGGTGTAGAAGTCGCCCTGCATGACGTAGAACTCCTTGTCCACTTTCGGCAGGCCTTCCGGCGGCTCGACCAGGATCAGTCCGTACATGCCGTTGGCGATGTGCATGCCCACCGGCGGCATCGCACAGTGATACACGTAGAGCCCGGGATTCATCGCCTTGAAGGTGAACTGCGTCTGGTGCCCCGGCAGCGTGAACGTCGCCTCGGCCCCGCCACCGGTACCCGTCACTGCATGCAGGTCGATGTTGTGCGGCATGTGCGAGTCATGCGCGTTCTTCAGCTTGAACTCCACCGTGTCGCCCTGGCGAACGCGGATGAAGCTGCCCGGCACCGTCCCGCCGAACGTCCAGAAGTTGTAGGTGACGCCGTCGGCCAGGCGCATGTCCTTCTCGATGACTTCCAGCTCCACCAACACCTTGGCCGGCGCGTTGCGCTGGATGGGCGGCGGCACCATCGGCGGCGCCGTGAGGATGGCCTTGATGGGCGCGCCTGCCGGCTCGGATGCAAAGACAGCGGGTGCGCTGATTCCCAGGGCGACGACAAGCGCGTAATGCAGCACGTTGCGGGAGGCGCGAAGCATGGACTGTCTACCTTGATTGGGCCCGAGGCCGATGCGCGCACGTTAGGGTTCGCAGGTACGTACCCGCCTTGACCTATGTCAATCCCATTCAGCACGACTGCAACTTGATGCAAGACGGCATATACGGATTTGATCCGGATCATTTTTTGCGCACGGCGATGTCGGCCGCATGGCGTTGCGTGTCGATGCATTCGACCCACTCGCGCACGCCGCTTCCCCGATCCGCAGCGGCATTGACCTTCGTCAAGGAATCGGCGGCCGCATCCACTAGCCTGAGCGCCGCACGATTCTGCATTCCAGCCCACTCAAACGGATACCGACCATGATCTCCGCCGTGAACCCGCATCTGCACACCGAACGCGAAGCCGCCATCACCCGCGCCCTGCGTACGGCCGACCCAGACGCCGTGGTGAACATCGACCGCGAAAGCGGACGCCTCAGCGTCCACACCGTGCTCGATGAACGTCAGGTGCGCGCACTCCTCACCGAAGCAGGCGTGGAAGCCGCCCCTTCCCGTGACGAGCAATGCAACGACGACGCGTCCGGCGGATGTTGCGGCAGTTGCGGTTGATCCTTGCCGATGTAGACGCTTCACATGGATGCGACCGGCCGCGTAGCGCGGCCTCTCCCGACGGGGCGAGGCCGCGCCGTCGGCGCTGATGCATTACCCGGTCGAGGGCTGCCTGCGTCGCTTTACGGTTCGGACGGCACGTCGCCGTCGTCGTCCGCCGCGCCCGCCAGCGTGCTCAGTCCCGCGGCGTCGAGCGCCTCGACCACAAGCGCGAAGGCGGGCGATGCCGCTTCGCAGGTGTCGCTCCAGTGAGCCATCGTGTCTCTTCCTTCATGCCAACAAGTGGATGAGTCCCAGCGGGTGATGCGAGCGCGCGATGAAGTAGATCTGCGCGTAGACCAGCAGCGCCGCGACGAACGCGGTGATGCGCACCAACCGACTGCGTACTCGATGCAGCGCGAAGTAGCCCAGCACGATGTACGTCACCACCAGCATCACCTTCACCGCGAGCCAGCCATTGGCGAACAGGGCACCCGGCAGGATCGTCAGCAGCATCATCGCCGCGGTGAGCAGCACGGTGTCGATCGTGTAGGCGAGATAGCGCGCGGGGGCGGCCGTCGGCCAGCGCATGCCCGCCAGCAGCGAAGCGCCGCGCAACAGGAACCATGCCCCGCTGCACGCTATGGCCAGCACGTGCGCCAGCTTGATGTAGGGATAGAAGGCGATCATTGCGGCCTCAGCCCGGCTTTCCGTCGGCGCGAGGCGTGAGGTAGATCCAGCCCAGACGGCCGACCCACGGCAGGAAAGCCAGCAGCCATCCGATCGCCGCGGCGACATGCCAGGCGTACGCGTCCGGCATGACCTCCGCCATCACGCGCATCAGCGCCACCACCTGCACCGCGACAAAGGCGAACCACGCCACGGCGTACATCACCAGCGGCCGTCCCGAATGCCCCTGTGTCACGCGCGTGACCATCGCCACGAGCAGGCTGCCGAAGAAGCCGATGAACAAGGCGTGCGCCGGCGCGCGGCCAAGCTCGAAGCGGTCGGTGACGGCGAAGATCAGACTTTGCGCCGAATACAACGCGAACGTCACCGGTAACCACGCCATGCCGATGAAGAGCACCGCCAGCAGCCCGGGCATGCGCCCGCGCGGCCACCAGCGCCACAGTGCCCACAGCGAAAGCGCCAGCAGCGGCAGGTCGGCGCCCCACAGCCACGCGTATGCGTGGGCCAGTTCAAGCAGCAGGTGCAGGAACAGCAGCGCCCACGCGCTCGCCAGCCACCCAAGGGGACGCCACACGACATACCCGGGCACCGTGTTGCCGGCGAAGAACGGGAACATGCGATGCGCCACGGTGAGGTAGATCGGCAGCAGCAATCCCACCGTGCCCAGGCGGATGCTCAGCATCACCAGCACCGGCGGTCCGCCGAGCACGTAGGCGAGGAATGCCAGCAACCCCACCCATCCAAGCACCAACGCCAGGAAACACGAACGCGCGTGCCAGGTCGTGCCCGACTCGCGCAGCAACAGGCGGCCGAGGAAACACAGTCCCGCGGTCCAGCCGGCGACAGCCATCAGCACGCCGATCACGATGGCCGCTTCCAGCCCGCACGCGCCCAGCAGCAGGGCCAGCTGACCGCCCATCAGTCCGACGCCGACGGGCACGTAGTGCCAGCGCTCCAGTGCCGGCAGCCCCATCCAGCGCGGGAACACGGTCAGCAGGAAGCCGAAGATGAAACTCGGCAGCACGAGGTACTGCATGATGAAGGCATGCAGCCAGCCGGCGGGAACCGAAGGCTGCGACGCGCCGAGCAAGTCCGGCCAGCGCGTGGCCGCGAGCCACAGCGCCCACCAGCCCATTGCCAACAGCACGTTGCCCGCGCCGATGAAGAACATCAGACGATGCGGTGCCTGCACGAGGTGGCGCGCGGAGGCGTCGTTGGATCGGATGGCCTGCAACATGGGCGCAGTGTAGGAATCGCACCGGTGGCAGGGCCTTGATCTATGTCAGATGCGATGCAGACGCGCGCCGGACAGAGAGGGAGACGGAGACGGCAAAGCCCGACCGTTTCCGGCCGGGCTTTGCGCGATTGCCGCGATGATGATCAGGCCTGAGTCGGAAGTCCCCGCGGCACCGCCACGCGCCGCGGCGCCACCCACAGCCGCAACACGAACCACGCCAGCGACACGGCGCCGACACTGAAGATCGTGTCCGACGGCACGCGCATCCACACCAGCAGATCGACGATGGGCTGCTGCATGAACTCGGCCGAACGCGCGTACCAGTAGCCGTGTTCCAGCGCCGCCTTCAACTGCAGGATGCCCAGGGGCAGCAGCGTGAACAGCGCCATCCCCGCCAGGCCGATGTTGAACGCCCAGAAGCTGGTGCGCAGCACGTTCTCGTTCCACTGCACGTCTGGCTTGAGGCCACGCAGGCAGAACAGCATCAGCCCGATGCCCAGCATGCCGTACACGCCGAACAACGCGGTGTGGCCATGGGTAGGCGTCAGATTCAGGCCCTGCATGTAGTACAGCGACAGCGGCGGGTTGATGAGGAAGCCGAACAGCCCCGCGCCCACCAGGTTCCAGAACGCCACCGCGATGAAGAACATGATCGGCCAGCGGTAGCGCTGCATCCACGGCGTCGCCTTGCCCATCTTGTAGCTGTGGTACGCCTCGAACCCCACGTAGGCCAGCGGCACCACTTCCAGTGCGGAGAAGCTTGCGCCCAGTGCGATCACGGCCGTCGGCGTGCCCGCGAAGTACAGGTGGTGCAGCGTCCCCAGCACGCCGCCGGCCATGAAGACGATGGTGGCGAACAGCACCGCCGTCGTCGCCGTGCGCACCTGCAGCAAGCCCAGGCGCGTGAACAGGAACGACATCACCGCCACGGCGAAGACTTCGAAGAAGCCCTCCACCCACAGATGCACGACCCACCAGCGCCAGTACTCCACCATCGACAGCGAGGTGTGTTCGCTCCACATCAGGCCGGCCGCGTAGAACAGGCCGATGGCGACGGTGGACAGGAACAGCAGCACCACGATCGAACGCGACTCGCCGCCATTGCGGATCGCCGGCCACAGCGCGCGTCCCACCAGCGTCAGCCACAGCACCAGGCCGATGAAGAGGAACCACTGCCAGAAGCGGCCCAGGTCGACGTATTCCCAGCCCTGGTGACCGAACCAGAAATTGTGCTGGAGTCCGAGCTTCTGCATCACCGCCAGCCATTGCCCGGCGAACGCGCCCACGACGATGACGATCAGGCACGTCCACAGCAGGTTCACGCCCAGTCGCTGGAACCTCGGCTCATGCCCGGAAATCGCCGGTGCGATGTACAGGCCCATGCCGAGCCAGGCCGTGGCGATCCACAACACCGCCAGTTGCGTGTGCCAGGTGCGCGTCAGCGAATACGGCAGCACGTCGGCCAGTGCGAAGCCGTACGCCTGCTGGCCTTCGACCTGGTAGTGCGCGGTGATCGCACCCAGCAGGATCTGCGTCAGGAACAGTGCGATCACCACCCAGAAGTACTTGGCGGTGGCCTTCATCGACGGCGTGAGCCGGATCGCGGCCAGCGGGTCGGTGCGCGGCAACGTCGGGGCCATTTCCTCGCCGTGGTTAACCGCATAGTGCCAACCCAGCAACGCGATGCCGGCAATCAGGAACAGCACGCTGAAAACCGTCCAGAGGAACGCGCCCGACGTGGGCCGGTTGCCTACCAGATCATCGGCCGGCCAGTTGGCCGTATAGGTGATCTCGGAGCCCGGTCTTTGCGTGACCGCCGCCCACGCAGTCCACCAATAGAACGCGGTGAGCTGCCGGCGATGCTCCGCATCGGGCACGGTGTCGTTGCGCATCGCGTAGGCCTCGCGCAATCCGGCGGTGGCCGGATCGGCGCCGAACAGGCTCTGGTAATGCGTCGCCACGGCGGCGATGGCCGCGACGCGGTCCGCGTCCAGGCGAATCGTCCCCGTCGCTTCGTCGTAGGTATTCGGACGCAGCAGCGCCTGCACGCGTGCGCGATACGCGGCCTGGGTGTCCGGGCCAAGCTTGCGGTAACTGTCGACGCCGTCCTCGCGACGTGCCCAGCCGTCCAGGAGGGCTTCGGCTTCGCGGTGCAGCCAGTCGGCGCTCCAGTCCGGCGCGACGTAGCCGCCGTGGCCCCAGATGGAACCCAGTTGCTGGCCGCCGATCGATTGCCACACCTGCCGGCCCGTCTGGATGTCCTGGCGGGTGAAGACGACTTCGCCGGTCGGTCCGACGACCCGCTCGGGCATCGGCGGTGCCTGGCGGTGGATCTCGCTACCGACCCATAGCAGGACGGCGAACGAGGCGATGAGCAGGACCGCCAGGCCTGCCCAAAGCTTGCGAGTGGAAGTCATGTCTGCGCTCCTGTGAATGCGCAGGCATCTTCCGGCCGGGTGACCACCCGCCTCCATGATTTATGTCAAGGCGAAACGATCTGATTGACACGACTCGACACCGCATCAGTGCCGCAGCACGGCCCGCGCCATCGCCTCCAGGCGGGGCATGTCGAGGATTTCCACGTCGCGGTGCTTGATCTGCACCAGGCCGTCGCGCTCGAACCGCCGCAGCACGCGGCTGACGGTCTCCGGCGCCTGGCGCAGGTAGTTGGCGATGTCGGTGCGCGACATCGTCAGCTGGAATCGCCGCGGCGAGAAGCCGCGTTGCGCCAGGCGCCGCGACAGACCGATCAGGAACGCCGCCATGCGCTGGTCGGCCGAATGGTCGCCCGCGAACAGGGAGGCCACGCCGATGTCGCGACTCATCAGGCGGAACAGATGGCGCTGCAGATTGGGAAGCCGCGCGGCCAGCGTCGCGATGCGCGGGAACGAGAACCGGCACAGCATCACCGTGTCCAGCGCCACCGCGTTGCACGGGTAGCGGTCGTCGTGGATGGCGTTGAGGCCGATCACCTCGCCGGGCAGATGGAAACCCAGCACCTGCTCGCGGCCGTCGGCATCCACCATGTAAGTCTTGACCGTGCCTGCGCGAACCGCGGCGATCGCGCCGAACCCGTCGCCTTCACGAAAAACGTGTTCGCCCGGATGCAGCGGACCGATGTGTTCGACCAGCACGTGCAGATCCTGCAGCGCCGCCTTGTCCATGCCCTCGGACAGACAGGCCTGCGAGAAGGCGCAGGTCGAGCAGAAGTGAAATGTGTCGCCGTCGTCCGCGAGCACCGAGGCGTCTGTGCGCGGAAACACGATGCCCTGATTCATGCGGCCGCTCGCTCACACCATCCGCGAGAAGGGCGCCGGCCGTTCCCCGGGCGGTGCCGCGAGGTAACGGTCGAAACAGGACGCCAGCACCCGCAGCAGCAGGCGACCTCGCGCGGTCGCGCGGATGCAATGCGGACCCACCTCCACCAGTCCGTCTTCTTCCAGCGGCTTCAACTTCGCCAGGGCCTGGGCGAAGTAGACGCCGAAGTCCATGACGTGGCGGCGCTCGGTGGCCGTCACGTCGATTTCTCCCAGGCACATCAGCTGCTGGATGACGTCGGCGCGGATCACGTCGTCGTCGTCCAGCTGCATGCCGCGCCACACCGGCATGCGTCCTTCATCGATAGCGCGCTCCCAGCTCGGCAGATCGCGTGGATTCTGGCTGAAGCTGCTGCCGACGTGGCTGATCGCGCTGACGCCCAGGCCGAGCAGGTCGCTGTCGGCGCAGGTGGTATAGCCCATGAAATTGCGGTGCAGCTCGCCGCGTCGCTGCGCGAGCGCCAGGTCGTCGCCCGGCAGTGCGAAGTGGTCCATGCCGATGTGGACGTAGCCCGCTTCGCCGAGGCGTTCGATCGCCTGCTGCAACAGCGCCAGTTTGGCCTGCGGCGTGGGCAGGTCCGCCTCGTTGATCTGCCGCTGCGGCCGGAACAAGGTGGGCAGGTGCGCGTAGCTGTAGATCGCCAGGCGATCGGGTCGCGCGCGCAGGGTGATGTCGAGCGTGCGGTCGAACCCGGCCATCGTCTGCCGCGGCAGGCCGTAGATCAGGTCGACGTTCACCGAGCGGAAGCCATGCGTGCGGCAGGCATCGATGATGCGCAGCGTTTCCTCCACGCCCTGGATGCGGTTCACGGCCTGCTGCACGTCCGGGTCGAAGTCCTGCACGCCCAGGCTGGCGCGGTCGAAGCCCGCTGCGGCCAGTTCGCGCACATAGGCTTCATCGACGAAGCGCGGGTCCAGCTCGATCGAGCACTCGCGCCGGCCACGCGCAGCGAACCGGAAGTGATGCCGGACCACGTCCACCGCCTCGGCGAGTTGCTCGGCTGACAGGAAGTTGGGCGTGCCGCCGCCGAAATGCAGCTGCACCACTTCGCGATCGCGATCGAACATCGCCGACGCCAGTCCGATCTCGCGATACAGCCGCGTCAGGTAGGTCTCGCCGCGTGCCTTGTCGCGCGAGATGATCCGGTTGCACCCGCAGTAGAAGCAGGGACTGGCACAGAACGGCACGTGCACGTAGAGCGACAGCGGGCGTGGAATCGGATCGCCGTTGCTCGCCGCCGCGGCCTGGCGCAGCTGCGCTTCGCCGAATCCGGGCTTGAACTGCGGCGCCGCCGGATACGAGGTGTAGCGCGGCCCCGGGCGGTCGTAGCGCCGGAGCAGCTCGGGATCGAAGACAACACGCGAGGTAACCATGGCCGGCATCGTCCGTGGCCCGGGCCGGTTCCACCTTGATTTTTATCAAGCAGCAGCACGCATGCACCCCTGGCGCACCTGATCGCGTTCGGCTTGACCCATGTCATACCGCGCCGCCGCCCGGCATGCGCGAATGGCATGCACTCCACCAGTCATGACACGACGATGAACCAGTACCCCTTCGACGCGCGCGGCATCAGCAAGCGCTTCCGCCATGCCTCCATCTTTGGCGCGCTGGACGCACTGACGCCCGGCGAGACGATGCGCTTCTTCAACGACCACGATCCGGTCCCGTTGCTGCAACAAATCGCGCAACGCTACGGCGAAGGCATCCGTGTGGAATACCGGCAGCGGGAGGTCGGCGTGGTGATCATCGACTTCACCGTGACCGACAGTCCGGCCTGAGCGGTCAGTCGCGCGGCTGCCTAATGAGGCTCCGCAGGTTCCCACACCATGTACACGTCGGCCCGCACGTAGTGCGAACCCGGGCGCGGCGCAGGGTGATGGCGGAAGCCCACGCTCTCGTAGAGCGCCAGCGCCGGGCCGAGCTTGCTGCTGGACTCCAGGAACAGCTCGCGGCCGTTGCGCGCGCGGAAGGCGTCGAGCGCGCCCTGCATCAGGGCGCGGCCCACACCGGAACCGCGCGCCTCGGGGGCGACGGCCATCTTGGTCAGTTCGTACACGCCCTCGGACTCGCGCTTGAGCGCAACCGTGCCGATGGCGTGACCGTTCCCGTCGACAGCGAACAGCACATGGCCGCCGTCGGCGAGGATGTGGCGTTCGGGGTCTCCCAACACTTCACGGTCGATCGGCTCGACCGTGAACCAGCGTTCGAGCCATTCGATGTTGAGGCGGGCGAAGTCTTCGCGCCAACGCGGCGCGTAATCGACGATGCGAAGGGTGGCGATGTTCATGCCGCCATCATAGGCCGCACGACGGCTCAGCCCTTGCCCTTGTCCTGGCCCTTCGCCTTGCCGCTGTCCTGGCCCTGGCCCTGTCCTTTCGCCTTGCCGCTGTCGTGCCCGTTGCCCTTGCCCTGTCCATTGGACTGACCAGCCGGCGCAGCGTGCTTCTTCGCCGGCGCCGTGGCCTGGCCTTTCGGCCGGGCGGGCTCCTTCGCACGTCCCGGGAAATCGCGGGACAGCTCATTGTCGAGCGTGATGCCCCGCCCCCAGCGGTCGTAGCTGGGAACGAAGCCCTTCTTCAGCCGGTGGAACTCCGGCGAACCGGGCTTGATGCCCAGTCCCTGCGCGACGGCGCCCCAACCTTGCGCATGGTCGCGCTCCCACACATCGGCCACATAGCGGCACGGACGGCCGAGCACCGAGGCGATCGCGCAGGCGAAGTACACATCGCCCGGCGCCCAGCGACGCTCTCCGAGCAGGTCGTTGACCAGGTCGCGGGGCGCGCCGTAGTAGCGAACCATCTCGTCGACGAACGGATCGCGATAGCGCGCGCCGTAGCGGTTCATGTCGGACAACCAGGTGTCCACCCATACATCGCCCGTGCGTGGATTCCAGCCGAAGGTGTAGTCCTGCGCCGAGGCGGTGGTGCCCCACCCCAGTGTGGCCGCGGCCGCCACCAGCAGCGCGCCCATCCGTGCTCTCCAGGTCATCGCCATCGGCAAGCTCCCTTCGTCATCGAAGGAACGCCACGCGGGCGTTCCGTTGCGGTCCACGGCCATGATCAGTCGTCGCGGTCGTCGCGCCAGCGGCGATCGTCCCGGTCGCGGTGGTCGTGGCGATCATACCGGCGGTCGTCCCAGCGGCGGTCGCCGTAGTAATACGCGCGGTCGTCGTGACGGCCGTAGCGGCGATCGTCGTAGCGGTGATCGTAGCGGGCGTCGTAGTAGCGCGTGGTGCACTTGCCGTGCTTGTTGCAGTTGCCGCGCGGGGCGTTCCAGTAGCCGTAGGCGTTGCCGTAAGGCGGGCCCGCCCGGTAGACGCGGCGGTAGTAGGTCGGGGCGCCGCGATAGTCGTGCACGACGACCAGCCGGTCGCGATAGCCGCGGTCGTATCGGTAGTACGGATAACCGCCGTGGTAGATCACATCGGCGACGCTGACGATCACGCGCGCCCAGTCGTCGTCGGCGCGCGCGGGCGTCGGGGCCATCGCGGCCGCGCCCACACCCACCGCCAGCACCACAGGGGCGAACCATCGGGTCAGGACAGTGGCCATGTCTGCGCTCCTTGTTGGCCCGCACCCTGCGGGCCCCGGAGCCAAGATACGACCGGCGCCATGAACCATTTTCTAACCCGGCCGGGGTCTGCCGGGAGCGCTCAGCCGGCGTTGGGGAACCCGTTCAGCCGGCTTGCGCGGCGAGGGCCTTCACAGCCGCCGGAAGCTCGTGCGCGCTGCCGATGCGGCGCAGGCGCGGTGCGGCATCGGCCACTTCGGCCTCGTTCTCGTGGGCCCAGGTGGTGTGGTACGGAACGTGGATGCCCCACCCGCCCAGTTCCAGCACCGGCGCGATATCGGACCGCAGCGAGTTGCCGACCATGACGAAACGCTGCGCCGGCAGGTCGAACTCTTCCAGCAGCCGCGCGTAGGTCGCCGTGTCCTTCTCGCTGACGATCTCGATGCGGCGGAACAGATCGGCGAAGCCGCACTGGCGCACTTTCGCTTCCTGGTGGAACAGGTCGCCCTTGGTGATCAGCACCACGTCGAAGTCGGCCGCGATGGTTTCCACGGCCTCGCGCACGCCCGGAAGAAGCTCCACCGGATGGCGCAGCAAGCCCTTGCCCAGTTCCACGATGCGATGCACGTCCTGCGCGGCGATACGCTGGGCGGTGATGTCCACGGCGGCCTCGATCATCGACAGCACCATGCCCTTCACGCCGTAGCCGAACAGCGCGATGTTGCGCTTCTCCACTTCGTACAGGCGGTCCTGCACGCGCGCATCGCGCAGGTCGACGTAGGCACCGACGATGCGCTCGAACTCAAGCTGGGCTTCGTCGAAATAGTCCTGGCTGCGCCAGAGGGTGTCGTCGGCGTCGAAGCCGATCAGTTGGATTTCGCTCATGTGCCTAGTGTATTCGACGCCGCGCGCGGGGCCGGACACAACGAAGCAGGGGCGGCCGAAGCCGCCCCTGCCGGAGTCCAACAATGCGCAGGTTGGACGGGATCGATGACGCGTGTGCGGGTTACTTGCCGCCGCTGCCGCTGCCCGAGGCACCGGTCTGCACCTTGGCGACGTAGGCCTTGTATTCGTCGGCGGTCAGCGCACCGTCGGCATCGGCATCGGCCTGGTCGAACACCTGGCCCAGCGCCGGCACGCTCGAAGCTTCGGACTTGCTCAGCGACCCGTTCTTGTCGGTGTCCACGTCCGACCAGCTCTTCTTCGCCGGTGCGCCCGATGCCGGCTGCGCGGCCGACGCGGCGGCCGGATCCTGCGACTGCGGGGTGGCGGACTGCGCGAAGGCAAGCGGCGCTGAAAGGACGGCCACCAGGGCGGCGGCGGCGATGAGCGGCTTGCGGTTGCGGATGGTCATGCGGTGTCTCCTGGAATGAAGGAAGTTCTGCGCGTGCCTGCCCCAAGGCGTGCCGCACGGATCGACCTTGCCCACCTCCGCATGAACGTATCGGCGCGCGCGAGTGTTAACGCAACGTTGCTTTAACCACCGCGCCCGGCGCTGCCGGTAGGCGCGGGGCCGATTGTCGATGCGATCGGCCCGGGAATGTGACGCGCACCGAAGTTAAGTTGCCTGCCCTCGCGTGCCGCAACTGAACCGAACACAACCTTCACCGGCGACCGAAGTCAACGCGCGCCGAGCGGAAACGTTTTCCGCGCCCGCTCACGCCTCGTCTTCGCTGCCCACGTCGACGTCGATCGCCCCCTCTTCGTCGATGCGCACGCGCACCACCATCGGCCGGCAGCACACCTGGCAATCCTCGATGTAGGTCTGCGCGCCGGCGGAGTCGTCGATCAGCAACGTAAGCGGTTCGCCGCAGTACGGGCACAGGACTTCGACGGCGGGCAGCATGGTCATTTCTCCGGTGCGGCGCTCGGCAGTGCCTCGCCCGGAGCGGCGGTCAAGACGATGTCCACGGGCTGCCCGGGGTTATGGCTGCGCAGATGCAGCTCGTTGGCGTCGAGCTTGAGGATGTCGGTCGGATACGCGATGCCCTCTTCGACCATCGTCAACTTGCCGCTCTCGAAGCTCCACTTTCCGTGCATCGGCGTTGCGTTGGGCGAATCGATCACCAGCGTGCCGTCACCGAGGAAGGCATACACGGTGTCGGGCTCCACCGAACCGGACGACTTCACCTTCCACACCTTGTCGGCGAATGCCGCGGGTGAAATCGCGGGCGCGACGGTCGGTGCGTCGGTCGCGGGCTGATCGGTCGAACGCGCCGGCTGCTGCGAGGTATCGGCAGTGACCTGCGGCGCGGCAGGCGCGGCTGGCTCCTGCGCGGGAGGCGACGACGGCTGGCAGGCGACGAGCATCCCGCCCGTCAACGCGGCGAGAAGAATGGAGGAACGCGCGGAAGGACGCATTGCAGGCTCGCATGTGCGGAAGATGCGCGCACCTTAACACCGCCATGTGCAAGCCCGCGTTCATCACGTCCCGGTAACTCCGGCGCGGCAAAGCTTCGGCCATCGCGTCGCCATGAATCCGTGCGGGAGGGAGCGATGAAGGTTCGCCATGTTTTCAGCACGCCCGATCTGGCCACGGCGCAGTCGGTGATGAACGCAGCGCGCGGCGCCGGCGTGCGCGACGACGACATCCTGCTCGTCGCGCGATCGGACATCGAGCTGGAAGAGATCCCCAACGACCGCAAGGAAGCCGATACCGACCTGATTCCCGCTGCACTGCGCGGCGCGGGTTATGGCGGTGCAGCGGGATTGCTGGCGGGACTGGCGGCCATCGTCATCACGCCGATCGGCCTCACGCTGGCCGGTGCCGCGGCCGCGGCGGTGGCGGGCGCGCTGGTGGGATCGTGGGCATCGGCGCTGGTGGGTTCATCGCTGCCCGATCCGATCCGTCGCAAGTTCGACGAGGAGATCCAGGCAGGCCGCATCCTCGTCGTGCTCGATGGCGACAAGGAATTCCTCGACGGCATCGAATCGCAACTGGCGACCGCGGGTGCCGTGCATCTTCCTTACGAATCGACCAAAGCGATGGCGTAATGCGCCGCCGCTGCGCTCGCTAAGGAGAAGCCCATCCGCGCGCGGACTGTTTTGCGAGCGGCTTGCCGAGCGCATCGCGATAGCGGCCGTGGAGCGTGCGTACCTTCACCACATAGGCCTGCGTTTCGGCATACGGCGGCACGCCGCCGTAGCGCGTGACCGCACCGATGCCCGCGTTGTAGGCCGCGGCCACCATCGTCATGTCGTTGCCGTAACGTCGCATCAGCGCGCGCAGGTGACGCGCGCCGGCCATGATCGACTGCTCGTACGAGAACGGATCGGTGACGCCGTACTCGCGGCCCGTCTCCGGCATGAGCTGCATCACGCCCTGCGCGCCCTTGGGCGAAACGGCGGCGGCATCGAAGTCGCTCTCGGCGTGGGCGATCGCGCGCAGCCAGGCCTCGTCCACGCCGGTCGCTTTGGCGGCGGCGCGGAACTGCTTCGGATATCGGTCGAGCCTCGGCGGTCCCAATCGGCCGAGCCCCTCGTGCGCTGGTTCGCCCGGCGGTGCGGGCACGGTGAAGGACAGCACCTTCACGGCGCCCGGCAGCTTGCGCGTGCCGTAAACGGGCTTGCCGTCCTGCATCCGTTCGTAGAGCACGCCGCTCACCGCCTCGCCGGTGCCGAACAGGTTGGGCACCGCGGCGGCGTTGTCGTCGATCTGCTTCGGCGTGCAACGCGAGCCCGGCTCGGGCGCGGTCGACAGGCTGACGGTGCCATCGCGCACGCATCTATATACGGTGCGCGCCTGCGCCTGGCCGATCGCACAGAGCACGAGCAGCACGCAGAGCAGCACGACGGCGGGAGCGCGAAGCCGGGCCATGGCGCGGATTCTAGGCGCCCCGCCCGAACGGCGATGCAACGCGGGCGCCCGTTCATCGGGGCGGGCGCGGCCTGAACCACCACGCTCGGAAGCGACTTGATTCAGGTCAAAGCGACCCGCGACATGCTCGATAGGCTGCGCGCCATGCCCACCCTTCCGCCCTTTCCGACCGAACTGCTGCGCCGCTACGACCGGCCGGGGCCGCGCTACACGTCCTATCCCACCGCGCCCCAGTTCAGCCAGGACTTCGGCCCGGCGCAGTTGGTCGACGCCGCCCAGGCGAGCAACGGCGATCCGATTCCCAGCCGCCTCTCGCTCTATGTGCACGTTCCCTACTGCACGAGCCCCTGCTTCTACTGCGGATGCAATCGCATCATCACGCGCGACCGCTCGCGCAGCGAGCCCTATCGCACGCGACTGGCGCGCGAGATCGGCATGATGGCCGGCCTGTTCGATCCGGACCGCGAAGTGGTGCAGCTGCATTTCGGCGGCGGCACGCCCAACTTCTTCACTCCCGCACAGCTGCGCGCGACGGTGCAGGACCTGCGCGACCACTTCCGCTTCAGCGATGCCGCCCACCGCGACATCTCCATCGAACTGGACCCGCGCGAGCTCACGCCCGACGACATCGCCGAACTCGCCGACGCCGGCTTCAATCGCGCCAGCCTGGGCGTGCAGGATTTCGACCCGGACGTGCAGCGCGCGGTGAACCGCGAGCAGGACGTCGCGGCGACGCTGGCCATCATCGACGCGTGTCGCCACCACGGCATGCGCTCGGTCAACGTCGACCTGATCTACGGCCTGCCGTTGCAGACCCTGGACGGGTTCTCGCGCACGCTCGACACCGTGATCGACGCGCGCCCGGAGCGTCTGGCCGTCTACAGCTATGCGCATCTGCCGGAGCTGTTCAAGCCGCAACGGCAGATCCGCGCCGAGGACCTGCCGTCGGCGGATCTCAAGCTTGATCTGCTGCGCCTGGCGATCGAGCGCCTCACCGCCGCCGGCTACGTCTACATCGGCATGGACCACTTCGCACTGCCCGACGACGAACTCGCGCTGGCGCAAGCGCGCGGCGGCCTGCATCGCAATTTCATGGGCTACACCACGCATGCCGATTGCGACCTCGTCGGCTTCGGCGTGAGCGCCATCAGCCACATCGGCGACAGCTACAGCCAGAACCCGCGCGATCTTCCGGGCTGGGAACAGGCCATCGACGCACCGCGCCTGCCGGTGTGGCGCGGCCTGCGCCTGAGCGCCGACGACCAGCTGCGCGCGGACGTGATCCAGCGTCTGATGTGCCAGGGCGAAGTGCCCATCGACGCGATCGAACGCGCGCATGGCATCGACTTCACGCACTACTTCGCCGACGCCCTGCGTCGCCTGCAGCCACTGCAGGACGACGGCCTGGTCTGGGTGGAGCCCGAACGCATCGTCGCCACGCCGGAAGGCCGCCTGCTGCTGCGGGTGATCGCGATGTGCTTCGACGGGTATTTGCGCCAGCCGCAAGCGGCACCCGCGCGGTTCTCGCGGACGGTATAGAGCAACGCAACGAAAAGCCCGCGCGCGCCCCTCTCCAAGCAGCAAAGGCGCTAACCGATCGGTCGCGCCGTACGCGCCAGCGCCCCGAGCGACTCCAGCGCCGACTGGCTGCGCGCATCGAACGGATGCCCGAAATTCAGCCGCAGGCAATGACCGAAGCCGCGACTGGCGGAGAAGATCGGACCCGGCGCGATGCTGATCCCCGCTTGCAGCGCGCGACGGTGCAGCGTCAGGGCGTCGCGCCCGTCGGGCAGTTCGATCCATGCGAAGTAACCGCCCGAGGCACGGGTGACACGCATGCCTTCCGGAAAGCAGGCCGCAACGGCCTCGATGTACGTCGCCTGCTGCGCGGCGAGCGTGGCGCGCAGTCGGCGCAGGTGGCGGTCGTAGCCGCCGCCCTGCAGGTAGCGGCTGATCGCGTGTTGCGCCGGCACGTTGGTGTTGAGTGTGGTGGTGAGCTTGTTGCGCGCGATGGTCTCGCGGAACCGGCCCGCCGCAACCCAGCCGATGCGGTAGCCCGGCGCCAGGCATTTGGAGAACGAGGAGCAATGCAGCACGCCCCCCTCGCGGTCGTGCGCCTTGGCCGGCAGCGGACGCTGGGCGCCGTGGTGCAGCTCGGCGTAGACGTCGTCCTCGATCAGCGGGATGCCGTGTCGCGCGAGCAGCGCGACGAGATCCCGCTTGGCCGCATCGGGCATGGTCGCGCCGAGCGGATTGTGGAACGTCGGCATGAGCCAGCATGCGCGCGGCGAATGGCGCAGGATCGACCGCTCCAGAGCCTCCAGGTCGACACCGTCGCGCGGATGCGTGGGCACTTCCACCGCACGCAGGCCGTTGCGCTCCAGCGACTGCAGCGCGGCGTAGAAACAGGGCGATTCCACCAGCACCGCGTCGCCGGGACGGGTTATCGCGGCAATGGCCAGATTCAACGCTTCCAGCGCACCGTTGGTGACGATGATTTCCTCGGCCGGCACCTCGATGCCGTCGATCAAGTAACGCAGGCTGATCTGGCGGCGCAGTTCGCCCAGTCCGGGCGTGAGGTCGTCCACGGTGCTCCACGGGTCCAGCTCCTGCGCGGCCGAGGCGACGGCTCGACCGAGGCGGGCCAGCGGAAACAGCAGCGGGCTGGGGAAGGCCGAGCCGAATGGCACCAGCTCGCGCCGCATCGCCGATTGCAGCACCTCTAACACCAGATCGCTGACATCCACCGGACGCGAGTCCCCGTCCGGTCGCGACGCGGCCTCGGGCTCCGGCGGCAGGCGCGGCGGGTGGGCGGCGACGTAGTAGCCCGAACGCGCGCGTGACTCGATCAGGCCGCGCGCCTCCAGCAGGTAGTACGCCTGGAAGACCGTGGACGGGCTGAGCCGGCGCGCGGCCGTGGTCTGGCGCACCGACGGCAGGCGGTCCCCCGGGTGGAACACGCCGGACTGGATCGAGCGGGCCAGATCGTCGGCCAGGGCTTCGTAGCGCTTCACCGGGAGGCAACTGATACGGTTTTTCTGTCGAATTCTGATTCTACTTCAACTGATACGGTCGCCCTAGACTGCGGCCACTTCCCCCGCCCGAGCCTGCCGTGTCCGAAGGCGTCCAGCTGCACCTCGCCCTGATCCTGTTCGCGCCGTGGTTCGCGGTGCTGTCGGTTTTGTTCTGGCGCTATCCGCGACAACCGCGCGGCCCGGCCCGCTCGCTGTTCGACACGGTTGCGCTGACGCTGGCAACGGCCGCCGCTTTCGGCGGCATGTACTGGGGCATGGCGCACGCGGACGCGGGTTTCGGCCCGATGTGGAAGCAGGTCTTCGCCACCTCGATCGCCTATGGCCTGTACCTGGGCGTGATGGCGGTGGCGTTGGTCGCTCGCATCCGCTGGCTGGCGCGCGCGTCCTCCTTCTCTCCTACCTGATGGGCTGCCCATGAAGACCCTGATCGTTGTCGGATTCCTCGCCCTGATCGTCTACAACCTCGGCGCCGCGCTGTTCTACATGCTCACCGACCGAGGTGAGAGCAAGCGCGCGGTCAACGCCCTGACGCGTCGCATCGGGTTGTCCATCGCCCTGATCGCAATGGTCGCCGTCGGCATCGCCAGTGGCTTCATCCAGCCCCACGCGGTCGGCGCCTGACAGCCGCCGAACGGTCCTCCGCGCGCGCGCGGTTGCGTTTGAATGGCGTGGCCGGCGCTTTGATCGAGATCAAGCGCCCAATGTGAACGGGTTCCTAACATGCCGCCGACCCCGGCCTACCGCTCGGGAGTGCCTACCCATGCAAACCCAACCCGAAACTTATAACGACAAGATCGTGCGCCAGTTCACCGCGATGACGGTGGTCTGGGGCATCGTCGGCATGCTGGTAGGCGTAATCATCGCCGCCCAGCTGTACTGGCCGGCGCTCAACTTCGACCTCCCATGGCTCAGCTACGGCCGACTGCGACCACTGCACACCAATGCGGTGATCTTCGCCTTCGGCGGTTGCGCGCTGTTCGCCACCAGCTACCACGTCGTCCAGCGTACGTGCCACGTGCGCCTGGCCTTCGACAAGCTGGCAGCCTTCACGTTCTGGGGCTGGCAACTGGTAATCGTCGCCGCCGCCGTCACCCTGCCGCTGGGCCTCACCCAGGGCAAGGAATACGCCGAGCTGGAATGGCCGATCGACCTGCTGATCGCCGTCGTGTGGGTGAGCTACGGTGTGGTCTTCTTCGGCACCATCGTCAAGCGCCGCGTCAAGCACATCTACGTGGCCAACTGGTTCTACGGCGCGATGATCATCACCATCGCCCTGCTGCACATCGTCAACAACCTGGCGATGCCGGTGGGCGCGTTCAAGTCGTACTCGCTCTACACCGGCGCGGTCGATGCGATGGCGCAGTGGTGGTATGGGCATAACGCGGTCGGTTTCTTCCTGACCGCCGGCTTCCTGGGAATGATGTACTACTTCGTCCCCAAGCAGGCCAATCGCCCGGTCTACTCGTACCGGCTGTCGATCGTGCACTTCTGGGCGCTGATCGCCATCTACATGTGGGCCGGCCCGCACCATCTGCAGTACACCGCGCTGCCGGACTGGGCGCAGTCGCTGGGCATGGTGTTCTCGCTGGTGCTGCTGGCGCCCAGCTGGGGCGGTGCGATCAACGGCGTCATGACGCTCTCGGGCGCATGGGACAAGCTGCGCACCGATCCGATCCTGAAGTTCCTCATCGTCGCCGTGTCGTTCTACATGATCGCGACCTTCGAGGGACCGATGATGTCGATCAAAACGGTCAACTCGCTCTCGCACTACACCGACTGGACCGTCGGCCACGTCCACGCCGGTGCGCTGGGCTGGGTCGCGATGATCTCCGTCGGCGCCGTCTACTCGATGCTGCCGCGCCTGCTGGGTCAGGAGCGCATGTATTCGGTGAAGGCGATCGACCTGCACTTCTGGCTGCACACCATCGGCGTGGTGTTCTACATCGCCTCGATGTGGATCGCCGGCGTGATGCAGGGCCTGATGTGGCGCGCCACCAACCCCGACGGCACGCTGACCTACAGTTTCGTCGAAGCACTCAACGCCACGTATCCGTACTACCTGGGCCGACTGGCCGGTGGTGTGATCGTGCTGAGCGGCATGTTCGTGATGGCCTGGAACGTGATCCGTACCTGGCAGCAGGCGCGTGACCTCGTCCCGACGCCCGTGCTTCCGCCCGACACTGCGAACGCACACGCCTGAGGCCGCCCAGATGAGTCATTCTCACGAGAAAGTCGAAACCAACGTCGGCCTGATGGCGGTGCTGATCGCCGTGGCCGTCTCCTTCGGTGGTCTGGCGGAAATCGTCCCGCTGATGCACCAGGCCGAAGCCATCGAACCGTTGCCGGGCGTGAAGCCCTACCCCGCGCTGCAACTCGCCGGACGCGACGTCTACGTCCGCGAGGGCTGCTACAACTGCCACTCGCAGATGGTGCGCACGCTGCGCTTCGAGACCGAACGCTACGGCCATTACTCGCTCGCGGGCGAATCGGTCTACGACCGTCCGTTCCAGTGGGGCAGCAAGCGCACCGGACCCGACCTGGCACGCGTCGGCGGCCGCTACTCCGACGACTGGCACCGCGTGCACCTGCTGAACCCGCGCGATGTCGTGCCCGAATCCAACATGCCCGGTTTCCCGTGGCTGGCGAAGAACACGGTCGACGGCGCGCAGGTCGAAGACCGCATGCGTGCGCTCAAGACCATCGGCGATCCGTACACGGCCGCCGATATCGCCGGCGCGAAGGCTGCCGTCGAGGGCAAGACCGAACTCGACGCCGTCGTCGCTTATCTGCAAGGTCTCGGTCGCCATGCGCCGAGGGGAGGCTGAGATGCTGTCCGGAATCGTGACAACCGTGCTGCTGGTGCTGTTCGTGGCCGGCTGGATCTGGGTGTGGAGCCCGAGACGAAAGAAAGAATTCGATGCGGCGGCGCGACTGCCGCTCGATGAAAGTAAGGAGATGCCGCAATGAGCGCCGGCTGGTCGTGGTTCGTGATCGCGCTGGTCGCGATCAATATTCTGGGTTGCGTGTGGCTGATCTGGTGGACCGGCAAGCGCCGGCCGGGCGATCCCGCCCCCACCGACACCAGCCATGTGTGGGACGGCACCCTCACCGAGTACAACAAACCGATGCCGCGGTGGTGGATCAACCTGTTCTACATCACCATCGTCTTCGCCATCGGCTACCTCATCTACTTCCCGGGCCTGGGCGCGTATGCAGGCGTGAGCAAGTGGAGCTCCGCCAAGGAGCAGGCGGCCGACAAGGCACGCGACGACGCCAAGCTCGAGGCCGCCTTCGCGCCGTACGCAGGCAAGTCGATCGACGTCATCGCGCATGATCCCAAGGCCGTGGCGCTGGGCCGCTCCATCTTCAACAACACCTGCGCCACCTGCCATGGTTCGACCGCGCAGGGTGCCATCGGCTATCCCAACCTGACCGACCAGG
The DNA here is from genome assembly GCF_016735495.2 of Lysobacter sp. MMG2. GTDB lineage: Bacteria > Pseudomonadota > Gammaproteobacteria > Xanthomonadales > Xanthomonadaceae > Lysobacter_J. The sequence goes on from NZ_JAERQY020000001.1 coordinate 1,437,753, forward strand.
TCTGGCACTGGGGCGGCACGCCCGACGACGTGCTGCATTCGGTGCTCGACGGCCGCGAAGGCGTGATGCCCGAATGGGGCAAGGTGCTGACCGGCATGGGCGGCGACAACGCGGTGGACTACGTGGCGGCCTACGTGCGCACGCTGTCGGATCCGGACAGCATGCAGAACAACTACATGGCTGCTCAGGGCAAGTCGCTCTACGAGGGCGTGTGCATCGCCTGTCACGGCGTCGACGGCAAGGGCAACACCGCCATGGGCGCGCCGGATCTCACCGACGACTACTGGCTGTACGGCAACAGCAGCGACAGCCTGCGCCAGACGATCAGCAACGGCCGTCACGGCGTGATGCCCGCATGGCGCCAGACGCTCGGCGAGACCCGCGCACGCCTGGCCGCGGCCTATGTCTGGTCGCTGTCCCACCCGACCAAGCCTCCCATTACCGCCGCGAAGTGACCACCCCATGAGGGGCACGCCATGACCGTGCAGGAACCGCGATTCGACCACCCGCCCCGACCGCTCTCGCAGCGGCTCGGGGCGATCCTTTGGCCAAGCTTCTTTGCCGCCTGCGTGGCGACGATGGTGTTCTTCGCCTTCGTCGACCCGCTCGCACTGCGCGACATGACGTTCCCCCACCTGCCGATGACGCGCACGCTCGGGTACAGCCTGGGCTTTTTCATGTTCTGGGTGGCCACCGCCGCCTCCAGCGCATTCACCTGGGTGCTGCTGCGCCCGGCCAGTCGTTTCAACCGGCCGCTTCGGCCGGAGTAGTACCGGACCTGCAATGAGCAAGAAAATCACGATCGACCTTGTCGAAGACACCGGCAGCGCGCTGTACGTCAGCGAGCGCAAGATCTACCCGCGCAGCGTGAGCGGTGTGTTCCAGACCTGGCGAAATGTCGCGGTCGTGGTGTTGCTGGGCATGTTCTACGTGTTCCCCTGGCTGCGCTGGGACGGACGTCAGGCGGTGCTTTTCGACCTGCCGGCGCGCAAGTTCTACGTGTTCGGGCTGAACTTCTGGCCGCAGGATTTCTTCCTGCTCTCGGTGCTGCTGATCATCGCCGGCCTGACGCTGTTCTTCTTCACCGCGTTGGCCGGCCGCCTGTGGTGCGGCTTCGCCTGCCCGCAGACGGTGTGGACGGAAGTGTTCCTGTGGATGGAGCGCTGGACCGAAGGCGATCGCAACGCGCGCATGAAGCTCGACGCCGGCCCCTGGAACGGCACGAAGGTCTTGCGCAAGGGTGCCAAGCATCTGCTCTGGCTGGTGTTCGCGCTGTGGACCGGCTTCACCTTCGTCGGCTTCTTCACGCCGATCACCGACCTGGCCGCACGCGTGCCGCTGATTGGCCAGCCGCCCGGCTGGGGCGGCTGGGAAACGTTCTGGGTGTTGTTCTATGCGCTGGCGACCTGGGGCAACGCCGGCTTCCTGCGCGAGCAGGTCTGCAAGTACATGTGCCCGTATGCGCGCTTCCAGAGCGCGATGTTCGACCGCAACACCCTGATCATCGCCTACGACCCGATGCGCGGCGAACCGCGCGGCCCGCGCAAGCGCGGCCTGGGCAGCGTGCTCGAACGCGCGCGCGGCCTGCTCGATGTCGCCACCGCCTACAACTACGTGTTCCGAGCCGCGCGCCAGGGCAACGCCGTCGCGCTCGAGGCCGCCGGCACCACCGCCGTCACCGACGTCGGCCTCACCGCCGAACCGCTGCCGAAATTCGCGCCCGAACAACTGGGCGACTGCATCGACTGCACGATCTGCGTGCAGGTCTGCCCCACCGGCATCGACATCCGCAATGGCCTGCAGTACGAGTGCATCGCCTGCGGCGCGTGCATCGACGCCTGCGATTCGGTGATGGACAAGATGGGCTACCCCAAGGGCCTGATCCGCTACTCCACGCAGAACGCCATCGACGGCAAGCCCACGCGCGTGGCGCGTCCGCGCGTGCTCGTCTATGGCACGCTGCTGGCCGCGTTGTGCGTGGCCTGGGCGTGGGGCGTCGGCCATCGCAGTCCGCTCATCGCGGAGGTGCTGCGCGACCGCAACGCGCTTTACCGCGAGACGGCCGACCAGCGCATCGAGAACACCTACACGCTCAAGCTGATCAACAAGGACATGGAGCCGCGAAGCTTCCGCATCCGCGCGCAGGGCCAGGCCGGCATCACGCTGGTGGGCGGCGAACAGACCATCGACGCCGCCGCCGAGGAAGTGCTCAACCTGCCTCTGGTACTGTCGGCACCGAAGGACGTACACGGCAAGCAGCCGGTCACCTTCCATGTCGAGCGTACGGACGGCGCGGCCAGCGCCAACGTGGAATCCAACTTCTTCGGACCGATGTGATGGAACAGCGCGGACGCACCCGCAATCCCGTGATGTGGCTGGTGATCGGACTGCCGATCCTGGCCGTGGTGGCCGGCGTCGGGCTGGTCGTGATCGCGCTGCGCAGCGGCGGCGACGACGCCGTCATCGACACCGTGCAGCGCACCGCGCAGATCCAGACGACCGAACTCGGCCCCGACGAGCGCGCGCGGGAGATGAAACTCTCCGCGGTGCTGCGCGTGGATCGCCGTGGCGTCGAGCTGCTGCCCGTGGACGGTGGTTTCGGCGACGGCCAGGTGCCGCGCGATGTGCCGCTGACCCTCGCGCTGTCGCACCCGAGCCAGGCCACACAAGACCGCACGCTCGAACTCCGGCCCAGCGAGCTGGGCTGGCACGCGGACGTGGACCTCCCGCTCGACCACGACTGGCTCCTGCAACTCACCCCGAACGACCGGCAGTGGCGTCTGCACGGCCGCCTCGTCGCCGGCCAGCAGGCCGCGCACCTGGCGCCGGCGCTCGCCGGCGAATGACGATGGACGCGGCGCTGCCCCTGCGGGACACGCGCGCCGCCGAAGCCGGCGGTTGCCAGCACTGTGGCGAGTCGCTGCCGCCCGACGCGGTACGCGCCGACGGCCGCGCCTTCTGTTGCAGCGGTTGCGCCGCGGCGGCGTCGTGGATTCGCGATGCCGCGCTGGGCGATTACTACCAATTGCGCACCTCGCCCGCCGGACGCGTGCAGGCCGAGGCGACGGACTTCAGCGCGTGGGACCGCGATGTCGTGCTCGCCGAACACAGTCGCACCGTGCCCGGCGGACGCGAGATCACCGTGCTCACCGACGCCATGCGCTGCGCCGCGTGCGCGTGGCTGATCGATCGCGCGCTGCGGCGCCTGCCCGGCGTGCTCGATGCGGGCGCGAACGCAGTGACCGGTCGCATCACCGTGGCGTGGGATCCGCAGCGCACCGCGCTCTCCACGTTGATGCAGCGCCTCGCCGCGCTCGGTTATCGCCCCTGGCTGGCGACCGGCGACGCACGCGAGCAGGCCCAGCGCATCGAACGCCGGCGTTGGCTGATGCGACTGGGCGTGGCAGGCCTGGGCGCGATACAGGCGATGATGTTCGCCGAAGCGCTCTACCTCGACAGCGCCCAGCAGATGCCTGCGGCGACGCGTGACTTCTTCCGCTGGATCACCTTCCTCGTCTCCACGCCGGTCGTGTTCTATTCCGGCTGGCCGTTCCTGGAAGGCATGTGGCGCGAACTGCGCGGCCGTCGCATCGGCATGGACACGCTGATCGCCGGCTCCACCCTGCTCGCCTACTTCGCCAGCCTGGTCGAAACCCTGCGCGGCGGCGTGCATGTCTGGTACGACGCGGCGGTGATGTTCGTGCTGTTGTTGCTGGTGGCACGCATGTTCGAGCAGCGCGCGCGCGGCATCGCCAGCGCGCAGGTCGATGCGCTCGCGCGTGCGCGCCCTGCGCTGGCGCTGCGCGAGCGGGGCGACGGCGCGCCGGAACAGATTCCGCTGGGCGAACTCGTGGTCGGCGACGTGCTGCGCGTGGCCGCCGGCGAAGCCGTGCCGGCCGATGGCGTGCTTCTGGATCGCGCCGCGTCCTTCGACGAGGCGCTGATCACCGGCGAATCCACGCCCGTGCGACGCGAGCCCGGCGACGCGGCGCTGGCCGGCAGCGTCTGCCGCGAGCAATCCGCGCGAGTGCGCGTGACGCGCACCGGCGCGGACACCTGGCTGTCGCAGCTCACGCGGCTGGTCGAGCAGGCGCAGTCCGCGCGGCCACAGCTGGCGCGCGTCGCCGAACGCGTGGCGGGCGGCTTCGTCGTCGCCCTGCTGCTGTGCGCCACCGCTACGTACGCGTGGTGGCGCGTGCACGATCCAGCGCGCGCACTGGAAGTCACGTTGGCGCTGCTGGTGGTGAGCTGCCCCTGCGCGCTTTCGCTGGCGATCCCCACCGCGCTGACCACCGCCCACGGCGCGCTCGCGCGCATGGGCGTGCTCGGCTTGCGTGGCGATGCGCTGTCCACGCTCGCGCGAATCGACCGCGTCATGCTCGACAAGACCGGCACGCTGAGCAACGGCCGTCCCGAACTCGACCGCGTCGCCGTCTTCGCCGACATGGACCAGGCGCGGGCACTGGCCATCGCGGCCGCGCTGGAACACGGCAGCGCGCATCCGCTCGCCCAGGCATTCGCGCATGTGGAGACCGACCTCGCCGCACGGCACGTCACCAGCGTCGCCGGCCAAGGGGTCGAAGGCGACATCGACGGCGTGCGTTGGCGGCTGGGCCGCGCCGAGTTCGCCGCGTCAGGCGTGGACGACGGAGCGCTCTGGCTCGGCGACGGCACGCGCGCGTTCGCGCGGATGACGGTGCGCGAAACCATGCGCGAGGATGCCCGCGCCGCGATCACGGCCCTGCATCGCGCGGGACTCGCCGTCGAGCTTTGCAGCGGCGACGCGGACGGCGCGGTCGCGCGCTTCGCACTTCAGGTCGGCATCGAAACGTTCCATGCGCGCCAGACGCCCGAACAGAAACTGGCGCAGGTGCGGACGGCGCAGGCACGCGGCGAGATCGTGGCGATGGTCGGCGACGGGCTCAACGACGCACCCGTGCTGGCAGGCGCCGACGTCTCGCTCGCGATGGCCGAAGGCGCCGCGCTGGCGCAGCGGGCGGCGGACTTCGTCATCACCAGCCCCTCGTTGTTGCGCGTTCCGCAGGCGATCGTGCTGGCGCGACGGACGCAACGCATCGTCCGCCAGAACCTGGCCTGGGCACTGGGTTACAACATCCTCGCGATCCCCCTGGCCGCGACCGGCCACGTCACGCCGTGGATCGCGGCGGTCGGCATGGCCGCATCCTCGCTGCTGGTGACGCTCAATGCATTGCGGTTGAGCCGGCGCGACGCCGACGACACGCGGAGGTCCGCATGAACATCCTGCTCCTGCTCGTTCCGATCAGCCTGGTCCTGCTGGGCATCGCCATCGGCGCCTTCGTCTGGGCCGTGCGGCGCGGACAGTTCGACGACCTGGACACACCGGCCATCGACATCCTGCGCGACGACCCGCTGCCCATGCGCGCGCCCGAGCGCGCCATCCCGAACGACGACCCGCCACGTCATGACGATTGACTGGCTGACGCTAGGCGCGGCCTCGCTCAGCGGACTGCTGGGCGGCGCGCATTGCGCCGCGATGTGCGGCGGCATCGCCACGGGCTTTTCCGCAACGGCGCAACGGTCGATCGCACCGGCGATCGAAGCGAACCTGGGACGTGTCGGCGGCTACATCATCGCCGGGGCGATCGCCGGTGGCCTGGGCCACGGCATCGTCGGCGTGGCGCGGCTGGACGGTCTGGCCACCGCACTGCGCATGCTGGTCGGGCTGGTGCTGGTGATCGTCGCGCTGCGTTTGTTCGACCGCCACGGTCGCTTCACCTCGCTGGGGCGTCCCGGCGCGCGGATGTGGCGCTGGTTGCAGCCGCTTCAGGCGCGTCTGTTGCCTGCGGACTCGCGCGCGAAGCGTCTGGGCCTGGCGGTGCTGTGGGGCTGGCTGCCGTGCGGGCTGAGCACGACGCTGCTCGCGGCCGCATGGTTGCAGGCCAGTGCGCTCGGCGGTGCGCTGACGATGGCGGCGTTCGGCCTGGGCACGCTGCCGGTGATGCTGCCGCTGACCTGGAGTGGCGCGCGCCTGGGACGCTGGTTGCAGACGCGATGGCGCAATGCCGGCGCAGCGCTGGTGATGGCCGCAGGGCTGCTCACGCTGTCGGCCCCGTGGCTGATGCAGGTGCCGGAACTGCACGCGGTGCTTTCCGCGCTGGGCTGTGTCACGCCGTCGGCGTGATGCCGACAGGGAAGTACCGACGGGATCGCCTGAGAGAGCGGGCTCAGCGTGCGCGACGCGCGCGCGATGCGTTGTCCGCTTCGGCACCGTGCGCAAGGCGCGTCAGCTCTTCGACGTCGAGAATCTCCACGCGCCGGCCGTGCACCAGGATCACTTCGTCTTCCTGCAAACGCGTGAAACCGCGGCTGACGGTTTCCAGCGCGAGGCCGAGATAACGCGCCACATCCTCGCGGCTCATCGGCAACTTGAATGCGGTCGGCGACTGTCCGATCTGGCGGAAACGCTCGGTCAGGCCATGCAGGAACAACGCGATGCGTTCGTTCGCCTGCCGCCGCACCAGCATGCCCATGTGGTCGTGATCGCGGTTGAGGCTGTGGCCGATCACGCGCAGCAGCTGCTGCTGCAGGCCGGGCAGTTGCGCCGCGATCTCGGTGAGCTGGTCGAACGGCACTTCGCACACGTTGGCCTCGCCCAGTGCGATCGCCTCGCATCGGTGCGCGCCGCCGCCCAACGCATCCAGGCCGATCAGTTCGCCCGGCAAGTGGAAGCCCAGCACCTGTTCCTCACCGTCCTCCGTCACGCTGACCGTCTTGAACGCACCGTCGCGCGCCACGTACACCGATGCAAGCGGATCGCCGATGCGGAACAAGCGCTCGCCGCGGCCGATGGCGCGACGGCGGCGGACGATGTCGTCCAGGCGCTCCAGTTCCGGCCCGGTGATGCCCGCCGGAAGGCAGAGCTGCTGCAGCGAACACTGCGAGCAACTGCGGCGCAGGCGGGCCAGATCAAGGGCGGAGGCTTCGTTCATGGTGGCCGTATTGTCGCATGCGCAACGCCGCGGCCGCGCTCCAACCCGGACTTTGGCCGTCGATCGCCCTGAAAAGCGAAAGGCGGCCGAAGCCGCCTTTCGCGCCACACACCCGAAGGTTCCGCCCTCTCGCGGGGCTCGCCGGACGCCACCGAACATCGGTGCCGACCGCGACCCGACTGTGCGCCCGGCCGGATGAATGCCAGCGCGCCCGGAGTCCGGCCATGCACGCGCGCTTAACCCCGTGCGCTGCGAATTCTGCTTATGACGGGAATGCGGCCAATGGCGTCACTGGCCTGCGCACTGCGGGCTCGCGCAGATGCTGCGCGTCTGCATCATGCGATCGGTCGCCTGCTGGCCGGCCCGCGTCTTCGCGCTCTCGCGTTCTTCAGCGCGTTGCTTGGCGGTCTTGCACACGCGTTCGACCTTGTGGCTGCCGGTGGATTTCACGCGCTCGCAGATCAGGCGCTCTTCGTCGGCCTTGGCGACCTGGCTTTCCTGCGGCTTCGCCTGCTCCTGCGCAGGCGCCGTCGCGGCGGTGGATTCGCGCGCCATGGCGGGCGTCGCGCACAGGCTTGCCAATACGGCCAACGCCAGCATGCATGTCTTCATGAGTGCCTTCCCTGTTTGATGATGTGGGCCCCGCATCGGGCGGGAATTGCTTGCCACGCGCACGACGCTCCCCGCGCGGCACGGCGTTCGATCTTAGGAGCGCGCATCACCACGCGACGCGCCTTCACGCCAAGCGCCAGATTGGGTAAAGCCGCACCGCGCGATCGCGCCCACGCGCGTCCCGCGCCGGAAAGTTCCAGTCGCGGGACAGAGCATCCCCCGATTCCGGCCTTTGTTCCGCGCATGGAACTCCCATCTCCTCCGTGCAGCGACGGCCGTCCAGGCATTCCGCCAGGGCCCGTCGCACGGAACCGCCGCTCCCTCCCCCCTTCGCGGCGCCCCGATGCAGGAGTCCATTCGCAATGAAGAAGAACAAGCTGCTGTCCACTGCCCTCGTCGCCGTCATCGCCAGCGCCGCCGCCTTTGGCGCGCAGGCCGCCGACAAGGGCTTTTACGCCGGTGCAGGCGTGGGCCAGTCCTTCGTGGACGAAGGTGCCTACGACGATGAAGACACCGCGTTCTCGGTCTTCGGCGGTTATCAGTTCAACCGCTATTTCGGACTTGAAGGCGGCTACGCCGATTTCGGCAAGCTCGAGCCGCGCGGCGCGGGCCCGGAACTGGAAGCCAGCTCGGTCTACCTGACCGCCGTCGGCACGTTGCCGATCACCGACAAGTTCTCCGCCTACGCCAAGGCGGGCATCCAGCGCTGGGACCTGGACACGGCGATTCCGTCCGTCGTCGGCAATAGCGACGACAGCGGCACCGATCCGACCTACGGCCTGGGCGTGCAGTACCGCTTCACCGACCACGTCGCGCTGCGCGGCGAGTACAGCCGCTTCGAGATCGAAGACACCGATCTGGACCTGGCCCAGTTGCAGGTCCGTTACGACTTCTGAGTCAGGACGCGTCTGCATACGACCAAGGCCGCCGGTGAGAACCGGCGGCCTTTTTGCTGATCGAGGTTGCAAGGGAGACTGGCGCCGGCGCCGCGGGACGGGCACTCTCGGCACTGGCCGACCACGGGAACGCCCTTGGAGCAGTCAGACACGTCGCCCGGCACGCTGCGCGCCGTCAGTCGATGGCAGATCGTCGGCCTCTCGATCAACGACGTCATCGGCAGCGGCATCTACCTCCTGCCCGCCGCCGCGGCGGCACTGCTCGGGCCGGCAAGCCTGTGGGCCGTGCTGCTCGCCGGCTTCGCGGTGAGCCTGCTGGTGCTGTGCTACGCGCAGGCGGCGAGCTATTTCGACGGCCCCGGCGGCGGCTACCTGTATGCACGCGAGGCGTTCGGCCCGTTCGTGGGGTTCGAAGTCGGCTGGATGCTGTTGCTGACGCGCATCGCCACCGCCGCCGCGCTCGCCAATGGCCTGGCCGAAGCAGTCACACATTTCTGGCCGGCGGCCGACACGGGCTGGGCGCGCGTATCGATCGTCGCCGGCTCGCTCGGCCTGTTGGTGGCGATCAACATAATCGGCGTGCGCGCGGCGGCGAATGCCGGCGTACTCCTGGCGATCGGAAAGCTCGTGCCGCTGGTGTTGTTCGTCGCGATCGGCGCCTTCCACGTGGACGCCTCACTCGCCGCACCGGCAGGCGCACCGCTGTCGGTGCGTTCCCTGGGCGAAGCGGCGCTGCTGTTGCTGTTCGCCTACGCCGGTTTCGAGAACCTGCCTGCAGCTGCCGGCGAATACCGCAATCCGCGCCGCGACGTTCCGTTCGCCCTGCTGACGATGATCGCCACCGTCACGCTGGTCTACGTGAGCGTGCAGTGGGTCGCGCTGGGCACGCTGCCCGCGCTGGCCGGATCGTCCACGCCGCTGGCCGAGGCGGCCTCGCGCTTCAGCGGCGAAGGCCTGGCGTTGCTGATGACGGTGGGCGCGAGCATCTCGATCCTGGGCACGAGCAGCAACACCGTGCTGATGGCGCCGCGCTACCTGCTCGCGCTTGCGCAGGACGGCTACGGGCCGCGCTGGCTCGGCGCAATCCACCCGCGCTTCCGCACGCCGGTGACGGCGATCGTGCTGATCGGCGTGATCTCGCTGGCGCTGGCGCTGTCGGGCTCGTTCGTGCAGCTGGCCCTGCTGTCGGTGGTCTCGCGCCTGTGCACGTACCTGGGCACTGCAGGTTCAGTGCTCGTGCTGCGTCACCGCCACGGCGACCGCGACGGCGCGCTGCGTCTGCCGGGTGGGCCACTGATTCCGCTGGCGGCGATCGCACTGAGCATCGGGCTGCTCGCCAGCGCGCAGGTCGCCAACCTCATCGCGGCGGCGATCGCGCTGGTGATCGGCGCGGTCATCTACCGGCTGCGCCGCTGATCCTCACGGCGCCGGCGTGTCCGGCATCTGCATCAGCTGAACTTGCAGGTCGAACAGGATTTCCGCATCGCCCGGCAGCCACTGCCCTTCCTCGTTGCCGCGATAGTGGCGATGGAAGGCGCGCAGCGCGGCTTCCGGATCGCGCAGGTCGTAGCCAACCAGACGCATCGCCGCCCACGGATCGAAACCGATCGGCGCCGGTGCCGGATTCGCGCGCGGCCACAGACCGTACCCGGCCTGCGCGAGCCGCTGCCAGGGAAACAGCGCGCTGGGATCGCGCTTGCGTGTCGGCGCGATGTCGCCGTGACCGATCACCAGGTGGCGCGGGATATCCAGTCGACCGGTGATGTCATCGAGCAGCCGCAACAGCGCGGCGATCTGCGCATCGCTGAAGGGCTCGACGCCGTCGTTGTCCAGCTCGATGCCGATCGAACCGGAATTGAGGTCGGCCACGCCGCCCCAGCGCGAGGCGCCCGCATGCCACGCGCGCTCGCGTTCGGCGACGAGCTGGTACAGCCGACCGTCGTCGCCGATGAGGTAGTGCGCACTCACGCGTCCGCCCGAGTTGCGCGTCTGCAAGGTCAGCAACGCCGCTTCCGCGCTCTCCATTTCGGTCTGGTGCAGCACGATCATCTGCGCGCTGCGCGGGTTGTGGTTGGGCGAAGGACGCCACGCCGCCAGCGGATTGCGCTCGGGCGCGGGCGTCGTGGCGCAGGCGACGAGCGTGAGCGCGACGGTGCAGACAACGGCGATGCGATGGGCCTTCATGCGGAGCTTCCCTTGCCGGCGGACATCGCGCCGGCACCGTGCCGGAGCTTCGCGACGCTTCGCATTGTTCCACACCGCATCGCACGCTGTGTTCGGGCGCTCACTTGGGCCAGAGGAAATCCGTCTTGCCCAGCGGCACGCCGGCCTTGCGCAGGATCGCGTAGGAGGTGGTGCAGTGGAAGAAGAAGTTCGGAAGCATGAACTCGCTCAGGTAGGCCGCGCCTTCGAAATGACGATCGCCTCCGCTGCGCGTGCTGAGCGTGATGGTGCGCGTCTCGCCGGCATCGACCTGTTCGGCGGTGAACGTGCCGATGTAGTCGATCGCACGCTCGATGCGCGCATACAGCTGCTCGAAGCTCGTCTCGTCGTCTTCGAACTTCAGCGCTTCCACGCCGGCCATGCGCGCGATGCCGTTCTTCGCGGTGTCGGTGGCCATCTGCACGTTGCGCACCAGCGGCGCCATGTCGTCGATCAGGCGCGATTGCAGCAATGCGTCGTCGGCGATGCCTTTCTGGCGCGCGTGCGCCTGCCCGACCTCCAGCACATGGCGCAGGTTGCGCAGCGCGCGTTGCACGGTGGGGACGATGATCTGATGGGTGGAAATCGCCATGCGCGCAGTTCCTGTAGGGGGGCGTCCAGCCTACCGTCATGCATTGCGCTCGATTAGTCCGGCGCGGAGGGAAGCGCCGTCCCGCACGCGGGCCAATGCGGAACCGGACGCAGTGCGCGATTCCCCTCGGCACCCTTGCCCTATGCTGTCGACCAACCGAGCCGGCCCGGGGGGACCGACATGGATGCACTGATCGTCGCGCTGCACTTCGCCGTGGCGCACAAGATCGCGGTGATGATGGTGATGATGGGCCTGGCGCTGCCGGCCATCGTGCTCGCGAAGAAGCGGCGGACTGCGGCGTGGAGTGCGGTCGCGGTGCTGATCGTGGCCTTCGCGTTCGGCAACATGTTCTTCGGTCAACGCCTGCTGGGGCGGCTGCTGGACGCGCACGGCGAGCACGGCACCGGCACGATCGTGGCCGTGCACGACACCCGCAGTCGCATGAACGGCCAGCCCGTGAAGCGCTACGACGCGCTGATCCGCGCCGTCAACGGCAGCACGGTCGAAGCGCGCTTCGACGGCTTTTCGTTGCCACTTCACCCCGCGCCGGGCGAGGGCTACCTGTTTCCGCAGCCCGGTGTGGAGTTCCAGGTGTCGTACCTGCCATCGCAGCCGCAGGTGTTCGTCATCCGCACCGATGGCGCGAGCGCCTACGCGCAGGGCCTGCGCTGCGCCGGACTTGCGCGGGCGCTGAGTGCGGCGAAACAGCGCGCGGTGTTCGCACGTGCATCCGCCCAGTACCGCACGGCGCACGCACGGGCCATCGACGCGTACACCGATGCGGGCTGCATCGCCAGCCCGGACCTCACCGAGCGCATGCGTGCGCAGGCGCGCACATTGCGCGGCACGCCGGGCACGTCACCCGGCGCACCCTGACGGCAAACGCGCGATCGCTCAGCGCAGCCAGCCGCGCGCCGCGGCACGTCGCGCGTACGACAGCAGGAACAGCGCGATCAGCAACAGCAGGATCGGCATGATCAGCCCCGCCGGTCCAAGCGCGGCCCATGCAGGCGTCACCGTGAACGTGCCGACGATCTGCACGATCAGACCCAGCAGCGACAACAGGAAGAAGGTCGCCGCCCAGCGCCTGCTCATCAGCAGCCCGATCGCGCCGAGCACGCCGCCGAACACCGCCACGCCGTAAGCGGCCTGCAACCAGGACGGCGTCGATTCGAGGATGAGGCGCTGCTCCGGCGGCATCATCGCGATCTGCCCCGGCGTCGCCGCCAGTTGCATGCAGAACATCAGCACGCCCAGCAGGTTCCACAGCAGCGCCAGGGCGGCGACGATCCAGTACGTCACGGGGCGCGGGGACGAAATGGCGGTGCTCATGGTCGATCTCCGGTCGTATGGCGTGAGGGTCCGGCGAAAGCGTAGGGCCATGCGGCGCTGCGGCATGGCGCACGCCGACGGACGGAGCCCGGCGTAGCGCGCGATCACTCCTTGCGGATCGCGTGCCCGCCGAATTCCCCGCGCATCGCCGCGAGCAGCTTGTCGGCGAAGGAATCGTCCTCGCGCGAACGCAACCGCTCCAGCAGCGACAACGTGATCACAGGGGCCGATACGTCCAGTTCGATCGCCTCGGCCACCGTCCAGCGCCCCTCGCCCGAATCGGCCACGAAGGGCGCGATACCGTCCAGCGTGGGGTTGCGTTCCAGCGCATTCGCGCTCAGGTCCAGCAACCAGGAACGCACGACGCTGCCGTGGCGCCAGATCTGCGCGATCTGCGCCAGGTCGAGCGCGAAGTCCGTGCGCTTCTGCATGATCGCGAAGCCTTCGGCGTAGGCCTGCATCATTCCGTACTCGATGCCGTTGTGAACCATCTTGGTGAAATGGCCCGCACCGCTCGGCCCGACGCGCCCCCAGCCGCGATCCGGCGCCGGAGCCAGCGCTTCGAACAGCGGGCGCAGGCGTTCCACCGCGGTTTCTTCGCCACCGATCATCAGGCTGTAGCCTTCGCTCAATCCCCACACGCCGCCGCTGGTGCCGCAGTCGATGTAGGCGATGCCGTGTTCGGCCAGCATCGACGAACGGCGCAGTGTGTCCTTGTAGAACGAGTTGCCGCCGTCGATGAGCGCATCGCCCGGCGCGAGCTGCGGCAGCAGATCGGCGATGGTGCGATCCACCGGATCGCCCGCCGGCACCATCATCCACACCGCGCGCGGCGCGGCGAGCGCATCGATCATCGCGGCGAGCGACTCCACCGGTTCGATGCCGGCCTGGGCGGCGCGTTCGCGCGCCTGCACGCCCGGGTCGAATCCGACCACACGATGCCCATGCTGCACGAGCCGCTGCGCCATGTTCGCGCCCATGCGGCCCAGTCCGATCATGCCCAGTTCCATGTCGCCTCCGATTCCGGCGGTGGGGCCGCCGCGAGGCCGACAGGATGGCCCATGCGCGCGCGCACTTCATCCCTCGATGCAGGCGCGCGAAGGGGACGTGAATGCCGTGCCGCGCTAAGGGCAGCGTCCGAAGCGCGCCTTCATCGCCTGCGCGCCGACCACGGGCGCCGCGGCCGGCACGTAGTCCTGCAGCGGGACGAACTGCCCCTTGGCGTCTTCGAACACGTAGAGCGAAAAGTCGTCGCCGATGAATTCGACGCGGTAGCCCTCCGGCACCGGCGAGGTCGGGGCGGCGCCGAAGCTGGTGTAGGAGTCCATGGTCACGCGCGTGCGCAGCTTGCGTGCGCCGTGGGCGATCTCCAGTCCGTCGGCGGCGATGCGCACGCGCGGCGCGGACGGGTCGCCGCAGGCCGGCGAGAACGTTCCGCCGTATTGCTTCAGCGACTCCGGCCGCAGGTCCTGCGCCGATGCGGAGGCGGCGGCCAGGCAGGTCAGCAACGCGATGCCGAGGGTCGGGATGCGCATGTCACCGCTCCGTTGGGTCCGGTGTCCGGATCAACGCGGCGAACGCGCGGCCTCGGCCACGCGCGTTACGGAGCTGCGGACGCGTTCAATGCGGCAGGGACGGCGCCTGCACCGGCGCCAACGAATCGCGCTCCAGGCGCTCCTGCTCCAGTGCCGCCAGGTACTCCTCCAGCGTCTGTCCGGCCGCCGCAGCCTCGCGACCCGCGGCGTGCAGCAGCGGCGGCGAGGCTTCCAGGCGGAGTTCGCGCCCCGTGCGTGCCTGCAGGGCGACGACATGCTTGAGCATCGCCAATGCCATCGCGGCGCTGTCGCTGCGTGCTGCGATCTGCCCACCCAGGACCAGCAGCCACTCGCCGTCGCGCCAGGCCACGCCGCCAATGGATGCGTCGTCGGCATCGAGCAACTGCGCGTGCGGCTGCAGCGCTCCGCCCAGGCGGCGGATGGGCCGGCCGGGCTCCTTCTTGATGCGCGCTGTGCGCTTGGCCTTGGAATTACGTGACATGACTCGGTTCGAACGCTCCCTGGGCGCGCATTCTAGGCCGATCGCGTCGCCGATGCGGAGGCGATGGCCGCACCGGTCAGCGCAGCGGCGCCATGACCTTCAGTTCCCGCAGGTTATAGCCTTTCATGGCCGCGCTGGCCTTGAGCCGCTGGAACAGCGCACGGTTCATCTCCGGCGTGCGCGAGAGGATCCACAGGTACTCCCGGTCCGGGCCGCCGACCACCGCCCAGCGGTACTCGGGGTCCAGGTCCACCACCCAGTAGTCCGCCCAGACCATCGGCAGCCAGGCCAGCCACTCCGGCGCGAAGCGCACCTCCAGCGCGCCGGGCTTGCCCTCCACCGGCCGGGCGATGCCTTCGGACACATCGGTCGTGCCGTCCTCGGTGCGGCAGGCATTGCGCACGCCGACCGTGCCGTCCGCGTTGGGCGTGTAGGTCGCGGTGATGTCCCCCACGCACTGGCGCTGGAAGAACATCGGCAGGTGTGCGATCTCGTGCCACTGCCCGCTGTAACGCTGCAGGTCGAGCTGCGCGACCGGCGCGTTCACCTGTTCCTGCGCGCGACACGGCAGCACGAATGCCGCCAGCAGCGCGAGCATCGGCAAGGCAGTGATCGGAAATCGCGGCATGGCGGGTCCTCGTTGCGTGGACCCGCAGGTTCACCGCGCCTGCGTCGTTTTGGCGTGAGCGGTCAATGCGTGAGTGAACGCGACTTCAACCGACCCGAATACGCGAACAGCAACCCCAACCCCGGCAGCGTGACGCGCACATCGAACACGTAGCCTTCACCCGGATCGCTGCGTTTTCCCGCCGCGACGCGCGGCAGCAGCGCCAGCGGCACGCGCATGCCGTTCCACCAGGCCGCGCACAGGCGCCATTGCCATCCGCCGTCCTTCGTTTCCACGGCCAGCGCCAGTTGCATCGGGCCGAGCGTTTCGCGCCAGTAGCCCGACGGCCAGCCGCCGACGGGCACGAAGGTCGATGGCATTTCGTCTGCGTCGTCGAAGACGCGGTGCCAGTGCAGCACGTCCGCATCCGAGGCGATTCGCACGCGCAGACGTGCGGTATCGCGTCCCGGCGGCAGGCCCATGCGGCGTGCGATGCGTCGCCCCAGCCAACCGGCGGCGGCGCGTCCGTACTCGATGCGGATCAGGCCTTCCAGCTCACCGCCGTGGCGGTGCAGTTCGCGCAGTCGCGGATGCAGTCGTTGAAAACCGTCCGCGAACCAGCGTTCGACCGCATGCATCCGGCGCCCTCCCCGTGAGGGCGCCAGTGTGCCTTGCGGCCGGGTTCAACGGAATGGCGACAGCGCCGTGGTGCCGCACACGAAAGACACCGCATGGTTGTGGAAACTGGAGCGACGGCGCGGGCCGTCACCGCATTCCACGCGCGCGGTGTCGCGTTCTTCCTTGCGCGGCACCGGCTCTTCGACCCCGGCCAGCGAGCGCGCCAGGTCGGCGTCGGCAACATGGCCGTGCAGGAACAGCAATCCGGAATAGAGGTTCATGGCAAGACTCCCTGTCGTTCGATGTGCGTCCACGTTAGTGCGCGGGCATGCCTTGAAAAAGCGACGGTTCGGCAAGGCTGTATTGAATGGGATTCAAGGCTCGGGCGACGACGGGGCTCGGTCAGGCGATCGATCGCGCAGTGGCGAAAAAACAGTCCGTCATTCCCGCGAAGGCGGGAATGACGATCGAGCCTTTCCGGGAGCAACGGGGCCGGCCGCGACACCGCGAGCCTCCATCCCTCGCATACAGCCACCGCTCACGTCGTTTTCACGGCCGGATTCGCAGCCTTCACGCACCTATCGGAGGCATCATGAAGAACAACGGCGGACTCATCCTCATCGTCGAAGACCACATGGCCATCGCGGAAATGGTCGGCGAGTTCCTAGAGGGCCGCGGCTACGAAGTCGATTTCGCACGCGATGGCGCCGACGCGCTGCGCCTGACGGCCGAGAACACCTACGACGCGATCATCCTGGACCGCACGCTGCCGCGCCTGGACGGCCTGGACGTGTGCCGGCGCATCCGTTCCGAGCAGCGCCGCTCCACGCCGGTGCTGATGCTCACCGCGCGCGACACGCTCGACGACAAGGTCACCGGGCTGGAAGCCGGCGCGGACGACTACCTGACCAAGCCCTTCGCCATTCAGGAACTGGAGGCGCGCATCGCGGTGCTGATCCGCCGTGGGCGCAAGGCCATGGGCGGCGGTGCGCTGCGTGTGGCCGATCTGGTGCTCGACCCGGAAGCGATGACCGTGCACCGCGCCGGGCTGGAACTGCGCCTGTCGCCGACGGGCTTCCAGCTGCTGAGCATCCTGATGCGCGAATCGCCGCGCGTGGTGTCGCGGCAGGAGATCGAGCGCGAGATCTGGAAGGGCGAGTCGCCCGATTCGGACACGCTGCGCAGCCACCTCTACAACCTGCGCAAGAGCATCGACCGGCCGTTCGACAACCCGCTGCTGCACACCATGCAGACCGCTGGCTACAAGATCGCCGATCTGTCCGGCACGGAAGTGCACGAGGTCGCGCCGACCGTCGCCGCGCAGAATCGCTTCGCGGCACCGCCTGCGGTGGTCGGCCTGCATTGACGGGGCTTGATTGCGATGCGACGCGAAGGCCGCCTGCGGGCGGCCTTCGTGCATCGGCACGTCATTCGTCGAGGGTGAAGCCGACCTTGATCGTCACCTGCCAGTGCGCGACCTTTCCATCCTCGACGTGGCCGCGCACGTCCTGCACGCAGAACCACTTGATGTTGCGCACCGTCTGCGAGGCGCGTTCGATCGCCTTGCGGATCGCGTCGTCGGTGCTGGTCTTCGACGAACCGGTCAGCTCCAGGTGCTTGTAGACGTGCTCGCTCATGGTCGGGTCTCCGGTGGGGGTGTCGGGCATGCCGCCCGATCATAGTCCCCTGCCCGTCCCGGGCCATGTGATGCGATTGCGGTTTGGGGGTCGCCCCAGACGCCCCCACGAAGCCGTCATTCCCGTCTGCGCGGGGATGACCGTCCCTCAGAACCCCACGCAGCTGTCACCGGAACGCATGCACGCGGCGTTGCGGTCGGCCATCTTGGAGGCGGCGTCGCGGCGGGCGGCACGTTCGGCGGCCGTCATGCACACGGTCTCGGTGCGGTTGCTGCCGACCTTGCGCGTGCGCTCGCAGACCAGCTTCTCTTCCGGCGCGCGATTGACGATGGCCGAGATCGATTCCAGCGAATTGAACACGACGATGCGGTCCGACTCGGGCAGGTCGGTGATGGCGGCACGGTCGCGCAGCAAGGTGAACACCTTGTCCTGCTCGCGCAGCAGGGATTCGCGCTCGGCCGCGGGAAGGTCCTTGTAGCGGCCGTTGCGCTGCTCGACCTCGGTGCGGATCTGGCGCTGCTGGGTGAGGATCGCGTTGGCGTCCAGGTTCGGATGGACATCGTTGGCGGACGCGATCGGAAGCGTCGCGGACACCGCGAGCGCCAGCATGAAAACGACGGTCTTGAGCATTCCCTTACCCCTTGCCCTGGTCGAAAGTCCACGACCGTACCGGCAAGGGTTTCCGCCGTCCAGTGCAAAGGAAGAGGTATCAGCCGCTTCCGTGAACTTCGGACGCCGAGGCCTGGGCAACGCTGATCGGGGCGACCTGGGGCAAGGCGCCCGGCGCCGGCGCGCCCGTGCCCGGGAGGCTGTCGGCCGGCGGCACGTTCTCGGCCTCGGGGTTCAGCACGACGATGCTGATGCGGCGGTTGATCGGCGCGTTCGGCTGGGTCTTGTCGAACGGCACCGACGCGGCCAGGCCGACCACGCGCGAGATGCGGCCTTCTTCCAGCCCGCCCTCCACCAGCGCGCGGCGCGCGGCGTTGGCGCGTTCGGCCGACAGCTCCCAGTTGCCGTAGCCGCCGATGCGGTGGAACGGCACCTCGTCGGTGTGGCCGCTGAGCGCGATGCGATGGTGGCCGTCGTTGAGCAGTCCGCCCATCTCGCCCAGCAGCGTGTGCGCGTAGTCCTTCAGACGTGCGCTGGCGGTGTCGAACATCGGCCGGTTCTGGCGATCGACGATCTGGATGCGCAGCCCCTCGGGCGTCAGGTCGATCATCAGCTGGTCCTTGAACGGCGCCAGCGCCTGGCTGCGTTCCACCGCCTCTTCCAGCGCGCGCTTGAGCGCGTCCAGCCGGCGCTGTTCCTCCGCGCGTGCGGCCGCCTTGGCTTGCTGCGGCGTCAGCTTCATCGGCTCGCGCGCGCCGAATTCGGCGCCGTGTCCGCCGGCGACGGCGACGACGCTGGTGGTGGGAATCAGGCGATCGGCCGCGCCGCCCGGCCCGTTGGCGCCCGGCGCAGGCTTGAGCGATTTGCCGACGACGGCGCTGGGATTCTTGAAGTACTCGGAAATCGCGGCGCGCTGCTGCTTGTCGGCGATGCCGACCAGCCACATCACCAGGAAGAACGCCATCATCGCGGTGACGAAGTCGGCGTAGGCCACTTTCCACGCGCCGCCGTGATGCCCCGCGGCCACGCGCTTGACGGGTCGCAGGATGACCAGCGGGCGCGGCTTGGCGCTCATGTCAGCGCTTTGCGCGCAGGTGCGCGTCCAGGTCGGCGAAGGCCGGGCGCGTGTCGGAGAACAGCAGCTTGCGCGCGAACTCCACCGCCACGCTCGGCGAATAGCCGCGCAGGCTCGACACCAGCGCCATCTTGATGATCTCGAAGGCCTTGGCTTCTTCGTGCGCGTGGTGCTGCATCGCCGCCGCGAGCGGGCCGACGAAACCGTAGCCCAGCAGGATGCCCAGGAACGTCCCGACCAGGGCACCGGCGACGTGCTTGCCGATCTCCGCCGCTTCGCCGCCGATGGAGGCCATCGTGATCACGATGCCCAGCACCGCCGCGACGATGCCGAAACCCGGCAGCGAATCGGCCAGCACCTGCAACGCGTGCGCCGGCTCGCTGGCTTCCTTGGTGTGCGTTTCCAGCTCGATGTCGAGCACCTGTTCGAGCTCGTGCGGCTCGAAGTTGCCGCTGACCATCAGGCGCAGGCAGTCGGTGGTGAATTCCATCAGGCGTTTGTCGGCCTGCAGTTTCGGGTACTTCCCGAACAACTCGCTGGCGGCGGGATCGTCGACGTCGCGCTCGATGCCCATCATGCCTTCGCGGCGCGCCTTCATCAGCACGTCGTAGAGCATGGCGAGGATGTCGACGTAGTCGCTCTTCTTGTAATGCGTGCCCTTGAGCAGGCGCGGCACGCCCGCGGCACAGGCCTTCACCACCTTGATCGGATTGGCGACCAGGAACGCGCCGAACGCTGCGCCGCCGATGATCAGCAGTTCGTAGGGCTGCCACAGCGCACCGAGCTTTCCGTGCGCCAGCACGTAACCGCCCAGCACGCTGCCGAGCACGACGATGAAACCGATGATGATGAACATTGGACGCCCCGAAACCCCAGAAGGGTTAACGGCACGGTTCGCGGAAGATTGAGTTCCGCACTGATGCTCCCCTCTCCCGCTTGCGGGAGAAGGGCTTCAGTCGTCAGAACGCAATGCGGAACCAGCGCTCCAGCGTCTGCCCCGGCGCCAGCGTGCGCGGCTCCAGGTTGAACGCATCGGGCGGACCGCTCTGCGGCTCCACGCAGGTCGTGCGCTCGGGCATGTCGTAGACGACCCAGTGCACGCAGTCGGAGGTCAGCGTGATGCGGCGACCGTCGCGATGCAGCACCGCGGGTGCGTCGTTGAGGAAGCAGTCGTCCCACGGGCCCGGCGGAGGTGGCGCGAGCGGACGCGTCGCCATGCCGTCCGCGTCGCGCGGATACCACTGGCTCGGCGTGAACTCCAGCCGTTCCGGCTTGAGGAACCAAGGATGCCAGCCCAGTTCCGCCGGCAAGGCGTGCGCACCGGCGGTTACCGACAGCGTCATGCGCACACTGCCTTCTTCGACTTCGATTCGCTGCCGGCAGATACCGCCGAACGGCCAGCGTTCGTCCTGCGGCAACGCCAGCGACAGTTCGACGTGGTGCTGCGATTGCGCATCCACGCGCCAGGGCAGCGCGAAGCCGACACCGTGGATCGCGTGTCGCCCCAGGTTGATCGCGAGCCGGCGCGGTTCGCCCTCGAACGCGAATTCGCCCTGCCGCACGCGCCCGGCCCACGGCACCATCGGGTACGAACCCCACGCGATCATCGCCGCGTTGTCGTCGCGGTAGCCGGCAAGCTGTTCGACACCGTCGAGGCGGATCTGCGCGATGCGCCCGCCCGCTTGCGGCGCGATGTCCACCGATACCGCGCCTCGGGCCAGCGTGATCAGCGGGCCCGGCGCAAGTCGTTCCATCGCCGCATCAGGCGCCATAGGGATCGATCGTGCGGATGCGCCCGTCGGCCTCGTGATGCAGCGGAGCGACCTTCACCGAACGCAGGTGCGTCACGCCGCCGGAAAGAATGGAGTCGTGATAGAACAGGTACCACTGCCCGTTGAACTGCGCGATCGAGTGATGCGTGGTCCAGCCCACCACCGGCGACAGGATGCGGCCCTGATAGGTGAACGGTCCGTACGGACTGTCGCCCGTCGCATAGCACAGGAAATGCGTGTTGCCGGTGGAGTACGAGAAGTAGTACTTGCCGCCGAACTTGTGCAACCACGAGGCCTCGAAGAAACGGCGGTCGTGGTCGCCGGCGCGCAGCGGCTCGCCGTTCCCGTCGAGGATGAGCACTTCGCGCGGCGCCTCGGCGAACTCCTTCATGTCGGCGCTCAGGCGCGCGACCTTCGGGCCGAGCGCGGCTTCGGAGTCGCCCGGCTCCTCGTGCGTCGCGTTGTAGGCGTTGTCGCGGTACTTCTGCAACTGCCCGCCCCAGAGGCCACCGAAGTACATGTAGCTTTCGCCGTCGGCATCGGTGAACACCGCCGGGTCGATCGAGTAACTGCCGCCGATCGCCTCCGGCTCCGGCACGAACGGCCCTTCCGGCCGATCGCCCACCGCCACGCCGATCTGGAAGACGCCGTCGGCGCGCTTGGCCGGGAAGTACAGGTAGTACCTGCCGTCCTTCGTCGCCGCATCGGGCGCCCACATCTGCCGCTGCGCCCACTTCACGTCCTTGACGTGCAGCGCGACGCCGCAGTCCACCGCGATGCCATCGGGCGAATCCATGCGCAGGACGTGGTAGTCCTCCATGCCGAAGTGCGAGCCGTCGTCGTCGAAGGGAATGCCCGCGTCGATGTCGTGCGAGGGGTAGATGTACAGCTTGCCCTCGAAGACGTGCGCCGACGGATCGGCCGTGTAGATGTGCGTGACCAGCGGCTGCGAGATCGCCCTGGCGGCGAGTGCCTGCAGGTCGTCGGTTTCCGGTTGCTGCGATGCGTCGGACATGGGGGTCTCCGGTGCGTTGCGTGGAGGTCGGGTGCGGATCAGGACACCGCGCCGGCACGGCGCGCGGTGAGTTCCTGTTCGATGCGCGATTCCATCGGCTTGTTGATTTCGTAAAGGAACAGCAGCGCCACGCACAGCAGGAACGGCAGCGAGGCGTAGAGGCTGACCGCCAGGCGGATGCCGTCCACGGTCTGCGGCGCCTGTGCCGCTGCGTCCGCGTTGTAGCCGTAGTAGGCGAGGATGCCCGCCACCGAGGCGCCGCCGACGCTGAGGCCGATCTTCAGTCCGCACAGCATCGCCGAGAAGATGATGGCGGTGGCGCGACGGTGGTTCTTCCATTCGGAGTAGTCGGCCACGTCCGCGATCATCGCCCACAACAGCGGAATGGTGATGCCGTAGAAGAAGCCGTGCAGGATCTGCGAGGTGAACACCACCCACGTCGCCTGCGGCGGAAACACGAAGAACGCCAGCATGAACAGCGTGGAGACCAGCAGCGCGCCGCCGAAGACGTCGCGCTTGCCGAAGCGGTCGGCCAGACGCTTGGAGAAGCCGATGCCGATGATCATGAAGATGATGCCGCCGGCATTGAACAGGCTCAGCGCGGAGGTCGGCGCGTCCTTGGGCCACTGGAACTCGGTCAGGCCGACGCCGGTGAGCACCGAGTTCAAGCCGGCGATGAAGCCGTTGAAGCCGACCTGTTCGAGGAACGCCGCCAGGTGCGGCTCGCTCAGGTAGTACTTGAAGTAGTACACGTACATGCCGCCCTTCAGCGCGAGCGTCATGAACACCAGGATGGTCAGCATCAGCATCACCACCCACGGCCGGTTGCGCGCGAGGTCGGTCAGGTCCTGGCGCACGCTGGACTTCTGCTCCGGCGCCGGGACGATGCGCTCCTTCGTGGTGAAGAAGGTGATCAGGAAGAACACGGTGCCGACGACGGCGAACAGCATCATCGTGTTGTGGAAGCCGCGCACCTTGTCGCCGTCGCCGAGGATCAGCACCAGCGGCAGCAGCAGCGCCTGGATGACGAACTGCGCGACCATCACCGCGACGAAGCGGTACGACGACAGGCTGTTGCGCTGCGCCATGGACCCGGTGAGCACGCCGCTGAGCGCCGAGTACGGCAGGTTGTTGGCCGCGTAGATCAGCACCAGCAGCGTGTAGGTGCCCATCGCGTAGGCGACCTTCGCGCCCGGTGCGAGATCGGGCGTGCTGAAGGCCAGCAGCGAGAACACACCGAACGGGATCGCCGTCCACAGGATCCACGGCCGGAACTTGCCCCAGCGCGTGTTGGTGCGGTCGGCCGCGATGCCGATGATCGGCGTGAACACGAATGCGCCGAGCATGCCGCCGATGAAGATGATGGTGGCCGCCGTCGCCGCGGGAATGCGGTAGACGTCGGTGTAGAAGAACGCAAGGAACGTCACCAGCGTCTGGAAGATCAGGTTCGCGGCGAGGTCGCCGAGGCTGTAGCCGACCTTCTCGGTGACAGACAACGTTTCGGAAGTGTTGTTCATGTGCCCCTGGCGTTCGAATTCGAGGGCCCCGCCGCGGCGGGGCCGAAGTAGCGCGGCCCGCCCGGTGTTTCCACCGGAACGGGCCGCAGGTTACCGCTGTTGGATCATGTTGTGCGACTGATCAGAACGTGCCGCGGACGCCGATGGTGTACGTGGTGCCCGGGTCGTACATGTCGTTGACCGCATTGTCGTAGGCGAAGAACGAACGGCGTTCCTCGCCGGTGATGTTGAGCACGTTGAAGAAGATCTGCGGCTCGGACTTGATGCCCTTCAGCGTGTAGCTGGAGGACAGGTCGAGCTGGCCGCGGTCTTCGCCGTAGAGCTGCGCGAACGGAATGCCCTGCTGGTTCGGACCCGTGCCTACCGCGCCTTCCTGCCAGTTGTACGACAGGCGCACCGAGGCGACGTCGTTCTCCCAGTAGGTGGTGGCGTTCCACATCTTCGGCGAGACGCCGTAGACGTTGCCGGCCAGCGCGCTGGAATCCTTGCCGATCGTGTCGATGTTGAGCTTCGAGAAGTTGGCCATGAAGCCCAGGCCTTCGAACACGAAGTTCAACGGCTGCACCCAGATCAGTTCGATGCCGCGGATCTCCAGCTCGGCATCGGCGTTGACCTGCTGCTGCACGTTCACGGTCGCCACGTTCGGACCGCCGCGGTTGTTGATGGCGATCTGCTGTGCTTCGGTCAGGCTTTCGAACGGAATCTCCAGGCTGGTGAACGGCCGGGTGGTCACGCCCTGGAAGGTGTAGCCCTCGATGCGCTTGTTGAACAGCGTCACGCCGACGAAGCCTTCGCCACCGGTGTACCACTCGCCGCCGATGTCGAAGTTGGTCGAGATGTACGGCGTCAGATCCGGATTGCCCTGGTTCGCAATCTGGGCACCCTGATCCGTGAACGTGGTCGACGGCAGCATCGAGCTCGGGTTCGGCCGCGTCATGGTGCGCGAAGCCGAGGTGCGCAGCACGACGTTATCGGCCACGTCCCACGCCGCACTGAACGACGGCAGCCACTCGGCGTAATCGCCGGTCAGCGTCCGGTAGTTGCGCACGCCGTTGATGGTCACAGGACCGGTGATGTCCTGGTCGGTCTGCGCATAGCGCATGCCGAGGTTGAAGCGCATCGTGCGGTGCCAGACCTCCGACTCGCCGTTGACCATGATGAAGGCGGCGGTGTTGGCCTCGTCGAAGCCACCGGTGGGCGCACCGGTGTTGGCGCCGCTGGATTCAGGTGCGTTGTCGCGATAGAAGGCGTAGTTCGTGTCCGCCATGAAGCGGTCGAAATCCACCGACACGAAGCCGAACGGACCCGGCGTGATGTAACCCGGGAGCGCCGAGGTCGGCACCTGCGACAGCGCATACGGCTGCCAGCTGGTGCCGGTGTCGCCGAAGCCGACGATGGTGCGGTAGTTCTGGTCCCAGGCCAGGCCGAAGACGACGTTGTTGCGGTCGTCGCCCAGCTGCAGGCTGGCGTTCAAACCCTTCGTCTCGGTCACGCGCTTTTCGTTCTGCGCCCAGACGCGGCCGCCGGTCCAGGTCCAGCCGGCGTTCGGGTCGTTCAGGTCGAGATCGGTGGTCCAGGTCGGGATGTCGCCGTTGTTGGTGTACTGGATCGTGGTGAACGGCGAGTTGAACAGGATCGTCGGCGAGTCGCGGCGCATCCAGCTGCGGCTGTAGCTGCCCGCCACGTCGAGCTTGACGTCGTCGGCGAAGTAGAACGTGCCGCCCGGGGTGACCTGCCAGTACTGCACTTCCTCGTTGTACGGACGGGCCTCGAGGAAGAACTGCGCGTTGGCGAACGTGGCGCTGGTGACGACGTTGTTCGCGTCCAGCTGCATGTTCATCGGGATCATCGCGCCGTTGCGGCCGATGAGGTTCATGTCGATGCGGTCGTTGCTGCGCTCGGCCTTCGTGTACAGGACATCCATGTACATGTCGGCCCAGTCGGCCGGGCGCCACTGCACCGAGCCGAGGAACGAATCGCGGTCGCGGTCGCCGGACATGTGCACCGGGCGGCCCAGGCGCGGGATCAGCGCTTCGCCGATCTGCTGCGTGGTCAGGCCCGGGTTGTGATCGCGCAGCCACTGTGCGTTGAAGGTCTGGCCCGCAAGGCCGGCGGCGGTCGTGTAGGGAGTCGTGGCGACAGAGTCAGGAATGCGCCAGCCGTTACCACCCGTCAGATTGCAGGGCTGACCCAGCGCGGGGAAGGCGCCCGGTGCCGTCGCCGCGGCGGCATTGCCGCACTGCGCGTTGGTCAGGTTCGGGTTGGTCCAGCCCACCGTTTCATAACCTTCCACGCCCAGCTTGCCGCGCGCGGAGGTCACGCCGGCCAGCACGCCGAAGGTCTTGTCCTCGTTGAGCCAGCTGCCGATCACCGTGCCGCGCGGGCTGGCTTCCTCGGCGATGTCGTTGTAGTCGGCCTGCAGGATGTAGGTCAGCTGCGAATCCGGACGGTCGAACGGGCGCACGTTGCGCATGTCGATCACGCCCGCCGCGCCGCCTTCGGTCAACGCCGCCGTCGGGGACTTGTAGACCTTGATCTGGCTGAAGAATTCGGTCGGGAACAGGTTCAGGTCGACTTCGCGGTTCTGGTTGGTCGAATCCAGGCCGATCGAGGCCGTGGCGACCGACGCACCGTTGATGGTGGTCTTGGTGAAGCTGTTGGGCAGGCCGCGGATGGCGACGTTCAGACCTTCGCCGTTGACGTCGCGGTTGAGCTGGATGCCCGGGATGCGGGCCAGCGACTCGGCGATGTTCACGTCCGGGAACTTGCCGAGGTCCTCGGCGAAGATCGAATCGGTGAAGCCGGTGGAATCGCGCTTGGCCTGCGTCGAATACTCAAGGCTCTGGCGGAAACCGGTGGTGACCACGCGGTCCAGCTCGGTGACCTGCTCGCTCGACGCCGATGGCGACGCCTGCGCTTGTTCGGTGGCGGGCTGCGCCGCCGCTTGCTCCGTTTGTGCCTGCGCGAACGCCGTGCTGCTGATCATGCCCAGCAGCGCCACGCTCAGCGCATGCGACAACGTCGACTTCTTCACCTGGTGTTGCACCGTACTCCCCTCCCGATTTTCTGGTGATTTGTGCTGGTAATCCGGGCCGTCCCCCTGGGACTGGCGACCGTTTCCAGTTGTTCTGGTTGAAACCCGTTTGACGCGGTGACCCATGAAGCAGCGCCGGCGGATGGTAGCGCTACCATTTTTTCACCGCACGCTGCGGAGCAACATGACGAAAACGGGGCCTGGAAACGTCTTTTCGCTGCAATGCAGCATGACGTTGGCCCCTTAAAGCAGGTTGGATACGCGATGTGGCAGCGCGGTTGGTCCCACGCCGGCGCTCATGCTAATGATAGCGCTACCACTTTTTCTTCCTCTTTCAATACCTGCGCGTGTGCAGGGGGACGTTCGCGACGATGCATCACACCTGCCTGCCCTTCGCGATGCCTCACGCAGGCGCGCGCGCATGAACGATCTGAGCCAGGGCACCGCGCCCGCCGCGACGACGAAGGTCGGCAACTACCGCTGGCGCGTGTGCGCGATGCTGCTGGCGGCCACGACCATCAACTACGTCGACCGCCAGGTGCTCGGCGTGCTCGCGCCGTTCCTGCAGACCGAGATCGGCTGGAACGAGATCCAGTACGGCTACATCGTCACCGCGTTCCAGGCCGCGTACGCGATCGGCCTGTTGTGCACGGGCGCGATCATCGACCGCTTCGGCACGCGCATCGGCTACGCCATCGCGATCAGCGTGTGGAGCGTGGCGGCGATGGCGCATGCGCTGGCCGGCACCGTGGTGGGCTTCGCGCTCGCGCGTTTCGCGTTGGGCCTGGGCGAAGCAGGCAACTTCCCCGCCGCGATCAAGACCGTCGCCGAATGGTTCCCGCGGCGCGAGCGTGCGCTGGCCGTGGGCGTGTTCAACGCCGGCTCCAACGTCGGCGCGGTGCTCGCGCCGCTGCTGGTGCCGATCATCGCCGCGACGTGGGGATGGCAGGCGGCGTTCCTGTTCACCGGCGTGCTCAGTGCGACGTGGCTGGTGGCCTGGCTGCTGACCTACCGCACGCCGGAGGACCAGCCCAAGCTTTCGGCCGCTGAACTGGAGCACATCCGCAGCGATCCGCCCGAACCGAGCGTCAAGGTGCCGTGGCTGCAACTGCTGCGCCACCGCCAGGCGTGGGCCTTCGTCGCGGCCAAGTTCATCACCGATCCGGTGTGGTGGTTGTTCCTGTTCTGGCTCGGCAAGTTCCTGGCCTCCGAATACAAGCTTTCGCTCGCCACCATCGGACTGCCGATGATCGTCGTATACCTCATGGCCGACGTCGGCAGCATCGCCGGCGGATGGCTCGCGGGCCGTTTCATGCGCCTGGGCTGGGACGTGAACCGCGCGCGCAAGGGCGCGATGCTCATCTGCGCGCTGTGCGTGGCGCCGATCGTGCTGGTCACGCAGGTCGACAACCTGTGGATCGCGGTGGCGCTGATCGGCCTGGCGATGGCCGGCCACCAGGGTTGGTCGGCGAACGTGTTCACGCTGCCGTCGGACATGTTCCCGCGTCACGCGGTCGCGTCCGTGGTCGGCATCGGCGGCTTCGCCGGCGCGGTGGGCGGCATGATGATGTCGGTCTTCACCGGCGCGCAGCTGGAATCCACCGGCAGCTACGCCCGCATCTTCCTGATCGCCGGCTGCGCGTATCTGATCGCGCTGCTGGTCGTGCACCTGCTGGTCCCCAAACTCAAACCCGTGGCGCTGGAAAGCAAGCCGGCCGCCGCATGACCTCATTCATCCGTAGGAGGGACGGAATGAAACATCGCCACACCATTCTTTGCGCGCTGCTCGCCGCGGCGCCGGCCATCGTCCACGCGCAGGACGCCGGCACCGCACTGGCCGCAGGGCAGCCGAAGTTCCTCGGCAGCGCGTACAGCAAACCGCAGTCGAAGGACTTCGCGCGTTACTGGAACAAGGTCACGCCTGAAAACGCCGGCAAGTGGGGCGAAGTCGAACGCAAGCGCGATCGCATGGACTGGCGCGGGCTCGACGAGGCCTATCTCGCCGCCAAGGACAACGGCCTGCCCTTCCAGATGCACGTGATGGTCTGGGGCAACCAGCAGCCGGAGTGGATCGAGAAGCTCCCCGTCGCCGAGCAGCGCGAGGAGATCGAAGAGTGGTTCGCCGCCGTGGCCGAACGCTATCCGCAGCTGGACTACGTCGAAGTGGTGAACGAGCCCCTCAACGATCCGCCGAACAAGGACGACAAGGGCGGCGGCAACTACATCAACGCGCTCGGCGGCAGCGGCGCGACCGGCTGGGACTGGATCATGGAATCCTACCGCCTGGCCCGCAAGCATTTCCCGAATTCCAAGCTGCTCATCAACGACTACAGCATCACCAACAAGCCCGACGCGACGAAGCGCTATCGCGAGATCATCGAGCTGCTGCGACAGGAAAACCTCGTCGATGGCATCGGCGTGCAGGGCCACGCGTTCGCCACGACGCCCGACGTCCCGATGTCGGTGCACAAGGCCAACCTCGACTCGCTCGCGCAGACCGGCCTTCCGATCTACGTGACCGAACTGGACATCGACGGCCCCACGGACGAGCAGCAACTCAAGGATTACCAGCGCATCTTCCCGGTGTTCTGGGAGCATCCGGCGGTGAAGGGCGTGACGCTGTGGGGCTTCCGCCCCGGCCTGTGGCGGCAGAAGGAAAAGGCGTACCTGGTGCGCAAGGACGGCAGCGAACGTCCGGCCCTGCAATGGCTGCGCGAGTACGTGCGCGACACCGCGAAACCGGCACCGTGACGCGAGTGCGTGCCGCCGTCGCCGCGCTGGCGATGCTCGCCAGTGCGCCGTGTTTCGCGGCGAGCGGTTGCGAACAACCGGCGGCGGTCTGCGACACCGCCGTCGCCGGCGCGCTCGCACTGGTCGATCACGGCCGCACCGCGCGCGTGCTCACCGACGAAGCGGATTTTCCCGGCGTGCTGCGTGCCGCGCGCGACCTGCAAGGCGACCTGGCCAAGGTGGCCGGCGCCTCCGCGCAGGAAAAACCGACGAAAACCGCGATCATTGCCGGCACGCTCGGCCGCAGCGCGCGCATCGACCGCATCGTGAAGGCCAAACGCCTCGACACGACGGGGGTCGCCGGCACGTGGGAAGGCTACCTGTTGCAGGTCGTCGACCGCCCCGAGCCCGGCATCGACCGCGCGCTCGTCGTCATCGGCGCCGACAAGCGCGGCACCGTCTTCGGCCTGTACGAACTCTCGCGCCGCCTGGGCGTGTCGCCGTGGTCGTGGTGGGCGGACGTGCCGGTGCCGGTGCGCGAAACGCGCTACATCGCGCCGGGACGTTTCACCGATGCGCCCGACGTGCGCTACCGCGGCCTCTTCCTCAATGACGAAGACCCCGCGCTGGGCGGCTGGATCAAGGCCACCTACGGCGGCCCGAACCACCAGTTCTACGAGCGCATCTTCGAGCTGATCCTGCGCCTGAAGGGCAACTACCTGTGGCCCGCGATGTGGGGCCGCGCCTTCGCCGACGACGACCCGCTCAGTCCGAAGATCGCCGACGAATACGGCGTGGTCATCGGCACCAGCCACCACGAACCGATGATGCGCGCCCACGTCGAATGGGAACGCCACGGCCAGGGCCCGTGGGATTACACGAAGAATGACGAGCGCCTGCGTGCGTTCTGGCGCGAGGGCATCTCGCGCATGGGCACGAACGAAAGCGTGGTCACGCTGGGCATGCGCGGCGACGGCGACGAGCCGATGACGCAGGGCACGGCGATCGAACTGTTGCAGACGATCGTCGCCGACCAGCGCAGCATCCTCACCGAGCTTACCGGCAAGCCGGCCGCGCAGACGCCGCAGGTGTGGGCACTCTACAAGGAAGTGCAGGACTACTTCGACGACGGCATGCAGGTGCCCGACGACGTCACGCTACTCTTCGCCGACGACAACTGGGGCAACATCCGCCGCCTGCCCAAGCCCGGCGACACGCGCGGCGGCGGCTACGGCGTGTACTACCACTTCGACTACGTCGGCGGGCCGCGCAACTACAAGTGGCTCAACACCACGCAGATCGAACGCACCTGGGAGCAGATGCACCTGGCGTACGAGTACGGCGCGCGGCAGCTGTGGATCGTCAACGTCGGCGACCTCAAGCCGATGGAGTTCCCGATCTCCTTCTTCCTCGATTACGCCTGGAAGCCCGACGCGTTCCCGCTGGAGCGCCTGCAACGCTACCCGGCCGACTGGGCCGCCGAGCAGTTCGGCGCGCAGCACGCGGCGCAGATCGGCGAGCTGCTCACGCGCTACACGCAGTACAACGCGCGCCGCAAGCCGGAGCTGATCTCGCCCGACACGTGGAGCCTGGTCAACGACGGCGAAGCGCAGCGGATCAACGCCGACTGGACCGCGCTGGCTGAGCGTGCGCATGCAATAGGCGCCGCATTGGGGCCGCAGTACCGCGACGCGTACTACCAGCTCGTCGAATACCCCATCCTCGCCAGCGCCAACCTCAACGCGATGTACGTGGCCGTCGGCCGCAACCGCCTGTATGCCGCGCAAGGCCGCGTCTCGGCGAATGCGCAGGGCGAACTTGCACGCACACTGTTCGATCGTGACGCCGAACTGGCGCGCATCTACGAGCAGGACATCGCCGGCGGCAAGTGGGTCCACATGATGTCGCAGCCGCGCATCGGCTACACCTCGTGGCAGCAGCCTGACCGGAACATCATGCCGACACTGGAACGCGTGGACGCGCGTGCCGGCGCGTCGATGGGCGTGACGGTCGAGGGCGACACGGCCGCCTGGCCGGGCGCGAAGTCCACGCCGGTGCTGCCGGCGCTGGACCCGTTCGCCGCGCGTTCGCGCGAGGTGGTGGTGTTCAATCGAGGCAGCGCGCCCTTCCACTTCACGGCCGATGCCTCGCAGCCCCGGCTGAGAGTGACGCCGACCTCCGGCGAAGTGCGCGAAGACCAGCCGCTGCGCGTCGAAGTCGACTGGAACGCCGCCCCCGCAGGCCAGCACGCCGCCCGCATCACGTTGCGCGGCGACGAAGGCACGCGGGTCGCGATCGACGTGCCGATCGTGAAGCCGGCCGACACCGCCGCCATCCACGGTTTCGTCGAAAGCGACGGCCGCATCGCCATCGAGGCCGAGCACCATGCGCGTGCCGTCGCGCCGACCGGCGTGCAATGGCGGACGATTCCGAACCTCGGCCGCACGCTCTCCGGCGTCACCTCGTTCCCGGTGACCGCAGCGGCGGGTACGACGGACGACCGTGGCGCCTGGCTGGAGTATCCGATCCACCTGGCGCGCAACGGCGAGTTCGAGGTCCGCGTCGTGATGTCGCCGACCCTGGATATCCAGCATGGCGGCGGCCTGCGTTACGCCGTTTCCATCGACGGCGAGGCGCCGCAGGTGGTGACCGTGAAATCCGATCCGACGCCCGAGCATGCCGATTTCAAGGCATGGACACGCGCGGTGAGCGACAGTGTGTACGTCGGGGCTTCACGCCACCGCGCCGATGCGGGCAACCGCATGATGCGCGTGTGGCGCATCGACCCGGGCGTGGTGCTCCAGCGCATCGAAGTGGTGCGCAAGGGCGCGCGCGAAAGCTACCTTGGGCCGGTGGAGACTCCGAAGCTGTAGGCATCCGAGGCAAACGAATCGCAGCGACCGCTCGTCATCCCCGCGAAAGCGGGGGTCCAGCGACGTCCGGCGATTTGGGCAAAGGCACTGGGTTCCCGCTTTCGCGGGAATGACGATCAAGGGTGGCGAGCTTGCTTCGCCGCCGAAACACACCAGAGAACACGACATGAGTTCCGCGACCGCTCTCCATCTCCACGAAGACCGCCTGTTCCCGTCCGACACCGTGCAGCGCGCCATCGCGCGCCGGCTGTACGGCGAAGTGGCCTGCCTGCCCATCGTCAGCCCGCACGGGCACACCGACCCGTCCTGGTTCGCCGGCAATGCGCCGTTCGCCAACGCGACCGAGCTGCTGCTGGTGCCGGACCATTACGTATTCCGCATGCTCTACAGCCAGGGCGTGTCGCTGGATGAAATCGGCATTCCGCGCGCCGACGGCTCCCGCGCCGATGTCGATCCGCGCGCGGCGTGGCGCGTGTTCGCGCGCAACTTCCATCTGTTCCGGGGCACGCCGTCGTCGATGTGGCTCAACCACGTCTTCCACGACGTGTTCGGTCTTCGCGAACGGCTCGGCGAAGGCACCGCCGATGCCTACTACGACCGCATCACCGAAGCGTTGCACACGCCGCAGTTCACGCCGCGCGCGTTGTTCGAGCGCTTCAACATCGAGGTGATCGCCACCACCGAATCGCCACTGGACCCGCTGGAGCATCACGCCACGATCCGCGACAGCGGCTGGAAGGGGCGCGTCATCACCGCCTACCGCCCCGACGCCGTGGTCGATCCCGAACACGAGCAGTTCCCGCACGCGCTGCGCGAGTTCGGCGCGCTGACCGGCGAAGACGTGTACAGCTGGGACGGCTACCTGCGCGCGCACCGCCAGCGCCGCGCGTTCTTCAAGCAGATGGGCGCCACCTCCACCGACCACGGCCACCCCACCGCCGCCACCGCCAACCTGCCGCCGGACGAGGCACGCAAGCTGTTCGACACCGTCGTGCGCGGTACGGCCACGCCGGCGCAGGCGGAGCTGTTCCGCGCGCAGGTGCTGACGCAGATGGCGGAGATGAGCCTGGACGACGGGCTGGTGATGCAGATCCATCCGGGCTGCTTCCGCAATCACAACGCGGGGCTGTTCGAGCGCTACGGCCGCGACAAGGGCGCCGACATCCCGCTGCGCACCGAGTACGTGCATGCGCTCAAGCCGCTGCTGGACCGCTTCGGCAACGACCCGCGCCTCACCGTCATCCTCTTCACGCTGGACGAAAGCACCTACAGCCGCGAGCTGGCGCCGCTGGCCGGCCACTATCCGACGCTGTTCCTCGGCCCGGCGTGGTGGTTCCACGATGCGCCCGAAGGCATGTGGCGCTTCCGCGAGCAGACGTTGGCCAGCGGCGGCTTCTACAACACCATCGGCTTCAACGACGACACGCGCGCGTTCCTGTCGATTCCGGCGCGCCACGATGTCGCGCGGCGCATCGACTGCGCGTTCCTCGCCAAGCTGGTGGCCGAGCACCGCATGGACGAGGACGAAGCGGTGGAAGTGGCGCGGGATCTGGCGTATCGGTTGCCGAAGCAGGCGTATCGGTTGTGATTGCCTGGACGTAGGCATCTGGAAGGGCCGTGTGATGCTGTCATTCCCGCGCAGGCGGGAATCCAACCATCCGGGCCCTCACAGTTGGATCCCCGCCTACGCGGGGATGACATCTTCAAGTGCGAGGGGCGCGAGTGCGGCCGATGACCAGCAAGTGTGTGAGGGGAATGCTGTGGGTGGCCTGTGCCGTGGTGTGGCTATGCGCTGCCGCGCCGACACTCGCGCAGCCGCCCCGCGAACGCATCCGCCTCGACACCGACTGGCGCTTCCACAAGGGCGACCCCGCCGGCACCACCGGCCTGGACTACGACGTGCGCCCCACCGTGGAGAAGAGCGCCGACGGCAAGGACGCCGACGCGCGTCCGGATGAAGCCGCGAAGGTGCACACGCGTGGCGAGCGCGTGCTCAAGCCGTGGATTCTGTCCACCGCAAATGCGTTGATCCGTGATCCTGCGCTGCGCCACGTCCGCCCTGCCGGCGATCCCGGCAGCGAAGTGAGCTACGTGCAGGCGCGGTTCGACGACAGCGCCTGGCCGCGCGTCACGCTGCCGCACGACTGGGCCATCGCCGGTCCGTTCCTCAAGGACGGCCCGTACGGCGGCATGGGCCGGCTGCAGACCTGGGGCCCGGTCTGGTACCGCCGCACGCTCGACATTCCCGTCAGCGACAAGGGCCGTTCGATCTTCCTCGATGTCGACGGCGCGATGTCGTACGCGACGGTGTGGCTCAACGGCCGTCTCGTCGGCGGCTGGCCGTACGGCTACAACGGCTGGCGCGTGGATCTCACGCCTTACGTTGTTCCCGGTGGCACCAACCAGCTCGCGATCCGCCTCGACAACCCACCCGATTCGGCGCGCTGGTACCCCGGCGCCGGGCTCTATCGCGATGTCTGGCTGGTGAAGAACGATCCGGTGCATGTCGCGCACTGGGGCACGCGCGTGACCACGCCGCAGGTGTCGACGGAACGCGCGACGATCGCGCTGGACGTGGCCGTCGACAACGATTCCGACGCCGCCGTCGACGTGGCGGTGAGCACCGACGTGTTCGCGCTCGACGCCGACGGCACGAAGACCGGCCGCGCCGTCGCGTGCATCGACGGCGGTCGCGCGCGCATCGCGGCGAAGTCCGGCGCCACGCTGTCCGGCAACACCGCCCTTGCCCGCCCGCGCCTGTGGGGCCCGCCGCCGACGCAGCAGCCGCACCGCTACGTCGCCGTCACCACGGTCACGCGCGATGGCCGCATTGTGGATCGCGTGGACACGCCGTTCGGCATCCGCACGATCCGCTTCGACGCCAACGAAGGCCTGTCCGTCAACGGCGAGCGCATCGTCATCCGCGGCGTGAACAACCATCACGACCTCGGCGCGCTCGGCGCGGCGTTCAACCTGCGCGCGGCGCAGCGCCAGCTGGAAATCCTGCGCGACATGGGCGCCAACGCCATCCGCATGGCGCACAACCCGCCCGCGCCGGAATTGCTGGAACTCACCGATCGCATGGGGCTTCTCGTCATCGACGAGGTGTTCGATTCCTGGGAGCGCAAGAAGACGCCGCTGGACTTCCACCTCGTCTTCCCCGACTGGCACGAGCCCGACCTGCGCGCGCTGCTGCGCCGCGACCGCAACCATCCCTCCATCGTGGCGTGGAGCGTGGGC
Organism: Lysobacter sp. MMG2; assembly: GCF_016735495.2. Lineage (GTDB taxonomy): Bacteria > Pseudomonadota > Gammaproteobacteria > Xanthomonadales > Xanthomonadaceae > Lysobacter_J. Next base: position 1,473,122 of record NZ_JAERQY020000001.1, read on the forward strand.
AACGAAGTCGGCGAGCAGTACACGGGCGAACCCGGCGCGGCCATCGCGAAACGCCTGCACGCCATCGCACGCGAGGAAGACCCCACGCGGCCGACGATCAACGCGATGAACTGGGCCAAGCCCGACATGCCGCTGCCCGGCGCGCTGGACCTCATCGGCCTGAATTACCAGGGGGAAGGCATCCGCCAGGAGCCCGAGTTCGAAGGCACGCAGCGCATCCGCACGCCGCCGCAGTACGACGCCTTCCACGCGGCGTTCCCCGACAAGGCCATCGTCAGCACCGAAACCGCCTCCGCGCTGAGCAGCCGCGGCGTCTACCTGTTCCCGGTGACGCAGGCGTCGAGCGCGCCGGTGCGCGACGGGCGCGGCGGCGACTCGACGATCCGCCAGGTCAGCGCGTACGAACTGCACGCGGTGGATTTCGGTTCCAGCGCCGACAAGGTGTTCGCCAGCCTCGACCGGCATCCGTTCGTCGCCGGCGAGTTCGTGTGGACGGGCTTCGATTACCTCGGCGAGCCGACACCGTATTACGACTCGCGCAGTTCGTACTCCGGCATCGTCGATCTGGCCGGCTTCCCGAAGGATCGCTACTACCTCTACCAGGCGCGTTGGCGTCCGGACCTGCCGATGGCGCACCTGCTGCCGCACTGGACGTGGCCCGGACGCGAAGGCCAGGTGACGCCGGTGCACGTGTTCACTTCCGGCGACGAAGCCGAGCTGTTCGTCAATGGCGTGTCGCAGGGTCGGAAGAAGAAGGCGCCGTTCGAATACCGCCTTCGCTGGGACGAGGTGGTGTACCGGCCCGGCGAGCTGCGCGTGCAGGCGTACAAGGCCGGCAAGCCGTGGGCGAAGGAAACCGTGCGCACGGCCGGCGCGGCGACACGACTCGACGCGCGCGCCGATCGCCGCACGATCGCCGCCGACGGCCGCGACCTGTCCTTCATCACCGTGCGCGTGCTCGACCGCGATGGACGCTCCGTGCCGATTGCCGATCAACGCATTCGCTTCCGTGTGGAAGGCGCGGGCGAACTCGTCGCCACCGACAACGGCGATCCAACCGACATGGATGCCTTCCCCTCGCATGAGCGCGATGCGTTCAGCGGCCTGGCGCTGGCGATCGTGCGCGCGGTGCCGGGACGCTCCGGCGCGATCACCGTCCACGCCGAGGCCGACGCGCTGCAATCGGCACGCATCGAACTGACTTCACGGGAACAACCATGAAACTGCACCATCCCCTCCAACGCGCGTCCTTCGGCATGCTCGTGTTGAGCACGCTGGCGCTGGCCATGTCCGCGTGGTCGAAGGAACCGGCCACGCAACTGCAGAAAGCCTACGCCAACGATTTCCGCCTCGGCGTGGCGGTGAACGACGACATCGTCAGCGGCCGCGACGCGGCCTCGCAGGCGTTGGTGGTCAAGCACTTCAACGCCATCACCGCCGAGAACGTGATGAAGGCCGAGGTCGTCAACCCGAAGCCCGGCATGTACGACTTCGCCGCCGCCGATACCTTCGTCGACTTCGGCCACAAGCACGGCATGTACGTCATCGGCCACACGCTGGTCTGGCACAACCAGACGCCGGAGTGGTTCTTCCGCGACGCGAAGGGCCAGCCGAACACGCGGCAGGCGCAGATCGAGGTGATGCGCGCGTACATCGAGAAGGTGGCCGGCCGCTACAAGGGCCGTGTCGATGCGTGGGACGTGGTCAACGAGGTCATCGACGAGGACGGCAGCTACCGCGATACGACCTGGGTGCGCGCCGTCGGTGATGGCGACGAGCTGGTGAAGCACGCGTTCGAGTTCGCGCATCGCTACGCGCCCGACGCGCAGCTGTACTACAACGACTTCAACACCTGGCGACCGGAGAAGCGCGACGGCATCGTGCGCATGGTGAAGCAGTTGCAGGCGGCCGGCGTGCGCATCGACGGCATCGGCATGCAGGGTCACTGGGGCCTGAACTACCCGTCGCTTGCGGACATCGAAGCGGCCATCGACGCCTACGCCGCACTCGGCGTGAAGGTGATGATCACCGAGCTGGACGTGGACGTGCTGCCGCTTACGCGCGAAGGGCAGGTCATCGGCACGGTGATGGCGCACAAGCAGTTCCAGCTGCCCGAGTTCAAGCGCTACCTGGACCCGTACCGCGACGGTTTGCCGCCGATGGTGCAGCAGCAACTGGCGAACCGTTACGCCGAGCTGTTCGCGCTGTTCCACCGCAAGCGCGACGTGATCGACCGCGTCAGCCTGTGGGGCGTGCACGACGGCATGTCGTGGAAGAACGACTATCCGGTGCCGGGGCGCATCAACTACCCGCTGTTGTTCGATCGCGATCGCCAGCCGAAACCTGCACTGGACGCGGTGCTGCGGGTGCCCGCACCGTAGCCGTAGCCCGGGTAAGGCCAAAGGCCGCACCCGGGGTACCCTCACCGCAAGCGCCTCCCCGGGTGCGCTTCGCTTACCCGGGCTACTGCCGATCCTTACGAGGAACCGCACCATGCCGCATGCCGTTCGCATCACCGCGCTGTTGCTGTCGTGCTCACTCCTTGCCGCTTGTGCGTCGCCGCACGAAGCGACGCCACGCTACGAGGCGGTGGGTCGCATCAAGGCGTTCGACCCGGCCTTCCATGCACTGGTGCCGAAGGACGCGCGGATCGAAAAGATCGCCGAAGGCTTCGAATGGTCCGAAGGCCCGGCGTGGATCGCCAACGGCGACTACCTGCTGTTCAACGACGTGCCGGCCAACACGATGCACCGCTGGTCCGCGCGCGATGGCGCGTCGGTGTTCCTCGAACCCTCCGGCTACGACGGCACCGATCTGTCCGGCCTGCGCGAGGCCGGTGCGAACGGGCTGGAAGCCGAACCGGGCGGCACGGTGCTGCTGGCCGATTCGGGCTCGCGGCTGATCGCGCGCTTCAACCCGACGGACAAGACCCGGACGACGCTGGCGGCGACCTTCGAAGGCAAGCGCTTCAACAGCCCCAACGACATCGCGCGCCGCAGCGACGGCACGGTGTTCTTCACCGACCCGCCATACGGACTGAAGGGCATCGACGAATCGCCGCTGAAGGAGCAGCCGGTGAACGGCGTCTATCGCCTGGATGCGGACGGTTCCGTGCACCTGATCGAAGGCGCGCTGAAGTTTCCCAACGGCGTGGCGCTGTCGCCGGACGAGCGCACGTTGTACGTCGCCAATTCCGACCGCGCGCATCCGGTGTGGATGGCGTACGCGATCGACGCGAAGGGCGAGGTGCGCGACCGCCGCGTGCTGGCCGATGCGTCCGACCTGGCGGCCGCTGCGGAGGGTGCGCCGGATGGGTTGTGCGTTTCGCGCGACGGTCATCTGTTCGCCAGCGCCCCGGGCGGGTTGCTGGTGATGGACGCGAACGGCAAGCGATTGGGGATGATCGAGACCGGCGCGCGCGTGTCCAACTGCGCCTTCGGCGACGACGGGCGCACGCTGTACCTCACCTCGCACACGTTCGTGGCGCGGGTGCGGGTGACGGCGGTGGGGGCGGGGTTCGGCCCGTAGGATCGTCCGACCTCGCGTTCCTGCTCGCGGTCGCCCGGTAAGCCAAGCGCACTCCCTGCTTGCAGAGGGAGGGGCAAGAGCCGAGGCGAAAAGCAAAAGCTCGAGTAGCCCGGGTAAGCGAAGCGCACCCGGGGTCCCGCACGCATCACCCGGGTGCGGCCTGCGGCCTTACCCGGGCTACGACGCGGCAGAGGGAGGGGCAAGAGCCGAGGCGAAAAGCAAAAGCTCGCGTAGCCCGGGTAAGCGAAGCGCACCCGGGGTCCCGCACGCATCACCCGGGTGCGGCCTGCGGCCTTACCCGGGCTACGACGCGGCGCAGGCAACTCCCTCCCCTGCTTGCAGGGGGAGGAGCAAAACCGCCACCGCCCAGAACTGCCACCGCCAAATAAAACGGGCCACGCGATCCGGAGGGAGTGCGATCGCGCGGCCCCAAAACCTGCGCTGGTGCCCTATGCGTCCGCCAGCGCCCTCGCGACCGCGTCGGGCGAACCGTCACCGAGCGCCGCGTACGCCGCGCACAACCCCTCGACGAACCGCGCGTCCTCCGACAGCGACGCGAACACCGCATCCAGTTGCAGGAACGCCGCAACGTCATGCACCGCATCGCCGTTGGTGGCGAGGCCGACCGCCGACAGCGCCTCGTTCATCGGATCCACCAGCGCCACGCCCGCGTTCGCCTGGCGACGCACGAAGCGCAACCAGCCCGCCACCGGCAGGCACAGGCGGTCGATCGGACGCCCCGCCTCCAGCGCGTCGGCGATCGTGCCCAGCAACCGCACCGGGATCTTCTGTGAGCCGTCCCAGGCGATCTGCGCCAACTTGTGCTGGATCGCCGGATTGCGGAAGCGCGCCAGAATGTCGCCCGCATAACGCTGCGCGTCGAAGCCGCGCGGCGCGGCGACGTTCGGTGCGATCGCCTCGCGCATCAGCCGCTCGACGAAACCGGCCAGCACCGGCGTGGCCATCGCCTGCGCGACGGTCTCGATGCCCATCAGCGAACCCAGGTACGCCAGCGCCGAATGCGGTGCGTTGAGCAGCCGCAGCTTGGCCTTGTCGTAGCCGGCGATCTCGTTGCTCATCGTCACGCCCGCGCGCTCCAGCGGCGGGCGGCCGTTGCAGAACGCGTCCTCGACCACCCACTGCGTGTAGGCCTCGCGCTGCACGGGCCAGGCATCGGTGCAGCCCAGTTCCGCCGCGACGCGCGCGCGCACCGGCTCGTCAGTGGCCGGCGTGATGCTGTCCACCATCGAACGCGGGAAAGCGCCGTTCTCCGCGATCCAGCATGCGAGGTCGCGGTCCAGTCGCTGCGCGAAGGCCACCACCGCGCGACGCAGCTTGCCGCCGTTGTCGGGCAGGTTGTCGCAGCTGAGCACGGTGTACGGCGGCAGTCGCTGCGCCTTGCGACGACGCAGGCCTTCGACGAGGTAGCCGATCGCACTGACCGGCGTGTCGGGGTAGATCAGGTCGTGCGCGATGTCCGGGTGGCCGAAGTCGAGTTCGTTGCCCGAGAGGCAGTAACCCTTCTCGGTGATCGTCAGCGTCACCAGGCGCACGCCGGGGTCGGCGAGTCGATCGAGCACGAGCGCCCCCTGCTCGCGTGCGGCCAGCACTTCGCGCAGCGCGCCGATCACGCGCAGGCGCGGCTGTTCGCCCAGCAGCGCGAGCGTGTACAGGCCGTCCTGCGGCGCCAGCGCGTCGCGCACGTCGCGGCTGTTGAGCGAGACACCGCAGATGGCCCAGTGCGGGTCGTGCGCGAGCATGTCGTCCACGTACACCGCCTGGTGCGCGCGATGGAATGCGCCGACGCCGAGGTGGACGATGCCGATGGTGGCGGCGGCGCGGTCGTAGGCGGGACGCTGGATGGCGTGCGGAAGGTGCTCGAGAGTGGTGTTGCTGAGGCGTTGCATCGGGAATTCGGTCTTCGTCGTTTCGGGTGGTTCGGGTGCGTTGGTGGTGTTGCTGTTGCTGTTGCTGTTGCTGCTGTTCTTTTCTGTCGTCATTCCCGCGAAAGCGGGAATCCAGTGACCTCCCTCGACCGCCAAGGCGCTGGATCCCCGCTTTCGCGGGGATGACGGACTGTCAGACGGGGCCCGAGAGCCCCGCCCGCGCAGGTCTTACTTCGTTACCGTCAACGTCTTCCTCGCACGGATATCCGCGCTGGAAGCGCCCACCTGCACCTCATACGCCCCCGGATCGACGGCGTACGCCTTGCGCGCCTCGTCCCAGGTGCGCAGGTCGTTGGCCGGCGTGATCGTGAAGCTCACCTCACGCGATTCGCCCGGTTGCAGGTGCACGCGCTGGAAGCCGCGCAGCTCCTTGCCCGCGCGCTCGCGCTGCGGCTTGAGCGGATGCAGGTACAGCTGCACCACCTCGTCGCCGGCGCGCGTGCCGGTGTTCTTCACGTTGAATGACACCTTCACCGGCTGCGTCGCATCCGCGCGTGCGCGATCCAGGCGCAGGCCGTCGTAGGCGAACGTCGTGTACGACAGGCCATGCCCGAACGGATACAGCGGCTCGCCCTCGAAATAGCGGTACGTGCGGCCGCGCATCGCGTAGTCGTCGAACGCGGGCAGCTTCTCGTCGCCCTTGTAGAACGTCACCGGCAGGCGCCCGGCGGGGTTGGCATCGCCGAACAGCACATCGGCCACGGCGTCGCCGCCGCGCTGTCCCGGATACCAGGCCACCACAATCGCCGGCAGGTTCTGCTTGGCCCAGTCCACCGCGATCGCCGAACCCGTGGTCAGCACCAGCACCACCGGCTTGCCCGTGGCGTGCAGCGCTTCAAGCAGCTTGCGCTGCGTTTCGGGCAGGCGGATGTCGGTGCGGTCGCCGCCGGCGAAGCCGGGGTAGTTCACCGTCATCTCTTCGCCTTCGACGTCGCCGGTGAGGCCGCCGACGAAGATCACCACGTCGGAGTCGCGCGCGGCCTGCACGGCTTCCTCGAACGGCGGCTTCGCGCCGGGCATGCGCCACGCCAGGCGCACGCCGGCGTCGCGTTCGCGCTCGTAATACTCCAGGCGGATGTCGTAGGCGCGACCGCCTTGCAGTTCGACCGTCGCGTGTTCGGCGTGCAGGCGGTCGGTGTTCTCCCAGTGGTCGATTATCCGCTTGCCGTCCAGGTACAGGCGGAAGCCGTCGTTGCCGGACGCTTCGATCGTGTAGCTGCCGCTCACCGGCGGCAGCAGCTGGCCGGTCCAGCGGATGCTGAAGTCGTCCGCCGGCACGTCCTGCCCGCCCTGCGCTTCGCCGCGCGCCATCAGGTTGTCGGTGGGCGAACCGCGGTCCCAGCGGTAACCGATCTGCGAATCCACGCGCACCAGCACCGGCTTGCCGGTGAGATCGCGGTTGCGGAAGTACTCGCCGCGCAGGCCGCGTTCGGTCGAGCCCGCCGAGGGGCGCAGGTACTGCGGTTCGATCAGCGGCGTCGCGGCGGGATCGTCGCGGCCTTCCACCAGGTCGACGCCGCGCGCGTGCACCACCTGCGCATTCGGCGCCGCCTCGCGGATGCCTTGCAGGATCGTCACCGGCGCGGCCGGCGTGCCGTAGTAATTGCCCAGCAGCGCCATCGTGTCGTCGGCGGTGGGGCCGACGACGGCGATGCGCCTGATGTCGCGCGACAGCGGAAGGATGCCGTCGTTCTTCAGCAGGACGATCGACTCCTGCGCGACCTTGCGCGAGAGCGCATCGTGCGCCGGCGACTGGTTCACCGAGTACGGAATGCCCGCCCAGCGCACCTGCGACGGCGGATCGAACATGCCCAGGCGCATGCGCGCGGTGAACAGCTGCGTGAGCGCGGCATCGATCTCCGCTTCCGGGATCAGGCCCTTGCGCACCGCGACCGGCAGCGAGGGCATGTACGTGTCGCCGCAATCCAGCTGCGTGCCGTTCTTCACCGCGAGTGCGGCGGCTTCCTCGGGCGTGGCGACGATCTTGTGGTGCTTCCAGATGTCCACGATCGCCCAGCAGTCGGACACGACGTAGCCCTTGAAGCCCCATTCCTCGCGCAGCACGTCGCGCAGCAGGAACTTGCTGGCACTGGCCGATTCGCCGTACACGCGGTTGTAGGCGCCCATCACCGCATCGACATCGCCCTCCTTCACCAGTGCTTCGAACGCGGGCAGGTAGGTCTCGCGCAGGTCGCGCTGCGTGGGCTTGGCGTCGAAGGTGTGGCGGTCGGCCTCCGGGCCGCTGTGCACGGCGAAGTGCTTGGCGGTGGCGTCGAGCTTGCGGTACTTCGGATCATCGCCCTGCAACCCCTTCACGAAGGCCACGCCCATGCGAGACGTCAGGTACGGGTCTTCGCCGTAGGTTTCCTGCCCGCGGCCCCAGCGCGGGTCGCGGAAGATGTTGATGTTCGGCGACCAGAACGTGAGGCCCTGGTAGCGGCCGCGCTGATCGTGGCGGGCGAACTCGTGGTGCTTGGCGCGCGCTTCGTCGCTGATGACATCGGCGGTCTTCGCCATCAGCGGCACGTCGAACGTCGCCGCCATGCCGATGGCCTGCGGGAATACCGTGGCACCGCCCGCGCGTGCGACGCCGTGCAGCGCTTCGTTCCACCAGTCGTAGGCGGGCACGCCCAGGCGCTCGATGGCCGGCGCGGCGTTCTGCATCTGCGCAGCCTTCTCTTCCAGCGTCATCTGCGAGACGAGGCTGGCGGCGCGTTGCTCGAAACTTTGGCTGGTGTCGAGCCAGGGGCGCTTGGCGGGGTCGGCCGCGTGCGCGCAGAAGGTCTGCACGCACAGCACCAGCAGTGCCGTCGTGAGCAGCCCGCGCTTGCGCGATATTGCGCGCGCCCTGCCCTCACCGTCATCCCCGCGAAAGCGGGGATCCAGCGTCGTGGAAGCACCGTGCGAGCCGGAAGGCGCTGGGTTCCCGCTTTCGCGGGAACGACGGAGTCGGGCTGCCGAGCCAAACGTAACGTTCGCGAACTCCATTGCGATCACTCCTCACTGTTCCTGCGTGATACGTGCATACGGCCCCACCGTCGCTCCGATGAAGCCACCCGCGACATCGGTGCTCAGCACCGTGCCGTCCACGTCCTGCTCCGACCACTGCCAACCGCTGCCGATGTCGTAGGCGAAGGCGTACTGGCCGCCGTCGCCCTGGACCTTCAGCGTGATGTTCTTCGCCTTCGCCGGCAGCGTCGTCGTCGCCAGCGTCGTCGTCGCCTCGCCCTGTCGCTTGCGCAGCGTCAGTTGCACGCCGTCGCGCGTGCGCTGGACCGTGTACGCGAACCAGTGCTTCTCGTTCTGGAAGGCGGCCATTCCGGCCTCGGTGCCGCCGGCCGCTGGAATCGCCAGCGCGGTGCTCGCCTCGAACGCGACGTGCTGCTGTCGACGCGCGAGGAACGAAGGATTGCGCAACGTGTCCAGGCCCTCGGCCAGCGGCTGGATCGACAGTTTCCCGGCGTGCGAGCGCAGATCCGCCCATGCCTGCTTCGGCACGCGTGCGAACAGCCATGCGGTGTCGAGCGTGGGTTTGTCGAACTCATCGCGCCAGGTGAAGTTGCCGCTCAGCGGCGCCTGCGTGGCGTCGCGCTGCATGAACGAGGGACCGTCGACGACCTGCGGAATGCGCGTGCCGTGCGCCAGAATCGTCGGCCAGCCGTCCTTCCACGTCACCGGCAGCAGGTAGGTTTCGCGGCCGGTGTTGTAGTGCGTGACGCCGTAATTGCGGCTGCCGAGGAACACGGCCCACCAGGTGCCATCGGTGGCTTCGACGATGTCGGCATGACCCGCGTTGGTGATCGGATCCGGACGGTCGTCAGGGAGATCGCGCTGCGTGAGGATCGGGTTGTGTTCGTACGGCGTGTACGGCCCCCAGATCGAGCGGCTGCGCGCGACCACCTGCGAATGCTGCGGCCCGGTGCCGTCCTCGGCGCAGACGAGGTAGTACCAGCCGTCGCGTTTGTGCAGGTGCGGGCCTTCGATCCAGATCGGCTTTTCCGACAGGTCCATGCCGCCGTTGATGAGCACCTTGCGCGGGCCGATGGGTTGGAGCGTGTCGGGCGCCAGTTCCGTCATCCAGATCGCGCGGTGGCCTTCGTACAGCGGCTTGCCTTCGGGCGCGTCGTTGTTGATCAGGTAGATCTTGCCGTCATCGAAGAACAGCGCCGGGTCGATGCCGTCGATGCTCTTCAGCCAGATCGGGTCCGACCACGGGCCAGCGGGGTTCTTCGCGGTGGCGATGAAGTTGCCGCCCGCGTCCACCGACGTGTTCAACACGTAGAACGTGCCGTCGTGGTACTCGATGGTCGGTGCGAACACGCCGCGCGACATGCCCAGACCATCGAAGTCGAGCTGCGACGGCCGGTCGATGACGTTGCCGACCTGCGTCCAGTGCACCAGATCCCGGCTTTCGAACACCGGAATGCCGGGGTAGTAGGTGAACGTCGAGTTGACCAGGTAGTAGCGATCGCCCGCGCGCGTGATGCTGGGATCGGGATAGAAGCCGGTGAGGATCGGGTTGCGGTACTGACCCGGTTTCAGCGGTTGCTCGAGCGTCGCGTCGTGGCCCTTGTACTCGAACCAGTCGAAGAGGACGGGTTCGGCGGCGTGGGCCGATGTCATGCCCACGGCGCCGAGCAGCAGCGCCGCGATCCATGCCGACGCGCGCGCCGCCTTCCTGCTGTCGTTCCCGCGAAGGCGGGAACCCAACTGTCCGCTCCGATTCCGGCTGACGGAATGCGTGATGCCGTCAGCGTTGGATCCCCGCCTGCGCGGGGATGACAGCTGCTGGAGAAGACCGCGTCCTGGTCGCATCATCGCATCACCAATCCCACATCGCGCCGTCTTCCAGCCGCGCGATCGGCAGCTGCTTGGGCGCGTATGGATACTTCGCGGCGAGCTTCTCGTCGATGTCCACGCCATGACCCGGCGTATCGCCGACATGCAGGCGGCCATCGCGGAACGTGTAATCGTGCGGAAAGACATCGTTGGTCTCCTGCGAGTGGAACATCCATTCCTGGATGCCGAAGTTCGGTACCCACGTATCGAAGTGCAGCGCCGCGCCCATGCACACCGGCGACAGGTCGGTGGCGCCGTGGAAGCCGGTGCGCACCGCGTGCAGCGCGGCGAAGTCGGCGATGCGGCGCACGTGCGTGATGCCGCCGCCGTGCACGATGGTCGTGCGGATGTAGTCGATGAGCTGGTTCTCGATCAGGTGCTTGCAGTCCCAGATCGAATTGAACACCTCGCCCACCGCCAGCGGCGTGACCGAGTGCTTGCGGATCAGTTCGAAGCCCTTCTGGTTTTCGGCCGGCGTGGCGTCTTCCAGCCAGAACAGGCGGAAGGGTTCCAGATCGCGTGCAAGGCGTGCGGCTTCGATCGGCGTGAGGCGGTGGTGCACGTCGTGCAGCAGCTCGACGTCGTCACCGTGGTCGGCGCGCAGGCGTTCGAACAGCTTCGGCGCGACGTTGAGGTACTTTGGCGTGTTCCACACGGTTTCGGCCGGCAGCTCGCTTTCGGCCGGCTCATACGGCTTGCCGCCGGTGGAGATGCCGTAGGCCTTCTTCACGCCCGGCACGCCGCACTGCGCGCGCACGGCGAGGAAGCCCTTCTCTATGTACTTGCCGACTTCGTCGCTGGCCTCTTCGATGTCGCGACCGTTGGCGTGACCGTACACCAGCGCGCCTTCGCGCGAGCGGCCGCCGAGCAGCTGGTACAGCGGCAGTCCCGACATCTTGCCCAGGATGTCCCACAGCGCGACGTCGACGGCCGCGATCGCGGTCATCGTCACCGGGCCGCGGCGCCAGTACGCGCCGCGATGGAAGAACTGCCAGATGTCCTCGATGCGGCCCGCATCGCGGCCGATCAGGTTCGGCACGAGGTGGTCCTGCAAATACGAGGCGACGGCGAGTTCGCGGCCGTTGAGCGTGGCATCGCCCAGGCCGGTGATGCCAGAACGCGTGGTGATCTTCAGCGTGACGAAGTTGCGGCCCGGGCAGGTGACGATGACCTTTGCGTCGACGATCTCGCGATCGCGTGCGGAGCCGTGGCGGTTTTCGGTGGTGGCGGTATTCATCGTGCGTGATCGTCGGTGGAGGCGGTGGGGATGGCGATTTCGAAAGGTCCGGCCGGCAGGTTGGCGCCGTCGAACAGCGTGCATACGGGGTTGTCGCCCCAGCAGTAGCGCACGCGCGTGGCCTGGTGCGCGTCGGGCGTGCGCAGCGTGACGGCGGTGCCGCGCACGCTGGCGCTGGCGAAACGGCAGGTGTCGGGCTGCGCGCCGCACAGCTCGAAACCCAGCGCGCCGTCGCCGCCGAACGCGGTCAGCGCACCGTCCACGTCGGCGAAGGTGACGACGACGCCGTCGTCCACGCGACGTGCCGCCTGCGGAATCGGGCCTGACGGTGCCAGCTTCTCGCCGTACACCACGTGACGCGCCGCGCGCGCGAGGCGGCGGCCGAGTTCCTGCTTGTTCGACGGATGGATGTCGTAGCGATCGCCGATGTCGATGGCGACGACGAGGCCGCTATGCGCATCGGCGTCGGCGACGTGTCGCTGCGATTCGCGCAGCTGCGCCCAGCCGCTCTCGGCCGGCGCACTCTTGGGCATGCCGTAACCGGCGAGCTGCACGATCAGGAACGGGGTCTGCGCGCCGAAGCGCGAACGCCAGTCCTCGCGCAGCACGCCCAGCAGGTCGCGATAACGCTGCGCCTCGAAGGTGTTGGACTCGCCCTGGTACCAGAGCATGCCGCGCAGGTTGTAGGGGCCCAGCGGCGCGATCATGCCGTTGTAGAGCGTGGACAGGCCGGCGGCGGTCTGCCATGGCGCGCGCGGCGGCGTGTCGCTGCCGTCGACCTTGCGGTACTTCCACGCGTTGGCGAGCGGTGCGGTGGTGCCGTCCTTGAAGCGCACCAGGTTCGCCGACGCCGGGCCGGACAGCCCGCCGTCGCGGTAGGTGTCGAGCACGTTGACGACGACGGTGTTCTCGCCTTCTTTAAGCAGGCCCGGCGGCAGCGCGTACTCGCGGCCGCTGCCGGCGCCGTAAGTGCTGCCGACGGCAACGCCGTTCACCCACGTCATGTCCACTTCATCGGCAGGCGCGAGTGCGAGCACCGCCTCCTGCTTCGCCTGCGCCGCGGTGAGCTTGACCGTGGTGCGGTACCAGACCATGCCGTCGAATGCGGCCAGCTCCGGCACGCCCCACTTCTCCCACGCGCCCAGCTCGCGCGGCGCGGTGCGCCAGTCCTTGCCCGGTGCGTAGGTCGCGCTCCACGGCTCGTCGCCGGGCTTCGCTCCGACGCGCGCGTTCCACCAGCGCGTCCACACGTCGCCCCAGCGACCGATCGCGCCGACCTCATCGGTGGCGTACTGCGCGAGCACGTCGAGCTCGTCGTTGTAGTAGCCGGTCTTGCGCAGCGCATCCCCGCTGGTCCACGCCTGGATGCGCGATCCGCCCCAGGCCGCGTTGATCAGGCCCATCGGCACATCGACGGTCTTCTGCAACTCGCGCGCGAAGTAGTAACAAGCGGCGGAGAAGTCGCGGATCGTGTCGGAGTTGGTGGCGGTCCACTTCACCGGCGTGGCGAAGGTGTCCTGCGGGGTGACCGCGCCGTTCTGCGGCACGGTGAGCAGGCGGATGCGATCGCTCGATGCGCCGGCGATTTCCGCGCGTGCATCCAGCGTGCGCCACACCTGCAACTCCATGTTCGACTGGCCCGAGCACAGCCAGACATCACCGACGAGCACGTCACCAACTGTCTGCGTCGCGCCGCCCGCACTGGCCGTGAGGGTGTAGGGGCCGCCGGCTTTCATCGCCGGCAACGCGGCGCTCCATCGGCCATCGGCATCGGCGCGGCCGACGGCGCGATTGCCTGCGAAGACGACGCGCACCTGCTCGCCCGGTGCGGCGCGGCCGAAGATGCGGATCGGTTGGCCGCGCTGCAACACGGCGTGATCCTGGAACATCGTGTGCAGCAGCGGCGCGCTGTCGGCTGCGCTGGCGACGAATGCAGCGGCGGTCATCGCCACGCCGCACAGCGCCCGCGTCAGGCGTCCTTTGAACTTGGTGTGCATCTGCATGGTTCAGCCATTCCCCGGGGCGAACGGAAATTCGAGCGACTCGTAGTACTCCAGCGAATGCGCGGGCGGCGCGTAGCCGGCCGGCAGCGGGCGCTGCGAGAAGGTCTGGAAGTAAGCGATGCTGGCGTCGCGCCACCACTGCGCTTCCTTCTCCTGGATCGCCAGGAAGGTCGCGACCTGTGCGTGGCGCTCCGGATCGATGCGGCCGGACAGGCCGTCCCAGGTCTTGCGCATGCCGCGCACCTGCTCGACGCCGTGCGTGTAGCGCACGACCAGCTCGTCCCACAGCGGGCGGCCGGACTTGGTCGTGTAGTCCCACGGCAGGTGGTGGAACCACAGCAGGAATTCCTCCGGCGTCTTCGCCGCATCGTCGAACTGCGCGGCCACCGGCTTGGCGTATTGCGACACGGCATCGCTGCCGCGCGTGGTGCGGTCGAAGCCGATGCCGTCCTTGGATGCGCGGTGGTAGTACACGCTGGTCCAGTCGGCGCGCGGGCCGCCCTGCACCCACGGGCCCGGGCCGTAGTGGTGGCTGCGACCCATCAGGTGGTGCAGGCCCAGCGGCGTCATGTAGTCCACCACCGCTTCGCGCGAGCCCATCATCATCGCGACGATGGGCTGCACGACATCGGTGTCATTGGAGAACGTCATGCGCGTCCATTCCTCGGCGATGTCGCGCGAGGACGCCTGCGGATTCCATGCGAGCCGGCCGAACACGTACCAGTTGGCCTGGTCGAAGTGCGAGCCGCTCCAGTTGCGGTCGCTGCCGATGTTGGCCACGCCGGCCATGCCGGTGAGTTTGTAGCCGTGCAGCGAGCCGTCGACGACCTCCGCCACGGTGGAGCCTTCGCCGCGCACGCGCGTATCGGCGCGCAGCGTCTCCTCGAACATCGGCCCCAGGTACGCCAGGTGCGTGGCGAAGCCCAGGTACTCCTTGGTGATCTGGAACTCCATCATCAGCGGCGTCTTCGGCATCGCGCCGAACAGCGGATGGAACGGCTCGCGCGGCTGGAAGTCGATGGCGCCGTTCTTCACCTGCACCATCACGTTGTCGCGGAACTTGCCGTCGAGCGGGACGAACTCGTTGAACGCCTGCTTGGCGCGATCATCCGGCGTTTCGTGCGAATACACGAAGGCGCGCCAGATCACCTTGCCGCCGTGCGGCTTCACCGCGTCGGCCATCATGTTGGCGCCGTCGGCGTGCGTGCGGCCGTAATCCTGCGGACCGGGCTGGCCTTCGGAATTGGCCTTCACCAAGAAGCCGCCGAAATCCGGGATGGCCTTGTAGATCTCGTCGGCCTTCGCCTTCCACCACGCGCGGACCTTCGGATCGAGCGGATCGGCGGTGTCGAGCCCGCCGATCTCCTTCGGCGCGCTGAAGCGCGCGCTCAGGAACACGCGGATGCCGTAGGGACGGAACACGTTCGCCAGCGCGGCCGCCTTCTCGATGTACATCGGCGTGAGCTGCTGCGCGCTCGCGTTGACGTTGTTGAGTACGGTGGCGTTGATGCCGATGGACGCGTTGGCGCGTGCGTAGTCGGTGTAGCGCGGGTCGACGTAGTCGGGGAGCTTGTGCCAGTCCCAGATGGATTCACCCGCATAACCGCGTTCGACGTGGCGGTTGAGGTTGTCCCAGTGATTGAGCATGCGCAGCTGCGTGCGCGGGACTTCGCGGATGTCGAGCGCGTCCAGCGGCTGGCGCGTCTGCAGCAGGCGCAGGAAGTCGAAGGCGCCGTGCATCGCGCCGGCATCGTCGTTGGCGGCGATGACGGTGGCCTTGCGGCCGTCGATCTCCACGCTGCGGATGCGATAGCCCTCGCGGCCCAGGTCCTTCGTGGCCAGGCGCGAGCGGGCGATGGCCTTCGACGAAGAAGGGGTGCCGACGATCAGCGCGCCATCGGCGTCGACCGCTTCGGCGGTGGCCGGTGCCGTGCCGAGCAGGCCGCCGAGACCGCGCAGGAGTTCATCGCGCGTGGCCTGCTGCGCGGGCGTGGCGGCCGGGGCGACGAGCTGCGCGATGCGGGCGCGATAGGCGGCGGCCTCGCCTTCGGGGATCGGGCGGTAGCGCAGCCACAGGTCGTAACCGTCCTCGGCCAGGGCGGGACGCGGGAGTAGCAGGGTCGCGAGGAGGAACAGCGCGAGGGCAATGATCCCCAGATAGCCGTAGCCCTTGCCGTCATTCCCGCGTAGGCGGGAGACCAACTGTCCGAACCCACTCCGGCCTCCGGAAAGCATGTTGCGGCTGACGCGGGGATGACGGCCAGAGGTACGGGGATGACAGCAAAGGTCACGGGAATCGCCGCTCGGGAAGCCGTGTACGCTGTCGCCGGGCGCGAGGGATGCCCGTACCATGTGCAAAGCTCTCATGCGCAGTCCTGGTTGAACTTGGAAATGGGGGTCCGTCGCTGCGACGGGCTCCACCCGATGCGGCACCCGCGGCCGCCGGCCGACAGAAGGAACGAACGTTGGAGAAGCCGAAGAAGTCGCTGCGCCGCAAGGGCGATGCCGTCACCATCGACGAGGTCGCCGCGCTGGCGAGCGTTTCGCCGATGACGGTCTCGCGCGTGGTCAACGGTCAGGGCAAGGTGCGCGACAGCACGCGCGAACGCGTGATGCGCGCGGTCAAGGAACTGGGCTATACGCCCAACCTCGCCGCCAGTTCGCTCGCCGCCGCGCAGCACACGCGCATCGCGCTGATCTACACCAACCCCAGCTCGGCCTACCTGCGCGAGCTCCTGGTCGGCGCACTGCGCGGCGCGGCGCGCACCGCGGCGCAGCTGATGATCGACAGCTGGGACACCTACAACGCCGAAGCCCAGCGCAACGCCGCGCGCGAACTGGGCAAGAGCGTGGCGGGCGCGATCCTGCCGCCGCCGCTGTGCGAATCCAAGGCGGTGGTGTCGGAGCTGGTGGCGGCAGGCATTCCGGTGGTGGCGATCGCCTCGGGACGTTTCAGCCAGGAAATCTCCTGCGTGCGCATCGACGACTTCCGCGCCAGCCAGGAAATCACCGCGCACCTGATCTCGCTGGGCCACACGCGCATCGGTTACATCAAGGGCCATCCGAACCAGACCGCCAGCGCGCGGCGCTACGAGGGTTTCCAGGCCGCGCACGCGCAGGCCGGGCTCGAAGCCGACAACGCACTGGTGCAGCAGGGTTACTTCACCTACCGCTCGGGCCTGGAAGCCGCGGAAAAGCTGCTCTCGCACAAGAAGCCGCCCACGGCGATCTTCGCCAGCAACGACGACATGGCCGCCGCCGTGGTGTCCGTCGCGCACCGGCGAGGACTGGACGTGCCGCGCGATCTGTCGGTGGTGGGCTTCGACGATACGTCGGCCGCGACCACGGTGTGGCCGGAACTCACCACCATCCACCAGCCCATCGCGTCGATGGCCGACTCGGCCATCGACATCCTGCTGCGCAGCATCCGCCGCAAGGACAAGAGCACGCGCGTGGTGGTGGACCACGTCATCGCGCACCAGCTGGTGACGCGCGACTCGGTGGCGCCGCCCGCGCCGCCGAAGGGCACGCGCGAGACCTGATTGCGGGAAGAAAGGCCGCGCCCGAGTCTGGTTTGGCAAACCCGGGCGCGGCACGTCGTCAGCCTTCCATCTGCTCCAGTTCCTTGCCCTTGGTCTCGTAGACGTACTTCAGGACAAAGAACACCGACACGATCGCGGCGACGGTATAGATGCCGTACGCGCCGGCCAGGCCGATGCCGGCCAGCAGGATCGGGAAGGTCACGGTGATGGCGAAGTTGCTGGTCCACTGCGCGGCGCCGGCGACGGCCAGGCCCGAACCGCGGATCTGGTTGGGGAACATCTCGCCCAGCATGACCCACATCACCGGGCCCCACGAGGCGTTGAAGAAGATCACGTAGACGTTGGCGGCGATCAGCGCCAGCGTGCCCATGCCATCGGACAGGACCAGCTTGCCGGCAGCGTCGAGCGACGCGGTGGCGAAGGCGAAGGTCATCAGCGCCAGCGACACGGCCATGCCGATCGAGCCGATCCACAGCAGCGGCTTGCGACCGATCTTGTCGATCAGCAGCACCGTCACCAGGCAGGCGCCGATGCTCAGCGCACCTGACAGCACGTTGATCAGCAGCGCGTCGCTTTCGGAGAAGCCCACCGCCTGCCACAGCACCGCGCCGTAGTAGAAGACGACGTTGATGCCGACCAGTTGCTGGAACGTCGCCAAGCCGATGCCGATCCACACGATCGGGCGGATCTTGCCGGTGGCCTTGTTGACCAGGTCCGACAGCTGCGGACGGTGGTGGTCGGCCGACAGCGAGGCGTCGATCTCGGTCAGCTTGTTCTGCGCCTCGGTGGCGCCGTACAGGCGCGTGAGCACCGCCAGCGCATCGTCCTTGCGCTTCTTCACCACGAGGTAGCGCGGGCTTTCCGGGATGATCAGCAGCAGCACCAGGAACAGCGCCGAGGGAATGGACATCATCCAGAACATCCAGCGCCAGGCCTCATGGCCCATCCACAGCGGCTGCGTGGAGGCGCCGGCCGTCTTGGCCAGCAGGTAGTTGCTGAGGAAGGCGCTGAACAGGCCGCCGATGATGGCGATCTGCTGCACCGTCGCCAGCCGCCCGCGATAGCGCGCGGAGGCCACTTCGGCGATGTAGGCCGGCGACATCACGCTCGCCGCGCCGACGGCGAAGCCGCCGATGACGCGGGCGATGACGAACATCGTGGAGCTGCTCGCCGCGCCCGAGCCGAGCGCGGAAATCAGGAACAGCACGGCCGAGATGATCAGCACCGAGCGCCGGCCCCAGCGGTCGGCCAGGCGTCCGGCGAAGAACGCGCCGATCGCACAGCCCAGCAGCATGGAAGCGACCTCGAAGCCCAGGCCGGCCTTGGTCGACTGGAACGCCTGCTGCAGGCCGTCGACCGTGCCGTTGATGACGCCACTGTCGAAGCCGAACAGGAAGCCGCCGATGGTGGCGACGCAACTGACCAGGATGATGAAACGGGTGTTTTCCGCGCTCTTCGCGGACGTGGCACTTTCGAGCATGGCGCTATTCATTCGCTTGCACTCGTCGTTGTGACCGGACCCCTCCGCCGCACATGGCGGCGCCCCTACCACGCGCCTTCCCGCTCCGGCGGCGGGAAGGCACCCGTCACATCATGCTGCTTTCTGCTACCTCAGCGCAGCAGGTAGTGGTTCAGCAGGTTCTCGTAGCGCTCCTGCTTGCCGCTGATCTGCTTGGGCTCGCCGTTCTTGACGGCCAGGGCGTGCAGGTCGGCCAGGCCGAGCTTGCCCTTGGCGAAGTCGCTGCCGGCGCCGTTGTCGAAGCTGGCGTAACGCTCCTTGCGCCACGTCTCCCACGGGGAGTCGTTGAGCAGGCCGTAGGCCACTTCCAGGCCGCGCGCGAACGCGTCCATGCCGCCGATGTGGGCGATGAACAGGTCTTCCATGTCGGTCGACTCGCGGCGCGCCTTGGCATCGAAGTTCAGGCCGCCCACCAGGCCGCCCTGGCGCAGCACGACCATCATCGCGCCGACGGTGTCGTACAGGTCGGTCGGGAACTGGTCGGTGTCCCAGCCGTTCTGCGCGTTGCCGCGGTTGGCGTCGATGGAGCCGAGCAGGCCGTGGTCGGAGGCGACCTGCAGGTCGTGCTCGAAGGTGTGGCCCGACAGCGTGGCGTGGTTGGCTTCGATGTTGAGCTTGAAGTCCTTTTCCAGGCCATGCTGGGCGAGGAAGCCGGCGACGGTGGCGCTGTCGAAATCGTACTGGTGCTTCATCGGCTCCATCGGCTTGGGCTCGATGAAGAAGTAGCCCTTGAAGCCGATGCTGCGGCCGTAGTCGCGCGCCATCGTCAGGAAGCGGCCGAAGTGGTCCAGCTCGCGCTTCATGTCGGTGTTGACCAGCGAGGCGTAGCCTTCGCGGCCGCCCCAGAACACGTAGTGCTCGCCGCCCAGTTCGACGGTCGCGTCGATCGCGGCCTTCACCTGCACCGCGGCGCGCGCGACGACGTTGAAGTCCGGGTTGGTCGAGGCACCGTTCATGTAGCGCGGGTGCGAGAACAGGTTCGCCGTGCCCCACAGCAGCTTGACGCCGGTAGCCTTCTGGCGCTCCTTGGCCATCGCGACCATGTGCTTGAGGTTGGCTTCGTACTCGCCGATGTCCTCGGCGTCCGGCGCCAGGTCGACGTCATGGAAGCAGTAGTACGGCACGCCGAGCTTGGTGATGAACTCGAACGCCGCGTCGACCTTGTTCTCCGCCGTCTGCATCGGCGTCGCGCCTTCCCACGGGAACTTGCGCGTGCCCGGGCCGAACGGATCGTGGCCGGCGTTGGTGAAGGTGTGCCAGTAGCAGACGGCGAACTTCAGGTGTTCGGCCATCGTCTTGCCGCCGATCTTCTTGTTCGCGTCGTAGATCTTGAAGGCCAGCGGGTTGTCGGAATCGCGTCCCTCGAACGGGATGCGGCCAATGCCGGGGAAGTATTCCTTGGCGCCGATGAAGTGAGTGCTCATGTTCGTGGGAATCGCTTTGGTCGGTGGATGGGCGTGCTGCGTCGGTGACGTCAGCCGAACGTATCAACGTGTCGCGGTGGCGTGCGGTGCGTACAGCGAACGCGCGGAATCTAGGTGCTTGAGGAACTGGGCGTATTGCGCCGCATACGCGGCGACGGCCTCGGGGTTGGGACGCGCGGCGGTGGTTTCGTCCACGCGGACGTGATCGCGCGCGATGTCGGCGATCGCCGTGTCGCGACCCTGCGCGCGCTCGAACGCCCACAGCGCCTGCAACGCGCCGCCGAAGGCCGCGCCTTCGGCCTGCTCCGGCACCTGCACGGGCAGATCGAACACGTCGGCGACCATCTGCCGCCACGTCGCGCTGTGGCTGCCGCCACCGGTGAGGCGGATCGAATCGAACGTCATGCCCGCTGCACGCAGCGAATCGAAGCCGTTGCGCAGCGCGTAGGTCGCGCCCTCCATCGCGGCGCGATAGACGTTGCCGGGCGTGAGGTTGCCCATGTCCATGCCGTGCAGACTGGCGCGCGCGTTGGGCATGTCCGGCGTGCGCTCACCGTTGAAGAACGGCAGCATCACCAGGCCGTCCGCACCGGGCACGGTGCCGGCGAGGACGGACTCGCCATCGCGGCTGCTGAAGCCGAACAGCTTGGCGACGTTCTCGGTGGCGACGGTGCAGTTCATGGTGCAGATCAGCGGCAGCCAGCCGCCGGTCGAGGAACAGAACGCGGCCCAGCCGGCGGCCTCGTCAACCACCGGCCGGTCCGCGCAGGCGAACAAGGTGCCCGACGTGCCCAGGCTCATCGTCAGCACGCCCGGTGCGACGTTGCCGGTGCCGATAGCGGCCATCATGTTGTCGCCGCCGCCCGCGGACACGCGCACGTCGCCTCGCAGGCCCAGTTCGGTGGCGATGGACGGTGCGAGCGCGAAGCTGGCATCCGCTTCGACCAGCGGCGGCAGGAAATCGGCGAGGTTCGTGTCGGCGTCGGTGGCGGCGAGCATGTCGCGCGACCAGGTGCGCGTGCGCACGTCGAGCCAGCCGGTGCCGGAGGCGTCGCCGTATTCCATCCAGCGCTGGCCGGTGAGCCAGAAGTTCACGTAGTCGTGCGGCAGCAGGATCGTGGCGAGCTTCGCGTAGACCTGCGGCCGGTGCTTGCGCGTCCACGGCAGCTTGGAGGCGGTGTAGCCGGCGAGAATCGGATTGCCCGCCAGTTCGACGCAGTGCTGCGCTCCACCGGCGGCCGACATGATCTCGTCGCACTCGCCGCTGGTGCTGGTGTCGCACCACAGCTTGGCCGGCGCGAGCACGTTGCCGTCGGCATCCAGCGGCACGAAGCCATGCTGCTGCCCGGACACGCCAATCGCGACGACCGCCTCGCGCTGCGCCGGCTCGAGCCGGGCGAAGCAGGCGCGGATGGCGTCGATCCACCACTGCGCTTCCTGCTCGCGGCTGCCGTCGTTGCCGGCGATCAGTTCGAGGGGCTGGCCGTGCGTGGCGACAATGCGCCGGGTCTGCGGGTCATAGGCGACCAGCTTGACGCTCTGGGTGCCCACGTCGAGGCCGACAAACAGGGGTGCCGCCGGAGTTGCTGCTGCGCTCATGCGCGTCGGGCTCCAGAAAAGTTAGCGCTACCATTCTTGCGGCAGGAGAAATCCGCACTGGAAACATCGACCAGCAGTGACATGGGTGGAAATCGGGATCCCGTAGGTGCGTAGCACTCTACCAGCGATGCGAAAAAAGCCTTGCTGCAGTGCAGAATTCCTTTTCCGACAAGCACTTGCAGGTGGTGCGCCGCAGCGATTCAGGTTCGTCCGGCCAAGCAGACCCGCGCCGCTGTGATGGCGGGCACGATCCCCGCGGCGCGTCCCGGACCACTGCGCATACCGCTAGCGCTACCAACCGCTCATAGATTGCGGAAGACCGAGGCCAGCCAGAGCAGCACGAAGGCCAGCGCTACCAGCCAGAACGCCAGCGGCGCCAGGATCGGCACATAGCCCAGGCGTGCGGCGATGCCGGCGCCACCGGCCAGGGTGGAGATGAAGAACATCGAGATGCTGGGAGGTGTCAGGCCCATCGTGTGTCGCTCCTGAGGAATGGTCGGCGGCTCAGCGTTCGGGCAGGACGTCGCGCGGATCGACCAGGTCGCCGTCGTGGCGAAGTTCGAAATGCACCATGTCGCGCTTGGCGCCGACACGGCCCATCTCCGCGATCACCGCGCCGGCCGCCACGCGCTGCCCTTCCGCGACCAGCTGCCTGCGGCTGTGTGCGTAACTCGAAACCCAGCCGTCGTCGTGCTTGATCACGATCAGCTGTTCGTAACCGGGCGAACCTTCGCCGACATAGAGCACCTGTCCGCCGGCCGCCGCGCGCACGGGAGTGCCCGCCGCGCCGGCGATGTCGAGCGCGCGCACGATGGCGTCGTGGCTGGCCGGCATGTTCAACAGCGTGCCGTTGGCAGGCCATTGCCACTTCAATTCGTCGGACGCGGGAGTTGGCTGCGTCACGGTGGCCGGCTTGGCGGCCTTTGCTGCCTCGGCTTTTGCGGCCGCAGCCTTGGCTTGTGCTGCTTTCGTCGCGGCTGCTTTGACTTCGGCGGCCTTCGCGTCTGCGGCTTCCTTCGCAGCGGCCTTCGCGTCAGCGGCCTTCTTCGCTGCGACCTTGGCTTCTGCGGCCTTCGCTGCGGCGGCTTTTGCTTCTGCCGCCTTGACGGCCGCCGCCTTGGATTCGGCCGCCTTGGTTGCCGCCGTGTCGTTCGCCGCCGAATGCCGCGACACACTCGTATCGGGAAGCGGTTCGGTCCGCACGCTTGGCTGTGTCGCTTGCGTTGACGGCAACTGCACGGGCGCAGGCACCGCGGGCGTCGCGCCCGTCGTCGGCAGATGCAGGCGTTGCCCCGGGTGGATGAGGAACGGTTCCTGGATGGCGTTGGCTTCCGCCAGATCACGCACGTTGACGCCATGGCGCCGCGCGATGCCGTACAGCGAATCGCCCATCTGCACCACGACACCGTCGCCCTCCGCGGCCGCAGCGGCTGCAGTCGGCGCAGCGGGATACACCTTCACCAGCGTGCACGCGCACAGGCACAGACAACTAATGGCGATGAGGAAATGGCGCACGGCGGCCTGCCTTCGTATGTCCGTGCGAATCGCGACCGCGTCGCGCCGTGGACGGGCCGCGAGGATAGGGAGACCCCATGCGCGATGGTATGTGCATCTTTCTTGTTGCCTGCGCGCGCAATGCACTCACCGCCCGGTAACGCGGGACTGCCGACGATCGCTGTGGCCCCGGCCCGACGCGCGCGTACACAACCTTACAAATCCGCCCTGGCCCGACACACCGGCGATACGCCTGGCCGTTGCAATGGACCACCCCAACCCCTGGAGGTCCCCATGACCACCTCACGACTCCTCACCGCCGCGCTGCTTGCCTCGCTCGGCGCGTTCGCCCTGCCCTTCGCGTCGCATGCGCAGGGCGCCGGCATCACCCGCACCGATCTGCAGCGCCACGACCTGTCCGTACCGGGTCGCGAAGCGGTCCAGGTACTGGTGGGCTTCGCGCCCGGCGTCGTCGCGGCCAACCATCACCATCCCGGCGAGGAGATCGTGTACGTCGTCGAGGGTGAACTCGAATACCGCCTGGAAGGCAGGCCGCCCGCGGTCGTGAAGGCCGGCGAAGTCCTGTTCATTCCCTACGGCGTGAACCACGAAGTTCGCAACGTCGGCAAGGGCAAGGGCGCGGAGCTGGCGACCTACATCGTCGAGAAGGGAAAGCCGCTGGTCGTGCCGGCCGCATCGCCGAAGGCCGCTGTCGGCGCGAACCCCGCAGCGGGCCCCGTGGAGGGCAAGACGCGCCATGTCGAACTGACGTTCGCCGACGACGCGCCGCTCAAGCCCGGCATGTTCGATTCGCCGACGGCGTGGGAAGACGAGCCGTGAGCGAGCCGATCGTGTAGCCCGCCTGCGCCCGCGCAAGCGGCGCTTGCGGGCCACGGGACCTGCCCAATGCGCAGTGCCGTGGCCGGCCTGTGGTGACAAAGCCCGTTCTCAGGGACGAGCCGGCCGGAACCGCGGCGAGGCCAACATGGACGGACCCCGAACATGGCCACCCCAGACAAGCGAAAGCACGACTCCCTCCGCCATGACGTGCCGATGCGCCCATGGACGGTACTGGCGCAGGACCCGGGCCTGATCAACCGGGAAGGCGGCCTGGTGACCACCCAGGTCATGGTGCCCGCCGAACGACTTGAACGCGGGCCCAAGGGCCACCGCGTGCACGTCATCGACTACGACGCCTCTGCCGATCTGTTCTACCGCTCGCGCGACATCGAGGTCGACACCGACCACTACGAGAACGTGCACGATGCCAATGCATTGCTCGGCGACTGCTACTTCCACCAGCAGAACGTGTACGCCATCGCGATGGCGACGCTGCACCGGTTCGAATGCGCGCTCGGGCGGCCGGTCCAATGGGGTTTCCGCGACGGCCAGCAACTCAAGATCGCACCGCATGCCTACGCCGACGCCAACGCCAACTACTCGCGCGAGTCCGAAAGCCTGAGCTTCGGCTACTTTCCCGACGACAACGGCACGCTCGTGTACACCTGCCTCTCGCACGACATCATCGTGCACGAGACCACGCATGCGCTGCTCGACGGCCTGCGTCCCTTCTACATGAAGCCGTCCTCCACCGACCAGGCCGGCTTCCACGAAGGCTTCGCCGACATCGTCGCGCTGCTGTCGGTGTTCGGTGCGAAGGAAGTGGTCGAAGAGGCGTTGCGCCCGCTGATCGAAGACGACGGGCGCATCCGCATGGAGAACCTCGCGCCGGACAAGATGGCCGACAATACCTTGATGACGCTGGCCAATCAGATGGGACAGGCGCTGCGTGGCGTCCCCACCGCGGCGCTGCGCGCGTCGCTGAAGATCCAGCCCGACGAGTCGCTCTATGCCAGCGAACGCTACGCCGAAGAGCACGACCGCGGCGAACTGCTCGTGGCCGTCATCATGCGCGCCTTCATGGCGACCTGGTACGCGCGCCTGCTGTACTTCAACAACGAGGACAAGCTGGCCTACATCCGCCCCAAGCTCGTCATCGAGGAAGGCTGCACGGCGGCCGAGCAACTGCTGCGCGTGGTGATCCGGGCGATCGACTACCTACCGCCCGTCGACATGACCTTCCCCGACTACGTGAGCGCACTGCTCACCGCGGACATCCAGCTCAATCCCGACGACAGCAAGTACGGCTACCGCGAGATCCTGCTGAAGCTGTTCCGTGGATACGGCATCGAACCGGCCAGCCGCTCGCGCTCGGACGGCGCCTGGGAGCCGCCGCCGAACGCGAGCTCGCTGAACATGTCCGGCCTGCACCTGGAGCGATTGCAGCGCGAACCTACCGAAGCATTCCGCTTCGTGTGGGAGAACCGGGACGCGCTCGGGATCGACCGCGACGCATTCACGCGCGTCACCTCCGTGCAGCCGGTCGTGCGCGTGGGCAACGACTGGGCGATCCTGCGCGAAACCGTGGCCACCTACGTGCAGACGCTGCGCGTGCGCGCCGCCGAACTCAGCCGCCTGGACATCGATCGTCCGCCCGGCCTGGACGACGACAACTACGAGATCGTCCTGCACGGAGGCGGCACGTTGATCTTCGATGAGTTCGGCCGCCTCAAGTTTCACATCGGCACCGGCGTGCGCAGTTCAAAGCAATCCGCGCGCGTGCGCAGCCTCTGGGAGCGCGGCGAGCTCGACGGCCGGGCGAACGTCGGCGTGCGCATCGCGCGCATGCACCGCGACCGCGTGCTGCGCCGCCCGATCTCGCCCATGGGAGTGTGGTGACATGGCCAAGACCAAGACACAGGCCAAGCCCCGTTCGCTGACCCTGCGCAGCTACGACGTCGGCTTCGGCGACTGCTTCCTGCTGAGCTTCCACTACGCCAGCTTCGATCGCCACGTGCTGATCGACTTCGGCTCCACGCGGCTGCCCACCGGCAAGGCGGTGAAGGGCAACTACATGGAGTACATCGCGCGCTGCATCCATCGAGACTGCGGCGGGAAGCTGACGGCCGTGGTCGCCACGCACCGGCACAAGGACCACATCAGCGGATTCGCGATGAAGGACGGCAAGGGCTCGGGCGCGATCATCGCAGCCCTTCAACCCGATGTCGTACTTCAACCCTGGACCGAGGACCCCAACGCGCCCCGCAATGCGAAAGTGCCCAGCAAAACCCTGCCGGGCAAGAAGGTGCCCGTCGCCACGCTGATGGCCATGCACCTGGACGCCCTGGAAGACATGAACCGCTACGCCGGGTTCGTCCTGGACGCCAGCAAGAAACTCACCGCTCCCGGCCTGAAGTCGCTGCGCGATCAGCTGGAGTTCCTCGGCGACGACAACGAGCTGGCCAATCGCAGCGCGATCACCAACCTGATGACGATGGGCAGCTCGCCTGCGCGCTACCTGTATTTCGGTGCGAAGTCCGGGTTGGAAACGCTGCTGCCGGGCGTGACCACCTACGTGCTCGGACCGCCGACGCTGAAGCAGACGGACACCATCACCAAGCAGCGCTCCACCGACGAGGACGAGTTCTGGCTCGCGCGCGCGGACTTCTGGAAGAAGCGGGCGGCCGTCGCGGCCAGGCCCGGCGTTGCCTTCGAGCCCCTGTTCCGCAACCAGCAGGAGCACCGCATTCCGCTCGACGCACGCTGGTACCGGAACCGTGCGCAGCATGAACAGGCCGAGACGATGCTCTCCATCGTGCGATCGCTCGACGCGCAGATGAACAACACCAGCCTGATCCTGCTGTTCGAAGTGGGCGGCAAGTTGCTGCTCTTCCCGGGCGACGCGCAGTACGAGAACTGGATGTACGCGCTGGACCAGGAGGGCGTGGCCGAGAAGTTGCGGCAGGTGGATTTCTACAAGGTCGGCCACCACGGCAGCCGCAATGCCACGCCCAAGCGCCTGTGGGACGGCTTCGAGAAGCGCTACCCACCGCCGCCGGCCGACGATGACGGCGAACATGCTCCCCACGCGCACGGCGAAGGGTTCGTCACCCTGCTGTCCACCAAGGACCACGTGCACGGCCGCGCGAGCGCCGACACCGAAGTGCCCCGGCAGACGCTGGTGGACGCGCTGGAAACGCAGTCGACGCTGGTGGACACCCGCACCACGAAGGACAACGAGATAGGCCAGTGCTGCACCCTCGACCTCTCCTGATGCACCGTGGAGCCCGACCCGTATGAAACGCATCGTGATCTGCGCCGACGGCACCTGGAACATCCGCGACCAGGTGGACGAGAAGGTCGGCAAGCGTCGTCCGACCAACGTGACCAAGCTGGCGCGCGCCGTGCTCGCGCGCGCGGACGGGATCGATCAGGTGGTGATCTACCACGACGGTATCGGCACCGATCCGGGCATGGACAAGTTCACCGGCGGCGCGTTCGGCCGCGGCATCGAGGAGAACGTGCGCGCGTTGTACCGCTCGATCACCTACAACTACGCGCCGGGCGACGAGCTCTATCTGTTCGGCTTCAGCCGCGGCGCGTTCACCGTGCGCACGCTCGCCGGTTTCATGAACCTGGCCGGCCTGCTGGAAAAGGACGACGACTACTACGTGCCCGATCTCTACGCCTGCTACGAGAAGGGCCAGGGCCCGGGCTCGGCGATGTGGACGCAAGCCAACCGCAACATCAGCGGCACCCTGCCCTGCCCGCAGATCCGCATGCTCGGCGTGTGGGACACGGTGGGCGCGCTCGGCGCACCGGGTTTGATGGGCCAGCTGTTCAACAAGGACAAGTACCAGTACCACCGCATCGAACTCAACCCGCGCATCCAGCATGCCTACCAGGCGCTGGCGATCGACGAACGCCGCAAGCCCTTCGCGCCCGATGTCTGGAAACGCCCCCCCGGCTGGACGGGCGTGCTGGAGCAGGCGTGGTTCCCCGGCGTGCACTGCAACGTCGGCGGCGGCTATACGCCCGATGGCCTGGCCAACGGTGCATTGCGCTGGATGGTGGATCGCGCGAAGGCGTTGGGACTGGGCGTGGACGAGGAGTACCTGCGGCACTTCGAGGAGCACTACGACTCCTACCTCGCCGACTCGATGACCGCGATGTACAAGATGATGGGCAGCTTCGTCCGTCCGGTGTGCAAGACAGACCCGGGATCGGAATCCGTCCATCCCTCCACGCGCAAGCGCATGGCCGATCCGAAGTGCAAGTACAAGCCGCCGAATGTGCCGTGAGGGCCGCTTTCTAGCCGATCCACCTGCGGATCTGGTCGATCTTCTCCGCTGTCAGTCGTAACGCGCGGTTATGGGGATTAGCACCGAGGAGGTGAATCCCCACTGCCATCGCCACCCCATTGATCATCGAGAAGACCGGGCTGCCGCTCTGTCCGCCTCCCGTATCGATCGTGTGATGGACCAGAACGGGGTCCAGTCCCTGGATAGAGCCGGACGCCGCATACAGGCCTGCGCCGCGACTGACGGGGTAACCGGCAAGGGCGAAGGTGTTCTCTGCCTCGCTTGACGTCAGGCTGCGCGTACCAAAATGGCCAAGCGAAGTCCCCGGATCCGACGTCAACTGGATACAGGCAACGTCCGATCCGTCGTCTCCGCGGTCCTGCCAGGCGCGCGGCCAGGTGGCGCTCCCCGCCCGGTACGTGTTGCCGCCCGCGCCGGTAACCGACACCTCGCCGGGACCATGTCCAGGCCGACACACGCAATGGGCCGCGGTAAGCAACGTGCGCGGGCCCACCAGGAACGCCGTGCCGCCCTCCGTGTCGCCGCCCGGCCAACGGATCGAGAGTCGAAAGATGCAGCGGTATGGGTAAGCCCGCAATGCATCGACGGCCCAGCGATCGTCATGGCCAATGACAACGTACTTTCGCACGCTGCCATCTCGCGCGTGCGTAGACGCTGCACCGGCATTTCCCGCGGTATGGGCGGCGCGTCGTCGCCGGGTCAGCGCATCGCCCGCTTCCGCTTCCGCGAGCAGTGACCTCAAGGCTTCATCAGTGTCGTCCATGGCGCTCAATCTACGACCGTGACGTCGGGCGCCTCTGCCGGATTTTCGCTCCAACGCGCGAAGCTTTGATTCAGCTGCGTCTTGACCCGCGTTGTCTCGTGCCACAGGACTTGCCCGTTTGACATGTTGGACAGCACATAGTCCACCGTCGCGGACGCAAGGTAGGAGACCTTCGGCGACAGGAAGAACAGATTGGTTCGCTTGTAGATCGCGCCTCCTTGATCCAGCACGCGCACCGTCAGCAATCGCTTTGCGTCGGTCTGTGCCAGCAACTGCGCGGCTTCTGCGATGGCATTTGGCCGCCCGTCCTCGCCAGACGACAGCTGCCCCTTGAGCGCATCTACGCTGGCGACGATAGCCAGCCCTCGCGACTTCAGCGAACCGCCCATGCCTTGGCTGGCCTCATCGGAGAGTTGCGTGCGGATGCGCTCACCTGCCACGAGCAAGGCTGCATAGGTTTTCAGCAGCTCGCTCATCTCCGGTGCCGCCATCTCCGGCAGGCGCCCGCCCGGGCATTTCTTCACTAGCGCGGAGCGGAGCGAATGCGACGGCAGGCTCACCGTGGCCCCCTTGAACTCGATGTCCGTCCGGAAGTACTTCATGAGGTCCAACGTCTGCGTCACCAGGGACTGCGCGACGGTGAAGCCGCTGATCAATCCTGATTCACGCGTGCCGTCACCGTCCTTACGGCCTGCCTTGGACCTCGCCTCGGACAGCCAGGCATCCGCTTCCCGCTGCAACTGATTCACCGTCTCGTTGATCGCCTTGGCGGCCAGCATCTTCCCGGCGAAGTTGCCCTCGCCGACGATCAGCGTCGGCAGATTCGCCGTGCAAGGCGGATCGTCCTTTGGAAGCAGCTTCGGCAAATTAGCCGACAGCGCCCAGTTCGCCAGGAACGCGGTCTGATCGAACGTCGTCGAGTCGCCATTCTTGACATTGGGCACGGCCACCACGGGAAACTCGGCCTGTTTGACCTCGATCAGCTTCTTCTCGAACGACTGTTGCTCTTCGAGCAACGCGATCTGCTTCTTCCTCAGCGCGATCTGCTCGTCCAGCTCCTTGATGCGGGGATCCGGGGCATCCAGGGGAGAGGCACCGACATCGCCGGACACATCGTCCGCATCGGCGCCCGTGGAACCGCTCGAACCGACGGACCCTTGCGTCCCGGCCTGAGCCATCGCCGGCCCAGCGCATGCAAGCAGGACGACGAACGTCATGGACCTCAACATGTCCGACTCCTTGTGAAATCCGTTTTTGGCGTTCGATCGATGGGGCGCGCGGAGCTCAGTTCTGCTGGATGTCGTGCAACGCCTTCAGGATCGCCGGATGATTGTTTCCGGCATGGGCTTCCTTCAGCGCTTCAAACAAGCTGCGCTTGGCCAGCACCGTATGATCGGTGGTGCGCACGCGCGCCTGGATCACGTAGTCGCCGTAGGAGGTCAGCTCCTCGGAGAACAGCGTGGAGGGATCCGTGGCTTCCCGCCGTGGGTCGTAATAGCTGTCGTCCAGTTCGTAGACGACCCGGTAGGCGTCTTCCGGTGCTCCGTCGACTTGCAGCAGGATCTCGTAGTTTCCGGTGGACCGCCCACGGGGTTTGCCGTCTGCGTCGAGAACGAAGCTGGCCTTGATGACGGGTGTGCTCATGGCTGGTCTCCACTGTCCTGCGGCGGGCGGCGATGTCCTGGACGCTGATCATCGGGCGGTGGCGGGGCCCAGTAGTCGGAGAAGTCCTGGACCAGCGAGTCGCACAGTGCATCCGCTTCGCCGCGGTACTGCGCGAAGACCCCTTGCGTGAACACCCCCTCGGCGACATTCCGAGCCACGAGATCATCGAGCTTGAGCTTGACGTCGTTCAGCGCAGGCATCGGATCCGGACCTGACAGCGCGCTTCGCACCGAAAGCTCGATCTGTCCGCTCTGGCTTATGAAACTGGTGATCAGGCTGCACCGCTTCTCCAGGTTCTCGCGCCGCACGTACACCTTGACCATCAGCCAGATGACCAGTGCGATGACGCCGATGATCCCCAGCCTGCTTTCGAGCAGATAGCCCAATGGGGACTGTGTAGCAGGCTCGGCGGCCTTCGCTTCGCCCAAGAGAAACTTCAGGAGGGGGTTGGACAAGCCAATGCTGGCCAGCACGAGGAACAGCTCGCCTACGTACGCGTTCAAGCGATAGATCCGGTACGGCATCCAGCGATGGATGCATTGGCCTGCCGCAAGATATGGGCACATCTCCCTTCGCAATTTTCGTTCGACTGGATGTGGCATGGCCTCTTCCTCGCTGTCGATGAACAGGAAGCGCAGCAGATCGACGCAGGTCCGTATCTGGCGTTGTCAACGTCCCGCTTCGGCGCTGCAGGACAAGGCCAGCGTGTCCAGCCGGGCTGCCCGCGTGAAGAGTGATCTCGCGAGAGCGCGTCGAGACCTGTTCACGGAAGTGGTTCTGTACGAGTTCCAGACAGCATCGCTATCGCAAAAGCGATGCTTGCGTAAGCCGCGTGCGATTGCTGGTGCCACGTACCTGCCGGCAGCCCGACAAAAGAGACCGAATCCCGCTACACGGACAGCGTGCCTTGCCGGCGTTCCAGACTCACCTCCGAATTGCGAAGCCTGGCCGCGAGGCGGTGGTCACCGCGTTGAGCCCTGTGCCCACCCTTCCGGCTTCATGAAGGCAACCACTCCCCATTCCTGGGGACAGCTCCGCAGGAGTACATCGACATGCCGTCCAAGAAGCGCAGCACCGACGCCCCTCGCGAGACGGGGGAACAGTTGGCCAAGGTCGCGTTGGCCCGCAGGAAGAAGGCACTCAGGCGGCGCAAGGCCGCGATCGCCAAGATGCCCAAGACCAAGGCCGCCAAGTCGGCATCGCCTGCGGTGAAAGCCGGCCAGAGCGCCGGCATCCTCGTCGCGGAGGGCGACTCCTGGTTCGACTATCCCTTCAACGACATCATCAAGAACTTGGAAGACGACCACGGCTTCGACGTCGAAACCGTCGCCCATGCGGGCGATCGCGTCGAGGACATGGCCTACTCGGGCGGCCAACTCGACGACTTCATCCGCCGCATCGAGAAGCTCAAGCGTCGGGGCGAGAAACCCCGAGCCATCCTGCTGTCCGGGGGCGGCAACGACATCACGGGCGAGATCGAGTTCGGCATGATCCTCAACCATGCGCTCTCTCCCATCAATGGCCTGAACCCGCTGGTGGTGGAGGGCATCATCGATCAACGCCTGCACGATGCCTTCTCGACGATCCTCGCTGCCGTGACCACGGTGTGCGAGGAACACTTCGGCGAGAAGATCCCGATCGTGGTCCACGGCTACGACTACGCGATACCCGATGGTCGGGGATTCGCCGGCGGATTCTGGCTCTTGCCGGGCCCCTGGCTTGAACCGGGATTCAACCAGAAGGGCTATCACAACATGGTCGTCCGCAGGCAACTCGTCGAGAAGCTCATCGACCGCTTCAACGAAATGCTGAAGCGGCTGACGGGCACTCCCGAGTTCCGCCACGTCAGCTTCGTCGACCTGCGCAGAACACTGAAGAGCGCCAACTACAAGACCGACTGGGCCAACGAACTCCATCCCACCGCCACTGGCTTCGCGGCCGTCACCGCGCGCATCGCTGCTGCGATTCCGTGAGTTTGGAACCTCTCACCCGGCCAATCCAGGCGACCATCCGACAGGACGTTGTGCAATGCCCATCAACTTCATCCCGAATGATCCACTCGCAAGCAAGTTCAACCGTCCGCAGTCGAGGCTGCAACTGAAGAATCGCAGTGCCGCACGCGCCGGGTTCGAGTTCGGCAACATCGGTAGACCAAAACTGTACGCGGTCAGCGACCTGCGCTTCCTGCAATGGCAGGTGCGGCAGGCCGCGCTTTCGGCGCTGGCAGCCTTCGAATCCATCGACGGGGCGCCATTGAAACGATGGGCATCCGGCAAGACACTGGGCATCCAGTATCTCGCCGGCCGCGACATCAACGCCTACTACAACGGTGAAGATCTGGTGTTCTGCCAGGCGCCCGATGGACCCGGCATACGTTTCACGGGCGCCAGCACCGACGTGGTGGCACATGAAGTGGGGCACGCCATCCTGGATGCACTGCGGCCGGATCTGTGGGCCATCGAGTACCTGGAGGTGGCCGCCTTCCACGAATCCTTCGGCGACTGCCTGGCCATACTCACCGCGCTGGCCGATCCTGAGATCCGCGCACACATCACAACCCACGGAGGACTGGGCGGTGTGAATCTCGTGGAAACCTGGGGAGAGCACCTCAGCTGGCTCGCCGGTGACGCTCCGCGCCAGGCCCGGAACTCAGAGAAGTGGTCTTTGCCCGACAAGAACGACGAGTACCACGACTACAGTCAGATCTTCACGGGCTGCTTCTACGATCTGATCCGCTCCCAGTTCGAGGCAGGCACGCGTAGTGCAGCGAATCTCTGGAAGGCGGCGCAAAGCGCAGGCAAGCTTCTGTTTGTTGCCGCGCGCGCGGCGCCGCCGACCCCGCGCTTCTACCAGGCGGTGGGGCGTGCGATGGCACTGCAGGCAGGACAGGGCACCGCGCTGAAGGCGGCGGTGGACGCCGCATTCGAACGGCACGGAATCACACTGGGCAGTTCGGCGATCACCGCCTCGAAGGCGAAGATCGCCGGTGCGATCAAGAAGGAGAAGTCCAGAAACTTCACGCTCACGCCCGCAGCGATGGCCGACCTGCGCAACCGCATGGGCGCCGATGATGCCGCGCCTTCTTACGTGCGCAAGGTGCGTTTCGGGCCGCACGAAATGGCCGAGGCCCGCTTCACGCGCACGGTCCCGCTGCACCTGCCAAATTTCCCGGCCAACAGCGCGACGAATATCCCCGAGTCGGTTCTGGTGCGCGCCGTCGGTGCAATGCCTGCCCGAGGCAGGGGCGCTTCCGTGGAGCTGATGAGCGCGTTGCCCGACGCGGTCGCCATCGACCAGGAGGTCAATGACTTCGTCGCCAGCCTGCGCAAACGCGGGCAGCTGCAACTCGCGCCCAACGCCACCGTCGCACATCCCAGGAGCTATGCAGCGCGGGGCGCGGTGGCCAGTGGCGGTGGTGGCATCCTTCAGGCGGAAATGCCGGACCCGGGCGTAACCCACCGCCTGATAAAGGGCCAGGGGGGACCGCTGCTCGAGCGGATCAGGTTCTCCTGCGCGTGCCATCGAACACCACGCAGGTAGCGTCTGCGCAGCGCATTATTTTTTCGGCGCGAGCGCCGAGAAGCGCCTGCGCACGAGCACCTCGCCGCCTTCATCGTCGCGCTTGCGCACATGCGTGACGCCCGGCTTCAGGTCTTCGTCGTCCTGGACCTGGCCTGACCGCTCCAGGGATTCACGGAAGGTCGCCACTTCGGCGGCCTGCCCGACGCCGGGCTTGCCACCACGTGCCTTCTTCTTCGGGGGGCGCGGTTGTTGTGTCATCGGAACCTCGAACACGTGCATCCACTATAGGCCACACCTGATCACGACGAAGACCAACAATGTGAACAGGACGGTGGCCGGATCACGCCGGCCCGATCGCAGCCTGCACCGCCGCCACGCTGACCGGCTTCTGCAGCACTTCGTCGAAGCCGCTGTCGCGCAGCGTGGCCATTTCCTCCGGCTGCACCGAGGCGGTGTAGGCGACGATGCGCAAGGCGTCGTGCCGGCGCTTGCGCAGTTCCCGGCAGACATCGCGGCCGTCCATGTCCGGGAGGCCGATGTCGAGCAGCACCGTGTCGACCGGCGCCCGATCGAAACTCGCCAGTGCGGACGCGCCGTCCTCGCACTCTTCGACCGTCCAGCCGCTGCGTTCGAGAATGGCGCGCGCAAGCTTCCGGTTGACCAGGTCGTCATCCACTACCAGTACGCGACGCATGGCGATGGCCTCATTGGGTGGGCGACGTGGGCGGCGCGGGCGGTCCGTCCCGCGGGATCCAGAAGGTGACGTCGGTGCCCTGCCCCTGCGTGGATGCGACCTCGATCCCGCCGCCGTGCAGCGCAAGCAGTTCTTTCGAGAACGCGAGCCCGAGGCCGGAGCCCGCCTGCAGCCGCGACTCCGCGTCGCGACCTTCGCTGAAGGGTTCGAACAGGTGCTGCTTGACCTCATCGCTCATGCCGATGCCGGTGTCGGACACGCGAACCATCACGCGTTCATCGGCCGTGAACAGTTCCATCGACACCTTCCCGGCCCGGGTGAACTTGATCGCGTTGTGCGCCAGGTTGTTCAGCACTTCGCGGATGCGCACACCGTCGCAGAGGACGGTCGCGGGGAAGTCGGGCGCGATCTGCAGGCGGTATTCCAGGCCTTTTCCTTCGGCCACGACCGAATGCGTCCTGGACACGCTGGTCGCGATGTCCTTGAGGTCCACCTCGCGCAGTTGCAGTTGCAGCGTGCCGTTCCGAAGCTTGGTCAGGTCCAGGATCATGTTGACCAGATCCAGCAGGTGGCTCGCGCTGTCGTGGATGTATTCGCCGTACTGGCGCGGCTCTTCCTCGTGCGCGGTGATCTTGATGAGTTCGGCGAAACCCAGGATGCCGTTGAGCGGCGTGCGCAGGTCGTGGGAAATCTTGGCCAGGAAGCTGGACTTGAGTTCGTTCGCCCTGCGTTCGCTCTCGGCCAGTTGCTGCAGGATGCGTCGCTGGCGCCGGGCGAGGATCGCGCCCATCACGGTCAGCAGGCCGACGCCAAGGGTGAACGCCGTCGTGCCGGCCAGGTAGAGCTGCCGGCGCCGTTCGAAACCGCGCAGCACCACGCCGCGCGAAATGCCCACGACGATGGTCGCGTCGTAAGCGCGCAGGTATCCGCCCGACCACAGGCGCGGCACAGCATCGAGGCGGGCGTTGGGTCGCGGCTGGATATCGCCGTTGCGCGTGCGGTAGATGGCCGGTCCCTCCGGCCACCGTGTTGCTGCAAGCGCCGCGCCGCCCAGTCGCACGGCACGCAGGCGTCCGTCCATCCCGAGGATGGCGGCCACATCATCGCGACCCAGCTCGATGCTGCCGAACTGACGCGCCATGGGCCCCACGTTCAAGCGCGGCAGGCTGGCCAGTACCTGCTCCGGCCGCACGAAGACGGCCACGTGTCCCGCCAAGGCACCGTCACGACGCAGAATGGGCCGACTGAAAGCGAGCAGATCGGGGCGGCCGCGTTCGGCGCGCAGTGCCGTGGACAACACAGGCCGGTCCACCGCCGGTCCGTCGTTTCGCTGCGGCATCGCCTTCGCCAGCCACTGCGGCGCATCGGGCCCCTTGCCCGCGATGATCCGGTTGGACGCATCCAGCACCGCCACCTGCACTTGGTGCGACTCGCGGAAGCCGGCCTGCGTCAGCATGCGGGCGATGTCGTCCTCGCGCATGCCGGCGACATAGGCCCTTCGAACCACGC
Organism: Lysobacter sp. MMG2; assembly: GCF_016735495.2. Lineage (GTDB taxonomy): Bacteria > Pseudomonadota > Gammaproteobacteria > Xanthomonadales > Xanthomonadaceae > Lysobacter_J. The sequence goes on from NZ_JAERQY020000001.1 coordinate 1,509,568, forward strand.
GCACGATCTGATCGAGGTCGTCGAGGTTGTGCCGCGCCATTTCCGCGAAGGAGCGACTCAGGCCGTTGGCTTCGCGATAACCCTCCGCCAGCGCGGCGTTCCGGTCCTTCGAGATCTGGTCGAACGTGACGATCCACGCGAAGCAGATCATCAACGGGCTCACCAGCACCATCACCCACGCCGGCTGGATGCGGTTCGCCCAGCGACGCCATCCGGGTTCGCGAGGGGCCGGCGCGTCGACCATCCTATTGCCACTCCATGCGCCAGCCGACGATCGCGTCGAATTCACCGCCCAGGCTGCGGTGTTCGAAGCCGAAGGTGATCGCCTGCCGCGGCGACACCGGCCACACGCCGCGCACGTGCGCGATGACGTTGGACGGATCGGAACCGTAGCCGACGCCGCCGGTCAGCTGCAGGCGTTCGCGCTCGTAGGTGAAGTCGGCGACATAGGCCATGGTGTCGTCACCGAAGCGGGGCTGCGCGTAGTAGGCGATCAGCGTCGCGTAGGTCCGCTGCGACATCGGCACGCTCATGCCCAGATGCCAGAGGCGATTGTCCAGGCCTGACGGAAACTGGCGGCGCACGCCGGCGAATCCCTGCACCTGGCCGAACAACCGGTGGCCCACGTTGAGTTCGACGCGCTGGGTGTCCTGGATCACGTCATGGCGCCGGTACTCGACGGCGATCTCCCAGAAATACTGCGCGGGCACGCGATGGAGCCAACCCACGCGCAGGCTGTCCAGCGGCGTCACCGCGCGGTCGATCGGATCCTGCGTGAACACTTCGCGATCGTTGTTCTGGTATCTGGCATGGAACTCGTCGCGCGCGTTGGGCGCCATCGTCCATTGCGCTGCGACGCTGTTGGATGCGCCCTGCGGCACATCCTCGCGCCCCACGGCCAGGTCCAGGCGATGACGCCAGCCCAGCGCCAGCTCGGTGAGGCCCGCGCGCACTTCCGGATCGTCGGGCTCGGCGGCCTGCAAGAGCTGCAATCGCGCGCGCGCCTCGTCGTAGCGGTGCTGCTGCAGCATCGCCATCGCAAGACCGGTGCGTGCTTCGCGGTCGTTGGGATCCTTCGACAACAGCGCCTGGTAGATGCGCTCGGCCTCTTCGGGCCGGTACTGCTGGCGCGCCACGCGCGCGAGCCCGAGTTGCGCGGCACGCGACGTGGGGTCGATCTCCAGCGCGCGCAGGTAAAGCGGCTTGGCCTTGCCGGGCTGCTGCTGGAATTCGTAGGTCACCGCCAGCTCCAACATCGGCGACAGTTCGGAAGGCGCCTGTGCGTGGGCGCGCGAAAGCAGGTCCACCGCGTCGTTCAAACGCTTGTCGTCGCGGGCGAGCACGCCGGCAAGCAGATCGACGCGGTAGTCCGTGCTGGCCGCCGCGCGGCATGGGTCGAGCATGCCCTGGATGCGCGCGTCCTGCCGCGGTTGCTGCGCCATCAACTGCTGCGCAAGCTCGATCTCGCACGTCGAAGGCGGTGCGGCCAAGGCGGCGATCAGCGGCAGCAGCACGGGGCTCATCGCCCTACCCAATAGCGCAGCACGGCCAGTGCCAGCAGCAGTGCAAGGAGCACGAGTTCGGCGTACAGCAGGCGCCGCTCGCGCCGCATGTCGGCCTTGAGGGCCGTGGAGAATTCCGTCGCCGCCGTGTCGATGTCGTCGTTCATCCCAGCTGCCTCACCTTGCCGACCTTGACGGTCTTGTCCCACTGACGCTCCGCGCCGCGCCACTCGGCCACGTAGGCGGCGAAGGACACCGCGCACAGCACCGGGCCGTAGCCGACCACGGCGAGCAGGGGTCGCACGATCCAGGCCGGAGCGCCGGCGCGTTCGAGCCGGTACAGCCCCCACGCCGCCGCCATGCAGGCGCCGACCCAGGCGTACAGCAGCACCGCGACGACTGCCCGCCAGTCCCAGCGTCCGTCGAATCCCGGGAACGACGCCAGCAGCGATTGCATCTGCGCCGGAAAGATCGACCACACCATCAACCCCACCGACACCAGCCCCGGGAAGAACACGCCTTCCAGCCACGCGCGCCTGGCCGTCGGCGCATCGATCACGCACGAGAACAGCAGCACGAACAGGTAGACGAAGGCGTTGATCAGCCACAGCACGTGGAATGCGCGCCACGCCCAGCCCTGATGGACGAACAGCAACGTCAGGCCGCCCGCCATCGCGGCGAGCATCAGGATCGGCATCAGCAACGTCGAGAACCAGATCAGCCCGAACATCCATCCGCCGATGCCACGGTGGGAGAACGGCCGAAACCAGGCGTGTCGGAACGCCCACGTCAGTTGCAGGTTGCCGCGTGCCCAGCGCAGGCGTTGCTTCCACAGGCTGGCGAGCGCGTCGGGCTCCTCCGCCCACACGATTGCATTGGCGTCGAACAGCGCGCGCCGCCCGCGCAGTTCGGTGAGGAAGGTGCTGTAGGTGTCTTCCGCCAGGGTCGAGGTGTCGATGGCGCCGCCGATGGCGATGAGGTTTTCGCGCGTGTGCAGCTGCGCGCCGCCGGCCAGGCAGGCCATCACGCCCATGACGTTCTGCGCCCGGCGTGAGGCGGCCTGCGCGGTGATGTATTCGAAGGCGATGGAACGCGAGACGAAACCGCCGGGCGCGCTGCCTTCCTTGATGTACGCCGTGACCGCGCCGACCTGCGGGTCGTGGAGGTGGCGCACCATCTTCGACAGCGCATCGCGCGAGAACACCACGTCGGCATCGGTGATCAACACCGCCTGCATCCAGTCGTCGTCGAGCACATGCGCCAGGCCGTGATTGAGCGTGTGCGCCTTGCCCTGCCCGCCGTTCTCGCGGCGCAGGTGGAAGACCGTTCCCGGGTAGCGCAGCGCCGCGGCCTGGGCGACCTGCGGCGTATCGTCGGTGCTGGCGTCGTCGATGATGTACACGCGCAGGGCATGGCGCGGATAGTCCAGCGACATCATGTGTTCGACGGTGTTGTCGATCACCAGGCCTTCGTTCCAGGCCGGTATCAGCACCGCGACGCGGCAGGTCACCGGCGCGCAGAGCGGGTAGTGGTTGCGCACGCCGTGGACGCCGACGAGCAGGAACTGGAGCAGCGCTGCAAGTTGCGGCGTCGCGCCGAGGAACACCGCGACCACACACAGCCACACCAGGATGTCCAGCATGCGCTTTGGCCTCCGGAACGCCTGCCGGCGGACGCATCGGCGATGACCGGGTCCTGTGTACCACACCCCACGCATGCGCCGGGCGAATCCGGAACGCGTGAAGGCAGCCATCACGACGGAGCGGATAGCTTCCCGACATCCATCCACGAATCGCGAACATGCGCGTTCTGGTCACCGGTGCGGGCGGACCCGCAGCGGTCAGCGTATGGAAATCGCTGGCCGCCGAGCACGAGCTCTTCCTGGCGGACATGGATGCGAATTCCCCGGGGCTCTACCTGGTACCGGCGTCGAACCGGTTCCTGATTCCGCGCGGCGAAGATTCCGGGCTGGTGTCCGCGCTGCTCGAGCTGTGTCGCGCGCAGTCCATCGACGTGCTGATCTCCACCGTCGATCCCGAGCTGGCGCCCCTGGCCGAAGCCGAGGCGGCCTTCACCGCGCTGCGCACACGTGTGCCGCTCTCGCCGGCGGCGGTGCTGCATCGCTGTCGCGACAAGTGGGCCCTGATGTCGCACCTGGCCGGCAATCCGTTCGTTCCCGAATGCGTGCTGCTTACCGACGACACGCGCGCCGGGATCGTCCGCTTCCCGTGCTTCGCCAAGCCGCGCGCGGGCGCCGGTTCGCGCGGCATCGCGCTCATCGAACGCGCGGCCGACCTGGATGCCCTGCCCCGGGACGGTTCCTATCTCGTGCAGGAACTGCTGCCCGGGCCGGAGTTCTCCGTCGACGTGTACGTGAGCCAGCACGGCGAACTCGTCGCGGCCGTTCCGCGCGAGCGCATCCGCACCGATTCGGGAATCGCGATCACCGCGCGCACCGTACACATGCCCGAGCTCACGGATGCCGCCGCCGGTATCGCGCGCGAGGTCGGCATCCGCTACGTGGCCAACATCCAGTTCAAGCAAAGCCGCGAAGGGCCGTACAAGTTGCTGGAGATCAACCCCAGGTTCCCCGGCAGCCTGCCGTTGACCGGCGCGGCCGGCGTCGACATCCCGCGCCTGCTGATGGACGACCTGCAAGGCAAGGCGCTCCCCGCGGGCCCGATGCCGTTCAAGGAAATCCTGATGGTGCGCTACTGGACCGAGCGCTACCTGGATCCATCGGAATGGCAGGCGCTATGCCGCCGATGAGCGTTCACCTGGTGCGGCATGCGCAGACCACCGCCAACGCCGGCGAGGCGACGGACAACCATGCCGACATCCGGTTGACGGCACTGGGCGAACAGCAGGCGCGCGACGTGGTGGCTTCGATCACGCAACCGCCCGACCTCATTGTCGTCTCGCCGTACCGCCGCACGCTCGACACCGCGCGCCCGCTGATCCAGGCGCATCCGCACGCGGCCGTGGAGACGTGGCCGATCGAAGAGTTCTCGTACCTGGCGCCCGCGCGCGCGGACCGCACCAGTCCGGCGCAGCGCATGCCGATGGTGACGCAGTACTGGCAGCGCGCCGATCCTTTCCACATCGACGGCGAAGGGGCGGAATCGTTCGCGCAATTCGTCGGCCGCCTGCGCGCGTTCCACCGCCGGCTGTGGCAACAGGAGGGTCACGTCGTAGTGTTCGGGCACGGGCAGTTCCTGCGCGGTTTCATGATCGGCCTGGATGATGGATTCGCCGATTCGCGCGAAGCGATGCGGCATTTCCGCGAGGCGGAAACCGCGCAGCCCGTGCGCAACGGCGAAATCCTCGCCGTGACGCTGCCGCCACCGGACGCAGCCGCCGATGAAGCATGAGGGCGATCTGGATCTGGAACAGGCGGCGCGCCTGCTGGGTGATGCGGGGCTGGTGCCGTTGGTGGTGGAGACCTTCGCCGAGGCCGCGCAACGCCTGCTGCCGCAGCTCAGGCAAAGCATCCTCGCCAATGAGGAAGGCGAGGTGCGCCGGCATCTGCACCGCTTGACGCCGACACTGGCGCTGCTGGCCCGACGCGATATGCAGGATCACTGCGAACGCGTGTCGGCGATGTGGCACGCGCCGGTTTCACCCCAGCGCGAGCCGCACTCCCTCGCGCTGGTGGATCGCATCCAATCGCTGCTGCGCGAAGCAGCGCAGTCGTCGGCCGAGGGAACGGACGGCGCGGCGTGATCAGGGCCCGCGCTGCCGGATCACTTCCAGCGGTTCGGCCATCACGTAGCCGGCGAAACGGCCCCAATAGCGCGCCGTGGCGACGATCAGATCGGGCGCGAGGTACGCGCGCGATGCCGTCTGGCTCGAATAGGCGTCGATCGCGTCGAGCTTGTGCTGCATGTGGCCGGAGATGTCGATGAACAGCCCGGGCCGGAACTCCACCGTCGCCGACGGCGGCTGATAGCAGTAGACATTGCCCACGCTGCGCGCGGCGACCATCGTGGCGCGATGCGTGTTGCGATGATCCTGATGGGTGTCGTACTGCGAATGCGTGTAGACGTGCGTGGGCTGCACCTCGGCGATCGCCTGCTGGATCAGTTCGATGCTGGTGCCGCCTTCGGGAATCTGCGTGTCACGCAGATCGGCCAGGATCAAGCGTGCACGGAGCAACTCCGCTGCCGCATGCGCCTCACGCGCGCGGATCATGGCGTCACCGCCCTGCGCGCCGTGACTGAGGGTCAGGATGGTCACTTCGTCCTGGTTGGCCGCATGCATCGACAAGGTGCCGCCGCATCCGATCTCCACATCGTCGGGATGCGCGCCCACCGCCAGCACCGAGCGGCGCTCATGCCGGCGACGCGTGAGCGTCTGGCCGGCGAGTTTGTGCACTTCCTTCAGGAACACCTCTTTGCTGAAGGGTTTGAAGAGCAGGCCGTCGGCGTTGTTCTGCAGCGCCGTGCGCGCGTACTCCGCGCTGACCACGCCCGTCATCACCAGCACGCAGGTCCATCGATACGCGGCCTTAGCTTCCTGGATGAGGTCCAGCCCGCTGGCGCCCGGCATCTCGACGTCGGTGACCATCATGTCCCAGTGGCGCGAGTGAATCGCGACGCGCGCCTGCACCGCGTCTTCGGCCAGGGTCACCTGCGCCAGGCCGTCTTCCTCGAGCCAACGCCGGACGATCAGCGCGTACTCGGGGCTGTCTTCCACCACCAGGACCTGCAATGGAAGGCTCAGCTTGGAGGCCATCTCGTGCTCCAGGGGCCAGTGCGCCGATGCGCGGCGAGAATCGCGGCGCCGCGTGCAAGGTTAGCGCATGCGTGATGCGGCGCGTCTCTCCAGACCGCTGCGAACAGCCGCGCCACCGCATCGACACACGCCCAACACCCCGCCTTCACTGCCCATCGGCTAAGACTCCCCCGGCTCGGGGCGCACACCAGATCGGGGGCGTTGGGCGGGAGGAGGAGATCGAGCCATGCCGGTTCCGATGATCGCCTACTGCGGGCCAGCCGCCATTCCCGGCGACGTGTGGACGCGCTGGAATTTCGACCCCTGGCTGATCGCGATGCTGCTGTTCCTCGCGGCGGCGCTTACACGTGCGCGCGCACCCCACAGGCGGGCCGGCTGGAGCGCGATCGCGGTGATGGCCGTCGTGTTCGTCTCGCCGCTGTGCGCACTCTCCTCGGCCCTGTTCTCGGCGCGCGTGCTGCATCACGTCCTGCTGGTCGCCGTGGCGGCGCCGCTGCTGGCGATGGCGTTTCCGTCGACGAAGGCAAGCCGCCTGCCGCTGGCCGCCGTGGTCGCGGCCCATGCCGTGATCCTCTGGCTGTGGCACACGCCCGGCGCGTACACGTGGGGCCTGGCCAGCGTGGCCGCGTACTGGCTGATGCAGGTGACGCTGCTGGCAAGCGCGTGGGTGATGTGGCGCGCGATCCTCGCGCCGTCGACGCCGATCGGTTCGGCGCTGGTGGCGTTGGGCGCGACCATCGGGCAGATGGGCCTGCTGGGCGCGGTGATCGTGTTCGCGCCGCGCCCGCTCTATCTGGTGCATTTCGCCAGCACGTATGCGTGGGGGCTGGATCCGATGTCCGACCAGCAACTGGCCGGACTGCTAATGTGGGTCCCGGCCGTGGTGCCCTATCTGATCGCCGGGTTGTCGATCGCGGCATCGGGCCTGCGTCCGCGCGAGAGCGGCGTATGACCACGCTGCTCAAGTTCATCCACCTGGCCGCCATCGCGGTGTGGTCGGGTGGATTGATCGTGCTGCCGTTCCTGTTCTGGCAGCGGGGCGCGCTTGTGCCCGGCACCGAGTTGAACCGCCTGCACCGCATCGCGCGACTGGTCTACGTGGACCTCACCTCGCCCGCCGCCTACATCGCCATCGCCAGCGGCACGGCGCTGATCTTCCTGCAGGCCACGTTCCTGGAATGGTTCTCGATGAAGATGGTGCTGGTCGGCCTGATGGCGATGCTGCACGTCGTGGCGGGGCTGATCCTGGTGAAGCTGTTCCTGCCCAACGGACGACTGGGCCGTCCCTCCTGCATCGCGCTGGCCGTGGCCTACGCGGTGCTGATCACGGCGGTGATCTGGGTCGTGCTGGCCAAACCGCATCTGGATTCGAACCTGTTCGCGGCCGGCCTGTTCCAGCCGGGCGGACTGCAGCGCTGGCTTCGCTAGTCCCTGGACGACGAAACCAGAATTCCCACGCCATGATCGAAGACGAGCTTGCCGCCGTGCCAACCCGCGAAGCCCACCATCACCGAGGCGAGCAACGACAGCGCCAGCCCATGCGGCAGGACGGCCGCGGGGTCGATCAGGCGCACGCCCCAGTTGGCGGCGGTGATGGCGACCAGCGTCATCGCGGCGATGGCGTGCGACCAGCTGGCTTCCAGCAGGCGGATGCCGCGCACGAGCAGCAACTCGCCGGTGCCGACGATGCTCGCGCCCACGCCCGTCCAGAACGCGACGCCGGCCGCCCACACGCCGGCCCGCTGCCAGAACGGATCGCCCGACCACCAGTAGCACACGTCCGCACCGAGCGTGGCCACGACGAACGCGACCGGGAAGTGCACCATCATCACGTGGATCGGATGCCCCACCAGGGCCACGGCCGATCCCATGTCCAGCCGCAGGTGCTCCAGGAAGACCTCGCTCATCTTCGACGGTCGCTTCGCCATGGCCCGCGTTCCTCGATCCTCGACGGTGACGGCGCGGATCGTACGCGCGGTCGCGTGATCGTCCGGACAGGATGGATGGGCATGGCGGCGCTGGCGCTGAGCGGATGCGACCGGCCCTTGTCGACGCTGGATCCCGCCGGCCCGGCGGCCGATTCGATCGCCACGCTGTGGTGGGTGATGCTGGCCGGCGGCGCTGTGCTGTTCCTGCTGGTGATGGCGCTGTGGGTGTTGGTCATCAAGCGCCCGGGATGGGGATCGAGTCTCTCGCCGACGCGCTGGATCGTGCTGGGCGGGTTGGCCCTGCCGGCGGTGGTGCTGCTGCCGCTGCTGGCCTATGCGCTGATCGCGGGCGAGCGGCTGCTTCCGCTGCCGGGGCGTTCGCCGCTCCAGGTCGAAGCGGTCGCCCGGCAATGGAACTGGACCTTCCGCTACCCCGACAACGGCGGCATGGCGACGAACGGCGTGCTGCACCTGCCGGCCGACACGCCGGTCGACATCAACGTCACCAGCGACGATGTCATCCACGCGTTCTGGGTGCCGCGCCTGGCGGGGAAGATCGACGCCCTGCCCGGCCACGTGAACCGCCTGCGCATCCGCGCCCCCGTGCCCGGCCGCTACGAAGGACTGTGCAACGAGTTCTGCGGACTGGGCCACGCGAACATGCGCTTCACCGTGATCGTCCATCCCCGCCAGGACTACGCCGCCGCGCTCGCGCAGGCGGGCACCGGCCAGAAGGAAGCGCCATGAGCGAGCACGTCGATCCGGCATCGAACGAAAGTCCGGCGCTGCGGCTGCATCGCCAGTTGTCGGCGATCTGGGCGACCGGGCCGGGACTGCAGCGCCTGGCGGCGGTGAACCACTCCGTCATCGGCGTGCGGATGATGGTGACGTCCTTCGCCTTCTTCGCCATCGCCGGCGTGTTGGGCATGCTCACCCGCGTGCAGCTGGCCACGCCCAATTCCGATTTCATGACGCCGGAGATCTACAACCAGGTCTTCACCGTGCACGGGACGATGATGCTGTTCCTGTTCGCCATCCCGATGGTGGAGAGCTTCGCCGTCTATCTCACGCCGAAGATCCTGGGCACGCGCGACTTCGCCTTTCCGCGACTGACCGCCTACGGCTACTGGTGCTACCTGTTCGGCGGCTCGATCGTGACGCTCTCGCTGCTGTTCGGCGTGGCGCCCGACGGCGGCTGGTTCATGTACACGCCGCTGAGCTCCAACGTCTACAGCCCCGGCATCAACGCCGACGTGTGGCTGCTGGGCATCACCTTCGTGGAGATATCGGCGCTGTCGCTGGCGGTGGAGATCGTCGTGTCCATCCTGAAGATGCGCGCGCCCGGCATGTCGCTGGACCGCATGCCGATCTTCGCCTGGTACATCCTGGTGACGGCGATGATGATGATCGTCGCGTTCCCGCCGCTGATCCTCGCCTCGATCCTGCTGGAAGCCGAGCGCGCGTTCGGCCTGCCGTTCTTCGATCCCACGCGCGGCGGCAATCCGCTGCTGTGGCAGCACCTGTTCTGGCTGTTCGGCCATCCCGACGTCTACATCATCTTCCTGCCGATGGCCGCCGTGCTGTCGACGATCATCCCGGTGTTCGCGCGCCGCGAACTGGTGGGCTACCGCGCGATCGTGGTGGCGATCATCGCGCTGGCGTTCCTGAGCTTCGGCATCTGGGTCCACCACATGTTCACGGTGGGCATTCCGCACCTGGCACTGGCGTTCTTCTCCGCAGGGTCGGTGATCGTGGCCGTGCCCACCGCGGTGCAGGTGTTCGCGTGGCTGGCGACGCTGGCGCACGGCAAGCCGCGCTGGGACGTGCCGATGCTCTACATCTTCGGTTTCTTCTTCGTCTTCGTGATGGGCGGGCTGACCGGCGTGATGCTCGCCGTCGTGCCGTTCGACTGGCAGGCGCACGACACCTACTTCGTCGTGGCGCACATGCACTACGTCGTCGGAGGCGCGCTGGCCTTTCCGATGCTGGCCGGCCTGTACTACTGGCTGCCGCTGCTGACCGGACGCGCGGCGGTGGGACGGCTGTCGGTGGTCGCGTTCTGGATCATCTTCATCGGCTTCAACCTCACCTTCTTCCTGATGCACCTGACGGGCCTGCTCGGCATGCCGCGGCGCATCTACACCTACCACGGCTTTGAAGGCTGGAACGGGCTAAACCTGCTCTCCTCGCTCGGCGGCTTCGTAATGACGATCGGTTTTGCGGTGCTGGTGATCGACCTGTTCGTGCAGGTCCGCTACGGCCGTCGCGCGCAACGCAATCCGTGGGGCGCGACGACGCTGGAGTGGGCGATGCGTTTGCCACCGCCGTCGTATGCGTTCGCGTCGATTCCGCATCTGGGCGAGGGCGGCGGTCCCGCCGATGCGGACGAACTGCGCCTGTCGCTGGCGCGCGGCGAAGGCTACCTGGGCTCCACCCGCAACGGCTGGCAGGAAGCGCTGGGCGTGCACGCGACCTCGGGCGAACCGGAGCAGTTGATCGTGCTGCCGCAACCCACGTACCTGCCGCTGGTGACCGGCGTGGCCACGGCCGCGGCGGTGCTGGGCTTCCTGTTCAAGGCGTACTGGCTGTCGCTGGGCTGGGCGATCGTGGTGATCGCGCTGCTGGTGCTGGCCGCGCAACGTTCCGGCCATGCGCGCGACCTGGGCCCGCTGCCGATCGGCAAGGGCCTCAGCGTGCCGCCGCATACCGAAGTCGAAGGTTCGCCGCCTTGGATCGCGCTGGTATGCACGCTGGTCATCGACGGCACGCTGTTCACGTCGCTGCTGTTCGGCACGCTGTATGTGTGGACCGGCTTGCGCGGGACACCGCCGGCGATGCCCGCGCCCGACATGGTGCGTGTGGCGATCCTCGCCATCGCCCTGATCGTCGCCGCGGCGATCGCACGGCGCTCGCTGCGCGCGCTCGTCGGCGGCGCGATGCCGATGGGCTCGGTCGCCATGACAATCCTCGCGCTGCTGGTGGCGATCTTCGCCGGCATGGGGCTCATCGCGCGCATCGTGCCCGCGCCGACCGAACACGCGCTGGGCGCCACGGCTTCGGCGCTGGTCGGCTTCGTGATCTTCCACGCCATTGCCGGGCTGGTGTTCCTCATCAGCAACCTGCTGCGCATGCGCGGCGGATACGTGTCGCAGCGGCGCACGCTGGACCTGCGCCTGACGCGAGGCTGGCTCGACTACACGGCGGTTACGGGGCTGATCGCACTGGGGCTGTTCATCGCGCTGCCGGGGCTCGTCGGCGTGCTGGAGCTGCATCCGTGAACGCGCCGCCGCTGGCGCCACGTCGTCTGTGGTGGCTCGGCGCCGGCTTCGCGTTGTGGTGCAGTGCGCTCGTGGTGCTGTATGCGGTGCACGCGATCGGTTGCCGGTTCGCATGGGCGAGCGGTTCGCTGCGATTGACGCTGGCCGCGCTGCTGCTGGCGCACATGATCGCGATCGGCTGGCTGTGGCATCGCTTCAGCCTGGCCATGCGCGGGCCGGGCCAGACGCCGATCAGCGCGTTCGTGCATGCCGTGATCGTGTGGACGCTGGTCGCAGCGCTCGTCTCGGCGATCATCGCGCTGGCGCCGGCATTGCTGTTGACCACCTGCACCTGACACGCGGGGCCCGCGCCGATGAGCCATCGCGATCTCCCACGCCACGCGCTCTGGATCACGATCTACCTGTTCTTCATCCTGGGCCCGTTGTTCGTGCTGCTGATCGGAGCAATGCCGCCAGCCCGCGATTTCGCCACCGAGTTCTCGGTCGCGCTGGGCTATTCGGGACTGGCGATGATGGGGCTGCAGTTCGGATTGACCGCGCGGTTCCGCCACGTCACACAGCCGTTGGGCGAGGACGTGATCTATCACTTCCACCGCCGCATCTCGCTGATCGCGGTGACGCTGGTGTTCGTGCATCCGCTCATCCTGCTCGTCGCCGGCTCCGAGGCGATGCGGCTTCCCGATTCGCTGATGGAACTGCCGCTGGGCGCGGTGTTCGCGGGCATCTCGGTTTGCTCGTTGCTGCTGCTGGTGGTCACCGCGCTGTGGCGCACGCGACTGAAGATCCGCTACGAGGTCTGGCACGCCAGCCACATCGTCCTGGCCCTGCTGGCGATCGGTGCGGGCCTGTTCCACATGATCGCGTGGGGGTTCTACCTCGACAATCCGTGGAAGCGCGCATTCTGGATCGGCGTGGTCGCGCTGTGGATCGCGCTGTTGCTGTACGTGCGCGTGTTCAAGCCGCTCTTCATGCTGCGCCGCCCGTACCGGATCGCGGAGGTGCGCAAGGAACGCGGCGAGACCACGACCCTGGTGATGCGCCCGGAAGGGCATGCGGGCCTGCGCTTCCAGCCCGGGCAGTTCGGCTGGCTCACGCTGTGGGGCAGTCCGTTCAAGATCACCGGACATCCGTTTTCGTTCTCGTCCAGCGCACAGGCGGACGACGGTCGCGTCGAGATGAGTATCCGGCGACTGGGCGACTTCACCGACGCGGTGCAGTCGGTCGCGCCGGGACAGCGGGTGTACCTGGACGGCCCGTATGGATCGTTCACGGTGCGCGACTCCACCGCCGTCAAGGTGATGATCGCCGGCGGCATCGGCATCACGCCGATGATGAGCATCATCCGGACGTTGGCCGATCGCGGCGACAAGCGGCGCCTCATCCTGATCTACGGCAACAAGGACTGGGATTCCGTCAGCTTCCGCGAGGAGCTCGAGGCACTGCAGGAACGCACGCAACTGACCGTGGTGCACGTGCTCTCGCGTCCGCACGTGGGCTGGACCGGCGAGAGCGGCTACATCGACGCGGCGCTGTTCAAGCGGCACCTGCCGGAGGGCTATGCGGATCACGAGTACTTCATCTGCGGCCCGGGCATCATGATGGACGCCATCGAAGCGGCATTGGGCGAGATGGACGTGCCGCTCAGCCGCTACCACTCCGAACGCTACAGCTTCGTCTAGGAGACCGCGATGCGACGCCTGCTGGCCGACAAGCTGACGATCGTGTCCGCGGTGGCGGTGGTGGCGCTGGCGTTGCTGTTCGCATTCCTGCGCACCGCCTAGGCGTGCGCCGCGCGACTCACTTGATCCGCCGCTTCTCCAGCTTGCGGGCCAGCGTGCGGCGGTGCAGGCCCAGTCGTCGCGCGGCTTCGGAGATGTTGAAATCGCTTGCGGCCAGCGCTTCGTGGATGTGCTCCCACTCCAGCGTCTTGATCGAGGTCGTGCGTTGCGTGAGTTCGACCTCGGTGTCGCCGGCGGCGCGCTGGAAGGCCGCTTCGATGTCGTCCGTGTTGGACGGCTTGGCGAGGTAGTGGCGCGCGCCGAGCTTGATGGCTTCCACTGCGGTGGCAATGCTGGCGTAACCGGTCAACACCACGATGACCATGTCCGGATCGAAGGCATTCAGGCGCTTCACGCTGGACAGTCCGGAGGCGCCACCGGCCAGCTTCAGGTCGACGACCGCGTGCGTTGGAACGAACGACTCCAGCAGTTCGGTCATGCCCTCCTCGCCCACCACGTGACGCACCTGGTAGCCGCGGCGCTCGAAGGAGCGCAGCAGCGTGCGCGCGAACGCCTCGTCGTCTTCGACGATCAGCAATCTTCGTTCATTCTTCGCGGTCATCGTCTTCATCCTCGATGGCAATGCTCGCGATCGGGAGCGTCATGGTGACCACCGCCCCGCCCTGCGGCCGGTTCTTCGCCGTGAGGCTGCCACCCAGCGTACGCGCAACGTTGAGCGAGAGGAACAGCCCAAGCCCGCCGCCGGGGCGGCCCTTGCTGGTGTTGTAGGGCGTGCCCAGTCGCCGCAGGATGTCCTGCGCGAAGCCGGCGCCATGATCGGTGACGGAGATGACGAGCACGTCGTCGTCGCAGTCCGCGTCCAGCGCCACCCAGGCCGGCGAGGCTTCAAGGGCATTGTCGAGCACGTTGAACACCATCTGCCGCAGGCCGGCGTCCGAAACGATGAGCGGGTCCACGCTGCAGCGGTTGTTGTACCTGAACGCGGTCGGGTTGCGGCTGTCGCGCCACTCCTCTGCCAGTTCGTCCAGCATCGCGTGAAGCGTGGTCTGCGTGGGTTCCTCTGCACGCGGTCCGCCGGCGGCGAGCAGGATGTTGGTGACGATCGACTTGCAGCGCGCGACCTGCGCCTGCATCTCCAGGACATCGTTGTGCAGTTCGCCGTCCGACGCGATCGTCGGCAGGTGTTGCCAATCGCCCAGGATCACCGAGAGCGTGGACAGCGGCGTGCCCAGCTCGTGCGCGGCGCCGGACGCGAGCAGGCCCATGCGCACGATGTGCTCCTCCTCCACCGCACGCTGGCGCAGTTCCGCAAGCCGCGCATCGCGCTCGCGCAGGATGCGGGCGATGCGGGTCTGGAACACCACCAGCAACGTCGTGACGAGAAGGAAGCAGATCAGCAGGCCTTGCACGTAGTAATCGGCCAGGCCCCGCTCGGGCTCCACCGGCAGCGCGATCTGCGCATGGACCAGCGTCAGCCCGGTGACGCACAGCGCCGCGGCGGCAGCGATCACCCAGCTCAACGGCGAGCGCAGCACCACCGTGCCCAATCCCACCTGCAACAGGTACAGGAACACGAACGGATTGGTGATGCCGCCGGCCAGGTACAACTGGATCGTCAGCGATGCGACGTCCACCAGCAGCGACACCAGCAGCGCGCCGCTGGACACCTGCTCGCGTCGGCGCCACCACAGCTGGCTGACCAGGTTGAAGGCGACGAGCGCGGCCAGCACGGTGAACATGCGCGCCATCGGCAGCGCGATGTCCAGCAGGTAATGCACGAGCAGGATGGTGGCGACCTGCCCGATCACGGCGATCCAGCGCAACTGGATCAGCTGCTGCATGTTGCGCAGGCCCGCGCTGTCACGGGAACCGTTCACGACGGAGTCCCCGCGTGCCGCCTCGTCGATGGCCTCATTCTGGCTCGTTCGTGCCTGCATGACCGGAGCGCGCGTGGTGTCGGTGTCGATCATGGCGCAACCGGCGCTCCGACGCGACCAGGTACGCCCCCGCCACGAGGGCCAGCAACGCCATGCCGAACCAGGTCAGCGCATAGGACAGGTGCGAATCGCGGAACTTCACCACCGTCATGCCGCCGCGCGGCCAGTCGTTCGACGCGTGATCGCGATCGGCGTCGATGAAGAACGGCGCCACGCGATCCGCCGGCAGCCCGTGCGAGCGGGCGATGGCGGCGACGTCGCGCGAGTACCAGCGGCCCTGTGCGGGATCGTTGCGGCGCAGGAAGCCGCCACTGGGCTCGCTGATGCGCAGCAGTCCCTGCACCGTCACGCGACCTTGCGGTACCTCGCCGGCGGCATCGCCCGTCGGCACGAAGCCGCGATTGACCAGCACGTAGTCGCCCGACTCCATGCGCAGCGGCATCAGCGACCACGAACCCGCGCCGAGTTCCGTCACCGCCTGCGTGCGCGTTTCATTGTCCGGCACGAAGGTGCCGGATGCCCGCACATGGCGGTAGCCGTCGGCGGACTCCGATACGGCCGGCCATTGCGCACGCGCCGGTACGGGAACGGGTGCGGCATGCACGCGCGCATCGACGCGGGCGATCAGATCGTGCTTCCACGCCATGCGCTGGAGCTGCCAGACGCCGAGCGAGACGAAGCCTGCGAACGCGGCTGCCAGCAGCGCGGCGAACGTCACGAACACCCAGGCGCGACGCGTGCGCGGCGCGGGGCGGGAGTCGGCGATCGGCCGGCTCATGGCGCGTTCTTGATCATCTCCTGCATCTCGTGCGCGCCCGGCATCATGTTGGTGTTGAGGTGATGCATGACCCACAGCGAACCGGTCAGCACGATCACCACCAGCACCACCGTGAAGATCAGCGCGAGCGCGTTCCAGCCGCCCTCGGACTTCGCGTTCATATGCAGGAAGTAGACCATGTGCACCACCACCTGCACGGCGGCGAACGCCAGCAACACCAGCAGCAGCGTCGGCGTGGCGACGCCCGGGCCGCCCATCACCAGGGCGAACGGAATGGCGGTCAGGATGACCGAGAGGACGAAGCCGGTCAGGTACTCCTTCTTCGAGACGTGCGGAATGCCGGTCTCGAGGAAGTCGTCGTCGTGGTCGTGGTGTGCGTGGTCACTCATCGCAGCGAGCCCATCAGGTAGACGAAGGTGAAGACGCCGATCCACACGACGTCCAGGAAGTGCCAGAACATCGACAGGCAGGCGACGCGGCGCGTGTTGGCGCGCGTCAGGCCGTGCTTGCGCACCTGCAGGCACAGCACGATCAGCCAGATCACGCCGAAGAACACGTGCAGGCCGTGCGTGCCCACCAGCGCGAAGAACGAGGACAGGAACGCGCTGCGCTGCGGGCCGGCGCCGATGTGGATGAAGTGGTGGAACTCGTAGAGTTCGATCGCCAGGAACGTCGCGCCCAGCAGGCCGGTCACGATCAGCCAGGCGATCAGGCCGCGCTGGTTGCGGGCCTGCATCGAAATCATGGCGAAGCCGTAGGTGATCGACGACACCAGCAGCACCGCGGTGTTCACCGCGACCAGCTTCAGGTCGAACAGGTCCGCACCCGACGGGCCCGCCGCGAAGCTGCGGCCCAGCACGCCGTAGGTGGCGAACAGGCAGCCGAAGATCATCAGGTCGCTGAGCAGGTAGATCCAGAACCCGAGCAGCGAGCCGTTCTCCGGATGGTGACGGCCCTGCGTGTCCAGGAACACCGGCGCGCCGTCTTCACGGGTCAATGCGATGGACTCAGCCACGGAAGGTCTCCAGCTGCACGGTGCGCGCGTGCTCGGTTGCGGCCACTTCCTCGGCGGGGATGTGGTAGTCGCGGTCGTAGTTGAAGGTGTGCCAGATCGCGTAGGCGATCACGCCCAGCAACGAGACGGCGGCCAGCCACCACACGTGCCAGATCATCGCGAAGCCGAACACCGTGCTCACCACCGCCAGCACCAGGCCGGCCGGCGTGTTCTTCGGCATGTGCACGGCGAGGAAGCCCGTGCGCATGCGGGTGAACCCGCGCTGCTTCATGTCCCACCACGCATCGTTGTCGTGGACGACCGGCGTGAAGGCGAAGTTGTACGCCGGCGGCGGCGAGGACGTGGACCACTCCAGCGTGCGGCCGTCCCACGGATCGCCGGTGACGTCGCGCAGCTGCTCGCGCTTGCGGAAGCTGACGTAGATGCAGATCAGGAACGCGGCGATGCCGACGGCGATCAGCACCGCACCGAAGGCGGCGATCAGGAACCAGATCTGCAGCGACGGATCGTCGAAATGGCTCATGCGGCGCGTCACGCCCATCAGGCCCAGCACGTACAGCGGCGTGAAGGCAAACCAGTAACCGGCCAGCCAGAACCAGAACGAGACCTTGCCCCAGAAGTCGTCGAGCTTGAAGCCGAAGGCCTTCGGGAACCAGTGCGTCATCGCCGCGAACAGGCCGAACACCACGCCGCCGATGATCACGTTATGGAAGTGCGCAATCAGGAACAGGCTGTTGTGCAGCACGAAGTCCGCCGGCGGAACGGCCAGCAGCACGCCGGTCATGCCGCCCACCACGAAGGTGATCATGAAGCCGATCGTCCACAGCATCGGCACTTCGAAGCGGATGCGGCCGCGGTACATGGTGAACAGCCAGTTGAAGATCTTCGCGCCCGTCGGGATCGAGATGATCATCGTCGTGATGCCGAAGAACGAGTTGACGCTGGCGCCCGAACCCATCGTGAAGAAGTGGTGCAGCCACACCAGGTACGACAGCACCGTGATGCACACCGTGGCGTAGACCATCGACGAGTAGCCGAACAGGCGCTTGCCCGAGTACGTGGACACGATTTCCGAGTACACGCCGAACAGCGGCAGGATCAGGATATAGACCTCCGGGTGGCCCCAGATCCAGATCAGGTTCACGTACATCATGGCGTTGCCGCCAAGATCGCTGGTGAAGAAGTTGGTGCCCACGTAGCGATCCAGCAACAGCAGCGCCAGCACCGCCGTCAGCACCGGGAACGACACCACGATCAGCACGTTGGTGCACAGCGAGGTCCAGGTGAAGACGGGCATCTTCATCATGGTCATGCCGGGCGCGCGCATCTTGATGATGGTCACCAGCAGGTTCACGCCCGATAGCAATGTGCCTATGCCCGCTATCTGCAACGCCCACAGGTAGTAATCGACGCCGACACCCGGACTGAAGGCCAGGCCCGACAGCGGCGGATACGCCAGCCAGCCGGTCGCGGCGAACTCGCCGAAGAACAGCGACATCATCGTCAGCACGGCGCCGGACACGGTCATCCAGAAGCTGAAGTTGTTGAGGAACGGGAACGCGACGTCGCGCGCGCCGATCTGCAACGGCACCAGGTAGTTCATCAAACCCGTGACCAGCGGCATGGCCACGAAGAAGATCATGATCACGCCGTGGGCGGTGAAGATCTGGTCGTAGTGGTGCGGCGGCAGATAGCCCAGGTTGTCACCGAAGGCCATGGCCTGCTGCAGGCGCATCATCAGCGCGTCGGCGAAGCCGCGCAGCAGCATCACCAGACCCAGCACGATGTACATGATGCCGATCTTCTTGTGATCGATGCTGGTGAACCACTCGTTCCAGAGGTAGCCCCACAGCTTGTACTTCGTGATCACGCCCAGCAGTGCGAGGCCGGCGATCACGGTGCCGATGAAGGTCACCGCGAGGATCGGCTCATGGAACATGGGAATGGATTCCCATGACATGCGTCCGAAGATCGGTGAGGACGGTAGGGTGGCGCTTTCGAGGGACATCGCGGAATTCCGGGGCTTTCAGGCCAAGAAACAGGTCGGCACGACAGGGTGGATCGACGGCGGGACGCTTACTGCGCCTTCATGCCGACGATCGAACCCGACAGGGACTGGGGCACCACGTCGTCGACGGCGCACACCTGCGCCGACACGTACGCGCCCAGGCGCGGATCGCCGCGACGCGGCGTCGCCAGCGGCTTCAGGCCGTCCAGGCCCAGGCCACCGGCGGCGTCGATCGCCATCATCTGGTTCATGCACAGGCGGTCCATGTCGACGCAGCGGTTGAGCACGGCATCGAACAGGCCGTTGTCGACGCGGGCGAAGTGACGCACCGGCTCGCGCTCGGACGGCTTTTCCAGTTCCAGATACGTCGCGCGCGTGAGCGAATCGCCGCTGGCACGCACGTCATTGAGCCAGCGCTGGTAATCGGCGTCGCTCTTGCCATGGAACTTGAAGCGCATGTGCGAGAAGCCCGCGCCGCTGTAGTTGGCCGAGAAGCCGTCGTACACGCCGGGCGCGTTGATCACCGCGTGCAGCTCGCTCTCCATGCCGGGCATGCCGTAGATCATGCCGGCCAGCGCGGGCACGTAGAACGTGTTCATCACCGACGAGGACGTGATGCGGAAGTGCACCGGGCGATCGACCGGCACGGCGATCTCGTTCACCGTCGCCACGCCTTCTTCCGGATAGACGAACAACCACTTCCAGTCGAGTGCGACGACCTGGATTTCCAGCGGTTTCACGTCGGCCGGCACGGGACGGCCTTCCGAGATTCGGTCGAGCGGGCGGAACGGATCGAGCAGATGCGTGCTGATCCACGTGATCGCGCCCAGCGCGATGATGATCAGCAACGGGATGCCCCAGATCACCAGCTCCAGCTGGGTCGAATGATCCCAGTCGGGCTTGTACGTGGCCTCGCGGTTGGACGCGCGGTAACGCCACGCGAACAGCAGCGTGAGCGCGATCACCGGAATGATCACGATCAGCATCAGGACGGTCGCCACGACGATCAGCTGCCCCTGACGGGCGGCGATGTCGCCGGCGGGATTGAGAACCAACAGGTTGCATCCTGACAAAACGGCCGTGCCGAGGAGCAACACGGCGGCCTGCAGGAATCTGCGCGCGATGGACATGTGGGTGGGGGCTTACGGATTGAGCATGATCAATGTATTCCCGACATTACTCCGGGAGAATTGGACGTTTTGTCCTATCGCCCGGCCCGGTTGCCTCTGTCAGGCTATCGTCGCATCCTCCTATGTCCAACCGGCCCTCCTTCCATCGGCCGGTCCATCCGAGTGTCCCGGCGATGACCTCCCTCAGCCCCACCGCTTCCTCCCACGATCACGGCACCAAGGCCCAGCACGACGTCGCCCCGGGCGAAATCGCCGTCGGCGTGGTCATCGGACGCGCGTCCGAGTACTTCGATTTCTTCGTCTTCGGCATCGCCTCGGCGCTGATTTTCCCGGCGGTTTTCTTTCCGTTCGTCGGCAGGCTCGAAGGCGCGTTGTGGTCATTTGCGCTGTTTTCACTGGCGTTCGTGACACGACCGCTGGGCACCGTCCTGTTCATGTCGATCCAGGAACGCTGGGGCCGCGGCATCAAGCTCACCATTTCCCTGTTCATGTTGGGCACCGCGACCGCGGGCATCGCCTTCCTGCCGGGCTACGCCACGCTGGGTACCGCATCGATCGTGATGCTGGCGTTGCTGCGCATGCTGCAGGGCCTCGCACTGGGCGGTTCGTGGGACGGCCTGCCGTCGTTGCTGGCGATGAACGCACCGAAGGAACGCCGCGGCTGGTACTCGATGCTGGGCCAGCTCGCCGCGCCGATGGGCTTCATCGTCGCCGCCAGCGTCTTCGCATTCCTGTATGCCAGCCTCAGCGAGGCCGACCTGCTTTCGTGGGGCTGGCGCTATCCGTTCTTCGTCGCGTTCGCCATCAACGTCGTGGCGTTGTTCGCGCGGTTGCGCATCGTGGTCGCCGACGAGTACCAGAAGAAGATGAGCGAGCTGGAGCTGGAGCCCACGCCCATCCGCGAGCTCTTCCAGGCCAAGGGCCGTCACGTGGTGATCGGCGCCTTCGCGGCGCTGGCCAGCTACGCGCTGTTCCACATCGTCACGATTTTTCCGCTGTCGTGGATCCTGCTGTATTCGCAGAAGTCGATCGTGACCTTCCTGATCATCCAGATCATCGGCGCGTTCATCGCCTGCGGCGGCGTGGTCGCATCGGGCCTGATCGCCGACCGCGTGGGCCGCGCGCGCACGCTGGGCGGCTTGGCGATGCTGATCGCGATGTTCAGCGGTTTCGCACCCACGCTGATGGGAAGCGGCAACGTTGGACAGGCGGCCTTCGTGCTGATCGGCTTCGCCCTGCTGGGCCTGTCGTACGGCCAGGCGGCCGGTGCGGTGACCGCCAACTTCGGCCGCCGCTATCGTTACACCGGCGCGGCGCTCACCTCCGACCTGGCCTGGCTGATCGGCGCCGCGTTCGCCCCGCTGGTCGCGCTGGGCCTGTGCTCGCAGTTCGGTCTGGCCTGGCTGGGCGTCTATCTGCTCTCCGGCGCCGTCGGCACGTTGGCCGCGCTGGGCATCAACCGGGCGATGAACTACAAGAGCTGACGCATTGCGAGCCCGCGCCGACGGCGCGGGCTCACGCACGATGTGATCCATGCGCGCGAAAGCGCGTCGCCTCCGGCGCGCATGGCGCGAGCCCTTCTGCCTTGAAGCCTGCGGGCGCAGACCCCGCCCCGCTTCGGTGTTGACACAATTCGATAATTCCATAATCATGGAATTATGAAGACCGACACCGCCCTCAAAGCCCTCGGCGCCCTGAGTCACGACGCCCGCCTTGCCGCGTTCCGCGAGCTGGTCCAGGCCGGACCGGACGGCCTGCCGGTCGGCGACCTGCGCGATCGCCTGGGCCTGCCCGCCGCCACGCTCACCGCGCAGCTCAACATCCTGCGCAACGCGGCACTGGTCCACGACCAGCGCGAAGGCCGCGTCATCCGCGTGCGGGCCAACTACCTGCAGATGAACGAGCTGATCGCCTACCTCACCGAAAACTGCTGCAGCGGCAATGCCGTCTGCGAGCCCGCCGCCGTGTGCAAGCCGCAAAGCAAAGGAGCATCGAAGTGAACCGCTTTCATGTACATCTCAACGTATCGAACCTTGACGACAGCATCCGCTTCTACTCGCAGCTCTTCGCCCACGCCCCGGTCGTGGTGAAGGCCGACTACGCGAAGTGGATGCTCGAGGATCCGCGCATCAACTTCGCCATTTCCACCACGGGCCGCGCGACGGGTATCGACCACCTCGGCATCCAGGTCGACAGCGCCGACGAACTCGCCGCGCTCGGAACGCGCCTGGATGCGGCCGGCAGCGCGGTGATGCCCGAACCCGATGCCACGTGCTGTTACGCGCGCTCCGACAAGATGTGGACCGAAGACCCGCAAGGCACGCGCTGGGAAACGTTCCATACCTTCGGCGATGCCGTCACCTACTACGCCGCCGACAGCGCCTGCGCCACCGACGGCGCCGCGTGCAGCCCGGCCATGCCCGCTGCACACCAGACGCCCGCCGCGGCCTGCTGCGCACCCGCAGCCGGCTGCTGCTGAGGCGCGCATGATCGTCCGCCCCCTGGCGCATGACGAGGAGCCGCGCGTGCGCGCGCTCCTCGTCGAGGCAGCGCTTCCCGTCGAAGACCTCGATCAGTCGAACGTGCATTTCATGGTCGCCGTGGATGACGACGCGACCATCGGCGCGATCGGACTGGAAGTCTTCGGGCCCGTCGGCTTGTTGCGTTCGCTCGTCGTGCGCCCGGAGGCGCGAGGCGACGGCACCGGCGGCCGACTCGTGGATGCCCTGGAATCGTTTGCGCGCACGAACCGCGTGAGTCAGCTGGTGCTGCTGACGCAGACGGCCGCTGCGTTCTTCGCCCATCGCGGCTACGCCGTGATCGATCGCGCAGCCGCCCCCGCCGAGGTACAGCGCAGCGCCGAATTCCGCTCGCTGTGTCCTGCCTCCGCGACCTGCATGATCAAGGTTCTGGAACAGACCCCATGAACAAGCCCGCCTACAACGCGTTGTTCCTGTGCACCGGCAATTCCGCGCGCAGCCAGATGGCCGAAGCCCTGCTCAACATGATGAGCGACGGACGCTTCCGCGCCTACAGCGCGGGCAGCCATCCGTCCGGATTCGTGAAGCCGCACGCGCTGGAGTTGATCCAGAGCGTCGGGTATCCGACGGATTCTCTGCGCAGCAAGAGCTGGGATGAGTTCACAGGGCCCGACGCGCCGCGCATGGACCTGGTCATCACCGTGTGCGACAACGCGGCCGGCGAAACCTGCCCGATCTGGCCCGGACACCCGGCGGTGGCGCACTGGGGTGTGCCCGACCCGGTGGATGGCGACCCGCACTCCTTCAAGGCCGCCTGGTGGATCCTGCGTCGTCGTGTCGAACTTCTGCTCGCCTTGCCCATGGAGAAGCTGGATCGCCTCGCCCGAGAGCAGCGGCTGAACCAGATTGCCGAAACCACCCAACCCACCGAGACGTCCCAAGCATGAAGCGCGTCCTGTTCGTCTGTGTCGAAAATGCCAACCGCAGTCAGATGGCGGAAGCCTTCGCGCGCATCCACGGTGGCAGCACCGTCGAAGCGCTCAGCGCGGGATCGCGCCCGTCCGGCGTGATCAATCCCAAGGCCATCCGTTTCATGTCCGAGCTCGGTTACGACCTGAGCAAGCACGATTCCAAATCACTCGATCGCATCGAAGGCGAGTTCGACGCCGTCATCACCATGGGCTGCGGCGACAACTGCCCCTGGGTTCCCGCCGTTCGCCGCGAGGATTGGGCCCTGCCCGACCCCAAGCACATGGACGACGACGCCTACCGTGCCGTGCGCGACGAGATCTCCGCGCGCGTGAAAGCCTTGCTGGCGCAGCTTTGATGCCCATCGCCCGCAGACTTCTGGCGGAATTCCTCGGCACCTCGTTGCTGCTCGTGGCAGTCGTCGGCTCGGGCATCATGGCCGCGTCGCTTTCGCGCGGAAACGACGGCGTCGCCCTGCTCGCCAACGCCGCGGCCACCGCCGGCGCGCTCTATGTGCTGATCACGCTGCTCGGCCCCATCTCCGGCGCGCACTTCAATCCGATGGTCACGCTGACCATGCGCCTTCGTGGCGAGTTGTCCACGCGCGATGCAGTCGCCTACATCGCGGTGCAGTTTCCGGCCGCCGTGGCGGGCGTGCTCATGGCGCACGCGATGTTCGGCCTCGAACTGCTCCAACCCGGCACGCACGCGCGCACCGGCCTTCCGCAATGGACCAGCGAAGTCGTGGCGACATTCGGATTGCTGATCACCGTGCTGCTCGGCGCGCGGCAACGTCCTGCATCGATGCCCGCGCTCGTGGCCAGCTACATCTTCGCGGCGTACTGGTTCACGGCCAGCACCTCGTTCGCCAACCCGGCCGTCACCGTCGCGCGCGCCTTCACGCAGACGTTCGCCGGGATACGGCCGGAGGACGTCGCCGGCTTCATCCTCGCGCAGGGCATCGGCACACTGCTTGCGCTGCCGGTCGCCAGGCTGCTTGTGCCCAGAGAAGGACTCGCGACGCAGGCGTGAAGCAACGCGTTGCGTTCCGATCCGCAGAGCGGTGGCGCTGCGCGAGCGCCATCATGGCTCATCGAGAGGCGGCCGCGTATCACCGTGGCCGTACACCCAACGATCGAAGAACGCCGACAGATCCTTGTCGCTGACGCGCTGCATCGCCTGCTGGAAGTCCGCGGTGTTCACCGATCGGCCGTAGTACGCGCGCGTGTACTCGCCGATGCCGCGCCAGAACACGTCCTCGCCCAGTTCTTCGCGTAGCAGGTGGATCACGTAGGCGCCCTTCTGGTACACCACCGCGCGATCGTCCGCCGTGGGCTTGTCCCAGTTGTCGAACACCAGCGCACGATCAGTGCCCGCCGCACGCAACCGTTCCAGGCGCTGCATCCAGCCCTCGACCTGCTTGCGGTACTCCTCGTCGCCAAATCGATGCTGCAGATACGCCGCTGCCATGAAACTGGCGAAGCCCTCGTTGAGCCAGAAGTGCGTCCAGTCTTCGCAAGTGACCATGTTGCCCCACCACTGGTGCGCGGCTTCGTGGGCGATCAACCCCTGCGCGGTGGGCCGTTCCAGCACCTGCAGACCGTAGGACTCGGACATCAGGGAGAAGCCCGCCAGTTCCTGACCGACCGTCCTTGCAACCAGCGCCTGGGTATAGTCGCCACGATACGGACGCCCTGCGCGCTCACCGAAGAAGCGCAGCATGTCGCCCGTGTCGGCGAACACCTGTCGCAACTGCTGCGCGTCCAGGTCCACGGACAGGTAGCGCAGTCGCGCGGGGCCGGCGCGCTCATGCACCTGCGTGTAACGGCCGGCAGCGAAACCGTACACATAGCTGGGCACCGGCACGCTCTGGCGCCAGCGATGCAGGCTCCGCCCATCGGCCAGGCGGCGCACCGGAAGCGCGCGGCCGTTGCCGACGGCCGTCACGTCGGCCGGCAACACCACCGACAGATCCAGCGTCGCCCGCTCACGCGGCGCGTTGATGCACACCAGCCACTGGTCGGTCGAGAAGATCGTGTACAGCTCACCACGCTGCGGCTGGAACTGAAGTCCGAAGCGCGGCGTACCGTGGTAGCCGATGTCCAGTGCATGCCGCTCACCGGGACGCGCGGCACGCGGCAGAGTGATGCGCAACCGGCCGCCTTCCATTGCGAAGGGCAATGCCACGCCGTCCTCGCGCACTGCATCGATCACCAGCTCACCGGCGTCGAATTCCAGCTCCGGCGCCGCGGTCAGCACGCGCAGGTCAATGCGTACTTGGCCATGCAGACTGCCGCGGGCGAGGTCCGGCTCAATTCGCGCCGAATAGCTCCGAACGTCAATCGCTGCGACCTCAGCCGATGGAAGCTGTGAGCCGGCATACGCGGGCAGGACGACGAGCAGCCACGTTGCAAGCAACAGCGACGTGGCACGCGCGATGACGCCGACTTGCAACCCGGGAAGGGTGAAGCGCGCCACCAGCCCAAGCGCTGTCGCACCCAGCGTCAGCGCGATACCGAAGTCCATGAAGCCCCTGCACAGAAGATCGGCCTGCAGCTTACACAGGGCGGCATCACGCTTGGATGGCAGGCGATGCTTACGCATGCAGTCAAAGTCGCAGCTCGCACCCGGATGGTCGTCAACGGGCATCGAAGATGCCGCTGCGCCCTTGTCCCGTCCAACAACCGCGACTCGCATGCGATCCTGCACGCCACCGCAAACGAGCCTGCACGGATGACGCCACGCCTTCGCCCCGTATTCGCGACCTTCGCCGCACTCGTGCTCTGCGCGACAGGGACGCCCGGCGTCGCCGCGCCGCGCGTCGCATACGCTGCACCCACCGGCACCTGCGACGGGTATCCCCGGCTCGACATCGGCATGGCGAAGGGCTTCTGCGCCGGCCTCGTCATCGGCCCCACCGCCGCCGACCGCACGCGGCCGATGCGCCTGCCGCGTTCCCTGCTGCAACTGGACGACGGCTCGTGGCTCGTCACCGACCTGGGAAGCTGGGACGGTGCGAACGGCGCGATCTTCAGGCTCCGCACCGCACCCGGCGGCGTGCCGGCGCTTACGCGTGTGCTCGATGGCCTGCACATGCCGCACGCGATCGCGAGGGGGCCGGACGGCAAGGTCTACGTCGGCGAGATGAGCCGCATCTTCCGCTTCGATCCCGACGCCGTCGACGCCCGCGCAAGCATCGAGCCCGTCGTGACCGGCCTGCCCGACAACCGCCTGCACGACAACCGCCATCCGCTGTCGAAATTCGTCTTCGCACCCGATGGCGCGCTGCTGGTGAACGTCGGCGCACCGTCCGACCAGTGCCTGCGCGCCGACGGCACACCGCCCGGCCGCACCTGCCCGGAAACCGATGGCGACGAACACGCCGCGTCGATCCGCCGCTACGCATTGCAGTCGCCCGGACAATGGAGCCGCGACTACACCGTGCACGCGCGCGGCCTGCGCAACTCGGTCGCGCTGGCGGTGCATGCTTCCGGCACGGTGCTGCAGGGCGAGAACAGCTACGACTTCACCACGCGCTGGTTCCCCTTCGACGAGATCAACGTCATCACCGGCGGACGCCACTACGGCTGGCCCTACTGCGCCGATGTCGCCGCGCCCACGCCGGGCTGGAAAGCCGCCCGCGCGATGGATTGCACGTCGAACGCGCACACGCCGCCCGCACTGCTGTTGCCGCCGCACAGCGCGCCGCTGGACATGCTCTGGTACGACGGCGCCATGTTCCCCGCGCTGCGTGGCCGCCTGCTGATGACCTGGCATGGTTACCGCAGTGTCGGCGGCCGCATCGTCTCCTACGCCACCGATGCCCGCGGCGTTCCCGTTCCAGACCGCAACGCCCGCTATCCCCTGTATGGCGCCAGCTCCCGCGCCTACGGCGCCGCGCCCGCCGCGAACGCCGTGGTCATGACACCGGGCTGGAATCTCGCCGCCGGACGTCGACCGCAGGGATCACCGGTCGGACTGGCCGTGGCGAAGGACGGCGCGATCTGGACCGCGGACGATCGCGCCGGGCTGGTGATCCGGATCGCCGTTGATCGGCCCTGAGTCGCGACGCCGAAGCTCGGCATCGAACGACCTACCCGCGACGCGCCGCCTCGATCTTCGCGATGTCGATCTTGCCCATCTCCATCATCGCCTCGAACGCGCGCTTGGCGGCAGCCGGGTCCGGATCGGTGATTGCGTCGGTCAGGGCGCGCGGCGTGATCTGCCACGACAGGCCCCACTTGTCGCGGCACCAGCCGCAGGCGCTTTCCTCACCGCCGTTGCCGACGATGGCGTTCCACAGGCGATCGGTTTCGGCCTGGTCCTCGGTCGCCACCTGGAACGAGAACGCCTCGGAGTGTTTGAACGTGGGTCCACCGTTCAAGCCCAGGCATGGAATGCCCATCACCGTGAACTCCACGGTGAGCACATCGCCCTGCTTGCCCGAGGGATAGTCGCCCGGTGCGTGGTGGACCGCGTTCACCGCACTGTCGGGGAACGTCTTCGCGTAGAACGTCGCCGCATCCAGCGCGGTGCCGTCGTACCACAGGCAGATCGTGTTCTTGGCGACCATTGCGTTCTCCATTGCTCCAGGGCGGGCATCGGGGCGCTACTGTGCCACCTCGCGCACGCCAACGACGATGCACGATCTTCACAACGCCAAAGCCCCTCTCCGCTTGCACTAGCCCCTCTCGCGCTTGCGGGAAAGGGGTTGAGGTGAGGGGAACAACGATCCCGCTGCCTCCGCGCCCTACTCTTCGCCCGCTGCCGGCGCCTGACGCCGGGGCCGCTGCGCGAGCCAGCGATCGAGCTGATTGGCGAACGCCTGCCGGTCGCGTGCATGGAACGCCGCCGGCCCGCCGGTCTGCACGCCGGCGCCGCGCAGCTCTTCCATGAAGTTGCGCATCGACAACCGCTCGGCCATGTTCTCCGGGCTGTAGCGCTCGCCGCGCGGATTCACTGCCATGCCGCCCTTCTCGATCACGCGCGCCGCCAACGGAATGTCCTGCGTGACCACCAGGTCGCCACGCTGCATGCGTTCCACGATCTCGCTGTCGGCCACGTCGTAACCGCCCTGCACCTGCACCGAGCGGATGTAGCGCGAGGCAGGCACGCGGATCCATTGATTCGCCACCAGCGTGACCTGCACCTGCGCGCGCTCGGCCGCGCGGAACAGGATGTCCTTGATCACGCCGGGGCAGGCGTCGGCGTCTACCCAGATTTGCGGCGGCGGGGTGTCGGCGGTGGTCATGGGCGCGTCGTGGTTGCGTTGCGCGGATTTTCGCTCATTCCACGGCGCCGCGTGCACATCGCTCACACCCCGTGCGCAGGCTGCGTCCTAGAGGAAGTTGTCCTTCACCGGCGGGCTGGCAATGAGCTGCCTGAGCTTGTCCGGGTCGTTCGTGTACTGGATGGTGGCCTGCGTCGGCAGATAGGTCATGCGCATGCTCTCGGCCGACGCCACGAAGACGAAGAAGTTCTGCGCGTTCACCCGGACTCCTATCTTCCCGTAGAAGAACGGTAGGTCCGACAGCTGGCGGAAGCTGATGTCGGGATGCACCAGCGCAACGAGATTGCGCGCGCACTGCCTGCGGATGACATCCAGTGCGCTTCCTTCCGGCACCGCCGCACCATTGACCGCGAGCGCGTAGCCATCGCCCCGTTTGGCGGGCGTCATCTCCACGACCAGAATGTCGCGACTCTCACAGCCGGCGGACCACGCGGGGCCCGCCACGACGACGGCCAGCCAGGACAGTGCGA
Source organism: Lysobacter sp. MMG2 (assembly GCF_016735495.2). Taxonomy (GTDB): domain Bacteria; phylum Pseudomonadota; class Gammaproteobacteria; order Xanthomonadales; family Xanthomonadaceae; genus Lysobacter_J. The sequence continues at coordinate 1,538,826 of NZ_JAERQY020000001.1, forward strand.
TCACGGTGCGCTTCATGGTCTTCCGCTCCCTTACGAAGGTCCAGTTCAGGGCCGCAAGGCGGTGATCGCTCATGCCCGCTGGCCGTCCACTTCCATCAACCGGCGCAGCATCGATTCTACGACACGCCTTCGAGGTACGTGCCGTCCTCAAGCGCAGCCGGAGCCGGGCAAGTTGCTTCTCATCGGGTTCGACGATGTCGGGCTCGTACACCTCGCCACGCAGCGTGAGGTCCATCACCTCGCGCGTCGGCAGGCGCCTGACCACGTCGAAGTCGGTGGTGGGGAAGAACACGGCGATGTAGACAAACGAACGACGCGAACGCGATGGCGCCGCCGAACATGTACACGAGGGCGGCGCTCAGGCGCAGCAGGGAGTCAAGGCCCGGTGAGAGTGTCATGTCGCTTCCTGCGCAGTGTTGTCGTGGTGTTCGTCGGTGATGCCGTGGACCGGCGATCTTCAGACGTATCCGCCGTCGGCTTCGCGCCCCATTTCGTAGCCTTCCAGTTCATCGAGACAGTGGCACCCGGCTTTGGTGTGGAAGGGCTACGCGATGGGCTGCCCGCAGGCGCCCCGGGTGCGCTTCGCTTACCCGGGCTACGCGCTGGTCGGACGCGGCCTGCTTTGGTGTGGAAGGGCTGTGCGATCGACTGTCCCGCTAAGGACCCGGATCGTAACCATGATCGGCCTGGATCCACTCGCGCGCCTTCTCGTCGGGGTCCAGGCGCCACGCGATGTCCGACTCCGTGACCAGGCAGCCATCGCCCGCCGGTGTCGCGACCACTTTCAAGCCGTTGTCCGGCGAGGTCGACGTCAGCAGCGTGGCCTCTCCCATCGGCTGCCCCTGCACGCCACGGTCGCGCACGTAGCGCTCCACTACGTCCTTGCAAGGCTGCTTCCAATGCCGCGCTTCCGTCCAGGACAGTGCGCACAAGCCGCTGGCGTCAGGCCCGGCCACCCATTGCAGGTGGGCCTGGTCGCCGTTGGGGTAGGTGGTCACGTACAGCCCCATGTAGGGCCTGCGCTTCTCGTCGCCCACCGGATAGAACGCGACGCCCTGCCCTTCGCGATCGCCGAGCGCGTGGATCAGCATGTCTTCCAGGTTGTAGCGGCAGGACGTGGCGCCACGGGCCACCGCTTCCTCGATGATGGCCGGATTCGGGCGATCGTCCGGATAGGTCTTGAGTTCGCTTTCGGCGAAGCCGACGAGCCACGGGAGCGTGGCAAGCAGAGCGATCGTTGCGGGATTGAGCTTCATGCGTTCCCCGGGGCATCCGTCAGAAGGCCAAACGCCCCCTCCCTCGTCCGCGGCCTTGGCGCAGGCCGGCAGGGTCGCAAGCGGCATGCGGCGATGGTACTTCGTGTTGAAGCCGCCCGGGGCGTCCGCGCGGGCGCAGCGCGTAATCGCGCTACGCCGAGAATCGACGAGGGGCGCTCAAGGCGCCCCTTATTCTTTCGTTCGCACTACGGCCTTGCGTGATCGAGCGCTGCGGGCCTTTCGGCTACTCCGGTTCCTGCCAGTTGGTTTCGGCCAGGACGTCGCTCACGTCGTTGGCCAGGCGCTGGAAGCAGGTGACCATGGCGTTGGCGGAAAGCTCCAGTTCGCGTGCGTCGTATTGCACGCGCGCGGCGCACACGCTGGACAGCAGCAGCAGGTGTTCTCGCGCGCGGTACAACGTGTCGCGCGAGGCTTCGCTGATCTTGAACCGCGGGGTATTGAAGGTCGGCGGACGGTGGGACCCGGTACGACGGGGTTTGCTCATGAGTCGCTCCATTGACTGCGGTTGCCCCTGCGGCGAAATGCCGAAGGGGTGTCGGGAGGCTAAGAACCGCACGAAGTCGGTGGGCAGTTTTCCCCTTGCGGGTGTTGTATGACTGCCGCCCTCCCGACGCAGAACGACTGCATCGGATCTTGCGCCCAAAAATGTACAGGCACAAAAAACCCACCGGTTTGTCGGAGGTGGGTGCCGCTTCGTGTGGAGTTCTTAGTCTCCGGCGGCGAGTCTCCTTTCGCCGTGCGCACAAGATCAACACGAAGAAGTCGCGAACGTTCTTCGTAGCCCGGGTAAGCGAAGCGCACCCGGGGAAGCCTTCCCGCATCCACGAAGCGCAACGCTCGGCACGCCGGGCTCCGAGCTCGGACGACGGAGCTATTTGCTCGGCACGCCGGGCTCTGAGCTCGGATGACGGAGCTATTTGCTCGGTGCGCCGAGCTCCGAGCTCGGATGACGGAGCTATTTGCTCGGCACGCCGAGCTCCGAGCTCGGATCACGGAGCTATTTGCTCGGCGCGCCGAGTTCCGAGCTCGGACGACGGAGCTATTTGCCCGGCACGCCGAGCTCCGAGCTCGGATGACGGAGCTATTTGCTCGGCACGCCGAGCTCCGAGCTCGGATCACGGAGCTATTTGCCCGGCACGCCGAGCTCGGAAGCTCGGAACACCTCCCGGTCGCGTCCCACGTCGCCGTCCGGGTAAGGCCAAGACCGCCCCCGGGGAAAGCCGAATTGTCATGTCAGGGAAAGCCCCGGGTCGCTGTCGGCGTTACGGTCGCAGGGGCCCGGTGGCCGGGTTGGCCGGTGCCGTTGCGTTGGGCTGTATACGAGTGCCGGCCGACGCGCCGCCCCCCTTTGTCCGCCGCGCACGCCGGGTCGGCGCGACCACCCCACGCTTTCGGAGAGACACGATGACCAAGTGGACGGCACTGGGAGCCACCGCAGTCCTGGCCTGCGCCTGCGCGGCCGCGGCCCATGCGCAGACCGGGGCGGCCGCCGCGCCGGCGGCCGGAACCGCCACCGCCGACAACCGCATGGTGCTGGCGGACAACGAGTCGTTCCTGATGCCGCTGGACGACATGAAGAACGCCCGGCCGAGCTACCCGGAGACGCTGCTCGCCTCCAACCTGCCGCCGCGCACGGTCTGCCTGATGGTGGGCATCAACGAGAAGGGCGCCGTGACCGTGGTGGCCAAGGCGCAGCCCTCGCCGTACTGCGCCACGGACGCGGAGCGCGAGTTCGTGGCCGCCTCCGAAACGGCGGCCCGGACGTGGAAGTTCGACCCCGCGCTGCGCTGCGTCTTCCGCAACGCGAAGGACAAGGAGCGCGCCCACGCCAGTTGCGACGGCGGCAAAGGCGTTCCGCAGGCGGTCACGCTGACCTACCGGATCCGGTTCGAACAGGTGGACGGGAAGCCGCAGGTGCATGTGGTGGGCGGGTAGCGCGACGCGTGGCGACTGCGCGGCTTCGGCAGCGAGCCTGTTGGTGAGGACCCATGGCGGAGCTGATCAAAACGTGGGCGCCGGTACTGGTTCCATTGCTCGGGCTCATCGCCGGAACTGGATGGCTCCAGTACTTCCTCGCGCGAAGGCGTGAAAAGCGGGCGGAGGAGCTCAAACGCATCGAGGGCTTTCTACGCCCGTTTCAGGCCACGCTCAAAAGCACCGCGAAGCTCGCGGGCCAACTGCGCGAGAACGGCGAGCTTTCCGCGCTTGAGTACAACCCGGCGCACCTGAAGAAGCACTTCGCCAATCTCCCCGCCGGCGATGTGCGCAGGACCGCGTGGAAGGCCTACATCTCGCTCCTGCACGACGAGAACCGTCACGGCATTGCGCTTGTCGAAGCGAACATAGGCACGGCGTCTCCCGAGTTCCGCACTGCACTTGAGGATTACCTCCTGCACGTCAAGAAGTGGAGATACGTGTGGGATGCCCTCGACGCGGACGCAGGGGCAGAAGAACCCCCGGACGAAGCGGGCATGCTGATTGCCGATCCATTTCCAAAGGACGTTGAGCGTCTGTTGGAGACGGAGCTTGAGGCGGCCTTGCGCAAGGTCGGGCGTCGCGGATCGACATAGGCGACGAAAGCTCCGGCGCGCCTTCAGCACACGCGGCGGCGCGCGAACGCCACTACGCGTCCGATCACCGTTCGATGGTGAACGTCCACCCGCCGTCCTCGAAGAGGCAGTGGCCCGTGATCTTGTTGATCGCTTCGTTCGCCCGTGCGGTGCACGAGCCGGTTTCGCCGGACAGCATCTCGAATGTATGCGTGAGGTCGCGCCCGGAAATCGTGCCCTTGCCGGCCGAGATCAACGTGCCGCTGATGGCGGTGTGGCTGTATTCATACGCGTTGCCAGCCTGCGTGAAGTGGATGCGGGAGCCGTCGTCGTCGCGCCATTCACCTGCGATGTCGATGGGCCCGGCGGGCGCCGCCGACACTGGAGCGGACGGCGCATCGGCGCCTTCGCCTGGCACCGATACGGAGGTCGGCGCCTGCGCGGCCGCTGGCCGTGCGGCCGTGGCGCCGGTCGCGGGCGCGGCGCCCTGCGAAGCCACGTCCGTCGCGGGCGCCGCCGAAGATGGCGCGACATGGGGCGGACTTGCCGCCGCGGGCGTGGCGGTTGCCGCGGCGGCGGGCTTCTCGTCGCGGGGGGCCCACTTGTCCACGTTGACGATGAGGGCGGTCAGCAACCCACCCAGCACCGTAATCAACGTCACCCAGATCTGCGTCCTGTTGATCCTGGAGTCTTCGGCCATGTGACGCTCCTTGATGATGCTGCGCGGCGGTCGTGCCGAACCGACGCTGCCTAGGAGGTTCTACGTTTTCGGCGGCCCATCGCGGTCGCCCGGCGCGGCGGTCCGTGTTCACGGTGCGCCCGGCTGCCGTGGGCAGGTCGGAATCTACCCGATTACGGCGCGCAGGGGCGGCGGACACGTCGTATCGCCGCAGGCGGCACCGCGACTTCGACGAAGGCTCATGCGCCTGGCGTATCCAGACTTCGCCGATTACTCGGCCGGCTTCGCCTTCAGAAAGAGCGCATTGAATGCGGGCACGCCCACCGAGGTGACCAGCGTCAGGAGCATGCCGCCATTGAAGATGCCGTGGCTGGCGTAGCGCATCAGACGGAACAGCACGAAGGCCGCCAGCGCCGCATTCGTCCACCGCACGACGGTGGTGAAGATGGGATTGGAAATCCACAGGCTGGCCGCCACGGCCAGCGCGAGCGGTCCGCAGCCGAACAGGAACGCCCCGAAGCGCATGCCGCCCTTGAACCCCACGAACAGCAGGATCACGAACAACACGACCATGTTCACCACGGGCAACAGCGTGGCGCGCTGCGATGACGCGTTCGACCTGGCGGCTTGTCTCGGCACTCGCACCGCAGGGCGGCTGACGGGCGGAACATCAGCCGGCGCTTCGGGCCGGGGCGCGTGCGCGCTTGCGGTGTTGTAGGGGTCGGTCATTTCAGGTCCTTCTGAGGTGGGCGCGCGGGTGGCGTCCGGCATCCTACTTCGTCACGGCGACCCCGGGTGCGCTTCGCTTACCCGGGCTACGTTGCTGCGTCGTCGCGTCAGGGGGCGCCACGCTGGCGCCATCAATCGCACCACTGCTGTTCGCATGGCACGCCGTCGCCGTTACCGTCCATGGCGGTGTGGGGGCAATGTTGAAGGAAGTACTTCGCCTCTGCGCAGGAGTTCATCTGCGAGCACATGGTGCGGCCGTCGCAAGTGAACGCCGGAGACGCGGCGGGTTGTGCCGCTGCCGCGGCGGGTTGTACCGCGACCGTGGCGGGCGCAACGGCCTGTGGTTGTGCGGCGCCATCCAGCTGCGTGTACGCATAGGCGCCAATGGCCGCGATGGCGAGCACCGAGAGGATCGCGGACACAAACCGCGCGGGACGCGCCGGGCGTTCGGAATGTCTGCGAGGACGCGTCGTTGATTGCGCACCCGGCCGCATGACGCTCGTCGCGCGCGGTTTGCCATTGGCATCGCGTTCGATCTCGAACGAAATCAGTTCGCCCAGACGCGGCCGCTGGCCGTCGCGCGGGAATGCGGAAACATGGACGAACACCTTCTCGCCCCCTTGCGCCGCGGCAATGAAGCCGAAGCCACGGTCGTCATTCCATTCCGCCAGGGTGCCGTGTGCGCGCATCGGGAGGTCCCAGAATCCGTAGCCAGGAAGGCTAAAGACTGCACGCGGGAGCGGCGTGTTGTCACGTCGGGGAAACCCCGGGTGCGCTTCGCTTACACGGGCTAGGGTGGCTGCGGGACCTCGCCGAAATGGGCGGTCGACGCCGCGACGGTTCCGCCCCAATCCGCCTCCAACTCACCATTGCGCACGTAACGATGGAAGGAGGAATGCGGCCAATCGATCACGCGCCTGACCAACCCGTGCTTCACCGGATTGAAATGCACGTAGTCCACATGCGCGCGAAGGTCGTCATGGTCCCGAATCGTGTGCTCCCAGAATCGCGGCTGCCACAGCGATGGTCCCGCGACGGGCAATCGCCGGCTGAAGCCCTTCTTGATCTCCTGCCAGAGCCGCGAGTAGTCCGCGTCGGCGTCGGCCATCCGGATGACGGCATGAAGGTGATCCGGGAGTACGACAGCGGCCACGACTTCATGCGGAATGCGCGGCCGCGCGCGTAGCCAGGAGACGCGCAGCAGATCGACATGCCGCACCAGCGCGTCGTCGCGTCGATCGCGAAGTGTCACGGTGAAGAAGTAGGTTCCGCCCGCAACGCGGTTTCGCCGATACCGCACCATCCAGGAGTTACCCACGTCGAAAGAGTGGGATAACCGTAGCCCGGGTAAGGCCAAAGGCCGCACCCGGGGAAGCCGCGTCATGACGTCAGGGAAAGCCCCGGGTGCGCTTCGCTTACCTGGCCTGTGGCATCGCGTTACTGGGCTCGGAAAGAAGGGACATCATTAGCCGCCGACGCCTGATCTCGCATCAACCGTAGCCCGGGTAAGGCCGAAGGCCGCACCCGGGGATGCCGGGCCATCGCGTCATGGAAAGCCCCGGGTGCGCTTCGCTTACCCGGGCTACGCTGGCTACGGTGTCTGCGTTCGGCGACGGAATGAACCACGTCGTGACGCGAATCACTAACCCGGAAGCGGACCTTGCGAGTTGCACGACCTGCGAAGCAGAGCCTGGCGACGAACGGCCGAAAATGCGGCGCAGATGCTGTCCGCCGCGCTCAACCCTTGACGTGCCTTTCCAGTGGGCGACTGTTCGCCCGCAAACAAGGACGACACATGTACCACCAGGTCAGCAGATTCAAGCTATGTCTCAAATGGCTCAAGGGCATGTGTGTGCGGTGGATTTGGATTCCACTCTATGCGGAGATCTGGATCCCTCCGATCCCTCACAATGACCCGCCGCCGGGCCCGCCGCCGTGGTTGGAAGGCGAAGGCATTCCGCGGGAGCTTGCCCGTGATCTCCAGGTTCTCGCGACGATTGATGCATTAGCCGGTGTGCTTTCAGAACGACACCGGGACAGTGTGCGGAAGTTGATCGAAGAACAGTTGAGGACTCTCGAACTCCCCGACGACATGCGTGTCTTCGCTGAACCGATGCCGGGCCGTTCGAGCGCATGAATCTAGGGCGCCACCTGCGCACTTAAGAGCATCAGAAACGTAGCCCGGAAGGCCGAAGGCCGCACCGGGGGAAGCCGTGTTGTCTCGTCAAGGAAAGCCCCGCGTGCGCTTCGGTTACCCGGGCTACGTTGGCTGCCCAGCCGCGTCATGACGTCAAAAACGTAGCCCGGGTAAGGCCAAAGGCCGCACCCGGGGAAGCCGTGCCGTCGCGTCATGGAAAGCCCCGGGTGCGCTTCGCTTACCCGGGCTACGCTGGCTACGCTGGCTGATCTCGCATCAACCGTAGCCCGGGTAAGGCCGAAGGCCGCACCCGGGGATGCCGGGCCATCGCGTCATGGAAAGCCCCGGGTGCGCTTCGCTTACCCGGGCTACGCTGGCTCGGGAAGCGCGACGACGGCCACGACTTCGTCGTGGGAGGCGCGACAGCGCGTGTCGCCAGGATGCGCGCAGTAGATCGACATGCCGCACCAGCGCGTCGTCGCGGCGGTCGCGAAGCGTCACGATGAAGAAGTAGGTTCCGCCGGCAATGCGGTTTCGCCGATATCGCACCATCCTGCAGTCACTCCCATGTCGCAGAGATGACCGTAGCCCGGGTAAGGCCAAAGGCCGCACCCGGGAATGCCGTGTCGTCACGTCAGGGAAAGCCCCGGGTGCGCTTCGCTTACCCGGGCTACGCTGGCTGGAGCGTTTTCTCACACAGCCGACGGTGACCTGAACCCCTTCGCTGCGTATTTGTTCTGGACGTACTCAAAAAATCCCTCAACCGGACTCGTCTGGCAAATCTCAGCGAGCTGCATGCCTGCATTCGTTAGGAGACAGTGTCCCAATGGCAGGAAGTCTTCGGTCGCTGGCTGTACTTCCATAGCCAGCGGACGCCCGCGGTAGTGAATTGCGAACTTCGCGGGAATCTCGTTGCGCTGATATCCACCCAAGTTATCAAGGTGAACTAGGCCAAGGCTTTCAAGATGCGCGAGCCCGGCGAAGTGAATGCCGTTCTGGGAATAAATGCTGTCTTTGAGATCAAAGATCAGCACGGTTGGCCCAGCAATCATCCAACAAAATCTGACTAGGTTCGCGAATAGCTCGGCGTCGCTTTTGTCCAGATCGGAAAGAAGATTGATGGTCCTCTTTGAGAACTTTCCAGGCGAGTTCGATTCGCCTGCGAGAATGCGGGACCAGAGGCCCTGCATTTCATTGTCAGAAACTATTCGTGACTTATCAAAGAAGTTTGCAACCCAGTCATCATCCATTCTCTCGGGCTCCGACTTGTCCTCGAGGAGGGGAATCGCTTGCCTGGTAATCTCTTCGATGTTTGACTGTCGCTTCGACTCTTCGGCCACGAAGCGCTGCATCGCGCGTGCTTGCAGCTCGTTAATCTCGACCTGCGATTGCGCTGCAATCAGGTCAGCTTTGGCTTGAGCGCGCGCCACCCTGACCAGCTGCGTCGGTCGGAATACGCCTCCAATGCCGTCAGCGACCTTCTCAACAAGCGCAGCCCCAACCTTAGAAAGCCCTTTTGCATCAATGTTAACTATTGAGTTGCTGTCGCCCATCCCTGCCGTCCCGCAATTCTGCCCTGTGAGATGTCACGGCATATGCAGTCGCCTTTAGCCGCACTTGCTGTAACCACAATTCAAGCAAGTAGCACACCCATCCATAATCACCACCGCCTTCGTGCTGCACTTGTGGCACATCGTCGCGCTCGGCGGGAAGGCGGCGCCTTCGCCGGTGACTTCGACGTCTTCGCTGCGCGGGGTGTCGGTGACGCGCGGGTCGGGGAACAGGTCGCCGTGGTCGCTTACTTCACTGTTTTTTTTTGAGAGCTGCGCGTAGGCCGCGCGCTTCTCGGCGATCAGCGCGCGCTGCGCGTCGCTCAGTTCCGGGTCGATGATCAGGCCGATGGACTTCAGGTGGTCTTCGACGATCGCGCCCAGCTCGGCCACCAGCGAGGGCATGTAGACGCCGCCCGGCTTCCAGTAGCCGCCGCGCGGGTCGAACACGGCCTTCATTTCGTCGACCAGGAAGGTGACGTCGCCGCCCTTGCGGAACACGGCCGACATGATGCGGGTGAGCGCGACGATCCACTGGAAGTGGTCCATGTTCTTCGAGTTGATGAAGATCTCGAAGGGACGGCGCAGTTCGTGTTCGGTACCGGCGTTGAGCACGATGTCGTTGATGGTGACGTACAGCGCGTGCTCGAACAGCGGCGACTTGATCTTGTAGGTGGAGCCGATGAGGATCTCCGGGCGCTCGATGCGCTCGTGCATCTGGATCACGTCGGCCGTGGGCAGGGCGTCCACGCTGGATGCGACGGGCGCGCTCTTGGCGGCAGCAGCCGAAGCCTTGTCTTCCGGGGTGACGACGCTGTAGCCCTTGATTTTCTTGTCGATCTTGACGGCCATGTGACCCGCTCCTGGTGCGGTAGTGCTGATCTAGTTATGTGTTTAATGCGGTGGCCGCGCCGCGAGGGCGCGGCCACCAATCGGGGCTTGCTGTTACCTGGCAGCTTTCTTCGCAACCTTCTTGGCGGGTCGCTTGGCTGCCTTCTTCGCGACGGCCTTGCGGGCCGGCGCCTTCTTCGCCGTCGTAGCGGCGGATTTCTTCACGGCCTTGCGCACGGCCGCCTTGCGGGTGGCGGTGCGCTTGGTCGCGGTCTTCTTCGCTGCGGCCTTCTTCGTGGCCTTCTTGGCGGCGGCTTTCTTCACGGCCTTGCGCGCGGTGGTCGTCTTCTTGGCAACCTTGCGCTTGGCGGCGGCGACGTCGCGCTTGACCGTGCCCTTGGCCTTGGCGACGGCGGTCTTGCCCGCCTTGCGTGCGGCCTTGACCTTCTTGGCCGCCTTCTTCTTGGCGGCCGTGGCTTCGCGGCGAATGTTCGCCACTTCCTTCTTCGCGTCCGCCGAGGCCTTGGCGAGCTTCTTCTTCGCATTGCCGACGGCCTTCTTCGCCGCCTTCTTGGCGGTGTCGGCCTTCTTGCGCGCGGTCTTCACCGCATCGTCGGCGCGCGCCATGACGGCGCTGCTGAAGCTGGTCACGGTTTCCTTCACGTTCTCGGCGGCCTGCGTCAGGGTCGCCGTGACTCCGTTGCCATTGCTCATGTTTGCCCTCCTGACGGGCGTCTCATTCGTTTGGCGGTTCGGTAATCGGGGTCGAACAAAGCAAAAGCACGTGTTGCGAAGTCGATGCTATACCCGCGGCGGGCCTGAACATGAACGCGGAAGCGGCCCACGGCGTTGAAGCCGGTACTTCTGCGTGGAGGCGGTGGGCCGCCTCCTGCCTTTTCGGTAAAGCTTCCAAAGTCGCTGGAGAGTGCCGCCATTCGGCGGCCCAACTGCCCCCGCTTTCGCGGGAATGACGAGCGAGTTTAGAACTTGCCGTAATAGCCTTCCTTCAGTGCATCGAACAGGTTGGCGGCGGTGTGCATTTCACCGTCGTATTCGATCTGTTCGTTGCCCTTCACTTCCAGCACGCTGCCGTCTTCCAGTTCGAAGCGGTAGGTGGTGTTCTCCAGGTCCGCTTCCTTCACCAGCACGCCCTGGAAGGCGGCGGGATTGAAGCGGAACGTGGTGCAGCCCTTCAGGCCCTGCTGGTGCGCGTAGCGGTAGATGTCCTTGAACTGCTCGTACGGGTAATCCGTGGGCACGTTCGCGGTCTTGGAGATGGAGCTGTCCACCCACTTCTGCGCGGCGGCCTGCACGTCGACGTGTTCCTTCGGCGTGATGTCGTCGGCGGCGATGAAGTAGTCGGGCAGCTGCGCGCCGGCGTCTTCGGCGAAGGGCATGGCCTTGGCGTTGATGAGCTCGCGGTAGGCCAGCAGCTCGAAGCTGTAGACGTCGACCTTTTCCTTGGACTTCTTGCCTTCGCGGATCACGTTGCGGCTGTAGTGGTGCGCGAACGAGGGCTCGATGCCGTTGGAGGCATTGTTGGCCAGCGACAGCGAGATCGTGCCGGTCGGCGCGATGGAGCTGTGGTGGGTGAAGCGCGCGCCGGTCTCGGCGAGCTCGTCCACCAGCTCGGGCGCGACTTCGGCGATGCGCTGCATGTAGCGGCTGTACTTGGCGTGCAGGACGCGGCCCGGGATCTCCTGGCCGATCTTCCAGCCATCCTTCTTCATTTCAGGACGCTTGCGCAGCATCTCGGCGGTGACTTCGAAGCGCTCTTCCATGATCGGCGCGGCGCCCTTTTCCTTCGCCAGCGCCAGGCCCATTTCCCAGCCGGCCACGGCCATTTCCTGTGCGATGCGCTCGGTGAACTCGCACGATTCCTTGCTGCCGTACTTCATGCGCAGCATGGTCACCGTGGAGCCCAGGCCGAGGAAGCCCATGCCGTGGCGGCGCTTGCGCATGATCTCCTCGCGCTGCTGCGGAAGCGGCAGGCCGTTCACTTCGACGACGTTGTCGAGCATGCGGGTGAACACGCGCACGACTTCCTTGTACTCCTCCCAGTCGAAGGAGGCCTTGTCGGTGAAGGCGTCGCGCACGAACTTGGTCAGGTTGACCGAGCCCAGCAGGCACGCGCCGTACGCCGGCAGCGGCTGCTCGCCGCACGGATTGGTGGCGCGGATGTTCTCGCACCACCAGTTGTTGTTCATCTCGTTGACGCGGTCGATGAGGATGAAGCCCGGCTCGGCGTAGTCGTACGTCGAGACCATGATCATGTCCCACAGATGACGGGCACGGATGTGGCCGTAGATCTTGCAGGCCACCAGGCCGTCGTCGCGCACGATGTAGTTGCGGTGCGTGGGCCACTCGCGCCACACGACCTGCGTGGCGTCTTCGATGTCGAGGTCGCCGCGCTCCTTGATGTTCACCGGGAAGACCAGCGGCCAGTCGGCGTCGGTTTCGACCGCCTGCATGAAGCCGTCGGTGATCAGCAGCGACAGGTTGAACTGGCGCAGGCGGCCGTCTTCGCGCTTGGCGCGGATGAAGTCCTTCACATCGGGATGCGCGACGTCGAACGTGCCCATCTGCGCGCCGCGACGGCCACCGGCCGAGGACACGGTGAAGCACATCTTGTCGTAGATATCCATGAAGGACATCGGCCCGGAGGTGTACGCGCCGGCGCCGGCGACGAACGCGCCGCGCGGGCGCAGCGTGGAGAACTCGTAGCCGATGCCGCAACCGGCCTTCAGCGTGAGGCCGGCTTCGTGGACCTTCTCCAGGATGCCGTCCATCGAGTCTTCGATGGTGCCCGAGACGGTGCAGTTGATGGTCGAGGTGGCGGGCTTGTGCTCCAGCGCGCCGGCGTTGGACGTGATGCGGCCGGCGGGAATGGCCCCGCGGCGCAGCGCCCAGACGAAACGCTCGTTCCAGTACTGCTGCTTTTCGGCGGTGGGCTCGGCCTCGGCCAGGGCCTTGGCGACGCGCTGGTAGGTGGCGTCGATGTCCGCGTCCACCGCCTGGCCGGTCTTGGTCTTCAGCCGGTACTTCTTGTCCCAGATGTCCTGGGAGGCGGGCTGCATGGGGACGTCCCTGTTGGGATCGGCCCGATCCGCCGCGGCTGTCTTGACCGCCTCGAGGCGCACTGTGCTCATGCCTGTCCTGTCTCCTTGCTGTGGCGTCGCCGTATCGGTCCGGCACGCCGGTGGATTCTTATGTTGGGTACTGCACCGTCGTGGCCACGTGCCTGGAGGCCGCCGACGGCTATGCCCGCAACCGCGTTTTCAGCGGGCGCGACGGCATGGGTTTTTCTGGAAATCTCCGCTCATCCTGCTCCGCCATGCGCCCTCCCCCGAAAGCGCCGCCAGTCAAGCAACTCCAAGCACGGAACCCCAAATTTGGGTCCTCGCCACCGCCATGACCACTAGATGTAGTGGCGGCAGCGAAGGCTCAAGCTACCCCCGGCCCCGGGAAGTGTCAACGATTTTTTTGATGGCAGTCACATCACTGTGATGGCGGTCAAGCAGCTTGATTCGCACGCTTGCCGCCTCCGTGCAAACGTGCACGACGCACCGTCGGCACGCTTGGATCGGGCCCTGGAGGGGCAAAACTTCATCGCATATTTAATGCCGTTCACGGACACTGACCGTCTCCGCGGTGGGGACGCGGTGCCCCGTTGCCGACGCCTCCCACGCCCATTCACCTTTTCCCAGAACGACGCGATGCGCCCTCTGCCGACCTTGCTCACCCTGTCCCTCGCCGCCGCCTTCGGTGGCTTCGTCGCCATCGCGGTGCGCGACGGCCTGGAGGCGCCCGCCCAGGCCGCCCCGGCGACCGCCGTGACCACGCCGACCGTGGCCGCGCTGCCGGCGATCGTGGGCGGGCAGCCGTTGCCCTCGCTGGCGCCGATGCTGGCCAAGGTGACGCCGGCGGTGGTGAGCGTGCACACCAAGCAGCGCGTGCGGGTGAGCCCGTTCGGCAACGATCCGATGTTCCGGCGCATGTTCCCGGAGCTGAGCCAGGAGCGGATCAACGAGTCGCTGGGCTCGGGCGTGATCGTCGACGCGCAGCGCGGCTACGTGCTGACCAACCACCACGTGATCGAAGGGGCCGATGAGGTGTCCGTGACGCTGGCCGACGGGCGCACGCTCACGGCCGACTTCGTGGGCTCCGATCCCGACACCGACGTGGCGCTGATGCGCATCAACGCTTCGAACCTGACCGCGCTGCCGATGGCCGATTCCAGCGCGTTGCGCGTGGGCGACTTCGTGGTGGCGGTGGGCAATCCGTTCGGGATCGGCCAGACGGTGACGTCCGGCATCGTCTCGGCGGTGGGGCGTACGGGCCTGCGCGGGCTGGGCTTCCAGAACTTCATCCAGACCGACGCGTCGATCAATCCGGGCAATTCCGGCGGCGCGCTGGTGAACCTCAACGGCGAGCTGGTGGGCATCAACACGGCCAGCTTCAATCCGCGCGGTTCGATGGCGGGCAATATCGGGCTGGGCTTCGCCATTCCCACGAGCCTGGCGCGCAACATCATGGGCCAGCTGATCGCCAACAACGGCGTGGTGATCCGCGGCTCGCTGGGTTTGGAGTCGCAGGACGTGGACGACCGCCTCGCCAAGGCGCTGGGCCTGAGCGAGACGCGCGGCGCGGTGGTGACGCAGGTGTTCTCCGGCAGCGCGGCGGCGGCGGCGGGCGTCAAGGTGGGCGATGTGATCCTTGCCGCCAACGGCGAGCGCATCGACAGCCACGACGAACTGCGCAACTACGAAGGCCTGCAGGCCGTGGGCAGCCGCATCGCGCTGGACGTGCGCCGCGACGGCAAGCCGCTGACGCTCAATGCGTCGCTGCGCGAGCAGCCCAAGTCGTTCCAGGGCCTGGAACTGGATCCGCGCCTGTCGGGTGCGGTGTTCGCTGAATTGCCCGAGCGCCTGCGTCAGGCAGGTCTATCCGGCGTGATGGTGGCGTCCGTTGCCAGCGGCAGCCGCGCCGAAGCGAACCGTTTGCGCAAGGACGACGTGGTGATCGCGTCCAACACGGGCAATTTCGATGATCTGCCGGGCTTCCGCGCGAGCTTCACGCAGCGTCCTGCACAGTTGGTGCTCCGCATTCTCCGCAGCAACCGCTCGGCCGACCTGCTGATGCAGTGACGCCGTGGCGGCGGTGCGGATCCGCAATACCCAGTCACACAGGAGCCGTTCGATGAACACCAGCCCCACCGATCCCACCAACCCCGGCGACAACAGCTCGGCAGCCTCCGGCGCCGCGAGCTACCGCGACGGCCTGCGCAGCAACCTCAGCGAGGCCGGCGGTCATGTGAAACAGGCCGCCAGCGATGCGGGCTCCGCGCTGCGCGGTGCCGCCGCGGCAGCGGGCGAAGAACTGCGCGTGGGCAAGGCCCACGTCAAGGCGGACCTGGCCGACAGCGCGCTGGCCGGAATCGCCGCGGCGGAGAACGCCGGCGGTGCCGCGCGCGAGCAGATGGACGCGCTCATGGACAAGGGCCGCGATCTGGTCGACAGCGCCGCCGAACTGATCCGCGAACGTCCGCTGGCCTCCTTCGGCGTGGCCTTCGCGGCGGGATGGATCCTCGCCAAGCTCGCCCGCAGCGGCGACAAGTAAGCCCCCGTGAGCGAGGCCGACGAGCGTCGCGAACACGAAGACCCGGCGGCGCCACCGCCGCCGGACCTGGCCGAGTCGCTGCGCGACATCGGCAGTACGGCAAAGGCCAGCCTGGGGGCGGCGGCCGATTCGGCGCGTGCGTTCCGCACGCTGGTGGCCGCGGACCTGTCGCTGGCACGCAGCGCGCTGGGGCGTGCGCTGACCTTCGCCGGTGTGGCGGTGGTGTTCGGCGCCTCGGCGTGGCTGTTCCTGATGGCCACGCTGGTGGCGCTGCTGCGCAGCTTCGGCATCTCGTGGCTGGTTTCGATGCTGATCGCCGCGGGCCTGAGCCTTGTCGTCACCGTCTACGCCGGACTGCGCGCGGCGCACTATTTCGAATACACACGCATGCAGGCCACGCGCCGTCAGCTGGCGCGGTTGGGCATCGGCGAGCTGGCCGACCTCATGCCCACGCCCGACTCCGCCGAATCGGCGCGCGCGGCGGCGAAGGATCTGCGGCAGGATGCCGAGAAGCTGAAGCACTCCGGCAACGGCACCCACATCACTCCGCCCTGACCATGGCCGACCGCAAGCCCCATAAGACGCTGAGCTTCAAGCAGCTCGTCGCCAAGGTTCACCAGGCCGAGGACGTGCTCGAGGAGAGGGAGCGCACCGTCGCCGCCGACCTGGGCCAGCTCAAGTCGTCGTGGCTTGCGGCGTGGACGCCGTGGCGCATCGTGACGGCGGGGCTGGTGAGCGGCTTCGTGGTCGGTCGCGCCGAGCCGCTGCGTGCGATCGGCAAGAGCGGCGGGCTGATGCAGATGGTGTCGATGGTCGCCAGCCTGGTCGCGGGCGGCAGCGCGAAGGTCGCCGCCGAGGAAGCGACGGAGGCGAACGAACAGGTGCAGGCCGAAGCGGCGGAAACCTCGGCGACCGGGGCCGGTTTCGCGCAGCGCGCGGTGCCGCCCGACGCGGTCGCGCCGCCTGGCGAGGTCGACGAAGCGCTCGCGCTGGCGCAGGCCGAACTACGCATGCGCGCGGCGCGCACCGCCACGGTCGACCAGGTGGCGCCATGAGCGCGCTGCCACCGGCGCCTCCCGCCTCCGACGACATCGTCCACGCCGACGAAGGCGACGAACTTCCTCCCAGTCCCGTCTCGCCGCGTCCGCGCTCCTCGAGCGCGGCGATGGTGCTGGCGACGCTCGCGGTCGGATTCACGTTGTGGGCGGCGCAGGAGCTGATCCTGCCGATCCTGCTGGCGATGTTCTTCGCGCTGATCGGCAACCCCATCCTGCGCGGGCTGCAACGTTTGTACGTGCCGCGCTTCCTCGGCGCGCTGCTGGTGCTGCTGGGCGGATTGGCCGCGGCCGGTGCGCTGGGCAATCAGCTGATCGAGCCGGCCAGCGAGTGGGTGCGCCAGGTGCCGCGCGAGATGAAGCAGATCGCGCCGAAGCTGCGCGACCTGACCAAGCCGATGCTCGATGCGAACAAGGCCGCGCAGAACATCGCGCGTGCGGCCGGTGGCGAAAGCACCAGCAAACCCGTGCAGGTGATCCGCACCGAACTCAACGAGCCCTACAAGGCGCTGACCGCGACGCCGCGACGCGTGGCTTCGGTGCTGGCGGTGGTGCTGCTGACGTTCTTCTTCATGGTCTACGGCCAACAGTTGCAGCGCAACGCGATGGCGCTGCTGCCCACGCGCCAGCAGAAGAAGCTGACGGTGGACATCCTCACTTCGATCGAGCGCGCGATCTCGCGCTACGTGCTCACCATCACCGTGATCAACACCGGCGTGGGCCTGGCGCTGGCCGGTTCGCTGTACTGGCTGGGCGTGCCGATGCAGGAAGCGCTGCTGTGGGGCACGATGGCGGCGATCCTCAACTTCGCACCGTATGTCGGTCCGTTGATCGGCATCGTCATCATGCTGCTGATGGGGTTCGTCGCCTTCGACGAACTGTGGCCGTCGCTGCTGCCGGCGGGCCTGTACCTGGCGCTGCACACGCTGGAAAGCCAGATCATCACGCCGATCGTGCTCGGCCGCAGCATGCGCTTGTCGCCGCTGGTGCTGATCCTGGCGCTGATGGTGTTCGGCTGGCTGTGGGGCATCGTCGGCCTGCTGCTGGCGGTGCCGATGCTCGTGTGCGTGAAGCTGGTGCTGGCGCGCATCGAGGGGCTGACGGGGTGGGCGAAGTTGTTGGAGTGAGCCTCGTCATGGGCCCTATCCCGCGTTGAGCCCCTCTCCCGCTTGCGGGAGAGGGGTTGGGGTGAGGGCTCGGGGAGAGCAATGCAGTGATGCTCGCGGTCAGGCTCCTGCGCTGTGCACTTCACCCCTCCCCAACCCCGCGGCCTCCGGGCACAGCCCGGAGGCGTTCGTCGGGACGCGCGCCAGTGGCGCGCAAACGTCCCTCCTCACCCCTGCAAGCAGGGGAGGGAGCGAAAAACTACAGATCCGGGCACTGCAACCGTTCGATCGTGTACACCGGCGTGCGCACGCCGTGGAAGCTGTAGCTGTTGTCGCAGTGGCCGATCTGCCAGCCCACCGCGTTGCCGGCTTCGTCGTAGAACGTCTGGATGTAGGGCCAACGTCCGGCGCTGGCGGTGCCGGCGAGCACCAGCACCAGCGCGGCGATGCCCAGCAGGCGGGCGAGCGTGGATCGGCGTGGAATGCGCATGACTTTCCTCCTTGAGGCGGCACAAGCCGCCGTGGACCGCGGCGCGCGAGCCGTCCTGGGCGCGCCCGGCGACAGGGCCGTCGGCACGCACGCCGGTGGGCCGGAACGGGCTCCGCGCGTGCCGTGAGCTGGATACACCCCCGCGCACCGGGGAACCGGGACCGCGTCCGCAAACCCCGTCTCGCGGGCTCGCGCATGCGACGAACGGGCGGGCGGCGCAGTAAGGCTAAAATCGGGGAATGGCTTTCCCCGTCCGCGCGATCACCCTCGACCTCGACGACACCCTGTGGCCCTTCGCGCCCATCGGCGCGCGGGTCGAGCGCGTGCTGCACGACTGGCTCACCACGCATTGCCCGCGCACGGCGCAGCGCTTCCCGATCGAGGCCATGCGCGAGCTGCGCGAACGCATCTACTTCGAACGCCCCGACCTCGCCCACGACTTCAGCCTGCTGCGCAAGCTGAGCCTGGTACGCGCGATGGAGCTGGCCGGCGACGACCCGCTGCACGCCGACGCCGCGTTCGAAGCCTTCTACGACGAGCGCAACCGCGTGGAGTTCTACGACGATTCGCTCGATGCCCTCGCGCGCCTGGCCGCGCGCGTGCCGCTGGCGGCCATCAGCAACGGCAATGCCGACCTGGCGCGCGTGGGCATCGGCACGCACTTCGTCTTCCAGCTGGGCGCGCGCGAACACGGCACGCCCAAGCCGGCGGCGAGCATTTTCCACGCCGCCTGCGAGCGTTTTCCGCTCGCGCCCGCCGACGTGCTGCACGTGGGCGACGACATCGAAATGGACGTGCTCGGCGCGCAGCGCGCGGGCCTGCGCAGTTGCTGGATCAACCGCACCGGCGCGCACTGGCCGCACGCGGACGTCCGCCCCGACCTTGAATTCACCACCCTCGCCGGGCTGGCCGACTGGCTGGACGCGGCGCAATCACCGGAAACCGCTGCCGCATGAGCCTGCCGACTGGATTCGTCGACATCACCACCACCGCCGCACTGCCGCTGCACGTCGTCACGCGCGACGGACTGGCCCAGTGGCGCTCGACGCAGCCGGCCGCGGTCGGCGCCTGGCTCGACGCGCAGGGCTTCGACGGCTCGCCGTTCTCCACCATCACCTTGCCTGCGGCCGACGGCGGCATCGCCGCCGCGGTGATCGGCGTGGGCGATCCGCTCGACCCGTTCGCCTACGGCCATGCGCCGTTCGCACTGCCGCCGCGCGCATTTTCGCTGGCGACCGAGTTGCCGGCCGAGGCGCAGGCGGCGTTCCAGCTCGGCTGGGGCCTGGGCTGCTACCGCTTCAACCGCTACCGCACGCCGTTGCGCGCGCCGGCGCAGCTCGCGCTTGCGCAGGGCGATGCGGACGCGTTCGCGCAGTTGGCCGCCTGCATCCGCGTGCGCGATCTGGTCAACACGCCGACCGAGCACATGGGCCCGGACCAGCTGGAACAGGTGGCGTGCGAGATCGCCGAACGCTTCGGTGCGCACATCGAAGTGTTCAGCGGCGACGACCTGCTCACGCACAACTTCCCCGCGATCCACGCCGTCGGCCGCGCCAGCCACCGCGCGCCGCGCCTGATCACCCTGCGCTGGGGCGACGAGTCGCACCCGCACGTGGTCATCGTCGGCAAGGGCGTGTGCTTCGACACCGGCGGCCTGGACCTCAAGCCCGCCGACGGCATGCGCAACATGAAGAAGGACATGGGCGGCGCGGCGCACGCGATCGCGCTGGCCGAGCTGGTGATGACGCAGCGCCTGCCGCTGCGCATCACGTTGCTGGTGCCGGCGGTGGAGAACGCGGTCGGCCCCAACGCGTTCCGCCCGGGCGAAGTGGTGGACACGCGCAAGGGCATCACGGTGGAAATCGACAACACCGATGCCGAAGGCCGCGTGATCCTCTGCGACGCGCTGACCTACGCCGTGGAAATGCAGCCGCAGCTGCTGCTGGATTTCGCCACGCTCACCGGCGCTGCGCGCATCGCGCTGGGCCCTGACCTGCCGGCGCTGTACAGCAACGACGAAGGCGTGGCGCAGCAGTGGCTCGAGGCCGGCATGCAGCTGCGCGATCCGCTGTGGCGCATGCCGCTGTGGCGTCCGTACGTGCGTTACCTGCTGAGCAACGTGGCCGACATCGCCAACGGCGGGCCGTCGAAGATGGCCGGCAGCATCACGGCGGCGGTGTACCTGGACCGCTTCGTCCCGCCCGCGCAGAAGTGGGCGCACCTGGACGTGTACAGCTGGAACGACAGCGATCGCCCGGGCCGTCCGGCCGGCGGCGAGGCGCAGGGGCTGCGCGGGGCGTATGCGTTGTTGAAGCGGCACGCGGGCGTTTGATTCCTGCCTCCCGCCCCACTGCGCCGATGGCGCGATGAGCCCCTCTCCCACCGGGAGAGGGGTTGGGGTGAGGGGCAACGGAGGCAGACGCGCTGGCTCTCGCGCACGCATGTCCGCGCTGCGCTGTTGCTTGGATCAAAGCGAAGGTGGCTTCCAGCTTCGCTGGAATGACGGCATAGGATGCGGACGGCGTGACGGCCTGGGTCCCGGCCTTCGCCGGGATGACGGGTGCGCGAGGCAATCGCCCCTAACGGGACGCCAAGACACTGGCGCCCCTACAACCACCCCTTCTGCCGCGCCAACCGATACGCCTCGATGCGATTGCCGACGCCGAGCTTGCCGATCGATTCGGACAGGTAGTTGCGCACCGTGCCCTGCGACAGATGCAGGCGCGCGGCAATCTCGCCCGCCGTCAGCCCCTCGCCCGCCAGGCGCAGCACCTGGCGCTCGCGTTCGTTGAGCGGATCGGCCTCGCCCCAGGCGTCCACCGCCAGCTGCGGGTCGATCGCGCGGCCGCCGCGATGCACCTGCCGGATCGCCTCGGCCAGTTGTTCGGCCGGCGCGTCCTTGAGCAGATAACCGCTGGCGCCGGCTTCCAGCGCGCGGCGCAAAAAGCCCGCGCGGGCGAAGGTGGTGACGATGATGACCTTCGTCGCCCAGCCGTGGCGCTGCATGCGCTGCGCGAGTTCCAGGCCGCTCAGGCCGGGCATCTCGATGTCGGTGACCAGCACGTCCGGCACGCGGCCCTCGCGCTGCATGCGCTCCAGCAGGCTCCATGCGGCCTCGCCGTCGGTGGCCGTGCCGAGCACGTCGATGTCGGACTCCAGACGCAACAACGCCGACAGCGCGCCCAGCACCATCGCCTGATCTTCGGCCAGCACCACTCCGATCATCGCCTGCGCCTCCAGCGGACTGCGCGCACGTTAGCACTGCGCGCGCAGGTCAGGCCGCGGCGGGCGGCACCTGCGTGCGCAGCGCCGTGGCGTCGGGCGCATCCATCGTCATTCGCGGCAACGGCACCTGCGCCTGCACGCAGGTGCCCTGCCCCGGCGTGGAGTCCACGCGCAGGCGACCGCCGAGCGCCTCCAGCCGTTCGCGCATGCCGCTCAGTCCATTGCCGGGCGCGATCGCGCCGCCGCGTCCGTCGTCCTCGATGTGCAACACCGCTTCCTCGCCCTGCGTGTGCAGGCGAACGCGTGCGTTGCGCGCGCGCGCGTGGCGCTGGATGTTGGTCACCGCTTCGCGCAGCGTCATCGCCAGCACGGTTTCCACCTCGGCCGGCAATGCCATCGGCGCGAACTCGTAGTGGAACACCACGCCGTCCGATTCCAGCAGCAGACGCGCCGACGCCAGTTCCGACGCCACGCCCGCCGCGCGGATGCCGGTCACCGCGCTGCGCACCTGGCCGAGCGCGTCGCGGGCGATGCGCGTCACCTCCGACAGTTCACGCACGGCCGCTTGCGGATCGCGCTCCACCAGCTTGCCTGCGAGCTCCGACTTCAGCGCCACCAGCGACAGCGTGTGGCCGAGCAGGTCGTGCAGGTCGCGGCCGATGCGTTCTCGTTCGGCCAGTGCGGCCAGCCGGCGCACTTCGTCGTGCGAGAGCTGCAGCGCGGCCTGCTTGCGGCGGCTTTCCAGGAAATGGTGGTTTCCGAAGAACACCGCCACCGCGACGATCAGCGTGATCAGGAACACGAACACCGGATAGCGCAGCAGCACGATCTCCACCAGCAGGCCGGCGAGCATCGCCGCCATCCACGCCAGTCGCTGCCACAGCGGGCCACCCACGGTCGCCGCGAAGCCGCACGCGTAGATCAGGTA
Source organism: Lysobacter sp. MMG2 (assembly GCF_016735495.2). Taxonomy (GTDB): domain Bacteria; phylum Pseudomonadota; class Gammaproteobacteria; order Xanthomonadales; family Xanthomonadaceae; genus Lysobacter_J. Next base: position 1,561,001 of record NZ_JAERQY020000001.1, read on the forward strand.
GGTGTTGGCGAAGGGATTGCTGGGCAGCACCAGGTAACCCAGCGCGGCGATCGCCAGCATGCAGGCCACCTTCCTCGCGCCGATCTGCCGATACGCGGCGAAGTACAGCGGCAGGAACAGCGCGATCGACACCAGCGTCGGCCACAGCTGCGTGCGCCCGCCGAAGACGCGATCGTTCTCGCCGATCCACGCCAGCAGCGTGGGCAGGAACAGGAAGCTCAGGTAGCCCAGCAGGAAGAACGGCGTCCAGCCCAGGCCGAGCGCTTCGGGGATCAGGCGTCCCCGCCAGCGCAGCAACGCCGGTTTGATCGATCCGGACATGGCGCGGACTCCGTCGGTGTGGCGCGTGTTCATGACTGTAGCCCCGGGTTCGTCAGCGCGAAAGACGGCGGCGCGCGAGCAGGAAGAAGACGACGGTGATCGCCGCCAGCACGGCGACGTGCATCACCGCCGATGCGCCGGCATCGCGCCCGACTACCTTCAGTGCGAGCTGCCCCAGGTGCCACGCCGGCCACAGCGGTGCGAGCTGGACGAACACCGGCGGCAGCACGCTCAGCGGCATCCACAGGCCGGACAGGAATGCCATCGGCATGTACACCAGGTTGACCACGGCCGGGGCGCCGCTGCCGCCGACCAGGCTGCCGATGTACAGGCCGATCGCGCAGAACGGCAGCGCGCCGGCGATGTTCACCAGCCACAGCATCGCCCACTGCCCCGGCGCCAGCGACACGCCGCCCAGCGATGCGCCCAGCACCGCGAGCAGCAGCGAGATGATCGCGCAGAACAACGCCGCCATCGCCATCTTCGCCAGAAGGTACGCGCCGGGCGGCATCGGCAGTGCGCGCTTGAGTTCCAGATACCCGTTCTCGCGCTCGATCGCCACGCTCACGCCGAAGCCGAACAGCGCCGCGCCCATGACGCCGAACACGCCGTAGGTCGCCAGCAGGTATTGCGACGCCGCGACGCCACCGCGCGAGCCGGCCAGCAGCACGCCGAACAGCACGTAGAACAGCGTGGGAAACAGCAGCGTCGGCACGGCGAACATCGGCGTGCGCAGCAGGCGCAGGAACTCGTACTTCGCTTCCAGCCGGTAGCTGCGCAGCGTGGTGTCCGGCCTGGATGCAATGCTGGCAAGGGTGTTCATCACGCAGCCTCCCGGTTGTCTTCGCGGGTGAGTTCGAGGAAGGCGTCGGCCAGTCCGGCGCGCGACACTTCCAGTTCGGTAAGCGCCGCGTCCTCGGCGAGCAGACGGCGCACGACGGGTTCGGCGGATTCGGCGATCACTTCCAGGCGCGCGCCGTCGCGACGCGCTTCCATCACGCACGGCCATGTCGCCACGCGCTCGGCGGCCACGGCGCTGAAGCAGCGGATGCGACGCTGGGCGAGATGGCCGCGCAGTTCGTCGACCGATCCCTGCGCGATCACGCGCCCGCGCTGGAGCACGACGACGCGATCGGCCAGCGCTTCGGCCTCCTCCAGGTAATGCGTCGTCAGCAGCACGCCGCAGCCTTCGCCGACCAGTTCGCGGATCGCGCGCCACAGCATCCGGCGGGCCTCGATGTCCAGGCCCGTGGTGGGTTCGTCGAGGAACAGCAGCTTCGGTCGTCCACAGATCGCCAGGGCGAACTGCACGCGCCGCTGCTGTCCGCCGGAGAGGCGGCCGTAGCGCCGGTCCATCAGACCGTCGAGTCCGGCAAGCATCACGCAGTCGGCGACGCTGCGCGGCTGCGCGTAGTAGCTGCGGGTGAGCGCTAACAGTTCGGACACCTTCAACATGTCGGGAATGCCCGCGCTCTGCAGCATCACGCCGATGCGGCGGCGCACGGCGAGTTCGTGCGGCGACGCGCCGAACAGCGACACCGTGCCCGCATCCGCCCTGCCCTGGCCGAGCAGCAGTCCGATCGCGGTGCTCTTGCCTGCGCCGTTGGGGCCCAGCAATGCCAGCATCTGGCCGCCGCGCACCGTGAGGTCCACGCCCGCGAGAGCCTCAATGGGGCCGAACGACTTGTGCACCCCGTCCAGCCGCGCCAGCACCGCGTGTTCGCTGTTCATCGCCTGCTCTCCATGCGGGATCGTCCCGAGTGAAGGCATCCTGCGCGGGTGCGTTCTGGCGCGGCAGTCGCAGCCGTCACGGCGAACACATGACAGACATCAGGTGACCGCGCGGGCCCGCATCGAATAGGCTTGGCGCTGTCCTGGCCGCCCTGGCGGCAGAAAGTTACTTCCGGCCCCTAGCGCAGGCGCGGTCGGACTGCCCACACTTCTCCCCTTTCACATCGTCCGGATCGTCGATGAACAACTCTGCCGACCTGCTGAAGGAATTGCGGATCGACCGCTCGACACCACCGCCCCCGGCATCGCGCCGCGGGCTGTGGATCGCATTGGCCGCCGTGGCCGCACTCATCGTGCTGGTGCTCGTCGCATGGGCGGTGTTCGGCCGCTCACGCGGCGTGGAAGTCCAGACCGCCACCGTCACCGCGATCGGCAACGGCGGCAGCAGCGCGTCGGTGCTGGATGCCACCGGCTATGTGGTCGCGCGTCGCATGGCGACGGTGTCGGCGAAGATCACCGGCAAGGTACGCGAGGTGTTCATCGAGGAAGGCATGCGCGTGGAGGAAGGCCAGGTGATGGCCACGCTCGATCCGCTGGACGCCGACGCCGAACGCACGCTCGCCAGCGCGCAGCACAGCGCATCGCGCAGCCAGGTGGAAAGCGTGCGAGCGCAGCTGTCGGAGGCCGAGGCCAATGCGCGTCGCCTGTCGACGCTGGTGAACCAGCAGCTGGTGTCGAAGGCGCAGTACGACGAGGCCATCGCCGCGCGCGATTCGCTGCGCGCCGAGCTCATCACCTCCGAGCGCAACGCCAAGGTCGCCGGCGACCGCCTGCGCATCGCCGACATCGGCGTGGACAACACCATCGTGCGCGCGCCGTTCGCCGGCGTGGTCACGGCGAAGGCGGCGCAGCCGGGCGAGATCGTCTCGCCGCTCGCCACCGGCGGCTTCACCCGCACCGGCATCGGCACGATCGTCGACATGGATTCGCTCGAGATCGAAGTGGAAGTCGGCGAGGCCTTCATCGGCCGCGTGCAGCCGAAGATGCCGGTGGAAGCCACGCTCAACGCGTACCAGGACTGGAAGATTCCGGCCGAGGTGATCGCGATCATTCCCGCCGCCGACCGCGGCAAGGCCACGGTGAAGGTGCGCGTGGCGCTGAAGCAGAAGGACCCGCGCATCGTGCCCGACATGGGCGTGCGCGTGAGCTTCCTGGAAGCCAGGAAGCCCGACGCGCCGGCGCAGAAGCCGGGCGTGCTGGTGCCGGCCGCGGCGATCGCCTCGCGCGATGGCAAGCAGGTCGCCTTCGTCGTCAACGACGATCGCGCGCAGCGCCGCGAGGTCACCGTCGGCCGCAGCCTGGGCGAGGACCGCGAGGTCACGCAGGGACTCGCAGGCGGTGAGACGGTGGTGCTGGATCCTCCCGAACGTCTCGCCGACGGCGACCGCGTGCGCGTCGCCGCGGCGGACGCCGAGTCGGCGTCCGATTCCGCAAGCGAGTAAGGCCTTACGAACCGCAGGACGCAGTCCCCCTTTCATCGTTTCGAGGACGTCGCAATGGCTACGCTGGTTTCGATCCGCAACCTGAGGAAGACCTATCAACGCGGTCCGGAGAAGGTCGAGGTGCTGCACAGCATCGACCTGGACATCCCCAAGGGCGATTTCGTCGCGCTGATGGGTCCGTCCGGTTCTGGCAAGACCACGCTGCTCAACCTCATCGGCGGGCTGGATTCGCCCACCGGCGGCGAGATCACCGTGGACGGCCAGCGCATCGACACGATGACGGCCGGCCAGCTCTCGCACTGGCGCAGCCAGAACGTCGGATTCGTGTTCCAGTTCTACAACCTGATGCCCACGCTCAATGCGCAGAAGAACGTGGAGCTGCCGCTGCTGCTGACCAAGCTGTCCTCGGCGCAGCGCAAGCGCAATGCGGAGATCGCATTGCAGCTGGTGGGCCTGGCCGATCGCGGCAAGCACCGTCCGAACGAATTGTCCGGCGGCCAGCAGCAGCGCGTGGCGATTGCGCGGGCGATCGTGTCCGACCCGACGCTGCTGATCTGCGACGAGCCCACGGGCGATCTGGATCGCCAATCCGCCGAGGAGATCCTCGCGCTGCTGCAGTCGCTCAACCGCGACCACGGCAAGACCATCCTGATGGTCACGCACGATCCCAAGGCCGCCGACCACGCGCAACGCACGATCCATCTGGACAAGGGCACGCTCGTGGAGCGTGAGCTTGCGGTGGAGCACTGACATCGATTCCTTGCTCCTCCCCCTGCATGCAGGGGGAGGTTGGGAGGGGGTCCGAGGCGCGCAAGCGCCGAGCTCGCCGCTAAGCGGCTCGCAACCCCTCCGCAACCCTCCCCTGCGCCGCAGGGGAGGGAGTGAAATCACCTTGAGGACGCGCAGATGAAATACCTGCACCTGATCTGGGCCGCGCTGTTCCGAAGCAAGACGCGCACCTTCCTGACGCTGCTGTCGGTGGTGACCGCGTTCCTGCTGTTCGGCATGCTCGACTCGGTCCGCGTGGCGTTCAACACCAGCGCCAACGTTTCCGGCTACAACCGCCTCATCACCACCTCGCGCCTGTCGATCACGCAGTCGCTGCCGTACCGGCTGCAATCGCAGATCGAAAGCGTGCCGGGCGTGACGAAGGCGTCCTACGCGACGTGGTTCGGCGGCATCTACCAGGATCCGAAGAACTTCTTCCCCAACTTCGCCGTCGGCCCGGGCTACATCGAGCTGTACCCGGAGTACGTGATCCCCGCCGACCAGCTCAAGGCGTTCTACGCCACGCAGGACGGCGCGATCGTCGGCGAGGCGCTGGCCAAGCTGCACGGCTGGAAGATCGGCGACACGATCCCGCTGCAGGCCACCATCTTCCCGACCAAGGGCAGCAACAACTGGAACTTTAAGCTGGTCGGCATCTTCCGCATGAACGACAACAAGCGGAAGGGCGAAGAAAAGCAGCTGATGTTCAACTGGAAGTACTTCGACGAAGCCAACGACTACATCAAGGGCCAGGTGCACTGGTACGTGGTCGATGTCGCCAAGGCCGACCAGTCCAACCAGGTGGCGCAGGCGATCGACAAGCTCTCCGACAACTCCGACCACGAAACCAAGACGCAGACCGAGCAGGCCTTCAACCAGGCCTTCTTCAAGCAGATCGGCGACATCGGCCTGATCGTCACCTCGATCATGGGCGCGGTGTTCTTCACGCTGCTGCTGCTGACCGGCAACACGATGGCGCAGGCAGTGCGCGAGCGCATCCCGGAACTGGCGGTGCTCAAGACGATCGGCTTCTCCAATCGCAGCGTGCTGTGGCTGGTGCTGGCCGAAGCGACGCTGCTGGTGGTGCTGGGCGGCCTGATCGGCCTGGGACTGGCGGCGTTGATCATGCCGGCGGTGAGCCAGGCCAGCATGGGCCTGATCCAGCTGCCGAACGTGCCCGCCGCGACCTGGGGCCTGGGTCTGGTGCTGATGGTCGTCATCGGCGTGGTCGTCGGCCTGCTGCCGGCGATGCGCGCGATGCGCCTGAACATCGTCGATGCCCTCGCGGGCCGCTGACAGGAGACACGACATGAGCCGTGCAAGAAAGTGGTTGGGCAACACCGGCGTCGTGCTGGCGCTGGTCGCGGGACTGGCCGTGTGGACGATGCTGCCGTGGTACGCGGTGCTGGCGCTCGTCGTCGCGCTGGCGCTCTGGCTGGTGCTCACGCGCACCGGACGCCTGGCGCTGGAGGCCACGCGCATCGGCATCGCCAGCCTGCCGCAGCGATGGGGTGCTTCGAGCGTGATCGTGGTCGGCATCGCCGGCGTGGTCGGCGTGCTGGTGGCGATGCTGGCGATGGGCGCGGGCTTCGAGGCCACGCTCAAGCAGACCGGCAACGACAGCACCGCGATCATCCTGCGCGGCGGTTCGCAGGCGGAGACCAACTCGGTCATCACCCGCGACCAGGTGCCGCTGGTGAGCGCATTGGCCGGCATCGCAAAGGGCCCGGACGGACGTCCGGCGATCTCGCCCGAGCTGTCGCAGGTGGTGAACATGGTCACCCGCGCCGACCACACCGACGCCAACGCGCAGCTTCGTGGCGTGGGCGAAGCGGCGTGGGCGCTGCGTCCGCAGGTGAAGATCGTCGAGGGCCGCAAGTTCAACCCGGGCATGCGCGAGCTGGTGATCGGCCAGGGCGCGCGCAAGCAGTACGTCGACCAGCAGTTCAACGATCTCAAGCCGGGTTCGCAGATCGAACTGGCGAACCAGATCTGGACCGTGGTGGGCTTCTTCGCATCGGGCGATTCGCACGACTCGGAACTGTGGGCCGATGGCGAGACGCTGGCTTCGACGTACCGCCGCAGCGCCTACCAGTCGGTGACGGTGAAGCTGGACGGCAAGGACGGCTTCAACCAGCTCAAGGCCGCGATGGCCGCCGACCCGCGCCTGAAGCTCGACGTCGACACCACGCGCCACTACTACGCCAAGCAGTCCGAAGGGCTGAGCAAGTTCCTGCGCGTGCTGGGCATCGTGATCGGTTCGATCATGGCGGTGGGCGCGGTGTTCGGCGCGCTCAACACGATGTATGCGGCCGTCGCCGGCCGCGCGCGCGAGATCGCGACGATGCGCGCCATCGGTTTCCGCGGCCTGCCGGTGGTGGTGGCGGTGATGCTGGAGACGATGCTGCTGGCGCTCATCGGCGGCCTCCTCGGCGGCGCGGTGGCGTGGCTGGTGTTCAACGGCTACAGCGTGTCCACGCTGGGCAACAACTTCAGCCAGGTGATGTTCCAGTTCAAGGTTTCACCGGCGCTGCTGTGGAACGGCATCATGTGGGCGTTGGGCATCGGCCTGGTCGGCGGTCTGTTCCCGGCGCTGCGCGCGGCGCGATTGCCGGTGACGGAGGCGTTGCGGGCGGCGTGATCGCCACTTGTGGCTGAAGACGGAAAGGCCGCGAGCAATCGCGGCCTTTCTTTCATTCCCGCGCAGGCGGGGTCTTTTGGGCCGCCGTATGGCGGCACCATCCAGGCGTCAGCTGCGCCACCACTGCCGAAGAGCGTCACACGCCTGAATGTTGGATTCCCGCCTTCGCGGGGATGACGGCTTGAACAAGCCGCAGCGGCGACTGCGCCTTACACCACCACCCGCTCCGACTCGATCTTCCCCAGCAACCACTGCAATCCCGCCAGGTGCTGCTGATCATGGCTGCACAGGTAGTGCACGAGGCTGCGCAGCGTCAGCGGCCCATAACCTTCGAACTGCGCCGTGCGCGCCAGCTGCGCCGCGTCCAGCCGCGTGATCGTCTCCACCGTGCGCGCACGCGCATCGCGGAAATCGTGCAGCACCGCATCCGCGTCCGCATCGCCGTAGCGGCGCTCCACGGCCAGCGGTTCGCTGTCGATCGACGGGAGTAGCGGATGCGATTCTTCCAGCGTGCGGCGGATGCGCTCGTGGTAACCCTCGATCTCGATGTCGCGCACGTGGCACAACTGTTCGATCGCAGTGAAGTGCTCGCTGGGAATACCGTCCCAGCTGGGCGGCGTCCAGTGGCGGTATTCGGCCGGAATCGCCTTGTAGTGCGCTTCCAGTTGCAGGGGGAATAGCGCCAGCGCGCTCAGTGTCGTCTTGTCCATGACGTAGCTCCTCTTATGCCGTGGCGGGCAGCGCCGACTGACGCCGCGCACGCCACAGGCCTTCGCCGGCGAAGATCACCAGCGCGATCCAGATGAAGACGAAGCCGGTCGCGCGGTCGCGATCGAAGGCTTCACCGAAGAACAGCACGCCGAGCAGGAACTGGATCGTCGGCGCGATGTACTGCATCAGGCCCACCACCGACAGCGGCACGCGGCGCACGGCGTAGGCGAAGCCGATCAGCGGCAACGCAGTCAGCGCGCCGGCGAAGATCAGCAGCAGGTCCGCGCCCAGGCCGTAACCGCCGACGAAACCGCCGCCGCCGTGCGTCTCGCTCCACAGCAGCAGCGCCAGCGCGGGCAGGAACAGATAGACGCTCTCCACGCCCAGACCGCTGACCGCATCCACCGCGACCAGCTTGCGGATCAGTCCGTACAGCCCGAACGTCAGCGCCAGTCCCAGCGCGATCCACGGCGGCTGCCCGTATTGCCAGGTCAACCACGCCACGCCGAGCCCGGCGAGTGCGACCGACACCCACTGCACGCGGTTGAGGCGCTCGTGCAGGAACACCACGCCCATCACCACGCTGATCAGCGGGTTGATGAAGTAGCCCAGGCTGCTCTCGACGACATGCCCGGCGTTCACGGCCCACACGTACAGGCCCCAGTTGGCCGAGATGAGCAGGCCGCTCAGCCCGAGCATCCACGCCGCACGCGGGCGCGCCAGCGCCGCGCGCAGCCAGCCGCGTCCCTGCTTCCACGCCAGCCAGCCGGCGACGAGCAGCGCGCTCCACACGATGCGATGCAGGACGATCTGCAGTGACGGCACCGCCTTGAGCAGGTGCCAGTACAACGGCATCAGGCCCCACAGGACGAATGAGGCCGCCGCGATCCACAGCCCGTTGCGGGTGGCGTGGGCGTCGTTCATGCCGCCGGCTCCGAGGTCGGCGCCGGTGCGACCGGCCGCGATGCGCGCGCCTTCGCCAGCGTGATGATGACCACGCCGACCAGGATCACCGCCATCGCGCCCAGATCGTGCGCGGTGAAATGCTCGCCGCCGAGCAGCGCGCCGAACATCACCGCGATCGGCGGATTCACGTAGGCGTAGCTGGTCGCCAGCGCCGGGCGCACGTGATGCAGCAACCAGATGTAGGCGGTGAAGCCGAAGATGGAGCCGGCGACGACGAGGTAGAGCATCGCGCCGGTGGCCGACAGCGACGGCATCTGCGTCATGCGCTCGCCGTGGATCATCGCGGCGATCAGCATCCAGATGCTGCCCGTGAGCATTTGCCCGGCGGCGGACATGAAGGGCTGCGGCAGGTCCTGGTCGCGGCTCCAGATGGAGCCCCAGGCCCAGGCGATCGGCGCGATGACCAGGCACACCAGGCCCAGCATCGACGACGACAGTTCGCTGCCCGCGTTGAGCCACAGCACGCCGAGGAAGCCGATGATCAGGCCGACCCATTCGATCTTCGACGGATGCCGCCCGCGCAGCATCGCGAACACGCCGGCGAACAGCGGCATGGAAGCCACCGCGATCGCGGCCAGGCCGGAGCCGACCTCGGTCTCGGCCAGGTTCACCAGGCCGTTGGACAACAGCACCATCCAGATCGAGAGGATCCACAGCGTGCGCCACTGCTTGCCGGTGGGCGACGGCACGCCGCGCGCGCGCAGCACCGCATACATGATCAGCCCGGCCAGGAACATGCGACCGGCACCGAGCAGGAACGGCGGGTAGCTCTCCAACGCGAAGCGGATGGCGAGGTAGGTCGAGCCCCAGAGGATGTAGACCGAGGCCAGGGCGAAGGCGACGGCCAGCGCGCCGGGCGCGGCCCGGTCGACGGTGGGTGCAGCGGTGCTCATGCGGGTTCCGGACGTGGGGGGAGGTGAGGCACTGCAACTGCTTTCGTGAACAGCGGGCCGTCGAAACACAGCGTTGCGGCCCGTCTGCACCGAAGACACCACGGGCACCGCGCTGGTCGGAGCATCCTTTGCGAAGGACGCTGCGCGCGCGGTGCCTGGGGTCGTTCGGATGCATCAAGCGTAACGCCACCGCCCCGCGACATGCTTGATTAATCATGCGCTTGCGCGCAAAAATTTTGCATGCCCGCATCGCCGCTCGCACTGGATGAATTCGACCATCGCCTGCCGGAGCTCCTGCAGCGCGATTCGGCCGCTACGCTGACGACGCTCGGCGAGGCGGTCGGGCTGTCGGCCAGCGCCGTGCAGCGGCGCATCACGCGCTACCGCCGGCATGGACTGATGCGCGAGATCGCGGTGCTCGACCCGGCGCTGCTGGGCACCACCACGCTGGCGACCGTGCTGGTGGCCATGGAGCGCGAGTCGGCCAAGCTGCACGCCGCGTTCCACCATCGCATGCGCGCCGCGCCGGAGGTGCAACAGTGCTACTCACTGGCCGGCGAGTGGGATTACCTGGTCATCCTGTGCACCACGGGCGTTGCGCATTGCCGCGAGATCGCCGATCGGCTCTTCATGGACGAAGGCAACATCAAACGCTACGAGACGCGGATGGTGTTCGACGTGGTGAAGACCGGGCTACACGTGCCGACGCGGGCGCCGGTGAAGCGGAAGCGGTAGCGGGGCGAGGCGCGCTGCGCGTGGACCTCTCCTGCAATGGGAGAGGTCGGGCAATGTCGGCAGGAAACGTTGCTGGGCGCGGAGGCGCCTTCGTCACGCCATCATGCTTCGGCGCGATACACCAGCACGGGAATCGCGGAGTGCGTCAGCACCTTCAGCGTTTCGCTCCCCAGCACCAGCGCCTTGATGCCGCGACGCCCGTGCGAGGCCATGGCGATCAGGTCGCAGCCGCGATCGGCGGCGGTGGCGATGATGGCCTGGTACGGAAATTCGTCTTCCACGACGATCGGCTCGCACGGCACGGCCAGTTCATGCGCGCGGCTGATCACGGTACGCAGGTGGCGCCACGCGGCCTCCTGCGCGCTGCGCCCGTACTCCTCGCCGCTGACGACCAGTTGCTCCGGCGTCACCGCAAAGACGTGCAGCGGCTGGGTCACGCACAACGCCGTCACCCGCGCGTGCAATGCATGCGCCAGTAACAAGGCCTGTTCGACCGCGTGATCGGACAGCGGCGAACCATCGGTCGGGATGCAGATGTGGTGGTACATGGCGCACTCCGGGGTGGATGTACCCCCACCTTCCCGCGGCCTGCGCACCGATGTTTGATCCGGATCAATCCCGCGTCATCGTCGCGACGGACGGCGGGGCACTACGCCGCCTGTTCGCGCTCCAGCACCCGCTGCTTGAGCGGAAGCCCCCAGCGATAGCCGCCGAGCGACCCGTCGCCGCGGATCACGCGATGGCAAGGCACGACGATGGCGACGTGGTTGTTCGCGCACGCGTTGGCGACAGCGCGCGACGCACTCGGATGGCCGATCTGCTGCGCGATCTGCGCATAACTGCGCGTCTGCCCGCGCGGGATCTTCATCAGCGCATCCCACACCTTCTTCTGGAACGCGGTGCCGATCAGGTCCACCGGCACCTGCGCCTGCTTGCCGGCCAGCGCATCGGCGACGGCGCGCAGGCGCGGCGCAAGGAATTCATCGCGACCGGCATCCACGCGTTCGAGCTGCGCCTTGGGGAATTCCTCGTGCAGACGCGCTTCCAGCACCGCCGCATCGTCGCCGAGTTCGATCGTGCAGATGCCGCGCTCGGTGGTGGCGACGAGCGCCTGCCCCAGCGCGGTGTCGGCGATGCTCCAGCGGATCTGCTCGCCCGCACCGCCGGCGCGGTAGCGTGCGGGCGTCATGCCCAGCTTCGCCGCGCCGCCTTCGTACACGCGCGAAGGCGAGCCGTAGCCGGCGTCGTACAGCGCGGCACTGACGTCGCTGCCTTCGCGCAGCGCGCCCTTCAGCGCGCCGAGCTTGCGCTGGGCGAGATACTGCGCCGGACTGAGGCCGAAGCGCGCGGCGAACTGGCGTTGCAGGTGCGAGGCACTGAGGCCGACGGCGACCGCGAGGTCGGCCAGCGTCGGCTCGCCGTCGTCGAGCAGGCGGCGGGCGTGGTCGAGCTTGTCGCGAAGTTGGCGTGCCGTGTTCATGGCCCAAAGCGTAGCGGGCGCCCTGAGGCGCCCGCTATCCGTTCTTTGCGATGTCCGCCTCGGATGCACTGGCGGCCCGCGAGACGTAGCCCCCTGAGTCAGGGGGCGATTCGCGCGCAGCCTGGGAACCCGTCAGTCGGCCCAGTGGCCGGCCGTCGTGGCCGTCGGCAGCACCTGCGCCGAGAGCTGGCGGTCGTTGTTCAACAGGCGCACGGCATCGGCCAGGATCGCGGCCGATTCGCGCAGCAGCGGGTCCGGACGCTTGTCGGCCAGCTTCTCGCGCTCGGCATCCTTGGCGATGTCGCGCTCGTTCGCGGCCAGGCCGTCGTCGTTGTAGTCGTCGGCCAGCGGGTCCAGGTCCAGGCCCAGCGCCTTGCGCTGTTCCTGGCGCGTCTTGCGCTTGGCGTCCTCGTTGTCACGCTCGGCGCGACGCTCGGCTTCGTTGAGGCTCACCCACTTCTTGGCGCGCTCCTCGCGGAACTGCGCGACGTCTTCGCTCCACCACTGGAATTCCTTGTCGTTGGCGATGCGCGTGGTGTGCAGCGTTTCCAGCTTCGGCAGCAGCGGGCTGAAGTTGCCGTAGGTGGTGTGCGGCACGGCCGAGATGCGCGTCCACGGCAGCGCGTTGTCGTACGTGCTCTCGCCGTACTCACTGGCGTCGACCGAAACCGGGAAGGCCACGTCCGGCACCACGCCCTTGTTCTGCGTGGAACCGCCGCTGACGCGGAAGAACTGCGCGATGGTCAGCTTCACCTGGCCGAAGCGCGCTTCTTCGTTGGCCGGCCAGCGGTCGAGGTCGACCAGGTTCTGCACCGTGCCCTTGCCGAAGCTCGTCTCGCCGATGACCAGGCCGCGACCGTAATCCTGGATCGCGCCGGCGAAGATTTCCGATGCCGAAGCCGAACCGCGGTTGATCAGCACCGCCAGCGGGCCTTCCCAGGCGATGCCGGTGTCGCTGTCGCCTTCCACGCTCACGCGGCCGCCGGACTCGCGCACCTGCACGACCGGGCCGCGGTCGATGAACAGACCGGTGAGTTCGATGGCTTCATTGAGCGAGCCGCCGCCGTTGTTGCGCAGGTCGAGCACGACGCCGTCGACCTTCTTGCCGCGCAGCTCTTCCAGCAGCTTGGCGACGTCACGCGTGGCCGAGGCGTAATCGTTGCTGTTCTTCCGGCGACCTTCGAAGTCCTGGTAGAAGCCGGGCAGTTCGATCACGCCGATGCGCTGCTCGGGTGCGCCGTCCTTGCCGGGGATGGTGATGACCTTCGACTTGGCGGCCTGGTCTTCCAGGCGCACCTTGTCGCGCACCAGCACCAGGCGCTGCGGCTGGCTGTCCAGGCCGGCTTCGGCCGGGATCACGTCCAGGCGCACCTTCGTGCCCTTGTTGCCGCGGATCTTGGCGACGACATCGTCGATGCGCCAGCCGATCACGTCTTCCATCGGGCCGCTGTCGCCCTGGCCCACGCCGACCACGCGGTCACCGGGCTTGAGCTTGTTGGACTTGCTGGCCGGGCCGCCGGGCACGATCTCGCGGATCGCGACCACGTCGTCCTGCTTCTGCAGCACCGCGCCGATGCCTTCCAGCGACAGCGACATCGACACGTTGAAGTTGTCGGCCGTCTTGGGCGTGAAGTAGTCGGTGTGCGGATCGACCGAGTTGGCGTAGCTGTTGAGGAAGGTCTGGAACACGTCCTCGCCCTTGAGCTCGGCGATCGACTTGCCCATGTTGGTGTAACGCTTGTCCAGCGTCTTGCGGATCTCCTCCGGCTTCTTGCCGGCGAGCTTCAGGCGCAGATAGTCGTTGCGCACCGACGCCTTCCAGAGCGAGTCCAGCGCGGCATTATCGGTCGCCCACGGTGCGTCCTCGCGGTCGTACTCGTAGCGGTCGCTGCCGGTGAAATCGAACATGTCCTGCTTGAGCAGGTTGCGCGCATAGCCCACACGCTGATCGACGCGCTGCTTGTAGGTCGAGAAGATCGCGTAGGCCGGCGCGAGGTCGCCGCTCTTGATCGCGTCGTCGAACTTCAGCTTGTAGGCATCGAACTTGGCGATGTCCTGCGCGGTGAAGAACTGCTTGCCGCCGTCGAGCGCTTCCAGGTAACGCTTATAGATGTCGGCCGAGAGCATGTCGTCCAGCGTGACCGGGCGGTACGCGTAGCGGCTGTCGGAAAGCAGTCCGTAGACGAGCTTGGCGGCCGTGGTCTGGTCGGCGGTCGCCGCGCGCGGCAGCGGCGACGGTTCCATCGACTTGATGAGGTTCGGCTTCTCGCGCTCCGGCAGTTCGACCTGCGAGGTCTTCTTGTCGGCAGCACTGTCGGACTGCGCGAGCAACGCCACGGGCGTGGTCAGCAGGAAGGCGACGAGGACGGAGGCAGGTGCGGTTTTGGCTTTCATCGAGAGGCTTCGCGCGGCCGAGGAGCAGCCGTCATAGGGGTTGCAGATCAGGAAGAACCTGAGGAGTCAAACGCAGAATGGACGGCGTTTGGACAATCCCACAGTGCCGAAAGTTGCGGCGGCTGTCACCCGCCGTCCACGGGAATTAGCGTGCCGCCAGCCGCATTTCGCCCATTCATGGCTGCGTGTTCAGCTGGGCGACGGGCAGCGGTCAGGCAGGGGTAAGCCTCGGGCTTTCCCGATCAAAGGCGCGTGAGCGGAACAAGGCCGATCAGGCGGCGACGAAGCCGGCTTCCATCGCGGAGCGATCGGCGTGGTACGAGGAGCGGACCAGCGGGCCGGAGGCGACGTGGGTGAAGCCCAGGCTCATGCCGTACTCCTCCAGCGCCTTGAACTCCTCCGGCGTCCAGTACCGCAGGACCGGATGGTGGTGCGGGCTGGGCTGGAGGTACTGGCCGATGGTGATCATGTCCACGTCGTGCGCGCGCAAGTCGCGCAGCGTGGCCTGCACCTGCTCCATGGCCTCGCCCAGGCCCAGCATGATGCCGCTCTTGGTCGCCACTTCCGGGTGCTGCGCCTTGAACTTCTTCAGCAGGGTCAGCGACCACTGGTAGTCGGCGCCCGGGCGGACGTTGCGATACAGGTCCGGCACGGTCTCGACGTTGTGGTTGAACACGTCCGGCGGGTTCGTCGCCAGGATTTCCAGCGCGCGCTCCATGCGGCCCTTGCCGCGGAAGTCGGGCGTGAGGACCTCGATCTTGGTGCGCGGGCTGTGGTGGCGGATCGCCGCGATGCAGTCGACGAAGTGCTGGGCACCGCCGTCGCGCAGGTCGTCGCGGTCGACGCTGGTGACCACCACGTACTTGAGGTTCATGTCGGCGACGGTGGTCGCCAGGCTCAGCGGTTCGGCCGGATCCGGCGGCTTCGGACGGCCGTGGGCGACGTCGCAGAAGCTGCAGCGGCGGGTGCAGACCTCGCCGAGGATCATGAAGGTCGCCGTGCCGTGGCTGAAGCACTCGTGGATGTTCGGGCAGCTGGCCTCTTCGCAGACCGTGACCAGGCGGTTCTCGCGCAGCTTGGCCTTGAGCTGCTGCACCGAGTTGCCGGAGGGAATCCGAACGCGGATCCACGACGGCTTGCGCAGCACCGGCGCGTCGGCGAACTGCACCGGCGAGCGCGCGATCTTGTCGCCGGCGACCTGCTTCACGCCGGGCTGCAACGTGGACGGCGCGGCGTCGCCACTCACCACCGACAGCGGGATGGTCTTGGAAGCGGACTCGGTCATGGCGTGCGTGGATCTCTGGAGCGGCGGCCCCGGTCTGCGGAGCGCGTCGGAATGGGGGTCAGAACGTCGGCGGCGGGGCCGGTTGGACGTCGAGGCCGAACTGGCGGGCGACGTGCTCGATCAGCACCGGCTTCACCGCATCCAGCCCGGACGGGCCGCCCAAGTCTAGCATCGAGGTCACCTGCAGCCCCTGATAGCCGCAGGGGTTGATGCGCTGGAACGGCTCCAGGTCCATGGCGATGTTGAACGCCAGGCCGTGGAAGGTGCAGCCGCGCCGCACGCGGATGCCCAGCGCGCCGATCTTGGCGTCGTTGACGTACACGCCCGGGGCGCCGTCGCGGCGCTGGGCGAGGATGTTCCAGTCGGCCAGCGTGTCGATCATGGCCTGCTCGATCCGGTGGACGTATTCCTTGACGCCCACCTTCAGCCGCTTCAGGTCGAGCAGCGGGTACAGCACGATCTGGCCGGGGCCGTGGTAGGTCACCTGGCCGCCGCGGTCGACGTGGATCACCGGGATGTCGCCGGGAAACAGGACGTGCTCGTCCTTGCCGGCCTGGCCGAGGGTGAACACCGGGTCGTGCTCGACCAGCCACAGTTCGTCGGGCGTGTCCGCCGTGCGCGCGTCGGTGAAGGCTTGCATGGCGTGCCAGACGGGCTCGTAGGCACGGCGGCCCAGGTCGCGCAGGCGGGCCGAGGGCACGGTGGGCGCCGGCTCGGGCGCGACGACGACCGGCTCGCTCAGAGCGTCCACTTCACTTCCGGGTGTTCGCGCAGCACCTGATGCGCCAGGTCGTACTGCTCGCGGCTGGTCGCACGGAAACTGATCCGCACGGACACATAGCGCCCGTTGCTCGACAGCTTCCAGTTGACGGTTTCGTGCAGGACTTCGATGCCTGCATCCAGCAGCAGCGTCGGCAGCACCGTTTCCAGGTCCTTCTCGGCCGCGCCCATGGCGCTCAACTCGAACGTGCCGGGGAACTGGAAGCCGTGTTCCGGGTTGTCGGATTTGATTTCCATGGCGGTCATTATGGGTCTGCCCCCCGGCAAACCCAACCCGGTTTCCGGCCTGCACAGGCGTTGCAGCGTCAGGCCGCCAAGCGCACTTCCTGTTCATCCGGACGAAGACGGACACGTGCCGACCGCCCCTCGTTCGCGACGCGGCGCCTGCCTCGCGGCCTCTTCAGACTTCGTCCTATTTCGACGGACGGCGCGCGCGCCGAGACTTCGCGGGCTCGAACACCGGCCCGGCCCATGACCCCTGCGTTCTCCCACCGCGCGCTGATCGCGCTGCTGGCCGTCCACACCTCGGCCCTGGCCGCGCTGGCGCTGATCCTGTCGCTGATGGTCGCCGGCTATGGCGAGACCGGCACGGCAGACGCGCTCGCGATCGCGGCACCGTGCATCGCTTTGTTGTACGCCCTGGCCATGGCGACGTACCTCGTCACCGCCCGGCTGCTGCGACAGGGCCGCCACAGCGCGGTGATCGGCTGGCTGTTCGGCTACGCCTGCGTGCCTTTGCCGATGCTGGCCGCGATGCTGCTCTGACGCCGGTTCCACGCCCAACAAGACACGCCCAACAAAAAAGGCCGGCTTGCGCCGGCCTTTTTGCTATGTGAGTGCGAGGTCGGATCAGTCCGACTCCCACCACATCCAGAACTCGTCCCACAGGCGCTTGAAGAAGCCGCCCTGCTCGACCGCGTTGAGCGCGACCAGCGGACGCTGCGAGACGACCTTGCCGTCCAGCATCACCTTCACCGTGCCGATCTTCTGGCCCTTGGTGATCGGCGCGACCAGCGTCTTGGGCACGTCCATCATCGGCTTGAGCTGGTTGTACTTGCCGCGCTGCACGGTTACCAGCAGCGGTTCGTCGACGCCCAGCTGCACTTCGTCGGACGCGCCCTTCCACACCTTCTGCTTCGCCACGGCCTTGCCGGTGTCGTAGAGCTTGTGCGTCTCGAAGAAGCGGAAGCCCCAGTTGAGCAGCGCCTGGCTGTCGTTGGTGCGCTGGTCGTCGGACGTGGAGCCCATGACGACCGAGATCAGGCGCTGGTCACCGCGCTTGGCCGACGCCATGAGGCAATAGCCGGCGCCGGAGTGATGGCCGGTCTTGATGCCGTCCACGGTGGAATCGCGCCACAGCAGGCGATTGCGGTTCGACTGGGTGATCGGGCCGACCGTGAATTCCTTGATCCGGTTGTACGAGTACGCGACCGGGAAATCGTGCACCAGCGCGCGGCCCAGCAGCGCCAGGTCGCGCGCGGTGGAGAAGTGCTCCGGATCCGACAGGCCCGTCGGGTTGACGAAGTGGCTGTTCTTCAGGCCGATGCGCGCGGCGTACTGATTCATCAGCGCGGCGAAGGCGTCGGTGCTGCCGGCGACATGCTCGGCCAGCGCGATGGCGGCGTCGTTGCCCGACTGCACCACCATGCCCTTTTCCATCTCCAGCAGCGGCGCGGTCTTGTTGACCTCGAAGCCGGAGTAGCTGCCGTCGGTGCCGGCGCCGCCGACGCGCCAGGCGTTCTCGGTCATCATGACCTGGTCGTCGCCCTTGACCTTGCCGGCGGCCATTTCCGCGGCGATCACGTAGCTCGTCATCACCTTGGTGATGCTCGCCGGCTCCAGGCGGGTGTCGTAGTTCTCGCCGGCCAGGATGTTGCCGCTGGCGGCGTCCATCAGCACCCAGGCGGTGCCGGTGATCTTCGGCGGCGGCGGCACCGGCAGCGATTCGCTGGCGGCCGGCAGCGCGGTGCGCGGCGCGGGCGTGGTCTGGGCGAGCGCGAGGCCGGCCACGAGGGTGGCAGCGGCCGCGACGACGGCGGCTCTGGCGAGAGCGGGGACTTTCATTTTCGGTACGGCTCCGGGCGCCGGCGTCAGGCCGGCCATTGGCAAGAGTGGGAAGAATTCTAGTCGCGGACGCGCTGCGGCTGCCCGAATCCCAGACCGGCGATGCGGGCGGCGAGTTCCGTGGCCTGGGCGGCCTGCAGCGGACCGACGCGCAGGCGCCAGATGGTCTGGCCGTTGGCGCTGGCGTCGCTGAGCTGGGCGGTGTCGATGCCGGCCTCGCGCAGGCGGGTCAGCGCGCGGTCGGCGTTGGCGCGGGCGGTGAAGCTGGCGACCTGGAAGACGACCTTGTCGCCACCGGCCGACGCGGGGGCCGCGACCGGCACCGTGGCGGCGGGGAGGGCGATGGGCGCGGTGACGGCCGGGCTCGGGGCAGCGGACTGGACCGATGCGACGGCGCCGGCAAACTTGCCACCGTTCGCGTTCATCGGCGTGGGCTTGCCGGTGGCGATGCGCACGCCCGGAGGCAACACGGCGGCGCCGGCGGTGCCGACCGGGATCGCGGCGACAAGGCGGTCCATAGCGCTGGGCGACTTCTGCGGTGCGGGGGGCGTGGGCTGAGGCGTCGGCTGGGCAGTCGGCCGCTCCGGCGCGGAGGCGTAGATCGGCGCGTCGTCGCCCGGCTTCAGCGCACGCACTTCGACCTTGCCCGTGCCCTTCTGGGTGATGCCCAGCTTCACCGCGGCGGCGTAGCTGAGGTCGATTACGCGCCCTTCGTGGAACGGGCCGCGGTCGTTGACGCGCACCACCACCGACTTGCCGTTGTCGAGGTTGGTCACGCGCGCGAAGCTCGGCAGCGGCAGCGTCTTGTGCGCGGCGGTGAAGGCGTACATGTCGTACACCTCCAGGTTGGACGTGCGGCGTCCATGGAACTTCTGCCCGTAGTACGAGGCCGTGCCGCGCTCCACATACCCCTTGGTGTCGTCCATCACCTTGTAGGTCTTGCCGAGCACGACGTAGCTGGGGCGATTGCCCACGGCCGAACGCGGTTCGTTCGTGACCTCGGGCTCGGGGATGGAATCGACGTCGGGCACGTAGTCCGGCGTGGTGTCCTTCACGCCCGGCTTGTAGAGCCCGCCGGCGGTGTAGTGGCCGCGCGTGTTCGGGTCTTCCTGGGCCGGGGCGTAAGGCGATTTCTTCTTGCTTCCGGGAAGCGGTGCGTGATGCACGCCGCCACGATCCGGCGCGGCTGTGGGCCGCGAAGCAGACTTCTTCGGCGAACTCGCGCAGGCGGCGAGACAGACCACCGCGACCGCCAGGAGCGTCCGGGCGGCCACGGTGCCGAGGGCAGGCAGGCGCATCATGCGGACGGCTGTCCTGCGGGTGCGGCCGCGACCGGCGCATCACCGTTGCCGGCGATCGCCTGGCTCAACTGGTACACCGCCATCGCGTAGTGCTTGGAGATGTTGTAGCGGGTGATCGCGTAGAAGTTGCGGAAGCCGAACCAGTACTCCGGCCCGGCATCGCCGTCGAGCTTCACCACCGTGGCGTTCTGTTCCGGCGGCGTCACCGGCTGCAGCGGGCGGAAGCCGCGCGTGGCCAGGTCGCTCATCGTGTACAGCGGATCCAGGCTTTCCGGCTCGATCGGCTGCGCATTGGCCGACGCATTGGCGCGCACCGTCACCGGCCCGCCGCGCACCCAGCCGCCCTTCTGCACGAAGTAATTGGCGATGGAGGCGAAGACGTCGTCGAGGTTGTTGAACAGATCGCGCTTGCCGTCGCCGTTGCCGTCCACCGCGAACTCGCGGTAGCTCGACGGCATGAACTGGCCCCAGCCCATCGCGCCGGCGTAGCTGCCCTTGAGCGCGGTGATGTCCAGTCCGGTTTCCTTGCCCAGCGCGAACAACTGGGCCAGCTCGCCGCGGAAGAACGCTTCGCGGCGGTTCTCGCGATCCAGCTTGGCCGGATCGCCGCTGCGCGGATAGGCGAAGGCCAGCGTGTACAGCGCATCGAGCACCGGATAGGAACCGGTGTTGCGGCCGTAGTTGGTTTCCACGCCAATGATGGAGACGATCACTTCGGCGGGGACGCCGTACTTCTCCTGAGCGCGTGCGAGTTCTTCGCGGTGCTCGGCCAGGAAGGCGCGGCCGCCGTCGATGCGCGACTGGGTGATGAAGATCGGCCGGTAGTCGCGCCACGGCTTGGCTTCGGCCGGTTTGGACATCGCGGCGACGATGCTGTCGCGGATCTGCGCCTTCGCCAGCACCGATTCGATGTAGGCCGGGTCGATTCCGTACTGCGCGGCGGTCTCGCGAACGAACGCGGCACGCGCGAGGTCCAGCGGCTGCTGCAGCACCGGATCGGGCAGCGCAGGCGTGCCCGGCACCGGCCTGGCCGGAGCGGCGGGGGTGGAAGTCTGCGGAACGGGCGCGGAGGCCTGGGTGGCGCAACCGGCCAACGCGAGAAAGGACGCGCTGATCACGGCGCTACGGATTAAGTGGCGTCGGGTCATCGACGCGAGGGTAGCACGCGCTCCGGATGGCCAGAACCGCACGTTCATGCAGGACAGGGCATCGAGTCAGGTTCGCGCGGCCCTGCCCTGCACGATGAACAGGTGTGTCAGCGCGCGTAGATCGGCCGGTGCGCGCGAACGGCCATCACCACGCCCAATCCCGCCAGCAGCGAGACGGCCGACGTGCCGCCGTAACTCAACAGCGGCATGGGCACGCCGACCACCGGCAGCAGGCCGGAGATCATGCCGCCGTTGACGATCACGTACACGCAGAACGCCAGGCCGAGCGCCCCGGCGATCAGTCGCGAATAGCCGTCGCGCGCCTCCGCCGCGATCCACAGGCAGCGGCCGATCACGAACAGGTACAGCGCCAGCACCGTGCCCACGCCGATCCAGCCGAACTCTTCGCTCAGCACGGCGAAGATGAAGTCGGTGGTGTGCTCGGGCAGGTAATTGAGGTGCGACTGCGAGCCCTGCCCCCAGCCCTTGCCGGTGAGGCCGCCCGCGCCGATGGCGATCTTCGACTGGATGATGTTCCAGCCGGTGCCCAGCGGATCGGACTCGGGATTGAGGAAGGTGAGGATGCGGTCCTTCTGGTACGGGCGCAGCAGCCAGAACCACGCGACCGGCGCCACGGCCGCGACCGCGCCGAACGCCATGCCGAACCACCACCACGGCAGTCCCGCCAGGTACAGGGCGAACGCGCCGCTGGTGGCAACCAGCATCGCGGTGCCGAAGTCGGGTTGGAGCAGGATCAGGCCGGTCGGCACGGCGATCAGCACGCCGGCGATCAGCACCGTGCGGAACCGCGGCGGCAACGCCTGCCGATCGAGGTACCACGCGACCATCATCGGCAGGCTGAGTTTGAGCAGCTCGGCCGGTTGCACGTAGACCACGCCGAGGTTGATCCAGTGGCGGCCGTGCTTGCCGGTGC
The DNA here is from genome assembly GCF_016735495.2 of Lysobacter sp. MMG2. Classification (GTDB taxonomy): domain Bacteria; phylum Pseudomonadota; class Gammaproteobacteria; order Xanthomonadales; family Xanthomonadaceae; genus Lysobacter_J. The sequence continues at coordinate 1,582,655 of NZ_JAERQY020000001.1, forward strand.
CGATCAGCAGCACCAGCACCAGCGGCAGCAGCGAGGCGCCGAACACCAGCGGCGTCCAGTTGCGCAGCTGGTTGGGCGGCACGCGCGAAAGCGCCCACATCACGCCCAGACCGGCGACGAAGAACGCACCCTGGCGCACGACCAGCCCCATGGCGTGATCGGCGGCGCTGTACAGCACCGCCAGGCCGATCACCATCAGCGCCAGCAGCGCGCCGAGCAGCGGCAGATCGAGCGTGCGCGCGAAGCGCACGAGCAGGTCGAACAGCCAGCGCAGGATCAGCCTCATCGGGTGGGTTCCTGCGGTGGGGTGGGTTGCGGTGGCTGTTGCGACAGCGGTTGCGATTGTCCCGGCTGCGGCGCTTCCCTTCTCCCGCTTGCGGGAGAAGGTGCCCGGAGGGCGGATGAGGGCAAGGGCGCCGGCGGCGTTGAAGTCACCACGGCCGCTTCGTTCGCCCTCACCCCTCTCCCGCCAGCGGGAGAGGGGCTCGATACAGCCGTGGCGCCCGCCGCGACGGGCGTTCCCGCCACCGGCAGCAACGTCGGCACCGGACCGGCCGCCGTGCCGGCGACCGCAGTCACCGGCGCCGCATGCGGCTGGGCCGGGCGCGTGTACTTGGGATCGGTCGGCACCGGATCGGGCATCTTGCCCAGCAGCCAGGCATCGAAGATCTTGCGCGCGATCGGCGCCGCGGTGCTGCCACCGAAGCCGCCGTGTTCGACCGAGATCGCCACCACGATGGTCGGGTTGTCGGCCGGCGCATAGCCCACGAACAGCGCCTGGTGGCGCAGGTGGTAGGGCAGCGAATGCGGATCGAAGCTCTGGCTGCCCTTGCGGCTGATCTTCTGCGCGGTGCCGGTCTTGCCGGCCATCATGTACGGCGCGCCGATCGCCATCGCGCGGCCGGTGCCGCCGGCGCCATGGATGGTCTGGATCATGCCTTCCTGCACCGCGCGCAGGTTGCTGGCGTTGTCGGTGATGCGCGATGGCGCGGGCTGCGGCAACGGCACCCACGGCGTGTCGTAGCCGTCGCGGCGCTCCGAGACCAGGTGCGGTCGCATCAGGTCGCCGCCGTTGGCGATCGCTCCCGTGCCGCGCACCAGCTGCAGCACCGTGGCGATCCAGTAGCCCTGGCCGATGCCGGCGTTGACCGTCTCGCCCGCGTACCACGGCTCCTTGGTTCGCTTGCGCTTCCAGTCCGGCGACGGCACCACGCCCTTGTTCTCGCCCGACAGGTCGATGCCGGTGGGCGCGCCGAATCCATACTTGCGCATGTATTCGTCGAATCGCTCGATGCCCATCTCGTAGGCGAGCTTGTAGTAGTAGAAGTTCACCGACGCGGCGATCGACTTGCGCAGGTCCGTCCAGCCCGCACCGCCGTGCGCGTCGCGCCAGCCGCGCTTCTGCCCGGGGATGTAGAACGTGCCGGTGGAGAACACCTTCGACTCGGGCGTGCGCAGCCCGCTGTCCAGGCCGGCCAGCGCGATCAGCGGCTTCACCGTCGAGCCCGGCGGGCCGCCGCCGAGCACGTTGCGGTTGAACAGCGGGCGCGACGGGTTGTCCATCAGCGCGCGGTAGTCGACGTTGGAGATGCCGTTGACGAACAGATTGGTGTCGTAGCCCGGCAGGCTGACCATGGCGAGGATTTCGCCGGTGCGCGGGTCCATGGCGACGGCCGAGCCGTCCATGTCGCCGAACGCCGTCACCATCGCCTGCTGCAGGTCCAGGTCGATGCTGAGCTTGAGGTCGGCGCCCGGCGTGGCCGGAACATGCCCGACCTGGCGCATCGGCCGGCCGTCGACGTTGGTCTCGATCTGCTCGTAACCGACCTTGCCGCGCAGCGCTTCCTCGTAATAGCGCTCCAGGCCGGTCTTGCCGACGTGGGTCAGCGCGGCCCCGCCCTCGCCCAGGTCCTTGAGGTCGTCGGCGTCGATGCGGCCGACGTAGCCGATCACGTGCGAAAGCAGTTCGCCGTAGGGATAGCGCCGGTTGAGGTAGGGCACCAGGTCCACGCCGGGGTAGCGCCAGCGGTCCACGGCGAAGCGCGCGGCCTCGTCCTCGGTGACGCGCAGCTTGAGCGTGATCGGCTTGAAGCCGCGCGTGGCGCGACGCTCGTCCTCGAACCGCGCCTTGTCCTCGGGCGTCAGCGCGATGATTTTCGCCAGCGAGGGCAGCCAGGTGTCGGTCTTGCCGGCTTCGAACGGCGTCACTTCGATGCGGTACGCCGGCACGTTGTCGGCCAGCACGCGGCCCTTGCGGTCCAGGATCAGCCCGCGGCCCGGCACCACCGGACGCAGCTTGATGCGGTTGGCTTCCGAGCGCGTGGCGTAGTCGGCGTGCTGCAGGACCTGCAGGCGGAAGTACCAGAAGCCCAGCCCGGCCAGCGCCGCCAGCACGCAGATGAAGGCGATCGCGGAGCGCAGGCGGAACTGGTTGGCTTCGGCTGCGCTGTTCTTCAGGACGCGACGACGCGGGCCCATCTCAGCGCGCCCTCCAGCGGCCGTGACGGAGGGAATCCAGGCCAACGTACACCAACGGCCACAGCAGCAGGCCCGTCAGCGGCGACAGCCAGGTCAGCGGCAGCGGCGTGCGTTCGCCGACGGCGAGGTGAATCGCCGCGATGACGATGCAGTCGTTCAACAGCAGGCCGCCGATCGCCAGCGCCTGCTGCGACATCGGGAAGAAGCGCAGCCGCGCGCGGAAGCGCTGCAGGATGTAGGCCATCACGACCAGGCGCAGCGCGTGTTCGCCGAACAGGCTGCCGTACACCAGATCGCCCAGCAGCCCGACGATGAAGGCGACGCCCAGGCCGACGTGGTCGGGGTCTTCGATCACCCAGTAGGCCAGCACGAGCGCCAGCCAGAACGGCCGCAGCGGCTGCAGGGCCGGCGGCAGCGGCAGCAGGCCCAGCATCAGCGCCACGACGATGCTGAGCGGCAGCACCCATTGCGGACGGACGCGGCTCATCGGCGGGCCTCCGGCGGCGCGTTGGGGCGCGGCGGTTGGACCGGCGCGGACGCGGGCGCATTCGGTGCGGCCTGCGTGGCCGGCCCGCTGGACGGGGTCGGGGTCGCTGGCGCGGTTCCGCCCGTCGCAGCAGGCACGACCGGCGACACCGCCGTCGCGGCTCCGCCCGCGGCAGGCGCTGCGCCGGCATCCGACGGGGTGAACGCCGTGGCGGCCGGCAGCGGGTTCGGCATCGACAGCAGCACCAGCACCTCGCGGCCGCGGTCGAGCTGCGCGGCCGGCGTCACCTCGCCGACGAGGAAGGCGCGGCTGTCGTCGGGCTTGAGCGAGGCGATCGTGCCGACCGGGAACCCCGGCGCGAAGCGGCCGCCCAGGCCCGAGGTGACCAGCACGTCGCCGACCTTCACGTCGCTGGAGAGCGGCACGCTGGTCAGGCGCAGCCGGTCGCTGCGCCCTTCGCCGTACACCACCAGCCGCACGCCATTGCGCGCCACGGCCACCGGCACCGCGTGCGAGGGATCGGTGAGCAGCAGCACGTTCGCGTACATCGGCGTCACGGCGATGATCTGGCCGAGCAGGCCGCCGGAGTCGATCACGTTCTGCCCGACCTCCACCCGGTCGCGCGTACCGGCATTGAGCACCAGTCGCTGCCGCGTGGGGTCCAGGTCGATGTCCAGGATCGGCGCCAGCTTGACGTCGAGGCGACCGCGCTCGGCGGCGTCGAGCAGTCCGCGCAGGCGCGCGTTGTCGGATGCCAGCGTCTGCAGGCGGGCCATGCGCGCCTGATTGAGCATCAGGTCGTTGCGCAGGCGGCGGTTCTCGGCGGTGAGCTGGGTGAGCGTGCCGGCATCCTCGCTGATGCGCTCCACCACCTGCCCGGGCCAACCGGCGACCATCCACAGCGGCTGCACGAGCAGGGTCACCTGCTGGCGCGCCTGCGCGAGCCAGCCGCCCCGGTGGTCCAGGACGATCAGCACCACCGCCAGCGCGAGGTAGGCCAGCAGCTTGAGCGTGCCGGCCACGTCACCGGGACGTGCTGAGGTGGGTGGGCCGGCGTAGGTGGGCATGGGGCCGGGAATGGGGAATCGGGAATGGAGAGTAGGAGAGCGTCGCGCCTGTGCGCTTGCCATGCCGGCGGAGCACCCCGCCCCGCCCGGCATGCTTGTACTGGGACCAGGCCGGGAACGCCGCAGCGCAGCCGCAACGATTCCCGATTCCCGATTCCCCTTCTGCGGCTTATTCCGGCGCGAAGAACTCGTTGCCGTGCATGTCGACCAGTTCCAGCGCGCGACCGCCGCCTCGGGCCACGCAGGTCAGCGGGTCGTCGGCGACCTGCACGTGCAGGCCGGTTTCCTCGCTGATCAGGCGGTCCATGTCGCGCAGCAGCGCGCCACCGCCGGTGAGCACGATGCCGCGCTCGGCGACGTCGGCGCACAGTTCCGGCGGGGTCTGCTCCAGTGCCAGCTTGATCGCCGAGACGATGCCGGCCAGCGGCTCGCGCAGCGCTTCGAGCACTTCATTGGAGTTGATGGTGATCATCTTCGGCACGCCCTCGGCGAGGTTGCGGCCGGAGACTTCCACCGTGGCGGCCTTCTGCTGCGGGTAGGCGCAGCCGATCTCGAGCTTGATGCGCTCGGCCGTGGCCTCGCCGATCAGCGTGCCGTAAGTGCGGCGCACGTAGCTGATGATCGACTCGTCGAAGCGGTCGCCGCCGATGCGGACCGAGGCCGAATAGACGATGCCGTTCAGCGCGATGACCGCCACTTCCGTGGTGCCGCCGCCGATGTCGACGACCATCGAGCCGCGCGCCTCGGTCACCGGCATGCCGGCGCCGATGGCGGCCGCCATGGGCTCCTCGATCAGGTAGACCTCGCGGGCACCGGCTTCTTCGGCCGATTCCTTGATCGCGCGGCGCTCGACCTGGGTCGAGCCGCAAGGCACGCAGACCAGCACGCGCGGGCTCGGGCGCAGGAAACGGCTCTTGTGCACCTTGCGGATGAAGTGCTTGAGCATCTCTTCCGTATAGGTGAAGTCGGCGATGACGCCGTCCTTCATCGGGCGGATGGTCGTGATGTGGCCCGGGGTGCGCCCGAGCATCATCTTGGCCTCGCTGCCGACCGCGGCGACGGTCCGGTTGCCGCCGATCAGGCGGTCCTGGCGGACGGCGACCACCGACGGCTCGTTCAGCACGATGCCCTGGCCGCGCACGTAGATAAGGGTGTTGGCCGTGCCCAGATCGATGGACAGGTCGTTGGAGAACATGCCGCGAAACTTCTTGAACATCGAGGATCGGCCGTGGAATGAGGGGCGAGCGAGGGGTTCGCTAGCCTAACAACGCCCCCCTTGTCGAGCAAGGAAAAAACCCGGATTTCCCGGTACTTCCTGCGCCTTCAGTCACCTTTCGGATATGTCCTAGGCCAGTTCGCGGTGGCGGGCCGCTCCCGGCGGCTGGCCGTGGACGCCCCCAGCGGCTACCCTAGCGCCCGCGCGGCACTGGGCCGCCTCCCGCGATTTTCTCGCAACCGCCGTACGCCGCCTGCGCGGCCGGCCTCCTCGACCTGGGTACTTCCGATGTCTGCACTGATCTGCGGATCCATGGCCTACGACACCATCATGGTGTTCCCGGACCAGTTCAAGAACCACATCCTCCCGGACAAGGTGCACATCCTGAATGTGTCCTTCCTCGTGCCGCGGATGCGCCGCGAGTTCGGCGGCTGCGCCGGCAACATCGCCTACAACCTCAAGCTGCTGGGCGGCAACCCGATCCCGATGGCCACCGCCGGCCAGGACTTCGGTCCGTACCGCGAGCACTTCGAGCAGCAGGGCATTCCGCTGGATCACGTCAAGATCATCCAGGAACTGTTCACCCCGCAGGCCTTCATCACCACCGACCACGACAACAACCAGATCACCGCGTTCCATCCGGGCGCGATGATGCGGTCGTACGAGAACCACGTTAAGGACGTGAAGGGCGTGACGTTCGGCATCGTCAGCCCCGACGGTCGCGAAGGCATGCTGCAGAACGCGCAGGAATTCGCCGACGCCGGCATCCCCTTCATCTTCGATCCGGGCCAGGCGATGCCGTTGTTCAACGGCGAAGAGCTGCGCAACTTCATCGAGCTGGCGCAGTACGTCACCGTCAACGACTACGAGTCCAACCTGCTGCAGGAACGCACCGGCTGGAGCGAGGGCGACATCGTCAAGCGGGTGAAGGCCTACATCACCACGCGCGGCCCGAACGGCTCGCAGATCCACACGCCGGAGAAGACCTTCGACATCCCGCCGGCGCACGAGCGCCGCGTGACCGATCCGACCGGCTGCGGCGACGCGTTCCGCGCGGGCCTGATCTTCGGCATCGAGAAGGGCTACGACTGGCTCACCATCGGCCGCATGGGCAACCTGATGGGCGCGCTGAAGGTCGAGCATCCGGGCACGCAGAACCAGCGCTTCGACTTCGACGAGTTCAGCGAGCAGTTCAAGCAGCAGTTCGGTTACGCGCTGTAAGGCCGGGATTCGAGAATCGGGATTCGGGATTCGCAAGAGCAGCGCTTCTTCGAATCCCGAATCTCCAATCCCAAATCCCGACGCCGCGAAGCGGCGTCACATCATGTGCGCCAGCCAGAGCATCTCCGGCGCGGCCAGGCGCTCGAACTCGCGATACGGCATGCGCACCACTTCGGTGTGGTTGCCGGCGTTGAACGCGATCTCGTCCTGGTGCGCCAGGCGCGAATCGACGTACACCGGCATGCCGTACAGATGCCCGAACGGCGGCATCGCGCCGGGCTCGCAGTCGGAGAACGCCTCGCGGAACTCGCTCTCTTCGGCCAGTTCCACCGGCACGCCGCCCAGCGCCAACGACAGGCGGTAGAGATCGGCCCGATACGCAGATGGCATCACCACCATCGCCAGCCGTCCATCGGCCTTGATCATCACCGTCTTGGCGAAGTGATTGGGCTCCACGCGCGTGGCCGATGCGGTCTCGTGCGCGGTGACGGTGCGCGGGTGCGTCAGCGTCGTGTAGGGCGCCTGGCCCTGGTCCAGCAGATTGTGCAGACGTGGGGAGAGCATGGCGTCCTCCACCCAATGCGATGCCGCGCCGACTGCGATCCGATCGCGTCGCATGCGGCTGGCGAACCGGCGCGGGCTTCCGTGCTCGCGTCGCCCGATACACGGCACATGGCCGGCATCGGGGAGGAGCTTACGAATGCAGCGCGTAAGGCAGTGTGGAGACGCGGACCTTCAGCCGCGCGCGTCACGCGACGCCGCCAGCGCGATGCCGGCGCGTTGCAGGATCGCGTTCAACGCCTTCTCGTCGCCCATCGTAGGTCTGGTCGGCTTCCAGCGCCACGGCTCCATCGATGACGATACCGACCTGCCCGCAGCCGTAGCAAAGCAGGACTTCGTAGCGGTGGTCATGCGCCTGGAAAGCGATCGCATGGCGATACTCGGGGATGCAAGCGGCCGCATAGCTGGGGACCTTGGACAACGACGCATGCAGCGCGTCCCGAACGGCCGCCGCATCCGCCGCACCAACGACTGTCCTGCCCAGGATCTTGTTGCGATCCAGACACGCATCGCGCGTGCACCACTCCTTCTCGCTGCGTCGCCACGCGGCGGTCTGCTCGCGATCGAAGATCTCGCGCTGCGGCGTGCCATAAGCGGGCGGGGGGCCCGCCGGTGCAGGCGGCTGCCACGGTTGCAGCGAGTACAGCTCGAACCTCTCGGCCTTTGCCATCGCCTCCAGCGCCTGCGCGCGCGGCGAGCCGGGCTCGGGCGCGGACACACGGGTTTCGGGCAGGACCGCGGGCTCGTCGGAAATGCGCAGCCCCGCCACGACGTCCTCGGGCGCCGCGGATCGTCCGGACTCCCGGCACCCGGCCAGCGCGACGAGCAGCAGCGCCAGGCCCAGCGCACTGGCCGAAGCCTTGCGCCTGCTCAGTTCCACTTCGGCATCCGCGACGAATCCAGCCCAGCTACTTCGAACACCGCCGTGCGCGTGCCACCCGCCTTCACCGGGAATTCGATCGCGATGACCTTCGCGCCTTTGACCGTCTTCCACAGCATCTTCTCGTCCTCGATGAACATGGCGATGGCCTCGTCGGTCTTCGGGCGGCTCGCGTCCACCGGCTTGGGCGCGGCATCGTCGACCTTCAGCTTCACCTTGCAGCCGCCGTAGCAGTCGAAATCGCCCTTCTCCAGCACGAGGTAGCTGCTGCGGCCCCAGTCGGGCCGGTCGCGGAAGATCAGCTGCACCGGACGCGGGCCGCTGCCGTCGGTGTCGACGTGATCCTTGGCGTAGATCGACGCCGAAACCTGCTCGCCCTTCTCCACCGGCTGCGTCTGGTACGTCCACAACGCGGCGGTGCGGCGCTGCTCGCGTTCCTGCGCGGCCTTGTCCTTCACCTCGCCATACCGCGCTTCGATGCGGGCGAACGCGGCACTGGCGGGATACTTCGCCGCGAGCACGTCGCCGTGCGCGCGTGCCAGCGCCCAGTTCTGCTTTCCGTATTCGGTCTCGAAGGACTTCGCCATTTCCTCGGCCGCCTGCTCCTGCGCGGCGGCCTGTGCGGCGGCTTCGGCCTTGGGATCGGCCGCCGGCTGGCACGCGACGAGCGCGCCGGCGAGCGCGAGAACGGACAACTGCAATGCAGCGTGCTTCATCGTGATGTTCCTTGTTCGATCAGCGCGATCACCGCACGAGCGACCGCGTCGGGTTGTTCCAGGATCGACATGTGGCCGCAGCCGTCGAGCATGACGCGTTGCGCCTGCGGAATGCGTCGGGCGTACAGCTCCAGTGCGCTGGCGTCGATCACCGCGTCCTGGCGGCACCATAGCAGCAGCGTCGGCTGGCGGATGCGCGCGGCGTCTTCGCCGGGCAGGAAGCGCTCGCTGCCGCGGCCGATGCGATCGAGCACGTGCTGCTCGAAGGCCGCGTCCGCCCGGCGGCGTTCGATGTAGATGCGATCCACCGGCCACGGGATCACCGGCTTGGCTGCATCGTCGAAGAACACCGTGTCCAGGTAGCGTTCGAGCGTGCGTGCATCGCTGACGCCGAACGGATTTCGTCCGGCCAACACGTCCAGGCCGAAGCGGTTGTCGGCGAAGCGCACGCCGGCCGCGTCGATCAACCCCACGCGCGCGACCTTCCCCGGATGCCGCGCGGCCGTGAGCGCGGCGATGCCACCGCCCATCGAATGCCCCAGCAGCACGACGCTGCGCTCCGGCGACACGGTATCGATGAAGCGCGCGACGCGTTCGCTCTGGGCGAGGAAGCCGTAGTCCGCGCGCTCGATGCGCCGGCTTTCGCCCCAGCCGGGCAGATCGGGAATGACGAGTCGGTACTTCCCGCGCAGCCTGCGCGCGACGGAATACCAGTTCTCCTTGCTGCCGGTGAATCCGTGCAGCATCACAACGGTGGGTGCATCGGCCGGCGCGTCGTCGCTGTAGGCGTAGACCCAACGTTCCTCGCCGATCTGCACGCTCGCCTTCGACAGGCCGGCGATGACGCGCTGACGCGTGAAGTCGCCGCTGATGAGGGCGTAGGGGTTGCGCCAGAGGAACGCGGCGGCGGCGAGCAGCAACGCGAGAAGGACGATGGCGAATGTACGCAGCGTTCGACGGCGCAAGCGCGACCTCCCTCCCATCCTCCCCCTGCGAGCAGGGGGAGGGGCAAACGCACGGCTTCGAGCCGCTTACGACTTCGCCGGCTGCTTCGCCTTGGCGATCGTCTCTTCCACCGACTGCGTCGTGATCGGGTGGTAGCCCGCACGCGCCTTGGCGAAGGTGTCCTCGGCCAGCTTCAGGCCTTCGGGCGTCTTCACCAGTTCGACGTAGGTCGGCATTATCAGCTTGCGACGGCCGACGCGGCTGATGAACTCCGCCGCTGCCGCGTTCGCCTGCGTGTAGCCGCTGCGCACCGCCAGCGGGTACCAGCGCTGCGCGATCTCGCCGTTCGGCGTGCCGGTGAACTTGAACGCCGCATCCAGCGCAGCCAGCTGCTCGGGCTTGAGCGTCTGCGGCATGCCGTCGATGAAGTGCACCCACTCCTGCGTGCTCCACTTCGCCGTCGCGCCCGATGTCGGCAGCGTGCCGCCGTCCAGCCACGCCTTGCGCGCGGCATCCACCGCGTCGAAGCGCGGCGACACGGTCTTCGGCGCGCTGTCCGGCACGCCCGGCTCGTAGATCCACTGGTCGAGCTCGGCTTCGGTGACCTTGCCCGGGTACTTGGCGAGCAGGTTGGCCTTGGCGTACTCGATGAACGTCGTGGTCGGGATCGACTGGAACGCGAAGTGGTTGAAGTATTCCTTCAGGAACGGATCGAACGCTTCGCGACCGTAGCGCTCTTCCAGGAATTGCAGGAACCACGCGCCCTTGGTGTAGACGGTCGAGCTGCTCTGGCCGTCCGGATCGGACAGCGTGCCCGGTCGCAGCGCCATCACCTGCAGCTTGGGATCCAGCTCCTTGTACTCGGCGGCCAGCTCGTTACGCGAGATCACCTTCTCCATGTCGGCCGCTTCCTTGCCGTACAGGTCCTCGACGATGCGGTTCTCGACGTAGCTGGTGAAGCCTTCGTTGAGCCAGCTGTCCTTCGGCGTGGAGAACGTCACCAGGTTGCCCGACCAGCTGTGCGCGAGTTCATGCGCCACCAGCGAGACCAGCGACTTGTCGCCCACGATCACCGTCGGCGTGGCGAACGTCAGGCGCGGGTTCTCCATGCCGCCGTACGGGAACGACGGCGGCAGCACGAGGATGTCGTAACGCTCCCAGCGGTACGGACCGTACAGGCGTTCGGCCGTCTGCATCATCTTGTCTGTGTCGGCGAACTCGGCGGCGGCCTTCTTCACCATGCCCGGCTCGGCCCACACGCCGGCGCGCTCGCTGATCGGCTGGAACGTGAGGTCGCCCGCGGCGATCGCCAGCAGGTACGACGGGATCTTCTGCGGCATCTTGAAGCTGTAGTCGCCATCGCGCGCGGCCTTGGGATCGTTGTCGGCGCTCATCAGCACCATCGCGTCCTGCGGCGAGGTCACGTGCGCGGTGTAGGTGAAGCGCACGCGCGGCGTGTCCTGCAACGGCACCCACGAACGCGCGTGGATCTGCTGCGACTGGCTGAACATGAAGGGCGTCTTCTTGCCCTGCGTCATCTCCGGCGTGAGCCACTGCAGGCCCGAGGCTTCCGGCGAGGTGTGGTAGGTCACGCGGATGCGCGCATTGCGCTGCGGCGATTCGATGGTGAACTTGTTGCCGAGCACCTTGTCCTTGTCGGCGACCGTGAACTTCAGGTCTTCCCACTTGCCGTCGCTGCGCTCGCCGACGACCTTCTCGACGGTGATGTCGCGCGTGTCCAGGATGAGCTGCGTCGCCTTCGGATCGAGCCAGTCCAGCGTGTAGGTCGCGCTGCCGCCGAGTTCCTTCTTGTCGAAATCGACCTTGAGTTCCAGTGCGAGGTCGTTGATGCGGACCTTGTCGGGTTCGGAGTACGAGTACTCGTCCACTTCGGCGACGTTCTTCTGGTCGGCGGCGGCGGTCACGGCGGCATCCTTGTTGGCGGTGTCGGCGGGCGGCGCGGCATCGCGCGAACAACCGGCGGCAAGGGCAGCGGCGAGGCACAGGGTCAGGATCGAATAACGCATGCGTGGAACCGTTCTGGCGGGTGAGCGGCCGAGTTTAGCGCCTCCGGGAGGGCTCACGGCAGGACCGCGGCGGTCTTGCGGCATGCCGTACGGCAGCCGATGCCGTATTCACTCTTCCCATTCCCGGCCAGGCGCCAAACCGGCAGTGTCGGACCTTAGGCAAAACCAACGCCCTGCCCACTCGGACGCAGCGGTCCCTTTGGGGCGCGACATGCGGGGAAAATAACCAACTGCACGGCACGGCGGCAGAGACTAGCCTGCGCCCCTTCGTCGAGATCGTAAGGAAGGCACCGTGACCCACCTCATCGCCATCGCCGCCACCGCTCGCGCCAAGGCGAACCGATCGGAAGAACTTGGCGCTGCGTTCATGGCGCTGGTAGCGCCGTCCAGAGCAGAGCCCGGATCAATCGTCTATGAGTTGCATCGCTCGACGCAGGACGCGGACCTGTGGATGGTCTACGAGGTCTGGGCGAGCCAGGAGGCCTTCGACGCCCACCTCGCTACTGCGCACCTCCAGGCGTTCCTCGGCCGGGCCCCCGAGCTCGTCGAGGGGGACATCGACATCCAGCCCTTCGTTCCGCTGACTCGCGCCCCGTAGGCAGAACAGCTCCGATCCTTCCGGGCCCGACTCCGCCGAAATCCGGCTACCTCGGGTCCGAAAGGAACATGACGGCTTACACCTTGTACCCGGTATGGATCGCCACGATCCCCGCCGACAGATTGCGGTAATCGCAACGCGCGAAGCCCGCCGCCTGCATCATCGATTTCAGCTCGTCCTGCGGCGGGTGCTTGCGGATGCTTTCGGCGAGGTACTGGTAGCTGTCGGCGTCGTTGGCGAACAGCTTGCCCAGGCGCGGCAGCACCTGGAAGGAATGGAAGTCGTAGATCGGCTTGAACCAGTCGGCCTTCACTTCCGAGAACTCCAGCACGCGCGCCTGGCCGCCGACCTTCAGCACGCGGTTCATCTCGCGCAGGGCGGCGTCCTTGTCGGTGACGTTGCGCAGGCCGAAGGCGATCGTCACCAGGTCGAACGTGCCGTCCGGGAACGGCAGCTTCTCGGCGTTCATCTGCACGTATTCGAAACCGCCAACCTTGCCCATGTCGGTCATGCGGTCGCGCCCGGTGCGCAGCATCGCGCCGTTGATGTCGCCCAGCACGATGCTGCCCGATGCGCCCACGCGGTCGCGCAGCAGCAGCGCGATGTCGCCCGTGCCGCCGGCCAGGTCGAGCACGCGGTCGCCGCGCTTCACCTGCGCCGTGCCGACGAAGTAGCGCTTCCAAACGCGGTGGACGCCCAGCGACATCAGGTCGTTCATCAGGTCGTAGTTGCGCGCGACCGACGAGAACACCTCGCCGACGAGCTTCTGCTTCTCGCCCGTGGGCACGTCGCGGAAACCGAAGTGGGTCGTGCCGGAGTTGGCGTCTTGCTTCTGGCTGGGATCGTTCATGCGGCGATTATCGCACCCCGTGCCAAACTGCGCCCCACCGGCCGCGCGCATCGAGGCGTCCCCGCCGGCCCCGCGCCCAGGGAGGACCACCGCGCCCATGAGCCGTTACGCGCCGCGCGACTGGCTGCCGCACGAGCGGCCGACGCTGCCCGGATCGCCCTCGACCCCGCTGCACACGCCGGCGCGCCGCGTGGCCTTCGGCCTGGTCGGCTTCCTGGTCGCCATCACGGGCGGGCTGGGCAATGCGCTGGTCACGGCCAACCTGCTGAACCTGCAGGGCGCGATCGGCGCGACCTCGGCCGAGGTCCAGTGGCTGCCCGCCGCCTACGTGATGACCAACGTATCGGCGAATTTGCTGCTGGTGAAGTTCCGCCAGCAGTTCGGCCTGCGTCTGTTCACCGAAGTGTTCCTGGGCCTGTACGTGCTGCTGACCTTCGCGCATCTGTTCGTGCACGGGCTGGGCTCGGCGATCGCGGTGCGTGCGGCGCACGGCATTGCCGGCGCGGCGCTGAGCACGCTGGGCCTGTACTACATGATGCAGGCCTTCCCGGCCGCGCACCGGCTGCGCGGGCTGGTGGTGGGCATCGGCGTGGCGCAGCTGGCCACGCCGCTGGCGCGGATTTTCTCGGCCGAGCTGCTGGAGTTCGGCGAATGGCGCGGCCTGTACCTGTTCGAGCTGGGGCTGGCGCTGATTTCGCTCGGCGGCGTGCTGATGCTGCGGTTGCCGCCGAGCGACCGCATGAAAGTGTTCGAGAAGACCGACTTCCTCACCCTGGCCTTGTTCGCGCCGGGCATCGCGCTGCTGTGCGCAGTGTTGTCGCTGGGGCGCATCGACTGGTGGTTCGATGCGCCCTGGATCGGCTGGGCCCTGGCCGGTTCGATCGTGCTGCTGACCGCGGCCATCGCGGTGGAGCATTTCCGCGCGAACCCGCTCATCAACACGCGCTGGCTGGCGAGCGGGACGATGGTGCGGCTGGGCGTGTCCGTGCTGCTGATCCGCTTCGCGTTGTCGGAGCAGAGCACCGGCGCGGTGGGCTTCATGCAGGCACTGGGGTTGAACAACGACCAGATGCACAGCCTGTTCGCGATGGTGGCGCTGGGCTGTGCGGCGGGCATCGTCGCCAGCGCGATCACCATCCGCCCCAACCGGATGATCATCCCCTCCTCCATCGCGCTGGCCTGCATCGCCATCGGCGCACTGCTGGATGCGCAGTCCACCAACCTCACGCGCCCGCAGAACATGATGCTGAGCCAGTTCCTGATCGGCTTCGGCAGCACCTACTTCCTCGGCCCGGCCATGGTGCTGGGCATGGGCCAGGTCATCGGCCAGCCGCGCAACCTGATCACCTTCGTCGTGCTGTTCGGCATGGCGCAGAACCTGGGCGGGCTGATGGGCACGGCGGCGCTGGGCACGTTCCAGACGGTGCGCGAGAAGTTCCACTCCAGCCAGCTCGTCGAGCCCCTCACGTTGCAGGACCCGCTGGTGGCCGCACGCGTGCAGGCCGGCGCGTCGGCGTATTCGCGGGCCATCACCGACCCGGCCCTGTTGAACCAGCAAGGCGTGCGGGCGCTCGGCGCGGCCGCTTCACGCGAGGCCAACGTGCTGGCCTACAACGATGTCTTCATGGCGATCGCCGCGATCGCGCTGCTCACGCTGGTCTGGATGCTCGTGCATCGCCTGCGCCTGCTGCAGCGCGACCGCGCCGCCGCCCGTGCCGCCTCCCCCTCCACGCCCGCCGCCACTGCCGCTCCATGAACACACCCGCTCCAACTCCCGCCGCGCCCGACCCGTCCGCCTCGCGCCGGCGCCGGCGGCGCTGGCAGATGGCGGCCTTCGCCGGCGTTGCCCTGGCAGGCGTGCTCGTCGTGCTCTACGCCTGGCGCCTGCCGCCGTTCCGCAGCGCCATCCAGAGCACAGAGAACGCGATGGTGCGCGGCCAGGTGACGATCATTTCGCCGCAGCTCGGCGGTTACATCACCAAGGTCGCGGTGCAGGATTTCGACCATGTGCGGCGCGGCCAGCTGCTGGTGCAGATCGACGACCGCATCTACCGGCAACGTTTGGAGCAGGCGCAGGCGCGGCTGCAAAGCGAACGCGCGGCGCTGGCCAACGCGACCCAGGCGCGGCGCAGCGCGGAGGCGTCCGTGGTGCAAAGCGACGCCGCCGTGCGCAACGCGCAGGCGCTGGCGCAGAAGACCCAGGCCGACCTGCGCCGCATCGATCCGCTGGCGAAGCAGCAGCTGCTCTCGCAGGCCGATCGCGACCAGGCCCGCGCGGCCAGCACGCAGGCGCAGGCCGGCGTGAGCGAGGCGCTGGCCGGCGTGGAGATCGCGCGCCAGAGCGTGCGCAGCGTGTCGGTGAACATGGCGGTGCTGGAGGCGGCGGTCGCCAATGCGGAGGCGGCGTTGCAGCTGGCGCGCATCGACCTGGACAACACCCAGGTTCGCGCACCGCGCGACGGCCAGCTCGGCCAGGTGCAGGTGCGGCTGGGCGCGTTCGTCAATCCCGGCACGCAGTTGATGGCGCTGGTGCCCGAACGCATGTGGGTGGTGGCCAACATGAAGGAAACGCAGATGGAGCACGTGCGCATCGGCCAGCCGGTGACGTTCAGCGTCGACGCACTGGGCGGCGCGCGCCTGCGTGGACGCGTGGAGGAGATCTCGCCCGCCACCGGCTCGGAGTTCAGCGTGCTCCCGCCCGACAACGCCACCGGCAATTTCGTCAAGATCGCCCAGCGCATCCCGGTGAAGGTGTCCATCGACGCCGACCAGGCACCGGCGGCGCGGTTGCATCCGGGCATGTCGGTGGTGGTGAGCATCGACACGTCGGGCGACCGCTGAGGCGCGCGCTGGCATCATGCGCGCATGACCGCTCCGCTCAACGCCCTGCGCTGGCAGGCCCGCCTGTTCCGCGAACTCGACGCCGGCACGCTGTACGCGCTGCTCAAGCTGCGTTCGGAAGTGTTCGTCGTCGAGCAGCAGTGCGTGTACCTGGATCCCGACGGCAAGGACACGCATCCGGACACGGTGCATGTGTTCGCGACCGACGACGACGGCGCCATCGCCGCCTACCTGCGCATCCTCGCGCCGGGCCTGAGCTACCCGCAGGTGAGCTTCGGCCGCGTGCTCACCGCGCCGGCCTGGCGCGGCCGCGGCCTCGGCGATCCGCTGGTGCATCAGGCGCTGGCGCAGATCCAAGCGCGCTGGCCCGGCTGCGACGTGCAGATCGGCGCGCAGGCGCATCTGCAGCACTATTACGCGCGGCACGGTTTCGTGCCGTCTTCCGAACCCTACCTCGACGACGGCATCGCGCACATCGACATGCTGCGTGCCGCTGGAGCTTCCGCATGATCCACACGCCCGACTACCGCGCCCTGCTCGCCACCGCCGTCGAGGAAGCCCGCAAGGGGCTGGCCGAAGGCGGCATTCCGATCGGCGCGGCGCTGTACCACGACGACGGCCGCCTGCTCGGCTGCGGCCACAACCGCCGCATCCAGGAGAACGACCCGTCGGTGCACGGCGAAACCGACGCCTTCCGCAAGGCCGGCCGCCAGCGCCGCTACCGCGACACCATCATGGTCACCACGCTGGCGCCGTGTTGGTACTGCAGCGGACTGGTGCGCCAGTTCAACATCGGCACGGTGGTGGTGGGCGAATCGGTGAACTTCCGCGGCGGCATCGACTGGCTGCGCGAGAACGGCGTCAAGGTGATCGACCTGGAAGACGCGCAGTGCATCGGCATGCTCGGCGATTACATCGCCGCGAACCCGGACGTGTGGAACGAGGACATCGGCGAGGATTGAGCGCATGCCGGCGTGGTCCTGCCCGAACTGCGGTCGCGTCTTCAACCGCGCCAACGTGAAGCACAGCTGCGGCACGGGCGACCGCGCGGCGATGCTGGCGAACAAGCCGGCGGCACTCGTGGCGCTGTACGAGGAACTGGAACGCACGGTGCACGGCTACGGCGACGTCGAGATCGTGCACAAGGATCGCTACGCGCTGCTGCGCACCACGCGCATCTTCGCCGACGTGGTGTTCATGAAGGACGCGTTGCGCCTGGCGTTGCAGCTGGACCGCGAGTTCGACCACCCGCAGTTCTTCAAGACCGCGCGCGATGAACGCGGCCGCGTGCAGCAGGTCGCGAAGCTGCGCGATGCGGCCGACCTGCGCGCCATCGAACCCTGCCTGCGCGCGGCCTGGCAGTTCGCCGCCGGCTGAGGGTTTCAACCCGGCGCCGCGCTCGTGCATCCCAGGACGGGCTGACTTCCGCCACTGGCCCGTTCCGTCCCGCGTCCCTCAGGATTCCCGCATGCACGCCCACGCCGGTTTCGAAACCCGCCATGACGCCCGCGACGTGCTCGGCACGCACCGGCACGGCGGCGCGTACGCGGCACTGGTGATCGACGGCAGCCACGTCGAGGCCAGCCCCGACGGCCCCATCGCCTGCGAACCCGGCACGCTGGTCCTGCACCCGCGCTGGCATGCGCACGGCAACCGCTTCGGGCGGCTCGGCGCGACGGTGGCGAACCTCGACCTGGCCGATGCCGCCGCGCCGGACACGCTGCGCGTGCTGCGCGTACCGGACGCAAGGCAAGCACGGGCGGTGTTCACCGATGCGCCGCAGCGGCTGGGCGAACTCATCGCCGCGTGCACGCCGGTGCGCGCGCCCGAGCTGCATGCGTGGCAGGCGGAGTTCCTGCGGGAGCTGGAGCTGGGCGAGCTGGACGTCGCCACGCTGGCGCGCCGCGCGGGTGTCTCGGCCGCGCATGCCTCGCGCGTGTTCGCGGTTTCGCACGGAATGCCGCCTCAGTTGTTGCGCCGCGAACTGCGCTGCCGCCGCGCTCTGCGCCTGCTGGCCGATGGCCTGGCACTGGCCGACATCGCCGCGCTCGCCGGATTCGCCGACCAGGCACACCTCAGCCGGACGCTGCGCGCCGCCACCGGCGCCACGCCGTCGCGGTTGCGGGGGCAGATCAAATGCGTTCAAGACGCCCCGCCCCGCCCCGCGCTGCAATGAGCGTGAAGACGGCCGCCGGCCGTCGACCGAACGGATTCCCCATGCCCCACGCCATCCGCATCGCCCCACTGTTCCTCGCCGCACTGTTGCCGGCCGCGTACGCCGCCGAGCCTGAAACGTCCACGCCGGCCGCGACCGCCGCGATCGCCGAGTCCACCAACGCGATCCTGCAGGGCGATGGCCCGCGCGCCGTGCGCGCACTGCGCGAATCGCCCATCGACGGCTTCCGCGGCAAGGACGCCGTCTACCGGGCCTGCATGCTGGCGCGCCACGCGGATGCGCCGGTGTTCGCCACCGACGCCATCACCGACGACTTCGCCCGCGGCGTGCTGCACGATTACCAGGACTACTGGTGGCACGCGATGAAGTCGCCGTCGCAGCGCGCGGCACTGGAAGGAAAACTGCTGGAAACCCTGCGCAAGCGCATCGGCGCCGATGCTGCGGGCGCGAAGGACATGGACGCGCTGGAACCGATCCTGCAAGGCCAGCTGCTCGCGCACGGCTACCGCGCGCAACTGGGCCGCACCCTGCCGCTGCGCGAGCTGATGATGTGGCGCAAGCAGGACACCCGTCCGTACAACGTGGAACTGCCGGAAGGCCCGTACACCGTGAAGGTGGAGCTGCTGGACGACTGGGTCAGCCGCGGCTGGACGTCGTACGGCCGTTGCGAGCGCGGCTCCGCCGGTGGCTGGGCGACCGCCGAAGCGCTGTACGCCGTGGTGCCCAGCTACAGCGAAGGCCTCGACAGCGAAGCGTTCCGCGTCGTGTTCCTCGGCCACGAAACGCAGCACTTCGCCGACCAGAACGCGTTCCCCGGCATGGCCTCGTGGGAACTGGAATACCGCGCCAAGCTGGTCGAACTGGCGCAAGCGCGCGAAGTCAGCGCCAAGCGCCTGGGCTCGTTCATCTCCGCGCAGAGCGACGACATGGATTCGCCGCATACGTACGCCAACAAGCGCGTCGTCGCCGACCTCACCGCGCGGCTGGGCGAATCGCCGGACAAGGTGAGCATCGAGCGCCTGCAACAGGCCGCGCGCGATCAGCTCATCGAGGACACGCGCCGGCGCAAGGCCGCAGGTGCGCACGCCGATCCTGTCGCCCGCTGAGCGCGCTGTGGCATGGTGGCGGCCCGCCCACACGGAAGCCGCCGCCATGTCCGAACACCTCGCCTCGATCCGCTGGACCCGCAACGGCCAGCCGTTCGACTACGAGCATTACCCGCGCGATCACGAGGTGCGTTTCGAACGCGGGCAACGCATCACCGGCTCGGCGGCGCCGGCCTACTTCGGCAGCGCGCAGGGCGTGGATCCGGAGGAGATGCTGGTCGCGGCGCTGTCGTCGTGCCACATGCTGACGGCGCTCGCGATCGCGGCGAAGAAGGGCTGGACCGTCGATGCCTACGAGGACGATGCGGTCGGCACGCTGGGCAAGAACGACGAAGGACGCGCGGCGGTCACGCATGTGACGCTGCGTCCGCGCATCGTGTTCGCCGACCAGGCGCCGAGCGCGGAAGAGCTCAAGAAGCTGCACGAGTCCGCGCATCGCAATTGCTTCATCGCGAGCTCGGTGAAGACGGTGGTTGCGGTGGAGCCGCGCTGATTACAGCCCCTCCCCCTGCTTGCAGGGGGAGGTTGGGAGGGGGTCGAGGCGCGTCAGCGCCGAGCTCGCCGCGATGCGGCTTCGCCACCCCTCCCCACCTGCGCGCAGGGGAGGGAGCATTCGTGGAGTTTGGGCTTACAGAATGTACCGGCTCAGATCCGGATCCTGCACCAGCTCGCCCAGGTGCTGGTCGACGTAGGCGCGGTCGATGCGCACCGCCTGTCCGTCGCGATCCGGCGCCTCATAACTGAGTACATCGAGCAGACGCTCCAGCACCGTGTGCAGGCGACGCGCGCCGATGTTTTCCTGGCGCTCGTTCACCTGCGCTGCGATTTCCGCCAGGCGCTCCACCGCGTCCGGCGTGAATTCCAGGCCTACGCCTTCGGTGCGCAGCAGTTCGATGTACTGCGTCGTCAGCGCGGCCTTGGGCTCGGTGAGGATGCGCACGAAGTCGTCCTTGCGCAGCGCGCTCAGTTCCACGCGGATCGGGAAGCGGCCCTGCAATTCGGGGATGAGATCGCTCGGCTTGGCCAGATGGAACGCGCCCGACGCGATGAACAGGATGTGGTCGGTCTTCACCGGGCCGTACTTGGTGCTCACGGTGGAGCCTTCCACCAGCGGCAGCAGATCGCGCTGCACGCCTTCGCGGCTGACGTCGCCGCCGCTCAGGCCCGCTTCGGTGCGCTTGGCGACCTTGTCGATCTCGTCGATGAAGACGATGCCGTGCTGTTCGCAGGCCTCGATGGCGGCCTCGCGCACTTCGTCTTCGTTGACCAGCTTGCCGGCTTCCTCTTCCGTCAGCTGCGAACGCGCGGTGCGGATCGGCAACGTCTTCTTGTGCGTCTTCGCTCCGGCCACCTGCGAGAACATCTGCCGCAGCTGCTGGCCCATTTCCTCCATGCCGGGCGGCGCCATGATGTCGACGCCGACGTTCACCGCCGTCTCGATCTCGATCTCGCGGTCGTCCAGCGCGCCGCTGCGCAGCTGCTTGCGCAGCTTGGCGCGGGTTTCGTTCTCCTGCGACGAGGGTTCGTCCTTCGCCGCTTCTTCGGCATTGAAACCGAACACGGTCGTCGCACCCTGGCGGCGCGGCAGCAGCGCATCGAGGATGCGCTCCTCGGCGCGCTCTTCGGCCTGCGTGCGCACGCGGTGCTTGGCCTGCTCGCGATACAGCTTCACCGCCGTGTCGGCCAGGTCGCGCACGATCTGCTCCACGTCCTTGCCGACGTAGCCGACCTCGGTGAAGCGCGTGGCTTCCACCTTCACGAACGGCGCGTTGGCCAGCGTCGCCAGGCGGCGTGCGATCTCGGTCTTGCCCACGCCGGTCGGGCCGATCATCAGGATGTTCTTGGGCATGACCTCGTTGCGCAGCTCGGCCGGCAGCTGCATGCGGCGCCAGCGGTTGCGCAGGGCGATCGCGACCGCGCGCTTGGCCGAATGCTGGCCGACGATGTGTCGATCCAGCTCCTGCACGATCTCGCGCGGCGTCATGGTGGCGTTGGAGTTATCAGGCTTGATGGGCATTTTTCGGGATTCGGGATTCGGGAGTGGGGATTCGCAAAAGCAAGGCGGGACGGGCTTCGAATCCCGAATCCCTAATCCCGGCTCTACAGTTCTTCCACCACCACGTTGCGGTTCGTGTAGATGCACACGTCGCCGGCGATGTTGATCGCCTCGGTGGCGATGGTGCGTGCGTCCAGCTGGGTATGCGCGATCAGCGCGCGCGCGGCGGACAGTGCGTACATGCCGCCGGAACCGATGGCGATGATGCCGTCCTCGGGCTCGATCACGTCGCCCGTGCCGCTGATGATCAGCGAGGTTTCCCTGTCGGCGACCGCGAGCAGCGCTTCGAGCTTGCCCAGGCGTCGCTCGGTGCGCCAATCCTTGGCCAGTTCCACCGCTGCACGCGTGAGCTGGCCATGCTTCTCCAGCTTGGCTTCGAACAATTCGAACAGGGTGAAGGCATCGGCGGCGGCGCCGGCGAAACCGGCCAGCACCTGGCCGTCGCGGCCAAGTCGTCGCACCTTGCGTGCGTTGGCCTTCATCACCGTGTGGCCAAGGGTGACCTGACCGTCGCCGGCGACCGCGACGCGACCGTCGCGGCGCACCGACACGATGGTCGTGGCGTGGAAAACGTTGGGGTTCTGACTCGGATCCATGCGACCTCCGGGGGATTCCCAGTGGGTGGGGGCATGGACGGGCGGGTTCAAGCCGGCGGGTTGCGCGACGATGCCGATGCGCATGCGTGAAGACGCACGCGCGCGACCGAATGCCTAGAGCAACGCCATGCGTGGATTGTCCGGGGAGGGCTCGATGCCCCACTCCTCGTACCAGTGTTCGCCCTGCGATTCGGCCGGGTGCATGACGCGTCCGGAGCCGTTGCCGCAGGCCAGCGATTGCGCCGGGCAGTAGCGGTCGCAGCCCCAGCAGATGCGCTCGGGGTGTTTGGGATTCAGGGGGAAGTTCTTCGCCATGGCCCGGGTCTCCACTGGATATTTGCCCGTGCAAGCAAAGCTACGGACGAGGCCCGGCGGGAGATTTGAGACGAATCAGAAAAGTTCCTGGACCCTCTCCAGGAGGCCTCGCGAGAGCGGTCGGTACGGAAAGCGTTCAGCCTTCGCCGGTCTTGCGGCGGGCACGCGGGTGCGCGGCGTCGTACACCTTGGCCAGGTGCTGGTAGTCCAGGTGGGTGTAGATCTGCGTGGTGGCGATGTCGGCGTGGCCGAGCAGCTCCTGCACGCCACGCAGGTCGCCGGAGGATTCCAGGATGTGGCTGGCGAAGGAATGCCGCAGCAGGTGCGGATGCACGCGCTTGAACAATCCCTGCTGCTGCGCCAGATGACGCAGCCGCAACTGCACCGCGCGCGGCGTGATCGGCGCGCCGCCGCGACCGGGAAACACCGGTGCGTCGTTGCCCGCGCCCGTGGACGCGCGCCATTCGCCCAATGCGTTACGCGCATGCGAACCCAGCGGCACGCTGCGCTGCTTGCTTCCTTTGCCGAGCACGGTGACCAGCGCATCGGCCAGGTCGAGGTCGCGCCAGCGCAGCGCGCACAGTTCCGACAGACGCAGGCCCGAGGAATAGAACAGTTCCAGCAGCGCGCGATCGCGCAGGCCCAGCGGCGCATCGGTCGGCACTTCGACCAATGCCTTGGCTTCGTCGGGATCGAGCACCTGCGGCAATTTGCGCGGTGCCTTGGGCGAACGGATCGACGCGGCCGGGCTCGCTGCGATGCGCCCCTGCTTCACCAGCCAGGCATAGAAACTGCGGCATGCGGAAAGCCGCCGTTGCAGGCTCTTGGGCGACAGGCCGCGGCGGTGTTCGGCGGCGACGAAGCCGCGGATCTGCTCGCCATGCAGCGATGTCACCTCGCTGCCTTCGCGCTGCGCCCACTGTGCGAGCGCGAGCAGATCGCGCCGGTACGCATCGAGCGTGTGCGCGGACATGCGGCGTTCGACCTGCAGATGTGCGAGGTAGTCCTCGATCTGCGCCACGCGCGGCGCCTCGTCCGGTGCATCCGGTGGAAGCGACACCGCGCCGGCGCGCGCGCGCGGCATCAGCCCGGGAAGCGCTTGAGCGCGGTGGCGAGCGATTCGCCCATCATGCGCAGGAACAATGTGCCCATGCCGGGGAAGAAGCGGTTCGCATCGCGACTGCCCACCGCCACCAGGCCCACGCCCGGCAGCGGCAACAGCGCGGTGGACTGCACTTCCTCCGCGCGAACGCCGTACAGCAGCGCGTGCTTCTCCGGCTGCAGACGGCCGCACAGCGGTTCGCCGTCGGCCAGGCAGTCGCGGAACGGATGCAGGCGCGCATCGTCCTGCGCGATGACCTGCAGCCAGTCGGTATCGCCCAGGCCGTCGATCGGACGGAACACCACCAGCCGCACCAGATCGCCGTTGAAGTCTTCGGCGAGGCTGGCGGCCATCGCGCGCAGCGTGTCGGCGGCGCTGCCCTGGCGCATCAGCGCCAGCGTGAGCTGGTGCGTGCGCACCGACAGGCGCTCGTTCTCCTGCGCGTTGACGAACAGTTCCTGGAGGCGGCGCGAAAGCTCGCGGTTCTTGTCGCGCAGCACTTCCAGCTGATAGCTCGCCAGCGACGATGCCGAACCTTCCTCGCGCGGGACGACCAGGCTCAACGCGAGGTCGGGGAACTGCTGCAGGAAGCGCGGGTGCCGGCGCAGCCAGGCGGCGACTTCGTGGGCGCCGAGCTTTTCCAGCGTGTCAGTCATGAGTCCACTCTCCTTCGAAGACGAACGCAGCCGGCCCGGACATCGTCAACGGGGCATCGTCCGCAGGCCAGGCGATGCGCAGTTCGCCGCCTGGCAGCGCGACGGTGACCTCGCGATCCACGCGTCCGCGCCGCATCAGCACCGCCGCCGCGGCGCAGGCGCCGCTGCCGCAGGCCAGCGTCTCGCCGACGCCGCGCTCGTACACGCGCAGGCGGATGCGATCGCGCGATTCGACCTGCGCGAAGCCGACGTTCACCGATTCCGGAAAGGCCGGATGCGATTGCAGCAGGGGCGCGACGGCTTGCACTGGCGCGTGATCCACGTCGTCGACCTCGATCACCGCGTGCGGGTTGCCCATCGACACCGCGCCGAAGGTGAATACCGAGTCGTCGTGGTACAGCACGTATTCGTCCTGCGCGCCTTCGAAGCCGCGCAGCGGGATGCTGGCCGGCGCGAAGCGCGGCAGGCCCATTTCGATGCGATAGCCGCCGCCGTCCAGGCGCGTGACGGCATGCGCGCCGACGGGGCTGTCGAGGACGAACTCGCCGCTCAGCGCTTCGCCGCGCGATTGCGCGTCGCGCATCACCCACGCGGCGATGCAGCGCGCGCCGTTGCCGCACTGCTGCGACGAGGAACCGTCGGCATTCCAGATGCGGTAACGCGCGGCGGCACCGTTGTCGGCGCGTTCGACGGTGAGGATCTGGTCGCAGCCCACGCCGGTGTGGCGGTCGGCCAGCGCGCGGCATACCTCGGGCGAAGGCGGCGGCGTATCGCCGCGCAGGTCGAGCACGACGAAGTCGTTGCCCGCGCCGTGCATCTTGGTGAAACGCAGGGTCATGAGCGCGGCGTGTCGGTGTTTTCCGGCGGATCGGAGTCGTCGTCGTCCAGGTCCGATTCGGCGTTGGTGGCGTCGGCCTTGGGCGTTTCGTCGATGGCGTCGCTGGCGTCGCCGATTTCCTGTGCCGGCGCCGCACCGACCTGCGTGTCCACGGGGACCTTCGGCGGCAGGATCAGGGGGCCCTTGTTGCCGCACGCCGACAACAGCAGCGGCAGGGCAAGCAGGGAAACGGCGGCGAGCAGGCGGACGGGATTCATGCCCGAAGTGTAGCCCGGGGCGCGCGCGATGGAACCTCAGGCACGCGGATGCGGCGGCGGTTCCGGGCGTCGCCACAGCCAGACTGCGACCACGGCCATGATTCCGGTGCCGGTCGCGGCCATCCACCAGCGCGGCGCGGTGAGGAACATGATCACCGCGCAGACGGCCATCATCGACACCGCCAGGCGCTTGGCGCGCCGCGAAACGGCGCCGTGCGCCTCCCAGTCGCGGATCATCGGCCCGAACTGGCGATGCGCGAGCAGCCAGTCGTGCAGCTTCCGCGAACCGCGCGCGGCGGCGAAGGCCGACAGCAGCACGAACGGCACGGTCGGAAGCCCGGGGACGACGATCCCGATCACGCCCAGCGCGAGGCTGGCGTAGGCGAGCAGCCACCAGGCCCAGCGGAAGCGGGCTTTGGGGCGTGGCGTGGGCGATGGAAGCGGGGTAGTCACGTGGTGGTCTTGACGTTCCGGGGGCTTTGCGAAAGCAGTAGCGGCATGTGGCGAGCGGCGCCTCACCGCACGCCCCGGCCCTCACCCCAACCCCTCTCCCGGCGGGAGAGGGGCTTAACGCTCGGCACTGCCGGGCTTACTTCGAAGCAGTCGCCGCAGGCGCCGCGGCCAGGCCCAGCTGGTCGAGCATGAACGCATACATCTCCGACAGCTCGCGATAGCGGCGGAAACGGCCCGACTTGCCGCCATGGCCGGCGTCCATGTTGGTGCGGAACACGACGGTGTTGTCGGAGGTGTCCACGTCACGCAGGCGCGCGACGTACTTGGCCGGCTCCCAGTACTGCACCTGCGAATCCCACAGGCCGGTGCCGATGAACATCGCCGGATACGCCTGCCTGGACAGGTTGTCGTACGGCGAATACGACAGCATGTAGTCGTAGTAGTCCTTCTTTTCCGGGTTGCCCCACTCGTCGTATTCGTTCGTGGTGAGCGGGATGGTCGGATCGAGCATCGTCGTCACCACGTCCACGAACGGCACCTGCGAGAGGATCACGCGGTACGTGTCCGGCGCCATGTTGGCGATCGCGCCCATCAGCAGGCCACCGGCGCTGCCGCCGTACGCCGCGACGCGATCCTTCGCTGCATAGCCCTGCTTCACCAGGTCGTGGGTGACGTCGATGAAGTCGGTGAAGGTGTTCTTCTTGTGGAACAGCTTGCCGTCGTCGTACCACTTGCGGCCCATTTCCTGGCCGCCGCGGATGTGGGCGATGGCGTACACCATGCCGCGATCGAGCAGGCTCACCACCGGACCGTTGAAGCGCGGATCGGTGGAGGAGCCGTAGCTGCCGTAGGCGTATTGCAGCATCGCGGCCTTGCCGTCCTTCTCGAAGCCCTTGCGATACACCAGCGACACCGGGATCTTCACGCCGTCGCGCGCGGTCGCCCACACGCGCTGCGTGACGTACCTCTCCGGGTCGTAGCCGATGACGGGTTCGCGCTTGAGCAGCTTGCGCTCGCCGGTTTCGACGTTCACTTCGTACGTCGTGCCCGGCGTGGTCAGCGAGGTGTAGCTGTAGCGCAGCCACGGCGTGTCGTGTTCGGAATTGACCGACAGGCCCATCGAATATGCCGGCTCGTCGGCCTTGACGTACTCCTCCTTGCCGTCCTTCTTCAGCACGCGCAGGCGCTCCAGCGCGTCGGAACGTTCGGCGATGGTGGTGAAGCCGTCGAACAGCTCGAAGCCTTCGATGAACACGTCGTCGCGGTGCGCCACCCAGTCCTTCCACTGCTTGCGCGAGGTGGCATCCGACGGCGCGGTCATCAGCTTGAAGTTCTTCGCGCTGCCTTCGTTGGTGCGGATCACCCAGCGTCCGTCGAGGTGATCGGCCTGGTATTCCACGTCGCGCTCGCGCGGCGCGAGCACGGTGAACTTGTCCGGGTTCGCGGCCGGCGCGCAGCGCATCTCGCTCGAGACGGTGCTTTCCACGCCGATGCAGATGAACTTGTCGTCGCGCGAGCGATCGATGCCCATGTAGAAGCTGTCGTCCTTCTCCTCGTACACCAGCACGTCCTGCGAGGTGGGCGTGCCGAGCACGTGCTTCTTCACGCGCACGGTGAGCAGGGTTTCCGGATCGTTCTCGACGTAGAACAGCGTCTTGTTGTCGTCGGCCCAGACCAGGTTGGGCGAGACGCCCTTGATCTCGTCGGGGTAGACCTCGCCGGTTTCCAGGTTCTTGAAGCGGATGACGTACTGGCGGCGGCCCACGGCGTCGTCGGCCCAGGCGAGGATCTTGTTGTCCTGGCTGACTTCCCAGTCGCCGACGTTGAAGTAGTCCTTGCCCTTGGCCATGACGTTGACGTCGAGCAGCACCTGCTCGGTGGCGTTCATGTCGCCCGCGCGGCGCGCGTAGATCGGGTAGTCCTGGCCGGTCTCGAAGCGGCTGTAGTACCAGTGGCCGCGCTCGCGGTACGGCACGGAGGCGTCGTCCTGCTTGATGCGGCCGACGATCTCTTCGTACAGCTTGTTCTCCAGCGGCTTCAGCGGTGCCATCACCGCGTCGACGTAGGCGTTCTCGGCGTTGAGGTACGCCAGCATGTCGGGATTCTTGCGCTCGTCGTCGCGCAGCCAGTAGTACTCGTCCTCGCGCTGCGCGCCGAACGGGGCCTTGACGATGTGAGGCTTCTTCGCCGCATCGGGCGGGGGGGCGGTGGCGGCGAGGCTGGGGGCGGTGGTGCTCATGATCAGGGCCGAAAGCAGGAGATGGGTCGGTTTCATGGATGGGGTCCGGTTGTGCCAATGACAACGTGCGGCTCTTGGAACCCCTCCCCCTGATTGCATGGGGAGAGGCAGGACTGCTTGCGCGCCACTGGCGCGCGTCCCGGCGAACGCCATCGGGCTGTGCCCGCTGGCCGCGGGTTGGGAGGGGGTGGTGAGGCGCGTCAGCGCCGAGCTCGCCGCTGCGCGGCTTCGCCCCCCTCCCCAACCCTCCCCTGCACGCAGGGGAGGGAGAAACAGCAGCGGCTTACTTGCCGCTCAATTCATTCCACAGGAACGTAAACGCCAACGCACTCATATGCGCCGCCTGGGCGTTTTTGGCCGAACCGCCGTGGCCGCCCTCGATGTTCTCGTAGTAGCGCACGTCCTTGCCGGCGTCGAGCATCTTCGCCGCCATCTTGCGTGCATGGCCCGGGTGCACGCGGTCGTCGCGCGTGGAGGTCATGAACAGCGCCGGCGGATAGGTGCGCTTCGCGTCGAACAGGTGGTACGGCGAGAAGGTGCGGATGTAATCCCAGTCGGCCGTGTCCGGATCGCCGTACTCGGCCATCCACGAGGCGCCGGCCAGCAGGTGGCTGTAGCGCTTCATGTCCAGCAGCGGCACCTGCACGACCACCGCGCCGAACAGCTCCGGGTACTGCGTGAGCATGTTGCCGGTGAGCAGGCCGCCGTTGCTGCCGCCCTGGATGCCCAGGTGCGGGGTCGAGGTCACCTTGCGCGCGATCAGGTCCTGCGCGACCGCGGCGAAGTCCTCGTAGGCCTTGTGGCGATTGGCCTTCAGCGCGGCCTGGTGCCAGCGCGGGCCGTACTCGCCGCCGCCGCGGATGTTCGCGACCGCGTACACGCCGCCTTTCTCGAGCCAGCCCTTGCCGACGCCGCCGGAATACGCGGGCGTCAGCGAGATCTCGAAGCCGCCGTAGCCGTACAGCAGCGTCGGCGCCTTGCCGTCGAAGGCCAGGTTCTTCGGGCGCACCAGGAAGTACGGCACGCGCGTGCCGTCCTTGGACGTGGCGAAGTGCTGTTCGATCGCATCCCGGGACGCATCGAAGAACACCGGCATCGTCTTCAGGACTTCCGGCTTCGACCCCAGCTGCGCCAGCGACAGCGTCGTCGGCGTGAGGTAGTCGGTGGCGGTGAGCCAGACCGCGTCGCTTTCGTCCGGATCCACCGCCGACACCGCCAGCGTGCCGAAGGTCGGCGCGCCGGTGAATTCCTTGCGCGTCCATTCGCCCGCGCCCGGCGTCAGCACGCTCAGGCGGTTCTTCACGTCGTCCAGCACGTTCAGCACCAGGCGCGACTTCGTCCAGGTGTAGCTGGACAGCGAGGTCTGCTCGGTCGGCGTGAACAGCGCGGTGAACTCGCGCTTGCCGGCCATGAAGTCGTCGAACTTCGTGGCGACGAGGCTGCCGGCCGGCCAGGTCTTGCCGCCGGCTTCATAGGGCTCGCGCAGCTCCAGCAACAGCCACTCGCGGTGCGCGGACTTGTTGGCGGAGTTGGGCGCGTCAATCTTCGCCAGCGAGCCATCTGCCTTCCGCAGATAGAGTTCGTCGTTGTAGAACGCCAGCGTGCGGCTGACGAAATCGCGCTCGAAGCCCGGCGTGTGATCGCGCAACGCCGCGATGTACATGTCGGTCGGCTTGCCTTCGTACACCACGCGCGCCTGCTCGATCGGCGTACCGCGCTTCCATTCCTTGACGATGCGCGGGTAGCCCGAGCTGGTCATCGAGTCGGCACCGAAGTCGGTGTAGACGTACACGGTGTCGCGGTCGATCCAGCCCAGCGCGCCCTTGGCCTCGGCGCGGAAGAAGCCGTCCTTCACCCAGCTCTTGGTGGACAGGTCGAACTCGCGGGTGACGTCGGCATCGGCGCCGCCGCGCGAGAGCGCGATCAGGCAGCGCGTGTAGTCCGGGCGCAGGCAATCCACGCCGTGCCAGACCCAGTTTTCGTTCTCGGACTTGTTCAGCGCGTCCAGGTCGATGACCGTTTCCCAGCGCGGCTTCTCCTTGCGGTATTCCTCCAGCGTCGTGCGCCGCCACAGGCCGCGCTCGTGCTGCTTGTCCTTCCAGAAGTTGTAGTAGTACTCGCCGATCTTCTCCACGCCCGGGATCTTGGCGTCGGAATCGAGGATGGCGCGGATGTCGGATTCCAGCTGCTTGAACTGCGGCGTGGACGCCAGTTCGGCCTCGGCCTGCGCGTTATGCGCCTTGACCCAGTCGAGCGAACGCTCGCCGGTGACATCTTCAAGCCAGGCATAGGGATCGGCGGACACGGCGGGGGACTCCTTGGCGGGTGCGGCGCCGGCCAGCGAGGCGACGGCAAAACCTGCGGAGATCGCCAGGGTCTGGCAGGCAAGCGACAACTTCGGCATCGGCGTTCAGGCGTGGTGATCGGAGCCGGAAACCTAGCACAGCGCGCGCGGCCCGCCGGGCGGACGGGGGCCGGACGGGGCGCGGGTGGTGTACGACGTCGCAGGGCTCGTTCGAACCCGTCTTCGGGCCGGCGGCCGGCCCGGCTGGGGGCTCAGGCCGCCTGCGAGTGGCGACGATGCAGCACCGACGGCCGGCGGCGACGCGCCTGGGCGCCGCTGCGGCGACGCGTGCGTACGGTGGCGGCCTCGTCGGCCTCGCGCGCGGGCAGGCGGAAGCGGTGCAGCGCCCACCACGCGGCCAGCGGCATCGCCACCAGCCACAGCGGCATCCAGCCGAAGGTGGGGCTGAAACCGCGCGCGGCCGGCAACAGCAACACGATCGCCACGCCGATGGCGACGGCATGACGCATCAGGACGTCGAGGTCGGGGTGGATCGAGGGGCGGGTCGGCTGCATGGCACGGGCTCCGTGGACGATGGGGCCAGCGTGCGGCGGGAGGATCTCATGGGTTGCGACGGTCTGCCGGGAGACCACACGCGGCACGCACCCCTGCCCTCGCACCTCCTGGCCCAAGGGCTGGTCTGACCCTGCCCACCTCACCCCACTCCGTTCGTCCTGAGCGTAGGCGCGAAGCGCCGAAGTCGAAGGATGAGCGGGCATCACGGCCCGTCCGCCCTTCGACTTCGCTTCGCTCAGGACGAACGGGGACACGTACGACCCCGACCCGATGCTCCGCGACTGCCTGCGCGTGCTGCTACTGCGCCCGCGCCTCAGCGCTCGTAATTGCTCAACGCCAACTGCAACAACGCCCGCGCCTGCTCGCGCAGCACCTGCGGCTCGACGATTTCCGCATCGCTGCCGTAATGCATCACGTCCATCAGCAGTTCGCGGCCGGCGCTGTAAGGCACCTTCAGCTCGTAACGGCCGTCGGGCAGGAAGCGCCCCTGCTGCTGCGAATGCCAGTGCTCGTCGGCCACCCAGCGCGCCGCCTTCGGCGTGAACACGATCGTCGCCCAGCCCTTCGGCGTGCCGGAGAAGATGCCATAGCTCGACGCCAGATGCTGGTCGAGCTGCTCGTCGGGGAGGTCGCGCGCCGCGTCCTCGCCGAGCTTGGCCGAGCTGATGCGATCCACGGCGAAGCTGCGTAGCGCCTCGCGGTTGTGGTCCCAGGCGTCCAGGTACCAGTTCTCGCGGTAATGCGTCAGGCGCTGCGGCGAGACGAGGCGACGCGTCTGCTCGTCGGTGGAACGCGCGCGGTATTCGAAGCTCAGCTGCTTGCGATCGAGCACCGCCGTGGCGACGGTGCGGAAGGCGGTTTCGTCCAGGCGCCGCGTGCGGTGCGGGATCACGCGCACGCGCTCCACCGGCACGCGCCGGCCGCCGGCGTGTTCGTCCAGCAGCTTCTCGATGCGGTGCTGCAACGGCGCCAGTGCGTTGGACAGCACGCCGCCGCCGCTGCGCACCAGCAGCTGTTGCGCGGCCAGCAGCGAATGCAGTTCTTCCGAACTCAGCCACAGGCCGGGCAGTTCGAAGCGTTCGCCTTCGCTGTGGTCGTAGCGGAAACCCGCCTCGCCGTTGCCCACCACCGGCGCCATCAGGTAATCGCGCAGATAGGCCAGGTCGCGGTAGACCGTCGCGCGCGAACACTCCAGATCTTCCTGCAGCCGCTGCACCGTGACCGGGTAGCGCGCGGCGCTGAGGATGCGGTGCAGGGCGTGGATGCGTTCGATGCGTTCCATGGCTCGCGGGTCGAAGAATGCGGAGAGAAAGGATCGCACCGCGCCCCGATGACTGCCAGCGCCCGGCTAACTCCGGTTTAACCGGGTGCCCACGATACTGCGGCCACGACGTCAGGGGGCGTGATGGATTTGGCGCAGGGAACGCGATGGGAAGCCGCGCTGGCGGCGGGAGTGGCGGTAACGGTGACGTTCGGGATGTTCTGGAGCCTGGCGCGGCTGATGCGGCCCGCGCCCGTGCCCGCGCCGGCGCGCGTGGCGGCGACCTCCATCGAAGTGACATGGATCGTGCGCCCATCCGCGCCGACTGACGACGTCCGTCACGAATCGCAACGCCGCGCAGCGCGCACGACCGGGCGCGCCACCGCTCCTCCCGCGCGCGACGCCCGCTCCGTGAACGAGCCGGAAACGCCGACCGCGAACGCGCCCACCGGCGGCCGCACGCTCTCGGCGGTGTACCTGTCGCAGGCGCGCGCCGAGCCTGTCGCGCCGACGTCTGCGGACCCCTTCGCCAACCGCAGCGCGCGCCTGCCCGGCGAAGGCCGCGAACGCTTCCGCATGCGCACGCAGACCAGCGTGGCCACGGTCGTCAACGGCATCGGCCGGATGTTCGGCGGTCGCGATCCGGACGAGCCCTGCCGCGAGAATCGTCGAAACATCGGCGATCTGGCCCTGGACGGCGACAGCGCCGCATTGCAGCAACAGCTGGATTACGAACGCCGACTGTGTCGCCCCTAGCCGCACGCAGGCACAATGTCGGGATGCGCGCGCCCCAGCCAGCCATCGACACCTCGCCCGTCATCGGCGACGAGGTCAAGACCACGACGTGCTACATGTGCGCCTGCCGTTGCGGCATCAAGGTCTGGCTGAAGGACGGGCAGATCCGCTACATCCAGGGCAATCCCGATCACCCGGTGAACCAGGGCGTGCTCTGCGCCAAGGGCTCGGCCGGGATCATGCAGCACTACTCGCCCGCACGGCTGGACAAGCCGCTGCTGCGCGTGGGCGAGCGCGGTTCGGGCGAGTTCCGCCAGATCGAATGGGACGAGGCGCTGCAGATCGCCACCTCGTGGCTGGAACCGATCCGCGAGCGCAATCCCGACGAACTGGCCTTCTTCACCGGCCGCGACCAGTCGCAGGCGTTGACCGGCTGGTGGGCGCAGCAGTTCGGCACGGTGAACTACGCCGCGCACGGCGGCTTCTGCTCGGTGAACATGGCCGCGGGCGGGCTGTACACCGTTGGCGGCAGCTTCTGGGAGTTCGGCGAGCCCGACTGGGACCACACGCAGTACCTGATGCTGTGGGGCGTGGCCGAAGACCACGACTCCAATCCGATCAAGCTCGGCCTGGGCAAGCTCAAGGCGCGCGGCGCGAAGATCGTCGCGGTCAATCCGGTGCGCTCGGGCTACGGCGCCATCGCCGACGAGTGGATCGGCATCCGGCCCGGCACCGACGGGCTGTTCGCCTTCGCGCTGGTGCACGAGCTGCTCAAGGCCGACCGCATCGACCTGGATTACCTGGTGCGTTACACCAACGCGCACTGGCTGGTGGTGCGCGATCCCGGCGGCGCGGAGGACGGCCTGTTCGCGCGCGACCTCGACGGGCATCCGCTGTGCGCGGTGGATTCGCACCGCTTCGCGCGCGCCGACGAGGTCGGCATCAGTCCGCGCGTGGTCGGCGAGTACACGCTGCGCGACGGTCGCACCGCGGTGCCGTCGTTCCATCTCGTCGCCGAGCGTTACCTCGACCCGCAGTACTCGCCCGATGCGGTGAGCGAACGCTGCGGCATTCCCGCCGACACCATCCGCCGCATCGCGCGCGAGCTGGCGCAGGCCGCGTTCGATCGCGCGTTCACGCTGCCGATCCGCTGGACCGATGCCTGGGGCCGCGAGCACGCGGAAATGCAGGGCCGTCCGGTGTCGATGCACGCCATGCGCGGCATCAGCGCACACAGCAACGGCTTCCACACTTGCCGCGCGTTGCACCTGCTGCAATTGCTGCTGGGCGCGGTGGATGCGCCGGGTTCGTTCCGCTATCAGCCGCCCTTCCCCAAGCCGCTGCCGCCGCCGAACCGGCCCGGCAAGGCGCGCCAGGCCAACGGCGTGCTCGACGCGGCGCCGCTGGGTTTCGTGCACGGGCCGGAGGATCTGGTCGTCGACGACGCCGGGCAGCCCCGCCGCATCGACCATGCATTCTCGTGGGCGTATCCGCTGTCGGCCCACGGGATGATGCACACCGTGATCCGCAACGCATGGGCGGGCGATCCGTACCGGATCGACACGCTGATGATGTTCATGGCGAACATGAGCTGGAATTCGTCGATGAACACCGCGCAGACCATCGCGTGGCTCACCGACAAGGACGAAGCCGGCGAGTACCGCATCCCGCGCATCATCTACGCCGATGCCTACGCATCGGAGATGGTCGCCTATGCCGACCTCGTGCTGCCCGACACCACGTACCTTGAGCGTTTCGACGCGATCAGCCTGCTCGATCGCCCGATCTCCGACGCCGATGGCGCGGCGGACGCGATCCGCCACCCCGTGCTCGACGCGGCGAAGCAGAACCCGGGGCGCGACGTGCGCGGTTTCCAGTCGGTGCTGATCGAACTGGGTGCGCGGCTCGGCCTGCCGGGTCTGGTCAACGAGGACGGCTCACCGAAGTACCGCGACTACGCCGACTACATCGTGCGCCACGAACGCGCGCCGGGCGTGGGCCTGCTCGCCGGTTGGCGCGGCGCGCACGGCGAGGTCGAGGCCAAGGGCCAGCCGAATCCGGAGCAGTTGCAACGCTACATCGACAACGGCGGGTTCTGGCGCAGCGAGATTCCCGAAGAGGCGCGCTACTTCAAGATGGCCAATCGCGGCTATCTGGACTGGGCGCAGCGCATGGGCTTCCTCGGCCATGCCGATCCGATCGTGCTGCAGCTGTATTCGGAAACGTTGCAGAAGTTCCGGCTCGCGGCGCAGGGGCATGGCGCGGTGCAGCCTCCGGAGCAGCATCGTGAGCGTGTGGCGACGTACTTCGACCCGCTGCCGATTTGGTATGAGCCCTTCGAAGGGGCGCAGATCGAACGCCGCGCCTTCGATGATCGCCGCAGCGCGGACGAAAGCCGGACCCGCACGGCGATCACTTCCCCTCTGCCGCTTGCGGGAGAGGGATGGGGTGAGGGCGAAGCGCCTTCAGCGTTGACTGCTGAGGCTTCACACCCCTTCCCCCTCAGCGCCGTCACCCAGCGCCCGATGTTCATGTATCACGCGTGGGGTTCGCAGAACGCGTGGCTGCGGCAGATCGCCACGCGCAACTGGCTGTACCTGCATCCGGACACGGCCGCGCGCCATGGCATCGCCGACGAGGACTGGATCGAAGTGACCTCGCACCACGGCACCATCACCGTGCAGGCGAAGTTCGCCGCCAACGTGCAGCCCGACACGGTGTGGACGTGGAACGCCATCGGCAAGCGACGCGGCGCGTGGCGCCTGCGCAAGGACGCACCGGAAGGCCGCGAGGGCTTTCTGCTCAACCACCTGATTTCCGACATCACGCCCCGCGGCGATTACGCCAACGCCGACCCCGTCACCGGGCAGGCGGCGTGGTTCGACCTGCGCGTGCGCATCGCCAAGGCGCCGCGCGCGCAGGCCAGCTCACCGCAGTTCGCGCCGCTCGACATGGGCCAGGCCGACGACGCACCGCTGCGCTACGGCGCGCAGTTCCGCAAACAACGGGAAGACGCTTCGCAATGAAATCCGTCCGCCTCCTCGCCGGCTGGCTGTGCATCGTGCTCGCCTTCGCCGTGATGATCCTGATCAGCTTCGGCGTGTTCGATCCGCTCGCGCCGGCCGGGACGACGACCTCGATCGTGCCCGTGCTGGTGGGCATGCTGCCGAGCGTGACCTTCGGCATCGCGCTGTTCGCGATCGGCGTGTGGCTGATCAGCACCCGCAAGCGATGAGCGATCACGCATGACCGACCTGCCGCCGCCGTCGAAGAAAAAACTTGGCCTGGTCATCGACCTGGACACCTGCGTGGGCTGCCATGCCTGCGCAGTGAGCTGCAAGGAATGGAACGCCGGCGGTTTCGCCGCGCCGCTCACCGACGAGCAGCCCTACGGCAAGGATCCGTCGGGCGTGTGGTTCAACCGCGTGCACAGCTACGAGGTCGCCGCCACCGAAGGCTGCGCGTCCAGCGCGACGCCGCAGCCGGCGATGACGCTGCACTTCCCGCGCTCGTGCCTGCACTGCGAACAGCCCGCGTGCGTGACCGTGTGCCCCACCGGCGCCAGCTACAAGCGCGCCGAGGACGGCATCGTGCTGGTCGACGAGGACAAGTGCATCGGCTGCAAGCTGTGCTCGTGGGCCTGCCCGTACGGCGCGCGCGAGTACAGCCCGGTCGAAGGCGTGATGAAGAAGTGCACGCTGTGCGTGGACCGCATCTACAACGAGAACCTCGCCGAATCAGAACGCCAGCCCGCATGCGTGCAGGCGTGCCCGACGCGCGCGCGTCACTTCGGCGACCTGGGCGATCCGGAGTCGAAGGTGTCCAAGCTGGTGGCCGAGCGCGGCGGCGTGGACCTGCTGCCGCAGCTGGGCTATCAACCGGTGAACAAGTACCTGCCGCCGCGCCCGCGCCGCACGGGCGAGGCGAGCGCCGTTGCGCCGCAGGCCGAACCCCTCGACACCGCCGCGCTGCCGCCCGTGCTGCGCTGGCTCGACCGCGTACTCAGCCGCTGAGTCCTTCCGCATGCATCCTGCGTTCTCCGTCCTGTTGTTCACCACGCTGTCCGGTGCGGGCTACGGCCTTTTCATGTGGGCTGCCGCGCTGATCCTGTTGCCTTATCTGCAGGGCCGGCCGCCGCAGCAGGGGATGATGCCTGCGCTCTGGGCGGTGCTGCTGGTCCCGGGGCTGATGCTGACCACCATCGGGCTGGTCAGTTCGATGTTCCATCTCGGAAAGCCCATGCGCGCATGGCGCGCGTTCTCGCAGTGGCGCAGCTCGTGGCTGTCTCGCGAAGGCGTGTTCGCGGTGGCGACGGCTCTGCCCGCGGTGGGCGTGCTCGGGTTCGTGGCGGCGATGATCGCGACCAATTCGTACGCGGTGCTGGGCAGCATCATGGTGCCGCTGATGGCCGCGGCGCTGCTGCTGCTGTCCGTGGCGACCGTGGTGTGCACGGCGATGATCTACGCATCACTCAAGCCGATTCCCGCCTGGCGGCAGGCACTGGTCGTTCCGGTGTATCTCGCCTTCGCGGTGTTGAGCGGCTGGCTGCTGGCGATGGCGCTGCTCACATGGGGCGCGCTGGGCGATGAAGCGCTGGGCGTGATCGTGCTGATCACGTTCGTACTCGCCTTTACCGTTGCCGTGCTGAAGCTCGTTTATTGGCATCGCATCGATCGCCAGGCGCTGGGAGCGACACGCGGCGATGCGGTGGGCCTGCCCGGTCGTGAGATCGGCGTGTTCGAACGCCCAAGCACGCAGGACAACTACATCAACCGAGAAATGGGCTTCGTGCTGGCACGCAAGCATGCGCGTGCGCTGCGCGCGATCGCGCTGGTGCTATTCGCCGTCGTGCCTGCCGTGGCCTCGTGGCTTGCGTGGGCCCACCCGGACTGGGCCGGCCCGGTGTTCACGCTGGGAGCGTTGTTGACGCTGACCGGCGTGCTGGTCGAACGCTGGCTGTTCTTTGCCCAGGCCCGGCATCTCGTCACGCTTTATTACTGACGTCGCTGAACAAACACCGGGTTTTTGTGCAGGCGCGATTGCCTGTAACCGTTTCCATCGGCAACATGGGGCATCCCTGCTGCCCCATTCACGACGATGCTCGGTGCACTCGGGCTCGCCCTGCTCGGCGGTCCCTTCGTGACATTGCCGCTGCCGGTCTCTCCCGGCGACCCGACGCTGATGGCCATCGCGGCCGATCCGGCGCAGATGCGGCTGTACTGTTTTTCCACGCGCTGCGGCGATGCGGAATGGCAGGTGGCGATGTCCGCGCCGATGCCGGTGGAGCGCAGTAATGCGGGTCGCCGCTCGCTTCGCCTGCCAGGCAGCCAGAGCTACGCGCCGTTGAGTGCGCCGGCGACGCCGCGCGAGAGCCAGACGCTGTACTCCAACGATTTCCGCATCGGCACCCGCTACAACGTGCAGGCCATGCGCGACGGCCCGACCCAGGTCGGCCTGGCGCTCGGCGCGGGCTATCGCCTGGCGCCGCTGTACGACGACGGCATCAACCAGGCCGGCCCGGTGCTGCGCGGCGAACTCAATCTGGGCCAGCAGTTCGGCGACCGCGCACGGCTCACGCAGCGCGTGCAGTTCGAGAGCGGCCGCGGCGAAGCGTTCGTGAAGCAGTCGATGAGCCTGGACGTGAACCTGTGGCCCAACTGGACGCTGGAAAGCGACTTCGCCATCCGCCACGACACGCAGAGCGGCGGCGGCAAGGAAACGGCGGAAAGCAGCATCGAGCTGCGGCGGCGGTTCTGAGGAGCGGGAATCGGGATTCGGGATTCGGGATTCGGGATTCGGGATTCGGGATTCGGGATTCGGGATTCGGGATTCGGGAAAGCGTCTCCAAAGTCGTCATCCCGGCGAAGGCCGGGATCCAGGCTGTCACGCCGTCCGCTACGTCACGTCATTCCAGCGAAAGCTGGAATCCATCTTGCTGTTGATGGCCAGCCGGGAAAGCGTGGAACGTCCCTGGAGAGTGCCGCCATGCGGCGGCGCAGAAGCCCCTGCCTACGCGGGAATGACGATGAGTAGGTTCATCGCAATGGGAGTGCCCGGATGCTGCGGGCCTGGGTCCCGGCCTTCGCCGGGATGACGATGAAGGGGCACGCCTGGCGTCGCCAGGATGACTGGCGAGCTCGCCGCTGCGGTCGCACACAGCTCCGCTCGACCGCCTCACACCGCCCCGATCAACTCCCGCGCGCCCTGCGCCAGCAGCTGCTCCGCCACTTCCAGCCCCAGCGCATCCGGTGCGTCGCCGCGACCTTCGCCCTGTGCCCGGACGAAGCGTCCATCCGCGGCCGAACCCACCAGGCCGGACAGATGCAGATGCTCACCTTCGAGCCGCGCGAATGCCGCCACCGGCACATGGCAGCTGCCGTGCAGCGCGCGGTTCATCGCACGCTCGGCTTCGGCGCAGGTGCGCGTGGCGGCATCGTCCAGGCGCGCACACAGCTCGCGCGTGGCGATGTCGTCCTCGCGGCATTCGATCGCCACCGCGCCCTGCGCCGGCGCCGGCAACCACTGCGGCGCCTGCAGGCGATCGCGGATGCGCGCGTCGAAGCCCAGTCGCTGCAGCCCCGCGCAGGCCAGCACGATCGCGTCGTACTCGCCGGCATCCAGCTTCGCCAGGCGCGTGTTGACGTTGCCGCGCAGGTCCAGCAGCTCCAGGTCCGGCCGCAGCGCGCGCAGTTGCGCCTGGCGGCGCAGCGAGGACGTGCCCACGCGCGCGCCCTGCGGCAGCGCGGCGATGTTCGCGAACGCATTGCTGACGAAGGCGTCGGCGTAATCGGCCCGCGCCAGGATCGCCGGCAGCGCGAAGCCCGGCTCCAGTTCCATCGGCACGTCCTTGAGCGAATGCACGGCGCAGTCGGCCTCGCCCCGCAGCATCGCCAGCTCCAGTTCCTTCAGGAACAGGCCCTTGCCGCCGATGGCGGCCAGCGAGCGGTCCAGCACTTCATCGCCACGCGTGCTCATCGGCACCAGCTCGACCGCCAGGCCCGGGTGGGCGGCGCGAAGGCGGTCGGCGACGTGCTCGCTCTGCCACAGGGCAAGCGGGCTCTTTCGGGTGGCGATGCGCAACGGGTTCATCCCGGCATTATCGCCGGGATTTCCGCGCCGGGCCGCCTACAAGTGCTTGAGCGTGTCCTTCAGCCCCGCCACGCAGCGGCGGCTGACTTCCAGCGGCGCCTTGCCATGGCGCAACACCGCCTGGACGTGGCCATCGGCCGCGCGGCGCAGTTCGACGATCTCGTGACGCGCCACCAGGCAATTGCGGTGGATGCGCACGAACCGCTCACCGAACTCGTCCTCCAGCGACTTGAGCGACTCCTCGATGAGGTCCTCGCCACGCGCATGGTGGACGACGACGTACTTCTCCTCGGCATGAAGGTAGTGCACATCCTCGATCGGGATCAGGCGCAGGCTGCCGCGCAGGCGCGCGCACAGGTGGCTGCGGCGCTGCCCGCCGGCGGGGCCGGCGCCGTTGTCGCCGGCCTTCTCGCGGCCGGCGGCGAAGGTGCGCACGCGCTCCAGCGCGGCGGCCAGACGCTCGGCGCGCACGGGTTTGACGAGGTAGTCGATGGCTTCGGCCTCGAAGGCCGACAGCGCATGGGCGTCGTAGGCGGTGCAGAACACCACGGCCGGACGCGGATCGAATGCCGCCAGATGGCGCGCGGCTTCCAGTCCGTCGATGCCCGGCATGGCGATGTCCAGCAGCACCAGGTCCGGGCGATGCTCGGCGCAGGCATGCAGGGCGTGCTGGCCGTCGGCAGCTTCGGCGACGACTTCGACGCCGCGCTGCTCGGCCAGCAATCCTCGCAGGCGCTCGCGCGCCAGCGGTTCGTCATCGGCGATCACTACCCTCATCGGCGCCTCCATCCCCCAGGCCGGCTGAGCCGTATTGAGAGGGATACTAGCCCCGGGCGGGGCCCGCTACCAATTATCGGGCGGGCCTAGCCGGCAAAACGGGCGGACAGCCAGTCGCCCAGGTCGCGGATCTCCTCGGCGCAGACCTGGTGGGCCATGGGGTAGCGGTGCCATTCCAGCCGGAATCCCAGCGATTCCATCGTCCCGGCGCTGCGCTCGCCGATGGCGGCGGGCACCACCGGGTCGAACTGGCCGTGGGCCATGAACAACGGCTGCGCCTTGGCCGCGGCCTGCAGCGCGGCGGCCGCCTGCTGGGGCGGCTCGGGCAGATAGGTCGAAAGCCCGGCCAGGCCGGCCAGCGGGACGCGCCGGCGCAGGCCCGCCGACAGGGTGATGGCCCCGCCCTGCGAGAAGCCCACCAGGACGATCCGCTCCGGCGGAATGCCGCGTTCGTTCTCGCGCGCGATCAGCGCCTCCACCTGCGCCACCGATTCGGCCACGCCGGCTTCGTCGGCGCGGTTGCCCGCGTTCAACGCATCGAAATCGAAAT
Organism: Lysobacter sp. MMG2; assembly: GCF_016735495.2. Classification (GTDB taxonomy): domain Bacteria; phylum Pseudomonadota; class Gammaproteobacteria; order Xanthomonadales; family Xanthomonadaceae; genus Lysobacter_J. The sequence goes on from NZ_JAERQY020000001.1 coordinate 1,623,608, forward strand.
GGACGATGTCGTACCACGCGCGCATGCGCATGCCGTTGTTGATCGTCACCGCACGCACCGGCGCGTGCGGGAAGACGAAGCGCAGCGCCGGCCAGTCGCGGCGAACGAGTTCGGGAACGATCGGCGCGAAGTCGTTGCCGTCCGCGCCCAGGCCGTGCAGCCAGAGCACGGTCCACGCGGGGTTCGGCGCGGTTTCGAATTCGACGGTTTCCAGCAGCGGGGCGGTGGTGTTCATGCCGGCATTGTCGCCGCTGCCCGGCGATGCCGCCAGCCGATCAACCGTTGGGCTGAGCAGGCAACCGGAACGTCAGCGTGCGCGTCGTGTTGACGCGACGCGAGGTGGCCTCGAACTGCCAGCGCGATGCGGCCGCCAGCGCGGCCTGTTCGAACAGGCCTTCCGGTTGTGCTGACACCGTGTGCACATCGGTGACGCTGCCGTCGGGCTGGATGGTGAAGGCGACCTGCACGCTGCCTTCGATGCGGCGGTTGCGCGCGGCCAGCGGATAACGCGGCGCCGCATCGCGCAGCAGGCGCGGCAGGGCCTGCGGCGCGGGTTCGGCGCGTGCGGTCGCGACGGGCGGCGGCGGTGTTTCGGCGAGTGCGGGCGGCGGTTCGACAGTCGCCACCGGGGCCGGCGCGACCTGCGGAGCCGGCGGCGGCGAGGCGATCGTGGGCGCGATGGTGGATGCAGGCGTCGACGGCGCGATGGGCGCAGGCAGCGGCGCGGTTTGCGCGATGCGCGCACCCTCCTCGCGATCCGCACGCTCCTGCGCCACGCGCAGCCCGTCACGCAGTCGCGGCAGCGCAGGCGCATGCGGGTCCATGCGCGCGAGCAGGGCGAGCAGGCGGCGCGCTTCATCACGCTGATCCAGCGCGAGCGACTGCTCCGCGGCGATCAGCACGTAAGGCTGCAGTTCCGCCAGCGCCGCGCTGACACCGGCATCGGCCTCGCGTTCGCGCAGGGCGAGGTAGTACTCCACGGCGTTGTCGCCTGCCGGCGTGTGGATGCGCTGCTCGCGCAAGGCGGCCTGCGCACGATCGCGCAGCGGCTGCGTGTCCAGTTGCTCGAGCACCGGCGCCGGCAGCGCCACATCGTCCTGCCGCGATGCGGCTGCATCGTTGTTCGTGCGCGCCGCATCGCAACCGGCCAGCGCCAACATCAGCAAACCCGCACACGCCAGACCGGACCGCATTGCCCCTATCCCCTTGCGAAAACCCGCACAGGCTAGGGAGCGCATGTGACGGCAATGCGGCAGGGGGCCGGAAGGGCGGTGTGGATCGCGCCTGCGTTCTCCGTCTGCGATCCAGCGGCGGCACGTTGGATTCCCGCCCTCGCGGGAATGACGTGAGGGGCCGGATGGCGTGAGGACCTGGATCCCGGCCTTCGCCGGGATGACGGCTTCGGTGACGCTTTCCCGATTCCCGATTCCCGATTCCCGATTCCCGACGAAATTGTGTATCGCCACCTCCGCCGCGTACCCTTGGCCGCATGTCGCGCGTGCCCGCCCCCTTCGCCCAGGCCTTCCGGCTTCTGTTGCTGGGCCTGCTGCTGTGTGGCGTGGTGCTGAAGCCGTCGCTGGCGATCGCGGAGGAAATGCACGAACTGCTCGCACACGCGGCCGTGGCCGGCGATGGGCACGTGCACACCGATACGCAAGCAGTCGAGGTCGTTGCGCCATCGGGCAACGACGGTTCAAAACCGCACGACGACAGCCACTTCCACCTCACCCACTGCTGCGGCCAGCAAGCCGCCGTGCTGCCGCGCATGGAGCTGACGCTGCCGCGCACGCACGCCGATTCGCCGCTTCCGGCGCAGACGGTCGCCTTCGCGCCCGCACCGCACATCGCACCGTTCCGTCCTCCGATCACGGCCTGACGTCGCCGCCGGCATGTGCCGGCGTTCCGTCCGCCTTTCCATCGGAGAACCACCATGCTTTCGCGACCCGCGGCTTTGGCCGCGCTGGTCGTCGCGCTCGTTGCGGGCTCGCCCGCGCGCGCCGACGATCGACTCACCCTGGACGATGCGTTCGCGCGCGTCGCCGCCACCCACCCTGATCTTCGCCTGCCCGCGCTGCGCGAGCAGGCGCTCGCCGCCGAGCTGGAGACCGCATCGCAACGTCCTGCGCTGCGCGCCGGCATCGAGCTGGAGAACGTCCTGGGCACGGGCGACTACGCCGGGCTCGACAACGCCGAACTGACGCTCAGCCTCGCCTCGGTGCTCGAACGCGGCGGCAAGCGCGACGCCCGCCGCGCGCTCGCGCAAAGCCGCATCGACGCGCTCGCGCCCGAACGCGAAGCCGCGCGGCTTGATCTGCTCGCCGAAACCGCGCGCCGTTACCTCGACGTGGTCGCCGCGCAACGCCAACGCGACCTCGCCGATGCCGACATCGCCCAGCGACGCCGCACCGTCGTCGCCGCGCAACATCGATTCGACGCCGGTGCGTCGCCGGAGTCGGTGGTGCTGACCGCGCAGGCCGCCCTCGCCCGCGCGGAGCTCGAACGCCGCCGCGCGCAGCAGGCGCAGGAGGCAGCGCGTCAGCACCTCGCCGCGCTGTGGGGCGAGCGCGAACCGCGTTTCGATCTGGCACCGCAAGACCCACTGGCGCTTCCGATGATCGCGGACTTCGACGTCCTCGCCTCATTGCTCGAACGCACGCCGGACCTCGCGCGCTTCGCCGACCAGCGCCGCATTGGCGAGGCGCGGTTGCAACTCGCCCGTTCGCAGGCGAAGACAGACCTCGACTGGCAGTTCGGCGCTCGCGCCTTCAACGGCACGGACGACGTCGCGCTGATCGCTGGTGTGTCCATGCCGCTGGGCGGCACGCGTCGCGCGCAGCCGGAGATCCGCGCCGCGCAGACGGAGCTGGCGATGCTGGAGGTCGAACGCGAGTCGCGCGGTCTCTCGCTGTATTCGACGCTGGTGGAAGCGCACGGCCGTTACCGCGTGGCGCAGCTGGAAGTGCTGCGGCTGCGCGACGACGTCCTACCAAAACTCGCGCGCGCCGAAGCCGCCGCCGAACGCGCCTACCGCGCCGGTGCGATCAGCTACCTGGAATGGGCGCAGCTCCAGTCCGAACGCACCGCGACCGCACGCCAACAGCTCGACGCCGCGCTCGACGCGCGTCGCGCCCTCATCGAAATCCAGCGCCTGACCGGCGAAGCCCTCGTGCTGCCGGCCCGCTCCATGGAACAGGGAGTTTCCCCGTGAACATCCGACCGATCCTGTCCGTTCTCCTCACGCTGGCGCTGGCCGGCTGCGGCAATTCCGGCGAGGCCGGACACGAACACGAAGCCGGCGACGGCCACGCCGAAACGGAAATCGCACGCGGCGAACACGGCGGGCGGCTATTGCAGAGCGACGGCTACACCGTCGAACTCGCGATCGCCGAAGACGGCACGCCGCCGAAGTACGAAGCCTGGCTGTACCGCGACGGTAAGCCGCTGCCCGCGGCGACCGGCGAGGTCGACGTCGCGCTGGTGCGCTTGGGCGGCGCGACCGAGCGCCACGCGCTGCGCGCGCAGCGCGATGGCCGCCTGATCGCCACGACCGTCGTCGGCGAGCCGCATTCGTTCGACGTCGCCGTCACCGCACGCATCGAAGGCCGCACGCTGCGCTGGGAATTCCCGAGCTACGAAGGCCGCACCGCCATCGCGGCCGACGTCGCGCGGCAATCCGGCATCCGCGTCGCCGCCGCCGGCCCCGGCGTGATCGCCGACGAGCACGAGGTGCAGGGCCTGCTCACGCCGGTGGAAGGACGTGTCGCCAACGCGATGGCGCGCTTCCCCGGGCCGATCCGCGCCTTGCGCGCGAACGTCGGCGATCGCGTGCGCGCGGGGCAACCGCTCGCCACCATCGAAAGCAACCTGAGCCTGTCGCAGTACAGCGTGACCGCGCCGATCTCCGGCGTGGTGCTCTCGCGTAACGCTGCGGTCGGCACGGTGGCCGCCGAGGGCGCACCGCTGTTCGAGATCGCGGACCTGTCGAGCCTGTGGGTGGACTTGCATGTGTTCGGCGCCGATGCCACGCACCTGCGCCCGGGCGTGCCGGTCACCGTCACGCGCATGAGCGACGGCGCGAACCTGCGCACCACGCTCGAACGCGTGCTGCCCGGCACGGCCACCGCCAGCCAGAGCACCGTCGCGCGCGCCACCATCGACAACGCCGACGGCCTGTGGCGGCCGGGTTCGGCGGTGACGGCGAAAGTCACCGTCGCCGAACAGCCCGTCGCACTGGCCGTACCGCTGAGCGCATTGCAGACCTTCCGCGACTGGGACGTGGTGTTCGTGCGCGTGGGAGACACCTACGAGGTGCGCCCGCTGGAGCTCGGCCGCCGCGACGCCACGCGCGTGGAAGTGCTGTCGGGTCTTCGTGCCGGCGACGCCGTCGTCGTGGAGCAGAGCTATCTGGTGAAGGCGGACATCGAAAAGTCCGGCGCTTCGCACGATCACTGAGGCCATCGACATGCTCGAGAAAATCATCCGATTCGCCATCGCCCACCGCTGGCTGATGATAGCGTTGACCGCGGCGCTGATCGCGCTGGGCGTGTGGAGCTTCCAGCGCCTGCCCATCGACGCCACGCCCGACATCACCAACGTGCAGGTGCAGATCAACACCGAAGCGCCCGGCTACTCGCCGCTGGAGTCCGAACAACGCGTCACCTTCCCCATCGAAACCGCGCTCGCCGGGCTGCCGAAACTCGACTACACGCGTTCGCTGTCGCGCTACGGGTTGTCGCAGGTGACGGTCGTCTTCAAGGACGGCACCGACCTGTACTTCGCGCGCCAGCAGGTGGCCGAACGGCTGCAACAAGTGAAGTCGCAGCTGCCCGAAGGACTGGATCCCGAGCTGGGCCCGATCTCCACGGGCCTGGGCGAGATCTTCATGTACACCGTCGAGGCCGACCCCGCCGCGCGCAAGCGCGACGGCACGCCGTGGACGGCGACCGACCTGCGCACGTTGCAGGACTGGGTGGTGCGGCCGCAGCTGCGCAACACGCCGGGCGTCACCGAGGTGAACACCATCGGCGGCTATGCGCGGCAGATCCACATCACGCCCGATCCAGCGCGGCTGGTCGCGCTCGGTTTCTCGCTGCGCGACGTCGTGGCCGCGCTCGCGGCGAACAACCGCAACGTCGGTGCGGGTTACATCGAACGCAACGGCCAGCAGTTTCTGGTGCGCGTGCCGGGCCAGGTCGCGGACCTGGAGGCGATCGGCAACATCGTGCTCGATCGCCGCGACGGCGTGCCCATCCACATCCACGATGTAGCGCAGGTGAGCGAAGGCCCCGAACTGCGCAGCGGCGCGGCGACGCAGAACGGGCGCGAAGTCGTGCTCGGCACGGTGTTCATGCTGGTCGGCGCGAACAGCCGCGATGTCGCGCAGGCCGCCGCGGCGAAGGTGGAAGCCGCCAACGCGAGCCTGCCCGCCGGTGTGAAGGCGCATGCGGTGTACGACCGCACGTCGCTGGTGGATCGCACCATCGCCACGGTTACACGGAACCTGGTCGAAGGCGCGCTGCTGGTGATCGCGGTGCTGTTCCTGCTGCTGGGCAACATCCGCGCGGCGCTGATCACCGCCGCCGTCATTCCGCTGTCGATGCTGTTCACGATGGCCGGCATGGTGCGCGGCGGCGTGTCGGGCAACCTGATGAGCCTGGGCGCGCTCGATTTCGGCCTGATCGTCGACGGCGCGGTGATCATCGTGGAGAACTGCCTGCGCCGCTTCGGCGAGGCGCAGCACGCGCTGGGTCGTGCACTGGACGACGAGGAACGATTCGACCTCACCGCCTCCGCCACCGCCGAGGTGATCCGCCCGAGCCTGTTCGGCATCGGCATCATCACCGCCGTGTACCTGCCGATCTTCGCCCTCACCGGCATCGAGGGAAAGATGTTCCACCCGATGGCGATCACGGTCGTGCTGGCGCTCACCGGCGCGATGCTGCTGTCGCTGACTTTCGTACCGGCGGCGATCGCGCTGTGCATGCGCGGCAAGGTGGCAGAGAAGGAAAGCCGCCTGATCACGTGGGCGCAGCGCGGTTATCGACCCGCGCTGGCGTGGTCGCTGGCGCATGGGCGCATCGTCATCGGCACTGCCGTCGCGCTGGTCGCGGGGTGCGCATTGCTGGCAACGCGACTGGGCACGGAGTTCATCCCGAGCCTCGACGAAGGCGACGTCACCGTGCATGCGATGCGCATTCCCGGCACCAGCCTGACCCAGGCGGTGACGATGCAGGCGCAGCTGGAGCGCGGCTTCGCCTCGCGCCCGGAAGTGGCGCGCGTGTTCAGCAAGATCGGCACGGCGGAGATCGCCAACGATCCGATGCCGCCGTCGGTGACCGACACCTACGTGATGCTCAAGCCGCGCGATGCGTGGCCCGATCCGCGCAAGCCCAGGGCCACGCTGCTGGCCGAGCTCGAAGCCGTCGCCAAGCGTCTTCCCGGCAACAACTACGAGTTCACCCAGCCCATCCAGATGCGCATGAACGAGCTGATTTCCGGCGTGCGCGCGGACGTCGCGGTGAAGGTGTACGGCGACGACCTCGACACGCTGGTGCGCGTGGCGGAGGAAGTGGAAGGCGTGATGCGCACGGTGCCGGGCGCGGCGGACGTGAAGACCGAACAGACCACGGGCCTGCCGTTGCTCTCGGTCACGCCGGACCGGCGCGCGCTTGCCGGTTACGGATTGAACCCGGGCGATGTGCAGGACACGGTGGCCACCGCCGTCGGCGGCGAGGTCGCCGGCCAGCTGTTCGAAGGCGACCGGCGTTTCGACATCGTCGTGCGTTTGCCGGAGTCCATGCGCAGCGATCCCGCACGCCTGGCCGATCTGCCGATCCCGCTCCGCGACGAGGCCAACGCCGACGAATCCAGTCGCAGTGCGGACTGGGCCGTCGGCACGCCGCGTACGGTGCCGTTGCGCGAGGTGGCGAAGATCGAAACGGTGCTCGGGCCGAACCAGATCAACCGCGAGGACGGCAAACGCCGCGTGGTGGTCACCGCGAACGTGCGCGGGCGTGATCTGGGCGGCTTCGTCGACGAGTTGCAGCAACGCCTGCAACGCGACGTGACGCTGCCGTCCGGCTACTGGCTCGGCTACGGCGGCACGTTCGAGCAGCTGATCTCCGCCAGCCAGCGCCTCGCGGTGGTCGTCCCGGTCACGTTGGTGGTGATCCTCGCGCTGCTGTTCTGGGCGTTCGGCTCGGCGAAGGATGCGGCGATCGTGTTCAGCGGCGTGCCGCTGGCGCTCACAGGCGGCGTGATCGCACTGGCGCTGCGCGGGATTCCGCTTTCGATCTCAGCAGGCGTGGGCTTCATCGCGCTGTCGGGCGTGGCGGTGCTCAACGGCCTGGTACTGGTGAGCTTCATCCGCCGCCTGCGCGAGTCGAACGCGCCGCTGGGCGAAGCGATCTTCGATGGCGCACTCGGCCGCCTGCGTCCGGTGCTGATGACCGCGCTGGTGGCGTCGCTGGGCTTCGTGCCGATGGCGTTCAACGTCGGCGCCGGCTCCGAGGTGCAGCGCCCGCTGGCGACGGTGGTGATCGGCGGCATCGTCTCCTCCACGCTGCTCACCCTGCTGGTGCTGCCCGCGCTGTATGCGTGGGCGCATCGGCGCGGGGCGGTGCGCTGACGCACCCTTGGCATCGCCCGGGCGTGGCGGGTTGCGCCCGGGCAATGGCTTGATCTCGCCAGCGACGACGGCCTGCGTCAGTGCGGATCAGCTAGTCGGCTCACTTCTGCGATCGTTCTAGCGAGGCACCGATAAACTTCACATGGTTCCGCGCGTTTCCGACGGGTATTGAGCATCGAACAATCGCACCATCGCGATCCGTTTGTTGCCGCAGTCGAAGGCGAAGTCCACCTTGAGTTTCGCCTTTGCAGGAACGGTGAACTCGTTGATGGCGGAAACTGTCTTGCAGGCATATCCGTCATCGTCGAGTGCGGTCACATGGCCTCCCATCGCCAGACCCGTCACCCGCACCGGAGCATCGGCGGCGTTGGAGAAGCCCAGCGTCACCGCCGACGAAGCGCCCGGCACGGAGTCTAAATGCAGCACTTCGCCATGGAGCGCGGATTGGAGTTCCTTTCCGCTGCTGACAACCAATGCGCCATCGGCGCTATTGCTGGCCTTTCGGCCTTCTTTCACGCCCTTCTCGACGCCTGTCATCGCCCCCTTGGCCAGTTCGACTGCCTTGGATGCGGCGCCAGCGGCCGCGTTCTCTGCATTGTCGCCAGAGCAACCTGTCACCAACCCAAGCCCGACTCACCGCCGCTGTCCCCACAGACCATGTCGTTCTCATACATGGGCATGACGGGCCTCAATTCGCTCGGAACCAAGGATGGCGAGCACTACACCCTCTACCTGCCCACCACCACGACCCTGAGCGGTTGGAGCGCAAGCCGGCCCAAGGGTGCACACAGCGCCATCGGTGCCGGTGTGTACAGCGGCACGCTCGATGCGGAAGACAAGCAACTGCTGGAAGCCATGCGCGGAAAGCTCTGCCGCGACCTGAAGTGGCCGGCGATGCGCAGCCCGGAGTACATGTTCAGCTACTACATGCAATGCGATGGCAAGGTTTACACCAACTCGGTGGACCTCAGCGCCGGGTTTCCGCAAGGCACCGAGGGGATGATGTCGACCTTCGGCGAGTTGATGGACCATTTCTATGCCAAGGCCACTCGCACACCGGTCAAGCTCGACGTGGACTACGAGGTCACGCTGCAAGCCGATCAGTTCCTGGTGACGCTGCGGTTCATCAACAACGGCGAAGAGACGCTTGTACTGGAAAGCCCGGCCACCTGGGACGGCATGTTTCCGCGACCGCCGATTCCGATGGGCACTGCGGCGGACCTGTACGGAAACTTGAACTTCCTGCTGGGCGGTCAGCAGATGATCAACGCCAAGGACTTCCATATGGACGTATTCCAGTCATACGAGCCGCATTCCTCTCCCCAGGCGGCCGCGTTGGCACGCGCATTGCGCGGGTACATTTCGATGGTGTGATGCGGTGCCTTTGCGTACGCCTGGTCATGCCGCTGAAGCTCCACGCCGAAGCTCACTGGAATCAGGCAGCTACAGCCATTTCCCTGAGGACACCCATCGATCGTGAGCTTGTAATTGTCCTGGTTGAGCGTTTTAGTGATCTTGTCTGCCAGGACATTGAGATCTGTTGTCACCTGCGGTCTATCTACCTTTCGATGATTCGCGTTCGAGATCTCCGCCTGAGTCCAGTGTTTGTCACTGTCGAAGGGCACGGAGATCGGCGTTCCGTTCGAGTCCAGCTTCGGTCGCCTCGCGGCGGGCGTCGCGCCAGTCGCCACGTCCAGTTCCACCATGTCCTTGGGCACCACCTTGATGCGGACCGTGGCGGTAATCACCTTTGCCGCCTCGTCATAACGAAGATCGAACTTTCCCTCAAACGTGGAGTACCGAAGCAGGTGCGGAAGCCGTGTCGTCGGGTCCAACACTCGGTTCTTGAGTTTGTCCAACATGTAGTAGTCGGCGCCCTCCATGTTCATCCGGCAGTTCGTCTGCTCGACGGACGGGATGCGCCATTGGCACTCATGCGGCGTGGGCGCAGGTGACGGAGGCGCCGTGGTTGGAGTGGCGCCCGGACTTGGGGGCGGCGTCGCAGGATTCGCCGGCAGCGGCACGGCCGGGGCGACTCCATGCGCAGGCTGCGCGGCATCGGTGGGCGATGCGAGCTGCAGGTGGCCTGAGGCTGCGGGTAGCAGTTGCTCCTTCTTCGGCCGGAACGCGGCAACGCTGCCCCACGGACATGCCAGTTCCAGCGGCACGGCGGGCAACAGCGTTCCCTCTACCGTGAACTCGTTGCCACGGCCCTCACCTTCGATCCGCACCGGACCCTTGAGGCGGATTTGAAGGGCATCGAGCTTGATGCCGCTATCATCGATGGTGATGCTGCCGCCGGGGCCGCGCAGGATGACGCGCCGACTGCCGTTGATTTCGGCGATCTGCGTGCGCTCGGTGATGGACTGGCCGGCTTCGATGTCGCTGCGGCCGGCGATGTTGTGCTCGTAATGCCCGCCGGTCTCGGCCTTGCGATCGGTCGCGGTCTTCTCGATGCGGACGTTGCCGATGTCTTCGATCAGGTCTTTGGCGATCGTGACGTGGCGACTGCGGCCGATGTCGATGGTGTGATCGCGGCCTAGCGTCTCGCGACGGTCCTGACCGATGCTCAGCGTTTCGTCGTTGCCTACGGTTTCGGTGCGATCGTGGCCGATGACGATGGTTTCGTCGTTGCCGACGTCTTCGCTGCGGTCGTGGCCGACCTTGGTCGTCTCGTCGTGTTCGACGACGATGTTCTGGTCTTTCTGCGCATGGACGAAGATTTCTTCCTGTCCCGCCTCGTCCTCGAAGCGCAGTTCGTTGTAGCCCTCGCCCTTGTGGGTCTGGGTTTTGAACGTGGTGCGGGTCTTGTGGTGCGGCAGCTCGTACGGCGGGCGATTGGCGGCGTGGTAGGCCCGTCCGGTAACGATGGGCTGATCCGGATCGCCTTCCAGGAAGCTGACGATCACCTCATGGCCGATGCGCGGAATCGCCTGGAAGCCGTACATCGCGCCGGCCCAGCCCTGGCTTACGCGAATCCAGCAGGTGGCATTCTCGCGCGGGCCTTCGCGGTCCCAGGGGAACCACACCTGCACGCGGCCGTGTTCGTCGCAGTGGATTTCTTCGCCTTGGGGCCCGACGACGTGGGCGATCTGCGGGCCGTCGACCACCGGGCGCGGCGCCGGTTCGGGTTTCCAGTCGTAGTGGGCCGGGACGACGGTGGCTTCGTACCGGTAGCGGCTGCCGTGCTCGGCGTCTGCGGCGTCGGTTTCCTGCGAGGTCGCCTGCTCGCCGGTATGGCGCATCGAAATCACGCGCCAGCGGTCGTTGAGCTTGGTGGTCGGGTGGCCGATCAGGTCGAACGCCAGTCCGGGCCACAGGCGTGCGTCGTCGCCTTCGATTCGCGCGTGCTCGGCCGCGTTCCGCAACCCCGACAGCTTGCTGCGTGTGAACGGCTTTCCGGCTTCGTCGCGTTTGTAGCGGGCGGCGTAGTCGTAGTGCTCGTAGTCGCCCATTGCGTGCTCGGCCGCCCACGCCCTGGCCTCGTGCTGCAGGTCGTAGCGTGGGTTCTTGAAGGTGTATTCGCGGTTCGTGAGCCGCGTCGGCGCGAGTTCCCGGCGGTACCCGACGTGCCACAGGTGCGGGCCCGGCGCGTCACCCGCGGGTGCGGGCTGGTAGACCACCGGACCATCGAGCATCGGCACGCTGTCGATGCGGTCGCTCAGCACCAGCGTGCCGTGACCGTCCTGCGCCTCGCTCCAGTGGACGATGCCTTCCTCGGTTGCGATGCGATGGAAGAACGTCGCATCGGTTTCGCGGTATTGAACGCAATACTCGCGCGGCTCGTGCGTACTCCGGAACGCCGTGCGCGTTCCCGCCAGGCGATGCTCCTTCAGCAGTGTCGCCAGGATCTCCGGCGCCGCGACCTGCTGGAAGATGCGGCTGCCATGACGCAGGCCCAGCCGCGCCAGCGGCGATTCGACCGTGGCCCGGTACCGCGTCCGCTGGAAGCCGGTTTCGTCCTGCTCGAAGGCCGTGACGATGCCGTGCACCCGGCGTTCGACGATACCGTCGCGCGCGATGGCGAACGTCGCATCCCGATCCAGCAGCGCCGTGGCGTCGATGGCGTCATCGAGGCTGGACAGCTCCAGCTCCAGGCGGAAGGGCTGTGAAACCCCTTCCCTCAACTCGAAGCGGACGACGTCGAATGCGCTACCGCCTCCTTCAAAGGTGAAACGTACTTCCGATCGCGCTGCCATGTTCCATTTCCCTGGAAGACATGGCGCGCACGTTAGGCGGCAGACGAACCCGCTTCACAGCGGAATTTTTCGCAGATTCCAACTCGCACTTCCGGTCGAATGCGTCATTCTCGTGGAGATCACCCCTGCGCCTGCGGGCACGGCGCGCCCGCATCCATCCAGGTGCGGAACGCCTTGACGAACTCGTCGTGCGGCACCGGCACGGCGACGCGGTTGCCGCCCGGTGCCCAGCCCCACAGCACCAGCTTGTCTTCGGCGACGTGCTTGAACATCGCTTCCATGTCGCGATCGCCGTTGCGCTTGCGGTCCTGGATCATCGCGCACAGCTCGTGCGCGGGTACGCCGATCCACGCCATCTTCTGATCCGGCGGCGGCAGTGCCCAATGCGGCGCGCCCGGTGGTGCGTTGGGGCCGTAGCTCGCGGGCAGGTTGGCTTCGCCGTGGCACGACAAGCACGGAAGGCCCGTAGCGCCCTTGCCCTCGGGGCCGCGCACGACGTTCATCATGTGCGGCACCTGCGTGTCGAACTGCAACGGCTGGTCGCCCGGAATATGGCAATTGCTGCAGCGCGGGTGCTGGAACACCTTCTCCACCGTGGCGAAGGCCGCCAGCCCCTGGGCCTGCTGCTCCGGGCTCGGGCGCTTCGCGCATGCGGCGAGGAGGACGACGGCGAGCAACACGACAACGCGGTTCGCGAATGCAAGGCGCATGGTCGTCTCCTCAGACGTTGGCGTTTTCGGCGGGAAGACGCAGCGGCAGTTCGCGCAGGCGCTGGCCGGTGAGCGCGAACAGCGCGTTCGCCACGGCCGGCGCGATCGGCGGCGTTCCCGGTTCGCCCGCGCCGCCCATCTTCTCGGTGCTCGGGACGATGTGCACTTCGATCTTCGGCATCTCGTCCATGCGCAGCACCACGTAGTCGTGGAAGTTCGATTCCTGCACGCGCCCTTCCTTGAACGTCAGCGCGCTGTGCAGCGCCGCGCCGAGGCCGAAGGCGATGCCCGACTCCATCTGCGCGCGCACGCCTTCGGGATTCACCGCGATGCCGCAGTCGATCGCGCAGACCACGCGATGCACGCGGATCGGATGGTGCGTGCCGGGCGTGCGATCGATCGACACCTCCGCCACTTGCGCGATGAAGCTGCCGAAGGATTCGTGCACGGCGACACCGCGCGCCTGCCCCTGCGGCAGCGGCGAGCCCCATCCGGCCTTGTCGGCGACGAGGTTGAGTGCGGCCAGATGGCGCGGGTGTTTCTGCAGCAGCGCGCGACGGTATTCGACCGGGTCCTGTTTGGCCGCGTGCGCGAGCTCGTCCACCAGGCTTTCCATGACGAAGCCGTTGTAGCTGTGCCCCACCGAGCGCCACCACAGCACGGGAATGCCGGTGCGCGGCGAATGCAGTTCTATTCGATGGTCGGTCAGGTCCTTGATGTAAGGCGAATCGGCGACGCCTTCGACCGAAGTCGCGTCGATGCCGTTCTTCACCATCGCCGCCTCGAACGGCGAGCCGGCGAGGATCGACTGGCCGACCAGGACGTGGTGCCACGCGATGGGCTTGCCCGCGTCGTCCAGCGCGATGCGTGCCTGCTGCAAATACATGGGCCGGTAGTAGCCGCCGCGTATGTCGTCCTCGCGCGTCCAGACCGTTTTCACCGGGGCGCCAGCGGCCTTGGCGACCTGCACCGCTTCGCTGACGAAGTCCGAACTCGGCGTCGCACGCCGACCGAAGGCGCCGCCGAGGAAGGTGGTGTGGATGCGCACCTGTTCGGGCGCAAGGCCGAGGATCTTCGCCGCGACCTGCTGGTCCAGCGTCTGGAACTGCGTGCCGGTCCAGATGTCGCAGCCCTCGCCGTCGACCTTCACCGTGCAGTTGAGCGGTTCCATCGGCGCGTGCGCGAGATAGGGAACGTGGTATTCGGCCTCCAGCGTGCGCGCGGCCTTCGACAGCGCGGCCTTGGCGTCGCCGCCCTGGGCGGCCGGCGTGCCGTCGGTGAGCGCCAGCGTGCGGAACTGCTCGCGCAATGCGGGCGTGTCCAGTGCGGCGTTCGGGCCGAGGTCCCACTCGATCTTCAATGCATCGCGGCCGAGCTTCGCCGCCCAATAGTGATCGGCCACCACGGCCACGCCGCTGGGCACCTGCACGACGTTGCGCACGCCGGGCACGGCCTTCGCGGCCGTGGCGTCGAAGGATTTCACCGAGCCGCCGAACACCGGCGCACGCGCGACCAGCGCCGTCAGTAGGCCATCGAACTGCACGTCCATGCCGAACTGAGCGCGGCCGGTGATCTTCTCCGGCGTGTCCAGGCGCTTGGTGGGATGGCCGATGAGTTTCCAGTCCTTCGGATCCTTCAGCGCGACTTTCGCCGGCGCCGTCAACAGCGCGGCGGCGGCGGCGAGTTCGCCGTAGCGCGCACGCTGGTCGCCGGCGATCGCAATTCCCTTGTCGGTGCGTACCTGCGCCACCGGCACGCCGAACTTCGACGCGGCCGCCGCCACCAGCAACGCGCGCGCGGTGGCGCCGGCCTGGCGGTAGCGGTCGAATTCCGACCATGTGGTCGTCGAACCGCCGGTCATCTGCATGCCGAAGGCCGTGTGCGCATACGGCGGCGCGGCCGGTGCGTGTTCGACGCGAAGCTTGGTCCAGTCGGCGTCGAGTTCCTCGGCCACCAGCATCGCCAGCGTGGTCCACACGCCCTGCCCCATCTCCGAATGCGCGATCAGCACGGTGACGGTGTCGTCCGGTGCGACGCGGAGGAAGGCATTGGGCACGAAGCCGTCGGCCACCGCGCCCGCCTCCCCGGGCGCGGCCTGCGCGAAGCGCTTCGCGCCGGGCACTACGAAGGCGACGACCAGGCCCGCGCCGAGCGTTGCGGTGGCTTTGAGGAAGTTGCGGCGGGATGGGTTCAATCGAGCGTTCATCACATGCTCCGCGGATTCTTGCTTTTTCCTTCTCCCCTCGGGAGAAGGTGCCCGGAGGGCGGAAGAGGGGTAACGGAGCTTCAAGGCTCGAACTCCCAGCGCGGTAGTGCACTGGCTGTTCGACGGTGATGCTTCGTTGCCCCTCACCCCAACCCCTCTCCCGGTGGGAGAGGGACTCAAGAGCAGGGCCCCGATCAGGACTTTCCGATCTCCGCCGCGCGATGCACCGCCGCGCGGATGCGCTGGTAGGTGCCGCAACGGCAGAGGTTTCCGGACAGGGCCTGGTCGATGTCGGTGTCGCTGGGCGCGGGCACCTTCGCCAGCAGCGCGGCGGCGGACATGATCTGGCCCGACTGGCAGTAGCCGCACTGCACGACGTCCAGCTCCGCCCATGCGCGCTGCACGGGATGCGTGCCGTCCTTCGACAGGCCTTCGATGGTGGTGATCGCCTTGCCTTCCACGGTGGACACCGGCGTGACGCAGGCGCGTCGCGGCGCGCCGTCGACATGCACCGTGCAGGCACCGCATTGCGCGATGCCGCAGCCGAACTTGGTGCCGGTGAGGTGGAGCAGATCGCGCAGCACCCACAGCAGGGGCATGTCGGGATTTGCTTCGACGTCGTGCTCGGTGCCGTTCACAAGCAGCTTCATGGGGTCCCTCGCGGCGGCTGGGGTATCGGCAGCCTACGCCCGGCCCCGTGAGGGCGCCAAGGCACGGCATGTCCGTGGCTACAGTAGACGCCGGCCATCGCGCGGCCTCCAGCCCGATCCTCGCCGATCCTTGCCCGATCCTCCGGCGCGCCCTCGTCGTCGGCCTCGAACGCTCGCGCGGCCACATAATCGGCACGATCACGCCGGCACTCCGTCGTCTCGCCCAAGCTCAGTCCATGGACCAGCCCCGCCTGACCACCCTGATGCCCACCGCACTGCCGACCGGCGGTGCGCGCGCGGTGCTCGAAGCCTCCGTCGCGGCGCTGTCCCGCGACGATCCGGCGGCCCTGGCGCTCGTGCTGGAAACCAGCGGTTCGACTTACGTGCGCGCCGGTGCGCTGGCGTTGTTCGACGGCGATGGCGCGCAGGTCGGCTGGCTCAGTGGCGGCTGCCTGGAGCCGGAAATCCAGCAGCGCGCCGACGACGCCGCACGCGCGGGGCGCATCGATTTCCTGGAGATCGACACGCGCAGCGACGAAGACCTGCTTTCCGGTTCGGCGATCGGCTGCCGCGGTCGCCTGCGCATCGCGCTGCTGCCGGTAGCGGCGCTGCACGCTTGGCCGGCACACGTGGCGGCGTGGCGTGCGGGCGAGCCGCTGCACATCGCAGTGCACGCCGACGGCACGCTGGAAACAGGAGCCGGTGCGCACGTCGCCTCGCTGCGGTTGCCCGCGCACGCGCCGGACTGGACCGATGCATCGGCACGCTGGACGCTGTCGATCCCGCCGGCACCGTCGATCACGGTATTCGGCGCCGGCCCGGAAACGCCGGTGCTGCTGCCGCTGCTGCGCGCGCTGGGCGCGACGACGACGCTGGTCGAACGCCGCCCGCGCTGGATCGCTGCGGGTGCGTTGGCCGACGTCGCGATCACGCAGACGCCGACGCAGGCGATCGCCGATACCGCGCGGCTGGGCGACGTCGCGCTGGTCATGCACCACCATTTCGAACTCGACCGCGAGGCGCTGCATGCGCTCGCCGACACGCCGGTCGGCTTCATCGGCCTGCTCGGCCCGGTGCGGCGGCGCGATGACCTGTTCCGCGTGCTCCCGGCCAGCGCGCGCGACGTGCTGCAGCCGCGCCTGCACTCGCCCGTCGGCCTGCACCTGGGCGGCAACGGGCCGGAAGCGATCGCGCTGAGCATCGCCGCGCAGCTGCAACGCCACCTGCACGGTGCGCCATGAAACACGCGGCGGTGGTGCTGGCGGCCGGCGGAAGCACGCGCCTGGGGCGGCCGAAGCAGTTGCTCACGCGCGACGGCGAAACGCTGGTGCACCGCGCCGTGCGCCTGGCGGCGGCCACGCATCCGGCGCGCCTGATCGCGGTCATCGGCGCGCACGCGCAGGCCGTGGCCGGCGCACTGGGCATTATCGCGGTGGACAACCGGCTGGAATGCGTCGTCAATCCGCATTGGGGATCCGGGCTGGCCGGCAGCCTCATCGCGGCGGCGGACACGCTGCAGGACTTCGACGGCGCCGTGCTGATCCTGGTCTGCGACCAGCCGGCACTGGAGGAACATCACCTGCGCGCACTGCTCGACGGCACCGTGGTTTCACCGTCCGGCTGCGCGGCGACCCGGCACGGCGCGCGCCTGGGTGCGCCGGCGGTGGTTTCCATGCAGGTGCTTGCGTCCGCGCGTGCGCTGCACGGCGACTCGGGCCTGGGAGCGCGGTTGAGCGTGCTGCCGGACGTGTGGACGCTGGACGCGCCGGAACTGGCTTACGACCTCGACACGCCCGAAGACGTGCGCGACGCACAGGCGAGGAAGTGGCTGGATCCCTGAGAAGGCGCGAACGCGCGCGGGATCGTGCTCTTACATCGTGGGTCTTACTTCGGCGGTCTACATCGACGGCCGCACATCACCGACGTGCGTCGGCGATGCGGCACCACAACGGCGCCCGGTACGTGAGCGCCGGAAAGGATGCGGCGGCATTGCGCACGCCGCATCCCGGCGGTCATCAGGCCGCGGCGTCCTTCAGCTTCTTCAGCGGACGGACCTTGACCTTCACCGTGGCCGGCTTGGCAGCAAACCACTGCTCTTCCTTGGTGAACGGGTTGATGCCCTTGCGCTTCGGCTTGGCCGCAACGCTGACGGCGGTGATCTTCAGCACGCCCGGCAGGGTGAACGCACCGGCGCCCTTCTTGCTGACCGACGCGTGCACGGCGCCTTCCAGTGCGGCCAGGACGTTGCGAACGTCCTTGGCGACCACGCCCGTCGCCTCGGCGATGTGCGCGACCAGGCCGGACTTGGACAGCACTTCCTTGATCGGCTTCGGAGCGGCCGGCTTGGCAGCGGCCTTCTTCGGGGCGGCTTTCTTTGCCACTTTCTTCGTCTTCGCCATATGTGTCTCGTGATACTCGATGGTTGATGGATGCCCGGAAACCGCAGCTAGGCAAGCGGAATGTAGGGCAACGCAATCGCGCCGCCAAGTGGGTTTGCGCAAAAAATCACGGGAAATTGGCGACTTTGGCGAAGCAGGCCACATCCGGGCGTGCGCAATGACGCCCGGACGGCCGCTTCTGACGCGCCAGGTCAGTCCGCGACGAGCGCCACGGCCTCGCGCGCAAGGCCCTCGATGCGTGCCCAATCGCCCGCGCGCAGCGCGTCGGACGGAGTCAGCCAGGAGCCGCCCAGGCAGGCGACATTGGGCAGGCGCAGGTATTCGCGGGCGCGCGCGGCGTCGATGCCGCCCGTCGGACAGAAGCGCGCCTGCGCGAACGGTCCGCGCCAGGCGTTGATCAGCTCGAAGGCGTTGATCGGTTCGGCCGGGAACACCTTGAGCAGGCGATGGCCCGCGGCGAGCGCGGCCATGACTTCGCTGCCGGTGGCCACGCCGGGCAGGTAGGCGATGCGCATCTCCACCGCGGCCTGGAGCAGCTCGCGCGAGCTGCCGGGCGAGACGATGAACGTCGCGCCCACGTCCTTCGCACCGCGCATCTGTTCCACGTCGAGCACGGTGCCCACGCCCACCCGCATGCCCGGCAGCTCGCGCGCGATGGCGGCCACCGCGTCCATGGCGACCTGCGTGCGCAGCGTGACTTCGATCGCACCGATGCCGCCAGCCTTCAGCGCGCGCGCCACCGCGAGCGCCTCGTCGACGCTGGCGGGCGTGTACACGGGCACGATGCGGTGCCCCTGCAGCACGGCCTGGGCGTCAACGGCGGACATGGAAGCCCGCCTGCGAAATGACATCGCTGATTTCCTGCGCCGTGGCGAGACAGAAATCGCCCGGGATCGAATGCTTCAGGCACGCCGCGCCCAGGCCGAAATGCAGCACGTCGGGTGGCTCCATGCCGCTGATCAGGCCGTGCAGCACGCCGCCTGCGAAGGCGTCGCCCGTGCCGATGCGGTCGACGATGCCTTCCAGCGCGTAGTCGGGCGCCCGGCGACGCGCACCGTCGCGTTCGACCATCACCGCCGACAGCGTGTGGCGGTCGACGCTGTGCTGCGTGCGCAACGTGCAGGTGAGCCAGCGCAGGTTCGGGAACGCGGCGAAGGCGCGCGTGGCCGCCTCGGCGACGGCCTTCTCGCCCTCGGAAGGCACGCGCTCGTTGAGCACGACGGCGATGTCGCGGTGGTCGGCGAAGACGAGGTCGGCCTCGGCGAAGATCTGGTACAGCAGCCCGGCCGCGTCGCCGTCCCACGCCTGCCAGAGCTTGCCGCGGAAGTTGCCGTCGAAGGACACCTTCACACCCAGTCGGCGCGCGGCGCGCGCAGCGGCGATGGTCGCCTCCGCCGTGGCCAGACCCAACGCCGGGCTGACGCCGGACAGGTGCAGCCAGTCGGCGCCTTCCAGCAGCGCGTCCCAGTCGTAGTCGGCATTGCGCACGAAGGCGGAGTCGGCGCGGTCGTAGAGCACTTCGCTCGGTCGCTGCATTGCGCCGTGCGAGAGGAAGTACAGGCCCATGCGGCCGGGGGCCTCGCGCACCGGGCGGGTGTCGACGCCGTAGCGGCGCAGCTCGCCCACCGCCGATGCGCCCAGCGCGTTGTCGGCGACGGTGGACACCATCGCCGCGTCATGGCCGAGCTGGGCCAGCAGCACCGCCACGTTGGCTTCCGCGCCCCCGATATGGACATCCAGGCGCGGCGACTGCAGCACCCGTTCGCGACCGGGCGCCGACAGGCGCAGCAGCAGCTCACCGAAACACACCACTCGACTCACGTCCCGTTCCTCGTCATCTGATCCGTCCCCCGGTAGCAAACGCGTCGATTCTGCCTGCTTGCCGGCCACTTGCACCCCGTCGGCGCCCCCTCGGGCCGGGTCATGGCGCACCGCAGCATGCGGTCGGCCATCCCTTTTGCTAGGGTTTTGACCATCGGTGTCATTTCACCGCCGGAACAACCATAGCAAGCGTCGCAAGCCAGTCAACACGCACCTTACAAGCTGTATATGCCATATGGGAGGGGAGAACCTATGCAATTTCAGCGTGCCGCCAAAAAGACACCGGTTACCTTGCTGGCCGCATCCATCGGCCTGGCGCTCCAGCTGAGCGCCGTCAGCGCGCTCGCGCAGGAAGCCGCCGCACCCGCCGCGGCCCCGGCCGCCGCGCAGTCCACGGACCAACCGACCGAACTCGACACCGTCACCGTCACCGGCTTCCGTGGCGCGCTCGAAAAGGCGCTCGACAAGAAGCGCAGCGAGATTGGCGTCGTCGACGCCATCGTCGCCGAGGACATCGCGGACTTTCCAGACTTGAACCTGGCCGAATCGCTGCAGCGCATCCCGGGCGTGTCGATCGCGCGCGATGCGGGCGAAGGCCGGCAGATCTCCGTGCGCGGCCTGGACAGCCAGTTCACCCGCGTGCGCATCAACGGCATGGAGGCGCTGACCACCACGGGCGGCACCGACAGCTCGGGCGGTGCCAATCGCGGCCGCGGCTTCGACTTCAACGTCTTTGCCTCGGAGCTGTTCAACAGCATCACCGTGCGCAAGACCTCGTCGGCCGAGATCGAGGAAGGCGCGCTCGGCGCCACCGTCGACCTGCAGACCGCGCGTCCGTTCGACTACGACGGCTTCACCTTCGTCACCGGTGCGCAGCTGGGCTACAACGACCTGGCGTCGGACCTCGATCCGCGCGCGACCATGCTGATCAGCAACACCTGGGCCGACAACAAGTTCGGCGCGCTGCTCTCGGTGGCCTACACCAAGCGGCGCCTGGTCGAGGAAGGCCACAGCACCGTGCGCTGGGACAACGGCCCCAGCAACGGCACCACCGGCGCGACCGGCAGCGGCGGCTTCAACGGCTGCCCCACCGCGGCCCGTCCGACCAACACCTCGCCCTTCCCCGCCGCCTGCAGCGCCAGCGTGTTCCACCCGCGCATCCCGCGCTACGGCGTGCTGGAGCATGAGCAGGAACGCCTGGGCGTGACCGCGTCGCTGCAGTTCGATCCCACCGACAGCACGTCGCTGGGCCTGGACATGATGTACGCCGACCTGGACGCGACGCGCACCGAGAACTTCCTCAACGGCCTGTCCTTCAGCCGCGGCGGCGCCGCCGGCAAGGCGCAGTCGCGCGTGCTGGAAGGCGCGGTGGACGGTCGCGGCAACCTCGTCTACGGCCGTTTCGACGATGTGGACGTGCGTTCGGAAGCGCGCTACGACGAACTGGAAACCAAGTTCACCCAGTTCAACTTCTACGGCGACCACAAGCTCACCGAGGACTTCAGCCTCAATTTCGAGGCGGGACGCGCCAAGTCGGAATTCTCCAACCCGATCCAGACCACCATCACGATCGACCGCCTCAATGCCGACGGCTACGTCTACGACTACCGCGGCGACAACCGCCTGCCCGTCATCACCAACGGTTTCGACGTGAACGACCCGTCGCAATGGGCGTTCATCAACGGCACCACGGCGGTGCCGGGTTCGGAAATCCGCCTGCGCCCGCAGTACGCCGACAACACGATCGACAACGCGCAGCTCGGTTTCGCCTGGCAGCTCACCGATGCGGTGCGCCTGAAGGGCGGCGGTCAGTACAAGGAATACACCTTCGACAGCCGTGAGGAACGTCGCGCGTCCGAAGTGCTGGTGCCCGCCTTGCCGGCCGGCGTGACGCTGGCCGACCTGACCCGTCAGATCGGCCTGGAGGACATCAGCGGCGTTGGCGACAGCACCTGGCTGATTCCGGACATCGACGCATTCAACCGCGTGTTCAACATCTACAGCGACAGCGGCATGTTCGCCGTCAGCGACCAGGTGGCGGCGGTGCTGGGCAACAACCGCAGCGTGGAAGAGAAGGACCACGGCTTCTGGCTGCAGGCCGACTTCACCACGCAGATCGGCAGCCTGCCGCTGAGCGGCAACGTCGGCGTGCGCCAGGTCGAGACCAAGCAGACCTCCACGGGCTATTCGACCGTCGGCACCGGCGCGGCGCAGCTGACCACGGTCCGTCGCTCGTATGACGACACGCTGCCCTCGTTCAACCTCGTGCTCGACGTGACGCCGGACTTCCTGATCCGCGTGGCGGGCGCGAAGGTGATGGCGCGTCCGGGCCTGGGCAACCTCACGCCGGGCGTGACGGTGAACGTGAGCGGCGGCAACCGCGTGGTCAACGGCGGCAATCCGATGCTGGATCCGTTCCGCGCCACCACGGGCGACCTCAGTTTCGAGTGGTACTTCGCCGAGGAATCGCTGCTCGCGCTGGGCCTGTTCTACAAGGACATCGACAGCTTCGTGCTGACCTCGCGCGAGACGCGTCCGTACTCCAGCTCCGGCCTGCCGGCGAGCTTGCTCGAAGGCACCACGGCGACGGTCAACGACGACTTCCAGTTCAACGTCCCGATCAACTCCAAGGGCGGTCCGCTGAAGGGCCTGGAGTTCACCTACCAGCAGCCGTTCGTGTTCCTGCCCGGCTTCTGGAGCGATTTCGGCGTGCAGCTGAACTACACCTACGTCGATTCGAAGATCCAGTACGTCACCGCCACCGGCGCGCCCTCGCTGCGCACGGACCTGACGGGCCTGTCGAAGAACGCCTACAACGCGACGCTGTACTACGAGGGACCGAAGTTCGGTGCACGCGTGTCGGCCGCCTACCGCGACGACTTCCTGACCACGGTGCCGGGCCGCAACAACAACGACGTGGAAGGCACCGCCGAGACGCTGACCATCGACATGTCGGCCTCCTACAAGATCAACGAGCACTTCGAGATCACGCTGGAAGGCCTGAACCTCACCGACGAGTACCAGGACCAGTGGGTGGATTCCATCGGCGATCGCGCCTCGGTCTACCACCACACCGGCCGCCAGTACTTCCTCGGCGCGCGTTACAAGTTCTGACCGTTTGACGCGATGACCCTTCTCCCGCTTGCGGGAGAAGGTGCCCCGCAAGGGGCGGGTGAGGGCGAGCGAACGCCCTCACCCAAACCCCTCTCCCGCACGCGGGAGAGGGCTGCATTGCACGCTGGCAGTTGCGTTGTGATCCCGCGGACGCCGCGCCGCCGCCCGACGCCGACGTCCGCTCCCTCCACTCACGAAGGAGCGGTACCGATGAGCCACCGCACGCAGATCTTCCTGTCCGTACTCGCGCTCGCATTGCCGTTGAGCGCGCACGCCGGCCATGGCCTGGAACGTCAGACCATCGCAGCCAACGACGGCTGGGCCGCACAAACCACCACCGCGCTGCCACAGGGCACCACCGGCGGATCGGCCGCCGACGCGGCGCACGTGTTCACCGTGTCCGACCGCAACGCACTGGTCGCGGCGCTGAACTTCCCCGATGCCACACCGAAGATCATCCGCATCGAAGGCATGATCGACGCGAACGTCGATGCCGACGGCAACCCGCTCACCTGCGAGGACTACGCGCGCGCGGATGCGACGACGGGCGAGCTGTATTCGCTGCCCGCCTTCCTCGCCGCCTACGATCCGACCACCTGGGGCCGCGTCAATCCCAGTGGCCCGCAGGAGCGCGCACGCGTCGCCTCTGCCGCTGCGCAACAGGCGCGCGTGCGCATCCGCGTGCCGGCCAACACCACGATCATCGGCGCAGACCACGGCGATGGTCTGCGCGGCGCGTGGCTCGACATCCGCCCCAGTTCGACCAGCGGCAACCAGCCGATGAACGTCATCGTGCGCAACCTGCTGCTGGTGGACAGCTACGACTGCTTCCCGCAGTGGGCGCCCACCGATGGTGCGGATGGCAACTGGAATTCGCTGTACGACGCCATCTCCGTGCGCAACGCCACGCACGTGTGGATCGACCACAACGCCTTCCTCGATGTCGCCACGCGCGACGAAGACGCGCCCACGTACTTCAACCGCCTTTACCAGCGCCACGACGGACTGGTGGATGTCACCAACGAATCGGACAACGTCACCGTCTCGTGGAACCTGATGGCCAACCACGACAAGGCGATGCTGATCGGCTCCTCCGACGGTGCCAGCGCCGATCGCAACAAGCTGCGCGTGACGCTGCACCACAACCTCTTCCACGACCTCGGCCAGCGCGTGCCGCGCGTGCGATTCGGGCAGGTGCACGTGTTCAACAACCAGTACACGCTCACCAACGAAGGCGCGCTGACCTACGGTTACAGCTGGGGCGCGGGCATCGAGTCGCAGATCGTCGCGCAGAACAACCACTTCCTCGTGCCCGAAGCGGTGACGCCGGACCTGTTCGTGGAGCGCTTTAACGGCACCGCGCTGCGCGCGGAGGGCACGCTGCGCAACGGGCTGCTGCGCCATGCGCGCGTGGATGTGGTCGCGGCATTCAATGCGGTCAATCCGGTGCCGCTGGACCCGAACGTCGCCTGGACGCCGACGCTGTACCGCCGCATCGACCCGACTGCGCTGGTGCCGCTGGCGGTGATCCTGGGTGCGGGTCCGTTCAAGTGATGTCGCAGGATTCCTTGCTGCAACGGCGTCGAATGCTGCGCGGGTTGGCGTCCTCCACCGCGCTGCTGCTCTTGCCCCCTCCCCTGCTTGCTACGCCCGAAGGCCGGGCCGGTTGGGGAGGGGTCGCGAAGCCGCAACGCGGCGAGCTCGGCGCTGACGCGCCTCACACCCCCCTCCCAACCTCCTCCTGCCAGCAGGGGGAGGAGGCCTGTCACTTCGACGCCATCGTCGCAACCGCTCCACGCGACGGCCATCGCACGTTCGCCACCGTCAGCGACGCCATCGCCGCCGCGCCGGTCGATGGCACGCGTCCGTTCCGCATCCTCGTCACCCGCGGCCGCTGGCACGAGAAGCTCGTCATCGACCGCCCATTCGTCCACCTGATCGGCGAGGACCGCGCGACCAGCGTGCTCACCTACGACGCGGCCGCCGGCATGAAACGTCCCGACGGCCAACCCTGGGGCACATGGGGATGCGCCAGCGTGACCGTGCGCGCGCCCGACGTGCGCATGGAGAACCTCACCGTCGAGAACGCCTTCGACTACGTCGGCAACCTCACCGCACCGAAGTTCGAGCCCATCGGCCCGAACGGCGCGCAGGCGGTGGCGCTGATGCTCGATGCCGGCTCGGACCGGTGTTCGTTCGAACGCGTCGATCTTTCCGGTCATCAGGACACGCTGTTCACCGATGCCGGACGCAGCCACTTCCGCGCGTGCCGCATCGCCGGCAGTGTCGATTTCGTGTTCGGCGGCGGCAATGCCTTGTTCGAGCAGTGCGAGCTGCATTCGCGTCACCGCCCCGGCAAGGCGCGGCAGGGCTACGTCGCCGTGCCGTGCACGCCGTCGGCGCAGGCGTATGGCCTGACCTTCGTGCGCTGCCGGCTCACGCGCGAGGCGCAGGTGCCCGACGGCAGCGTCGCGCTGGGCCGCGCGTGGCGCCCGGGCCGCACGTTTCCCGACGGCAAGTACGGCGATCCCGACGCGATCGGCGCCGCGGTGTACCTGGACTGCTGGATGGATGCGCACATCGACGCGCGCGGCTGGGACGAGATGGGCTACACCGCGCGCGACGGACGCCGCGTGATGCTGCAGCCCGCGTCGGCACGCCTGTTCGAGCATGCGAGCTCGGGTCCGGGCGCTCATCGCTCCACCTCCCGTCGTGAACTTCCGCGCGAACGCGTGGAGGCGTATGCGCGTGAACGCGTGCTCGATGGCTGGCTATCCGTCTGAGTGCCGCGTCGCCAACGGATCTCTCGTGCTTACACCACCCTCAACCGTCATCCCGGCGAAGCCCGAGACCCAGGCCCTCACCGCATCCACTGCCATGCGCCATCTCCGTCGTCTCCTCACCCTCGCAACATTGCTCTGCGCCTTCGCCACCCACGCAACACCGCCGATCACGATCCACCTCGCCGGCGATTCGACGATGGCGGAGAAGCTGCCCGAAAAGCGCCCCGAGGCCGGATGGGGCGAACACCTCGCCGCGCAGTTCCGCCCGGGCAGCGTGATCGTGGACAACCGCGCGAAGAACGGCCGCAGCACGCGCACCTTCATCGAGGAAGGCCGCTGGGCGGCGTTGCTGGAGGCGACGAAGCCGGGCGACGTGGTGCTGATCCAGTTCGGCCACAACGACCAGTCGGTCGAGAAGCCCGACCGCTACACGCCGCCCGCGGACTACGCACGCAACCTCGAGCGCTTCGTCTCCGACGTGCGCGCGAAGGGCGCCACGCCGGTGCTGTTGACGCCGGTGGCGCGCCGGCGCTTCGACGAAGCCGGGCATGTGGTGCCCAGCCACGGCGAGTATCCGGACCTGGTGCGGGCGCTCGCAGCGCGCGAACGCGTGGCGTTGATCGACATGGAGCGGCGCAGTTCGGCGGTATTGCAGGAGGCAGGCGCGGAAGAATCCAAGGCGCTGTTCCTGTGGATTCCGGCAGGAACCCAGGCGAACTATCCCGCCGGCTTGCAGGACAACACGCACTTCTCGCCGAAGGGCGCGGCGCGGATGGCGCGGGAGTTCGCGTTTGCGTTGCGGGAGTCGGGGCTGGCGCTGGCTGGAGCGTTACGCGCGGAATGAAGCGCTGCGCGCGGCCTCTCCTCTCGCGTATCGCCCTCTCCGCTTGCGGCGACCGTCGCTTACTTCAACGGCTCCCGACGCGGCAGCGCCTTCAACGGCTCCATCGTGTCCATGTCCCAGTCGGCGGGCACGAACGCCTGGCGCGTTTCCTTCTGCTTCGGATAACCGCCCACCTGCTCCTGGCTGTCGATGATGCGGCCACGGCCTTCGATGGTGTCGGCGAGGATGCGGCGGTCCACGTCGTCGCGATCCCACGGACGCGCACCGGCATTGGCGATCACCGCGTCCTGCACCTTCGCCGACGGCAGCAGCGTCACGCCGAACGGCAGCGCGGGTGCGCGCTTGGTCGCGGCGACGTCGATCGGCGTGGTGGTGTAGCGGCCCTGCTGCGGCAGCGGATTGCCCAGGCGATCGACCGCGAGGTTGTCGTCCAGGTAGACGTCCACGTCGCCGGAACCGCCCACGCTGAAGAATGCGACGTCTTCCGTCGAGATCCCCGCGCGCATCACGTTGCCGCGCGCGATCACCTGCCCGCGCGAGTACGGATGGCCCAGCCACTCCTCGGCGATGAGGTTGTAATGCACGCCGCGCTGGCCCGGATCGTAGATGAGGTTGTTGAGAACCTGCCCACGCGCGCCGCCCTTGAACAGCGGGTTGCGCTCGTAGTTGTGCGCGTAGAGGTTGCCAACGATCAGCACGTCGTTGACGTGGTCGTGGATGAGCGAGCCCTTGGAATGCTCGCCCTTGGGGTGCGTCGCATTCGCCAGGCCCTCGGCGATGATGTTGTTGCTGAAGGTGATGCGGCGCGAGGCCGCGTCCATCCACGCCTTCTCGTCCTCGCCGTGGAAGCGCGTGCTCGACGCCGACAGGTTCTCGTCCGTCGCCCAGGTCAGCGAGCAGTGGTCGACGATCACGTCGCGCGCACCGCGCACGGTGGTGATCGCATCGATATCGCCCGACCACTTCGGCATCGCGCCGTCGCCCGGTCGCATGCGGATGTGGCGCACCACCACGTCGTGCGTGGCGATGGTGAGGCCGCCCTTGATGAAGGTGATGCCCGGCTGCGGCGCGGTCTGGCCGGCGATGGTGAGGAAGGGCTCGGTGATGCGCAGCTCCTTCATGCCCAGGTCGATCACGCCGCCGACTTCGAACACGACGATGCGCGGACCCGGCGTCGCCAGCGCCTGCGCGAACGAGCCCGGCCCGCTGGCCGCGAGCGTCGTCACGCGGATCACCTGCCCGCCGCGACCGCCCGGCGTATGCGCGGCCCAGCCCTGCGCGCCCGGAAACGCCAGCGGCCCTGTCCCTTGGGACAACGAGGTCTGCGCCGCCTGCACCGCCAGCGATACGCCTCCGACCACCGCTCCGGCCAGCAGCGCCCCCGCTGCCGCCCGTGCAAACCGCGTAAAAACGCCCCTTCCGCGCTGCTGCCCCATCCGTACTCTCCCCGAGTCGTGCGCCGAGTGTAGACCCCGATTGTCAATGACACCGGTTTCCTATACAACAGTTCCAATCAGTCGATCTGCAGGGGACAGCCGCCGCATGGACAGACACGCGCCCGACGCGGGCAGCGCCGACAGTGCAACGATCGCCCGGCGGCTGGTGGACGCGCGCCGGCAGGCGCAGGCGCTGCCCCAGTATCCGGGCGAAGTCCCGCAGACGCTGGCGGCGGGCTATGCCTGCCAGGACGAAGCCATCGCGCTGTGGGGACGGCCGGTGGTGGGATGGAAGGTCGGCAAGATTCCGGCCGACTGGGAAGCGAAGCTGGGCGAGGAACGGCTGGTCGGGCCGATCTTCGAAGGCGCCGTGCAGGCGCCGGGCGCCAACGACAGTGCAACGCTCCAGGGTGCGACGTTCGCGGTGATTCCGGGGGGATTCGCCGCGGTGGAAGCGGAGTACGTGTTCCGCATCGGGCACGACGCACCGGCGGACAAGACCGACTACACGGCGCAGGAAGCCGCCGCGCTGGTCGACATGCTGATGGTGGGCGTCGAACTGGCCGGCAGCCCGCTGCCGCTGATCAACGTATTGGGGCCGCCGGTGGTGGTGTCGGACTTCGGCAACAACACCGGGCTGATCCTGGGCGCGGAAATCGAAGGCTGGCAGCGCCTGCCCGCCGAGGACCTCACGTGCGAAACCTTCATCGACGGCCACCTCGTCGGCGAAGGCGGCGCGGCTTCGATCAGCGGCGGCCTGCTCGCGGCGCTGGCCTTCGCGTTGTCGCGTTGCGCGTCGCGCGGATACCCGCTGAAGCAGGGCATGCTGGTGACCACGGGCGCGGCGACCGGCATCCACGACATCGTGGCCGGCCAGCGTTCGCGCATCAGTTTTGGCCGTTGGGGCGACATCCTGTGCAATGCCGTGGCCGCAACGCCTTCGCAGGAGCACGCATGAGTGCAGGCACGATGGGACGCCGCCGTTTCCTTGCCGGACTCACCGGCGCCTGTGCGCTCGGCGCGGCGCCGCTGCTGCGCGCCGACGGCGCCACGCGCGTGCTCACCGCCACCGACGTGCACGTCAAGGATTACCCGACCGTCGAAGCCGTGCGCTGGATCGGCGAGCAGCTCGAACGCCAGACCGACGGGCGCGTGCGCCTTCGCATGTACCACGCGGGCCAGCTCGGGCGCGAATCCGAGGCGATCGACATGGCGCGTTTCGGCGCCATCGACATCACCCGCGTCTACACCGGCGCGCTCAACAACGCTTTCCCGCTGACGCAGGCGCTGTGCCTGCCGTACGTGTTCGATTCGGTGCCGCACCTGCGCCGCGCGCTCGACGGCGACGTCGGCGCGCAGGTGCTGCACGGCTTCCAGGCACGCGGCCTGGTGGGCCTGGCCATCTATGACAGCGGCCCGCGCTGCTTCTACAACATCAAGCATCCGATCGTGGAGCCGGCCGACCTGCACGGTCTGAAGATCCGCGTGCCGGTGTCGGACATCTTCATCCGCATGATGCGTTTGTTCGGCGCCAATCCCACGCCGTTGCCGCTGGGCGAAGTGTTCTCCGCGATGGAGACGCACATGATCGACGGTGCCGAGAACAACATCCGCAGCTTCCAGTCCAGCCGCCATTTCGAAGCCGCGCGCTACTGGTCGCACAGCGATCACTCCTATGCGCCGGACGTGCTGCTGATGTCGCGCCAGACGCTGGATTCGCTGGCACCGCGCGACCGCGAGCTGCTGCTGTCGCTGGCACGCGAATCGGTGCAGGTGATGCGCCGCCTGTGGGCGCAGCAGGAAGAGCAGGCGCGCAACACCGTCGTCGAGTCCGGCGTGAAGTTCAACGAGGTGGACATTCCCGCGTTCCGCGCCGCCGCGCAGCCGCTGATCGCGCGGTACCGCCAGGATCCGTCCATCGACGCGCTGTACCGGCGCATCCGCGAGCTTGCCTGAGGACTCCATGGCCGACACCGCAATCGCGTTCCCTTCTTCCTTACTGCAGCGCGTCACCGGGCGGCTGGCCGACTGGGCCATCGCGACCGCCGCGCTGGCGTTGCTCGGCCTGGTGGTCGTGCAGGGCTGGCAGGTCATCGCCCGTTACGTGCTCAACGATTCGCCCAGCTGGACTGAACCGGTCACGCTGCTGCTGCTGAGCACGGCAATGAGCCTGGGCGCCGCCGCCGGCGTGCACACGCGCCGGCACTTCGCTTTCTCGCTGCTGGCCGAAGCACTCAAGCCGCGTGCGCGGCATGCGATGCACCTCCTGCAGTCGGCGGTGATCGTGCTGATCGGACTGGTGCTGCTGTACTGGGGCGCCGTGTTGTTCATCGACGGCGTGCACATCCCCACGGCGGGCGCGCCGATGCCCGAGAGCATCGAGTACCTGCCGCTGGCCGTCAGCGGCGCACTGATGGCGCTGTTCGCGCTGGCACAGATGATCGCCTCGCCCGATGCACCCGCCGCCCCGGAGGCCGACTGAGATGGCCATTGCGATCCTCTTCAGTGTGTTCGCCCTCCTGCTGGTGATGGGCGTGCCGGTGGCCTTTGCGCTGGCGGCGGCGTCGCTGGCGACGCTGATGTACCTGGACGTTCCGTCGATCGTGATGGTGCAGCAGGTCTCGGCCGGCTCGGGCTCGGCCAGCCTGATCGCCATTCCGCTCTTCATCTTCGCCGGCGAGATCATGCTGCGCGGCGGCATTTCCGAACGCCTGATCGGACTGGCGTCCTCGCTGGTCGGACGCATGCGCGGCGGGCTCGGCCAAGTGAGCATCCTGTCCTCGCTGTTCTTCGGCGGCGTGTCGGGTTCGGCGCTGGCCGACGTTTCGGCGGTGGGCGGCACGATGATCCCGCAGATGGTGCAGCGCGGTTACGACCGCGACTTCGCCGTGAACGTGTGCATCACCGCCGCGCTGGTCGCGCTGCTCGTGCCGCCTTCGCACAACCTGATCCTGTATTCAGCCGCGGCCGGCGGCGGGCTGTCGATCGCCGACCTGTTCGCGGCCGGCATCCTGCCCGCGCTGCTGATGACGGCCACGCTGATGCTCACCTGCTACGCGGTCGCGCGGCATCGCGGGTATGGCGTGGAGATCTTCCCCGGCTGGCGCGCGGTGGCGCTGCGCCTGGTGTCCGCGTTGCCGGGCCTGGGCCTGGTGGCGCTGATCTTCGTCGGCATCCGCGCGGGCATCTTCACCGCGGTGGAAAGCGCCGCGATCGCCGTCGTGTACGCGCTGCTGGTCACCAGCGTGCTGTACCGGCAGCTGCACTGGCGCGAGTTCCTCGGCACGGTCGTGCACGCCGCGCGCAGTGCGGGTGCGATCCTGTTCGTGATCGCCGCCGCCGCCGTGTTCGGCTGGCTGCTGGCCTACCTGCAGGTGCCGGCGGCGTCGGTGGAGTTCCTCACCGGCCTCACCCAGGACCGCAACCTCATGCTGTTGCTGATGATCCTGGTGCTGCTGGTGCTGGGCACCTTCCTGGACCTGGCGCCGATGATCCTGATCTGCACGCCGATCTTCCTGCCGGTGGCGCGCGCCATCGGCATCGATCCGGTGCATTTCGGCGTGATCCTCGTGCTCAAGGGCGGCCTGAGCCTGATCAGCCCGCCGCTGGGCTCGGTGCTGTTCGTCGGCACGGCCATAGGCAAGATCAGCATCGGCCAGAGCATGCGGACGATCTGGCCGTTCTGGCTGGCCGGGCTGTTCGTGCTGCTGGTGGTGGCCTTCGTGCCGGCGCTGTCGCTGTGGTTGCCGGCGGCGCTGAAATCGTGAGGGCCCGGGGCGGGCGCGAACCCGGCGGGCGGCTAGAATTGCCGGCATGACCGAACCCGCGCCGCGCTCCCGCCGTTCCCGCTCCGCCACCTCGCCGCTGCCCGCGCCGGAGGACGTGACGCTGACGGGCAAGGCGACGATCAACGACATCGCGCGGCTCACCGGCGTGTCGAAGAAGACCGTCTCGCGCGTGATCAACAACTCGCCGCTGGTGCATCCGGAGACGCGCGAGAAAGTGCTCGCGCTGATGAAGCAGCTGGGCTACGTGCCCGACCCGCAGGCGCGCGGGCTGGCCTTCCGGCGCTCGTTCCTGATCGGGCTGGTGTACGACAACCCGACCGCGCAGTTCATCGTGAACATGCAGTACGGCGCGCTCGACGCGCTGCGCGATTCGGGTTACGAGCTGGTGGTGCACCCGTGCGATTCCTCCAAGGAGGATTACATCGAGAGCGTGCGCCGCTTCGCCCAGCAGCAGAAGCTGCACGGCGTGATCCTGATTCCGCGCGTGTCGGAGGACGAGCAGCTCGCCACGGCGTTGCGCGAAATCGGCGTGCGTTACGTGCGCATCGCCTCCATTCCGCTGGACCAGGCCGCGAGCATGGTCGTCACGCACGACCGCCAGGCCGGCACGGAAGCGGCGAATTACCTTGAATCCCTGGGCCATCGCATCATCGGCCTGATCACCGGCCCGCGCCGTTACCGTTCCACCGTCGAGCGCGGCGGCGGTTTCCTGGGCGGCCTGGACGCGCGCGGCATCGAGCTGTCGCCGGATTACATCTACGAAGGCGGCTACACGTTCGATTCGGGCGTGGCCGGTGCGGAGTACCTGCTCGCCAAATCGCCGCGCCCGACCGCCATCTTCGCCTGCAACGACGAAATGGCCGCCGGCGTGTACAAGGCGGCGATGCGGCGGGGGCTGTCGATTCCCGGCGATCTGTCGGTGGTCGGCTACGACGACAGCCCGCTGGCGTCGCAGCTGTGGCCGGCGCTGACCACGATCCACTCGCCGATCCGCGACCTGGGCCACATGGCCGCGCAGATGCTGCTGTCCGACGAACCGGCCGCATCGGCCGAGCCGCCCGCCGCGCCGCGCACCGTGACGCCGCACCTGGTCGTGCGCGATTCGAGTCAGCGGCCGAAGGTCTGAGCGCCCCCTCTCCCCTTGCGGGAGAGGGACAGGCCGCCGGAGGCGGCCAGGTTGAGGGGTAGGACCTCTTGTAAAGGCACGCGCTACGCGCGCCCCTCTTCGCCCTTTGGGCACCTTCTCCCGCAAGGGGAGAAGGGACAAACGTGCCATGGCCAACCCCTTTTGACACCGGTTACCAAAACCCGGCTATCATCGCCTCATGACCCCGCCAGGCGCCGTCCGCACTGGCCCGAACCACCGGAGAGGCCCGATGTTCCGCAAGACCTACCACGCCACCCACCCGGACATGATGGCCGGCGCCAGCAACGACCAGCTGCGCGAGCGCTACCTCATCGATGGCCTGTTCGTGCCGGGCCAGGTGGTCCTGAACTACTCGCACAACGAGCGCTTCGTGATCGGCGGCGCCGCGCCGACGACCGCGCCCGTCTCGCTGCCGCAGCAGACCGAGCCGGCCTCCGCCGCCGGCAAGCCGTTCCTGGAACGCCGCGAACTGGGCATCGTCAACGTCGGCACGGGCACGGGCTCGGTGACGGTCGACGGCACCGCTTACACGCTGGAGCCCAAGGACGGCCTTTACGTGCCGATGGGCAGCAGCGACGTGCAGTTCGCGTCGAACGACGCAGCCAATCCCGCCAAGTTCTACCTCGCGTCCACGCCGGCGCATGCGCGCTTCGAGGCCAAGCACATCTCCATCTCGCAGGCCGTGCCGCTGGAGCGCGGCGCGCTGGAGACGTCGAACGAGCGCACGATCTACCAGTACATCGTCCCGGCGACGGTGAAGAGCTGCCAGCTGCTGCTGGGCCTGACCATCCTCAAGCCGGGCAGCGTGTGGAACACGATGCCGCCGCACCTGCACGATCGCCGTTCGGAGGTCTATTTCTACTTCGACCTGGGCGACCAGCGCGTCATGCACTTCATGGGCGATCCGGCCGACATGCGCCACCTGGTCATCGCCAACGACGAGGCCGTGGTGTCGCCGCCGTGGTCCATCCACATGGGCTCGGGCACGAAGAACTACTGCTTCATCTGGGCCATGGGCGGCGAGAACCTGGACTACACCGACATGAACCAGCTGGACATCTGCCAGCTCAAGTGAACCCGCGTCATGCCCGCGAAAGCGGGCGTCCGTTCGTCCTGAGCGTAGGCGCACAGCGCCGAAGTCGAAGGATGAACGGAGCGGTGCCTGGCAGTCCTTCGACTTCGCTTCGCCACGCCCGGGACGAACATCGTCTTGCGCGCGATCATCCATTGCATTGAAAGGGGAAGTTTTCATGGCCAATCCGTTCAGTCTCCAAGGCAAGGTCGCGCTGGTCACCGGCGCCAACACCGGCCTGGGTCAGGGCATCGCGCTCGCACTGGCCGAAGCCGGCGCGGACATCGCCGCCGCCGGCATCGCGCCGCCGACCGAGACCGAAGCGAAGGTGCGCGCGCTCGGCCGCCGCTTCGTCGCCATCGAGGCGAACCTGTCGAGCCTGGAGCCGATCGACCGCGTCGTGCGCGAAACGGTCGAAGGCCTGGGCGGCCTGCACATCCTGGTCAACAACGCCGGTCTGATCCGCCGCGCCGACGCGGTGGATTTCACCGAGAAGGACTGGGACGACGTCATGAACGTCAACATCAAGGGCGCGTTCTTCATGGCGCAGGCGGCCGGCCGGCAGATGATCGCCAACGGCGGCGGCAAGATCGTCAACATCGCCTCGATGCTGTCGTTCCAGGGCGGCATCCGCGTGCCGTCGTACACCGCCAGCAAGAGCGGCATCGCCGGCATCACGCGGCTGCTCGCCAACGAGTGGGCCAGCAAGGGCATCAACGTCAACGCGATCGCCCCGGGTTACATGGCCACCGACAACACCGCGCAACTGCGCGCCGACGAACAGCGCAGCGCGGAGATCCTCGGGCGCATTCCGGCGGCTCGCTGGGGCACGCCGGCCGATCTGGGCGGTGCGGCGGTGTTTCTCGCTTCGCGCGCGTCGGATTACGTCAACGGCGCGATCCTGCCGGTGGATGGCGGCTGGCTGGCGCGGTGATGTGACGCCGTGAATCCTCCCCTGCTTGCAGGGGAGGAGCGAAGAGCAAGGGAGTGGAGTAAACGCCATGATCCGCATCGCCGCCTGCATCCTCCTGTCGACCGCCTGCGCCGCGACGCACGCCGCAGAACCGCGCCGCGACTCCTACGTCGAAAATGCCCGCGACGTCGCCGTGCAGCAACCCGGCCCGCACGAGGGCCAGGGCACGACCACCGCGTACCCGTTCTTCGAGGACGCGCAAGGTTTCGACATCGTCTTCCGCCAGCGCGCACTGCACAAAGGCGCGACCATCGGCGAGCACCGCAACGACAAGGACGAGATCTATTACGTGCTCTCCGGCCGCGGTGAACTGCTGCT
This sequence comes from Lysobacter sp. MMG2, assembly GCF_016735495.2. Lineage (GTDB taxonomy): Bacteria > Pseudomonadota > Gammaproteobacteria > Xanthomonadales > Xanthomonadaceae > Lysobacter_J. The sequence goes on from NZ_JAERQY020000001.1 coordinate 1,658,695, forward strand.
CGACGGAACACGTCGCGAGGTCGCTGCCGGCGATGCGATCCTCACGCGCGACGGCAGCACGCACGCGCTGGCGCAGCGCGGTGAGGAAGACCTCGTCATCCTCGTCGTCTATCGCAAACGCACCGCACCCGCGAAGCCCTGAGTCGATCGCCTCGCGCGAAACCGTGCGTTCATGGTGAAGGCACCGTGACGCAATCACGTCGAACGCGTTAACGATGCACGCATTCGCCCGGCCTTAACCCGCGCCCCACGAGCATGCAGCCACACCACCGTGGAGGCCCAGGCCGATGGCGTCGAGCAAGCGCGAACTCATCTCCCCCAATGGCGACAAGCGCTACGTGCGTCGCGACGAGAAGGGACGTTTCAAGGAATCCGACGACGTCGGTCGATCCCTCTCGCAGGACCGCAAGCGCTCATCCGACACCACCGTACCGTCCGGACAGGGCGATCACGGCGACCAGAAACGACGCTGAGCGAAGCGGGCCGATGAACAGACGCCAGATCTTCTTCCTGATGGCGGCCATCCTCATCGTCGCCCTGGCCGGCTACCTGTACTTGCACAGCCGGCAGGCCGCGCCGTTGCAGGATGCGTCGCCGAACGCCACCGGTTCGCTCGGGAAAGCGCCGCTGCAGGCGTGGACGTAAGCGTCCGATCCGTCCTAGGCGATGAACTTCAGCCCGACACCCGGCTCGGTCGCGATGTAACGCGGCCGCGCCGCGTCGTCGTGCAGTTTGTGACGCAGCTTGCCGACCAGCACGCGCAGGTAATGTGTGTCTTCCTGGTGCGTCGGGCCCCACAGTTCGCGCAGGATCTGCGGCTGCGTCACCACGCGCCCGGCGTGCTGCACCAGAAGTGCGAGCAGTGCGTACTCCTTGCGCGCCAGCACCACTGCGGCACCGTCCAGGGTCACCTCGCGGCGGACGAGATCGATGTGCAGATGGCCGTCGTCGAATACCGGCGGCGCCTCGGCACTGGTCACACGCGTGCGCAGCAGCGCGCGCACGCGCGCCATCAGCTCCTGCGCGCCGAAGGGCTTGGTGACGTAGTCGTTCGCGCCGCCGTCGAGGCCGGCGACCTTCTCGGCTTCATGCGATCGAACGGTCAACAGGATCACCGGCACCGTCGACCACTGGCGCAGTTCGCGCAGCACCTGCTGGCCGTCGCGATCGGGCAGGCCGAGGTCGAGGATCACCAGATCCGCGCCATGCGCGGCCAAGGCCTCCAACCCGCCCTGCCCCGTCTCCGCCGTTTCCACCGCATAGCCCTGCGCGCGCAGGCTGATGTCGAGGAACCGGCGGATCTGCGGTTCGTCGTCGATCACCAGAATGCGCGGCGGCGTGGTGGCGGAAGGGTCGCTCATCGGTGCGTTGCGTTCACGGCTCCAGGCGGGGCAGCGTAATCCGGATGGTCGTGCCGCGGCCACCCGGCCCCGGCAGCGCCTCCACGCTGCCGCCGTGCGCGCCGATCATGCCCTGCGTGATCGCCAGCCCCAGGCCCGTGCCCTGCCGCCCGCGGTCGCCGCGCTCCACGCTGTAGAACATGTCGAAGATGCGCCGGCGTTCGTCCTCGGGAATGCCCGGGCCGCGGTCGCGCACGTCGATGCGCAGCGCGCCGTCGACGTCGCGCGCCTCCACTTCGACCGCTTCGCCGGCCGGCGAGAACTTCGCCGCGTTCTCCAGCACGTTGAACAGCGCTTGTTCGACCAGCGCCGGATGCACCCAGATCGGCGCCATGTCCGGCTGCACCGCTACCTCGAAACGCGCCTGCGGCTCGTAACGCGACAGGCGCGTCACCGCCGAGCCGATCAGCTCGTCCACGCCGATCCAGTCGCGATTGAGCGTGAGGCCGCCGTGGCCCAGGCGCGTCATGTCGAGCAGGTTCTGGATGTAGCGGTCCAGCCGCTCGCCCTCGATGCGGATGGTGTCGAGCAGGCTGCGCCGGTCCTGCGGGCCCATCGCGTCGCCGTAATGGTCCAGGCTGCTGGCCGAACCGATGATCGAAGCCAGCGGCGAGCGAAGGTCGTGCGACACCGACGACAGCAACGCCGAACGCAATCGCTCGGTCTCGCTGCCCACGCGCGCGTCTTCCAGGTCGGCGACCAGGCGCGTGCGCACCAGGGCCTGCGCGATGTCTTCGGCCATCGCCTCGGCGAGGCGGCGTTGCTCCGCGCCCAGACGCGTGCCGTCGGGCAGACGCAGGCCGACCACGCCGGTCTCACGCTCACCCAGCGCCAACGGCAGGAACCACCAGTCCGAGCCGGCCAGCGTGTCGGTGAAATGGCCGGAAGCCTGGCGATGACGCATCGCCCAGTCGGCCGCGGCGCGGTCCTTTTCGTCGAGCACTTCGAAGTGCAGCGACTGCGCACCGGCATGCAGCACGACGTCCGCGTCCAGCGCACGACGCAACGCATCGCGGCCGGCATGCAGCACCTGGCCCAGGTCGGCCGCGGTGGACAGTTGCCGGCCCAGCGTCTGCAACGCCGTCGCCTGCGCGTTGGCGGCGCGCAGCGCGAGCACCTGCATGCGCAGCTTCGACGCGAGCCTGCCCGCCACCAGCGCGGCGATCAGGAACAGCACGACGGTGATCGCACCCTGCCGCGCGCCGATCATCAGCGTGAAGCGCGGTTCGATGAAAAAGAAGTTGTAGGCGAAGAAGCACAGCACCGCGGCGATCACCGCCGCCGTCATGCGCGTGCGCGCGGCGACCAGCACGACGGCGACGATGAAGATCAGCGACAGGTCGTCCAGTCCGATCCAGCGTTCGGCGAACCACGCCAGCGCGGTCGCCGCTGCCGCGGAAAACACCGCCAGCGCCGCATCGCTGCGCGTGAGCAGGCTGCCCGTGCCGCGCCAGGAGCGGCGCGCGCGGGCGCGCGCCTCCGGCGTGCTGACGATGGTCAGCTCGTAATGCGCGCCGCGCTGGATCAACTGCTGCGTCAACGTGCGGTTGAACATGCGCGCGACCGGCCGCTCGCGCGTGCGGCCGAGCACGATCGCGCTGGCGCCCGAGCGCGCGCCGTGGTCCAGCAACGCATCGACGATGTTGTTCCCGTGCAGCACCAGCGCATCGCCGCCGAGGCGCCGGGCCAATGCGAACGCGCGGTCGAGTTCGCGCTGTCGCGCGTCGTCCGTGGCCTGGCTGCCCTGCACGGTGACGACCGTCCACGGCGCATCGCGGCGTTCGGCCAGGCGGCGCGCCACGCGCACGAGGTACTCCGACTGCCCGCGCCCGTCGATCGCCACCATCACGCCGCGCCGCAGCGGCACACCGGGCAATCCGCGCGCGGCCTGCGCCTCGCGCAGATCGCTGTCGACGCGGTCGGCGGCGGTCTGCATCGCCAGCTCGCGCAGCGCGGTGAGGTTGCTCGGCGAGAAGAACGCCTGCAGCGCCTGCGCCGCCTGCTCCGGCACGTAGACCTTGCCCTGCTGCAGACGCTCGATCAGCTCGCGCGGCGGCAGGTCGACCAGCACGATGTCGCGCAGCCGGTCGAACACGGCGTCCGGCACGGTCTCGCTCACCCGTATGCCGGTGATGCGGTGGACGACGTCGTTGAGGCTTTCCAGGTGCTGGATGTTGATCGTGGTGTAGACGTCGATGCCGGCGTCGAGCAGTTCCACCACGTCCTGCCAGCGGCGTTCGTGGCGACTGCCGGGCACATTGCGGTGCGCCAGTTCGTCCACCAGCGCCAGCGCCGGCTTGCGCGCGAGCAGTGCGTCGAGGTCGAGTTCCTCCAGCGCGCGTCCGAGGTACTCCACGCGCCTGCGCGGCTGCAGCTCCAGTCCGTCGAGCAGCGCCGCGGTCTCGCCGCGACCGTGCGTTTCGACGATGCCGACGACCACGTCGAGGCCGCGCCGCTGCAACTCGCGCGCACGGGCGAGCATGGTGTAGGTCTTGCCGACGCCCGGCGCCGCGCCGAGGAAAATCGTCAGCCGCCCCGCGCCTTCGCGCCGGAGTTCGCCGATAAGGGCGTCGGCCTGCTGCTCGCGTCGGGCGTCGTGGGAATCGGTCATGCGGGCATTGTGCTGGATGGTGGCTGCGGTTGCGTCGCTCGGCATACGGAGTAGGTGCCTGCGTTCTGGACTGGGCGTTCGGCGCGCTCGGCCCGACCTCCGCGCCGGCCTGTACCGTTCGTCCTGAGCGTAGCGAAGCGGAGTCGAAGGACGGGCGGGCGGCAGCGCTCCAGGCCCGTCCATCCTTCGACTTCGCGGCTTCGCCGCTACGCTCAGGACGAACGGGGTGAGATTGCGCGATCCGCCACGCCTCAGCGTGCGCGATCCAGCGCCACATTCAACTCCAGCACGTTCACCCGCGGCCGCCCGAGCACGCCGAACGTCGCCGGCTCCGTATGCCCGGCGACCAGCGCGTTCACCTGCGCCTCGCTCAGCCCGCGCGCCTTCGCCACGCGGGCGATCTGCACGCGCACGCCTTCGGGCGACAGGTGCGGGTCCATGCCGCCGCCGGACATCGTGACCAGCTCGGCGGGCACCTGCGCGGGTGCGATGCCTTCGCGCTGCGCGACCTGCTGGCGCAGTTCGTCCATGCGCTTGCGCAGGTCCGGATTGCTGCGCGCCAGGTTGCTGCCGGCGGCGGCCATCGGGTCGTAGTTGCCGGCCGATGGGCGCGGCTGGAAATAGCGCGCATCGACGAACGGCTGCGCGACCAGCGCCGAGCCGCGCGGCGTGCCGTCGACTTCGACCATGCTGCCGGTGGCCTGGTGCGGAAACAGCACGCGCCCGAGGCCCGCGCCCGCGAGCGAATACAGGAAGCCGAAGCCGGCCAGGATGACGACGGCGAAGCCGACGCTGGCGCGCAGCGTGGAGCGGTCGTCGATGGTGCGGGCGCGCGAGTCGTGTGAAGCGGATTCAGCGATTGCGTGATTCATTTGGAGTCCTTCGAGCGGTTGGCGGGTTCGGGCGCGGCCCTCGCCCCAACCCCTCTCCCGCAGGCGGGAGAGGGGCTTTCATCACAGGCCGAGCGCGACCAGCGCCATGTCGATCAGCTTGATGCCGGCGAACGGCAGCAGCACGCCGCCCACGCCGTACATCAGCATGTTCCGGCGCAGCAGCGCGACTGCGCTGGCCGGTCTGAAGCGCACGCCCTTCAGCGCGAGCGGGATCAGCGCCGGGATGATGATCGCGTTGAACACCAGCGCCGCCAGCACGGCGTTGCGCGGGCTCGACAGCGCCATGACGTTGAGCGCCGCCATCTGCGGGATCGCCGCGGCGAACAGCGCCGGCAGGATCGCGAAGTACTTCGACACGTCGTTGGCGAGCGAGAACGTGGTCAGCGCGCCGCGCGTGATCAGCTGCTGCTTGCCCACTTCCACCACGGCGAGCAGCTTGGCCGGATCGCTGTCGAGGTCGACCATGTTGCCGGCTTCCTTCGCCGCCTGCGTGCCGGAGTTCATCGCCAGGCCGACGTCGGCCTGCGCCAGCGCGGGCGCGTCGTTGGTGCCGTCACCGACCATCGCGATCAGGCGTCCGCCGGCCTGCTCGGCGCGAATGCGGGCCAGCTTGTCTTCCGGCCGCGCTTCGGCGATGTAGTCGTCCACGCCGGCTTCCGCGGCGATCGCGGCGGCGGTGAGCGGGTTGTCGCCGGTGATCATCACGGTGCGGATGCCCATCGCGCGCAGTCGCGCGAAACGTTCCTTGACGCCGTGCTTCACCACGTCCGACAGCTCGATCACGCCGAGCACGTGCCGGCCTTCGCTCACCACCAGCGGCGTGGCGCCGCCGCGCGCGACCTGTTCGATGCGACCGCGCAGCTCCGCCGGCACACTGCCGCCAAGCGCCTTGACGTGGCGTTCGATCGCATCGCCCGCGCCCTTGCGGATCGTGCGCGGCGCACCGTCCTCGCCGTCGAGCAGGTCCACGCCCGACATGCGCGTCTGCGCGGTGAACTGCACGTAGTGGGCGCGCTCCGGATCCTGCATCGGTGCGCCCTGCTCGCGCGCCAGCTTGACGATCGACTTGCCTTCGGGCGTCGGGTCGGCCAGCGAGGACAGCAGTGCGGCGTTGCGAAGCTGTTCGGCGTCGATGCCGGCAAGCGGGTGGAACGCCGTCGCCTGTCGATCGCCGTGCGTGATCGTGCCGGTCTTGTCGAGCAGCAGCACGTCGACGTCGCCAGCCACTTCCACCGCCTTGCCCGACTTCGCCAGTACATTGGCGGCCAGCGCGCGGTTCATGCCGGCGATGCCGATGGCCGGCAGCAGGCCGCCGATGGTGGTCGGGATCAGACACACCAGCAGCGCGATGAGCAGCAGCGGATCGAGCGTGGCGTTGACGAAGCCCGCCAGCGCCGGCAGCGTCGCCACCACGATCAGGAACGTCAGCGTCATCGCCGCCAGCAGCATGGTCAGCGCGATCTCGTTCGGCGTCTTCTGGCGATTGGCGCCTTCCACCAGCGCGATCATGCGGTCCAGGAAGCTCTGGCCCGGTTCGGCGCTGACCTGCACGACGATTTCATCCGACAGCACCTTGGTGCCGCCGATCACGCCGGAACGGTCGGTGCCGGCCTCGCGCAGCACCGGCGCGGATTCGCCGGTGACGGCGGCCTCGTTGATGGTCGCCACGCCTTCGACGATCTCGCCATCGGCGGGAATGAACTCACCGGCGGAGACGATCACGTGATCGCCCGGCTTCAACGTGGCGGCGGCGACGCGCGACTCGCCGCCCACGCGGGTTCGACCGTTGAGGCGGCGCGCGATCAGGTCGCGCCGTGCCGCGCGCAGCGAAGCCGCCTGGCCGCGACCGCGCGCTTCGGCGATGGCCTCGGCGAAGTTGGCGAACAGCACCGTCACGAACAGGATCAGCGTGACGGCGATTCCGAAGGCGCGGCCTCCGGAAAGCGCATCGCCCGGCGTCACCGCCGTGATCAGCGCCGACAACAGCGTGCCGAGCAGCACGATGGCGATGATCGGGCTCTTCAGCGCCTGGCGCGGGGCCAGCTTGCGGAAGGCGTCGAGCATCGCGGCGCGCAGAACGGCCGCGTCGAACATCGCCGCCTGCCTGCGCGCGGTGCCGAGATGGGATTGGGTCATGTCGTTCATCGTTTCGTTTCCGTCTTCGTCATTCCCGCGAAAGCGGGAATCGAGTGCCTTCGTGCGGTGCGGGGAACGTCGCTGGATCCCCGCGTTCGCGGGGATGACGACCAAGGGTCATTGCGCCGCGAGCGTCAGGTGGTCCGCGATCGGCCCCAGCACCAGCGCCGGGGTGAACTGCAGCACCGTGAGGATCACCACCACCGCCACCAGGGTGAGCGCGAACGTCGGTGTTTCGACGTGCAGCGTGCCGCTGCTTTCCGGTGCGACGCGCTTGCGGGCGAGCAGGCCGGCGACGGCCAGCGGCACGATCAGCGCCGGGAATCGGCCGAGCGCGAGCACCACTGCGCAGCTGAGGTTCCACCAGTACGTCGCATCGCCCAGACCCTCGAACCCCGAGCCATTGTTGGCGAACGCCGAGGTGTACTCGTAGAACACCTGGCCGATGCCGTGGAAGGACGGATTGGAGTTGCCCGTGATCGACGGGATCGCCAGCGTGACCGCGCTGAAGCCCAGCACGACCAACGGTTGCAGCAGGATGAGCAGCGCGAGCAGGCGCACTTCCGGCGCTTCGAGCTTGCGGCCGAACAGTTCGGGCGTGCGGCCCGTCATCAGACCGGCGAGGAACACGCTCAGCAGCAGGTAGACGAGGAACTGCTGCAATCCGCAGCCGATGCCGCCCCAGATCGCGTTGATCAGCATGTTGACCATCGCCACGCCACCGGTGAGCGGCGCGAGCGAGTCGTGCATCGCGTTCACCGAACCGTTGTTGACCTGCGTGGTCAGGCCCGACCACAGCGCGGAGGATTCCACGCCCAGGCGCACTTCCTTGCCTTCCATCACCGCCGGATCGCTCGTCGTGGACGAGTACGCTTCCGACCACATCGACATTCCGGTGGACGCCACCGACATCAGCAGCATCGTGCCGAACACCATCGCGGTGAGGCGACGGCGTCCGACCAGCGGGCCGACCATGAAGGTGATCGCGATCGGGATCAGGACGATGCCGAGCATCTCGATGAAGTTGGACAGCGGCGTCGGGTTCTCCAGCGCGACCGCGCTGTTGGGGCCGTACCAGCCGCCACCGTTGGAACCCAGCTGCTTGGCCGCGACCATCGGCGACACGGGGCCGAGCGGGATCTTCTGTTCCTTCATTTCCGCGCTGGCGTCGATCGGCGCGACGGTCGGGCCGCTTTCCAGCGTCGAAGGCACGCCTTGCCAGGTCAGCAGCGCCGACCACAGCAGGCACAGCGGCAGCATGAAGCGCAGCGTGGCGCGGGTGACGTCGGCCCAGTAGTTGCCGAGGTCGCGGTCGGTGTCGGAGGCGCTCACGGCCGCAGGCGATGCTGACGCATCGCCAAGGCGCGCGGCCGTTCGCCCACCAAACAAGCCTCTCAGCGTCGCCACCGCGACCGCCAGCCCCATCATCGGCGTCACCACCTGTAGGCCGACGATGCCGACCATCTGCGAGAGATAGCTCAGCTGCGCCTGGCCGGAGTAGTGCTGCTGGTTGGTGTTGGTGAGGAAGGACACCATGGTGTGCAGCGCCGTGTCCCAGCGCATGTTCGCGATGCCGTCGGGATTGAGCGGCAACCACGCCTGGGTCATGAACTGCACCCACACCACCAGCCCGACGACGAGGTTGCTCAGCGCGAATGCCTTCGCATAGCCGCGCCAGGTCATGCCGCGCGCGGGGTCGGTGCCGAGCAGTTTGTAGATCGCGCGCTCCACGGGACCGAACACCGCGTCCAGCGGTGAACGATCGCCGCGCATCACGCGCGCGAGGTAGAGGCCCAGTGGCCATCCCAGCAGGATGGCGAGCAGCAGTACGAGAAGAAATTCGGTCATGGGAACAGTCCCGTGGTGTTGCCCCCTCCCCTGCTTGCAGGGGAGGGTTGGGGAGGGGTTGCGAAGCCGCAACGCGGCGAGCTCGGACGCTGACGCGCCCTCACTACCCCCTCCCAACCTCCCCCTGCAGGCAGGGGGAGGAGCAGGTGATTAGAAGTCTTCGGGGCGAAGAATCACGTACAGCAGATACGCAGCGGCCATCACCACCGCGATGCTGCAGACGAAGGCAAGCCAGCCGGGCATGTCGGTGTCTCCGGTGAGATCAGAAGGAGGCCTGGATCGCCGCTTCGATGCGGCTTCCGGCGAAGTCGTCGCCAAAGATCCGCTTGGCGCCCGAATCGGTTCCGTGTGCGGTCACGCGCAATTCCAGCGGTGCCTTGACCGCCCAGATCGCGCTGAGCTGGCCGTGCGCGTAGCGCTCGTCGTACACGTCGTCGAGGAAGTAGTAGCCGGCAGCGGCTTCGAAACGCAGCGTGTCGTTGACGGGGAAGCGCGCACCGAGCTGCGTGTAGGTGCCGCTTTCCTCGCTACCGAGCGCTTCCGGCGACCAGCCAACCGACAGCCAGTAGTTGCCCGCGTAGGTCAGCGTGCCGTTGAGCTCGGTCCAGTTGAGGTCGACCGTGGTCGAGGGGTACTGGTAGCGCAGCACGTTCACGTCGACGGCCCAGTCCGGCGCGATCTCGCCGGCCCAGCCGACGGTGAAATCCAGTTCGCTGCTCGCGTGGGTGTCCGGCGCGAACTCGACGTTGGAGCCCCACACCGAGCCATAGAAGCCGGAATCGCCGGCCAGCTTGAAGCCCGCCTGCACGGCGGCGTCGCCCTGGGTCTGGGTGGTGCCGCGCCACACGTAGTCGCTGGTGAGCGCCGCGTTGCCGCTCAGCTGCGCCGCCTGCGCGGTCGCGCCCAGCGACATCGCGCCGACGATGGCGAACGCGGCAAACGGCAAGTACGCGCGCAATTCCTGCGCGCGGAAGATCGCGTGTTTCATAACCCTGCTTGGTATCGACGAGGCCATCCGGCCACGGCGCAAATTTTCGGCAGCAGGGGCGTAAAGCCTCTATTCGCGGGGCCGGCGGGGGCGTAAAGCGCGCGTAAACTCCGCGGGTTGCCCACCGGCATCCATGCGGTGACGCGAGGGAGGCATGCATTCCCGCCTTCACGGGAATGACCGTCATCGGGCTGCGTCTAGCCCGGCGGGTGATCCGCCCCGTCACCGTCCGCATCCGCGCGCCTGGCCGCTTCTGCGCGCGGCCCCAACCGCTCGCCCGCCTGCTGCGACACCGATCGCAGGTGCACGTCCTGCTGCGGGAACGGCAGCTCGATGCCGGCCTTGTTCAACGCGATGAACATGCGCGTGACCATGTCGCTGCGGATGTTGGCCGAGTTGTCGTAATCGTACGTCCAGGCGCGGATGCTGAAATTCAGCGCACTCGCACCGAAGCCGGTGAACAGCACCGCCGGCTCCGGATTGGAAACGATGCCCGGCGTCTGCAGGATGGTGTGCGTCAGCACCGAGGTGACCTGCGCCGGGTCGGAGCCGTAGCCCACGCCGATGTCCACGTCGAGCCGGCGATTGCGGTCCAGCAGTGTCCAGTTGGTCAGCTTCTCCGACAGCAGCGTGCCGTTGGGGACGACCACGTCGGCGCCGTCGAAGGTCTTGATGGTGGTGGCACGCATGCCGATCTCGCGCACGCGGCCGGACGTGCCGGTGATGTCCACCACGTCGCCGGGCTGGATCGGCCGCTCGAACATCAGGATCAGGCCCGAGACGAAATTGTTGACCACGTTCTGCAGGCCGAAACCGATGCCCACGCCCAGCGCGCCGAAGATGAAGGCCAGCTGCGTCATCTTGAAGCCCGCGGCGGACAGCGCGACCAGCACGCCCAGCAGCAGCACTGCGTAATACGTGAGCGATGCCACCGAATTGCCCACGCCGCGCGGCAGCGACATGCGCGTGAGCACGGCCTCCTGCAACAGGTAGCGCGTGGTCTTGGCCGCCCAGAACGCCACGTACACCGACACCATGAACACCAGCACGTGGCCGAGGCTGATGGAGAGCTCGCCGAGCTGGAAAGCGTGCGTGAGGATCGACTCGGCGAAGGCGTACAGCGGCCGGAAGATGCGGAACCGGTTCGTCGTGAAGACGACCCAGCCGATCACCGCGACGAACGTGAGCAGGCGCACGGTCAGCGTCAGCAGCGGCGTGGCGTGGTCGCGCACGATCTGCGAACGCGCATCGCCGCCGCGCGCGAACAACAGTTGCAGCAGGGCCACCGCCACGGTCATGCCGGCGTACAGCACCAGGCCGAAGTAGCCGCTGTCGATCACGCCGCTGTTGAGCATCTCGGCCATCGAGACGTTGCCGATGACGTTGGAGACGATCGACGCCGCCAGCAGCAGCACGCTCACCCAGGCCGCGACGTGCACGGCGCGGCCGATGCGCCCTTCCAGTCCGGAATGCTCCATCGCGCGCGCGCGCCACAGCAGCCACAGCGTCATCGTCAGCGCCAGCGTCGCCAGCACCAGGTGATACCAGCGATACACCAGCGAGTTGGAGAGAAAGAAGAAGCTCAACCGCTCCAGCAGGTACAGCGCAGTGGCGACATACGGCCAGCGACCGAGCAGCCGCGTGCTCTGCGGCGGCAGCAACCGCAGCACCGGCACCAGCGCGACCAGCATGGCGAACTGGTGCAGCAGCAGCGGCGCGTCGGGCTCGAAGGCCAGCACGCCCATCATCGACAGCAGCAGCCACGACGATATGGGACGTCGCAACACGCGCGTGGTGGCGTCCGTATCGACCGTCGGCGCCGCCGATGCATCGGGCGCATCTGCCGTATCGGGTGCAACCGCCGCCGCGCGACGCGTGCGCAGCGCCAGCCACAGCAGCACGGGCAGCAGCAGCAACTGCAGGATGTGCAGGAAGCGCTGGTTGCCGAAGTCCGCCGCGCCGTACTCGGCCATGAAGCGCGCTTCGATGCCGATGCCGTTGGTGATGGAGGTCATCGCGTCGCCTTCGTCGCTGGCGCGCGGCGCGGCCGCCCACAGCGGCTGGGCGTCGAACCGGATCAGGCGGCTGTCGATGAACTCGATCGCATCGGCCACGGCACGCAGGCCGGCCTGGATGCGCGCATCGATGAGGTTGGCGCGGCGCCCGAGCGCGATCTGCCGCGCCAGTGGCGTGGACAGCGACTGCTCGGCCGCCTTCAGCTGCGCCACCAGCGCGTCGACACGATTGGCCAACGCCGCGGGCATGTTGCCGGCGCGCGCGGCGACCTGCGTGGCCTCCCAGTCGGCGCGACGCTGCGCAAGCTGCGCGGCGTCCATCGCGTACGGCTGCGTGGCGCGGCGCATGTCGTCCTGCCAGCGCGCGAAGCGGCGGGCGTCGAATTTCCAGTGGCGCTCGAAACTCTCCAGCCGCATCACCGGCAGCGCGCGCAGCTGGGAGGCGCGGAACAGCTTGGCCTTCTCGTCCACGGACTTGGCGATGGCGTCCAGGCGCGGCGACAGCTGGTCGGTGGGATCGACCTCGCGCGCACGCAGGATCACCGATTCGGCGAAACGCTCGTCGGCATCGGCGCGCAGCGGGATGTCGGCCACCGGGATCGCCGCCGGGGCCTTCGGCGCACTGGCCGTGATGTCCGGGAGCGCGGTCTTCTCCTGCGCGAACGCGGGCGCCGCGGCCATCGTCAGCCACAGCAGTGCGCACAGCCAGCGCGTGATTCCTCGCATCGTGCCTCCGGCGACGTCTGGGCGGAGTCTAGGCGAAATGGCCGTGGCAGGCGGTGCACGACGTGAGGACCGCGCCTGCCGCACCCCGGACGCGGTCGTGACCCACCTCAGCGGGCCTTCGCGACGGTGCCGCGCTGCGTGCGTATCCAGTCGTCCACCGAGGCCTCCAGCACCGCCAACGGCATGGCGCCGTTGCCGAGCACGAGGTCGTGGAAGGCACGGATGTCGAAGCGTTCGCCCAGCGCGGTGCGCGCACGTTCGCGCAGTTCGACGAACTTGAGGTGGCCGATCTTGTACGAACACGCCTGGCCGGGCTGCACCAGGTAGCGGTAGACCTCGATGCGCACTTCGTCCAGGGGCATGCCGGTGTGTTCGTGCATGTAGGCGATGGCCTGCTCCGGCGTCCAGCGCTTGCGGTGCAGGCCCGTGTCCACGACCAGACGCACGGAGCGGAACAGCTCGGCGCGCAGCCGGCCCAGGTCGCCCCACGGGTCGTCGCGGTACAGCCCCATCTCGGAGGCGAGTTGTTCGGCATACAGCGCCCAGCCCTCGCTGAAGGCGCTGGGATTGAGGCTGCGGCGCAGCATCGGCAGGTCGGTCAGCGTCTGCCCGATCGCGATCTGGAAATGATGACCGGGCGAGCCCTCGTGGTAGGTCAGCGTCGGCAGGCTCCAGCGCGTATTCGCTTCCAGGTTGCCCAGGTTGATGAAGTAGATGCCCGGGCGCGATCCGTCCATCGCCGGCTGCACGTAGTACGCGCCGGGCGCGGTGGCCTGCGATTCCTTCGGTACCGGGCGCACGTCCAGCGGTTGCGGCGGCGTGCGGCCGAAGTAGTCCGGAATGTGCGGCGTGAGCGCCGCGAGCGTGCGCTTGATGTCGCCCACCAGCTCGGCCCGGCCCGCGTCGGTATCGGCGTACTGGAAGCGCGGGTCCTTCACCAGCGCGGACATGCGTTCGCCGACGCTGCCGGTGCGCCGATCCTGCGCGACCAGCAGCGCGTCCATCGCCTTCTCGATGCGCGCCACTTCGTCCACGCCGATGCGGTGGATCGCATCGGCGCCCAGATCGGTGCTGGTGTTCCAGCGCAACGCTGCGTCGTAGTACGCATCGCCGCCGGGCAGCGCCCACATCCCGCGACTGCCGGGCTTGCGCGCGATTTCCTCGTCCAGTCGCGCCAGCAGGCGCGCATAGGCGGGATTGGCGTCCTCGCGCACGGCCCGAGCCGCCTGCGCGAGCAGTGCCTCGCGCTGCTGCGCCGTGAAGGCGCCCACCTTGTCGAGCTTGCGCCGGAACGATTGCACCAGCGGGCTCGATGCCGGATCGGGCTGCGTCAGCGCGCGGATCTGCGAGGCCGCGCCTTCCATCGCCACCTGCGGCGGCAGCACGCCGTGCCTGGCCTGCAGGTCGAAGTTCGCGCGCACCTGGTCGATCTTCGTCGCCACCGCATGCAGGCGGGAGATGTACGCGCGCGCGCTGGCTTCGTCGCGCACGGCGTGCTGGTTTTCGAGGAACGCGGGCAGTTGCACCGGCACGCTGAACAACTGGTCCACCGCATACGTCGACGCGCCCACGGGCAGCCACGCCGGCGCCCAGTCGGGTTGCATCAGTTCGATCTGGCGCTGGTAGAACCACACCGCCAGCCCGTGGCTCCAGCGATCCTGCCCGGTGAGGCGGCTGGCATCGATGCGTTCGAGCGCGTCGAGATTGCCCTGCATCTGCGCACGCAGTTCGGCGCGGCGCGGCAGCGAGACGTCGGTGAGTTGCCCGGACAGGTCGATGCCGTCGCCGGACAGGCCCAGCAACGTGCGCAGTTCGGGATCGTGACGCACCGATTGCATCGTCTGCGCGTCGATCAGCGCACCGACACCGGCCGGTGGCGTGTCCGCGCTCGCGACATGGACGGACAGGGCGAGACTCAACGCGGCGCTCAACAGCAGCGCTTGGGACGCAAGACGCATGGGCACTCCGGGGAAGGGAAGATCGGCGCGAGCGGACGCATCCGCGCAGGCGCGCCATCGTGGGCGCAGGCGGCGCGGCCGTCGAGTGTAGCGGTCACGTTCCGTGGTGCGACCCGTCGATCTCCTGCGTCGATGCGGTGCGCGCGGCGAACTCGCGCGCCGCCCAGTCCAGGAACACGCGCACGCGCGGCGACAGCTGCCGCGTGCGCGAATACAGCAGCGACACCGGCACCGACGGCGGCGGCATGCGCGGCAGCAACTCCACCAGCGCACCGCGGCGCAGGTCGTCCTCGACATGGAAGCGCGGCACCTGCGCCAAGCCGAGGCCGAGGCGGATGCCGGCCAGGTAACTCTCCGTGCCCGTCACCGAGAACGTGCTGGGCAGCGACACGGCCTGCAGCTGTCCGTCGACCATGAACTCCAGCGGCGTCACCGCGCCGGTGGTGATCGAACGGATGCCGACGACGCGGTGGCCGTCGAGGTCGTCCAGACTCGCGGGCGTGCCGTGGCGTGCCAGGTACTGCGGCGTGGCGCAGGTGAGGCGATCGAGCATCGCGACCTGCCGCGCAACCAGTTCGCTGTCGCGCAGGCGTCCCCAGCGCAGCGCGCAGTCCACGCCCTCCTGCACCAGATCGACCCAGCGGTCGCTCTCGCTCATCGACAGTTCGATGTCCGGGTAGCGCTCGAAGAACGCCGGCAATGCAGGCACCAGGAAATGACGCGCGATGGTGCCCTGCACTTCCACGCGCAGCAGGCCCTTGGGACGGGCGCCGAGGAAGGCGCCGTCGGCATCCTCGATGTCGCCCAGGATCCCCAGGCACCGGTGGTAGTAGGCCTCGCCGTCCAGCGTCGGCCGCACCACGCGCGTGGTCCGTTGCAGCAGGCGCGTGCCAAGGCGGGTTTCGAGGTCGCGGATCACCGTGGTGCAGGTGGAGCGCGGCACCTCCATGTCGTGCGCGGCCTGGGTGAAGCTGCGCCGCTCCACCACGCGGACGAACAGGCGCATCGCGTCGAAACGGTCCACGGCGGGCCTCCGATTGTTCGAATTGATTGAACAGTCAGGCCAATCCTAGCCCGATTATCTCCGAACGACGGAGTTCCAGACTGTGCCCACGCCGCCGATCTCGGCCGGCGCCAGACCCGGAGCCCCCATGAACACCCCGACCCGAACCGCCCTCGTCACCGGTGCCTCGCGCGGCATCGGCGCCGCCATCGCCCGCCGCCTTGCGGCGGACGGCTTCACCGTCGTCGTCAATTACGCCGGCGCCTCCGCCGACGCCGACGCCCTCGTGGCGGAGATCGAACAGGCCGGCGGCCGCGCCGTCGCCGCGCAGGCCGACGTCTCCGATGCCGCCGCCGTCGCCCGCCTGTTCGACAACGCTCAGGCCGCGTTCGGTGGCGTGGACGTGCTGGTCAACAACGCCGGCATCATGCGCCTGGCGACGCTGGCCGAAAGCGACGACGCGCTGTTCGACAGCCAGGTCGCGATCAACCTCAAGGGCACGTTCAACACGCTGCGCGAAGCCGCGCGCCGACTGCGCGACGGCGGCCGCATCGTGAACCTGTCCAGCAGCGTGGTCGGCCTCACGCCGCCGACGTATGCCGTCTACGCCGCGACCAAGGCCGCGGTGGAAACGATGACGCAGATCCTCAGCAAGGAACTGCGCGGCCGCAACATCACCGTCAATGCCGTCGCGCCCGGCCCGACTGCGACGCGGCTGTTCCTGGACGGCAAGCCGCAAGACGTCATCGAGCGCCTGGCCAAGCAGGCGCCGCTGGAGCGCCTGGGCCAGCCGGAGGACATCGCCGCCACGGTCGCCTTCCTCGCCGGCCCCGACGGCGGCTGGATCAACGGCCAGGTGCTGCGCGCCAACGGCGGCATCGTCTGATGTCACTTTCACGCGCGCCGCCGCCGCGCGGCGCCCGTTCGTGGAGAACCACATGAACACCGCAACCAAATCCGTCGTCCTCATCACCGGTGCCTCCAGCGGTTTCGGCCGCCTCGCCGCCGAAGCGCTCGCCCGCGCGGGCCACACCGTCTACGCCTCGATGCGCAACACCGCCACGCGCAATGCGCCGGTGGTCGAGCAGATGCAGGCGTTCTCACGCCAGTACGGCGCCGACCTGCGCACGGTCGAGATGGACGTGCAATCGCAGCCTTCCGTCGACGAAGCCGTCGCCCGCGTCATCGCCGACGCCGGCCATATCGACGTGGTGATCCACAACGCCGGCCACATGGCCTTCGGCCCCGCCGAGGCCTTCACGCCGGAACAGTACGCGCAGCTGTACGACATCAACGTGCTCAGCACGCAGCGCGTGAACCGCGCCGTCCTGCCGCACCTGCGCGGTCAGCGCGACGGCCTGCTGCTGTGGGTGTCCAGCAGCAGCGTTGCCGGCGGCACGCCGCCGTACCTGGCCCCGTACTTCGCGGCGAAGGCGGCGATGGATGCGATCGCCGTGCAGTACGCGCGCGAGCTGTCGCGCTGGGGCATCGAGACTTCGATCATCGTGCCCGGCGCGTTCACGCGCGGTACCAATCACTTCGCGCGCAGCGGGCAGCCGGACGATGCAGCGCGTGCGGCCGAGTACGACGACGGCCCGTACGCCGGATTCGGCGAGCAGGTGCGCGAGGCGTTCGCCGAGATCGTGCCGGAGGACGCGGACGTCGCGCTGGTGGCCGAGGCGATCGTCGCCATCGTCGATGCGCCGCGCGGCCGGAGGCCGTTCCGCGTGCACGTGGATCCCACGCAGGACGGCGCGGACGTGGGCTTCACGGTAACCGACCGGTTGCGTGCGGAGATGCTGCATCGCGTGGGCTTGTCGGATCTGCTGGCGGCGCGGATCGAGGCGCATTGAAAGCTCGGCCCTTTCCCGCTCCGCCCTCACCCCAACCCCTCTCCCGCAAAGCGGGAGAGGGGCTTTCTTTCTTCCTTCTACAACGCCCTTACTGCATCGCGAACTCCAGCCCCACGTACACCGAGCGCCCATCGCCCGGCAGGAAATTCGCCTGGTCCATGCCGCGCGCGTCGGCGACGACGTTCGTGCTGGAGATCCACTTCCGGTCCGCCAGGTTGCGTGCGTCCACGAACCACGACCAGCGCGATACGACGCGTCCGCCCACACGCACGCCCACCAGCGTGTAGCCCGGTGCGCGGAAGGTGTTGGCGTGGTCGATGTAGTAGTCCTGCGGCACCCACTCCAGATTCGGCGCGATGTACAGCGACTCGCCCGGCGACCAGCGCAACGACGCGCGCAACTGCTGAGGCGGGATGCCCGCCAGTGCGTTGTCGCCGTACACCGCGTCATGGTCGAAGCGGAAATCGTTCCACAAGTAGTTCGCCGACAGCCGCCATTGCTCGGCCAGGCGCCAGCCCAGGCCGAGTTCCAGCCCCTGATGGATCGTGCGATCGGCATTCACCGTGCCCAGCGGATTGCCGTTGCCGTCGGTCAGCGCCAGCAGTTCGCCGTCCACGCGCGCGCGGTACAGCGCTGCATCCAGCGACAAGCGCTCACGCTGCACGCGCACGCCGATCTCGGCCGTGGTCGCCTTCTGTTCGTCCACCTGCGTCACGCCGGGGCCGCCGGTGAGTTCGCCGAAACTCGGCGGTTCCAGGCTGCGGCTGACGTTGGCGAACAGCTGCGCCGTATCGTCGAACAGATAGCGCACGCCCAGCTTCGGACTGAAGCCGGAGTAGGCCACGTCGAAACTCTCGTCGCGTCCGCCGGTGATGAAGCCGTCGCGTGAGCGGCGCGTTGAGTGCAAGCCCTGCGCACCGACGGCGAACGTCCACTTCGCATCCAGCCAGGTCTGGTCCTCGACGTAGGCCTTGGCGTTGCTTGCGCGCTGGTCGAAGCGGTTGGTGCGCGCGCCTGCGTGCCCGGCGACGTTGACGAAGCGGTCGTCGTCGATGTCGCCGCGCACGTAGGTGATGCCGGCGATCAGCACGTTGCGATGGCCGGCGAGTTCGCCTTCCTGGCGCCAGCGCGCATCGATGCCGACGTCGCGGCTGTCCTGGTCTAGCACCTGGTAGATCGGATGGTGCAGAGACTTGTCGGACAACCACGTGGAGACCGTCAGCGTGCGGCCCAGCGACGGCGCCCAGCCCAATGTGCCGGCGATGCGGTCCAGCCGAAAATCGCGGCGCTGGTCGAGCGCGACGTTGCCCGGGTTGGCCACGCGCGGATCGGACTTGGCCTGCGCGAGGGTGAGGTTGCCGGGCAGTTCGGAGCGCGTGTCGACATGCGTGAGGTAGACGCGCGCATCGAGCGTGTCGCCGAAGCGATAGCCGGCATTGCCGAAGAGGCGGTAGTTCTCCTGCTGCGAGTGATCGCGGTAGCCGTCCTGCTGTAGTCCGGTGAGACTGAGGTAACCATCGGCGCGCAGCGAAGCACCGGCCAGCGCCAG
The DNA here is from genome assembly GCF_016735495.2 of Lysobacter sp. MMG2. GTDB lineage: Bacteria > Pseudomonadota > Gammaproteobacteria > Xanthomonadales > Xanthomonadaceae > Lysobacter_J. The sequence goes on from NZ_JAERQY020000001.1 coordinate 1,677,675, forward strand.
CTGCTCGCGGCGATAGCCGAAGCTGCCCGCTTCCATGCGCGCGTCGAGCATGGGCGCGTCGAAACCGGTCGGCGAGACGAAGTTGATCGCGCCGCCCAGTGTCGCCGCGCCGTACTCCAGCGCGTTGGCGCCGCGATAAACCTCGATGTAGCGGGCCGCCAGCGGTTCGATCGCCTGCATGTCGAAGGCGCCGTCGGCGAGGTTCAGCGGTGCGCCGTCCTGCAGCACTTCCACGCCGCGCCCGTGGAAGGTGCGCTGCACGCCGGAGCCGCGGATCGACAATCGCGCCTCTTCCGCGCCGAAACGCGACTGCACGAACACGCCAGGCGCATACCCCAGCGCATCGGTGAGCGTGCTGACGCGGCCGTCGCGGTACGCGTCGGCATCGACCAGCGCGGTGGCGCCGGCGCGCTGATCCAGGCGTTCACGCGCCTGTTGCAGCGATTCGACGCTGGCGATCGAGGGGCGGGCGCCGTGCACTTGCACTGCATCCAGCGTGGTCGCGGGCGCAGGCTCGGGTTCGGCGAAGGCGGAGGCACAGGGAAGCAGGACCGCGGCGACGGCCACGGCCAGACGCGACGCATGCGGCGTCGCGGAGAAAGGAATAGGCATGGAAACTCCAAAAGCACGGGACGCGCGCGAACGACGTCGCGCACGCAACTCAGGGGATGAGGGACGTGACTTTCAGAGGGCGAGCGGCGGGCCGCGTGAGCCCAGGCCGCTGGGATGCAGGAACGCGCGCAGCGGCGATCTGCGCCACGGCGGCAACGCGCGATGCGTGGCCTGCGGCGCGACGAACAGCGTCCACACCAGCAGCAGGACCAGGCCGGCGAGCACCGGGCAGTACGCGCAGTCTTCGCCCGACATTCCGGATGGCTTGGGCGTGGGCGGATCCAGTGGATGGGCGTCGCCGGGTGCGATCTTCACCAGCTTCAGCCCCGCCATCGTGCACATCTGCGCCCACACGCCGCGCGAATCCGCCGACGAGCCCGACAGCACGCGCCCCACCGTCGGCAACGCAAACAGCAGCAGCATGGCGAACAGCGCCAGCAGCGTCATGCGTCGGTGGAAGGCGGGGGTGCGCACGGGGCGCATTGTAATGACGCGATCGTCGTCGGTCCTGACGTGGGTCAAGAGCACCCGCCTCGGCAAACCGCGCCGCGCCGTGCGGCGGAATCAGGCGCTGGCGAGCCGCGCCGTGCGCCGCAGGGCCTGCGGTGGTTGCCCGAACGCGCGCAGGAAGGCGCGGCGCATGCGTTCGGTGTCCGCGAATCCGGTTTCGGCGGCCACTTCGTCCATCGTGTGCCGGCTCTGTTCGATCATCACGCGCGCCGCCTCCACGCGCATGTGTTCGACCGCCTTGGCCGGCGACTGCCCGGTTTCCGCACGGAACGCGCGGCTGAACTGGCGCGGGCTGAGGTGCGCGGCGTCGGCGAGTTCCTCCACCGTCAGCGCCGCGCGCAGGTGGCTGCGTGCGTAGCTGAGTGCGCTCTGGATGCGGTCGGTCTTCGCATCCAGTTCAAGCAACGCGGAATGCTGCGATTGCCCGCCCGCGCGGCGATGGTAGACCACGAGTTTCTGCGCGACCGCGCGCGTGAGCTCGGCGCCGAAGTCCTTTTCGATCATGCCCAGCGCCAGGTCGACGCCGGCGCTCATGCCGGCCGAGGTCCACAGCGCGCCGTCGATGATGAAGATGCGATCGTCCTCGACGATGGCGTTCGGGAACTGCGCCTGCAACTGGCGCGCATGGAACCAGTGCGTGGTGACGCGATGCCCGTCGAGCAGTCCGGCTTCGCCCAGCAGAAAAGCACCCGTGCACACCGACGCGATGCGGCGCGTGGATTGCGCGGCGCGGCCGATCTGGCGGATCAGACCGGGACTGGTCGGTTCCGGATGCAGCAGGCCGGTGACGATCAGCGTGTCGAGCTTCTGCCGCGACAGCGTCCGCGACTCGATCGGCACGCCCAGCGAACTGGGCACGGCGCCGCCGTGCTCGGAGACGATGCGGATGCCGTACAGCGCCTCCTTCGCAGTCACGTTCGCCAGTTCGAAGGCCGACGCCGCGGCCATCCCCATGATCTGGAAACCGGGCGGCAGGGCGAATCCGATGGTGAGCATGGCAGCCTCCGGGGACATGTCCTGAAACGAGGTATATACGACATTTGAGACATGGGCAAGGCGGTCTAGATTTCAACCCGCACCCGGCATCCGCCGGACTTACCGGACCTCCCCCATGAACACCCGCATTCATCAAGGCACGGCGCTGATCACGGGCGCCTCTTCCGGCATCGGCGCCCTGTATGCCGACCGCCTGGCCCGCGCCGGCCATGACCTGATCCTGGTCGCCCGCCGCGCCGACAAGCTGCGCGAGCTGGCGCAGGAGCTGACCACGCGCACCGGCCGCTCGGTGGAAACCATCGCCGCCGACCTGACCCGCCCCGAAGACCTGGCGCGCGTGGAAGACGTGCTGCGCCGCGACGCCAGCATCACCGTGCTGGTGAACAACGCCGGTGTGGGCGCGACGGCGCCGCTGCTGCAATCCGACGTCGCCGCGATGGACCGCATGATCACCCTCAACGTGAACGTGCTTACGCGCCTGGCCTATGCGGCAGCGCCGGCCTTCGTCGCGCGCGGCACGGGCACGATCATCAACATCGCCTCGATCGTCGCGCTGGCACCGGAGCTGCTCAATGGCGTGTACGGCGGCAGCAAGGCGTTCGTGCTGGCGTTCTCGCAGTCCTTGCAGCACGAGCTGGCCGACAAGGGCGTGCGCGTGCAGGCCGTGCTGCCGGGCGCGACCGCCACCGATTTCTGGGACGTGGCCGGCACGCCAGTGACGCATCTGCCGCAGGAGATCGTAATGCCGGCCGACGCGATGGTCGACGCCGCACTGGCCGGGCTGGCGCAGGGCGAGACCGTGACGATCCCGGCCCTGCCCGACATCGCCGACTGGAACGCGTTCGAGCAGGCACGCAAGGCCATGGCCCCGGGGCTGTCGCGCTCGCGTCCGGCCGCGCGCTACGCCGTCGCCACTTCGTGATCCACGCCGATCGCCGGCGCGGCCGTACCGTGCCGGCGATCGCGCATCGCCTCTTCTCATGCCATGAACGCACAGGTCGCCACCGCCGTCTCCGTCGACGAAACGCGCTTTCCGCCCGCCGTGATGGTCGCGCTCGCGGGCTCGTTCCTCGCGAACATGACCGCGCAGTTCGCGTCGGCCAATCTCGCCGACATCCAGGGCGGCCTGGGTGCTTCCGCGGACGAAGCATCGTGGATCACGACGGTCTACACCGTCGCCAGCTTCGTCGGCATCGCCGTCTCACCCGTGCTGCTGCGAACGCTCGGCCTGCGTCGCTACTTCATCGTCAGCGCCGCGTGGTTCGCCGTGTGTGCCTGGCTGTGCGCGATGGCGACGTCGCTGCCTTCCCTGCTGGCGGTGCGCGCACTGCAGGGACTCGCGGGCGGCACGTTCGGGCCGATGGCCTTCGCCGCCGTATTCCTGCTGTGCAAGGGCACGCAACGACTGCAGGCGATCGCGCTGCTGTCCTTCGTACTGCTGGTGTCCGCGAACGCCGGCCCGGTCGTGTCCGGCCCGCTCGAAGCGATGCTCGGCTGGCGCGCCTTGTTTCTCGCGCAGTTCTGGGCGATGGCCTTGCTGGCGCTTGCCGCGCTGCGATGGATGCCCGTCGCGCCGGTGAATCGCGAGGGCCTGCGGACCCACTGGCCCGCGATCGCGCTGTTCGCGCTCGCATCGGGCGCGTTGATGCTGGTGCTGAGCCAGGGCGCGCGCCGGTTCTGGCTGGAAAGCCCGGTCATCGCGTGGTCGCTGGCGCTCGCCATCGGCGCGGCGGTGGGTTTCGCCGTGGTGCATCGCTTCTCGACGCTGCGCATCCTCGATGCCGCCAAGGTCGTCGAGCGCCGGTTCGGCCTCTCGCTGCTGCTGAACCTGCTGTTCCGCTCGACCTTCGCCGTCAGCGCCTATCTGATCCCGCTGCTTCTCGTGCAGACGCAGTCCGCGCGACCGCTGGATCTCTCGCAGACGCTGGCGTGGTCGCTGCTGCCGCAGATCGCGACGTTCCCGCTGGCATGGCGCCTGCTGCACCGCGTGGACAGCCGCGTGTTGATGGCGGCGGGCGTGACGTTGCTGGCCGGCGGCGTCGCGCTGGCGGGTTCCTCCACCTCGCTCGTCGCGGGCGAGCAGTTGCGCGCGAGCCTGGTGCTGATCGGCGTGGGGCAGATGCTGTTCGCGGTGCCGAACCTCGTCGTCGGCGCACTCACGCTCAAGCCGCAGGACGGGCCGACCGCGACGATCGCCTTCAATCTCACCACGCTGGGCGGCATGACGCTGGGCACTGGCTTGCTCTCGCATTTCACGATCGAACGCGAGAAGCAGCACTCCAGCGTGCTCGTCGAACACGCCTCGTGGCTCGCGCCGGATACGGCCGAGCGCCTGTCGCTGCAGGCGGCCCCGTGGTCCTCGCGCTTCACCGACGACCTGGCGGGCGCGGCATCGCTGGCGCAGCTCGGCGGTGCCGTGCGCCGCCAGGCGTGGGTGCTGGCAGCCAACGACGCGTTCGCGCTGATGGCCGCCGTCGCACTGCTCGGCCTGGTCGGCATCGTACTGCTCGGCCGCTGCCCGCCCCTCTCCCGATCCATTCCCGGAGCCGCTTCATGAAACTGCGAACTTCCACTCTCGCCGGTCTTGCGGCGGCCGCTCTCGCGACGGCCGCGGTCGGCACCACGCTTTCACCCGGCGGACTCGTGCAGGGCTGGGACCGGCATTACACCGACAACGCCTACGTGCGCGGTGACGTCACGCAGATCAGCCCCAAGGTCTCGGGCCACGTCACGCAGGTGTGGGTGCGCGACAACCAGCGCGTGAGGGCCGGTGAGGTGCTGTTCCGCATCGACGATCGCGATTTCCGCGCACGCGTCGAACAGGCGGAGGCCGCGGTCGCCGCACGCACGGCCGCGGTGGGCAATCTCGACGCCCAGTTGGAGTTGCAACGCGCGGTCGTGCGACAGGCGCAGGCCGCACTCAACGAATCCTCCACCGACGCCGCACGCGCCGCGCGCGATGCGGGACGCGCCCGCCAACTGGCCGGCGAGCGCTTGATCGCCGCATCGCAGTTCGATCAGCTGGTGTCCGCGGCGCAGGGTGCGTCGGCGCGCGTGGCCGAGATGCAGGCCAACCTGATGGCCGCGCGCCAGCGCATCGAAGTGCTCGAAAGCCAGCGTCCGCAGCTGCGCGCCGACATCGAAGCCGCGCGCGCCAACGTCGCGTTGGCGCGCATCGACCTGGACAGCACGGTCGTGCGCGCGCCGGTCGACGGCCGCGTGAGCGAACGCGCTGCGCGGCCGGGTCAGTACGTGAAGGCCGGCACGCCGCTGATCGGGTTGGTGCCGCCGGAACTGTGGGTGGTGGCGAACTTCAAGGAAACACAACTGGAAGGAATGCGCGTCGGCGCGGGCGTGGACGTGGCCATCGACGCAGTGCCGGGCGTGGAATTCCGTGGCCGCGTGGACAGCCTGTCGCCTGCAAGCGGCGCCCAGTTCGCGCTGCTGCCTCCGGACAACGCGACCGGCAACTTCACCCGCGTGGTGCAGCGCGTTCCCGTGCGGATCGCGCTGGTGGATGCACCGGCGCACCTGGTCGACCTGCGGCCGGGCATGTCGGCCACCGTCCGCGTGCGCGACTGAGCGCGACCGTTAACCGATGTAGTGGCGGTCGGCGACGTGCAGCGCTTCGTCGATGATCGCCAGGCCCGCGCGAAGGTCGGCCTCGTCGATGTTCAGCGGCGGCACGACGTGCAGGCGGTTGCCCATGACGAGCGGCCACAAGCCCAGGCGTTTGCATTCACCGGCGAATTCGGCCATCGGCGCATACGCCGCGCCCGACGCATTGAAGGGCACAAGCGCTTCGCGCGTGGCGCGGTCGCGCACCAGTTCCACCGCCCAGAAGGCACCGAGCCCGCGCACGTCGCCCACCGACGGGTGACGATCCTGCATCGCGCGCAGGGCCGGGCCGATGATCGTCTCGCCCAGCGCGCGGGCGCGCTCGATCAGGCTCTCTTCCCGGTAGATGCCGATGCATGCCACCGCGGCGGCGCACGCCAGCGGATGGCCGGCGTACGTCAGCCCGCCGGGATACGCGCGCTTGGCGAAGCTGGCGGCGATCGAATCGCGCAGGATCACGCCGCCCAGCGGCACGTAGCCGCAGTTCACACCCTTGGCGAACGTGATCAGGTCCGGCACCACGTTCCAGCGATCGATCGCGAACCACTCGCCGCAGCGGCCGAAGCCCGACATCACTTCGTCGGCGATCATCACGATGCCGTGTTCGTCGCACAGATCGCGCACGCCTTGCAGGTAGCCGTCAGGTGGCACGAGGATGCCGTTCCCGCCCACGACGCTTTCGAGCAGGATCGCGGCGATGGTCTGCGGCCCTTCGACCTGGATCGTGTTGGCCAGATGGGCGAGCGCGCGTTCGCCTTCCTCTCGCGCGTCCGAGGCGTGGAACGCAGAACGGTACGGATACGGGCCCCAGAATCGCGCAAAGCCCGGCGCGCCCGGTTCGGAGGGCCAGCGCCGCGGATCGCCCGACGCCGTGAGCGCAGCGGCCGTCGCGCCGTGGTAGCTACGATATGCGGTGAGCACCTTGTGCCGCCCGGTGTGCAGGCGTGCCATGCGGACGGCGTTCTCCACGGCCTCCGCGCCGCCGTTGGTGAAGAACACACGGTTGAGATCAGCGGGCGCCGCTTCTGCGATCAGCCGCGCGGCTTCGCTGGTCGCGGGGTTGGCGTGGTACGGCGCGATCGTGCACAAGGTCTGCGCCTGCGCCTGGATGGCCGCGACCAGCCTGGGATGCTGGTGGCCGACGTTGACGTTGACGAGCTGGCTGGAGAAATCGAGCCAGCGTCGTCCGGTCTCGTCCCAGAAGTACGCGCCCTGCGCACCGGCGACCATGGTGGGCGCGGGCATCTCGATGGCCGACCAGGAGTGCAGCACATGCGCGCCATCGTCGCGCCGCGCGGCCGACACCGCGAACGCATCACCGTCGGCGGGGATACGGGCCTCACGCATGGTGGCTTCCTCTAAGGGATGAAGGTCTGCTCGGGATCGTCGAACGACTTGAACTCTAGCGCATTGCCCGACGGATCGAAGAGAAACATTGTCACGTGCTGACCGGGCTTTCCCTTGAGGCGCAGATGCGGTTCTTCCTGGAAATCGACGCCGGCGTCCCTCAGGCGTATGGCCAGTGTCTCCCACTGCTCGCGATCGAGGTTCATGCCGAAGTGCGGCACCGGCACGGCCTCGCCGTCGAAGCGACTCTCGTGCAGCGCGCCAGCGTCGGGCGCGATGTGCGCGACCAGATGATGGCCGAAGAAATCGAAGTCCTGGTACATCACGTCGGTGCGCCCTTGCGGGCAGCCGATCACCTCGCCATAGAATCGGCGCGCTTCATCCAGATCGCGCACCGGGAAGGCCAGGTGGAACTGGGTGATGCGGCTCACGAGGCGGCCCTCTGCGGCGGAACGCAGGCGTCGAAGATGTTCTGCCAGAACTGGTTCCAGGCGGTGATGCTGCGCTCGTAACCCTGCGCGAGATCGGGAAGCGCGCCGGGCTCGTCCTGGATGTAGCGGTCGATCGCCGCACGCGTGAGCTCGCCGTGGACGATGTCCTCCTCGCCGGTGTGGATCGTCCAGAACTCCCAGTCGATGCGGTCGGCGTTGTCGCGCATGTACGGATGCTCGCGCAGATGCTCGAACATCACCGACAGGTAGGTCTGACACAGGCATTCGCCGCCCATGCCGCGCAGGCCCACGCCGAAGGCGGGATCGCGACGCCATAATTCATCGGTAAGGGTGCCGAGGATCTCGCGGTTCGCGCTCAGGCCGCGCTCCAGGCGTTGTGGCGCCACGCCGATGCTGGCGAGGAAGCGGTCGTAGATCTCCGGATGCGCACGTGCCGCGTCGCCTTCGCCGAGTTCTTCCGACAGGATCTGGCTCAGCAGGCTGCGCAAACCGCCGAACGGAAGCTTGGCGAGCAGCAGCGCGAGGTCGCTGATGTATTCGATGGTGAAGAATCGATACTGCGTGCAGAACTCGCGCAGCGCTTCCACGGGAAGGTGCTCAAGCGCCTTCATCTTCTGCGCCGCCAACGCTTCGGTCGCCTCCTTGGCCGCGTCGGCGAACTGCCAGAACGTGCGTCTGTCCCATTCGCCCGCATGCATCGCGACGGCGGAGAACGAAGGAGCGACGCGAGGGTTCAGGCTTCTTTCCAATGACATGCATCCGGTCCTGTTGAGGCCGACATGCGACGACAATGCATGCGGCGTGAGAGGGACGAACCACGAAATTCGGCTGGAGCATACTCTGCGGGAACGATGGCAAAGTTCACTCTCCCTTGACCATGAAGTCTCGTTTCTCCCGGAATTTCAGCCACTTCGCTGACGCTCATCACGTTTGCGAAGACGCGCTTCACGCCTGTGCGTATTCATGTTGTCGCGAGAACAGCGACGATTCATCTTCCTTTACGGACGACGTGCGAGGCTCGCATCAAGGATCGCCGCGCATGTGCGATCGCCGCTGGAGAACGTTCGCTCGATGCAGGCCACGCATCCCATCGGCGACGCAGGTGTGAACCTGCTGTGGACCGGAGGATGGGATTCCACGTTTCGACTGCTCCAGCTGCTGCTGGTGCATCGCGTGCCGATCGTTCCCTACTATCTGGAAGATCCAACGCGGGCGTCGACCGGTGTCGAGCTAGAGACGATGGCGCGCATCGCTGCGGTCCTGCACGAGACATACCCGCATACGCGCGATCTGTTGCATCCGTTGCGCCGGGCCGCGGTGACCGACATCGTCGTGGAGGCGGACATCGCCGAGGCCCTGCACGATATCCGCAGGCGCTCCTTCATCGGCAGCCAGTACGCGTGGCTCCCGGCGTTCTGCAGGCACCATGGCCTGACCGGCATGGAGCTGGGCGTGCATGTGGACGACAAAGTGCAGGCGCTGGTGCGCGCATTCGCGGTGGAGTTCGACCATCCTGCCGGCTTCTGCAGCGTTCGCGTCGATCCGGCGCGCGCGGATTCGGTCGAGTACACGCTGTTCGGCTGCTTCAGCTTTCCGCTGTTCCGCGTCGACAAGCGGGAGATCGAACGTCAGGCGCGCGCCGGTGGATGGACCGGAATCATGGAAATGACGTGGTTCTGCCACACGCCGGTGCGCGGCCGGCCCTGCGGCATATGCGCGCCGTGCGTGTACACGATCGAGGAGGGACTGGCGCGTCGCGTGCCGTGGCCGCGACGCGTGCTGTCGTTCTTCTACCGGCGGCTTGCGCTGCCGCTGAAGGCACCCGCGCGACGACTTCGCGCAACGCTGCGCAGTGCCCGCGCACGACGGAGCCGCCCACCCACGCCGGGGTTCGGCGGCACCTGAAGCGCGACGCGACGGACTACGCCGCGCCGCGCGGCTGCATCACCAGATGCGAACGCGCTGCTCCGGCGGCAGGTAGAGCGCATCGCCCGGCTTCACGTCGAAGGCCTGGTACCACGGATCGAAGTTGCGCACGGGGCCGTTCGCGCGGTACATGCCGGGCGAATGCGGGTTGGTCTTGACCTGGTTCAGCAGCGCTTCGTCGCGGTACTTGCCCTTCCAGATCTGGCCGAACGCGAGGAAGAAGCGCTGGTCGCCGGTGAGGCCGTCGATCACCGACGCGGGCTTGCCGTGCAGGCTGAGGCGGTACGCGGTGTAGGCCATCGAAATGCCGCCGAGGTCGCCGATGTTCTCGCCCATCGTCAGCGCACCATTCACGCACTGGCCCTGCAGCGGGCAGTAGCTGTCGTACTGCGCGCCCAGCGCCTTGGTGCGCTCGTCGAAGCGGGCGCGGTCGGCGTCGGTCCACCAGTTGCGCTGCACGCCATCGGCATCGGACTTGCTGCCCTGGTCGTCGAAGCCGTGGCCCATTTCATGGCCGATCACCGCGCCGATGCCGCCGTAGTTCACGGCCGGGTCGGCGTTCACGTCGAAGAACGGCGGCTGCAGGATCGCTGCGGGGAAGACGATCTCATTGAAGGTGGAGTTGTAGTACGCGTTGACCGTCTGCGGCGTCATGCGCCACTCGTCGCGATCGGTCTTCTGGCCGACGCGACGGTTCTCGTCGGCGCGGTCGAAGCGGCGCATCGCGATCACGTTGGCAACCAGATCGCCCGGCACGATGCTGACGCTGGAGTAGTCGGTCCACTTCTCCGGATAGCCGATCTTCGGGCGGAACGTGGACAGCTTGCGGTAGGCCTCGGCCTTGGTGGCCTCGCCCATCCAGTCCAGGTTCTGGATGTTCTGGCGCAGCGCGGCGCGCAGGTTCTCGACCAACTGGTCCATCGCGGCCTTGGATTCGGGCTGGAAGTAGCGCGCGACATACAGCTCGCCCACTGCATCGCCGAGACCGTCCTTCGCGCCGACCATCGCCACCGCACGCTTCCAATCGTCCTTCTGCGCCTTCTGTCCGGCCAGCACCTTGCCGTTGAACTGGAACGAAGCGTCGTCGATCGCGCGGCTGAGCAGTTCGGCGTTGCCGTCGATGGCGTGGAACGTTAGGTAGTCGCGCCAGACCGGCAGCGGCGTGGCGGCGATCACGTCGAGCACCGGCTGCACGGCATCAGGCGTGACGACATTGACGCGGTCGGGCTGCGGCATTTCCTGCGCCTTCAGGTGCGCCGCCCAGTCGTAGGACGGGAACTGCTGCTGCAGCTGCGCGAAGGTGGAAACGTTGTAGGTCTTGTCGCGGTCGCGGCGCTTGGCGCGCTCCCACTGCGGCTTGGCCAGCGCGGTTTCCAGTGCGAGCACTTTCTCCGCGCGCGCCTTGCCGTCCTTGACGCCGGCGAAGCCGAGCATGCGCTGGATGTGTTCGAGGTAAGCGCTGCGGATGGTGACGAAGCGCGCGTCCGGATTGACGTAGTAATCCTTGTCCGGCAGGCCCAGGCCGCCAACATTGAGACTGACCAGATGCTGGTCGGGGTTCTTGCGGTCCAGATCCACGCCCAGGCGGATGGGCGAGGCGCTCGCGTCGAGGTCGCTGTTGGCGAACGCGGCGATGAGCTCGGCCTTCGAATCGATCGCAGCGATGCGCTTGAGCACCGGCGTCAGCGGGGCGATGCCCGCGGCGTCGCGTGAGGTGCGATCCATGTAGCTGGCGTAGTAGTCGCGCACCTTCTGGCCGTTGCTGCCCGGCGCGAGATCGTTGCGCTTGCGCAGGTCTTCGATCAGGCCGTGCACCTGCTCCTCGGCGCGGTCGCGCAGCTGGTTGAAGGAGCCGTAGGAGGTCTCGTAATCCTTGAGCTCGTACGTCTTCAGCCAGGTTCCACTGACATAACTGTTGAAGTCGTCACCGGGCTTCACCGTGAGGTCGCGCGCGCTCAGGTCGACGCCGAAATCGCCGAGCTGGGCTTTGCCCGCCGGACTGCCCGCGGCAAGGGAAGCGGTGGAGGCCAGGCCCAGCGCGATGGCGAGGCTCAGGCTCAGATGCGAAGACTTCATGGAGAGGTTCCGGCTGACAGGAAGGTCCCGAGGCTAGCGGCCACGCGGCGGGCGGTCGAGTGGCATTCGTCCGTGCAGGCACGGACGGGCCGGAGCTCGCGCGCGATGGACCGCTTCGGCAAAGCCTGCGGCGCACGCCCCGGGAGCGCCCTTCCCCGCCATTCAGGCGCGTTCGGCTTGCCGTTCGTCGGTCGGTGCCACCCTCGGCGTTGACACCATGGTGCATATACACCATAGTCCGACCCATGAAGACGAAGCCCAACCCTAAAGCCGAAGCACTGGCCGGCCTGGTCAATGAAGTCACCGGCGGTTGCCTGATGACGCGCACGCGCCGCATCTCGCGCGTCATCACCAACCTGTTCGATCAGGAGTTGCGGCCCTTCGGCTTGAATGCCTCGCAGTTCTCGCTGCTGGTGCTCATCGCGCGCATGGACGGCGCCAGCCGCGCCGAGATCGGTCGCGCCAACCATCAGGAACGCTCCACTTCCACCCGCAACCTGCAGCTCGTGCTCGATCAGGGCTGGGCCGACGAGCTCGTCCCCGACAAGGGACGCAGCCGCCCCATCGTGATCTCCCCGGCCGGACGCGAGCTTCTGGCCCAGGCCATGCCCGCATGGCGTGCCGCGCAGGCCAAGGCCAAGCGTCTTCTGGGCCAGCACGGTGCCGCCGCCATCGTGGATCTCGCCTCCGGCCTGCCAGCGGAAACGCTGGCCGGCTGATCCGCTCTCAATGTTGCATATACACCACACAGGAAGCAACCCCATGTCGATCGTCAAAGCCGCCGCCGTCCAGATCAGTCCCGTGCTCTACAGCCGCGCGGGCACTGTCGAGAAGGTCGTCAACAAGATCCGCGAACTGGGCCGCCTCGGCGTGCAGTTCGCGACCTTCCCCGAGACCATCATTCCTTACTACCCGTATTTTTCCTTCGTGCAGTCGCCGTTTCAGATGGGCAAGGAACACCAGCGCCTGCTGGAGCAGTCAGTCACCGTGCCTTCGGCCGATACCGATGCGATCGCCGCCGCTGCACGCGAGGCGAAGATGGTCGTGTCCATCGGCGTGAACGAGCGCGACGGCCACACGATCTACAACACCCAGCTGTTGTTCGATGCCGACGGCACGATCGTGCAGCGCCGTCGCAAGATGACGCCGACGTACCACGAGCGCATGGTGTGGGGCCAGGGCGATGCTTCGGAGCTGCGCGCGGTGGACACCGCGGTCGGCCGCATCGGTCAGCTTGCATGCTGGGAGCACTATCTTCCGCTGGCGCGCTACGCGCTGATCGCCGATGGCGAGCAGATCCACTCGGCGATGTACCCGGGATCGTTCGCCGGGCCGCTGTTCGCGGAGCAGACCGAGATCAACATCCGCCAGCACGCGCTGGAATCGGCGGCCTTCGTCGTCAATGCCACGGCATGGCTCAATCCGGAGCAGCAGGCGCAGATCGTCCGGGACACCGGCGCGCCCATCGGGCCCATCTCCGGCGGCTCCTTCACCGCGATCGTCGATCCGGAAGGCCGACTGATGGGCGAGCCGCTCACCTCGGGCGAAGGCCACGTGATCGCCGATCTGGATTTCTCCCTGATCAGCGCGCGCAAACGACTCATGGACGCGCGTGGGCATTACAGCCGGCCGGAGCTGCTCAGCCTCATGATCGATCGCACGCCGGCCTCGCATGTGCACGACCGCAGCGTGCGCACCGACAATGGCAATGAGGGCAGGACGATCGAACTGCTGTGAACGCGATGCGCGCGGCCGCAGCCGCGCGCATCGGACTGCGATCGGCTACTTTGCCGCCGCCGCGCTTCCGGTCGAGCTCCCCAGCTCGTACAGGTAGTCCACGTAGGACATCACCGCGCCGTCGAAGCCCTGCACTTTCGGATTGCTGGACTCGATGAGGAAGAACTCGTCCGGCGCATGTGCGCCGCCGCCGTGCCCCAGGCCGAAATGGCCCGCCGGAAGCGACAGCGGCGGCTGCGTGAACACGAAGCCCGGATACGAACCCGCCAGGCGCGGCCACATCAGCGGCTCCACACCGTTGCGTCGCAGCACGGCGACCTGCGCCTGGATCAGGCGCGAGTCGGCGTCGGTCGAAGTCGGGTCGTAGCCGCCGCTGACGTTCACCGCGATGTCGCCGTAGCCGCGCTTGGCCAGATGCGCCTTCAGCGCTGCGACGGCGCCGTCTCGCGTCATCGGCGGGACCAGGCGCATGTCGATCTTCGCCACCGCGCGATGCGGCAGCACGGTCTTGCCGCCCACGCCCGTGTAGCCGCCGACCAGGCCCTGGATGTTGACCGTCGGCTGCGAGACGAGGCGCTCGTTCGCCTTCTCCCACGACAGATCGTCGATCCAGTGCGGCACGCCCAGAGATTTGCGCGCCGTAGCCTCATCGCGTGCGCCGGTCGAGCGGGCGATCATCGCGCGGTCTTGCGCGCTCAGCGGTGCGGGCTTGGGGAAACCGTCGATCGTCACGGTGTTGCCGTCTTCCGAGACCAGCGTGTCCAGCGCCTTCACCAGCCGCCAGGCCGGACTGTCCACCATCGCCTTCAGCGAGGAATGCACATCCTTCGACGGCCCGCGCCCCCAGGCCTTGCCGTCGGCCACCAGCTCCAGTTCGACCACGCCCTTGGCGCCGAGGTTGACGGTCACCGCGCCGGCGGGATCCTGCAACCCCATCGGCATGAACACGCCGATGCTTTTCTTCAGTGCGGCCTGGATGTCGGGACGCAGGACCAGCTTGCCGATGTTGGGCGAGCCGATCTCCTCCTCGCCCTCGGCCACGAGCACGAGGTTGACGGGCATCGTCTGCTTCGCATCACGGATCGCGTGCAGTGCCGTCAGGAAGGCCATCTCGGGCCCCTTCTGGTTGGTCGCGCCGCGACCGACGACGGCCTTGCCCAGCCCGGGCTTGTCGATCAGTCGCGCTTCGAGCGGCGGCGAGGTCCATTCGGCCGGGTCGTACTGCTTCACGTCGTACATGTAATACACGCCGACGGTAGTCGGCGCGCCGGCGTCGAGCGTGGCGAACACGCCCGGCTTGCCGCCGGTGTCGACGACCTCGACATGCTGGAAGCCCGCTTCGCGCGCAAGCCGGGCCATGTACTCGGCCCCTTGTGCGGGGTTGCGGTCCTCGGCGGCGATGGACGGCAGCGCGATCCACTCCTGCAGCGCCTTCACCGCCGTGCCATGGCGTTGGGCCACCTGGGCCTTGATCGCATCGCGATCCGGCGGAGCCGCGTGCGCGGTCATCGCCATGCACGCGGCGAGCGTGGCCAATCCAAGTGCGCGCACGCGCGCACGACGTCCCAAACCCGTTGCTGCCATGCATCGCTCCCAGCGGTGGTCGTGGGGCGAGTCTAGCCGAGCCGGCCGGAGCGCCGGCGTGCCCGCGCTCACGTCGTCGCGGGCGATCGCAGGATGGCCTGGCGCGCACCCGTCACGCGTACGGATGCGTATGCGAAAACGCGGCGGCGATTACAGCGCGCAGCCGTCCGCGTTACCGAACGATGCCAGCGTCTGGCCATGCACTTCGACAAGGCGGTCCAGGCGGATCGTTTCGCCGGAGTCCATCGACAGGAACTCCTCGCCTTGGCGGGCGTAAACGTCGGTGATCACGCCATCGCCGCGCCGCATCGTGCCCGCATCATCGAGATACGCGACGCGGGTGAGCCGGCGCGCGGTGGCGAGGTCTTCCAGCAGGTCATGAAACTCGCAGTTGATCGGTCGATAGGACTGGTAGGTGGCGTTCATGGCAATCACCGGGCGATGGCATGCCGCCGGCGTAGGCCGGCGCGCATGCGATTTGGAGGGGCGTGCCGCGCGATCTGGCACGCGTGTGCGGGTGGTGGTCAGCCGCGCTGCGGCAGCGTCCAGTCCGGGCGGATGAAATGGCAGGTGTAGCCTTCCGGATACCGCTCCAGGTAGTCCTGATGCTCCGGCTCGGCTTCCCAGAAGGGGCCCGCGGGGGCGACTTCCGTGACGACCTTGCCCGGCCACAGGCCGGATGCGTCCACGTCGGCGATGGTGTCCAGCGCGATGCGCTTCTGCTCGTCGTCCTGGTAGAAGATCGCCGAGCGGTAGCTGGTCCCGATGTCGTTGCCCTGCCGGTTTCGCGTGGTCGGATCGTGGATCTGGAAGAAGAACTCCAGGATCCTGCGGTAGCTGATCGTGGCCGGATCGAAGGTGATCTCGATCGCCTCGGCGTGGGTGCCGTGGTTGCGGTAGGTGGCATTGAGGACATCACCGCCGCTGTAGCCCACGCGCGTGGCGACGATGCCCGGGATGCGGCGCAGCAGATCCTGCATGCCCCAGAAGCAGCCACCGGCGAGCAATGCGGTTTGGGTGTGGGCGGTCATGGGGTTTCCTCTGGTCTCTTCCTGGAAGGTGGCCGGCTGGCGCATGGCCAGCCGGCCACGGGTGCAGTTACGAAGTGGTGACGTTCACGGCCACATCAATATTGCCGTGGACCGCCTTGGAGTACGGGCAGATCTGATGCGCCGCGTGGGCGATCTTCTCGGCTACGTCCTGGGCCACGCCCGGCATGCGCACATCGAAACGGGCGGCCAGCTGCCAGGCCGCGCCGGACTGGCCGAGGACGACCTCGATGTCCACCGAGAGGTCGGCCGGCAAGCTCACGCGCTTCTGCGCGGCCACCAGCCCTACCGCCGTGATGTAGCAGGCCGACCACGCGCCGGCGAACAACTGCTCGGCCGTCGGGTGCGGCGCGACGTCGGTGAAGGCCAGCGCCTGGCCGTCGACAGCGGTGAGTTCCAGGTTCACGCTGCCATGGTCGGCAGCGGACGGCGGCGGGTTGACGGTGGTGTGCGTCTTGCCGGTGAAGAGGATTTTGTCGATGGCGTTCATGAGCGTGTACCGTGTCTGGCGGGGGAGGTTGTTTTACATCGCATGCGATTGAATCGTTTGCGATGGCGCGCACTCTAGACGCGCCCCTGGCGATTGCCAAGGGTCGCGGCAGGGATGGTTCAAGCTTCATTCATCGCTTGCGCTTAGATCGCACGCGATTTATTACGATATGCTCCCTGACTGGGCTTGAGCGGGCATCGCAGGCTGAACCGGGCACTATTGACCGGATTCACATCGCTCCCGATTCCATCGCAAGCGATATAATCATCCGGTCAGCCGCTCCGGAGCCCTCCATGAAATCGAAAGCCGATGCGCCCGACCGCAAACTGTCGGACTTCCTGTGCTTTGCGGTCTATTCGGCCAACCTCGCCTTCGGCAAGGTGTACCGGCCGGTCCTCGACGAACTGAGCCTGACCTACACCCAGTACGTCACCCTCGTCGCGCTGTGGGAAGAGGATGACCTGACCGTCAGCCGCCTCGGCGAGAAGCTCTTCCTGGAATCCAACACGCTTACGCCCATCCTCAAGAAGCTCGAAGGCATGGGCTATGTGGAGCGTGCGCGCGATCCGGCGGACGAGCGTCAGGTCCGTGTGCGCGTGACCCGGAACGGTCGCCGCCTGCGCGAGCGCGCCGTGATCGATCTGGGCGATGCCTGCGGCCTGAGCACCAAGGATTTCGCCAGATTGCAGAAGGAGATCGTCACGCTGCGCAACAGCCTCCTCGACGCGGTGGACCGCACGGAGTAAGGCCCGCCGCTCTCGCCCATCGCAATCGTTGCGGTGGGTCGGAGCGACTGCGCACCTCTGTCACTCATACGTTCTACGCCGCGCGATCCCTCGCCGCAACCGCCATTCGTCGGTGTGTTGCGCGCCTCGCGCAAGGCGGATTCGACCGCATTGCATCGCGTGATGCAGCGATGCCGCGAAGTCGTGATGACGCTGCATGCATCGCACGCGCGCACGCTCCCAGCCCGCTTCAGCCCTTCGGCAGCTTCGCGGCAATGCGCGCGAGCATGTACGAATGGAACGGGTTGAAGCCAAGCCTGACCAGGCTGTCCTGCGAGACCATCAACGCATTGCGCTCGCCGCGTACCGCGATGGCGCCCAGCTGCAGGCCACCGCGCCCCGACGGTATGTTTCCGTAGAGGGGATCGTCCTGCGGGAATGGCAATGCGACGTGTGAGAGCGAGTACACGTCGGCGGGATAGCGCATGCCGATGGGTTCGGCGACGATCGCCTCCGCGGTGGCCGGACGCGAGCGCGCCAGAACGTTCGCATCGCTGTCGGAGGTGGCGCCGACGATGGTCACCGCGTACCGGCGCGGCGACTGCAGTACATCGCGTGACCAGTCGCTGGCGGCGCTGCGCAGGATCGGCGCGATCACGCGGCTGCGATTCACGTCGAACAGCACCAGCTCGCTGCCATTGGACGGCAGCGCTTCGAACAGCCGCGTCATCACGGCGCGCGCCGATACGGTGTCGTCCACGACGGACTGGAAGGCGAGGATCGGCGGAAGCTGGTTCATCCGCTGCTTCGCGGCAACCTGCGTGAGCGTCGCCTGGAGATCGGAAGTGACCAGGTAGGATTCACGCGCCGCACGCACCGGGAACGAGTTGTACTTGAATGCGTTGAACTCGGGCATCAGGTCCAACCACGCCGACTTGGCCCAGCGACCGAACAGCGCCGGCAGCCCCGCCAGCCCGGCATAGCGCGCGAAGCGGTTCACCTCGATCATCGGCGAGAGCAGCACGATGCGCTGCACGCCGGCCGATTCTCCGCGTTCCAGCCGCCTCAGCACGTGCGTGAGCGCCAGTGCACCTCCGTTGGAGTACCCGACCAGATGGACCGGCAGCTTCCCCGCCGTGCGCCGCTGCGCTTCGCCCATCGCCATGTCTACGGCCGCGTACCACTCCTTGCGGCCCTCGCGCGTCAACCCGGCGGGCACGGTGCCGTGCCCCGGCATGCGCGGCACGAGGGCGACGAAGCCGTGCTCGCGGTACAGCTCGGCCAGGCTGAGCATGCTGTACGGCGAGTCCGTGAGGCCGTGCAGCAGCACGGCGACGCCGCGTGGCGCCCCACGGGGTTCCAGTACGAACGAGCGGTTCCAGTCGCGCTCGAAGCGCAATGGCGACACGATGCTCGCGTCGTAGTAGCGGTTGAGCGGCGTGCGGTCGCCCGGCTCCATCTTCTTTTCGAGCTTGCCGTGCAATTTCGCGTACATCGCGTCTTCCGCACGGACGTAGGCTCGCCAGTCGCCGTGGGCGACGGTGTCGGCGCTGGGCTCCTCCGGCACGATCGTCTGCCATGGACGCAACGGCGGTCCCTGCGTCGACAGATACGCGCGCACGCACACCAGCACGAGCAGCACAAACGCGATGAACCAGACGGCCTTGCGCAGCAGCGTCCACAGGCCGCTGAAGGATTGCCGCACGAGGCTGCGCAGCGGGCGATGGGGCCCGGGTCGCCCCTCGTCGCCGTGCGCTTCGTCTTCCGGCGTGATTGCCATGCACAGCCCCCGCTCCGACGGATGCGCAGGCATGGTGCACGCGACCGGCGGCCGGTATCAACTTCGAAGGTGCGCCCTGCCCTTCTTGTCGCAGGCCGGGCCCGGGCGTATCGCCGCGGCCCGGCCTGCGGCCCGGGCTGGACCCGGGCCGTGTTGCGTTACAGCACGCCGTCGATGCGCTGCGCGAGCGCGGTGGCTTCGGCGTCGCAGTCCACGTCGGGCCGGGCGCCACTGGCGCGCAGCTGTGCGATCTCCGTTGCCGCGGACGCCATGTCCGCCCGGAAGTCGGCATTGGCGTGCAGCGCGGCAACCGTCGAAGACGCCGTCGTGCGTCCTTCGAGGATGTCGCTCTGCCAGTGCGCATTGCAGACCAGGCGGCTCTCGCCGAACGAGCGGCCGCGCGCCAGCAGTGCGTCGGCGCGCTCGGGCGCCAGTTCGGTGAGGATCAACGCCCAGGCCCAGCCGATGGACGTATGCCCGGACGGGTACGAACCGTCTTTGCGCAGCGCGGCTTCGTCCTCGGGTCGGCACGTTCCCTCCTTGTAGTGCACGAAGGGACGGATGCGCTTGTACTGGTTCTTCGCACCGTACGTCGCAAGCGCCGCATCGGTCAGCGTCCGCCGCAGCAGTTGGTACAGATACGGCGACTGTTGCTGCGTCACCGGCACGCCCAGTGCGCAGGAGAACACCGAGGCCACGTGCGGAAAGGCGAGGTCGGCATCGGACGCGGCCAGTGTGTAGCGCGGCGTATCGCGCAGCTTCTGCGAAGCGCGGCTCACCGCCTGGTCGTTGCGGAACGCCGCCGAACCTTCCGCCGGCGGCGGTGGCAGCAGCTTCAAGCTGTCGGGCAAGTTGCGGCCGAGGTAACCGGCGAGCACGCCCGGATGGATCTCGGGAACGGTGGGCGGAACCGCCGGGCGGGCGTCGGCGGCCGGTGTCGCCTTGGCATCGACGGACGGCGCGGCCGTCGGCGACGACGCGCATGCGCCCGCCAGCACCGCAGCGAGCGCAATCCACCCACGCATCGCCGGATGAATCGCGCAGCGCGTGGAATCCATCGAACGTGGGGCGATAGGCATGGCGAGTCTCCGCGAAGCGTGTGGCCGCCGTGGATTGTCACGGCGGATCGGTGGCGAGCGTAACCGCCCATCGGTGCGGCCCGCGTCGCGGTAGAACATTTCACCCAGTCATAACGTCGACGAAGCGGTCTCCCCCTCCCGCACCCGGGACGCCGCATGCCCTGCTCAATTGTTGCGCGTGGGACAACACCGGATGTCCGCGCCCAGGCCTTCCGCCTCCTGCACGCGACGCCCTATCGTCGCCCTCAAGGTCGAATCGATGCTCCATCCGATCGACCGCGATCTTGCGCACCCTGCGGTGTGGAAGATGTTCCTATGCTTCTTGTCCGCCGTAACGAAGAGGACGGATGTCAGTTCGTCGAGGCGGCTGTAACGGGCGTGCACTTTCCATCCGTTCGTGCACGGGACAACCCCACGTCGGCGCGGCGTCCCCGCGGAATCCGATCAGCTACACGACGAGACGGCGGACAAGAAGCACTCCATTGTTTCCACCCCACGCGGGCCATCGTTCCATCGGGTCGAGCTGCCGCTGCGACGATCCGCGATGACGCGCTCCTGATCGGGAGTCCGAACCATGAAGGTTGTAGTTGCAGGCGGAAGTGGCCTGGTGGGATCCAGGCTGGTCACGCGACTGAGCCAGCTCGGCCACGACGTCGTCGCCGCCTCGCGGCGCACGGGCGTGGACACCGTCACGGGACACGGACTCGACGACGCACTCAGCGGTGCGCACACCGTGATCGACGTGACGAACGCGCCTTCGTTCGAAGACCCGGAGGTCACCGAGTTCTTCCGCCGATCCACTGAGAACCTGCTCGCGGCGGGCGCGCGCGCGGGCGTTTCGCATCACATCGCGCTGTCGGTGGTCGGCACGCAACGCCTGCAGGGCAGCGCGTACTTCCGCGCGAAACAAGTCCAGGAGCGTCTGGTCGGCAACGCCACGGTGCCGCACACGCTGGTGCGCGCGACGCAGTTCTTCGAGTTCATGGCCACCATCATCCCGCCGGGCAGCGGCAAGGACATCGTCCACCTCTCGCCGGGTACGGTGCAGCCGGTGGCGGCCGACGACGTGGCCGCCCGCCTCGCGGAACTGGTGTCCGCGCCTGCGTCGCATGCGGTGCTGGAGATCGCCGGGCCCGACACATTCCACCTCAACGAACTCGTGCAGTGGGTCATGTACAGCTACCAGGACGACCGGCCCGTCGTTGCCGATCCCGCTGCCGGTTACTACGGCGCGATCCTCGACGACCACACCCTCACGCCGGGCCCCGATGCGGTCATCGCGCAGACGCACTTTCGCGAGTGGCTCGAAGGCTACCTGTCCGGCGGAATCGAGATCCCGCACGTGCACCATCCCAGCCCGATCGCAGGCGTGCGTTAACGGCGCCTCGGCGCGGATTTCACGGTGGCGACACGTCCGGGGTGAAGAATCCATGAACCGCTCGGTCACTCGAGCCGGGCGGCGCCCTCACCTCGGGAGATCCTCATGGCACAGAAGAAGGCCGCCCCCAAGGGCGCACGCGGCACGCCCCCTGCAGCCTCAGGCAAGCCGAACATCCTGGTCATCTTCGGCGATGACATCGGCATCCCGCAGATCAGCGCCTACACGCGCGGCCTGATGGGTTACCAGACACCGAACATCGATCGCATCGCCAACGAAGGCGCGCTGTTCACCGACTCCTACGGCCAGCAGAGCTGCACTGCAGGACGCGCATCCTTCATCCTCGGCCAGGAGCCATTCCGCACCGGCCTTCTCACCATCGGCATGCCCGGCGATCCGCACGGCATCACCGGCTGGATGCCGACGATCGCCGACGCACTGAAGACGCAGGGCTACGCCACCGGCCAGTTCGGCAAGAACCACCTCGGCGATCAGGACCAGCACCTCCCGACGAATCACGGATTCGACGAGTTCTTCGGCAATCTCTATCACCTCAACGCCGAGGAAGAACCCGAAGGCTACTTCTATCCCAAGGACCCGAACTTCAAGAAGAAGTACGGTCCGCGCGGCGTGATCCACTCCTACGGCGGCGGCAAGATCGAGGACACCGGGCCGCTCAACATCAAGCGCATGCCGACGGTGGATGAAGAGTTCCTGGAGGCGGCGGAGAAATTCATCAAGAAGAGCGCCAAGGCCAAGCAGCCGTTCTTCGTGTGGTTCAACACCACGCGCATGCACGTATTCACTCACCTGAAGAAGGACTCGGTGGGCAAGACGGGCAAGGGCCTGCACGCCGACGGCATGGTCGAACACGACGGCCATGTCGGGCAGTTGCTCGATCTGCTGGACGAACTGGGCCTGGACGACAACACCATCGTCGTCTACACCACCGACAACGGCGCCGAGATCGCGCTGTGGCCCGACGGCGCCATGACGATGTTCCGCGGCGAGAAGGGTTCGACCTGGGAAGGCGGCTTCCGCATTCCGATGGCGATCCGCTGGCCGGGCACGATCAAGCCCGGCACGGTCTACAACGATCCGATCTCGCTGATCGACATGTTCCCCACGCTGTGCGCGGCCGCCGGTGTTCCCGACATCAAGGAACAGCTGGCGAAGGGCACCACGCTCAACAAGAAGAAGTTCAAGGTCAAGCTCGACGGCTTCAACTTCATGCCCTACTTCCAGGGCAAGGAGAAGAAGGGACCGCGCGATGCCATCTTCTACTTCGACCAGGGCGGCAACCTCAACGCGCTGCGTTTCCAGGACTGGAAGCTCAGTTTCGCCAGCCAGCACGGCAACATCGCCACTGGCACGCGCGCCGTGACCAACTGGGCCATGATCACCAACCTGCGCATGGACCCCTATGAACGCGGGCTGGAGGATGGCGGCGGTGCAATCGATTTCCTCGCGCGCCAGATGTGGCTGATCGTGCCGGTGATGGGCGCCATCAAGGCGTTCTTCTCCGACTTCATGGATTACCCGTACCAGGCCGGCAGTTCGCTCAACGCCGGCAGCATCAACTACGGGTTGCTGAAGCAGTCCGACGCACTCAAGCGGCTCAAGCAGCTGGAATCGCTGCACCCGAGCAGTTGAGACATCGCGGCGCCCGGACGCGCAATGCGTCCGGGTTCCGCAGTGCGCGTGCGAACCCGCTCAGTCCTCGCCGTCGTCGGCGAGCTTCATGTCACGCAGGATCGCGCCCAGCTCGGTATGCACCGACTCGACCATGTCGGGCGGCGCGCGTTTGAGGATGAAGTCCGCCTTGCCGGCGAACGTGTCGAAGAACGTGGCGGTGTCGGGCGTCTCGCGCAGCATCGAGGGAACGTCGTCCCGCAATGCCTGCAGTTGCGATTGGAGTTCGGGCCAGGTGGGCATTGGCATGGATTCGCTGGAAAGGGCCGTCACCGGATGATGACCGCGACCGTGTGTCGCGCCGTGAACGAGGCCGGCATCCCGTTCATCCGGCCGGAAGCCTCGACCGCGCACTGCGTCCCGTGGCGCAACGCCGATCGTAGGCCAGCGCAGCCAGTGTTCTGTAAGCGCGTGCGAGGCAACAGCGCGTTTCCGCGCGCGGCCGCAGCGCCAGCAGCGCGGACGAACCGGTTTGTGCGCATTGGTGCGATTTCCTCAACACCGCATGCCCTTCCATCGGGCTACACGCGGGCCGTGCACTCGCCTAGAACAGTGGGCGGATCCGCATCAACGCAAGGCAGGAGAACGGACGTGACGATCGGCAAAGAAACCAAGGGCATGGGCATGCCCTGGGAAGACGCCTACGGCTATGCGCAGGCGGTGAAGGTGGGCGACACCATCTACGTGTCGGGACAACTCAGCCATGACGCCGAAGGCAACATCGTCGGTGCACCTGCGCTGGATGCGAAGGGCCGGATCCTGGATCACTCGAACATGGAGATCCAGATGCGGCAGACGTACGCGAACGCGCGCGCCCTGCTCGGCCAGTTCGGTGCATCGCTCGACAACGTGGTCGAAGAAGTCCTGTACGTCACCGACATGGACGCCGCTTTCGCCGTGGCCGGCACCGTCAGGAAACAGGCGTACGGCACGGACAAGCCGAGCGTTGCCAGCACCATCCTGGTCACGCCGCGCCTGGCGCTTCCCACGCAGCTCATCGAGATCAAGTTCATCGCCCGGGTCTAGCGACGCCACACGGCCCGGCCGGCCTTCCGCGAGAGGCTGCCGTTGCAGGCCGCGCAAACGCCGATCGATCGCGAACTGGCGCCTCTGCTCGCCGCCCATTCCGGGCAGTCCGGCGCGATCTTCCAATAGCAGCTTCAGGGCGCCTGCATTCGTGCGTCCCGGTCAACAACAGGTGTCCGACGAACGACCTTCCTGCGCGGGCTCCCACGACCTAGAGTGATCGGACCCGATCCGCGCCCATCGGGCCGGCGCGCAGGCCGGCTCCCGGAGACTCCCATGCCCGCAGGCGATCCGCGTCCGCTCGATTTCCACCATCCGGTCCTCAACGCCTCCGACCGCATCGCCTACGGCACCACGCGGGCGCTGCGCTTCTTCGCGGACACGCTTTTCGCCAAACGCTATGGAAACCGGGCCATCGTCCTGGAAACCGTCGCGGCCGTGCCCGGCATGGTCGGCGGCGCGCTGGTGCACCTGCACTGCCTGCGCTGGCTGCACGACGACGAAGGCTGGATCCACACGTTGCTGGACGAAGCCGAGAACGAGCGCATGCACCTGATGACCTTCATGGAAATCGCGCGGCCGAGCTGGTTCGAACGCATGATGGTGCTGGTCGCCCAGGCGCTGTTCTTCACGTTCTACCTGGCCCTCTACGTGGTTTCCAGCCGCACCGCGCACCGTCTCGTCGGCTATTTCGAAGAGGAAGCGGTGGTGAGCTACACGCGGTACCTGGCGGAAATCGACGCCGGCCGCATCGACAACGTGCCCGCGCCGGCCCTCGCGATCGGCTATTGGAAGCTTCCCGCCGACGCGCGCTTGCGTGACGTCGTCATCGCGGTTCGCGACGATGAAGCCGGCCATCGCGACGTGAACCATGCCTTCGCCGAGGAGAAGACGCGATCGCGGCACCCGCACGCCCAGGCGGCATCGGCCGACGCGGGCCCACGCGACACCGCATGAGGTGAGGCGCGCGCGGCGGGCAGCGCAGGGTTGACCGCAGATCGCGAATCGCGCGCACCGCACGCCCTGGCAGCGCGGGCGGTGCATTGGTGCCGGACAGGCAACATGATGTCCACGCGAAGTCGGCTTCCGGTGCCGCGTGCGCGGTACTAGCGTCAGTGCAGGGTTGGACGAGTCGGGGTGCCGCCGGCATCCGAGGAGTGTTCAATGAGCACCGACGCCCGTTTTCGCGCCTGGATGTTCGGATCGCTGGCGCTGATCGGCCTGAGCTTCGTGTATTACCTCGTCGCCGACATCCACATGCCGGTGTCTCCGGAAGCGCGCCTGACTTACCACGTCACGCAGGTTGCACCGGAGGTGAGCGGTCGCGTGGTCGACGTGCAGGTGCGCAACAACCAGCGGGTCGAGAAGGGGCAGCTGCTGTTCCGGGTGGATCCGGAAACCTACCGCACCGCCGTGCACGACGCCGAGCTGCAGGTCGAGCAGGCCGGGCAGGACAACGCGCAGCTCGACGCCTCCATCGCGGCGGCCTCGGCCGAAGTCACGCGCATGAAGACCCAGGTGGATGACGCCCTGCGCGAACTGCGCCGTTTGCAGGGCCTGGTGAGCGAACGCTACGTGTCGCGTTCGGCGCTCGACCAGGCGCAGGCCCGATACGACGTCGCGCGCGCCGCGTTGCAGTCTTCGCGCGCGGCGTTGAACGCGGTGAGGGTGCAACGCGGCAGCGACGGCGACCGCAGCCTGCGCCTTCGACGCGCGCGCAACGCGCTCGCCCATGCCGAACTCGACCTGCGCCGCTCGGACGTGGTGGCGGCCGCGCCCGGCATCGTCAGCAACATGCGGCTGGCGGCGGGCACCTACGCGCAGGCCGGCGTGCCGAAGCTGGTGTTGATCAGCACGGCCCCCAGCCTCCAGGCGGATTTCCGCGAGAAGGCGCTGCTGCATGTCAGCCCGGGCACGCGCGCGCAGGTGGCGTTCGACGCGTTCCCGGGACGGCTGTTCGACGCGGAAGTGAGTTCGCTCGACGCGGGCGTGGTGCGCGGGCAGATCGATCCGGACGGACGCCTGGCTGCGCCCGACCAGGACGACCGCTGGGTGCGCGATGCCGAGCGCGTGCGCGTGAATCTGCAATTGCTCGAGATCCCGCCGCGCCCGCTGATGACCGGCGCCCGCGCCACGGTGCAGCTGCATCCGCAGGCGCGGGGCCTGCGGCATTGGCTGGGTAACGTGCAGATTCGCCTGATCACCCTGCTCCACTATGTCTACTGACGCGCTGTCGCAGTCCCGGCAGGCGCGGCCCGCGCTCGGCGAGGACGCGTGGCGGCAAGCGTGCCGGCTGGCGATCGGCACCACCGCGGCGCTGGCCGTGGCCAAGGCGATGAGCTGGCCGTTCGGCGCGTTCTTCGCGCTGTATCCGGTGCTGTTGCTGGGCCTGGTGCCGATCTACAACCTTCGCATCGCGGCACAGTTCGTGGCCAGCAGCCTGGTCAGCATCACCGCGGCCAACCTGCTTGCGATCCTCGGCAACGTGTCCCCGCTGCTCGCGATCGGCGCGTTCTTCGTCTTCGCCCTGGCCTGCTTCCGCCTAATGGCGCAGGGCCCGTGGTTCCTGTTCGGCGCACTGACGATGGTGGCGTCCTCCGTGCTCGTTCACCTGGCGAGCTACCCGCACGTTCCCAAAAGCGATCTGTTCACCGCGCAGTTCATCGCGACCTTGCTGGCGGCGTTCATCGCAGGCGCGGTGCATGCGCTGATCCCGGAGCGGCGCAAGCTTCCGCACGGCGCGCCCGCCAAGCCGTTGCCGCTGGTGCGTCACCAGATGCTGCTGGGCGCGATCTGCGCGACGGCGTCCTTCGCGGTGTTCCAGTTCCTGGACCTCCCCGATGCGCTGTCCGCGCAGGCGGCGACCGTGCTGATCCTGTTTCCGATGACGCTGGCCGGCGGTCGCCGTGCGGCGTGGACGCGTGTGTCGGGGACGCTGCTGGGCACCGTCTATGCCCTCGCGTTGCAGCTTGCGCTGTACACGCACGTGAGCCAGGCGGGATTCGTGATTGCGCTCTACGGCGTGGGCGCGCTCGTGTTCGCCACCATGCACGTGCGCGAGAACGCCGGCCCCGCCGTGGGATTGAGCGCCGCCACCGCGATCGCGGTGCTGATCGGCCAGCTCTCGCCCGCCGGGGATCTGTACAGCATCTCGCTCTATCGCCTCACATCGGTGGCGATCGCCGTCTTCGGCATGCTGCTGTGCATGTTCGCGGTGGAAGCCGTGCTGAACCGGTTCGCCTCCACGCGCGCCCCTTCGCCTTGACACTCAAGGTGCTGCCAAGTGCCTTTGCGCGTGTTGCGCGCGGCGCGACTGCCGCGCGAGAAACACCTTGGTGCCCAGAAGCAACGGTATGGCCACGACGAAGAACATCGCCAGCGACAGGAAGATCTCGTCGAACGCACGCGCGGCCGACTGCTGCTGCACCTGCCTTGCGATCCATGCCGCGCTGGCCGTCGTCGCCTCGCCCGCCGCAAGGCCCTGCTCCATCCACAGATTCATCAGCGTCGCCTGCGTCGCGTCGAGTTCGGCGCTGCCCATCGGCACGTGCTGCCACAACGCAACGCCATGCGCAGGCAGGCGCCATTCGAGCATCGTCGAAACGAACGCCATGCCCGCCAGTCCGCCCGCCTGCCGGCCCAGGTTGAACAGCGCGACGCCGCCGGCCATCCGTTCGCGGGGAAGCCCACCCAGCGTCATGACCGTCAGCGAGACGAACAGCAGTCCCATGCCGAAACCGCGCAGCCAGGTGGCCAGCAGCATCTGCGGCGCGCCGGTCTGCGCGCTGGACAGCGAGAGCAACCACATGCCGGTCATGAAGAGCGCGATGCCCACCGGGATCGGCGCCACCACCGGCACGCGGCCGGATTGCAGCGCCAGCCCGGCCAACGCGAGGCCAGCCGCGGCGGCGATGGAACTGGACAAGGCCAGCTGGCCCACGTGCTCCGGCGCGAGCGACAGCACGACGTTGCCGAACAGGGGAATCGCGGCGCCGCTTCCGAACAGGGCGAAGCCCGCGAAGAAGCTGGCGCACAGACCGAATACGAAGTCCGGATGCGCGCCTGCATGGCGCATCGCCTGGCGGCCGGCGTCGCCGCGCAAGGCGAACCACGATGCGCAGGCGAGGGCGATCACCGATGCGACCGCCACCACGCGGATGTGCACGGCATCGAACCAGTCGAAGCGCGCCCCTTCCTGCATCACGTAGACGACGCCCACGATCGCGGGCGCCAGCAGCAGCTGCACGACGGGACGAGGAGCGTTCGATGCGACGCGCGCAGGCTCCCGGGGTCGCGTGGAATGGAAGGCGACGCATGCAAGCAATGCCGTGACCGCTGCGCCGACGAAGAGATCGCGCCAGTCGTGTGCGTCCGTCACCCAGCCGTGCAGCGCGGGCGCGACCATCACCGGCACCACGACGACGGCCAGCGCGATCATGCTCTGCAGCAGCGGTTGCCGCGTCGCGGGATACGCCTGGAACACCAGCGTCTGCGCGGCCACCAGCACGAGCGCACCGCAGGCACCCTGTGCTGCGCGGATCGCAATGGCGAAGGTCAAATCGGGCGCCATCGCCAACGCGCCGGTGACGACCGCGAGCAGAAGGCCGCCGACCCACGTCGTCTTCACCGCGTCGTAGCGACCGACCAGCCACGGCGTCGACACGAAGGCGATGAGTTTGGTCGCGAGGTAGGCGATGTTCAGCCACGCCGCTTCATCCGGCGTCGCCGCATAGCCGCCCATCACCTGCCCACGATTGACCACCAGGAGCGTGCCGTTGATGCCGTCCACGGCCATCAACGCCACGATGCCGAGCAGGCAGATCGCCTGGCGCAATGCGTTGGCCATCGCGGCCGGTCAGTTCGCCGTGGAGGCGGTGCGCTTGCCGCGTGCGGGAGCGGGGTCGCCGTCGGTGTGGATCGACACTTCGGCGGACAGGCCGGCATAGAGTCGGCCGGCGAGCGCATGCGCGGGATCCAGCACGATCTTCACCGGCACGCGCTGAACGATCTTGGTGAAATTGCCGGTCGCGTTGTCCGGGGGCAGCAGCGCGAACTGCGCGCCGCTTCCCGGCGCGATGCTGTCGACCGTGCCCGTCAGTTCGACGCCGGGGTACATGTCCAGCGTCACCTGCGCCGTGTCGCCGACCTTCACGTCGGTGAGCTGCGTTTCCTTGTAGTTGGCGACGACCCAGACACCGTCCAGCGGCACCAGCGTCAGCGCCGTCGCGCCGGGCGCGACGTAGCGGCCGACGCGCACCTGGCGATTGGCGACGACGCCGTCGACGGGCGCGCGCACCACGGTGTGCTTCAACGAGATCGATGCCAGTCTGCGCGCCGCCTGGGCCTGTTGCAGCACCGCTTCGACCTCCAGCTTCTGTGCACGCAGCACCTCGAGCCTGTCCGTCTCCGCCTGGCGCCGCGCGCGCGCGGAGTCGGTCGCGGCCAGCGCCCGGCGGTGCGTGGCATCGGCCGATTCGTGCATCTGCCGGCTCACGGCGCTTTGTTCCACGAGGGTGCGATAACGGCGCGAATCGAGCCCCGCGCGCTGCGCCTCGACTTCGATCGCGCGCACGTCGGCGGAGGCCTGCTCGATCACCGCGCCCTGCAACTGGATCTGCTTGTCCAGGCTGCCCAGCGCGGATTGCTGGCGCAGCACGTTCGCGAGCGCCTGGTCCAGCTGCGCCTGGTAGTCCGCGTCCTCGATGCGGAACAGCACCTGGCCGCGCTTGACCGGTTCGTTGTCGCCGACGAGCACCTCCGAGACGTAGCCCGCCACGCGCGGGGCGATCACCGTCACCTCGCCGCGCGTGTAGGCGTTGTCCGTCGACACCGAGGCGCTGCTCCACAGCCAGCCGTGCACCGCCCACGCCGAGGCCGCGACCGCCGCGCAGGCGGCCAGGATGAAAACTGAGCGACTTCGGCGCTCGTTATTCGGGAGGGTCGTCTTCATCGGGTGCCCGTGCGGCGGTCGCGGCTCAATGGGTACTGTTTGGTACCGTTGAGGTAAACGGTAATAGTCGGTACCTTACGTGTCAAGTGCCATGGAGTGCGCCATGAACGTCCCCAGTGAACCCACGCCCGCGCGCCGGAGCCGGCGCAGCCCGGATGCCTTGCGAAGCCAGATCCTCGATGCCGCCAGCGAGCTGTTCCTGCGCGATGGCTACGCCAACACGAGCATCGACGCGGTGATCGAGAAGGTGGGCGGCTCCAAGCGCGCCATCTACAGCCATTTCGGCGGCAAGGACGATCTCTTCGCCGCGATGGTGACCGGGCTGTCCGAACAGGCCCTGCAAGCCATCCACCGTGCGGACGAGCGCGCCGGCGACGACGTGCGCGCCAGCCTGGAGCAGTTCGGCCGCGCGATCATGCGGATCCTCATGGATGCCCGGACGATCGCGCTCTACCGCCTGGTGGTGTCCGAGTGCGGGCGCATTCCGAGCCTGGCCGAGGCCTTCCTGCAGAACGGGCCGGGCCGCGCGACGACCGCCCTGACCCGCCTGCTGGAGCGCTACGCCGGATCGGGCCAGCTCGCCATCGCCGATCCGCGCGCCGCGGCCGAGCACTTCATCGGCATGCTGCGCGACGACCTGCACCTGGAGGTGGTGCTGGGCGTGCGCAAGGCGCTGGGCGAGCGGGCGCAGCGCACCCGCGTGGAGCAGGTGGTGGACATCTTCCTGCACGGCGTCGGCCCGCGCTGAGCGCGTCCGTCACCGCCGCAGGCCTCCGCCATCGCTGCGTGGCGCGGCCTCGGAACCGGTCTCCGTGGCGGTGGTGCGCGCCTGCGCGGCATCGACCCAGCCGCCGCCCATCGCCCGATAGACCTGGACGATCTGCGTGTTGCGCTCGGCGCGCACGCGCACGAGGGCGATTTCGGCGGCGAACAGCTCGTTGTCGGCGATAAGCACCTCGACGTACCCCGCCATGCCGTACTCGAACTTCGCCCGCGACAACCTCGCCGAATCACGCAGTGCCCGCACGCGCGCTTCCTGGCGCTGGAGTTCCTCGGCCTTCTTCACGGTGCCGGTGAGGGCATCGTCGGTTTCGCGCATCGCGTTGAGGATGGTCTGCTGGTAGACCAGCACCGCCTCCTCCTTCTGCGCCTCCGCGGTGCGCACCTGGCCTTTGATCGCACCGAAGGTGAAGATCGGGCCGGCCACGTTGGCGGCGACCAGCCACGCACTGGCCGGGCCGGTGAGGAAATCGCCAAACGACGTGCTCGTGGAACCCAGCGCACCGGTGAGCGTGAGGTCGGGGAAGTACAGGGCCCGCGTGGCGCCGATGTTGGCGTTGGCCGCGACGAGGTTCTGCTCGGCCTGCAGGATGTCGGGGCGACGCTCCAGCAGTGACGAAGGAAGGTCGGCCGGAATGCGCGGCGGCACGAGCTGGTCGATGGTGAGCCCGCGCGGAATCGGGCCGGGGTTGCGCCCCAG
The DNA here is from genome assembly GCF_016735495.2 of Lysobacter sp. MMG2. Lineage (GTDB taxonomy): Bacteria > Pseudomonadota > Gammaproteobacteria > Xanthomonadales > Xanthomonadaceae > Lysobacter_J. Next base: position 1,709,182 of record NZ_JAERQY020000001.1, read on the forward strand.
CGTGATGGAGATGAGGTTCTCCACCGCCGCGATCTGCTGCTCCAGCACGGGGATCGTCGCCAGCGCCTGCTCGCGCTGCGACCGGATCTGCGAAACCTCGGTCAGCGACACGATGCCGGCCTTGTGCCGCAGGTCGAAGATGCGCGCCGTCTCGCCGAAGTTGTTCGCCGTGGCCTGCGCGATCTCCAGTTGCCGGTCGAGCTGGCGCAGCGTGATGTAGCTGGCCGCCACGCTCGTCACCAGCGAGAGCACGACGCCGCGCCTGGCCTGCTCGCTTGCGTACACGCGCGCCTGCGCCGCTTCGCTCAGCCGCCGCACGCGTCCGAACAGGTCGATCTGCCAGCTGGCGCCGAGCGAGCCCTGGTACAGCGTGAAATACGGGTCCGCGCCCGCCGGGATCGGCGGCTGCCCCACGCGGCTGGCCTTGGCGCGGCTTGCATCGACGTCGTAGCCCACCGTCGGGAAGAAGCGCGAACGCGTGGCCGTGAGCGCACCGAGGAACTGATCGACGCGCGCGGCGGCGATGCGCACGTCGCGGTTTTCGGCGAGTGCGGTGTCGATGAGCTCGTCGAGCACGGGATCGTTGAACGTGGTCCACCACTGCGTGTTGGCCAGGTCTTCCGCTTCGCCGGGTGCGATGCGCCATGCGTCGGGCGTGTCGATGGTCGGACGCACGTAGTCCGGCCCGAGCGTGCACCCCAGCGAGAACAGGAGCAGGGCCGTGGGAACGAGGATCCTCATGACGGTACCTCCGCAGTGCGTCGGGCCGTGCACGGAACGCGCGCGGCCGCAGCACGATGATGCAGTCTTGCGATGCAAGGCTTCGTCTTCATCACACGCGCAATGTCCAGTAGAAGGCGGCGGCGATCAGCAACAGCGCGACGCTCGCCACCTGCCACCGCCGCGCCACGGTGTCGCATCGTTCCAGCGCCACCGCGATCGCACGGCCGGCCCGTTCGATGCCAACGAGTGCGATGCCGATGTCGCCCGCCGGCAAGGACGGCCCTGCATGCGCCACGCGCGCCCATGCCCATGCCAACGCGCCGCCAACCAGCACCGGCCACAGCGACGCCCACAGCGCAGCCGGTGCCAGCGCGGCCGGGGACGTGCCGATCGGGATCGCCAGATAGAGCCACCACGGAACGACCACGCACGCGACGGCCATGAACAGCCACGTTGCGGTGCCTCGCACGCTCGCCTGCGTCGCGTTCGCGAGGCGGCGCAGGAAGTGCACCATCAGCATCGACGTCGCCACCGACGAAGCCACCGCCAGCATCGCCATGACGCCATCGCCGACCACGCCCTTGGCCGCATCCTTGGCCAGCGCGCCGCCCGTCAGGGGAAGTCCGGCCAGGCTCAGCGCCACGATCGCCGCGACCGCGAGCCACGGCCACCCAACGCGCCGGCGTGCCGGCACCGCGTCGATCGCCAGGAACAGCGTGCCCTTCACCAGCAGGTGATGTGCCGCGTAGAAGACCGCGATGATCGGCGTGGCGGCGTCGCCACTGGCCAGCCCCATGCCGATGAGCGCCATCACGAAGCCCATCTGGCTCACGCTCGAGTACGCCAGCACCACCTTCGTGTCCGACTGCGTGAGGCCGATGGCGACGCCGTAGAACGCACCGAGCATTCCCACGGCCGCCAGCGGCATGCCGAAGTCCGGCAACGCGATATCGAAGGGAAGCAGGCGCACGAGCGCCAGGACACTCGCCTTCACCACCGCACCGCTCATCACCGCCGCGGCGGAGAGGGGCGCGGCGCCGTACGCCAGCGGCATCCAGAAATGCATCGGCACCAGCGCGGCCTTCATGCCCAGGCCGATGATGAGCAGCGTGAGCGTGAGCCCGCGCGTGGTCGACGCGGACAAAGTGGCCGGCGCGTCGGCGATCATCAGGCTGCCTTCCGGCGACGCCTGCACGAGCAGCACCAGCGCGGCGAGCAGGAACGCCTCGGCCAACAGCGCCACGCCCAGATAGACGGCCGCCGCGCGCATCGACGCGGGGCGCACGCCCTGCATCACCAACCCCGCCGCGCCCACACTCAGCACCGCCAGCAGGAAGTAGAAGCCCACCACGTCGGCCGCGAGGAACACGCCGACACAGCCGGTGAGCGTCATCAGCCAGGCGGTGACGAAAGCACCGTTGCTCGCCCGTTCCTCGCGCTGCGCGTGAAGGGCGCCAGCGATCCACAGCAGCGACGCGACGCCCAGGAGCACCGCACCCGGGCGATCCATCGCGAAGACGAGCGCGAAGCCGGCATGGCCGACGCGCAGTGGCACGTCCTGCGGCGCGAACAACGCCGCCAGCAAGGCCGGCACCGGCGCGATCGGCAACCACCGCATCAGGTCCGCACGCGCGCGCGCCCAAAGGCACGCCAGCAACAGCAGCAGCGGGGTTGCGATGGCGGCGGCGATCCATGCGTTCATGGCGCACTCCACGCCGCCTGCGCGCGACCCAGTTGCGGCACGTCCAGCGGCAGCAGCGCCGCCGCGCCGAGCAGGAACGAACACAAGGCCAGCCCCAGCACCGCGCCCTGCTGATAGCGCGGCACGACCGCCTTCGGCGCCCAGCCGGCGTCGGGCGCCGCCATCGCACGCACCACGACGATGAACACGTACACGCTGGTGAGCAGGCCGCCGATCAGCATCGCCAGCGCCCACCACCACTGCGCGGTCGACACGGCGGCAGAGAGCAGCAGCCACTTCGCGAGGAATCCGCCGCTGGGCGGCAACCCGATCAGCGACGCGCCCGCGAGCGCGAAGGCGAGGATCGTGATGGGAAGCTCGCGCCCGGCGCCGCGCAGGTCGGCGACGCGGTCGTGCCCGAGCGTGGTGTAGATGAGGCCGGCCGCCATGAACATCGCCGCCTTCGCCGTCGCGTGCGAGATCGCCTGCAGCATGCCGCCGGTGACGGCAGCCGATTCATCGGCTTGCGCCGCGCGAGCGCCCAGCGCCAGCGGGAACATCAGGAACAGGTAGCCGATCTGAGCGACCGTCGAATAGGCGATCAGCAATTTCAGGCGCGCCTGCCGCAGGGCGACGATGTTGCCGACGAGGATCGCCGCCACGCCCAACGCGGCCAGCCACTGAGCCGCGGGCCGCGTGATCACGCCGGGGAACACGTCCAGCCACAGCCGCACCGCGAGGAACCACGAGCCCTTGATGACCAGCGCCGACAGCACCGCACTGGCCGCCGCCGGCGCGCCCGCGTGCGCAGGCGGCAGCCACAGGTGCAACGGGAACAGCGCCGTCTTGGCCAGCAGCCCCGCCGTCATCAGCGCGGCCGCCGTCCACGTCAGCGGGCCCGCGGCGACGCGCTCGCCCAGCATCGCGATGTCCAGCGTCCCGTACGCGCCATAGAGCAGGAACGCACCGAGCAGGTACAGCATCGAACCCAGCAACGCGTAGAGCACGTAGCGCAGCGCGGCGCGCAGGGTTTCGCCGCGACCGTCCAGGCACACCAGCGGCACACCGGCGAAGGTCAGCAACTCCAGCGCAACATAAAGCGTGAAGACATCGCCACTGACGAACACCAGGTTCAACGCGCCCCACACCGCCATCAGCAACGACCAGAACGTGAGCGACGCGCGTGTTTCGCGCACGCCCACCGGCGTGCCGAAATCGGCGCGCGCATACACCGCGATCCCGGCGATCACCACGGCGACCGCCACCAGCATCACCACCGACAGCCCGTCCGCACGCAGCGCCACGCCCAGCGGCGGCGCCCAGCCTCCGAGCAGGTAGACCAGCGCCGCGCGCGATTCGATCAACGCCTCCGCGATCGCCAGCACCACCACCAGGCCCACGCCGATCGTCGCGATCGCGACCCGCTGCGCATGACGACCGCCCGCGACCAGCCCCAGCATCACGGCCACGAACGGCACGAGCACCGCCGACACGAGCAGGTGGCCATCGGGCGTGGTCACGACCGCCCCCCTGCGCCTGCGTGGCGCATGTCACGCGCCGCGACCATCATGATCCTTCCGGGTCGGCGCCTCGTCGTCCAGCGACGTCGTGCCGGTCATTTCGAACAAGCGCAGCAGCAGCGCCACGGCCAGCGCCGAGGCCGAGAACGCAACCACGATCGCGGTGATGAGCAGCGCCTGCGGCACCGGATCACCACCCATCCCCATCGCCGCACCACGGCGCGCGATCACCGCGCACACCAGGAACACGCCCGTGCCGATGATGTTGAACGCAAGTATCTTGCGCAGCGGCTGCGGATTGACGATCAACCCGTACAGGCCGATCCCGATCAGCGCGGCGGCGCAGTAGCCGAACCACGTTTCATTCATGGCGCCCTCCCGTGTCGCGCGGCGCACCGGCCAGCAGCAGCGCCAGCGTGATGGCCAGCGATGGCATCAGCGCGATCTCGATGACGACGATCAGCGGTTTCGCGAACCCGTCCGGATACGCGAGGAACGCCCCGGCGCGCCACACGCCGTAGACACCGATCGCGACGAACACCAGCGGCCCGGCCACCAGCCACGCACGCAGCGATGCGCGGCCGATCAATGGCGCACGCGCAAGGCCAGCCATCATCGCCAGCAGCCACATCGCCGCCAGCACCGTCGCGCCCTGGAACTTCCCGCCCGGTGCATCGGCGCCCACCCACAGGATGTAGATCGCTATCACTACCCCGATGGGCGGAAGCACGCGCGCGACGTAGGCGAGCACGCCGTCCGGATCGACGTCGTGTGCGACGTCCGGCCGCTGCCCCCATGCCGCATCGGGCGTGAGCGACCACACGCCGATCAGCGCGAAGAGCAGCACGATCGCCTCCAGCAGCGTGTCCATCGCGCGGAACGCCAGCAGCACGCCCGTGATCGGATTGCCGACGCCGGTCGCATCGAGGTTCGCCGCGACATCCGGCACCAAGGTGTGCTGCGGTTCCGGCAACCAGTTCAGGCACACCACCAGCACGGCGGTCACGCCGACCGACACCGCGACCGCCAGCACGCGCGTCAACGGCCCACGCCGCGCGCCCACCTCGCCGTATCCGGCACCGCGCAGTCGCGAGGCCGCGCCGATCAGCAGCGCGCCGGTCAATCCGCCGCCGATGGCCGCTTCGGTCATCGCGACATCGACCGCCGACAAGCCCACCCACGCCAGCGTGAGCAGCAACCCGTACGCGATGAAACCCGCCACCGCCGCGAACATCCCGCGCGCCAGCATCACCCACAACGCGAGAGCGATGAGCAGCGCGATCAACGCGAGGGTCGGCGCGCCGCTCATGGCTTGTCGGCCTCGCGCACCGTGCGCGCGATGAGTTGCGATACCGCCGCCGAAGCCCACAGCACCAGGCCCCAGATCAGGATCAGCTTGATGCCGACCAGCACGCTCCCCGCCTGCGGCAGCAGGCCCAGCACCACCAGGCCCAGGCCGAGGTTGTCGGCCTTGGTCAACGCATGCAGGCGCGTCAGCGAATCCGGGAAGCGCAGCAATCCCACCGTTCCGGCGAGGAAGAACACACCACCGGCGCAGACGGCGACATAGGTCCACAGGTCGAGCAGCAGGCTCATGATCGCCTCGCACCTCGCGCCGCCTTGACGAAGGCGATCGATGCGAACGCCGCCAGCAACGCGAGGATCAGCGCGACATCCGTCACCGCCGATGCACCGGCCGTCGCGCCGAGCAGCAACGCCGCGATGCCGCCGCTGCCCAGCAGTTGCGCGGCCATCATGCGCTCCGCGTCGCCCGGCCCGCGCAGGATGCGCACCAGGCCGATGGCCACCACGAACAGGACGAATGCCGCCGCGCCCAGCAGGAAGTCGTCCATCACGCCTGCCCTCCCGCGTCCGCGATGACGCGTGGTGCGAACTCAATCATGGTCATCCTCCCGTGCGGGAATCAGGGCGCGCGCGAACAGCTGCTCTTCGCGCTTGAGCTGTTCGGTATTGGGTAGGTCGCGGTCCAGGCAGTGGTACACCAGCGTGTCCTGCGTCTCGCCGCAGGGCACCGAACCGGGCAGCAGGCTGGTGATCGCCGCGAACGTGTTGCGCGTGACACCGCGCGGGAATGCGACGGGACATTCCACGATCCCCGGTGCCAGCGGCAGGCGCGGATCGAAGGCGCGACGCGCGACGTCGATGCCGGCCAGCACCGATTGCCACAGGAAATGCGGCCCGAGCGCCAGCAACGCGCCGAACTTCAGGTGCCCGGCTTCCGGCCTGAGCAGCTGCAGGCTCGTCCACGTCGCAAGGACGCTGGCCACCAGGCCGAACGCCACGTCCGCCGGCTTCGCGCTCGGCATCAGCACGATCCACAACGCGAGGAATCCCGCGCCGCGCATCAACGCCGTCCACGCGTACCGCCCGCGCGCGAACTTGCCACCGGCCGGCGACGGCGCGCCCATCGCGCTCACCCCTGCTCCGCCGCCCGCGTCGGCGGCGGCTCGTTGCCGAAGACCGTCACGTACAGCACCGGCAGGAAGATGAGCGTGAGCGCGGTGGCGACCAGCAGCCCGCCCATGATGGCGAACGCCATCGGCCCCCAGAACACCGTGGGTGCGATGGGGATGAGGCCGAGCACGGTGGAGATCGCCGTGAGCATCAACGGCCGCATGCGCGAAGTCGCCGCACTGAGCACCGCATCGAGCACGCCCATCCCGGACGCGCGGTCGGTCTCGATCTGGACGATGAGGATCACCGCGTTCTTGGCGATCATGCCGATCAGCGCCAGGATGCCCAGGATCGCCACGAACCCCAGCGGCCGGTTGAACACCAGCAGCGAGGCCACCACGCCGATCAGGCCCAGCGGCAGCACGCACACCACCATCGCCAGGCGCCGGAAGCTCACCAGCAGGATCATCATGATCACCAGCATCAGCAGGATCATCACCGGCACCACCGCATACACCGAGCGGCTGGACTCGTTGCTTTCCTCGTAGAGCCCGCCGGTGTCGACGCGGTAGCGCTTTGGCAGCGTTTCGTTGAACGCTTCGATCTTCGGCCGCAATGCGTCCACGACGTCGTCGGGCAACACGTCGCGCGTCACGTCCGCGCGCACCGTCAGCGTCGGTACGCGGTCGCGCCGCCACACCAGCGGGAATTCCTGTTCCTCGGTGAACGTCGCGAACTGCCGCAACGGCACCGTCCGCCCCGTGGCGGTGGGCACCTGCAGCGTGGAGAGCGTGTCGAACGACGCGCGCTCCTCGTCGGTGGCGCGCGTGACCACGTTGATCAGGTAGATGTCGTCGCGCACCTGCGTGACCGGCGTTCCGGCGATGGACGCGTTGAGCACGCCCGCCAGCGCCGCCGAACTCACGCCGAGCTGGCGTGCCTCGTCCTGGTCGATGTGGACGCGCACCTGCCGCGCGGGCTCCATCCAGTCGTAGTTGACGTGGCGCACGCGCGGGTCCGAACCCACCACGCCCGCCAGGTCGAGCGATATCTGCCGCAGCCGATCCATGTCGGGCCCGCTCACGCGGTACTGCAACGGCCAACCCACCGGCGGCCCCAGTTCCAGCGGTGACACGCGCGCAACCACGTCGGGAAAGTCCGTCGCGAGCAGATCCTCCAGCTTCTGATGAAGGCGTTCGCGCGCCTCCAGGTCCTTGGCGACGATCACGAACTGGGCGAAGAAGGGATTGGCCAGTTGCACGTTGAGCGTGAGGATGAAGCGGATCGCGCCGCGCCCGACGTAGGTGCTGTAGTGATCGACGTCCGGGTTGCCGTTGAGGAACGCTTCCAGGCGCTCGGCCTGCTCCTGCGTGGCGAAGATGGACGCGTTCTGGCGCAGCGTCATGTCGACGGTGAGCTCGGGGCGGTCCGATGCGGGAAAGAACTGCTGCGGCACGAAGCGCACCAGGAAGATCGCCAGCACGAAGGCCGCGACGGTGACGCCGATGGTGAGCCAGCGTGCGGCGATCGCCCCGCGCAGCAGCTTTCCGTACGTCGCCATGATCCGGCTCGGCTTGGCCTGCGCATCGCGCTTGGGCACTTTCAGGATCGCCTTGCCGAGCAGCGGCGCGAAGATCACCGCGCCCAGCCACGACACGATCAGCGAGATCGCCACCACCGCGAAGATCGAAAAGGTGTACTCGCCCGCCGAACTGCGCGCGAAGCCGATGGGGACGAAGCTGGAGATCGTCACCAGCGTGCCGATCAGCATGGGCGCGGCGAGCGTGCGGTAGGCGTACGTGGCCGCCTCGTCCTTGCTGTCGCCCGCGCCGAGCCGGTTCATCATCGCATCGACCGTCGTCATCGCATCGTCGACGAGCAGGGTCAGGGCGATGATCAACGCACCGAGCGAGATGCGGTGCAGGTCGATGCCCAGCGCGTTCATGACCGTGAAGACGATGGCCAGCGTGAGCGGGATCGACAACGCGACCACCGTGCCCGGTCGCACGCCCAGGCTGACGAAGCTGCACACCAGGATGATGATGATGGCCTGCCACAGCGAGGCCATGAAGTCGTTGATCGAAACCTCCACTGTCACCGCCTGGTCGGCCACGAGCGTGGGCTCGATGCCCACCGGCAGGTCGGCGCGGATGTCGGCCATCTCGCGGCGCAGGTTCTCGCCCAGCGCCAGGATGTCGCCGCCTTCGCGCATCGCCACGGCCAGGCCGATGGCGGGCTTTCCGTTCACGCGGAACATCGGTTGCGGAGGATCGACAGTGCCCCGATGCACGCGGGCGATGTCGCCCAGGCGCACGATGCGGTTGCCGGCCGGGAAGTTGAACGACTCGATGTCGGCCTCGTTGTCGAACGCACCGCTGACGCGCAGGAACACGCGCTCCTGCCGGGTCTGGATGACGCCGGCGGGGCGCACCACGTTCTGCGCCTGCAACGCGCCGATGATCGTCCGGTAATCCAGGCGCATGCCGGCCAGGCGCTCGGTGGAGAACTCGATGAAGATCTGTTCGTCCTGCGCACCGAGCACTTCGATCTTGGACACGTCCGGCACGTTCAAAAGACGCGAACGCACCGCTTCGACCTGGTCGCGCAGCTCGCGAAAGCTGAAGCCGTCGGCGGTGAAGGCGTAGATCGTGCCGAAGGTGTCGCCGAAGTCGTCGTTGAAGAACGGACCGACGACGCCGGCCGGCAAGGTCTGCCGGATGTCGCCGATGTTCTTGCGCACCTGGTACCAGACATCCGGCACCTCCGACGGCGGCGTGGATTGCTCGAGTTCGACGAAGATCGTGGTCTGCCCCGCCGTGGTGTAGCTGCGCACCGAGTTGATGTGGCGGGTTTCCTGCAGCTTGCGCTCCAGACGTTCGGTGACCTGCGGCAGCATTTCTTCCACGGTCGCGCCGGGCCACGCGGCGCCGACGACCATCGTGCGGACCGTGAACGCGGGATCCTCGTCGCGGCCGAGCTGCAGGAACGACATCAAGCCTGCCGCCAGCGAGATGATCATCAGGAACACGACCAGCGAGCGTTTGCCCAGGGCCCACTCGGAGAGGTTCGGCCCTATCACGGCTTCGCCTCGATGAGGCGAACCTTCTGGCCGGGGCGCAGCGCCTGCACGCCGGCGGTCACCACGATGTCGCCCTGGTTCAGGCCCGAGGCCACCATCACCGCCGAGGGGCTGGACGACTGGATGCCGATCTCGCGCGTCGACACCGTGTGCGCCTTCGGGTCGACGACCCACACCGCGGCCTTGCGTCCGGAGCGGATCACCGCCGCGGCCGGCACTTCGATGCCGAGCACGGAATCCAGCTTCATGCGTCCGGTCACGGTGCTGCCCAGGCGCATCGCGGCGGGCGGATCGATCAGGCCGACGTTGATGCGGAACGTGTTGGTCACCGGATCGGCGCGCGGCGCGACTTCACGGATGCGGCCCTGCGCGGTGATGCGTGGATCGGCGGTGAGCATGACGGTGATGCGCGGGTTGTCGGGCGCGCTGTCCTTCACCGCCGCGGGCACGTCGAAGACGGCATCGCGCCCGCCTTCGCGCGCGACCTGCGCGATCATCTGGCCTGCGCCCACCACCTCACCGGGTTCGGCGCCGACGGCGGTCACCACGCCCGCAACATCCGATGCAATGCGCGTGTAGCTCAAGCGGTTGCTGGCGAGGTTGAGCTGCGCCTGCGCCGATTCGACCTGCGATTGCGTGGCGCGGCGACTGGCTTGCGCCTGGTCGAACAGCGCCCGCGACACCGCGTCCTGCGCCACCAGTCCGCGCATCCGGACGAAATTGTTGTCGGCCTCCACCGCCTGCGCCTGCGCCGCGCTGAGCTGCGCACGTGCAGCCTGCACGCCGCTCTCTTCGTCCTGCGTGTCCAGTCGCGCGATCACCTGCCCGCGCTGCACGCGATCGCCCACGCCGATCCGCCGTTCGGTCACGCGGCCGGAAATGCGGAACGACAGATTGACCTCGCTTTCGGCCTGCACGCTGCCGACGAGCGATACCGTGTCGCCGCTCATGCGCTTGTCGGTGACCATCACGCGGACGGGCCGCACTTCCTGCGTTTCCTCGTCGCTGCCGCGCCCGCAGGCGGCAAGAAGGACGAGCACGCAACCCGCGGCGACCATGCGCCAGTGGAAGCAACACCGGAGGACGCGGATGGAAGGCACTGGCTCGACTCCCTATCGATGTACCGGACCGGATTTCATCCCCCCTGGTCCGGGCGCACCGGACGGCCGGGATAACGCACGGAGCCGGTGTCCGCGCGACTGCAACGCAAGCGCCGGCCCGGGTCCGGATCTGCTTCCCGGGCGCGCCTTCGATCCGGCCGGTCGTCGCGAACCGCGATTGCCCGGACCTAGAAATCCACCGCGTCGCGGATGATCGGACACGTCATGCAGTGGCCACCGCCGCGTCCGCGGCCGAGTTCGGCGCCGACGATGGTGATGACCTCGACCCCCTGCTTGCGCAGCTGCGTGTTCGTGTAGGTGTTGCGATCGTACGCATAGACCACGCCGGGCGAGGCGCACACCAGGTTCGCGCCGCTGTCCCACTGCGTGCGCTCCTGCTGATAGGCCGTGCCGCCGGTTTCGACCACGCGCAGCTTCTTCAGGCCCAGCGCCTCGCCGACGACGTCGACGAACGGCTTCTCCTCGCGGTGCAGTTCCACGCCGCTGGGATGGCTGCTCGGGCGATACGAGAAGGTGCGGACCTGGTTGATGAACTCCGGTGCCAGCAGGCACAGGTCGCGATCGGCGAAGGTGAACACCGTGTCCAGATGCATGGCCGTGCGCATCTTCGGAATGACCGCCACGATCACGCGTTCGGCCGCCTTCTTTTCGAACAAGGACGCGGCCAACTGGCTGATCGCCTGACGCGAGGTGCGCTCGCTCATGCCGATGAGCACGTTGCCCTTGCCGATCGGCATCACGTCGCCGCCTTCCAGCGTCGCCAGGCCGTGGTCCTTGGTCGGATCGCCCCACCACACGTTGACCTTGCCGGCGAAGTCCGGATGGAACTTGTAGATGGACGTGGTGAGGATGGTTTCCTCGTGGCGCGCCGGCCAGTACAACGGATTCAGCGTCACGCCGCCGTAGATCCAGCACGTGGTGTCGCGCGTGTAGAGCGTGTTGGGCAGCGGCTGCAGCAGGTACTCGGCTTCGCCCGCCGCCTCCTGCACGACCTTGAGCGCCTCGCCGCCGATCTTCTCGGGGAACTCCTCGGTCGACAGGCCGCCGATGAGCGTTTCGGCCAGATCGCGCGGAGACAGGCCCTCGAGATAGCTGCGCAGTTCGTCGATGAAGCCCAGCCCGACCTGGTCCGGCACGACCTGGTTGTCGAGGATCCACTTCTTCGCTTCCGGTATCTCCACCGTCTCGGCGAGCAGGTTGTGCATCTCCACCACGTCGATGCCGCGGTCGCGCATCTTGTTGACGAAGTCGAAGTGGTCGCGCTTTGCGTTCTCCACCCACAGCACGTCGTCGAACAGCAGCCGATCGCAATTGGTCGGCGTGAGCCGCTGGTGGGCGCGCCCGGGCGAACACACCATGACCTTGCGCAGCGTCCCTACTTCGGAATAGACGCCGAACTTTCCATCCGATGCCGTCGCCATGAACCTGCTCCTGCTTGCTAGATGGTGATGTAACCGGTGACCAGCCACCACACGCCCACGATGGCGCCGATCGCGGCCAGAACGAAGATGATCCAGTCGGAGGTGCGCGAGAAGACCGGAAGTCCCTGCTCGCGCCGCGCCCACACGTACAGCGCCGTGCCCGGTGCATAGAGCACCGCCGAGAGCACGATGAACTTCATGCCGCCCGCGTAGAGCAGGAAGATGGTGTAGACCGTGGCGACGGCGGCGATGATGAGATCGCGCTTGCGGTCGCCGGGGTCGGTCTCGTAGGTCTCGCCCCGGCGCGTCAGCATCAGGCCGTAGCCGGCCACCAGCAGGAACGGAATCAACGCCATCGCACTGGTGAGGTTCAACATCAGGCTGAACGCGTCGCGCGACCAGTAGGTGGTGATCACGATGACCTGGATCACGATGCTGGTCGCCCACAATGCGGCCACGGGCACCTTGTTGGCGTTTTCCTTCGCGAACACGCGGGGCATGTCGCGGGTCCTGGCGGCCGTGAACATGACCTCCGCGCAGATCAGCGACCACGCCAGGTACGCGCCCAGCACCGAGATCAGAAGGCCGATGCTGACGAAGATCGCGCCCCACGGGCCCACCACCGCCTCCAGGACCGTCGCCATCGACGGCTGGCGCATGCCGGCGACATCGACGCGCGGCAGCACCGCGTAGGGAAGCAGCGTCACCAGCACCATCAGGGTGGTCACCGAGATGAAGCCGGTGATGGTCGCCGCGCCCACGTCCTCGCGCTTCTTGGCGTAGCGCGAGTACACGCTCGCGCCTTCGATGCCGAGGAAGACGAAGACCGTCACCAGCATCGTCGCGCGCACCTGGTCGAAGACGCCGCCTTCCAGCCCGCCGCCGTAGAAGTTCAGCTGGAACAGGTCCATCTTGAACGCGAACGCCAGGATCGCGATGAAGACCAGAATCGGGATGATCTTGGCCACCGTGACGATCTGGTTGATGAAGGCGGCCTGCTGCACGCCGCGCAGGATCATGAAGTGGAACAGCCAGATGCCGACCGAGGCGACGACGATCGCCACCACCGTGTTGCCGTCGCCGAAGACGGGGAAGAACGCGCCCAGCGTCGACTTGATCAGCACCCAGTACGACACGTTGCCGATGCAGCTGCCGATCCAGTAGCCGAACGCGGAGAGGAAGCCCGGGTAATCGCCGAAGCCTTCCTTCGCGTAGGCGAACACGCCCGCGTCGAGGTGGGGCTTGCGTTCGGCGAGGAACTGGAACACGCGCGCCAGCATGTACATGCCGGTGCCGGCGATGAGCCAGGCGATGATCGCGCCGAAGGGTCCGGTCGCGTTCGCGAAAGTGCGAGGCAGCGAGAAGATGCCCGCCCCCACCATTCCGCCGACCACCATCGCGGTCAGCTGCATGCGTGACATTCTGGGTTCGGACGTCGCCATGTCGCTCACGGTCCTGTGCACGTCGGCGAACCATGCTTCAGGTTGCGTAACGTGTTCGTGAAGATGGCGAGAAGGGTTCTGCCGTTCATCGCGGTTTAAACGCGATATGTGTCACGCCGACTTCACTGCATGCTCACCGCATGTGGATGCGCGTTGCGGTAGGCCGCCGCACTGCGGCAGCGGGCACGTTTCACTTTCGCTTCACCGCAGCCGTCGTATTCCACGCGCTCGTTCGACAGGTCCACTGGTCGAACCTCCGCGTCGCACCGCAACGGGCCTGCGTGCGACGCGATGCGACGGGCTCCATCACCGACCGACGGCAAACGACATGCGGTACACCGCTCCCTTGCTTCTCGCAATCGCAGCGGCCCTGGCGGCCGGATGCGCCACCTCGCCCACGCTGGACACGCAGGAGCGATTGGCGCTCTATCGCGAGCACGCCGGTGCGCCGGTGCCGTCGTTCCGCCTGGAGCGGATGACGGGCACCCAGAACTGGACGCCGCTGGGCGATCAGGCACTGGCGGTCTGGTCCAGTGCCAGCCGCGGGCACCTGCTGGAACTCGTGAATCGCTGCCCCGCGATGTCGTCCGCCTCGGGCATCGCCATCACCAACCGTGGCGGCCAGGTCACCGCCCGCGTCGATGCGGTGATGCCGCGAACGGCCACCGGGCTGGTGGCGGTAGGCAGCGGCACCTGCCGCATCGATTCGATCCGCCCGCTCGATGGCCGCTCGCTGCGCGACGCCAAGCGCGAGCTGCGCGAGGCGGACATGGTCGAACGAAGTGACGGCGGTTAGGCCGCGCGCCTACCCGCAACGCGCCGCGTGCTCGCCACGCCTGAGCGTCTCGTGCGGGTACTCGCCGAAGAGCGCATGGTATTCGGCCGCCATGCGGCCCGGATCGCGAAACCCGAACCGCTGTCCGATCGTGGCGATGGTGGTGTGCCCGGACATCGCGGAGAACAACGCGGCGCGGACCAGGTGCAGCCGTCGCATGCGGATGTACCGACTCGGCGACATGCCCAGCGTCGACTGGAACGCCGAGCGCATCGTGCGCTGGCTGACGCCCGCGTCCGCGCAGATCTCGCTCACGCGTAACGAGCGCCCGTCGCTGGCGTCGATTTGCGCCATCGCCCACGACAAGGCCTGGCGATCCAGCGCCGGACGCCCGCGTCGCGCGGTGACCGCGCCGTCGTCCTGACCAAGCCGCTTGCGGGATCCGGGCATGAGGGCTTCAGGGAGCACGTGAAGAGGCACGCGGCACGATCGGGCCGCGCGGCATGCGCCGTCTGCATTGCTTCCAATGCGCGGGCGCTCAGAAGGAGATGGCCACGCCGATCAGCGGTCCGTGCTGCATGAGCTCGTAGTGCTGGAACGTGCGGCCCTGTCCCTCGCTGTAGTCGTAGGACAGGACGCGGTAACCGAAGTACCAGTCGAAGCGGTCGTTCACGCCGCGACGGAACGTGGTCAGGAAATGCCAGGTCAGGTCCGAACCGCCGCCGCCGATGTCGCCACGCACGTTGTAGCTCCACTTCTCGCCGATCGGGAACGAGGCGCGCATGCCGATCAACCCGTCCGTCCAGCTTGCGCCGCGCCTCGCCTGCGCCGTCTGTTGCAGCACGCGCACGTTCAACTCCGAATCCAGGTCGAAGTAGGCCGCCGACAGCAGCACTTCGGCGTAAGGCGCGAAGCGGTATCCGCCCGTCGCCATCACCGTGAGCTGATCCAGGTACAGGCTTCCGCCCACGTTTCCGCGCGGGCCGGACGCGCGCCAGCCCAGATCCATGTACGTGACGTCGGTGCTGAACGACCACAGGCCGTTATCGATCCGGTAGGCCACCATGCCGCCCATCCGCAATGCGTCGAGCACGTCGGACTTGTCGAGCTCCACGCTCAGCGGCGGCAGGATGCCGATCTGCGCATCGCCTTCGATCGCCGCGCCCATGGCGTAGATGTAGACCGTCTGCTTCCACGAGTCGCGGGCTTTGACGTCCTGCGCCCGTGCGGGCATGCACAGGCACAGGGCGGTCGCGCTTGCCGTGATGGAGAGAAGAAGCTTCATGCATCACCTCCTCGCATTGCGATTTGCATGGCCACATCAATCGGCATTCGTCATGCCCGGCTGGATCACCATCTGGAACGGCTTCGTCGTCGCCGGTGTCGGCTGCGCATTGCGCGTGCCCGGGAAAACGGCGAAGTCGGGCGTGAACTGCACCAGGATGCCACCCAGCTGCTCGATCGGCTTGCGATTTCCGCTGAACCGGGCCAGCCCCTGCTTCTCCAGGTCCGCGAAGCTCTTTAGGCCCATCATCAGGTCGTTGAGGTCCGACCGGTTCACGGTGATCGTCAGGTCCGCCTTCGGATTGGCGAAGCCCTTGATGTTGGTGAGCGTGGCGTTGCTCATCTCGATCGCATACTTCTCGCCGTTGTCGGGCGTGACCAGGTTGATGGTGAAGCGCATGCCATCGGCCTTGCGGCTGTCCATGCTGATGCCCAGGAAATCCAGCCACTGGTCGGTGGCCATCGCACGAATGACGTCGGCGCTCGCCGATGCCGGCGCGACGCCGGCGGGAATGCCGCTGCGCAGTTCATAGGCCATATTCAGATAGCTGTTGCGCACGCTGGGTGATTCGCGCTGGTAGCCAAGCTGTTCGAAGGCCTCGGCCAGCAGGTTGCGCGCCCGCTGGTTCTGCGGCTCGGCGAACACGACCTTGTTGAGGATCTCGCCGGCTTCCAGGTACTTGCCCTGGTCGATCAGCTCGCGACCCTTGGCGATGATCCGCGCCGAGCCGCCCATCATCTCCACGTACAGCCGCGCGCTCACCGGCTGCGGCAGCGGCTCCAGGTTCACCGGATTGCCGTCGTAGTAGCCAAGGAATCGGTTGATGATGGCGCGGCTGTTGTTCGCCTCCGAGCCGTGGTAGCTGCGCGCGGCCCACTGCCGCTGCAGGCTCGGCGGCGAGTGGTAGATGTTGTGGATCTCGTTGATCGTCACGCCCTGGTTGGCGAAGTGCAGCACCTGGTTGTTCATGTTGGCGTAAAGGTCGCGCTGCGCGCGCAGCACCTCCATCACGCGCGCATTGCCCCAGCGCGGCCAGCTGTGCGAGGCGAACAGCACTTCCATGTCCGGGAAGTGGTAGATCGCCGCGTTGATCTGCTTGGACCAGTTGAGCGAGTTGCGCACCGGTGCGCCGCGCAGGGTGTAGATGTTGTGGATCGTCGCGGTGACGTTCTCGCCGGCCCAGAACGCCTTCCAGTCCGGAAACCAGGTGTGCATCTGCACAGGGGCCTCGGTGTCGGGCACGTTCTGGAAGACCATCCGCACGCCGTCGACGGTCATCGGCTCGAAGTCCCGGGTGATGCTCACGTTGGGCGCGATCAGGCCCACGCTGCCGGCCGCGACGTTCTTGCCGATCGACTGGTCCACGTGGCCGAACGGACTGCGCTGCAGCAGGATGCCGTACTGGATGCGGCTGCGCCGCGTCATCGCGTTGCCGGCGAACACGTTCTCGGAGATCGCCTCGTGCAGGAAGTTCTCCGGCGCGATCACCTTGACCTTGCCCGATTGCACGTCGGCTTCGCTGACGACGCCGTGCACGCCACCGAAATGGTCCACGTGCGAGTGCGAATAGACCACCGCGACTACTGGGCGCTCGCCCAGTTCCTGGTTGATGAACTTCAGCGCCGCGCGCGCGGTTTCGGCGGCCGTGGCGGGATCGAACACGATCCAGCCGGTGTTGCCCTTGATGAAGGTGACGTTGGCCAGGTCGAAGCCGCGCACCTGGTAGATGCGGTCCGGCAGCACTTCGTACAGGCCGTAGGCCATGTTGAGGATGGCCTGGCGTTGCAGCGACGGATGGATGCTCTCGAAATCCGTGTCCTGCAACAGCCAGCTGTAGCTGTCCATGTCCCACGCCACGTTGCCGGCGTCGGCCATGATCTGCTTGAACGGTGGCACCGCGATGAGCCCCTTCTTGTTCTCTTCGAAATCGCGCTTGTCCTCGAACGGCAACGCCTTCCGCACGCCGTTGCGCAGTTCGACGGTGAAGCGTGACGGAGGCTTGCCCTCGGGATGGAAGTGCGTGAGGGCGGCCTGCGCCGCGGCATGGCCCGACTCGGGAGGTTGCTGTCCCCACGCCGAGGACGAACCTGCGGCGAGCACCAGCAAGGAAGTAGCGAACAGTGCCTTCATCTGGAAGCTCCGTCAGGGTGGAGGCGGCGCGTTCACGTTCGTGACAATCCGGTGATCGCCGTACAACGGGGTTCGCGAGCGCACGTCCGCGATGCGTTCGGACGATGCCGCAGAGGCTTTCGCCAGGCCCTCCCATCGCGCTGGACGGTCCTGGGGCGTGCGACTAGAGTTGATCGCGCAGGGCCGCTTCGCTACGTCAAATCGGAAATATTTCAGCACCGTCGAGGTCGCGATGCTCCGGATTTCCAGCAGCGAGTTCGAAGAGTTCGTGGCCGCGGTTCCGGCGATCAGCGGTCGTTACCTGCAGACGGGCCGAAGCGTCCGGGCGTGGCGCCTGAGCATGACCACGCTGGGCGATGTCACCATCGTCTGGGTCCGCGGCGGCGCCCGCAACATCTTCCACGGCACGAGCCTGGCCGGCCGTTACTCGCTGTATCTGCCAATCTCGGAGCCGACCGTGGTTGCGCTCAACGGGCTCAAGCTCGCCAATGCGCGGTTCGGTTCGATCTGTCCCGGGCAGGAGTTCATTCTCCGCACCGATGCGCCGACGCTCTGGGCAGGTTTCCAGGTGCCGTGCAGCGCCGTGCGGCATCGGGTCGGATTCGATCACGACGATGCGACGTTGCTCGCACAGACGCGTGTATTGCAGGCCACGCCACTGGCCATCGCGCGGCTGTTCGCGCTGACCCAACGCTTGCGTGCCGTGGAGGCGCGCGATCCCGACGTTCTGGACGGAACACCCTCACGCAACGCACTCGCACAGCAGCTGCTGGACGCGATCTTCGAAATGCTGCACAGGGGCGACCCGCGCGACGCCCCGAAGGTTGGACGCAGGCCGATGCAACGGCACAGGATCATGGAGCGCTGCCTGGAGCTGATCGAATCGCGCCTGGATTGCGCGCCTACCGTGGAGGATCTGTGCAGCGTTGCCGGCGTATCCGACCGCACGCTGCGCACGGTGTTCATCGAGCAATGCGGCGTGGCCCCTCATCGCTACCTGATGATCAGACGGCTCCACGCGATCCACGAAGCGCTCTGCTACGCGGTAGCCGGCGAGACGGTGACATCGATCTGCAGCGCCTTCGGCGTCTGGGACTTCGGCCGCCTCGCCCGGCAGTACCACAGCCTCTATGGCGCGCTTCCGTCCCAGCATCTCCATCGCGCCGGGCGCATGCGGCGGGGGAAGTCGCATGGAGCGCCGCGGCTGGGGCGCGTTCACTAGGTCAGCAAACTGTGTTCACGGTGTTTCAACGCCGCGTATGTGTGATGTCTCGCCGGCACTCGCCCCGGCCATCGGCGGCGGACCACGTGCACGGCTCATTCGAAGGTCATCGGAGGACGGAACATGGCGGCACGCACCATGCAGTCGATGAAGTCTGTGGCCGGGCGCCGCACGCAACCTGCCCAAGCATCTGTGGCCCGTGCGCTCGCGCGTGCTCGGCGCGTTGCACGCTGCCTCGTCTGGCTGGCGTTCGCGCTGGCCGCGCTGCCGGTGGTCTGCAACGCGGCGCCGACACCGCGTGATCCGCTTGTTCCGGATACGTCGCTGCCGATTCCAACCCTGCACTTCGACGGTGCCGGGCAGCTCGTGATTTCACCCTCGGCCACGTCCTCGCGTCACGACTTCGATTACCTCGTTGGGAACTGGCATCTGAAGAATCGCAAGCTCAAGTCCCGGCTCACCGGGTCGACGGAATGGATCGACTTCACTTCGCGCGTGGAGATGCACCAGATCCTCGATGGCCTGGGCAATATCGACAAGTACACCGAGCAATCCACGGGCAAGCCGTACGAAGGCGTGGCATTGCGGCTGTTCGATCCGGCGACGCGGCTGTGGAGCATTTATTGGGCCGACGGCAATTCCGGAAAACTGGACCCGCCGGTCGTGGGATCGTTCGAGAACCATGTGGGCCACTTCTTCGCCCGCGATACCTACAAGGGCAAGAACATCATCGTGGTGTTCCGCTGGGACGTGCGCGATCCGACGCTTCCGATCTGGAGCCAGGCCTTCTCCACGGATGAGGGCAAGACCTGGGAGTGGAACGCCATCAATATCTCGCAGCGGGCCAAGTAGGCCAACGCCGCCGGTGTGGTGCGCGCACGAAGACGTCCACGCGCGCCGCCTCACTGGCTGGCTTGCGGCGTGAACAGCAGGTCGTGGTAGTCCCAGCTGAAATCGGCCAGCGGCGACACGGCCTTCATCGTGATGCGGTCGACCTTGCCGTCGGCGTCTAGCGCGAAGCTCACGTAGGCCGGTTCGGCGGTGCGGTCGTCCCAGCGCACCTGGAAGGTGTCGTACTGCCAGTGCTCCAGCGTGCCGAGCATGTTCGGCGTCTGCTTGAAGTTCAGGCGCAGGCGGCCCTTCTCTTCGCGGATCTCGATGGGTCCGTACCACGGGTCGGCGAAATCGCCGGCGTAGCCTTTCAACGGCAGCGACGGGCGCGAGGGCTTCTTTTCCGCCTTGCCGGTGGCGAGCAACTTCAGCGCGCCGTCGACGCGCGCCTTCTTGTACGCGGCGAAGTCGCCGACCCAGTCGCGCTTGGGTGCGCCGAGGTAATGGTCGAGCAGTTCGTACGTCAGGCCGCGCAGGACCACGCCGTCTTCGGAGTTGATCTGCAGCGAGAAGCCGATGTTGCGGTCGGGAATCAGCACCACCATCGTCTGCACGCCGAACACGGCGCCGCCGTGCTCGATGAGCTTGGCGCCTCGGTAGTCGCGCACGTCCCAGCCCAGGGCGTAGGCGGAGAACTGCGGCGTCACTTCCGCTACCGGCGCCGGGTACGGGGTGATCGGCATCAGCACCTGCGGCGTCCACATCTGGCGCGAGGCGTCTTCGCTGAAGAGCCGCGCAGGCTTGCCGCCCGCCGTCGCGCCATCGGGCAAGGCGCCGTGGGCGAGCTGGATGCGCAGCCAGCGGCCGAAGTCGTTCGCACTCGACGACACGCCGCCGGCGGGCGCGGCGTTTGCGCCCAGGCTCTGGCGTTCGTCCAACACTTCCTGCGTGCCGACGCCGCGGAAGCCGCCGTCCATGCGCGCGTGCGGCTGCACGCGGTTGGCGGTGGCGAAGCGGTCGGCGTCGCGCGTGGTCGAGGTGCGCATGCCGGCGGGCTTGAGCACGCGTTCGCGCACGAAGGTTTCCCAGTCCTGGCCGCTGACTTCCTCGATCAGCTGGCCGGCGACGGCGTACAGCAGGTTGTCGTAGGCGTAGCCGCTGCGGAAACTGGTGGCCGGCTTGATGTAGCGCAGGCGGCGCACGGTCTCGGCGCGGCTGAGCGAGGAGCGTGGCACGAACATCAGGTCGCCCGCACCCAGTCCCAGGCCGCTGCGGTGCACGAGCAGGTCGCGGATCGTCATCTCGCGCGTGACCCAGGCGTCGTACATCTGGAAACCGGGCAGGTGGTCGATGACCTTGTCGTCCCAGCCGATCTTGCCTTCGTCCACCAGCACCGCCAGTGCGGCGGTCGTGATCGCCTTGCCGGTGGAGCCGGTCGGAAAGATCGTGTCGGCATCGACCGGTTCGTTCGAACCCAACCTACGCACGCCGTAGCCCTTGGCGTGCACCACCTTGCCGTCCTCGACGATGGTGACGGCCATGCCGGGCACGCCCTGCGCGCGGATCACGTCGTTGACGCGCGCGTCCAGATCAGCGGGCGGTGCCGCCCATGCGGCGAAACTGAAGGCGACGCCGGCGACGACCGGCACTACGTGCAGCAGGCATGTCTTGCGCATCGGTGTCATCCCAGGCATTGAGTTACCAGTGCTTCGAATTCGTCGCCACCGCGGATCGGGTCGGCGACGGCGCAGCCCAGGCGGTCGCTTTCCGATGCCAGCAGACGGCGTGCGGCGGCTTCGTCCAGGTGCGCGGTGTTGAGGCTGACGCCACCGCAGCGGATCAACGGATTCGTGCGGCGGCCCAGCTGCAGGTTGAGCGCGATCGCCTCTTCGATGCTCGGCAACGCGTAATGCGGATGGCCGAGCACGCGATCGCGACCCGGTTGATGGCAGACCACCACCACATCGGGCTGGCTGCCGTGCAGCAGCGCCATCGAGACACCGGCATACGCGGGATGGAACAGCGAGCCCTGCCCTTCGATCACGTCCCAGTGCGATGCGGCTGCATCGGGCGTGAGCAGTTCGGCCGCGCCGGCGGCGAAGTCGGCGATCACCGCGTCCATCGGAATGCCGCCGCCGGCGATGAGGATGCCGGTCTGCCCGGTGGCGCGGAAGTCGGCGTCTATGCCGCGCGCGCCGAACGCGCGCGCCAGTGCCAGGGCCGTGTACTTCTTGCCGAGCGCGCAGTCGGTGCCGACCGTCAGCAATCGCTGCCCGCTGCGTTTGCGTCCGGACGCGATCGGCAACCGGTCCGGCGGGCGTCGCACGTCGATGAGGCGGCGGCCGTGGAGCGTGGCGGCGCGCTGCAACGCGGGCAACTCCGCCAGGCGTACGTGCATGCCGCTGACGATGTCCAGGCCGGCTTCCACCGCGCCCACCAGCGCCGTCACCCAATGGTCGGGAATGACGCCGCCGGCGTTGGCGACACCGATCACCAGCGCGCGCGCACCGGCCGCGTGCGCCTGCGACGGTGACATCGCCGGCAGGCCGGTGCTGACGCGCGCACCGGGCATGGCGTATTCGCCGATGCAGCGTTCCGGTGCCCAGTCACGCAAGCCGAAGGCGGTCTTGGCGTAACCGGGCTCGACCGTGTCCCCCAGGAACAGCAGGTACGGCGCGGGCAGCGCGGGCGTTTCAGGTTGGTGCACCACGGAGGCAGCTTGCATGTGCGATCAGAACCGGTAGTCGACCTCGACGCCGATGGTGCGCGGCTGTATCGGCGCGGCGTTCAACTTCGCGGTCACGTCGGTGAGTTCGCTGGTGACGTCGCCCATGGTCTGGTAGCCGCGCTCGTCGCTGGCGTTCTTCACGTAGGCGCGGAACGTCCAGTGATCGTTGGCGACGGACGCGTTGAGGTCGAAGGCGGTGTAGTGGCCCAGTTCCAGCGGCGGCGTGACCTCGCTTTGCAGCACGGCACCGGTGGCCGCGACCACGACGTCCTGGCGCGAAGTCGTGCCGGCGCGGCGTTCGCCGACGTAGCGCAGCGCGGCGCCGATGCGCGCCGTCCAACCGCCGGACAGCGTCCAGTAGTAGTCGGCGGTGGCATTCCACGACCACTCCGGCACATAGGGCAGCACGTCGCCCTTCGCGCCGCTGGTGATCTGCACCTCGTACGGCGGCGACGGAACAGCGATCAGCGGGTAGTCCTCATCGAGCTTGGCGTCGGTGTAGGCACCGTTGAGGCCGAGGTCGAAGTGGTCGGTGGCGTGGAACAGCAGCGCCACTTCCACGCCGGTGCTGCTGGCCTCGCCGGCGTTGACCAGGCCGGAGATGCCGTTCACCACCGAGGCGACCTGGATGTCATCCCACGCGATGTGGAAACCGGTCAGGTCGAACTGCAGGCGGTTGTCGGCCCACAGCGATTTCAGGCCGAGTTCGTAGTTGGTCAGCGTCGAGGAATCGACCTGCGACGGAAGCCCCTCCACCAGCACGTTCGGGCCGCCCGGCTGGTAGCCGGTGGCGACGCGCGCGTAGACCATCGCCTCTTCGCTGAGCTGCAACTGCGGGCTCAGGCTCCAGGTGAACACGTCTTCCGACGAACTGTTGGGCGTATTGCCCAGCGGGATCAGGATGCCCTCGGTGACGTTCTGCGAGAAATCCTGTTCGTTGCGCGCCCAGCGCACGCCGGCGCTGATCTTGAAGGCGTCCGTGAAGCGGTAGGCACCGTTGGCGAAGAACGCGGTTTCCTCGTAGGTGCTCGGGATTTCGAGCACGGCGAGCGTGCCCGCGATCTCATCGAACGGCGCCGGCAACGGCGAGCCGTCGAGCTGGTTCAACTTCACCGTCTGGCTCTGGAATGCGTCTTCCTTGGTGTAGAACACGCCGGCCATCCACTCGAACGGACCGTTTTCCTTGGAGACCAGGCGAAATTCCTGCGTGAACTTGTCCAGGTCCAGGCCGATGTCGAAGTACGAGCTGCCCGGCTCCGGCAGGCCCAGCAGCAGGTCGGCGACGCCGCCGTACTGGACCGTGGCGTCCTGGCGCTGGACGCTGCGCGATTCGGAGTAGCCGGTGGCGGAGACGAAGTCGGCCCAGCCCAGGTTCCAGTTCACCGTGGCGGAGTAGTAGTCGACGTCCTTGTAGAACGGCTCGTCGACGAAGATGCTGTTCTTCAGATCGCCGAACAGCGGCCGCTGGCCTTCGGGGTCCAGCGCGACCTGGCCGTTGTTGTCGCTGTCGATGGTCTGGCGCATCGCGGTGAGGTCGAGCGTGGCCGACTCGCCCTGCCAGCGCAGCGCGGCGCGGGCGCTGGTCTGCTCGCCGGAGTTGATGTCCTCTTCGCCGTTGACGACGTTGTCGATGTAGCCCGGCAGGTCGTTGCGCGCGTAGCTGATGCGCAGGCCCAGGCGGTTGTCGGCCAGCGGCAGGTTCGCGCCGAAGCGCGCGTTCCAGCCCAGGTCGTCGGAGTCCTTCACGCTCGACAGACCGCCGCCGATGCGGAACTCGCGGTTCTCCGTGTCCGGCGGCGTGGACACGTACTTCACCAGGCCGCCCATCGCGCTGGCGCCGTAGAGCGTGCCCTGCGGGCCGCGCAGCACTTCGATGCGGTTGATGTCGTAGGGCAGCAGGTCGAGGGCGAAGAAGTTGGCGGCCTGGTAGATGCCGCTGGAGCCCAGCGGCGTTTCGTCCAGGTAGGTGCCGACCGTGGCGCTGGACGACAGCGGCGAAACGCCGCGCAGCGACACCTGGGTCTGGCCCGGCGAGCCGTTGCTGCTGATGTACAGGCCGGGCACGGTCGCCTGGAAGTCGCTCAGCTGGGTGGCGTGCTGGTTCTCGATGGCCTCGGCGGTGATCACGCTGATCGACGAAGGCACCTCGCGGATGTTCTCCGAGCGCTTGTTGGCGGTGACGACGACCTTGTCCAGGTCCGTCGCGGCCTGCTGGGCGAGCGCCGGTGCGGCGACCGCCATCGCCAGCGTGGCGGCGACGACCACCGCCAGCGGACTGCGGCGCATCGGACCGGACATCACGCGCGTGGCACCCCGCTGCTTGCTGATTGCGTCAACGTGAAGCATGTCGTTCCCCTGGTGGACTGGATGCCGACGGAAGGGCCGTCGGGCCGGTGGCAATGACGGGCGACTGCGCGACCGCGTCCACCCGGCGGGTGGGTCGATCGAGCAACCACAGCAGCGCGGCGGCGGATACACCGACCGCGCCCATGAGTACGAAGAAGGAGGAAGGTCCGAGCGCGCTCCACGTGGTGCCGAGCACGCCGGCCAGCAGGCTGCCGCCGAAGGTGGCGAAGAACCACGCGGCGATCGTCGTGGCCCCGTGTCCCGCCGGCGCAAGCCGCGCGAACAGGCCCAGGCCGACCGGCAGGATGAACAACTCGCCGGACGTGAGCACGAGGAAGAACAGCGCCAGCCACACCCAGCTCGCCTGCCCCGCGGGCGTGGCCGCGCTGACGGCGGCCAACATCAGGTAAGCGCACGCGACACCCGCCGCGCCCATCGCCATCTTGCGGGCCGGCGTGGGTTCGCGGCCGTGGCGCGCCTGCCGCGTCCAGTGCGCGACGAACAGCGGCGTCAGCACGATCACCAGCAACGGATTGAGCGACTGGAACCACGTCATCGGGATCGTGAAGCCGCCGAGCATGCGGTCCACGCCCGTGTCGGCCCACAGTGCGATCGTGTTGCCGAGCTGCTCGTACGCGCCGCGGAACAGCATCACCGTCAGCGCGATCGCGGCCAGCACGCGCACGCGCTGCCACAGTTCGTGCCGCTGCAATACGGCCGCCTCGCGTGCCGGTGCGAGGGACGCGTGCAGGCGCGATGTGTCTTCGGGCAGGTGGCGTGCGCCGAAGACGTAGATCAGCAATCCGGCGAGCATGCCCAGACCGGCGGCACCGAAGCCGTAGTGCCAGCCGTACACCTCGCCCAACGTGCCGCACACCAGCGGCGCCAGCAGGCCGCCGACGTTGATGCCGACGTAGTAGACGTTGTAGGCCGAGCCGCGGCGCGGATCGTCCTTGGCGTACAGGCCGTCGATCTGGCTCGGCAGGCTCGGCAGGAACAGGCCGTTGCCCAGCGCGATCGCGGCCAGCGCGACGTAGAACAGGCTTTCGGAGGCCATCAGGAAATGGCCCAGCGCCATGATCGAGGCGCCGATGATCACGGCGCGTCGGCGGCCGAGCCAGCGATCGGAAATGACGCCGCCGATGATCGGCGTGAAGTAGACGGTCGCGGTGTATGCGCCGTACACCAGCGACGCATGCTGCTGTTCGAGCAACAGCTGCTTGGTCATGTAATAGACCAGCAGCGAACGCATGCCGTAGTAGGAGAAGATCTCCCACATCTGCGTCAGGAACAGCACCGTCAGGCCACGCGGCTGGCCGAAGAGATCCCGGCTGCCGGCGGTCGTGGACATGCTCAGGCACCACCCCAGACGTTGGCGGGGCAGTCGACCTGGCCGTCGGCGTAGACCACGTGCGGCGTGCGGTCCTGCGCGAGGAACAGCGCGCCGTCGAGATCGACGATGTCGCAGTGCTGTCCGAGCACGAAGCCGGCGGCCATCGCCCAGCTCGTGCCGATCATGTTGCCGACCATCACCTGCAGGCCGAGCGCACGCGCACGCTGCGCCATGAGCAGGCCTTCGGTGAGCCCGCCGCACTTGTCCAGCTTGATGTTGACCACGTCGAAGCGGCCCAGAAGCGGTTCGATCTCGTCCAGCCCCTGCACGCTTTCGTCGGCGGCGATCTCCACCGGACAGTCCAGGCCGTCGAGGATCGCTTCATCGCCGCGCCTGCATGGCTGTTCGAGCAGCGAGACGTCCGCGTCGACCAGCGCGGGAACGAGACGTTCGAGCGTATCGGCGACGTAGCCCTGGTTCGCATCCACGCCCAGCCACACCTCCGGACGCGCGGCGCGCACGGCACGGACGCGCGCGATGTCGAGGTCGACTTCGCCGGTCAGCTTCATCTTGATCGCGCGGGCGTGCGAATAGGCCACCGCCCCGTCGCCCATCACCTGCGGATCGTCCGCGCCGAGCGTGTAGGTGGTGAGCAGCGGCCGCACCGACTCCAGTCCCGCCAGCTTCCATACCGGCACGCCGGCCAGAGCGGCTTCCAGCTCCCACAGCGCGCAGTCCAGTGCGTTGCGGGCGCCGCCGACGGGCAGCAGCGCGCGCAGTTCGTCGCGACTCAATCCGGCTTCGATGGCGTCGCGATGCGATTCCAGCGTCGCCAGCATGTCGCTGGGTTCGTCGCGCAGGTAATAGACGCCGGCCGCTTCGCCGCGGCCCGCGTGGGCACCGTGGCGAAGCGTCACCACGGTCACCGGTGAATCGCGGAACACGTGGCCGGAGATGCGGAACGGCTTGGCCAGGCGCAGCAGTTCGTTGCGGATGTCGACACTGACGGAAGTCGCCACGGTCATTGCCCCGTTGCCGTCAGTAGTTGGCGCTGTAGCCGAGGATGTTCTGGGCGATGCCGAACCACAGCAGCCCCAGCATCGACAGCGCGAGCACGACGCTCCACAGCTTCGCCGGCCAGCGGCGCCCACTGCGCAGCACATGCCAGGCATTGCCCAGCCCGACCAGCGCGCCCAGCGGCAGCACGACCAGGTTGAGCAGGCGCAGCGTGTGCACCCACTTGTCGCTGCTCGGCGAGAGCATGTCCAGGCTGCTCAGCATCCACACCGCCAGGCCCACCGCGGCACCCAGCGACAACAGCACGACCAGCGAGGCGATGCGGATGCGCTTGTGCCAGGTGGCATCGCTTCCGGTCAGCGCGTAGCGCACCTTGTAATGGCGGCGCACCAGGGCCGAGACCGGCCAGGCGAGCACCGTCAGCAGCAGCGCGCCGAAGCCCACCACGAGGATCGGCAGGAACACGCCGCCGGAGCGGTACCAGGGCGTGCGGTCGAAGACCATGAAGGGCGAGATCGGATCGGTGCTGAAGCGCACCACCTTGCCGTCGACTACCTGCGCGGCGATGCGGTCGGGACCGTCGACGTCGCGCCACACGTACGGCGCGACTTCGCGCCACTTCTTCGGCGCACCGTTGGCGCCGAGCAGGTCGGGCACGGTGATCGTGCCGTCTTCGTTCGCCGCGACCGTCGTCTGGCCCAGCAGGTAAGCCAGCGCGACGAAGCCATCGTCGGAACGGCGGCTGTTCTCGTAACGGCCGGCGATCTGCGCCGCATGCTGCTTGGCGGTGGCCTCGTCGACCTTGCCTTCGGCAAGCGGGCCCGGCAGGTAACGATCGGCGAAGGCCTGGAACAGCGCCGTGCGCACCACGCCGGCCGCGCCTTCCTTGCCGGTGGAATTCATCGAGATGTAGAGACCGACGTTGTCGTCGGGGAACAGGTGCAAGTCGCTGTGGAACCACTGCGTGTCACCGGCGTGGGCGACGGAGCGGTGGCCGTTGATGTTGGCCTCGTAGAAGCCCAGCGCCATGCGGTTGAGCGGCGGCAGGATCGTCAGCGTGGTGTCGTGCATCTGCCGCGCGGTGGCTTCCGACAGGATGCGGGCGTCACCGTACGCGCCGTTGTTGAGGTGCGCGATCATGAACTTGCCCATGTCCGCGCCCGTCGCCGCCAGGCTGCCCGCGGGCGCCGGATTGACGATCTCGTACGACTTGGCCTTGCCGTCGGATGCCTTGGAGTAGCCGCTGGACATCAGCGGCTGCAACGCCTTGGGCAGCGGCTGGCGGAAGCTGGAATGCTGCATCCCCAGCGGCTTGAAGATGTGCTGGTCGATGTAGTCGTCGAAGGACATGCCCGACACGCGCTGCACGACGTAGCCGGCCAATGCGGTGGCGTAGTTGGAGTACGACGGCGTCACGCCCGGGTCGTAGATGCGCGTGGGCACCCAGTGCTTGAGGTAGGTCTCCAGCGAGAGCTGACCCTTCTCGTCGTTGGCGATCAGCGCGCGGGCGGTTTCCTCCATGCCCGTGGTGTGGGTCATGGCCTGGCGCAGCGTGACGGGCTTGCCGTCGCGCGCGGGAACCTTGAAGTCCAGGTATTCGTTGATGTCCTTGTCGAGGTCGAGCTTGCCCTGCTCGACCAGCTGCATCACCGCGGTCCAGGTCAGCAGCTTGGACACCGAGCCGGGGCGGAACAGCGTCGTCTCCGGGTCCACCGGCTTGCGCGAGGCCAGGTCGGCATAGCCGTAGCCCTTCTGCAGCAGGATCTGGCCGTCCTTGACGATCACCACGACCGAGCCGGCGATGTCGCCGCGCTTGAGCGCGTAGGGCATGAAGCCGTCCAGCCAGGCTTCGGCATCGGCCCGGGTGAGCGAGGCCACGCCGGGCGCGGGCACGCCGGTGGCCGCGGCATCGGCTCCGGGCAGGGTCGCGGCGGGTGCGTCGGGCACCGGCGCAGGCGGCTTGATGTCCTGCCCTTGCCGGGCAGTGGCCAGCCCCGGCAACGCCAGGGACATCGCGATCAAGCACGAGACAGCGGTCAGACGCATCGACACGTACTCCCCAGTTCATGTCCGAAGGGCGAATCCGCCGCGGTTTCGACGGATCAGGCGCACTCAGGCCGGATCAGGCCTCTTCAGGCAAGAATGATCCCAATCAGAGAATTGTCAACCCATTCTGGTCAATCTGGAGAAAAGGCGAGATCATCACCGCCAGACCCGGACCCGCCGTCAGGCGCACCCGGCGCACTGGCAGGAGCCTGACCACGATGAGTTCGCAACACCCCACGATTGGCGGCCTGCTGCGCGCACTGCGCTCGCGCAACGGCTGGACGCTCAAGGAAATGAGCGAGAAGTGCGGCATCCCGCTGTCGACGCTGTCCAAGATCGAGCACGACCGGCTGACACTGACCTACGACAAGCTGCTGCAGCTCAGCCAGCGGCTGAACATGCGCATGTCGGAGCTGTTCGCCGAAACCGACGATGCCTCCGAGTCCGCCGTCACCGCACGTCGCAGCATCGGCCGCATCGACGACGCCATCCGCGTCAACACGCCCAATTACGACTACTTCTATCTGTGTCCGGAGCTGCGCCGCAAGCGCATGATCCCGGTGGTCACACGCGTGCGCGCCAAGAGCATCCAAGAGTTCGGTGACCTGGTCCGCCACTCGGGCGAGGAATACATCTACGTGCTCGAAGGCCGCGCCGAAGTGCACACCGAGTTCTACGACCCGATCGTGCTGGAAGCCGGCGAGTCGGTGTACATCGACTCCAACATGGGCCACGCCTACGTCGCCGCCGAAGGCTGCGACGAGGTCGTCCTGCTCGGCGTGTGCTCCAGCAGCGACGAGCAGCTGATGCAGTCGCTGATGACACTGCACGGCGACGAGGCGCACGGCAGCGGTTCGCGCTGAGTTCGCATCGAGGCGCCCCGACCAGGCCTCGGGGGCGCCTCCTGCCGTCGCCCGACACCAGAGTCGGAACGCCGCAATACCCCGATTATTCCGGCAGATTCGAACGAATCAGGGCTGCGGTTTCAGCAAGTTGCCGGGCAGACACCTGGACACGCTCTCGACGCTGCGCATCCCCGCCTGGATCGTGTGAGGTGCCCCTCTCGCGTCCGGCGCCATCGAAGGTCGCCAGCTGAGGGGGACCTATCCCCCAATCGCTGCCCTTCTGCCGTGGCACGACATGGAAGTGGAAGTGCGGTGTTTCCTGTCCACTGAAAACCCCGTTGTTCTGGAACGTGAGTACTCCCAGAGGCCTGTATGCCTTGACGAGCGCCTGCGCGACTCGTTTGGCCGACAGCATTACCGCCGCGCACTCCTCATCGGAAAGATCGAGCAGCGTCGCGACGTGCCGACGCGTGATGACACAGCATTGACCCACTTCGAACTGCCATGGGTTGATCACCGTCAAGGTGTGTTCGCCTTCATCGATGATCGCCCATCGCTCTTCGCGACCTGCCATGCCTTCACACAGGTCGCAGGGATCTCGTACGGGAAGTTCGATCATGTGCCCTCTCCGATTTGGCTACCCGCTTCATCTTCTCCCGATCGACTGCTAAGTGGCATCCGATATCCGGCACGTGCACGCCTTCAGCGTGCGACGGGCCACAGGTACGTTCGCCAATAGTCGAGCATGCCAAACGGAATGAGGACGACGAATCGAACTATCCACTCCGCTGCGTCACCCTCCGGAAGGCGCTTGTTGCCGATGGCATGCCAGGAGAACACAGCGATGGCGCCAATTTGCAGCACAACGACGGACCAGAAAGGCCTGTCCATCACAGCGAGATCGTCCGATGCCCATGCACGGGCGAGCACTACCAGAACAATCAACGTCGGCAGGATCGCGAGTACCAGCCACGCCCAACGGCCCCAGATTCCAGGTAGCCATTTCATGATCGACTTCCCCTCGTCCGTCCGTTTGAGGATGAAAGCGGACGTTAGCACTGAGGTCGGACACCTGCACCCCTGATGTCCGCTATCGGCAAGGCGCGGACAACGTTGCTATCACGTCCGCGTGATCCTCACGTCGCACTAGCGCACGACCTCAAAAAGCCAGAGGGCCATGTCGACGACTCCCAACACGACGAGGGCCATAAGCGCCGTGGCGGGAAGGAGCCCGACCATGACGAGCGCCATGCGGCCGGCCGATACATTGCGCAATCCTGTGCGGAGCTCGGGAAGTAGCACCCAAACCGCCGGAGACACCCAACCTGCAAGCAATAGAAGGGTTGAAACCCCCGCCGAGAATCTAGGCAAGACCAGAAGGGCCAAGGGCAGAAGGAAGGCGAGGATCCCCGAGGCGATACAGAACCTGTACCTAAACCCGAGAGACCGGCTCTCTGCAGCCGAGATGGGTGTTGCTGGAGGCGAATAGTGATCGATGACCGGATCCTCATCCATACGGCACTCCGCTACACACCGAATCGCATCCCTAGCGGAAATCCCGAATGTCCGCTATTGGTCGAAAGCGGACATTACCTCCGCGCGCCCCGTTTCCGCCACCCGAATGTCCGTATATGGACTCCTCCTCTGGCTGCAAGCCTCCCGCATCCGGCGCCCGAGTCGACTGCGCACGTATATCCGGCCTCGGACTGCTGCATCGCTTCGATGCTGGGCCTTGATGGCTAT
>NZ_JAERQY020000010.1 GCF_016735495.2 Lysobacter sp. MMG2
TGTAGCGTCCTCGAAAATTCGATCCAGTTGGAAGTAGAGTTTCCCCAGAAGGAGCTCTGCATGAAGAAGTCGAAATTCACCGAGGAACAGATCGTCCGGATCCTGAAAGAGGTTGAAGCCGGCGCGAAGGTCGCCGAGACGTGCCGCAAGCACGGCATCAGCGAGCCGACGTACTACGTCTGGAAGTCCAAGTACGCCGGCATGGAGGTGTCGCAGTTGCGGCACCTGAAGGACGTCGAGGCCGAGCTGAGCCGGCTGAAGCGGATGTACGCGGACCTGGCGCTGGAACACCACGCGCTCAAGGACGTCATCTCGCGAAAGCTCTAGGCCAGGCTCGGCGATTGGAACTGAGTCTGGCGATGCAAACCGATCACGGGCTGAGTGCTCGACGTGCCGATCGGACGCTGCGTTTGTCGCGTTCGGCGCGGCACTACCGTCCCCGCGTTCGTGACGACGCGCCGCTGATCGCCGCCATGCAAGCGTACCTGAAGGTCAATCCGGGGCACGGTTTCGGGTTGCTGCTCGACGGCGCCCTGCGGCCGCGAGGCTGGGGCAAGACACGGGCTTGGCGCGTGTATGTGGCGCTGAAGCTCAACCTGCCACGGCGTGGCAAACGACGGTTGCCGGAGCGTATCCGGGAACCGCTGGAAATCCCGGCGACCGCCAACCACACCTGGTCGGCCGACTTCATGTCCGATGCCCTGTGGTCGGGCCGCCGCTTCCGCACCTTCAACGTCAACGACGACTTCAACCGCGAATCGATGAAGATCGAAATCGACACCAGCCTGCCCTCGCTCCGTGTGATCCGTGCCCTGGACGAATTGGTCGAAGTACGGGGCCCACCGAAGCGGCTTCGTCTGGACAACGGCCCGGAGTTCATTAGCGCGGCCCTGAAGCAGTGGGCCAAGCGGCACGACGTCGACCTGGTCCACATCCAGCCCGGCAAGCCGACACAGAACGCCTACATCGAACGCTTCAACCGCACTTTTCGCACCGAGGTCCTGGACCGCTTCGTGTTCACCACGCTCGGCGAAGTCCGGCGCATGACCGAGGATTGGCGTCACCGCTACAACCATCACCGCCCGCATCGTTCACTGGGCGGGCTTTCACCCGTCCACTACGCAATGGCACACTCGCCGAACACCTCTACTTTCGACTGACTCGAAAAAGCGAGGACGCTACAG